>NZ_CP137920.1:1391898-2783796 GCF_033708015.1 Proteus vulgaris | reverse complement strand
CGCCTAGCTACACCTTGAATTATTTAGAGTATTTTACTTGCAGGCTTCTAGCGACTTATTCACTTGTCGCCTAGCTACATCTTGAATTATTTAGAGTATTTTACTTGCAGGCTTCTAGCGACTTATTCACTTGTCGCCTAGCTACACCTTGAATTATTTAGAGTATTTTACTTGCAGGCTCCTAGCGACTCATTCACTTGTCGCCTAGCTACACCTTGAATTATTTAGAGTATTTTACTTGCAGGCTCCTAGTGACTCATTCACTTTACCTTGAATTATTTAGAGTAAGAACATTGTTGAATGAATTAGAGTATTTTTTTGAATAAATAAAAAACCGCCACATTATCGGTGGCGGTTTAAATAGAAAGCATCACAGGAGATTATTTTTTAATCTGAATAATAACGGTTTCACCAACAGTAACTGGGCCTGTCATTTTGGTTAAACCTTGAATTTCATCCATATTAGAGATAACAACCGGTGTTAGAACTGATTTTGCTTTTTCTTCTAATACAGCTAAGTCAAATTCTAAAATAGTATCACCTACTTTTACTTGCTGACCTTCTTCAGCGATACGTTTAAATCCTTCACCTTTCAGTTCAACAGTGTCAATACCGAAGTGGACAAATAACTCGATACCGTTGTCAGACTCAATAGAGAAAGCATGGTTAGTCTCGAAAATTTTACCGATAGTACCATCGACTGGTGCAACAATTTTGTTGCCAGCAGGTTTGATAGCAATACCGTCACCTACGATTTTTTCAGCGAAAACAACATCAGGAACATCTTCGATATTGACGATTTCACCAGAAAGTGGTGCAACAATATCAATCGTGCCACTGCCTTTCTTTTCCTCTGAAACCAGTGATTTTAATTTATCAAACAGACCCATGAATCTTCTCCTAATTATTGTAGTTGGGACCGGGCTCTGGCTAATGTGATTAGCACAGTGTCTTCTCTTTAGTAAAAGTTTCTACTAAGTCCATCAATTCTTTTGCAGTTGGTTGAGCAAGTGCTTGCTCTGCCAGTGCTCTTGCATCATCGTAATTCGCATTACGGATCACTTTTTTGATGCGAGGAATTGAAATCGCACTCATACTAAACTCATCTAATCCCATGCCGAGAAGGAGCAATGTTGCTCGTTCATCTCCAGCAAGTTCACCACACATTCCAGTCCATTTACCTTCAGCATGTGATGCATCAATCACCTGTTTTATCAGGTTGAGTACTGCAGGTGACATTGGATTGTATAGATGAGATATCAGCTCATTTCCACGGTCTACAGCCAGAGTATATTGTGTTAGATCGTTAGTCCCAATACTAAAAAAGTCAACCTCTTTTGCCATATGACGAGCCATCACTGCTGCGGCTGGGGTTTCTACCATCACACCGACTTCAATAGATTCATCAAAGGCTTTCTTTTCTTCACGAAGCTGGCTTTTCAGTATTTCAAGTTCTGCTTTCAATGCACGGATCTCTTCAACAGAGATAATCATTGGAAACATAATACGTAGTTTACCAAAAGCAGATGCTCTTAAGATAGCACGTAATTGTGGATGAAGGATCTCTTTACGGTCAAGACAAATACGAATTGCACGCCAGCCTAGGAATGGGTTCTCTTCTTTTGGAAGATTCATGTAAGGTAAATCTTTATCACCACCAATATCCATAGTACGAATAATGACCGCAGGGCTTCCGACCGCTTCGGCTACCGCTTTATAGGCTTGGAATTGCTCTTCCTCTGTGGGTAAAGAGTCTCTATCCATAAATAAGAATTCAGTACGATACAGGCCAACACCCTCAGCACCGTTACGTTCAGCACCTGCAACATCTCGAACTGTACCAATATTAGCGCAAACTTCGACTTGATGCCCATCAAGTGTAATTGCGGGTAAGTCTTTGAGTTTTGCTAATTCTTCTTTTTCGTGCAGGTACTCTTCTTTGATCGCTTTTAATGTTTCGAGTTCCTCATCTGATGGATTAATAATGATTTTGTTATTAATCGCATCAAGAACAAGATAATCGTCTTTTTTAATGGTCTGTGTCGCATTAGATGTTCCAACGATAGCTGGAATTTCTAATGAACGCGCCATGATTGAAGTGTGAGATGTTCTGCCACCTAAGTCAGTGATAAAACCTAAAACGTTGTCTAAGCTTAATTGTGCAGTTTCAGAGGGGGTAAGGTCAGTTGCAACGAGGATAACTTTTTCTGATATAGCACTTAAATCAATAATTGGCATCTCTAAGATATTACGCATTAAGCGTTTACCAATATCACGAACATCAGCCGCACGTTCTTTTAAATATTCGTCATCTAATGCTTCTAATGCAGTTGCTTGATCCTCAATAACAGATTGAACAGCAGCTTCAGCGGTTTTTTTGTCACTTTTGATGAGAGTAACAATTTCTTGTTCTAACTCTTCATCTTCTAGCAACATAATATGGCCTTCAAAAATTTCGGCTTTATCCGCACCAAGGTTCTTTTCAGCACGCTCTTTAATAATTTCTAGTTGTTGTGCAGATTTGTTACGACCGTCTTTAAAGCGTTCGATTTGATTCTCAATTTCATCACTTTGGATCTTACGTTGACTAATGATGATTGGCTCTTCTTTGAGGAGAAGGGTTTGACCAAATGCGATACCGGGTGACGCTAAAATTCCTGAAATCATAATTTATCCTACGACTTGCTGGTGATAATCTTAAAAGAATAGGATTGCAAAATACTGTTGTTTTAAAATCATCATTGAAATTAACTCCCCTGAATGGTTTCAGGGGAATAAATGTTACGTTATGACTTAATTGCGAATTACTCTAATTCCGCCATTAATTTTACTAATGCTTCAACAGCTTGTTTTTCATCTTCACCTTCAGCAGAGATAGTCACAACAGTACCTTGGGTTAAGCCTAAAGTTTGTAATTTGAAAAGGCTTTTCGCGCTAGCAGATTTACCGTTAGAGATAAGCGTGATATCAGAAGAGAATGTTTTGGCTTCTTTTACAAATTGTGCCGCAGGACGAGTATGTAAGCCGTTTGGTGCTGTAATAGTAACTTCTTGCTGGTACATAGGATTTTTTCCTTTTATAACTCAATTGTTCACATTAAGTCAGGACTTAGTAAGTGTAGATGAATTTGTCCTGCTTTGCGTAGCAATATCAGATAATATTAAGTCGTAAAGCGTTATCTGATAAAAAGAGTACTCAGAAAGATAAAAGAGTTCGTTTTGTCATCTCGGTTATTTTCTGATTAATTTCGACCTTCGAAATAATTAATTGATTAAATACTAAACTCGAAGAAATAAATCACCTGTCTGGATGACAAACTTTGATCTCTACCACAAAAAAAGCACCATTGAGGTGCTTTTTTAATAAATATTTTACAATTGAGATGATGCGATTTAGCTGTCAGAAATGTCAGCAAAAAGTGGGGTGCTTAAATAACGCTCACCTGAAGAAGGTAAAATAACCACAATTTCTTTATTTGCAAATTCTGGTTCTTTTGCCAGTTTTACTGCTGCCGCAATAGCAGCACCTGAAGAAATACCTGCGAGAATACCTTCTTTAGTCATAAGTTCACGAGCAGTATCAAAAGCTTCTTCGTTAGTAATTTGAATTACGCGATCCAGCAACGATAGATCTAGGTTTTCAGGAATAAAGCCAGCTCCAATACCTTGGATTTTATGTGGACCCGGTTTAATTTCTTCGCCAGCTAAAGCTTGAGTTATAACAGGGGAGCCAGTAGGTTCAACAGCAACCATTGTTACCGCTTTACCTTGTGTCTTTTTCAAGTAGCGACCAATACCTGTAATAGTACCACCAGTACCGACACCAGCAATCACAGCACCGACTTCACCATCAGTATCATTCCAGATCTCAGGACCTGTAGTTTTTTCATGAATTTCAGGGTTAGCTGGATTACT
The DNA here is from genome assembly GCF_033708015.1 of Proteus vulgaris. Taxonomy (NCBI): domain Bacteria; kingdom Pseudomonadati; phylum Pseudomonadota; class Gammaproteobacteria; order Enterobacterales; family Morganellaceae; genus Proteus; species Proteus vulgaris. The sequence continues at coordinate 2,779,882 of NZ_CP137920.1, read as the reverse complement.
AAATTGTTGTAGCAAAAGGTAACGCTTAGGATCGCTATCGCGAATTTCATTGGCTTTATCAATGGCACCTTTCATGCCTTTTGCGCCTTCAGTTAGCACTAAATTAGCACCTAATGCTTTGAGTAATTTACGACGCTCTACACTCATGGTATCTGGCATTGTCAGTGTTAATTTGTAGCCACGAGCAGCTGCAACATAAGCCAACGCAATTCCAGTATTACCACTAGTAGGCTCTACAAGCTCAACACCATCTTTAAGAATGCCTTTCTTTTCTGCATCCCAAATCATGTTGGCACCGATACGGCATTTTACACTGAAGCTTGGGTTACGAGATTCCACTTTAGCCAGAATGTTACCATTTCCGAAATGCTTTAAGCGAATTAAGGGAGTATGTCCAATAGTTTGCGAGTTGTCTTCGAAAATTTTGCTCATTTTTATCCTCGGTACATGATTTTTATAAGGTCAGATGAAATTACCATACGCCATCAAGCTAAAGATGGAAATAAGCTTTATGAATATACTTATAACTTTTTTACCTTTTTATTCCAAAAGGTTCTAATTGAGAGTCAGTGAGACGATTCACAAATTAATAAATCAAGAGATGTACAGTATATTGATGGCTGATAATCTATTTTTAATCACACTTACTGCAAATACAGGGGTCATAATGGAAACCATTGAAGAGTTGATTAGCGCGCTTGAACTGGCTGTACCTGAATTAGATGCGCAAGCTTTGCGTGAAAATTTACCTGAGTCAGATGCCCAAGAAGATGTTCTTAATTGGCTATATGAATCACTCTCAGCTCAAGGATTAATGGATTATGTGGAGTGGACAGAATATTTTGGGGATATTCCTGATCTAAAATCATTAGAGCTCATTTCGTTACCTGAATCACCGAGTGCATTAATTTTATCTCAAGTTGAAAATATTGATTGGGATGAGGTGAGTGTAGATCCTTATATGTTGCCTTATGAACTCCCTTATTTGGAATATATTAACCACTTTTTGACTGAAAAAGGATTACGATTGGTCGATCTCACACCGTTTGAAAATGCATATATTCTCTGCATTCGGGATGACGAAGAGATCATTGAAAAACTAGATGGTGCGTTAAATATCTTTGAAATGGGGATTAATGAGCGTGAGCCCATGGATAGGGAAGAAACGAAAGATTATATTCGTTCATTAATTGAGTAGTTTGGTTAATAATAAATAAGCCAAATTCCACTTTGGAAAAAGTATAAAATAAAACCCTGCTTAAGTAAAAAATGAAGTGCCCCCCAATAGTTGGACAACTAATTACTGGGGGCTTTTTATGTCAAAATAGAGTTGCGATTTAAAAATTATCATTGCCAACCAATGTTTATTGGGTGAAGCATTTCGAAAACGTTCAAAATATATTCTATTTCTTTCTTTTTGGACAGATTCTTATTGTAGAAGCTCAATGTAAATGACACTTTTGGGGTTCTATAGCCTTTTCGGACTATAATAAATACTCCAATCAGGTTATTCTTTATAAAGAGTATGACTTATGGAAATTATTCCTGCACTGCTCGCTAAAAAGAGGTTTGTAAAGTTCAACGTGTTTATTTTAAGAATTGTGATGAAATACTTATTATTAATGTCAGTATTTTCATTTAATGCATTAGCTAATCAAGAATGTAATGATATTTCTTCAATGAGCGGGGCATCAGCTTCATTCACATATAAAAAAGCCATAATAACTTCATCAGAAAGAGTTTATTTTTACTCAGCTCCTGATAATAAGTGTCAACTAGAACCCTTTCTCATAAAAAATGATATTATTGAAGTATTTAGAAACAGTTCGGATGGTATAAGTGGTGATAATTGGTTTTATGTGCGTTATAAAAACGATAATAATGAATTTTTTACCGGATGGATAAAAAGCACAAATGCATCTTATTTGAATAATGAAATAAGAAATAGTGGAATATGTTCTTTTAATAAAGAAAATCTAAACCAATATTTTAAATTACCTGATAAGTATAATCATTACACCGTTATTAGTAAAAAAGCATGGTTATATTCATATCCAGATACTAGTTGTAGAAGTTCGAATTTATTTTTGATTCATGGTGATACCATTTCTGCACAAGGAGAGCAATATGGAGAATTTATACTTGTAAATTACTATGATAAGGACGGTGATATAATACGTGGTTGGATAAAAATAAATGAATTAGAAAAATCCAATAATGGAGATATATATCGCAATGATATTAGTGCGTTAGATACTGATTTGGCTGTACGCGTGGTATCGTTATGGCTAAGCAATGAAAATAAATGTTATTTTTATGAAGATTCTAATGATGGCTCTATATATAGATTACTCGTCCATGAGGATCATTATTCATCAAATTGTCGTGGTGGTGCAGATCCACAAACAGCTCCAGTGGTGGCTTGGTTTGATATAGACAAAAAAACAGGAAATATTGACCTAGATGGAATAAATAAGGCATTTGAATAAGAGATGGGGGAGATTGCACTTTATTTGTTATTCTAAGTTTAAAATGCAATTTATTGCTAATCAGGCCCCTGTCATTTACTGCTGAGTCTATTACAATCTTGTATCCCTATACCAAGCACCGTATTTATCTTCTGCTTCCTCCCAACCAGTAACAAAAAAACTTTCAGCATCTGCGCCATCAAGTTGTTTCTGAGCAAACCAAATTTGGTCACCAATCTGGCAATACATTGTCCCTCTCCATGGGTACGGCTTATTTTTGCTGACGTCGGCGCCTTCAAGCATCTTATCTTTATACCAGATATGATTTTTATCGCGCCATAGCAAAAATAACCCCCCGGCTACGACTGTGACGGTCTGTACATCAGCTTCCAGAAAATTGGTCTCATTCATAAATACATGATTTGCATCTTTTGCCAGTCCGTTATATTCATCCAGCCATTCAAACGTTGCTGGGTCAATTCCGGATTTCAGTGTTGTATAATGCCAAACATGCCGTTTATCTGCATAATAATCCGAACCCAGTGAACGAAAGGTGTCAGCATCAGCTTCTGGTAACAATTCACCACATGAATACACCAGATTTCCAGCAAAAAAGAACAGATTATCAAAAGGGCGGACAGTTGTGGGATCTATTTCCGGTACAATTGTTAGACTACCGTTTCCGCCATTCAACATATAGAAATGATCTTTATCCGCATATGCACACCACATTATCTGATGAAAACTAGCACCATCAACGGACAAAAACTGTAATTCGAAACCTCGACCCGGTCCGTTATGCGCCAAAAAACAGACCTCATTACGGATGCGTAACAGAAATGGCGTATCATAGTCTTTTTGCCAGACTTCAAAATCACCATTTTTCAACTCGGATGCCAGTTGACGGCGTTCTTCGTTGGTATAAAAACAATCGATCCAGATCCCGCTTTCATCAGTGTAAATCGAAGTCATGCCGTCGTTGGCTATGCGCCGAAACGTCAGTGGATTTGCGCCATGTACGCATTCTCCTTGATAGTTCACCACATGCTTACCGTCGGATAGATACAATTCGTTTTTTTTCAGTGGTATCCGATTCTCCGGTGTCGCATTACGTAGATAGTGGTTATAACGGCGTTTCATCCTGTTATATAATTTACTGTCAATCCAAGACTTATCGCACTCCTCCTCTTGATTACCCAACTCGCTTATCCATGTCTGCGCCCAGAGTGGAATAGAAAAATTCGTACAATGTTCTGTCCATGACGACGTATTTTTTGAAAGATGCAATGTCCCGCAGATGTTTTCGCCAAGTTGTGCGAGTCCTGTTTTACCGGACGCAATAAACGGTGCTGTCGTGGCAAGCAGTGCCGTAAGCTGCATCATGACTGGGCGCAGCTCCTGATCAGCTATCCACAATGCACAACGCAGCACACCCATGGATTTATCATGCAGCAACATACATCGCTGTATATCGACGGAAGCAGTGAAGTAAGGTAGCAAAGCGTCTCTCACGGTTTCTTCTTGGATTTCCGGTGCAGTAATTGGCCATTTCCTTGGATCGGGGATAGATGATGCTAGCCAACGATCAAATGCCGCCCGTGACAATGGAATTTCGCTGAATAGAAATTGGGGTTCAGCCATATTTTCTCCTGAGAGGTCACTATCAAATCTATTACTTAGTTAGGTTTACCACTGACCATCTTGAACATGCTGCTTACGATAACGATCGCACCACATTGCGGTTGCACCACAAATTGCAACTGGCATGATGACTAAATTTAGAATAGGGATCATGGTAAAAATATTAATAACCATACCAAATTGAAGATTATTCCATTTATCTTGTTTAAGCGAAGACTTCATTGCTGCAAATGAAATTTTATGATTATCAAATGGAAAGTCATTATATTGAATTGCCATCATCCAAGCACCGAAAGCAAACCATAAAACAGGGGCAACAGTTTGTCCAATAGCAGGAATAAAATAGAGCAATAACAAGACAATAGCGCGAGGTAAATAATAAGCTAATTTGGTTAGTTCACGCTTTAAAATACGTGGAATATCTTTCAATATTCCTGCAACCCCTGTATCAGGTGGGGCAATGCCAGTTATTTGGCCTTCTAATTTTTCAGCCAATAATCCATTAAACGGAGAAGCAATAATGTTGGCTAAGGTACTAAAAAAATAGGTGAACACTAATAAAATAAAAATAACGGATAATGGCCAGATTAAATAACTCAACCACTGTAACCAATCAGGCACTTTTTCCATCATCCAATTAACCATGCCACCAATTTGACCATATAACCACCAAAAGGCGCTTCCGAGAATAATAATGTTGGCAAGTAAAGGTAAGATAACAAAACGTTTTAACCCTTTGCGTGTAATTAAACGCCAACCAAGAGCAAAATAATGAAATCCATTTAAATTTTTATTCGTTTCTGTCAAATTTGTCATACTTCCTATTCTCTCCAATGAGGGCAAGCTAGTATCATATAGGGAGATAATCGGCCTTACTAGTCATGAATTGTCTAAAAAATGCGCATAAGAGATTGATGTGTGTATCTTTGTGACAAGAAAATTAAGTATTGGCTTGCACTTATGAGCATTGGCAAATACTCTTAGTAAAAAGTAATATTTGCCAACGTGGCTATTAAACCTCAAGACAACAGAGATAGAAATGATGCAGCAAAATTTGCGTCTGATATTAATCGTTGTTGGTGCGATTTTAATCATAGCTTTGTTATTACACGGCTTATGGATTGGTCGAAAAGAGCGTTCTAAGCTTTTCCGTAATCGCCCAGTAAAACGTCAGAAACAGAATTATCAGTCAGATGAGAACGATGACGAACCACAATATGCTGAGGTTAGTCATCAGACGTCAACTTTATCCTCTACTGAAAAGCGGGAGAGTGAACCACCGATAAAATCGGAGCCTCTACATGAACCTGAAATTTCAGTGGGAGATAGAGATCCATTAATGTCTGAAACCCAAACAAAAGGGGACTCTCATGATACATCATTACAGCAAGAGCCTAGTCTTGGTGTGTTTGATGTTATTGAAAAAGAGCCAGAACCAATTGTTAAGGATGAGCGAAAACAAGCACCGGTGGTGAATATTACGAGTGAAAAATCACACGTTAATACAGTAAGCCCATCGGCGAGTTTTGAGCCTTCAATTTCAGAGACAACGGCTCATGTGACTCCTGTTGAAACTGAGGTTTCGCATCATGCTCCGGCTGAAGAGCCAAACGTTGGATCTGCTTCGCAAGCAACAGAAGCAGAGAAAGAACTGGTTATTGTTCTAAACGTAAGTGCACATCATGGTCAAATGTTAGATGGTGAAGCATTGATGCAAAGTATCATTCAAGCCGGATTCCAGTTTGGTGAAATGAATATTTTCCATCGACATCTTAATCCAACAGCGAATGGTCCTGTGTTGTTTAGTTTAGCGAATATGGTGAAACCGGGAACATTTAACATTGATACAATGGCTGAATTAACGACACCTGGTGTATCGATGTTTATGATGGTGCCATCTTATGGTGATGCTAACCAAAACTTTAAATTGATGTTACTTACGGCTCAACGTATAGCATCTGATGTAGGTGGTGTTGTGCTAGATGATGAGCGCAAACTTTTAACACCACAAAAAATCGAGCTTTATAAATCTAGGATCCGCAGGACGCTGGATTTAAATCAATAGCTTTTGTCTGTAAAAAGCCCCCGCTTGCGGGGGTTTTTCTTCTTTGGTGATCATCATGAATAAAAACACTCAACAAAAAATTGATAAACTTCGCGTTACTCTACGTCACCATGAATATCTTTATCATGTCATGGATGCACCTGAAATACCTGATGCTGAATACGATCGTTTAATGAATGAGCTAAAAGCATTAGAAACTGAACACCCTGAATTAATTACCTCTGATTCGCCTACACAGCGAGTTGGGGCTTTACCTCTAACTGCATTTGAGCAGGTGAAGCATGAAATCCCGATGCTCTCCTTAGATAATGCTTTTGATGAAACGAGCTATCTGGCTTTTGATAAGCGGTTACGTGATCGTTTAAAAAATAGTGAAGAGATCACCTTCTGTTGTGAATTAAAATTAGATGGATTGGCAGTCAGTTTGCTTTATGAAAATGGCGTATTAGTACAAGCTGCAACGCGTGGCGATGGTACAACAGGGGAAAATATTACAGAGAATGTGAGAACGATCAAAGCCATTCCTCTGCGTTTATATGGTGAAGATATTCCTGCTCGTATTGAAATTCGTGGTGAAGTCTTTATGAATGAAAAAGGCTTTGAATATTTAAACGAAGAAGCGCGCCGTACAGGCGGAAAAGTTTTTGCTAATCCACGTAATGCCGCCGCTGGTTCATTAAGACAGCTTGATCCTCGTATTACAGCAAAACGTCCATTGACCTTTTTCTGTTATGGTGTCGGTATACTCGAAGGTGGAGAATTACCGACAAGCCATTATGAGCGCCTACAACAATTTAAGAAATGGGGATTACCTGTTAGCGATGCCGTAAAACTTTGTACAGGTAGCAAAGCAGTACTTGAATTTTATCACCATATAGAAGAAATCCGCCCTAATTTAGGTTTTGATATTGATGGTGTTGTTATCAAGGTTGATGATATTGCACTACAAGAAGATCTGGGTTTTGTATCAAGAGCACCGCGTTGGGCTATTGCTTATAAATTCCAAGCTCAAGAACAAATGACGATTATCAAAGATGTCGAATTCCAAGTAGGGCGTACGGGAGCTATTACACCTGTTGCACGTTTAGAACCGGTTCAAGTTGCAGGTGTTATTGTGAGTAATGCAACGTTACACAATGCTGATGAAATTGAACGCTTAGGGATACGCATTGGTGATACGGTAGTTATTCGTCGAGCAGGTGATGTTATTCCTCAAGTTGTCAGTGTGATTGAAGAAAAACGCCCTGATAATGCTCGAGAAATTGTCTTTCCAACACATTGTCCTATTTGTGATTCTGATGTCGAGCGTATTGAAGGTGAAGCGGTTGCACGTTGTACTGGTGGCTTAATTTGTGGAGCGCAACGTAAAGAAGCACTTAAACATTTTGTTTCACGTCGAGCTATGGATGTGGATGGAATGGGAGATAAAATTATCGACCAACTGGTTGAGAAAGAATATGTCAAAACACCTGCTGATCTCTTCCGTTTGGATGAAAAAATCCTATCGGGTTTAGAACGAATGGGTGAAAAATCAGCTAAAAAATTGATTGCTGCTTTAGATAAGGCTAAATCAACGACATTTGCACGTTTTATTTATGCATTGGGTATTCGGGAAGTCGGTGAAGCAACGGCAAGTGGATTGACAACATATTTCTCAACCCTTGATGCATTACGACATGCAGATGTTGAAGCGCTAAAGTCCGTCCCTGATGTGGGCGATGTTGTGGCTAAACATGTCGTTAATTTCTTCCAAGAAGAACACAATAGAATGGTCATTGATCAATTGATCAATGATGCGGGTATTACATGGCAAGCACCTGTTATTGTGGCGCATGAAGCGGGTGATAATCCTTTTGCAGGTAAAACCGTTGTGTTAACGGGGTCACTTTCACAGCTAACACGCGATGAAGCAAAAGACAGATTAGTGGCATTAGGCGCAAAAGTGAGCGGAAGTGTTTCTAAAAAAACTGACATGGTCATTGCGGGTGAAGCGGCAGGCTCTAAGTTAGTGAAAGCTAACGAGTTAGGGATAACCGTTATTGATGAAGATGAAATGATACGATTACTTGATCAATCGAAATAATCATTCTAATATTTAATAAATGCTACTGGGAAAACCTTCTCAGTGGCATTTTTACTTAAGTTAAATTTACATTTAATGTTTCTTAAGTCACTTTCAAAGTGTGATCAATCTATCTTATTTAATAAATAGTGTGTATGCAGTTTCATGAGATTGTGACAATAGTCACATCGTAATGTTACGCGTTACATAAAATGCTCTACAAGATTTATTTTTATTTTTGGAGCATGCATGTCCTCTATCATTCACTTCGTTTTAGCACTCGCCGTTATTGGCGCATTAGCATTCGTTGCGAGTAACAACCGCAAAGGGATCCGTCTGCGTTATATCGTGCAGTTATTAGTTATTGAAATCGCATTAGCATGGTTCTTCCTCAACTCTGATGTTGGTGAAGGCTTTGTTCGTGGCTTCGCTGGATTATTTGATCACTTATTAGGTTATGCCGCACAAGGTACTGAATTCGTATTTGGTGGCATGATGAAAGGTGGTTTAGCATTCTTCTTCTTGAATGTTTTATGTCCAATTATCTTTATTTCTGCATTAATTGGTATTCTTCAACATATCAAAGTATTACCTTTCGTGATCCGCATTATCGGTACTGTGCTTTCTAAAGTGAACGGTATGGGGAAATTGGAATCATTCAACGCAGTAAGCTCATTGGTTCTTGGTCAATCAGAGAACTTTATTGCCTATAAAGATGTATTAGGCAAAATGTCTCAGCGTCGTATGTACACGATGGCTGCAACAGCAATGTCGACAGTATCCATGTCGATTGTTGGTGCATACATGACAATGTTAGATCCAAAATATGTTGTTGCTGCTTTAGTACTGAATATGTTCAGTACCTTTATTGTTCTTTCTGTGATTAACCCATACTCTGTTGAAAATGAAGAAGAGATCCAAATGGGTAACCTACATGAAGGTCAAAGCTTTTTTGAAATGTTAGGTGAATACATCTTAGCAGGTTTCAAGGTTGCATTAATTGTTGCAGCAATGCTGATTGGTTTTATTGCATTAATTGCTGCTGTGAATGCGATTTTCAGCATGATTTTTGGTATTAGTTTCCAAGATTGCTTAGGTTATGTTTTCTATCCATTAGCATGGGTTATTGGTGTACCAGAGCAAGATGCATTACGTGTTGGTAGTGTTATGGCAACTAAATTAGTGTCTAACGAATTCGTTGCGATGGGTAGCTTACAAGATATCGCCGCTGAAATTTCACCGCGTTCTGTTGGTATCTTATCTGTATTCTTAGTTTCATTTGCTAACTTCTCTTCAATTGGGATTGTTGCAGGTGCAATTAAAGGCCTAAACGAAGTTCAAGGTAACGTTGTTTCTCGTTTCGGTCTGAAATTACTGTTTGGTTCTACATTAGTTAGCTTCTTATCAGCCGCTATTGCAGGTCTGTTTGTTTAATCTCTGAAGATAAAACAGATAGCATGTGAATAAAATAACAATGTAAACTGAGTTACACGTTAATCAAGTAATAGAAAATCAAGCAGTACCTTTGGGTACTGCTTTTTTTATCTTTAAATTACCTTATAATCGATTCTATCCCTACAATGATAGCACGGTAGATAACATGTTAGAAAAACAGCACCTTATCGATATAGCAAACACACAAATGCCATTTGGTAAGTATAAAGGACGTATGTTGGTTGATTTGCCTGAAGAGTACTTATTGTGGTTTGCAAAGAAAGGTGAGTTTCCTGAAGGTAAGCTTGGTCAGCTCATGGAGATGACCTTAGCCATTAAAATTGAAGGTTTAGAAGGGCTATTAAAGCCATTAAAGCGGTGACGTTAATGATTATCCATACCTGATTTTTCAGGTGTTAATGCATTAACAATTTTCTGACTTAATTCAATAAATAATGTTTGTTCTCCGAGTGTTAAACATTCACTTATTTTCTCAGCGTTTTGCTTTCGACCTAATGCCGCTCTTGCTAAAAAAGCGTGACCTTCATCGGTTAAATGAGTAATAAATTCACGCTTGTCTTTTTCAGAACGATGTTGTGCAATAAATCCTAAGGATTTTAATCCTCGCATAAATTTCGATAAATTTTGTCTTGAAATCGCCAACGCATCGCTTAATTGAGAAGGGGTTAAGTCACCTCGTAAGCGCAATAACTCCAAAATATCATACTGACCCCAAGTCACTTGCTCTGGGGTATAACGAGTTCGCTGTGCGACTAATGTACATTGTAATAATGACAATGCATTTTCTAATTCACACTTTTCCATCAATACGCCATCTCATGAATTATGTTAACTAAAGTTAATATTATCAGGTCATTCATTGCGAATAAACTTTATATTGATTAACTAAAGTTAATCAAATAAGATGAGGTATAGTTAACTTTGGTTAATTATATTGTGGTCACCTGATAAAATTCGATGTAATTGATAAGAGGTAAAGTCGAAATGATGGACTTTTTTAAAGATAAAGTGATTTTAGTCACTGGTGCAAGTACGGGTGTAGGTGAAGGTATCGCACAATTATTATTTCAACGTGGTGCAACGGTTTTTATTACAGGCCGGCATTTAGGAGAAATCACAAAAACAGCACGTTCGATTGATATAACTGGCAAGAAAGTTATTGCTTTACAGGCTGATATGACTTCATTTTCTCAAGTTGAAGAAATGATTGACACGATCATTGCTCAAGCTGGCGAATTACATGGCTTAGTTAATAATGCAGGGATCACTGGACCTCATAATACATCTATCGTGGATTATGAAATTGAAGATTGGAAAGCCGTTATTGATACAGACATCAATGGCGTATTTTATGGTTTGAAATACGGCATACCTGCAATATTAAAAAGTGGGGGAGGCAGTATTGTCAATCTTTCTTCATCTAATGGTATTGTGGGAATTGCGGGTATTTCAGCATATACAGCGGCTAAACACGCCGTATTGGGGATCACTCGTTCAGCCGCGCTTGAGTTTGCAGACAAAGGAATAAGGATCAATGCTATTGGACCCGGTTATGTCGATACGCCCAAAATGCAAATGCTCTCTAATGAAGAGCGTGAATGGATGGCAAATACACATCCAATGAAACGAATGGCAACAAGAGAAGAGGTTGCTAAAACGGTCGCGTTTTTACTTTCAGATGAAAGTAGTTTTTCAACAGGGGCATTTTATGCCATAGATGGGGGATACACTGCACAATAGCAATAAATAAGAGGAGTAGAAAACAAAAAATCCCGAAGATTTCTCTTCAGGATTTTAAAATTCTGGTGGAGCTAAACGGGATCGAACCGTTGACCTCTTGCATGCCATGCAAGCGCTCTCCCAACTGAGCTATAACCCCACATATTGGATTGTTCTAGAAGTATATTGGTGGAGCTAAGCGGGATCGAACCGCTGACCTCTTGCATGCCATGCAAGCGCTCTCCCAACTGAGCTATAGCCCCAACATACTAGAACGGGCTTGATAATAGGCAACAAGCACAATACTGTCAATCAGTTAATCTCATATTATTTATTGATTGCTGAAAAAGAGTACAAAAAAAAGATACATTCCCTATTTTAGGAATGTATCTTTCATAGTAAACCAAATTAACGAGTAAATTAAGCTTGGTTTTCTCTCTCAGTAATAAAGTCTAATGCTTTATTAATACGTGCAACGCTACGAGTTTTACCAATAGCATGAACAGTAACATCTAAGGCAGGAGATTGACCTGAACCTGTTACAGCAACACGCAACGGCATACCCACTTTACCCATACCTATTTCTAATTCATCAGCAGTATCTTGAATGGCTTGATGAACATTTTCAGCTGTCCACTCTGTAATTGCTGATAACTTATCGCGAACAACTTCTAATGGTTGGCGAGCAACTGGGCGTAAATGTTTTTTCGCGGCGGCTTCTTCAAAGGTTTCAAAATCAACATAGAAATAGTGGCAGCTTTCAGCCATCTCTTTTAATGTTTTGCAGCGTTCGCCTAATAATTTGATCAGCTCAACTAATGATGGGCCATTGCTGGTATCAATATTTTGTTGTTTGATATGCCAATCTAAATAAACCGCAACTTTCTCTGCGGGTAATGTATTAATGTAGTGATGGTTTAGCCATAACAGTTTATCTGTATTAAATGCGCTTGCTGATTTACTGATAGCTTCTAAAGTGAAGTGCTCAATCATTTCATCAATAGTAAAGATCTCTTGGTCACCATGAGACCAGCCTAAACGGACTAAGTAGTTTAATAGTGCTTCTGGTAGATAGCCATCATCACGATATTGCATTACGCTGACTGCGTTATAGCGTTTAGATAGTTTTTTACCATCATCACCTAGAATCATTGATACGTGAGCATATTCAGGTACGGGTGCGCCTAATGCTTTGAGAATATTGATTTGGCGTGGTGTGTTGTTGATATGATCTTCACCACGAATAACATGAGTGATTTCCATATCCCAGTCATCGATAACAACACAGAAGTTATAAGTTGGAGAGCCATCAGTGCGACGAATAATCAGATCGTCAAGCTCTTGGTTACTAAATTCAATTGGACCACGAATTTTATCATCAAAAATAACAGAACCTTCTTGTGGGTTTAAGAAACGCACAACATGAGGTTCATCGGCGCTGTGATTATGGTTACCATTACGGCAGCAACCATCGTAACGAGGTTTTTCGCCTTTCGCCATTTGATCTTCGCGTAATTGTTCTAAACGCTCTTTAGAGCAATAGCAACGGTATGCTGTACCCGCAGATAACATTTCATCAATCACTTGGTTATAGCGATCGAAGCGTTTAGTCTGATAATAAGGACCTTCATCCCAATTCAGATTTAACCAATTCATACCGTCCATGATTGCATCGATAGCTGGCTGTGTAGAACGTTCTAAGTCAGTGTCTTCTATACGCAGTACAAATTCGCCCTTATTGTGACGGCTATATAACCAGGAATAAAGTGCGGTACGCGCACCACCAACATGTAGATAGCCAGTAGGACTTGGTGCAAAACGGGTTTTTATTTTACTCATTGGGATTGCCTTTGTACGTCTTACTTATATAGATAAGTAATCGTGATTATCAAAAAAAAGAAATGGTTGCCTTATTTTATCACTGGATGCTAATTCCTCAATGGCATTAAGCTTTTAACTGAGATAAAAATTTCAAATTGATGATTTTTTGTTTGACGAAGCGTACCCATAGGATTATTTTGGTCAATTGCTGTGTCACTAATGGTGCTAAAAAAAGCATCTTGACTAAAAATAAAACGAACGATCATTTTCACGATAAAAAACTGATAAAAATCGTTGACTCATAGCGCAGTATCCCTATAATGCACCCCATCACGACGGGCGGTTAGCTCAGTTGGTAGAGCATCTCCCTTACAAGGAGGAGGTCGTTGGTTCGAGCCCAATACCGCCCACCAATATTTTCGTTGTGATAAGTTGTATGATTTAGTGTGATTGGGCGGTTAGCTCAGTTGGTAGAGCATCTCCCTTACAAGGAGGAGGTCGTTGGTTCGAGCCCAATACCGCCCACCAATTACATTAAAGCGTGGTAGTGAGAATTTAGTCATCATGAAGTGGGCGGTTAGCTCAGTTGGTAGAGCATCTCCCTTACAAGGAGGAGGTCGTTGGTTCGAGCCCAATACCGCCCACCACTTCATTCGGTTATTTCGAACAATATCACACAGTTAGGTATGGGTCGTTAGCTCAGTCGGTAGAGCAGTTGACTTTTAATCAATTGGTCGGGCGTTCGAATCGCCCACGACCCACCATTCCTAAAAATACAACATAAGTAGTGAACATTGTGACGGGTCGTTAGCTCAGTCGGTAGAGCAGTTGACTTTTAATCAATTGGTCGGGCGTTCGAATCGCCCACGACCCACCATTCACAACATTACTTACAGATTTACGCAAATTTATTAAATGGGTCGTTAGCTCAGTCGGTAGAGCAGTTGACTTTTAATCAATTGGTCGGGCGTTCGAATCGCCCACGACCCACCATTTAATAATAAAGCGGGCGGTTAGCTCAGTTGGTAGAGCATCTCCCTTACAAGGAGGAGGTCGTTGGTTCGAGCCCAATACCGCCCACCATTTCTTTATTTCTTCCTTTATACCTTCTTTTCTCCTTATTCTGCCTCTTAAATGACTAATAATTATTTTATTTTTTAATTTCTATGCTACTGCCGTCTAATCTAATTTCTTAGAGTCTCAATCGCTTTCTCTGTGTCAGCTGTTCCTGTTCTATCATATTGCGGATTATCTCACTCATGAGCGTATATCTTTACACGCATGCTTTTTTCGTCCCTATATTGGCTCACCTCTTTATATACCCAAGGCAATACTTATCTTGTTTTTTGGAACGACTCGTTTCTAAGGCAGTTTTAACTTGTTATTGCATTATGTTTTCTGTGAAAAAAATCATAAGTCGTTTTTTTTATTGCGTTTTTATATTTTGTCATGTTTTTTTCATTTGAAATGGTGGGTAGCTTAAAAAGCTGATTTTCAGTTGTTAAGTTAATTATTTTGGATAAGTGGGTTCGTGTAGTAGAAAATATATATTTATTTTTGAATAGAGCTTAAGTTTTGAACTGAAAATATAAAAAAAAATTACTCTAATTGAAAAAGAAAGATCTACTCCTTTTGGGGGTAAATGTGGGTGTTTTCAGTTTCTTTATAAAATTAAATAACCTAAGATGCATTTTTATAAGTTATCTGAGTATATTTCATTAGCTATATTCCTAATAAAATGAGTAAGTTAAAAAATTTTAAATGAGTATAAAAAAATATGTGGCACTTCTTTTTTTAGAAAAAATTCAGAAGAGCAGAGATAAAAATTGAGATTTATAGTTAATCTTTCTTACTTTTTATAAAACACTGGATCGTGTTAGCAAGAAAAAAGATTAATTATAATGATGTTTTATCTTCTTTTTTCTTCTTGTATAAAGATATATTCGAACAAGAAAAGATGTTTAACTATTTGATTTAAAATGAATTAAATTTAAAATTTGATATTTATCAAAATATCATCATAATGAACTGGATAATAAATGATATAAAGCAAAAAACACTTATTTCATCAGTAATTGATTTGTCCTGGAGTAGTTAATTTCATTTTTTATGATAAATGGAGAAATTTGTGTATTTAGCATGAATATAAATTATATAAAAATATTAATGATTACTTTACGCTAAGAATGACTCTTATATGGAATAGGTGTAATTACTTAGGATATAGAAAGATTGATTTTTATTTTTTTTAACAAAATTAGATCATACTAAAACCGATATTTAATAGTTCATTCCCTTATAAATTTAACTTAAGATGTGATAGTTGCTTTGTTTTTGCAATGTATCAAATGTACGTATTTGAGTGAAAAAGAAAGAATAGTATTCTGAAGTCATAAAAAGAACGTTTTTTATGGTAACTCGTGTACTATTCAAATAACTTACTGATAAAACAAAAATATTTATATTCTTATTCACCTTTTTTTATTTCATAAAGAAGATTTTTAATCTAATTTAAAATTAAAATAAGTTATTCATTAATAAAAATTCAAAAAAAATGAGTAATTAAATATATTATTTATTTATTCTAGAGTAATAAAGAATTGTAGATTTTGAAATATGTTTAGCTGAAAAAGTAAGGGTTTATGCTTATATAAATTAATTAACAAATGTTTAAAATGTGATTTATATCCACACTTTAATGCAATTAGTGTAACTCATTGATATTATAAAATAATATAGATTGTCTTGTAAAATAATCAGATTTCATTGATATTGCTTAAGCTATTTAATAAAAATAAGAAAATCGCTATCTTTATGAGGTTAATTTACTAATTTAAATAAATCAGGCTGATATAAGTTGATTTATTTTTACTCAATACAAACAATCACACTTTAAATTAACCTTCCACCAGATAATAATTCTAATTAATGAGTAAAATTTAAGGAAAAAAAAGCGTAGTTTTATAATTAAAATATTTTAACTGCATGAAAATAAAGAACATATAGCATTATCCTAGGTATTATTAACTAGTGCGAGTAAATCATCATGCTTGTATTGTCTTTTTTTGATTGGTTGAAAGTGTTTAAATGCGTAGTATATTATTTACATATGATAAGCAATGTTATGAATTGTAATATTTCTTATCTACTAAAAATAATATTTTATTAAAACAAAAAGGTGTCATCGATAATATATATTTTTACATATTATTGCATAGGAACACACCATTATAAAATTAGATATCAATCAAAGTGAAAAGCGAGAACAATATTATGAGTAGCAAGTATCCAGTCGCTTATGCAGTTGGACAAAAAATTAAATCATTAAGAAAATCTCAAGGTTATACTGTATTTCAGTTAGCAAAAGAGATTGATATTAGTGAACAACAATTATTTCGTTATGAGCGTGGTGTAAACCGTATTGATATTGATTGCTTAGTTAGAGTTCTTGAAGTGCTAGGTGTTAATATTGGTAGCTTCTTTGAAGAAGTAACAGGTGGAATGGCACAAGAAACTGAGTGTAATGAACAACATATTCCATCTCATTTTGATAGCAAGGCTCTTTCTATCTTCTAATTATTTTCTAAGATTAGAAAGCAACTCATTTTAGAATAACTAAATTGAGTAAGATAATTCTTATATACTAGTATTTGTCTTTAGTTAATTAATAATAAGAATTTTCTTAATTATTGAAATAAAGCCTTTATATGAAACCAATGCCCTTATTAGGGCATTTTTTGCGTTTATAAAGAATAAATATTTTAAATTTTTACAAAAAAAAGAATAACTATATTGTAAGTGAACTGCGACTTTCATGTTTGGAGAAATATATTCTCATATTTATTTGTGTGAGAAAATCTAACTAATTAATACTTTTTTAGAATAAACAAACCATAAAATTACCTCTTATATTACTTGCCACGATTTCACTTTCTAATAACATTTTTGAAGCAATTAAGTATATAAATGATGCCTTTCACACGAATGGATTTAAAAAAGTGACTTTTAATATGTTAAAGGCAAAAATGTGTAGTAGTGCAAATACGTTATTAGATCAAAATTTATGTATTTATCATTAAATGACTATTTGCGGAAAATGGTAGTTAATATCACATTAGGGTAGATGATTGTCGCCCCTTCATTCTGAGTATGAAGAGGCGTTCACAATGAGTTTTTGGCGGTTTAATAATGTGTTCGAGCGACGAGCCAGAGAGGGGGATATTAAAAAATGAATACAATGATGCTTATCGCAAATGTAATATGTATCATTGTATAAACTTGTATCTGAATTAAGATCAAAAAAATGCCTGTTTAAACAGGCATTTTAGGACATGAAACGGAATAGAAGGGTATTAAGAAATTAATGTTCGATTTTTTCTGCTACCGAACCATGATCATCATGTTTATTGTGACGGTGATGACCATCGATCATACTACGGAATGTTTGAGTAAAAGTATCACCCAGTGTACATAAATAGAAATGTGCACAAATGAACATTAATGCCACGATCCCTAACACTAAGTGTGCTTTTAGCATCCAATAGCCTTCACCCAGTACTTCAGGATATAAACATAATAATCCAGTAATAAGTAGCAGCGGTACTAAGCCAAACATTACACCTAAGTAAGCGAGTTGTTGAAGTGGATTAAATTTATCAGTTTCAGTTGCTGCGAAAGGGTGTGGTTCGCCTTTCATTATACCGTAAAGATAAAAGCGAGCTTGTTTGATACAACGACCAATTAATCCGCTAAACCTTACTTTATAATGCACGCCGTTGCTGGTTGTTAAGTTGATAAGAATAAAACCAATCCAGAACGCGATAAGAATAAAACCACAGATCTTATGTAATAGCACCATTGAAGTGACATTACCGATAGAGAAATGCCCTAAAAATCCACTCAATAGTAATAGAATAAACAGTAACGCATTACCCCAGTGCCAAAAACGTATTGCTTTAGAGTATAAATAAACTCGTTCTTCTTCATAATGACCTGCGTGTTTTGGTGCAAGAGCATAGCGTAGCAAGCCATGAATAACTAATACGGCTATCATAGCAACGATTAATAAACCAGCTGCCATTAACCATACAGGCCAATAATCTGGCGTATAGTAGAGTTCGGCTCCCCAGATACTAGTCATGCTTTATCTCCCTGATGGATTTCTTTACGACGGAATAAACTTGGTTTTCCGACATTATCTAATTGGTATTGATAAACCGATTTTTGTTTGATCCAAGCCTGAATTTCAGGTGAGTCGATGCGACCAAAAGCAAGTGCATCCGTTGGACACACCGAGACACACGCAGGTAATTCACCTTCCGTTAATCGAGTATCAGAACAGAAGTTACATTTATCTGCGATATGCGTTATTGGGTTAATATAACGAACATGGTAAGGGCATGCACCGACACAGTAATCACAGCCGATACACAGCTCTTTTTTCACCTGAACGATACCATTTTCATCAATAAAAGAGGCACCAGTAGGACACACTGAAACACAAGGTGCATCTTCACAATGTTGACAAGAAACACGGAAAAATTGGTAATGTGGATTACCTGCTTCATCATCATGAGGGCCTTGAATTTGGACTTGAAGTCGGCTAAATCCTTCTGGAATGTCATTGATGACTTTACACGCGACAGTACAAGCTTGGCAGCCAATACAACGTTTCTCATCATGTAACATGACAAATTGTTTATCATTATTGTTCATCGTTATTTTCCCTTAAGCACGACTAATTTTGACACCTGATGTATGCACATCAGTACCTGATACAGGACTAATTTCATGAGGTAATAAGTTGCCACAGTGAACGCCTGTTGTAGTCGCTGCTGTTCTCGCACCTGCTTTTGCCCCCGATCCCATATAAACAAATACGGTATCAGGACGAATGCCTTCAGTGATCAAAGCATGTGCTTTTTCTTTACCTGTACTATTTTCTAAAATGATTTCATCACCATGTTTAATTCCATGATTTTTAGCCGTTTCAGGGTGGAGCCAAACAGGATTTTTCCACATTAATTCGGCTAATAATGGTACATATTGTGTTGCCCCATTAGTGTGAACGGCGACTTTGCCTTGGATAAAGTAAAGCTCGTCTTTTTCTTTTAATGGGAAGTTATGGAAGCGAGGAATACCATAATTTTCTAAACGGCTTTCGAGTTCTTCAGAATAGATTTCAATTAAGCCACTGGGTGATTTAAATGACAGTGATTTTTCCATCATATTGTTGCCATCAACATGTTTGATAGCATCTGGATATTGTTCAACGAAGGCTTTTACATAAGAAGGCTCACGTAAAAGTAACGGAATTCCATAGGACAAGTAGCCTTTTTTATGGATTTCCTTATACAACGTTTCATCACCATTGACTTGATATAGTTGGCGAACCCCCATATTTTCCCATGGAAAATATTGAGCTAATCCTAGTTCTTTCCCTAATTCCATCCAAATTAACCAGCTGGGTTTTGTATCACCAATGGGTTCCACAACTTGCTGACGGAGGGCATAAGCTGGATTGAGACCCGAAACATCAGAAATCTCTTCATCGCGTTCTAAATACGTTGTTTCAGGTAATAGATAATCTGCATAAGCGGCACTTTCACTTAAATACACATCACAACTAACAATTAAATCTAATTTTTGTGCCGTTTTTTCTAAATCAGGGCGACAACTTACGGTTTGGAATGGGTTATGGCGAGACATAATCCATGCTTTGGTTTGATAAGGTACACCGCTTAATGTTGAATCAATAATTGATTGAACGATACCGCCACCTTTATTGATATATTTAAACTGAGGTGCTGTTGCATCGATACGTTTGGCGGTAATTTCAGGCATTCCTTTAACGCTTGGTTTTGCCAATTCAGGGGCAACATTAATACCTGCAAGTTTATTGTATTTTGATGCTGCTTTTTTCTGATACATACCTCCTTCACGTTCAAAATTACCAAGTAAGGCATTGAAGGTGAAGATCATTCTGCGCATATTAATTTCTTCTTTATTAAAGGTTGCGCGGTGACCAGGCATAATCAATGCGTGAGGTGCTTTTGCGGCAATCTCACGAGTAATACGAATAATGTCTTTTGCCGGAACATCTGAGTGTGCCTGTGCCCATTCAGGCGTTGTATCTTGTAGAACTTCTTTTAATTGAGGTAAACCAACAGTAAATTTCTCAACGAAATCTTTATCATAAAGATTTTCTTTCAGCATGATATGGCACATAGCCATTAGCACGGGTAAATCACCACCAGGACGAATAGCAAACCACTCATCTGCTTTACTTGAAACAACCGATAAACGAGGATCAAAACTAACTAGTTTTGCACCTCGCTCTTGTGCAGTCATTAATTCATGGGTTTCTGCAACTTCGATGCCTTCATAAAGGTTATGACCAAAAGAAAGAATATATTTAGAATTTGCTAAATCCATTTTAAGGTCGCCACCCATCATCACGGATGCTGCAATGGCTTTACCCGCAGGGCAAGTGCTCGCGTGTGTAAACGTATTTGGAGAGCCAAATGCAGCAGCCAAATGGAAAAGGTGAGAAGAAAGTGAACCTGATTTAGATGAAAAAGAGATACTTTCTGCACCATAATTCTGTTTTATGGTATTCATCTTTTCTGCAATTTCTTTATAAGCTTGTTCCCAGCTTATAACTTCCCATTCACCTGCACCTCTTGGACCCTTGCGTTTCATGGGTTTAACAATACGGTTGGGATCGTTGACAAGGCTTACACCACTTCCACCTCTGGCACAAACTCGGCTACTTTGGTGCTCCGCATTTCTATTTCCTTGGATAAAAACGGTCTTGTTGTTAACAACCTGAGCTTCTATCGGACAACGATAAGAACACATTTCACACAGGCTAGGTGTTAATTTTGACTGACCCTTAAGAGAATCTACAGGATTAAATGCAAGTGCCCCCGGTGGTAAACTACCCACGGTACAACCCACACATCCGATCCCCATCCCCTTAATGAAAGAACGACGACTAATACTCATATAACCTCCAGTTTCTTCTTATAGCTAAATATTATATACGGACGGTTAAATAAATATTTGAAGGTGCCTCCATTTTATTAATCTATAAGTGATGAGTTCGTTGTAAATAATAAATAATAGAGAATGAGAAGTTAATAAATATCACTAAATAATTTAACTAAAATAGACAGAATCAAATGATAATTATTTTCTTCTATTAATGGCTATTATAAAAATTTAGAGAAGGAATGGGGAATTTTGAGGGATATAACAGTTATAGATTGTTCTTTAAAATTCACTAACTTATGATATTAATTTATTCTATTAAAGTGTATTTAAAATATATGATTAATAATAATTAAAAATTGACAAGAAAAACCATCGATATATAATAATTTATATATCGAAAATTAATTTTATTGTAATTAAATTGTTATTTAAATAATCAGATTAAATAATATTTTTATATTATTTAACTTTGTTTTTTTCTTAACCTATCTTCTTATAAAAATAGCTAACTTATTATTTTAATAATAAATACAAATAAAATAGAAAAATAAATTAGTGGCAAGCAGTATGAAAAACACTCAGTTAAATGTATTCAGATGGAGATTAAACGTGAGACAATTTATAAATTATTATTCATTATGTTTAAATATTAATTAATTATATTAATAGTTATAGAACTGTATCATGATTGTCAAAGAGAGATATTTTTTTGTTTTATGTGTCTTAATCGCATTAATTGTAAGTGAAGACGCATAGGAAAAAAATGGGGCAAAATGTTAAAAAATGGCGTTTTCCCGAATACTCAAAATCACCATTTTATATGCAATTATTATTGTGTTTTTATCTTCTGTTTCTGTATAGAAGAAAGGGTTTAAAACAGCATGACAATTAAAACAAGACTCAGTAACAGAGGATAAATTCTCGCATGCCATTTGTCGGGAATACGAGATAAAAAGCGCTCAGAAATCTTCAAACCAATCCAAGTACTACAAATCAGAATAAATGCTGCTTTTAGCCAAATATAACCAATAAAACCAGATTCACTATTTAAAGGTGATGTGAAAGAAAGTGCGATATAAGTGAATGTCGCTGTAAGTGCTAAAGGTAAAGTTAATGCATTAGCCATTGCTGCCGATTGTGCCATTGGCGTTCCTCTACGGCGCAATAAAGGTACTGTCATTACACTTCCACCAACGCCTAAAAAAGCAGCAATAATTCCAATTACAGTACCATTGATGCTTTCTTTTGTGTTGGTCACTTTTTGGGGATTATGAGCGGGAGCCATAAAACCAGGGCGAAAATAGCAGTCTAAAATAGTGACGAAAAGATAACCAATAAAGATCCATTTTATCCACTCACCTTCAACCGTTAAAGCGAGAAGCGCACCTAAGATCCCGCCAAAAGCGATACCGACAAATAAAATGGACATGATGTTCCAATCAAGCCTTTTGGCTTTATGGTGTTTGATCGTTGTGACTGTTGCAGAAAACAACATAATTAATGCAGAGGTAGCAACCGCGATTTGCATAGCATGTTCAGCAGGTAAACTGTCTATTCCCCAGACTGTCAGAATAAGTGTATAGAGTAAGGGAACTGTGACAAAGCCACCACCAAAGCCAAATAACCATGTTGTGATGCCAGAAATTAAACCAAAAGAAATCAGCCAGAGTGTCATTTTAAATCTCCTGTTGAGTCAGGAGATTAACAATATAGAATAATGTGATGGCTTACCCACGCGATAATGACAAATTCATATGAATTTAGGACATTTTAAATATTATGCGTAATATCGATATCAACAGTGTGGATAATCTTCCTCGTGATATTTTAGCATTAGGCTCTGATTATCCTTATGACACATTACTTGAAGCTCACCATCATCGACGAGCACAATTTTTATATGCCCCTAATGGGGTAATGAAAGTTAAAACGGAGGATGGTCAATGGATTGTATTACCTTACAGTGGTGTGTGGATCCCAGCAGAAAAAGTACATCAAGTGCTAATGTTAGGAAGTTGTACTTATAGTCTCTATATTGAGCCTAACAAAATTCCTCGTTACTCAGAATATTGTGAGGTTTTACAAGTTTCCCCTTTGCTACATCAGTTATTACTTTCAGCTAATGAACTTCCTTTACTTTACGATTTAGGTGGGCGAGATAGCGCATTATTGACTTTGCTTTGTCATGAATTAGCCCAGGCCAAGCCATTACCTTATTTTACGCCATTACCACAACATGCTTTATTAGATGAATTGTGTACTGAATTTATGTCACAACCCAATATTCGTACGACACCAGAAATGTGGGCTGAAAAATTAAATAAGAGCTTACGTACTTTTACTCGTCTTTTTCATAAAGAAACAGGGCTTTCTTTTCGAGATTGGCGACAAAAAGCGTGTTTAATGTATGCGTTAACGGCTTTAAAAAAAGGTGATTCAGTGACTGAGATTGCTTTAGAACTGGGTTATGAAAATCCGAGCGCCTTTAGTGCAATGTTTAATAAAGAGATGGGATATTCACCGAAATATTTTTTAAAACAATTGAGAGTTTTAAGTTAAATCACATTGTTCAAAAAAGAAACAAAAAAATTCCTTCCAATATCAGTGCGTTAAAACTTGATTAATAGAGAGTGAGGGGGGTAAAATACAGGTCATCCATAAGTTATACAGTACCTACCTACGCATGTTCCCTTAGTTAAATGGATATAACGAGCCCCTCCTAAGGGCTAGTTACAGGTTCGATTCCTGTAGGGAACGCCAGTTACAAGTCCGCATTAGTTCGCCTTGGTTCGTAAAATCCCGCAAAAACCAATACACACAGCAATTTCCTTTCCGTTACAGTTCGCATTAGTTCGTTGACAACCGCCATCTTTATTGGGTAAATATTGGGTAAATTTTTTTACCCAGTGAGATTTTACCCAAAATGCTAACTGTAAAGCAGATATCATCATTTAAAGCAAAGGATAAACCGTATAGGGTTTCCGACGGTAACGGCCTTTATCTATTTATACCAGTAACAGGTGTCAAAGCTTGGCAGATGAGATATCAGTTTATGGGTAAAGAAAAGACATATTCTCTTGGTAAATTGTCAGAACTGTCTCTCCAAAAAGCAAGAGAAAAAGTATTTGAGTTAAAAAAAGAACTATCAAAAGGAATTGATATCAATCAAGCCAAAAAAGAAGAAAGTAATAAAGATTTGTTTGTTGATGTTTTTAATGAGTGGTTTGATTATAAAAAAGATACATGGTCAGAAAAATACAGAAAAGAACTTCAATCTATGTTTTCATCTGACATCTTACCAATTTTAGGCAATTACAAGATGGATGATATAGCACCAACATTGCTTCTAAAGGTAATAAGGAAGTTCGAAGAAAGGGGGGCGATGGAGAGAGCTAGTAAGGCTAGGCGTAGATGTGGCGAAGTGTTCAGATATGCAATTATTACAGGTAGAGCAAAGTACAACCCAGCACCTGATTTAGCTGATGCAGAAAAAGGATACAGAAAGAAACATTTCCCGTTCTTAACTAAAGAGCAGATCCCTGACTTTAATAAATCACTTCAATCTTTTACTGGTAGCATCATCAGCAAGCTAGCCACCGAATTCTTACAATATACAGCAGTAAGAACAAAGGAAATGAGAAACCTGTTATGGTCTGATATAGATTTTGATGGAAAAACTATAAACATTAGGCCGGAGGTTATGAAAAGCAGAAAGCCTCATATTGTTCCAATGTCAAAGCAGGTTGAGTCTCTTTTGCTAAAGATGAAATCAATGACTGGTGATATATCAGATTTTGTTTTTGCTGGAAGAAGTGATAAAAGAAAGCCGATCAGCGAGAACTCCGTGCTAATGGTTATCAAACAAATCGGCTATGATGGGTTGGCGAGTGGACACGGTTTCCGCCATCAGTTCAGTACAATATTGAATGAGCATGGTTTCAACCGTGATTTAATAGAAAGGCAGTTGGCGCACGTTGATAAAAGCACCATTCGAGGTGTTTATAATCATGCTGAGTATCTGGATAAGAGAAGGGAGATGATGCAGTGGTTTGCTGATTACATCGATGAGATATCACGATGACATCAACTTTCTTTTAAGCTCTAGCACATCTGAGTATAGCCACCTCGCTCTGCCGTGTATCAATGTTGATTGCGGTAGTTTTCCTTCTTTTATTCGATCGTAAACAAATGTTTTCTTAAACCCAGTGTCAGACATAATAAATTTTAAATCTACCCATGAGTCTGGCTGTAAACTATCCATCTTTCTCTTCCTTTTGTAATTTCCGCAGGTAATACGATGGGACCATCTTGTCCTGATAGTTCATGTTATTTAGAGGCTTAAACTTCGGTGTGTATTTATCGAGGATCTGAGTTGTAAGTTTGTCGCTGGGTATTCCGTGGCTTCTGAGTTCGATTAAGCATTCCTTTGCTATTTGCCTTCGTGCGTTTTCCATTGCCTGCTGATTCATAGTCTTTGCCTTTTATTACGCAAAGTGACCATATATGATTTACGACAGTTTTCTATTTCGACGGGATAAATATTCTTTCCTATCTTTATTTTGTGGCTAACGATTATTCCAGTTCGATTATATTTCTTTTTATGAGCTTCCAGTGCCTTATTAATAGCAATCCTTTCTGTGGGCGTGACTTCACCGCGAATTATTAATCTCATAATTCACCTATGCTATTTTCCATTCATTTAGTATTTTATTGCCGATATTAATTAACTCGTCTCTATCGACAGTATTAATTATCTTTCGTGGTTTGATGTATGGTCGCCATATTAAAAGCATTGATCCTTTATTATTTCCATTGACGGGCTTGTTTGTTCCTGCATTGATAAAAGATATTCTTCCTCCTGTAATTAGTCTCACTTCATCAACTGTTTCTAATGCAGAATTAAACCAACCGACAGAAGTATCAGCAGGAATTAACATCACGACAGGCTGCAATTGCTTTTTGCATTGTTCGTCGGCTTTATTAATCCAAGGCTGAATATCTGAATAGGGAGGATTAATCCAAATAGCACCGTAGCTTTCCCAGTCGCAATTTAACGAGTTGTCTTTTTCGGTGAGATAATGAGAGCAGAGTGCATTATTTTTATTAGCGGCGGCATCTAAATAGAAACCGAATTCAGCGTCCAGTGCTGTGAATAAAGGTAGGGGAGTTTGCCATCTATCACGCAATTCCTTTGGTGTGTGGCTACCTCCGTAGTCAGCTTTCATCCTTGTTATCACCTATATTAAAAGGCAATCCATCTGCTTCCATTGGCTTTATGTGAGTAAACGTACAGGGGATAATTACACCACCGAACTCCTGCGCAAACATTAACGCCTGCTTTGCCTGAAGAGAGACATATTGCTTAGGTAGAGCTATTTGATATGTAACACCATCAATTAAAACTAACGTCGTCATTGCTTGAACTTGTTTCATTAATTAACTCCCAATATTCACAAGTATTTTTCTTAATAATTCCACCTGCTTCCAAGTGACTAATTACACAACTAACCTGACTTTTAGAGTATTCAGGACTACATAAGTAATATAATTCATCTATGGTTAACTGATTATTTTTAAGTAGACTAATTATTTTATCTTTTAATTTGCTCATTTCTCATTACCTCACCACAAATAACTTCAACATTCCTCACTGACATTAAATATTCAGCACGTTTATTGCATCCCGATTGCGTGTATATATCTTCCGTTACAGGTACAGCAGAACCATGTATTAGCATGAGTAATACATATCCTATTATTTGCATGGTTATTTAATCTAAGTGGTAGAGTTGTGTTACTTTAAATGGTGAGCCATGGGATTGAAAATGAATATCTATATTTTCAGATGCAACTGCGTCAGTAGTGAATTGCATTTTCTCATCATGAAATACAGGGTACATCCAAGCGACAGGCTCTAATTTAGTTATTCTCTCCAGCTCATCACACAATGCAATAATAACTTTCTTTTCTGGTTCTTTATTATCTGCAATCATGCCTTTGGTATAATCGATTAATACTTGAAGTTCATTTTTATTCATCTTTTATTTTCACTCCCAATCTTCTTTAATTAATTGCTTACCTTTATCAGTTAATTCGAGATTTCGACCAGTATCAATTCCGTAACCTAAATTATCTAAAAATTCGCAAGCATCCTCACCGGCGGACATAAATAAATGATCGTTATTTGCATATTGCCGGAAAACTAAAATTAAATGCTTAATGGCTTCGTCACGTTCTTTTTCCAAACTCTCGCGTGATGCTTCCCACACCATCAACATGACAGGGATAATACCTTTCACCCAAGGATAATCACCTTTACTTATAAACTCTTCAAACTGCTGTCTTGATTTATCCATTATCATTAACCTGCTTTTTTAATTTATTTAATTCATACGAGTAACTATGAAGTAACATTCGGTTTGTTCTAATCGCGGCTTTGACGTTTTCTTCAGTGGTGTTTATTAATGATATTATTTCAGAGCCGTGAACTTCTTTCATTTTCGCTAGCAGACAATGAAACTCAGCTGCTAAATCTGGTATTGATTTATCCATCACTCCACCTTATCCCTCTGTCTTCACATACCAATCAACAAGATTATCAATTGCAGTATTGATATATTCTGATTGTTCGTCTTCGGTTAATTTATCCCATTCGTTCTCAGTAATGCCCAACCCACATTCAGAGTCAGAGCCAACCTTGTTTGTCCTTGCAACTAAAACCATCTGCTTACTCATTCATTCCACCTTATTTGCTGAAAACACTGGGTCAAACTCACGCTCAACTTCAAACGTGCCAAGATATTGGTCGTCAATCCATAACATGAATAACAACGGCCATTGATCCTCCCATCCATCACAGTCAGCGTGATAATATTCTGCACATGCTTCAATACATGAATCGAGGTCATCATCAGCACTGAAGTTATGATCATCTGGTAATTCATAGAGGTTTTCTTCACTAATTCCTGATGGGTCTTCGCCTTTACCGCCTGCTATATAAAACTGAACTATTGCCATTATTCATTCCTCTTTATTGCATCCCTGCGAGTTAAATTAAGCTGTCCGTAGCTTTTCGATTTCAGGGTAACGCGAGCGAATTAATTTAAAAGCCTCATCTAAACTAATTTCGCCTTCCACTCGCTTATCGAACCAAGCTTGAATATCTTCTGAGTTTCCGTCGCTATCTTTCAGGTCATCAAAGATATTTGTATCAGTTCCCCATTCTAGAGCACCAAACAGCCAATCTTTAGCTTCTTCTGGTTTACCCTTATCGATTAAATAAGATGCAGCTTGAATAGTTAAGGAGAGCCTGACCATGATGCATACATCGATATTTGCCATTGCTGCTCTACCTTGAAGTGCGTTAATTTCTTCTTTGAGTTTATCTGTCATATCTATCTCCTGTCGCATCCTTGCACTGAGTCCTAATTCCAATTAGAGATTTCTTCTTCGATTAAGTCATCTATTTCGTCATTAGTGGCTTCTTCGTTGAGAAACAAACGAGCTTCGGTAATATATTTTTCTCGGTTCTTGTCAAAGAACTTTGAAAATTCAGGCGACCATCCTTGCCAGCATCCACTGAAGTCAAACATTGCATTATTCTCGGCTATGTTTAGAATCATCATGTCAGCAGTAATCACGCCAGATTCACGACAAAATCCCTTTAAGTCGCGTTTTCTGAAATAAGGTGAAACCTTAGAATCACAAACACTCTTGAATCGTTGCTTCCATCTCTGAATGCAACGACCGTGTAAACTTTTCATGGTTATATCCTTTGGTTAAACGGGTAGGGTAGTTAGAAGGGTATTTGATCATCCCAATCTTGAGGGGGTTCGTTTTGTGGTGCTTGCGGTTGATGCGCTGATTGCTGTGTCTTCTGGCTTCCCGCCTGATTACCACCGTTACCGCCAAAATCTAATTGGTTAACGATAATTACTGGTGCTGATTTTTTCTCACCGTTCTGGCTTGTCCATTCTTCCATGACGAACTCACCAGTAACCGTAACCTTTGTTCCTTTGGTTAGGTGCGGAGGTAGCTTTTCAGCTTTAGGGCCGAACATCTTACAGATAACCCAAGATACTTTTTCGTGTTCTCCGTAACCTTGTTTCACTGGCAAACTAAAAGATGCAACCGCTTTACCATTTGGCGTCCATCGTTGTTCGCAATCTTTACCTAAGTTTCCACTTGCCGTTATTGTGTTAATTGCCATATACACTCCATTGATTGCCAAATTGAATGCCTAACTTGTTTAATCCCTGATCCATTGCTTCAATAAACTCAGGCACTAATTCGTTGAATTCTTTCATCATTTTTTCGTCACGCTCGACAGGGAAATATGCGATTTCTTTTCCTGCCGGCATTCGTGGGTCAAAATTTGCAAAATGCCAGATATCCTTACCTGTAACCCACATGGAATATTGAACTTGAGCCACATATTCCTTTTTCATTGCATCGATTCCGTTCAATGCTAAGTCAATAAATACGTCCGTGTTATTAGGGCATTTAAGCTCTAATCCAGAGCCATCACTGCAAATGCCGTCTGGTGAGCAAGCTATCCGTAGTTGCTCATCTTTAAATATTATTGGCACTTCCTTTGCCGTTAATCCGGTGTAAAACTCGAATGTCATCCTTGCTTCTAATTCGTAGTTTTTACCCCATTCCAGCGTCCTTGCTGATACCTCCTTGTAAACTCCCGTGCAGACTTCACCAATAAGGGTGTTTAAATATGTTTTCTTTGTGTCTGACCATTTAGTGCCTGATCTTGGCTTAGAGATAACTTTCCATGCCTCAGAGGCAGTTACTACGCCAAGCCTGATAGACATCCATTCTTCGCTTCCTTGCTCTACTTTGGTTAAATCGATGCCTGTTTTGCTTAGAATGATGTCATTACTAATCATTTTCCTTCTGCCTTTTTCCTTAGCATATCGATAATGGTATTGGCTTCAAATGCGGTTAATTGCTCTGGATGGGATATTTGATGGTTGAATTTTTTACTAATGAATGTGAAAAAAGCATCACTCCACTCGCCATTAACTTTAAGCATCAAGTCCGTGATAGCTTTTAGTTGATCCTCGCTTGCTGGCGTTATGTCCTTTGCTTTACTTTCAGGCGCATCAAAATAATTTCCTTCACCTGCCTCCGTATTCACATAATCAATGGCTTGATCTAACCTCTCACGACGAGGCCAGTATTTGCTAGCTCTTTTCACAATTGTTTTACGAGCCATCTCATCCCACCATGTTTTCCATGGGCCATTTCTTGACTTGCTCGTAGCCTCAACAGCCTTTATCTCATCCAATCGCATCTCTTCCGTGAGATAGTCGCCACTTGCTGTTTTTACTGTGCAATAACCACCAATAACACTACCTCTATCACTAAATGCGTTATATTTGTGGGTTGGCGGGGTGTCTAGACCATTAGATTCATAAACGTCATTCTCATGTACTAATTTACATTGACCCCATTCGATAGCTTGAGTGGCTTGAGCTAGGTGCATGAGACCCATATAGCTAATATCAAGACATACGAATCCATTACGAGGAACTAAGTACGCCAACTTACTTGCAGGGTTTAATGTAATTCCAATGGCAGCCACATTAATAATTGCATTCTGTGCACTTGCAGGATTTTCCATTGCCACTTTTGCTAGGCTGTCATTCCGTTGAAACGCTTGGATTGCGAACTGACTTTCCTTAGCCCATGTGATTGTTTGGTCTGTTAGTGCGTTACAAAACAATGGTTCTTGTTGCTGCACAAACTCAATAATTGACGTGCTCACAATATCTCCTTATCTATCCCGATCTGAATAGCTGTTCTAATTCCGTCCAAAACAGCATCCAGCGCTTGGGGGCTAATTTCAAATACTGGATTTAACTTCCTTGCTAAATCCATGCACAGTAGTTCTTCTGGTAGGCTATCCATAACCTCATCAACTGATATTTTCTCTTCCTGAGAATTAATAAACGCTTCTCGTTCCATTTGGCGTTCGTACCAGTCGTTTCTGAGTCCGTAGGTGTTGGTAATCACGCAACCCTCCTTAGCAAAGCCATCTTAGAAATAGGTGCGTCCTTGCTTGCTTCATTGACAATCCTGTCAAACTCTTCCTTGTCGAACTGCATAATCCATTGCAGGGCTTCCACTGGGTCAATTTCCGTTAATTTAGCCAGCTCAGCGAAACTTCCTGTCTCAATACTGAGTTTGCTACTTTCGTCAAATTCCATGACTGTTTTGCCGTCTGTGTTAACCCTCATTCCTTGAGCATTTTTGAAGGCTATTTGCATAAACCCTCCTGATAGCTTTCTTTGAGTAATTCCATTGCTAACCACCAGATATCCTCACATTTCTGGCGAATAGCTACCTGCGCCTGAGCTTGAGCCAGACGGAAAATATCTTGGTTAATTTTCATAATTTACCTTGCGATAATTAGACTTAATGAAATGACTGCGAATAGAAGCAGGGCGCTGAATATAGTGTCTATGTTCATGCGAAATTCTCACTATTGAGATAGCGATTGTTATTTAGTTTCTCTGGTGTTGGTGCGGTGGGTTACTGCTGACCGAGGGATTTTGCGATTGCTAAATTGGCTACTGATAATGGGTGCTCAGGGTCTTCATCTTTCTCGATACCGTAAAAGTCATCATGATATTTTAGTAACTTCTGCAAAGCCTCTAATAACTCTGGTGCTGTTGCAATTATATTGGCATCTTCTTCTTTAATTTCAGCAAGAAAGGATGCTACAACGTTATGATTATCATCAATCAAAAGAGAGTTTTTAATTACCCCACCCCTTAAATGCCAAGGCGCTGGACTATGCTTAAACTCCATACATCACCCCCTAGCCTTTAACATTGCATCTGCCATGACATAAGCTGTTTTAGCGATATGATTCTCTAGCTCAGCCATTGAAGTTAATACTGGTGTAGCCGCTGTTGTAATCATTGCATTCATAGCTTCGGCGGCTAGATAATCTCTAAAAGAAATATCAGCCAACATCAATTCTTTAACTTCTGTTTTGTCTGTCATACTCCCTCCGTTATTCCTCTGTTTCATCTGGCTTGACGGCTGTTTCGATATTTACCGGACCATACAATACGCCAACCAGACCAGCGCTTAATTCCCAATAGTCAGGAATGCTGTCATTGAAATATTCAGGTGTAATTAAGTGCTTTCCATCGTCACTCAACCAAGCAAAATCAATATCGTTTGTATTTCGATACCAGAGATATGTCTTTCCATGTTCCATATCTTCAAAATCAACTTCTGGAATGCGTTCCATCTCTATCTCCTATCTGTTAATCAACTCACCACAGCCCACCGAGATGAGCTGGGATTAGTTTACTTACTGATAGTTAAGGTGAAATTTATATTCTTGTAATTCCACTCTATTAATATGATTAATCTGGCTTTGTAATTCTTTAATTACATCCTCCTTGGCTCTATTGAATGTTTCACTCTCAATATCTACTGTCATATCATTAGGTCTTGGTACAAAATGTTTCTGAATTAACT
This sequence comes from Proteus vulgaris, assembly GCF_033708015.1. Lineage (NCBI taxonomy): Bacteria > Pseudomonadati > Pseudomonadota > Gammaproteobacteria > Enterobacterales > Morganellaceae > Proteus > Proteus vulgaris. The sequence goes on along the minus strand of NZ_CP137920.1, from coordinate 2,747,148 downwards.
TAAATGTATCGTACATATTTAATCTCCTATCTCGCCGTCACCCCGAACTCACTGCTCGGCTGTTTTGTTTTAACTCCTGAAAATACTGCTACATTAGGTAAGCAACAGTTATCTACCGATGGTTGGTATTTAGGTTCAATATTTCTAGTAACTGGTATGTGACTTAATGACAGTGTTTTTTCTACTGATGTAAGTCTTTTCTCCTGAGGAAATACTGATTCTAATTTCAATTCAATATTCTTTTTTGCAATAGCTTCTGCTTTCCGTCTGGCGTGACGTCTATTTGCAGATGCTCCGCGTAAAAACTCAGGCTTACGTGACTTTTTAACTGTAATAGTTGCCATATATCCTCCAAACAGTTGGCTTTGGTGAGCGCAAGGATCGAAACCCTATATTATTTCTGCTTATACATGGAATAATCCCCATGTCGGGGCGGGACTCTCTGGTGTGAGTGAACACCCTGCGCTCATCAAAACCTTCTGAGAAGGTTGACGCTTTATCAGCGTCACCGTTCTGATAGCTAATACACAGCTCGCCATCATCGTTGTTAAAGAACATCAACGCGCTGTGTTCCGTTGATGAGTTAAATGTATACGATAAGTAGACGCATGTAAATACTAAATGTAGACATTTGAGATAAATAAAAGTCAACTATCTGTATTTTCAGATAATTTATTTTCAAATAAATCTCAGATTGGAATGCAGATCACTTCTTTGGAGGGGAGAGGGCACAAAAAAGCCCTCGCGGAGAGGGCTGAAGTGGTTATTGATAAGTTAAGGTAAATCTCTCAGGGAGTATTTTGTTTTACCGTTGCCTACGGTAGTGCATAAAAATTTAGCTTGGACTGTCTTGCCAATCAGGGTATTGATCACCTCTGGTGATTTTATGTGGGAACTTATTGTCGCCACCTCCACGTCGGTCTCATCACTAATTAATTTAAATTCACACCGTCTTTTATTTGGTAACACTCCAGTAAACATAACAGCCAATGTTTTAATTTCTTCTTTTATGTTATCTACACTTAGCTTATAGCTAATAGTTTCTAGTTGCTGAGGATTTCTTACAACTAAAGAAAAATCATTGTTTTTTATAGTAAATATTGTTTTTTCTTTTACCAGTATATCAATAAATTCTCTTATTTTTTTTATAGCATTTTCATCAAGGTCTTCTAATTCAAAAGACAGGGTGTCATCATCACTATTTATTGCTGATTTTAATATTTTATATGTTTTTTCAAGTGAAGATGCTGTTATTGATTTTTCATCAAAATCTAAAACACCTCCACGAGAAGGTTCTTCTAGAATGAAACCAAAAGATCCCTTTGCTGTACCAGTAATGACCATGGGTTCTATTTTTTGAGCCCCTGTGATCGTTAACAATGATGTTGAGACATTAGTTATTGCTGAATTAAATGCCTTTAGTATTTTCGCTCCAAATACGGATGATATTCCTACAGTGCCAAAAACTGGATCTCCCTTAAAGGTTATAACTGCCTTGGCAGGTGAATGCTTGTTTATGTTGGAATTTTTTAATTCTTCATCAATTTTCGATAACCTATATTCCAGGCTCATTCTGCTGATGACATCAGTTTCATCCATTGATTCAAGCATGGATATTATTTGGCTACGTTCACTAAGAACATAGATGTATTCATCTTTATTCATCGAAGCCTCCTGATATCAAATTTTGTAGTAGAATATTTGCCTGTAGATCATCTTCTTCAGATAGCGGGATTTGCAAAAAACCTTTCCATGACATATCTCTTTTATGAGCCCACATACTGTACCAATATACAGTCATTTCTACCAGGGTTATTGGGTCACTGTTAAGAACCTGCCAGTAAGAATCAACAAGATATAGATCTTTCATTCTATTAGTGAATAACTCTAAATCCTTATTAATTAAGGAAGTTTGAGTTTCATTTTGTGGAACGAAAAAAAATGTTACTAAATCAATATCATTTGGCTTTCTTGATTCAGTTAATTCTACATTCTCAGTAAAACTGCCATCAACCCATTGAAAACCATTTGTTATGCCAATACTATACAATCGAGATCTAAACTTTAAAAATCCAGTTAAAATATTAGCTCTTTTTTTATTAAATGCATAACTAGTGACCAATTCTATAGATGTTGTTTTGTATGGAGAACGATTAAAATCTACAGAAGATGTTTCTCCTATAGGCGGTATAATTCCTAATTCATTCCATTCAGGTATAGTATTATTCATAGTGTTTTATATAAGAATACTCGTTTCCCATACCCTAAAACGTGTCGTCAGGCCATTGTGACTTGATTACCTTACCTATGATTGTGCAGTTCCCATTAATAGGGATCAGGTCGAAACGAGGGTTTAATGGCTCTAGATACTCAACTCCGCCTTCTCTAATTAAACGCTTGAATGTGAACTCATCATTTAGCAAACGGGCGACACAGAAATCTCCGAACTCAACCTCTTCTTCAGGATCAACCAGAATTAGCATACCTTCTGGAAAACTTGGCTTTCCTCCCGGTGGAGCTGTCATTGATTGACCTTCAACCTCTAACCAGAAAGAACGCTCACTGGCTTTCTTAGCTGTTGGTATCCACGACACAGCATCTTTCTGAGTGTATGAGTTAAATTCTGTTGAGAAAGCACCAGCTTGTACCTTCGTGAAGAGAGGGTATTCATATGTTGGCGGCTGATGGCTAATATCTTCTTTTTCGATACTAATCGAACCATCTGAATTAATAACTGCGTTATTTACACCAACAAATGCCAGTATTCCCGCTATATCATGCAGAGATGGTTCTCTCTTTCCTGTCATCCAATGGCCAACGGCACCCTTCGAAACCGAAAAGCGCTCAGCTAAATCATCATAAGTAATGCCTTTATCCTTCATTAAGGATTTGGCTAGTTCATACCATTTCATTTTCATACCAAGATTATACGTTATGTATACATATATGTAGACACACAAAATGTATACTTTGATGTTGAGTTATCGACTACTTTATGTATACTAACCTAATTATAATAAGGAGGTTCTAATGAACAATTTAAGTCGATACAGAAAAAAATTGGGAATCACCCAAAACGACTTAGCTAAAGAGCTTGGATGTACAAAAGGAAATGTCAGTCATTACGAAAATGGTAGACGTAAAGCTGACCTAGACGTTTGTAGAAAGCTCGTTGTTTTCTTTAATCAAAAAGGTGTGAAAGTCACTATTGATGATTTATTTCCACCCAAAGTAGCTTGATTTCACCACGTTCTTTAACAATCGCAGAGTTCTTGACTGCTACGGAGTCGCTGATAAAGCGACAGATTTACCCACCAAACAAACAATCCGCTCATATGGAATGAGCCACGGATCATTACTGCTGTTCCCAGTATGGGAAGTAATCTAAGAAGGAATTTAACAAATGGAACTATCAAACGAACGCAAATTTCGAGAAATCGAATCAAAAATCATGAAAGGGATACTTGTTACTGGCGCTAGAGAAGTAGCGAAAAGGACGGGTATTCACGAATCACAAATATCTCGCTGGCAATCTCAACAATCTAAAACGCAATTAAGCTTCATACAACGTTGTGCAAGGCTTTTAGTTGCTATTGGGTATGAGACACCAGATGACACAGTGATATTGCAAGGTGATGAGGCTAGGGCATTAATTCAGATGCTTGAACATGTCAAAGCACCAAAAAGAAAAACCTCAACCACTGCGAATGGTGAGGCTTCTCAACAAATAGACTTAACCATTTAACTTAACAAATACACTGTATCAATAACCAGTAATTACGACAAGAGAAATTTAGGTTTCTCTTGTCTTATACAGCTAATTAATGGAGTAATTATATATGAATTCTGTTTACTTAACAAATAGATATGGAGGTCGCTAGGTATGAGCGTTGGTCACTTAGGTGAAATGAAATTCAACCGTGAAGTATCCAAGACCGAATCTCTTCCAACTAACTTCAGGGTTGAGGGCTGGGTTTATATTCTGAGCAATGAGTATATGCCGGGCATATATAAAGTCGGAATGACAACTATCTCGCCAGAAAACAGAGCCAAAGAGCTATCCTCCGCAACTGGCGTTCCAGACAAATTTAAAGTTGAAGCATCTTTTTACTCTGAATTTCCTAGTAATGATGAGTCCACTGTTCATGACTATCTGGACAAATACAGAATAAATGAGTCTCGAGAGTTCTTTAAATGTGATTTAGAAGAAATTATTGAAACTTGTGAGGAAGTCTGCATTGCGAGAGTCGGGGATAAAGTTGAAGTGTTGGCTGACTCATACGACATCATATGCACTGAAAGTCTAGATAAATTACATCTTGGCGAGTTATTTGACTCTCTTAACGTTAGTGTTTTTGGTTGCAAAGTTGCCACAGCAGAAAGATTAATAAGACTTGCTGTTCACTTTTGCTCGAAGAGATTTAACACCTCTCATGCCCTCTACTTCAAAGAGGATACAGCTTATTTAATGCAAAGCTTAATAGGTCAAAACTTAGAGGAATGGAAGAAACATAACCCTGAATTAGCAAACAGATCGGAGGTGCCTTTCTAATGGCTAGAGCAAGAAATATTAAACCAGGCTTTTTTACTAATGATGACCTTGCTGAATGTGATCCATTTGCACGAATCCTATTCGTTGGTTTATGGACCATTGCAGATAGAGAAGGTCGCTTAGAAGATAAGCCACGTAAAATTAAAGCAATGGTTTTGCCATACGATGACGTTGATTGTGAAAAATTACTCGCACAACTACACAGTAAAAACTTTATTACCAGATATGCAGTAGATGGAAATGAGTTTATTCAGATTAACAACTGGAAGAAACATCAGAACCCTCACGTAAAAGAAGCGGCTAGTGAAATACCAGAACAAGTAATGCAACCTACTGAAAACAAAGGAGCACCAGAAGAGCACCATACAAGCACAGTACAAGAACCAGAAGAGCACACAACAAATCCTGCTGATTCCCTTAACCTGATTCCTGATTCCCTTAACCTGATTCCTAATAACACCCAAGCCGAAAACACGGCTTGTCCTAGTGAGCCAGAAAATCAATCTGCAAGTATTCACCAAATGTCGAGCAAGTATGCATTCGAGGGAGAAGTGATCCGCTTAAACCACAAAGACTTTGCTGAATGGCAATCGCTGTATTCAAACATCGACTTGGTGCATGAGCTAAAACGACTGGATATCGAGTTCAGAGCCGCTAAGCCTAAAAACTGGTTTATCACTGCAAGCCAGAAGTTAAATTACCAAAACAAGAACTCAGGTAATTCATGGAAAGCCACGCCACCTAAGCGAGCTGTAAACGAGAATTTTGCATCCAAGGACTACGGTAAAACGGATGCGCCAACATGGATGAATTAAATCATGAACCTATCAGACAAAATCGAGCAAATCGAAAGGCAACTTGAAAACCTAAGTAAACCGCCAGCAGAAATACCGAACACCGAAGTAACGATTGTTGAATTAACCTGCTCTAAGCATGGCGCATATCAAGCCAGAACTCGCTCAAGTAAAACCGCGATATCAATTCCATCACGACCAACACCTTGCCCACACTGTCTCGTGGAGGAGCTGGAAGCCTTGAAGATCGAACAGCGTGATTATGACATGCGTTTCAAGAAGAAACTTACAGAGAAACTCCTTGATGAACTTCATGTACCAGAGCGCTTTAAATCTTGCACATTGGATAACTACGAGGCTGTGAACAAGGACGCTCAATACAATCTCAATGTCTGCAAAGCCTATGTTAAAAAATGGGAAGATCGCCTAAAAAATGGCGGTGGTTTAGTGATGTGCGGAAAGCCTGGTACTGGTAAAAATCATCTGGCATTAGCTATTGCGAAAAGTGTCGTTGAGGATTATCAAAATTCTGCGCTATTCACGACGGCCTTACGAATTGCAAGAAAGTTTAAATCTACTTGGAGTAAGGACTCTACCGAAACAGAGTTTGAAGTTATTCGGATTTACACAAAACCAGATTTGTTAATCATTGATGAAGTTGGTGTGCAGTTTGGCACTGAGGCGGAAAAGTTGATCCTATTTGAAATCATCAACACTCGTTACGAGAAGATGAAACCAACAATCCTAATCAGCAACCAAACTAGAGAGGAGTTAGGCGCATTCATTGGAGAGCGAGTTATTGACAGGATGAATGACGGCGGTGGTTGCACGCTGGCTTTTACATGGGATAGCTACCGAACCAGAAAACAAGTCGCTTAACACGCAAGAGGATTTTTAAATGAAAGCAACAACGTTAATAGAGAGAGGCATCTAATGCAGGGAATTAATTGGGTTAAGGTGAGCGAGAGATTGCCTGATGACCGCACTCAAGTAATTCTTTGGGACGCCGACCTTGAAGAAGTTAACAGTGGTCACTACAGCCACAAAACAGGGTTATTTTATAGCTGTGGTCGCACTATCGAAAATGAAATTACACATTGGTGTATTCCGCCACTCCCACCAATGCCAGAGGGTGAATGATGAAGTATTACAAACAACATCCAGTAACGTTCAAGCATTTTCTTCACAGGCCAACATGGGCGGCAACAGCGGGATATGATTTTAATTTCATTGACTGTATGGCGTATGTTGCAGATTCATATAGTGAATATATGAAAACTCGTGATTGGTTGTTTTGGCTAGATAGTGAGATTAGAGAGTTACCTATGACTCTATTGACGTTGTTTTTCATGCTATCAATTGCGCTATCAACGCCATTTCTTTACCCATTCTACAGCATAGTAACGTACATAAATTGCAAGCGAAGCAAAAAAGATGAAATAACAGAAATTGTTGATACAAACATTTCAGTTTGGCTGCGTGATTTTGATAGGCGAGGATAGTTATGGACGAACTCAAGAAATGCCCTGAATGTGAATCAACAAAAGTTGGTGTCGCCAAAAAACTGAAATACCCAATGTGGTTTGTAATTTGTCATTGTTGTGAATATCGAGACATGGCGCAACCATCAGAGCAGGAAGCCATAGCAGCATGGAACAGGAGAGCTAACAGTGAGTGATATAGGAGGTTAACTTGGAAGCAGATTTTCTCTTCCACGAATCAACCAAAAATACCGCATGGCAACACCTCAAAGAAGTTCTAGCAACAAACCAACCACACCGAATCATTATCAAGCCTTGGAAAAACAAGCGTTCACTATCTCAGAATTCCACTTTTCATTTGTGGTGCTCAGAGATAAGTAAATACCTATGTAAGAACAACGCCAATTACACACCAGAAACCGTTAAGGAAATGCTTAAGCATACATTCCTAGGTTATGAGGTTGTCGATATGGTTGACGTTACTACACAGCTTACAGAGCGCGTAAGGACACTTCGGAAAACATCAAAACTTGATACGGGTGAAATGTTCCACTTCATGGAGCAGGTTGAGCGCTGGTCGGTAGGTATAAATTGTTTCGTGACGATACCTGATAACAGTGAGTATATGAAATTGAAAAGGAAGCAAGAAGAATGACAGACAACGTAAATAACCCACCACACTATGCATCAGGTGATATTGAGTGCATAGATGCCATAAAAGCCAGTATGACCAAAGAGGCGTTTCTAGGCTATCTAAAAGGTAATATTCAAAAATATGTCTGGCGATACGAAAAGAAAATTAACCCAGTCGAAGATTTGAAAAAGGCTCGTTGGTATATGGAACGGATGGTTAGTGAGATGGAGGGCGGAAGCAATGGCTAAGAGAAATAACGCATTAGAGAACATGAAAAAGTGGATGGAGGTTATCCCTCAATGTTTACAGCCACAAAATAAGCAATCTGAAAACGAGGTAAAGGCGAAACAAAGTGATAAGCCGTTACCATCCGGACAAAGACGAGTGCTGTCATTTATTAAAAATTTCATCTCTGAAAATAAATATCCTCCAACGAGAGGGGAAATAGCCGAGCACTTTAAGTGGAAGTCGGCTAATGCAGCTCAAACCCATATTGAAGCGTTGACTAAGAAGGGGTTTTTAATCGCTAAAGTTGGGATTAGCAGAGGGCTTGTTGTTACTGGAAAAGACTCTTGTGTTTATTGCCGGTCATGCAATAGACAGCTAACAGATGATGAAATTTACGTTTGCGACGAGTGCGTAAATGAATATCCACATCTTGAGATTATGGAAATAGTGAAAGGAGAGGGAGATGCAGAAGCTAAGGCGACGGCGCTGTAAAATATGCCGAGAATGGTTTATTCCAAAGCAGAGCTTTCAAAATTGGTGTAGCCCGGAACATGGATTTGAATTATCCGAGCAACGAAGGAATAAAGATAGAGAAAAAGCATTAGCAAAACTTAAAAAGGAGAACCAGGAAAAAGAACGAGAAGCAAAAGACAAACTCAAAGCCCGCAAGTTAGAAGTAAAACCCCTCTCATATTTCAGACAACAAGCCCAAGCAGCATTTAATCAATTCATCCGACTTCGAGACCGTAATGAGCCATGCATTAGCTGTGGTGAAACCAACCCCCCCTGATCTCCATGGTGGTCAATGGGACTGCGGTCATTTTTTGTCTGTTGGTGCTCACCCTGAACTCCGATTTGAGGAGAAAAACGCATACAAACAATGCAAATCATGTAATGCAGGAGCCGGTAAATTCTCGCATAAAAATGCCACCGTCACTCAGAAATACGAGCTGCGGCTGGTTGAAAGGTTTGGGTTGGAGTTAGTTGACTGGTTACGTGGTCCGCATGAGATACCGCACTGGAAACGAGAGGATTACATCCGAATCCGCGATAAGTACAGAGCCAAAGTGAAGGAACTGAAGAAAAAAGGAGACCTAAATGTGTAAGTGCAAGGTTGCCGGATGTGATCGCCAAGCCATGTATAAATCGCAGATGGTTTGCCAAATGCATTATTTCAGGATGATGAGAACCGGAAGCTACGAAAAGAAAATACGGTCGCTCAGAACTCATAATGCGAAAGGGTATCAGATGCTATACCTGCCAGATCATCCATTGGCAATGAAAAACGGATATGTATATGAACACCGCGTCGTTATGCATCAGTTACATAGTGATAACCCAATGAATTGCAATAAGTGTGGGAAAACGATTGATTGGAGTACGGTGCACGTAGACCACATCAATGAAGATGTTAAAGATAATTCGCCAGAAAATCTTAGGTTCTTATGTAACGGATGTAATGTGATGAGAACTAGAAAGCATCAGAAAGAATACACCAAGAAAAGGAGAGTGGGTATTACATGTAATGGAATAACATTGACGGCAACAGAGTGGAGCAGAATGCCCAATGTTAAAGTTTCAAGAGGAACAATTTCCAGAAGAATAAAAAATGGCTCATCACCGTATGACGCTATTTATGGAGAAAAAGAGACGCACATATCAACTATCCCTGAAAGTGGCTACACCCCTAAATATAAAAATGCCCACGTTGAGTCCTGCATATCCCACTACCGAGCCAAGTTAAAGGAGCTGAAGAATGACTCCTGATGCATGGTTTGCAGTTATAACTTGGGGGATTTTATTGTTTGTTTGGATTCCTTACAACTACCTCAGGTATAGGCGAAATATACGGATAGCAAAAGCAAAAAGAAGAGCTTACATATTCGCATCTAAGTATAGAACGGTAAAGGAGCTGAAAGATGTTCACTGACTTAATCACAGCTATTGAAGAAGCAAGATATTTAAAATCCAGATCAGGCGGTCGAGTTAACTTCTGTGTAATGCAGGTTATGGACTATATGGAAGTGGTAAGCGGGCTGATGGATGGTGTTAGGATTTTATATACAACTGCGAATGATGATTATCACACAGTATTACCGGAGGCGAGATGAGCTATATCGGAGAAAAGGAATTAACGGATGAGCAATTTCGCTGGCTAGATGGATGGTTAGAGCTTTGGGGTGCATGGGTTCAATCAGGTCGGTCTGGACGCATGATAAACATGATTTATAAGTTTATGAAGACGGTCGAACCGAATACAGCCCCATCAAGACCTATGTGCAATGACGATGAAGGAATGTTGATTTCTCAGGTCGTAGATTCAGTCATCGCCACTGACACACAGGCTTATGGAATATTACTCAGTTATTACGCTCACGGTTCATCTAAGTTGTCGATTGCATCTTACTATCACCGAGTTGCAAAACCACGCAAAATGCAAACGAGAGGGGGAAATAGATTTAAAAAGCCATCACTTGGAACTTGCAGAAATGATGTTGATGCAAAACTCAAAGCTGCACAGTGGTTGTTATACGAACCTCTGCGAAATGCAATGAATAATCGCAAACGTGTGGCTAAAGTGAAGAAAATAACTGAACTTTGCTATTGACTTATAATATCAAATTAGCAATACTAATCAGGTAAGTTGCTTTACGTGACTCTTAAGTTTACTTACCTCATTCAAGACCTCGCTACGGCGGGGTTTTTTGTTATCTGAACTCAGTCATTGGCTGGGTTAAAAAATATACACACTCTTCATTTTGGAGAGTTGTGTGATTAGGGACACCTGATGATGTTTTGGTCGACGGATATCTGGTGTCCCTAGCTATTGCTATGTACCAAAAAAGAATAACAAAGCACACTTGTCATCCGTGCTTTTGGGCGGGGTTAATTGTTTTTTCATCGGTCTGTCGCCAAACAAATGCCGAAGAAATTAACAATTAATCCCGTTTCGTTTTCCAATCTGGTGTAATTCCACTATTTTAATCCCCCCTAATTCGAGGGTGTTACCTTCATTGATGAGGGTAACATAGGTTAAGTTATTGATATTTATCCAGAGTGCTTATTTGCATTGTGGATATCCAACTCTCCGGAATTACCGGATAGTTCACATGTTCGGTTATTCCGAACTACTGACTGAAGGCAACCCCCTGCGTGGGCTATATAGTTGATCGCCAACAACAATAAATCCCTTATTTATCCATTGCGTGATTTGTTGTGGTTTTACTTCGCAAGCTCTAGCAAATTCAGCGTTATTCCCGTTGTAATGCAATTTTATATATTCTTGTAGTGGCATGATTAGCACTCTACTTCTTGTAATTTACGATTAACGCAGTATGCGATATAAACAGTACCCTGCTCATCAAATGACTCTGCACAGTCATAGCCTAGTTTGTGGGCTAAAATGCCTTGAAACTGTTGGATAGCCCAGTTTGCCTGTCCGTCATCTTCGTAGCTGTGTTCATATTCACTAATGTTTGTCGTTCCATCTAATAAATCAGCTAACTCACTATCATCAACATCGATACTAAAATCATCACGCATCATACTGAAAACATCTTGAACAGCATTTTCATCAGTATCGTGCTCATAGAAAAAACGACTTGCACGGATAACGTTATTGACATCTAGATTGTATTGAAAATTACAACGACCCGCTAAATTGTAGTCGTTATCTTCACTGCCAAAAAAAAGACACCCTTTGAAGAATGGCGCGTAGTGAACAGAGTCTTTAACTTCGTCGATTTTAGTTGCTGATGCGTGAGTGATAATCATTTTTGTATTCCTTAATCTTGTTTGTATGAATATATGGTAAAGCGTTTTACTTTATATGTAAAGTGTTTTACTTTATATTTTATTTAATATTTGATGTAAGTCACATTCAGAAGATCGCTTAGGCGGTCTTTTTTCGTATATGCCGACCACAGAATCAATCACACACTAATCACTTCACATAAGAGCTGTGAGTCGGCGTTCTATTAACTAATCAGGACTACATATATGCAAGAGCCGTTAACAGGCACAGCAACCGCCTCGTTAGCGGGTGTCTCTATTGTAGGTCTCTATTCAGGTATGGACGCAGGCGTTGTTATCGGTGCGTTCGCAGGGGCGGTGATATTTGTATTGTCCGCTCATGATATCCGGCTGTTAAAGCGATGGGCATATTTCACGGTTGCATTTGCTATCGGGATATTAGGCGCTGATTTCATGTCGTCACTGCTGAGTGGCATTGTCGGAGATAGAGAAGTCGATCGCTCTGTTGGTGCAATGTTCTCATCGGCTGGTTTGGTTGGTGTGTTGGTAACAATATCTAAACCTGGTGCTCTCACCGACAGTATTAACAACGTTATTAACAACCTGATAGATAAATTCAGAGGAGGTGGAAGATGACCATCTCAATGTTTTGGATTTACGTCAATTTTTTCTCATGCTTATTCGCTGTTATTCGTCTTGTTAACTATGAGCGTAACGGCGCTAAATACAAATTTTTTCCGTCACTTATAGCATGGGTTCTCATTGTTATGCTTGGTTCTATCCCACTACGCATATTAACGAATGACTACGCCCATGCAGATCCATTTGAGGTTGGAATCAATATCACGCTATGCGCACTAATAATTCTTAGTCGTGGGAATGTGATGCAAATATTTAGAGGGGTTAGTAAAAATGACACTCGGTGAGAAACAACGCAAGTTCACTCGCATGATTGCGGACTTAATTATTTTTGCCTACAACAACGGATATGAGCTGACATTCTCGGAAGCATACCGAACACCAGAGCAGGCGCAGTTAAATGCCAAATCAGGTTCCGGTATTAAAAATAGCTTACACACCCAACGCCTAGCTGTGGATTTCAACCTATTTAAAGACGGTAAATATCTAACGGCATCAAGTGACCATAAATTACTTGGTGAATACTGGGAATCTATTGGTGGTACGTGGGGAGGTCGATTCAATGACGGCAATCACTACTCGTTAGAGCACAATGGCGTTAAATGATATGAACACGCTAACTAAGGTATTAGCTGGACTACTGGCAATATCCGCATTCTGGCTATGGTGGGTAACAGATGATTACGACAAACTGAGAAAAGATTACAACACAGCAACCAATCAGTTATCTCGCCAAAACTCAATCACAGAAAACGCCAGCCGCACATTCAGGATTATCAATAATGTCTCATCACTTAATAGCGAAGAGCGGAATAGGTCAGCCGTGGATTCTGAAAAAGTTAAAACGGTTATCAAAACTGTTCTTATCAATAATGATTGCGCCAATACTGCTATTCCTAATGACGCTCTTATCAGGATGCACGACTATTCAGAAAGAATACGTGCCAATGGAGCACATAGCGATACCGGCACACCTAACCGCTGATTGTCTATTGCCCTACATACCAGAGCAAATGACATGGGGAGAATCGTTAATGTTAAACATCTCCCTGTTATCGGTTATTGAGCAATGTAACTCAGACAAGAAAGCAATACGGGAAATTGAACAACAAAGACAGGTGATGAAATGAGCATAGAGTCTGAATTGGCTTACTTAAAGTCAGCTAAAAATAAGGTTCTTGAATTCATTGATGAGACACCTGCTGAAAATGTTATCTCTCTAGCGAGTTGGAAATCCCAGTTAGCTAAATTGGATAAGAAGATAAATGAACTAGAACAACGAGCCTCCAATAGCGGGGCTTTTTAATGCCTACAGGAGTATCAAATGCAACCACATCAACAACGAGTAGTAGATGAGAAATCTGAGTTAGACGACAAAATCACAAAGCTGACAACTTTCATTAATGGCGATATCTGCAAGACGCTAGAGCATCGCGACCAAGAGTTATTGAGCAATCAATTAGGTCATATGCGCAGTTACTCTGAAACTTTATCTCAGCGCATTGAGCGATTCTAAAGAACAACCCCGACAAGGTTAGATAAATCGTTTATCCATTAAGGAGAGTGATCACTATCTTGACTGCTAGGAACAGACTAGAAGTGGCTTAGCAGTGTATCGCTAAGCTGCGAGCTAAATCGCATTTCACCATGTGCACCACATGCACACACATCTAAAAGCATCGAGCCGTTATTTAGGAATGAGCCTTTGAGGTGATCAGTTATAGCTGATACTGCTTCGATGGGCTGATTTCCTATGTGGCAAGGGTTCATTACTAAGTAAGGACAGTATCATGTCAGATAAATTAGTTTTTAAAGGCAATGAAGTTATCCCATTTGACAATGGTGATGGAAAGGTTTGGTTTACCAACAAACAGCTTTCAGAGTTACTTGAGTATAAAGATGAATCATCTGTGACTCGTATCTTTAATCGAAACAAAGATGAATTTACCGATGGTATGTCTCAGACGGTCAACTTGACCGTTAGCAATAAAAACAACGAGATACAAAATAAGAGGGTAAGAATATTTTCGATTAGAGGCGCTCACTTGGTAGGGATCTTATCTAAGACAGATGTAGCGAAAGCCTTGCGTCGATGGTTGCTTGATCTAGCAGAAAAAGAGTCAAAACCACAAACGGGGTTAGCAAACCTTGATATGAATGAGCTTAAAAGCCTGACTATCAATGAGATGCAAAATAGATTAGTGGCAGCCGATAGTTGGTCGTTCGAGAACTTTGGCAGGAAAGGTAGTGACTTAATGAATTTACGCAAGCGTCACTTAAAGAAAATACGCAAAGCGAAGAAGGCAATTAAAGAACTATCACAATTAACCTTACCTGATATGGGCGAATTTCCAGATGGAGAAGAGCCGGCATGAACCACGAACAATTCATAGAGCAGAACGTACTGGCCGAGTTAAAAAACCTCGGCTTTTCTTTACCTGTTTGTCGTAGAGCGAGCTACATGGCGGTAGATCATTATCGCCGAAGCTCTCAAGCAAGTAGAAAAGGGCGAATGTTTGACGACTGCTTACATATTGCCAAGGTGTGGGCAAGTAAGTTTGCTAAGGAGAAAGTATGACCAAACAAGAAAAAGCAAACTTATCCATTCTCTATCGTCAATTACAGCAATCACTTGAATACTTACATTGCGGCAGGGTTGATGATGGGTGGATAGTTGCTGAAATCGTCGAGCGAGAGTTAGGCAAGCTAGTCAACAAACAGAAAACCAAATAGGCCCTAGTGGCCTTTTTTATTGGGTGGAATATGAAAACAGGAACACTGCATTACAAAATGACACTGCGCCGTTATATGTATCCATTGTTTATTATCGGCGCTTTAATTAACAGCACTTGGTTAATGAAGCTCTGTTTTAAGAAAGAAATTGTGTTTAAAGGCCAAGAAGTGGAGTTGAGTAGTGAATAAATATCACGTAATAGCAACTAAGAAAGACGGAACCACATACGAAGGCGTGATGACCACTAAAGAGCCTCGCGTAACTAACGGGTTAATCGGTATCGCATCACTCGACGGCTCATGGGTATACATATCACCTGATGAGATTAGTGATATTAAATACGTGCCAGTAGTTGAACAGTAAATATTAAGGAAAGGGTATGGGACAACAATCTAAACAGGTTGGTTGCCCTAGCAAGCTGACTAATGAGCTAATCGCTAAGGCAAAGGAATACCTGTACGGCGGTTACAAAGAAAATGAAGGTCAGGTTATACCTAGTATTGCAGGCTTGGCGTGTTATTTGGGAATAGCTCGTTCAACTGTTTATGAGTACGGAAAGCAAGATAGTGATCTAGGTCGTGAGTTTTCGGACACGTTAGACGGGATTATGGCATTTCAGGAAATGAAGCTAATTAATAGCGGATTGGCTGGTGACTTTAACGCAACAATCACAAAACTAATGCTGGCTAATCACGGGTACTCTGAGAAGCAAGAAGTTGATCACACCTCATCTGATAATTCGATGTCGCCAACAAAAATAGTTCTGGTTGCCGGAGGTAACAATGACGGTAGCAAGGATTGAAATACCACCTAAATTAATTCCAGTTTTTGAAGGTAATTATCGCTATCGATGCTCGCATGGTGGGCGAGGATCTGCAAAGACAAGAACATTTGCATTAATGACGGCAATTCGTGGCTACATAGCTGCGATGAATGGTCAATCTGGAGTAATACTTTGTGCTCGTGAGTACATGAACTCGTTAGAAGAATCATCAATGGAAGAGGTAAAACAGGCGATTAGGTCTGTGCCTTGGTTGAATGACTTCTATGAACTTGGCGAGAAGTATATCCGCACAAAGTGCCGCTCTGTCAATTATGTGTTTGCAGGGTTACGACACAACTTAGATAGCATTAAATCTAAGGCGAGAATATTAATCGCTTGGGTTGATGAAGCTGAATCAGTATCAGAAATAGCATGGACTAAATTAACGCCCACTGTTCGTGAGGCTGGGTCTGAAATATGGGTAACATGGAACCCTGAACGAGACGGTAGCGCGACAGATAAACGCTTTAGAAAGAATCCACCTGATAATGCCATCGTTGTCGAGATGAATTACGATGATAACCCGTGGTTTCCATCAGTACTTGAAGAAGAGCGATTAAGCGATCAGGAAAGATTGGACTCTGCTACTTACGCATGGATCTGGGAAGGCGCTTATCTTGAAAACTCCGATAAGCAGGTATTAGCGAATAAATACGTTGTTAAATCGTTCCCTGATGATTTATGGCAGAAAGCAGACAGATTACTATTCGGTGCTGACTTCGGTTTTGCAAAAGACCCTAACACGCTATTGCGCCAATTCATTCTAAACGACTGCCTGTACATTGAGTACGAGGCATACGGAATAGGTGTTGAGCTTGACCACATGCCAGCGTTTTACGACAAGATACCTGAATCTCGCAAGTGGCCAGTTAAAGCAGACTCAGCACGACCCGAAACAATCAGTTACTTAAAACGCCAAGGTTTCAATATATCCGCAGCTAAAAAATGGCAGGGTAGCGTAGAAGATGGCATTACACATCTGCGCGGATTCAAGCAAATAATCATTCATCCTCGCTGTAAAGAAACAGCAAAAGAAGCCCGTCTTTACTCGTATAAAACAGACCGGATCACAGGTGAGGTTCTTCCCATTATTGAGGATAAGAACAACCACTGCTGGGATGCGGTTAGATATGGGCTTGATGGGTATATCACGCAAAAATCAAATGCAGGCCTATTGGTTCCAAAACGATTACTGAGGCGATAATGCAAGAAAACATGAAACTAGCCGTCAATCACATGGTGAGTGATGCGATAGCTCGTTCCCGTATGGCTTTGGTTAATCCAACCATGGGGCTTGATGCGAAGCGATCATCTGCTTGGTGTGAGTACGGATTCAAACAAGATTTAACCTTTGAGGATTTATATAAGCTATTTCGCCGTGGTGGTATTGCCTTTGGTGGGGTAACAAAACTCGTAGGTAATTGCTGGAAAACATCACCTCAAGTGATTGAGGGTGACAAAGCAGATAAATACAAGAAAGAAACCACTTGGGAAGCTTCATTTAAAAAGTACGTAAATAAGCGTATTTGGAAGGCGTTCAAAGAGGCAGATCAGAAGCGACTTGTTGGTCGTTATGCAGGCTTGATCCTTCATATCAATGATAGTGGGAAGTGGCATGAGCCCGTCACGAAATCAAAGCTACTTAAAAAAGCAACGCCAGCATGGGCGAATGCAATTAAGCCTACTGATTGGGTGACGGATATTAACTCTCCTAATTACGGTCAACCTAGCATGTGGCAGTACACGGAGACGCTACCGAATGGTGGGACTAGAAATATCAATATCCATCCGGATCGGGTTTTTATTCTCGGTGATTATTCAGTTGACGCCATCGGCTTTCTTGAACCTGCCTATAACGCCTTTGTAAGTCTTGAAAAGGTTGAGGGTGGTTCTGGCGAGTCATTCCTTAAAAACGCAGCAAGACAGCTAAATATTAACTACGAAAAGGAAGCCAGCCTTGATGAAATGGCAAGAATGTATGGCGTTGACA
This sequence comes from Proteus vulgaris, assembly GCF_033708015.1. Lineage (NCBI taxonomy): Bacteria > Pseudomonadati > Pseudomonadota > Gammaproteobacteria > Enterobacterales > Morganellaceae > Proteus > Proteus vulgaris. The sequence continues at coordinate 2,729,520 of NZ_CP137920.1, read as the reverse complement.
TTGCTGGGTTGCAGGAAATTTATAATGAAGTAGCAAGAGAAATCAACGCAGGTAATGATTCAGTTCTTGTTACGAAGGGCGCAAATGTTAGTCCTATGGTTACGGCTGTATCTGATCCGACACCAACTTATAACGTCAATCTTCAAACCGCATCAGCCGCAATGGATATTCCATCCAAAATACTTGTTGGCATGCAGACTGGTGAAAGGGCTAGCACGGAAGACCAGAAGTATTTCAATGCACGATGCCAATCACGCAGAGAAAGCGAACTCTCATTTGAGATAGAGGACTTCATCGATCACCTAATTAACATCAAGGTGCTAGATCCTATCGGTGAGAAAACGGTTATTTGGGATGATTTAAATGAGCAGTCATCTACTGAAAAACTGGATAGCTCCGAGAAAATGAGTCGAATTAATCAAACCGCTCTCGCTACTGGTGAGCCAGTGTTTAGTGTCGAAGAAATTAGGGAAGCGGCTGGCTATGAAAATGATAGTGAAGAGCCATTAGGTGAAACTGATGAAGGTACAGAAAATAAGGACGGCGATAAGACCCGGAACGAAAGCTGATCCAACATCAGTCGATAAGCTAGAGCGTGGCGCAATGAGAGAGTTTGCAAAACGTATTCGAAGAATATCAAAAGGCTATATTCAACTTCTTAACAGAATCCCCTCTGAGCCAGTCGTCAATAGAAAATACCAATTCGATTTAGATCCTAACTACCTTTCAATACTTTTGAGAGATGGTGAGCTAATGGTTGATGAGGTGCTTTTGAATGGTGGCGAGTTTGGCAACTTTCTTTTCCTTGAGTACGTTAGTACAGCATACGAAAGAGGAACAGCGCAGCAGTACGCAAACCTAGCGCAGCAATCAACTGTCTACGCAGCAACTCAACAAAGTGTTGCAACGATACTGATGAGTGAGCCATACCAGTTAAGAATGGCTCTAGTTCGTGCTCGTATATTTGAGGAGATGAAAGGGCTATCAGGTCAGGTTAAAGCTGACATGGCTCGGATTCTTACTGACGGGATCGCGAGAGGGCGAAATCCTCGTGAAGTGGCTAGAAACCTAACCAATCAGGCTGGCATTGAAACTCGTCGAGCTAATCGAATAGCAAGAACAGAGATAACTAGCGCATTACGCAGGGCGCGATTAGATGAAGCGGACGAAGCCAAGGAGATGCTTAACCTTGAAACTCGTGAAATTCATATCTCCGCGCTGAGCCCAACAACAAGGCCTAATCACGCAGCTAGGCATGGGAAAATGTTTACGTCTGATGAGCAACGTGATTGGTGGGCTCGTGACGCTAATTCAATTAACTGCAAGTGCTCAACTGTAACCGTTCTTGTTGATAAAGACGGCAAGCCTTACAACAAGACTCTCATCAATAAACTGTTAGAGGAAAAAGAGGCCATGAAAGAACGTGGTTATCAATGGGCGGAGGAATAACTGATGCCAATTCAAGTAAACGTCACGACAAAAGTTAATAGCGCATCTATTCGGCGTGAAACATACAACGGTCGTGAACACATTATTATCCCAAGTTACACGCTACCAGCAAACGTCATTATGAATGGCGGCTTATATCCATCCAGTGAGATTGACGCTCATTACCGAGAGTTAGAAGGAACTCCAGCGCCTTTAGGGCATCCCACGCTTGATGGTCAGTTTGTATCAGCGCTTTCTTTCGAGGGGCTTAATGTTGGGTATATCGGTGCGGCAAACAGAAATGTTTCCAAGGTCGGTAATCGCATCTATTTAGAAAAGTGGATAGATGTAGACAAGGCCAAAGAGTCAGAAGGTGGCAAGGAAGTTCTTCAGCGCGTTGAAGCGATTGAAAGCGGTGAAAGCTCAGAGCCAATTCATACGAGCGTTGCTGTCTTTCTTGAACAGATTGAAGCAAGCGAAGAACAAAAGGCGCAGGGCTATAACTGGATTGCAAAGATACACCGCATGGATCATGACGCAATTCTGCTTTATGAGTCAGGCGCAGCAACACCAGATCAAGGTGTTGGAATGATGGTTAATGCTGACCAAGCCACAGAGGTTAAAACTAACAGTGGCGCTCTAGTTGGTGAAACTTATCGTGAAAAATCACATCGCCTTGAAATGGCTGCAAAGAAACAGTTCGTTGTTGGTGATGGTTATGTGTGGGTATCTGATTTCACAGACACTCATGCAGTAATCGTTATCGATGGCGGTAATGCAAAACTACATTCCTACACAAATGAAAATGGCAACATCACCTTTGATGTGCAAGGCGAAGAAGTTGAGCGCCAAGAGTCATGGGTAAAGGTTGTAACAAACAAACTTAAATCAGCTTTCAGTAAACCGCAGGCAAGCCCTGCAATCAATAACAGCACGGAGGGCGACATGCCTTTAACTCAAGAAGAAAAAACAGAGCTTTATTCAGAAATCGGCAATCAAATTGCTACGAACGTAACAAAAGCATTGGAAGGCATTACGTCAAAAATTGATACGTTGCAAGCCAACCAAGATCAGTTAAAAGAAACTTTAACCGCAAACCAACGCGCAGAAGAAACCGAAATGCGCAAAGTAATTGCCGAAAAATACGGTGAAGTGGTTGCAAACTCACTGCAAGGTCAGGCGCTGATCGACATGCATAAACAAATTGGTGACGCAGCAAGTTTGGCTGGCAACTCAGGCGCTCAACAAGAGCAAACTGGCGCACCAGATCCAGTGGCATACTTTGGAGGTGCTAAATAATGGCTACTAGTCGCTACCGCCGTGTAAACCTTGACGGTAAATCAATCACAGAAACTCGCGCAGCAAAAGCAGTTACGTTGCCAGGCACTTTTGTTGTTATTAACGCAGACAATGAGTTCGCTCAAGCCACCGCATTATCCGGTCGCATTTATGTAGCCAATCCAGCATATCACCAAGGGCTATCTATTCGTGATGGCGTTCCGGTTGGTGATTCTCTAGTTGGTGAGTATGTAGAAGAAGGTCGAGAGCTGGCTGTATTGGTTCCTGCTGGAACTTATAAAAAAGACTCTCCGATCAAACTTGGTGTTGATGGTAAAGGCGCTCTTGCATCTGCTGATACAGAATCAGTAATTGGCTACTCTCAAGATGAAGTGACGCTAAAAGCTGATGATTTCATTCGTGTTCGCTTTCGTGTTGGCACTGTGGCTACTGCAACTACTGATCAATAAAAAGGAAAAAACATGTTTTATACTGCTGAAACTTTAGCAACAAATAGCCGACTGCAACGTCAGTGGGATAGCCTATGGGCTACACGTAATATCTATAACACGCAACATAACCTGATGATTAACCAATATCAAAGCGTTATGGATGGTGAGACTTTAGCAGCAAACCAGTCAGGCGGTTTCTCTAAGGATTTTTGGAAAGAAGTTGATAACAACATTATTCAGTTGCGTGACCAAGAAACAGGCATGGAAATCGTCAATGATTTAATGGGTCTTCAAACAGTGCTACCAATTGGCAAGACTGCAAAACTGTATAACGTGGTTGGCGACATTGCTGATGACGTATCAATCAGTATTGATGGTCAAGCGCCATACTCTCATGATCACACCGATTATGGTTCTGACGGCGACCCAATCCCAGTATTTACCGCTGGCTTTGGTGTTAACTGGCGTCATGCGGCGGGTTTAAGTACAGTTGGTATTGACCTTGTTCTTGATTCTCAAACTGCAAAAATGCGTCAATTTAATAAGAAAGTAGTTAACTACTTCTTAAATGGTGATGCATCTATTAGTGTTGAGGGGTACAAAGGTCAAGGCCTGAAAAATCACCGCAACACAGCGAAAATCGACTTAGGAGCTTCTGGTGCTAATATCGATTTAACCACTGCTGACTTGCCTGCATTGTTAGCGTTCTTTGGTTTTGGTGGTGCGTTCGGTCAGACTGCATTCAACAACAAAGTGGATGCTTACGATGTAATGTGGGTGAGTTACGAAGCATGGGGTAACTTAATTAAGCCTGTGGTTGTTTCTGTCGGTGCTGGTGCTGGTAATAGCGTGGTAAATGGTCGCATTATCGATACATTACTACCGTATGCTGGCGTGAAAGAAATTCGTCCTACTTATGCGCTTAAAGGCTCTGAGTTTATCGCTTATCAACGTCGTAAAGATGTAGTGACTCCGTTAGTTGGTATGGCAACAGGTGTTGTTCCTAAGCCTCGCTTTATGCCACAGGAAAACTATAACTTCCAAATCATGAGCGCAGCAGGTCTGCAAATTACTCGTGACGGTGACGGAAAGTCTGGTGTGGTTTACGGTGCTAAACTGAGTTAAGGATCTGCAATGACAAAGTACGAGGTTATTATCCCTTGGCATGGTGTCGAAAAAGGTCAGGTGGTTGAGTTAGAAAATCTTCATCCAGCCTTTAAGGCTAATGTTAGAGCATTATCTAATGATGCCGCTGAGTTGGTTCCAGCCACACCAAAAGCCAAGTCTAAAAAAGACAAAGACGAATAGCCGCGAAAGCGGTTTTTTTATGCCCTCGAAAGGGGGCTTTGCTTTGTGAGGTAATCATGATCACAAAAGAGCAAGCCAAAGAGTACCTGACAGGGCAGGGAATAGAATTACCTGATTTTATTCTCGACGCACTTGTTGAGCAGGTAGGTAGTATTCAAGAATGCCTTGATAAACACTATCCATCAGCAACCGCACTATTAATCCAGATGTATCTGCTTTCACTTATGGCACTTGGTCAAGGCGATAAGTATATCAGCTCACAAGCAGCACCTAACGGCGCATCACGCTCATTTCGATATCAATCTTTTGGTGATAGATGGAAAGCGGCTGCGTCACTACTGCGTGGTTTAGATAAGCACGGTTGTGCTAATGATTTAATACCAACCGATCCAACTCAAACTGCTCACGCTGGTTTGTGGATAGCGAAAGGCGGTTGTATGTGTAGGGGGGCGTAATGAGTTCAGTTGCAAATTGGGCTTACACCTCATGGGCTACTTTATGGAAAGCAAAGAAAGACAAAAACGGTAAGCCAGTATTCTCTGATCCGGTTCATTTTCTTTGTGGTTATGGTAGCGAGCTTAAATCTGGAAAGTTGGACATTGGCTCTGAAATCACCATCAAGTTAGTTTTCTGGACTGAGTATGCCGATGCAAAGAAAGGTGACTTTATTGCTATCGGTAAGCACTCAGACGATCCGTTATCTGTCGGCGCTGATGAAATCAAATTCATTGGGCGTGATGAGGATTTATTCGAGCATATTGCAGATGACTACACTCTGATAACGGCGGTGTGATATGGGCGCAAAAGTAAGGGGTATTTCTCAGGCTAACGCAAACCTTAGAGCACTTGTTGGTGACATACAAGGTAAGAAAGTGATGAGAGCTATTCAGTCAGCGTTATTGATTGGTAGCGCTCAAGCGGCTATATACACACCTATTGACACATCAACACTTATCAATTCTCAATTCAGGGAAGTCACTGTTAATGGCACTAGAGTAACCGGTCGCGTAGGATATACAGCAAACTACGCGGTTTATGTTCATGATCCTAGAATCAAGCAAAACTTTAGGCGTTCAAGTGCTCGTAAAGAGTTCTTATCTCGTGGTTTTGAAGATGAACGCAAGGCTATTGATGACGCGGTGAGACGGGAGCTTCAAATATGATACATGAGAAGTTTGAGCGCTACTTAAACAGAGGTAATCTGCTCGATGGTTTCATCGTTCAATATCTGACGTGGAATGAGCAACCAGACGAAAAGACTCAGCAATATGCTGTTATTCAGCCTGATGATGGTAGCGGACGATTTGCTGATTTGGGTGCTGATGATTTCGTGACGCTTGTTCTAGTATCTGCGCAGTATGATCCTGAACCTGCACTGATAAGAGCTAATGAAATTCTAAATTACGTTGCTAGCAACTCGTTAGATTGCGAACTCAATTCAATCTATAACTTAGGCGGTCTACCAAGACCTATCCCGACAGAAGAAGGTCGGTTTATCCTCAAGCTTTCTTTCCGCTGTACATCTTAAATTAAACACATCTCAACGGGTCGCATAAGCGGCCTTTTTTATTTGCAAATAAAGAAAATAAAGAGGTTATAACATGGCACAATGCCCAGAAGATAAAGGTAATATGCTAGGTGATCATGGTATTTTGCGTATTGCAAAAGGCTGTCCATCACAAGTTCCAGATCAGAGTTCTTTTATGCGCTTTGGTGCGGTTACAAGCAAGAGTCTCGATTATGGGATGGAGACCGTAAACTCTAATGCTGATGATACTCCTGGTCTGTCAGAAGCTATCGTGACCGGAGCCGACTTAACAATTAGTGTTGATGGTGAAATGAGAGTCACTCCATTGCCAGGCTCTACTTCTGCCATGAACTTTGCTAAGGAATTGCTGGAAGAGATTCAAGCTCGTCGACAAACTGGCTACTGGGTTCAATTGGACATGCGCGGTGACGGGAAGGAAATCCTCCAAGGATACTTCAACTTCACGTCATGGTCGATGGAGTTTCCAACCAGAGAACTTGCCACCTATTCAGGCGAATTAAAAGTTCATACTGCAACTACGGTTGAATGGCTAACAGAAGAAATCGCAGTTGAAAGTATCTCGGTTGACCCGTCTGCTACCACAGTAAAGGTCGGGGAAACTAAATCTATCATGGTGAAATTCACTCCGGGTGATGCGACCAACAAAACCTGCACCGCAGTTAGCGACAAGCCAGCATTTGCGACAGTGTCACAGGTAGGTACTGTCGTTACGGCTCGCGGCGTTGCTACTGGTGTTGCTAACGTCACCATCACCTCAGAGGACGGCGCAAAGACAGCTAAGTGTGTCGTTACTGTCACCGAATAATATTACAAAGGGTGCTTTCGAGTGCCCTTGATAATATTCAGGAGGGATTATGACACCTATTTTAGAAATCGGGGAGATGGTTATCTCTACTGATAAAAAGGATTACTTATTTAGACCATCGTTCATCAATATGACAAAAATCGGTGAGCCTAAACAGATTGTGAGTGCCTACGGTCAATTAAATGGCGCTGAGGTGCAAGATTTAATTACTCGTGCCGTAATGAATTACAGGGTTATTCCTGAGTGGTTAATAAAGGTCATTAGCAAACCAACATACGGACGCAATATCCTACAAACTGCAATGATGGTTATGCAGGCGTGCTGTGATGATGATTGTTCGGAAATTATTGGCGAATGGAAATCCGGTAAACGCGGTATTGTCTATAAAAACGGCAAGATGCCAATTGCTGACATTATCGTCATTGCAAGAGAGTTGTTCACTCACGGAATTATCGGTAAAGCGAAGATCCGCAAACTTCAACGTAACGAAGGCAAAAATGAATTCTCAGATGAGTTTATGGCAATTGACTACATTAGCTCTGCTCGCGCTCATTTTGGTATGAATAGAGATGAAGCCGAACAGTTAACCATGACTGAATTTCAGATGATGCTTAAAGCTAAATATCCTGATGAGAAAGGCTTCACTAAAGAAGAATACGACAACATCATGAAGCAAGATGATAAGCGTAATGATGAACTGATCAGTGGTAAGCGCCGATTGGTTAGCAGGAAGCGTAAATGAGTTAGTTTGCTTTCTTTTGCATCACCATCTATATAACATAATAAATACTTTTATCTTTTAACCGTTTTACTAGCATAAGACAGGATATTTATTATGATTAATGCAATTAGAGAGCAACTATCTAAAATTGCCTTTTTGGATAAAGATGAAATTGTAGCGCTCCATTTTTCGTTGCTAGAAGAAATAAAAAAACAGAAAGCTGATAATAACCAAGAAAATGTTATTTTACTGTGCGAGAAGTCGATAGCCATATCATCAATTGTAATGCAAGCAATGAAGAAAAGGCACGTAGAGAGCATGGATGAGTATTCAAGAACAACCGGAACGTTATCAAATAATAAATTTTATTACCCAAACCATTATGCGCATTCAATATTAAGTGGAATATACAAGAAGAATGGTGATTTAAGTAAATTAAATGAAATGAATGATAAATTACTAAAAGAAGGTTGGAATACAGGGAAAGAAGAGGAATTGTATTTTCTGTAATAAACTCAATAAGGTAATATTGTTCAAACATTAACTAACGAGGATGGTGTTGTGAATTTAAAGCATGCTGGCGGGGTATTATTGGCAATTGGTATCGTGTCTATATTTTTAGGGGTAATATCTTTTGTTAACACATCTAATTATAAGATAGCTGAACAAATGCCAAATATAACACTACTTGTGTTTGGTGGATGTTTCTCATCATTAATAGGGGCTGTTTTCTTTGGTTGTGGATCAATTGTTGATGCAATTGAAGGTAAATCGATCTCATCAACAGAAAAAAGAAACATCTTAGATGCAGACTCTACTCAAGAAACAAATCACGAGAAAATAAAAGAAATCTTAAAAAGAAGGTAGTTTAAAAATAAACTAACCATAGAGGATGGCATTGTGAGAAAGATATTAGTTACACCACTCTGGGTATTGACTACCTTATCTATTTTCTTTAGCGCTGGTTCTATTGCTAAAGAAAATATAAAGATACCAGATGTTGCAAAGGCAGCTTGTATTAACCACAAAGATAAAGAGTCGTGCGAGGGTTTCGTTATCGCATCAATGGGTCATGCATTTGAGCAAGGTAGAATTAGCATGGTTTGTGATTTGATGCGCGAGTCTGGAGAAAAAATACCAGAAGAACAAAAAGATAGATGTAGTGAAGCTGACGATATGCTACGAGAAGTGCGAAGCGTTAAGTATTAACTTTATACAGTAATTAATCAAAGTAACCCTGCCAATCGGCGGGGTTTTTCATTTTAAGGAGCCGATAAATGGCAAATGTAGGCGAAATCGTTTATCAAGTTCAAATGGATGTTCGGCAATTGCTTACATCTCAGCAACAGTTAGAGCAACGCCTTAATCGTATGGATAGTAGCTTTAACCGAACGTCTCAGTCAGTAAATAACACAGAGCGTTCAATGCAGTCTCTGTCCAAAGTTGCGGCGGCTCTGACTGGTTATTTATCGGTATCAATGGTTACAAGTTATTCTGAGGCGTGGACTGAATTAAACAATAAACTATCTAACTCAGTTCGTGCAAGTGAGTCACTGATTGATGTCACACAGCGAGTATTTGATATCTCTCAAGCAACGCGATCTAGCCTTGATGCCACTGCTACACTCTACGCACGATTAGAGCGAGGAACGAGAGAATACAATACATCAGCAGCAGACTTGGCAAAATTAACATCCATCATCAACCAAGGCTTTATCGTATCAGGTGCTACTGCGCAGGAAGCAGAAAACGCCATTATTCAGTTATCGCAGGGTATCGCGTCTGGCGTTCTGCGCGGTGAGGAATTTAACTCAGTAGCGGAGCAAGGTAGTCGCTTGATGGTTGCTCTTGCTGACTCGATGGGTGTTGGTATTGGTCAACTCCGTAAAATGGCAGCAGAAGGCAAGCTAACCACTGATGTTGTTGTGAATGGTTTGCTGTCTCAGGGGGACTCGATAGGCAAAGAGTTTGCTAAAACCACTCGAACAATGTCGCAGGCATTTCAAGAAGCAGGGAATAACTTAACTAAGTTCCTTGGCGAGAACACAACAATAAAGGCATCTATTAACGTATTCAGTGATGCTGTAATTACCGTTAGTCAAAATTTATCAGAGATGGGTACTATTTTAACGGCGGTTGCTGCGGTAATAGGATCAAGATATGTTGGCGCATTAGCAATGGCTAGCGTAGCGCAGATAAAAAAAGCCAGAGATACAATAACGGCGGTCATGGCAACTAGACAGGCAACCATAGCCGAAAGAGATGCGGCAGCAGTTCTTGCAAGGAAAGCCTTAGCAGATAAAGAGGCAGCCGCCTTCGCGCTAAAAAGAGCGAGAGATCAGCACCAGCTAACTATCGGAACTAATGCTGAGGCGACGGCATTAGCTAACGTTACTAGATTAAGAACCGCTTATACAAATGCCGCTATCGCATCAACACAAGCAAATCAGGCATTGAGTGCATCACAAGCAAGAGTTGCAGCAACAGCTTTGACCATGTCAAATGCAATGAAAGCTCTTAATGCAGCGTCAGCGCCTCTTGGTGGACCGATGGGGGCGCTGATGCTTATTGGTGCTGCTGTTTACTATGTAGTAGATGCAATGAAAAGTGCCAAGCAAGCGGCTAGAGATTACAGTAACGAATTACCAGACTTAATTGAAAGATTGAAGGAGCTAAATAGGGTACAACTTGATGCGGCTAGGGTTAAGACCTCTCAAAACATAGCGCAGAAAAAAGAAGATATCTCTGATTTAAAAGAAGAAGTGGAATCATTAACCAAACAGTTAAGCATACAGAAAAAACTTAATGAGTCTGGAGTTTGGAGGCCTGATTCTGCAAGAGAAAAAGAAAAAGAGCTAACTAACGATCTGGCAATTGCTAAGGCAAATCTTGATGGTAAAACTACTGAGCTTTCTTACTCTGAGAATGCGTTACTGCAAATAGATCGTCAAATTAACAAAGTAGTTGCTGATCAAATGGAGGAAGCAAGAAAGCTTCACGACGAACTTGGAAACGGTGTTCAGAAAGTGCAAATGCTATCTGATGCGCAAGACTTCTTTGCTAAAAAGTTAGGCATATCCACCCAAGCTATAAAAGACTTTAATGCTGAAAAAGTATCTTTCGAGTGGTCTAAGGAGGGGCTTGATTTAAGAAAGTCACTAGAGCGTGATATGAAACTAGCTAACGCAAAAAGCGAAATCGATAAAAGAAAGCTTCAAGTTGAGTTTTACGCTGAAGACAAAGGAATAACAGACCAAAAAGAAATAAATCAATTAAAGCAAATAGCCACAGCAACTCAAGAGGCTCAAGATGCAGCAGCCGAACGTAACAAAACAACAAAGGAATCAACCAAAGCCACAGATGCAGCATACGAAGCACTAAAACGCCAGAGAGAAGAAATTGAGCTTTTAAACAAAGGTTACAAAGACGGATCTCTTGAAATGGCTAAGTATGACGCGGTTAAAGCATTGGGTGATACGGCATCTCCTGAACAGATTGAAAAAGCGGAGCAACTAGCAGAAGAAAAATACAACATTGAGCGTAATCTAGCTGATAAGAAAGCCGCGCTTGAGCTTGATTTAGTCGCCAAGGCTAAAGAGTCTCACGATAAACAGTTGGCAGACTTAGAGCGGATAACAAAAGATGATGTATCTCTCACTGAACAGGCAGCAAGGCGTAAGGCTGAAATTGAAGCGGAATATCAGCAACAGATAGCCGAAATAAAGGCTAAAAACGCTGTATCTCCTCAAGATAATTTAAAAGCACAAGTAGACCCTGTTCAGCAACTCAAAAACGAACACGAGCGTAAACTTGCGCTTATCCGTGAGTTTGAGACTGAAAAAGGTGCTATCACTCAGCAAGGTTTAGCGTTAATGAATGCCGCTAATACTCAATATGAGCAAGACCGCATGAATGCTCAATGGGATATATGGCGTAATCAGAGTCAAGCAAATCAATTCTTAGCTGATGGACTGGATGCATTAGGACAACGTTCCGCTAACGTAATTACAGGGCTATTAACGGGTACTCAATCACTTAACGATGTTTTCCGTAATGTTGCCTTAACCATCGTAGACCAAGCCGTTGGCGCTCTGGTTCAAATGGGTATGCAACAAGTTAAGAATATGGTTACTGAGGAGGCTCTACGTAAAGCGTCAAATACTAAAGCGGTAGCGGAGGCTACAACTACTGGCGCAGCAATTACAAATGCTATGGCTCCAGCTGCAGCAACAACAAGTATTGCTACAATGGGCTCTGCTGCAACTTGGGGAATGGCTGCGATGGCGGCAGCAATACCAGCAATGATTGCGCTTGCGGGTGCTCGTAAAAATGGCGGTCAGGTTGGTGCTGGTAAAATGTATCAGGTTGGAGAAGGAGGCAAGCCAGAAATATTCAAAGCATCTAACGGTAATCAATACATGATACCAGGTGATAATGGTCGAGTTATCAGTAATCGACAAATGGGCAAAGGCGGTAACGGTGTCAGCATGGGGGATATGAACTTTACATTCCAAGTTCAAGCACCTAATGGCATCACTCAAAAGGAAGCACAACAGATACAGCAAATGGTAAGAGGTACAGTTTATGACGTACTTGGCACTGAAATGCGTAGCGGTGGTGCTTTGGAAAAATCAAGAAGTTGGTAATTAAGAGAGGTAGTTATGAGTAATCAAGAAAATATATTAATGATGGATGGTAATGGGATCATGAAAGATAGTAACGGCAATGTAATGGCTAAAGGCATGGTGATTAAATCCGCAGTAATATCATCCGCACCATCAATGGAAGATTTAGTGAAAAGAATTGAATCACTGGAAAAACAGCTCGCGGATATGCAAAAGGCAACGAGCTGTGAAAAAGAGAAGTTACTCAAATTATATGAATGTAAAACTAGCGCTGACGAAGCTTTTTTTAATTCAATAGCACCATAAACGATTAAATATTATCCATAAATAATTCAAAGCATTTTTCTATCTCTTCTGAGTATATGTTACTAAGGATTTCAGTGTTTGCCGCTTTTTCTCTTTGTTTCGAGCTATCAATTAACCTCCTTATTATTTCTTTATCATCCTGATTTAGGTTCTTTTTAGCTAATACAAATAACACAGTTTTATGGAATGCAGTCTCTGCTCGTAAAGCTGTTAGATACTGCAACATTGAATTTTCATATGACTCTTTAGTATTTTCAGGCATTTTTTCCCTCACACCGAAGTAAGTCAGCCATTCCTTCGGCAAGTTTCTCTGGGCTGAATATATAAAATAACCTAATGGATATTTATTAATATCCTGATATTTGATCAGGCGGCTTTGTGTCGCCTTTTTTATTGGAGTAACCAATGGAAGAGTTTGAATGGCGACCAGAAACGGCTTATCAGGTAGGTAATGATCCTAAGGTGAAAGTAGCCAGGTTTGGTAACGGTTACGAACAACGAATTAAAGATGGGATCAACAACCAATTAAAGACTTATCAGCTTTCATTTATTAAACATGCTGATATTGGTAAGCAGATTGATGAATTTCTTAAGGCGCGCGGTGCGGTTGAATCATTCTTATGGCTAACCAGTGATGATAACTCTAAACGTAAATTTGTTTGCCGAGGCTGGCAGGTAACACCGAGAACATCAGTATGGCAGATAGATTGCACATTTGAGGAGGTTGTTGCATGAGAGATATACCTCAAGAGATGCGTATAGACGTTACAGACTTACAGCAAAATGCAATGTTAGATCTGTATGAGGTCGATTTGAGCCGTTTTGGTGGTGATATTTATCGCTTTCATGACGGCATGAATGGCTTATTAAAACCTATTATCTGGCAGGGATTGCGCTATGAGCCTTATCCAGTTCAGGTTACCGGTTTTAGCGTAACAGCACAGGGCGCGTCAGATAGACCAAAAATGACATTTGCCAACTTTGATGGAATGCTGACTGCTATTAATAGCGATTACGATGATGCGCTAGGCGCTATCGTTACTCGCCGGCAGGTTTTAGAGCAATATCTTGATGTTGTTAATTTTCCCAACGGAAACCCACAAACAGATCCAACAAGAGAAGTTGTTCAAAAGTATGTTATTGAGCAACGGGAAAGCTCAGATTCAGACTTTGTAACGTACATATTAGCACTTCCAACAGAAACAGATAACGCCCTGATACCTAGACGGGTTATTCAGGCTGATATCTGCTCGTGGCGATACCGAGGGTTTGATTGTGGTTATGATGGGCCACCTGTTGCAGATGAAAAAGACCAACCAACAACCGATCCCTTAAAAGACAAATGCTCTCATAAATACAGCGGGTGCAAATTAAGACACAAAGGAAAGATGCCATTCGGCGGGTATTTAGGCTCAAATAAATTAGGTTAATCCATGATTGAGAAAGACATTATCGCTCACGCGAAAGCGGAAGTAGTGAGGGAGTCTTGCGGCTTAATTTCGGGTGACAGGTATTTCCCTTGCAGAAACATACATCCCGATCCGCAAAACTATTTTGAAATTAACCCAGACGATTGGATGACGGCAGAGTGCTATTCAGAAATCAAAGCTATTGTTCATAGTCACCCTGACGGAAAGCCTTTCCTGAGTTCTGGCGACAGAACAATACAAAGGAAAACAAATCTGCCTTGGTGGTTGGTATGTGATGGGGTGATCCATAAGTTCAGACCAATAGCGCCACTGTTAGGTAGAGAGTTTAAGCATGGTGAGCAGGATTGTTATTCCATTATACGTGATGCCTATCATCTGTCAGGCATTCAGCTAGATGATTTTATTCGTCCCGATGAATGGTGGTACACAGAACAAAATCTCTATCTTGATAACACGGATAAGCAGGGATTTTATCAAGTAGAAGAGGCTCAAGAAGGCGACATGATATTGATTTGCCTAGGCACATCAAAACCTTGTCACGCTGCGTTGTACTTAGGTAATCAAGAAATATTACATCACAGGCCAGACAGATTGAGTAAGCGAGATACTTACGGTGGTTACTGGTTTAAATACACTCACAGCATTTGGAGGCATAAACAATGGTCAAATTACAGTTTGCAGGCTATTTACGCAGATTTGGACGCAGGTTCGAGCTTGAGGTAAGTAATGCAGGTGAGGCCTTACGTTGTCTTTGCTATCAAATTGATGGGTTGAAAAAAGAGATTAACCAAGGTCAGTTTCGTGTTCGTATCGCAGGCAATGATATGACCGAGGATAGTATTTCCACGGGATTAAGTACGCCATTAAATGAAGGTGATGTTATTACGATCGTCCCCATAGTTGGTGGTGCTAAATCCGGCGGGTGGCTAGGCATTATTGGTGGAGCTGCTTTAATTGGCGCATCGTTTTTAATACCGGGCGGATTTTTGGCAACGATGACATCGACCGCATTATTTGCCGCTGGTGTAGGTGTGGCCGCCGCGGGATTGGCAACCATGTTAACTAAAACACCGCCAGCGCCAAGCATAGAGGGGCGAAACTCAGAAAGTAACCAGTATTTCAGTTCGTTATCAAATAGAGTCGGACAAGGTTATCCGGTTCCTATCTGTTATGGCGAGATGGTTGTGGGTTCAAATGTAATATCACAAGGTTTGGAGACTGTTTAATGGGCAAAGGTGGCGGTGGAGGAAGCACTCCAAGATTGCTCGATGACAACTTAAAAAACAAACAATTTCTTAATGTCATCGATTTAGTTTCAGAAGGGCCAATAGAAGGCCCTGTAGGTGGTATGTCAGGTTTTTTATTGAATGGTACTCCTGTTGTAGATGAAGAGGGAAATCCGAATATTCATGGTGTTGAGGTTCAGTGGCGAGCAGGAACACCGACACAGGAGCCATTAGAGGACTTTCCCTTTGTAGAAAAAGAAATTCCTGTCAATGTAGAGGTGAAAAAAAGCACACCAATCTTACGCACCATTTCAGATCAGGAAACTGATCGCGTTAGATTTACTTTGGGTGTTTCTGCTCTTGTTAGTCAAGACGATAAGGGGAATCAGTACGATGCTACTGTGGAAATGCTTATTGAAATTAATGATGGCTCTGGTTGGATGCATGCGGAAAAGGTAACAATAGGGCCAGGTAAAATAAGCGGTCAATATCTTGAGTCTCATATCATCAATGCGCCGACAAAAAAACCATTCCAAATCAGGGTTTCCCGTATCACTGACGATAGTAAAAGTGATTTGCTGAAAAACGGAACGGTATGGGCGAGTTACACAGAAATAACCGACGCTAAATTTTCTTACCCTAATTCTGCTGTCGTCGGGATGAAAATCGATAAATCCCAATACGGTGATACACCCAATCGAACCTACCATATCAAAGGGATGATTATCCAAGTTCCTGATAATTATGATCCAGAAACGCGTACTTACACAGGAATTTGGACTGGACGCTTCAAGCCGGCGTGGACTAATAACCCTGCATGGGTTTTTTACGATTTAGTCACCAATGAACGATACGGCATAGGAGAGATGATCGGTTCGTTTGGCGTTGATAAATTCGCATTATATGCCATTGCTCGTTACTGTGACGAACTAGTTGATGATGGGTTTGGTAATAAAGAGCCTCGTTTTACTTTTAATGCCTACATAACCTCTCAGCGAAAAGCCAAAGAAGTGCTTGATGACTTAGCATCTGTATTTCGTGGCATGCCTTTATGGGATGGACAACAATTAACTTGCTTTCAAGATAGACCGTCTGACCCAGTATGGACGTACACAAACTCAAATGTTATTGATGGGAAATTTAAATATACATCAACAGCGAAATCAGCAAGACACAACGCTATTGAGGTGTCATGGATAAATCCTAGTAATGGTTGGAGTGAAGAAAGAGAGTTCATTCAAGATGATGATCTCATTCAGCGCTTCAGTGGTGTAAACGTCAAGAAAGTCACTGCTTTTGGTTGCACTAGTCGTGGACAGGCTCATAGAGTGGGTAAATGGATATTACAGACAGAGAAGTTAGAGAAAGATAGCGTTACATTCTCAACAGGGCGCGAGGGGATCAATTGTATCTCTGGCGATATCATTGAAGTTGCAGATGATAGTTTTGCGGGAGTGAAGGTAGGCGGGCGAGTTTTATCAGTTAATGAACGAACTATTATTATCGATGCGCCTATTGAGTGGAAATATGACGATAAAGGTACTTTTTCATTTTTAGGGGCGTCAGGTAAATTTGAAAAAATAGAAATTCAATCTATTGATGACGATGCTGTTACTTTGCGTGAGATCCCGAACGGGCTGAAACAGTATGGTGTATTTTCTGTTTCCAAGAGTACGTTAACCACTAGACTATTTCGTGTAATTTCCATTGCTGAGGATAATGAAGGGAACTACCTATACAACTGCATTCAGCATGAGCCGAAAAAAGAAAGCATTGTTGATAATGGTGTTGATTTTACTGGAAACCCGCCAACACAGAATGTTATTCGCATTCCTAATATAGAGCGTCTTTCTATTGCTTACGTTGATGATAGCTCACAGGTGCAAGCTAGAGCTATGTGGGTAACAACAACCATTAATAGAAACATCTCATTTAACGTCACTCTTTATAGAGACGGAAAGGTTGTCTCTACTGGAAGCACCACAGATTTAGAATACTACTTCAACGGGCTTGAATCTGGAGAATATCTTGTTGGCGTGCGAGGTAAAGATGCTAATGGAATGCTTGGAGATGAATCAAAAGTGCAGATGGTTATTGGTGCGCCCAGCGCACCTAGTTCAATAACTGTTGAGTCTGGTTTTTTTGAAATAAAACTGATCCCTCATATCTCCACACCACACACTTTAAATACTGAGTTTGAATTCTGGTTTTCTGGTGAATACAGAATAGATAATATCAATGAGATAGAGTCAAAGGCTGACTTTTTAGGTAGAGCTAAATTCTGGACTAAAGGTCAGTTAAAAGCTGGTCGTGATTACTGGTTTTATATACGAAGCGTCAATGAATATGGGAAGTCTCATTTTGTGGAAGTGAAGGGGCAGGCTGATGACAATACGGAAGCCATTCTCGATGAGTTAGACGGTCATTTCATGACAACAGATGCTGGTAAGCAACTCAGTGAACGCTTGGATTGGAATGCAGAAACCGCGCTTATTCTTGGTAATGCTGACTCTCAACTATCACGCAGTTTGTTAGCGAAACACGGTCAATCACAGGCTGGAATCAAAGAGCTATGGCAAGTTCGTGCGACGGATAACGAAGCATGGGCGCAGGAAGTTAAAGAAATTTACTCCGCTGTTGGTGACAACAAGTCTGCAATTAAAGAGACTCAAACGTCAATTACCAAGCTTGATGAGGCTATCGGTCAGCGCTTTACTGAGATACGTACTAAGGTTGATCAGGCTGAGGCCGATACTGTTTCAAATTCTCAAGCCATCTCTAACACAAACAAGGCATTTGCTGAAAACAAAACGCAAGTTCAAGCTAAGTTTGATGAGCAAGAGGGCATGATTCAGGAGAAGATGCAAGCTACGTTTGAGCAGTCTGGTGACGGTATTGTCACTCACTCAATTAATATCACGATTGTTCATAACAACGGGAAATACAATGCAGCAGGACAAGTAATTAGTGCTCAGGTTAAGAATGGAAAACTGGAATCATTCTTTGGTTACAACGCAAATAACTTTGCTTGGTATAACCCTGCAAATGGCAAGATGGAATTATTCATGTATGCCAAAAATGGGCAACTCTTTATTAAAGAAGCGTTTTTAGATAAAGCGAATGTTCGTGAAATGGTGTTATCTGAAGCTATAAAGTCCAAGAATTACGAATTAGGTAAGACGGGATTTAATATTGATGCTAATACGGGTAATGCTGAATTTAATAATGCGACATTTCGGGGAACTATCGATGGTGCGGATGGAAATTTTAATGGAACAGTTAAGGCCGGAAAGCTAATAGGAAATATTGTTTCAATTTCTGATGAGATTTATATAAATGATAGATGGAAAGGCGATGGAATAAAAGAGTTGTTTAAATTTAAACAACGAGACACCCCATGTTATTTGTGGGTTAGCGGTTCACTACATCAAGAAGATTATATCCCTGACTGGTTTGGAACAAAAACACCAAACGGGGCATTAATGGGGTATATGGCTCCATTCATGGGAGATGGTAGAGGGGTTGCTGAAATTTATGTTGATGGAATTTTTAATGTCAAAACAGTCTCGGTCTGGTCAGGAAATACATCGAATGCTAGAAAAGATGAATATGTTTGCAACGAATTTGTCGTAAAAATACCAGCGGGAAAGGGAATTAGTAGTGTTGGTATAAAAATACCTTATGCGACCGGAGGGGTTGCTGGAGAGTGGACGGAGTTTATTCTCAGGGGGAGAGTTTTTGCATTTCCTGATTCAAGCGAAGAATTTCTAATTAATTAAGCTAGGAAATAAATCATGATATACACAACAGGCACTGTTAATACAGTGTCAGGGTCTGCTATTGTCAAAGGCACTGGCACTAAATTTAAAAATAATAATCCAGCTATTAATATCGGAATGACGATTTTAATTAAATCGGGAACAACAAATATTCCGTATATGATTAAATCTGTTAATTCCGACACTGAATTAGTATTAGCACAACCGGCATTAGCCACAGCAACTAACACCACATTCTCAATTCATATTACTGAGCCAGATAATAATAGTGATGCAGCAAGAACCATGGTCGCTATTAATAGTTACGTTGAGTATTTTCTTGATGCAATGAATACATGGATGACTCAAACGGGGCAGACAAAAATTGAGATGCCAAATGGTGAAGTCATTACGCTCGATAGTATTAAGAAGATGCAGGGGGATATACAAAATAAGGCAGACTTAACAAAAACGACTCCTCAAGATTTTAAAGGGGGTATTGTTTCGGCGGGTGCTGTAGGTTCAAGAAATAGTAGCTATGACTTATTTCTGAGCTTAGACCCTTCACCATCATTTTTATATAAAATAAATGGAACATATTATAGGGCAACGCTTCCTGGAAAGACTGGCAAAATGATGCTGGTGGGTGATTACGGTTGGGGAGGCTCTGAGACGCCATCAACAAATATTTCAGAAGCTGAACTTCGTGCTGTATTAATGAATAGAAATACGGTTACGCAAATTATCAGAAATGAGCAAACAACAAAATATGGGCTTGGTGGTTCACCAATCGCTTATTTTAAATCAAAGGACACTTATCAGGCTTTAGTGTCCTCTTGGAATGGTGGTTCGTGCCGAGTTGTTGCGGGTAATGCTACATCTGAATATGTTCATAATTTATGGACTGACAGAAATACAACGGTAGACAGTAACGGGTTTATTAAACGCGCATCCCCTATTATCGACATCAATCCCGATGGCACATTCACCACTAACGACGAATCCGAAGGCGCTACGGTTACTCGAGTAGCTAAAGGTGAATATCTCATTGAAGGCGTACTGGGCTTTAACTCAGATGCAGGATGGGGCGGTGTTGATGGTGGTATTGAAATTCCACTCGATGTAAATAAACAGCCACTGATATGGGTTAACTCTAAAGTTAACAAAGATGGTTCGATTCTCGTTAAGACTTATCACCGCACTCATCCTAATGCACCTGAGTTTGCTCGTAATGATATTGACGGTTATAGCGATGGTAATCCGATTGATATCCCTGATGGTCGTTTTATTTCCGTTCGTGTACAGATGCCAGAGCAATCAATCTATAACGTGAGAATGCGTGAGATGGAAGAAGCGCAGAAAGCGGAAGAGGAAATGAAGGCTCAATTCGGGCTGAGTGAGAGTGACGCGTTACTATAGCTAGTTACTCTGCTTTCAAATACTGCACAGAATTCCCATCCGGCAGTTTCTTGCGTCTCTCACGATAAAACGCTAATCGTTCATTAAAGTACTCGCGCAAATGTGCTGGTTGCTGTCGTTCAACTTCGGACGCGACAACTGGCATATTGAGTCGTTCTTTATATGCGACACCTGAGGCAGCTAAATCGACATTGATTTTGTCTTTTTCTTCTTGGGTTAGGTTTGCGAGGTTCATAGTAGATCCGGTTAGTTTTTGGAGAGTATAGCAGGGTGTGGAATTAAAAATGAGGAGGTGGTATAAAAGTATCACCTTTCTCACAGGTTCGATCTCCAAATCAGTTCCATTTTCCCTAATTGGGTAAAATTATGGGTAAAATATTTAAAGTTTCATAAATTATCGCTTTAAATCAACACTATAATTGTTATTTGTGAAGTTTGTAGGGAACGCCATCGATTATCTATTTTGTCAGTGTAGAAATTATTTCTAGAGCAGTGTTTATCAATTCACGCTATTATCGCTATTGTTTTGCTTCCTCATTCAATAACCAACAATAAATTTAGGTTTTTATATGGATATAAAATCAATTAATGATACCCGATATTTAAAGTTTTTATTTATTGCTTATTTTTTTCTTCTGGTGGGCTGTAACTCTAGGCCTACAGATATCCTTGTACCTCCTGAAAATTTTTATCAAGTATCAGAAAAAGTGTATCGCTCTGGGCAACCAACCTCAGGTGAAATGAAGTGGCTAGAAGCTCAGGGTATAAAAACGATTATTAACTTACGTGAATATCATAGTGATAGTGATGATGTAAAAGGCACGCAATTAGACACTTTTCACGTAAAAATGAATGCAGGTAGAATTAATGATAAGGATCTCATTGAGGTATTACGTAAAATAAACAGTACGTCTGATCCTGTGTTAGTACATTGTTGGCATGGTAGTGATCGCACAGGAACTGTTATAGCAATGTATCGGCTTGTATTTGAAAATTGGACTAAAGAGCAGGCAATTGCTGAATTAAGAAAAAAAGAGTATGGCTATCACGAACTTTTTTTCCCTAATATTGTTCAATATCTAGAAGAAGTTGATATTTCCGCAATCAAACAACAAGTCTTTCATCGGCAACTTACAGATAATTAAAACCACAGAAGTAGAGTTTGATTTTATTACACAGCATTTTTCGTACCCAGTTCCAGAAGAGCGATTAATGATAAAAGAATATAATTAAATAACATCATAGATTTTTATATTAGCCATGATATTGGACTACTATTTTAAATCAGCTCAATAAGATAATCACAAAAACCGAATTATCTTATAAGATCAACACTTAATAAAAGTACCACTTATCATTCATTGACAGTATTATGTGTAGAGTTTATGAATATGCGAACGATGATGTTGTTCATCATAAGATAATTAGCGGAGAACATTATGAAGTATCGCCTGTGCGGTGTTGCTCTTTCAGTCGCCTTACTTTCAGGATGTGCAAGTACCCCTAATAATGGGGAGGGGCGCTCTGACCCATTGGAAGGGTTTAACCGCCAGATGTTTGATTTTAACTACTATGTTTTAGATCCCTATATCTTACGTCCAGTTGCCGTGGTTTGGCGTGATTATGTGCCACCACCAGCAAGAAATGGTTTATCAAATTTTTTAGGTAATTTAGAAGAGCCCGCAAGTATGGTGAACAGTATATTGCGTGGTGACTTTGAAAAGGGAGCTAAACATTTTGGTCGCTTCTGGATTAATACCGTTTTTGGTATGGGGGGATTAATCGATGTCGCAGGGATGTCTAAAGAAACGATGGAAAAAGAAGTGCCAATGCGATTTGGTAGTACGTTAGGTCATTATGGTATGGATTATGGTCCCTATGTGGTTGTGCCAGGCTATGGTAGCTTTACTGTCCGTGAAGAGGGTGGTGATTGGGCTGACTTGACGTATCCTATGTTGAGTTATTTAACATTTTGGATGTCAGCAGGTAAATGGGCATTAGAAGGTATTGAAACTCGCGCACAATTGCTCGATTCAGATGCGATTTTACAAAACTCGTCTGATCCTTACTTAATGATGCGTGAAGCTTATTTCCAAAGTAATGACTTCCAAGCGGGTACAGTAAAAGAGAACCCTAATGCGAAAGCCATTGAAGATGATTTAGATTCAATTGATTAGTGAATTATCTTTTTAGTTTGATAAATAAAAAATGGTCTTCTAGAAGACCATTTTTTGTATAAAAGATACGGTGAAAAATTAGAAACGGTAATTAAAGTTCATGCCGTATAACCATGCTTTACCTGATGATTCAAATTCATAAGTAGGCGAGAGTGGTGTTTCAGCGAGTTTTTCTTTAATTGTGACTTTTTTACCGTGCATATACGCTAACCCAACATCAACAGACATATCTTTGTTAAATGCATAAGTTGCCCCCGCACTTAACCAGAAACGATCTTGGTCAGGAATTGAGATCGAACGTTTATCCGCAGGAACTGGGCTATCATCGAAAGCAATACCGGTACGGAATGTCCAGTTATCATCGTGATAATAGGTTGTTCCTAAAGCAACACGCCATGCATCACGGAAGCCTTCTTCTTTCTTGAAGAGTTGCTGACCATCGCTTTTACGTGTAGCTCTTAACTCTTTAAACTCACTCCAGCTTGTATAAGCGAAGTTATAGTGAATTGCCCATTTTGGGGCAACACGGTGATAGGCTGCAAATTCCCAAATTTCAGGTAGATTAAGGTCTAGCTTACCTTTAATGGTGTCACCGTTAGTAGCAACAATACCCAGATTATCAAGCATTGGTAACGGTGGAAGATCATTTTGGTATTCACCGTCTTTAAATTTCACTTTTACTTTAGAACGATAAGTGAAACTCACACGGTTACCTTCATCAAACTCATATAATAAACCCGCATTCCAGCCAAAACCCCATGCGTCACCTTTAAGTTGGGCAACTCGTGCTGAAGGTGAAACTGGAAGACCGAGCAGTCCTGGTAATTCACCAGCATGGCGTGTAATTTCTGCATCAGCATAAAGGGCATTTAACCCTAAACCTACGCTAAATTGATTATTAACACGGTAACCCGCACTTAAATTTAGGTTCATGGTTTTTAAATCAGTTTTACCGCCAATAAGACCAGCAGCATAATCTTTTTTAAAATCAGTGGCTAAACCAAAGTTTGTTGTACCAGATGCGCCAATCGCCCATTTATCATTGATGGGGGCGACAAAATGGATATTAGGGACTAATGCACTGGGTGCAATATCACCAGCATTAGTGCTAGCATGGGTGCCAATAGGTGATTGACCTTTAATATCAACACTTGGATTAATATGGATAGCACCGACAGAAAACTCAGGGCGGTCGAACATAGTGAGCGCAGCAGGGTTACGGCTACCTACGCTGGCGTCATCGGCAATAACACCTTCCCCTGAAAATGCACGCCCTAGTGCTGAAGTAGAATATTCATTTAACTGAAAACCGGCAGCGCCTGCTTGAGAGGAAATTGCTCCTACAATGGCAGCTAGTGCTGTGCGAGTAAACAGGTTTTTACGGTTCATGACCTAAACCCTCATAATTTTTTTAAGTTAGTAACTTCTGATTAGAAGCGCTGGATTTTAGGTGCGGTTGTCGTTATGACAAATCAGACCAGTTGATTAAGTATAAAGTTGATTACCCTAAATGTTGCAAGTATGTTTTTAAAATATTGCCATTTGGATTCAATAATTGGGATTTGGTTAACATATTTTTCACAAAATATGCCAATAAAGATATTTTTGATTGTTAAATAAACAGAATAATCAATTTTTTTTGTAAAATTATAATAAAATTTGAGCTAAAGCAGTTTATTTTATTTTTTTGTAATTATGATAGATAATTAACATTTCTTTCGTTGGGAGACTAAAATGGCAGACGCAATTAATCGTTGTAGTGCAGAAGAAACCGCTGCTTGCTGTTGTGTAGATGTGGGTACTATTATTGACAATAAAAATTGCACAGCGTCATATCAGCATGTCTTCGCTGATAAAGTACAAGCGCAAGCAATGTTAGATCAACTCAGTGCAAAAGCACAATCTATCGCCTCTGAGCCTTGCAAAATTAATCAACAATTTGCTGATGTTGATGGTGGTGTTCAACTTACCGCTGATTTTACATTCTCTTGTGAAGCAGAAAACCTAATTTTTCAATTAGGATTACGCTAATTTACTGAAATTAATAGATTTAAGGCTGTTGAAATTTAACAGCCTTTTTTATATCCCTTCATCACGCGATTATCTTTCCTATCATTATTGTTAAGTTTAAGACATTTCATCGAAATATTGAGCGCTAACTCCCACTTCTCGTAAAATCACGTTTCTGAAAAGTGAAATTTTTGTTAACACTATTATCAGGTCAGACCTCTTTGGTGTTAGGAAATCATTTTGTCAGGAGCCGTTATGAAGTCATTAACGAACAGTGCTATGAAAGATCGCATTGCTATTGTCAACGGGCTACGCTTACCTTTTGCTAAACAAGCGACTGCGTATCGAGGAATACCTGCGGTTGAATTAGGGCGTTCAGTGGTTCAAGAATTAGTGACTCGCAATGAAATTCCACCTGAAATTATTGATCAGCTTGTTTTCGGGCAAGTCGTTCAAATGCCGGAAGCTCCTAACATTGCCAGAGAAATTGTGCTCGGCGCTGGCTTAAGTGTAAAAACGGATGCGTATAGTGTTACAAGAGCGTGTGCAACAAGCTTTCAAGCGATTGCTAATGTTGCTGAAAGTATGATGGCAGGACATGTCTCAGTCGGTATTGCTGGTGGTGCTGATTCATCATCTGTTTTACCCATTGGTGTCAGTAAAAAATTAGCAGATGTGTTGCTAAGTCTTAATAAAGCAAAATCATTAGGCCAGCGCTTAAGTTATTTAAGTCAATTACGGTTTCGTGATCTTCTCCCTGTTGCTCCTGCTGTGGCTGAGTATTCAACTGGATTACGTATGGGAGATACCGCGGAGCAAATGGCGAAAACTTACCATATTTCAAGAGCTGCTCAAGATGAATTAGCGCACCGCTCTCATCAATTAGCAACTAAAGCATGGGAAATGGGAAAACTAGATAATGAAGTCATGACCGCTTTTTTCCCGCCTTATAAAGAAGGTATTCATCAAGATAATAATATTCGTAAAAACTCTGTTCTTGATTCTTATGCCAAACTCAAACCTGCTTTTGATCGCCGTCACGGTAGTGTCACTGCCGCAAACAGTACGCCATTAACTGATGGTGCAGCAGCGGTATTAATGATGAAAGAGTCTGTTGCCAAAAGTCTTGGTTATCAACCTTTAGGTTATTTGCGCAGTTATGCATTTACAGCGACAGATGTCTGGAAAGATATGTTATTGGGGCCATCATATGCCACACCACTTGCGCTTTCTCGGGCAGGTCTTGCATTAAGTGATCTAACGTTAATTGATATGCATGAAGCTTTTGCTGCACAAACACTCAGTAATTTGACGTTATTTGCCAGTGAACGGTTTGCTAAAGAACAACTAGGATTATCCAAAGCGATTGGAGAAGTGGATATGGATAAATTTAATGTGCTAGGTGGTTCTATTGCTTATGGACATCCATTTGCTGCGACTGGCGCAAGAATGGTTACACAGACACTCCATGAGCTTAAACGCCGAGGTGGAGGGTTTGGATTAACCACCGCTTGTGCCGCAGGTGGATTAGGTGCAGCGATGATTTTGGAGGTGGAATAATGGAACAACAAACATCATTAGAAAAATCATCTGTTTTTCACTTTTCAGTTCGTAACGATAAAGTCGGCGTGATAACCATTGATGTTGTTGGTGAAAAAGTAAATACACTAAAAGCAGAGTTTGTGCAGCAATTTCAAGATGTTTTAAAGAAAGCTCAGCAACATTCTGGCGTAAAAGGATTAATAATCACCTCAGGCAAAACTGACAGTTTTATTGCAGGTGCGGATATCGCCATGATTGCGGGTTGTAAATCCAAGGAAGAAGCGAGCGCACTCGCAAAAGCAGGACAAGATCTTTTTACGCAACTTGAAAACTACCCATTGCCAGTTGTGGCTGCAATTAATGGTGTATGCCTTGGTGGGGGGCTTGAATTAGCCTTAGCCTGTCATGGGCGAATTTGTTCTGATAATAGCAAAACGCGTTTAGGGCTTCCTGAAGTACAACTAGGATTACTGCCAGGATCTGGTGGAACTCAACGCTTACCTCGTCTTATTGGTGTAACATCCGCCTTAGATATGATCTTAACAGGTAGGCAAGTTAATGCGAAACGAGCCTTAAAATTGGGCCTTGTTAATGATGTCGTCTCACAAGATATTCTATTAGAAGTTGCTGCTAAATGGATTTTAACGGGTAAAAAAGAGCAGAGAAAGCATTCGGTAATGGATCGTTTCTGGGCAAACACAACGTTAGGTAGGAATATACTGTTTGGGCAAGCCAAAAAACGAACATTAGCTAAGACAAAAGGCCACTATCCAGCCGCAGAGCGAATTCTTTATGTTATAGAACGCGGTCTTGAAAGAGATATTCAAACGGGATTTAAAGAAGAGGCAAATGCGTTTGGTGAGCTGGCTATGACGCCTGTTTCATCAGCATTGAGGCATCTCTTTTTTGCTTCAACGGCACTTAAAAATGAAACAGGATCATCTGAAAAGCCAGATAATTTGCACCATATTGGTATTTTAGGTGGTGGATTAATGGGGGGCGGTATTGCCTTTGTCACTGCGACAAAAGGTAATCTACCTGCAAGAATTAAAGATATCAGCGATAAGGGAATTGCTCAGGCACTGAATTATAGTTGGAAAGCGCTTTCAGCTAAGGTGAGTAAGAAAAGATTATCAGTACGTGAACGTCAGCGCCAAATGGGACTACTTTCGGGAGCCTTAGATTACAGTGGTTTTCATCAATCAAATATTATTGTTGAAGCCGTTTTTGAAGATTTGGCTTTAAAACAGAAGATGGTTGCAGATATTGAAGACGTGGGTAAAGGTAAAATTATTTTTGCTTCGAATACTTCTTCGCTTCCTATTCATAAAATTGCAGAAACAGCAAAATACCCAGAAAAAGTGATCGGGCTTCACTATTTTAGTCCAGTCGAAAAAATGCCTTTAGTTGAAGTTATTCCACACGCAAATACGGATGAAAAAACGATTGCTACAACGGTAGCTTTTGCTAAAAAACAGGGAAAAATTGCAATCGTTGTTGGTGATCAACCTGGATTCTATGTTAACCGTATTCTTGCTCCTTATATCAGTGAAGCATTGACATGCTTAATACAAGGAGAGCCTATTGAACATATTGATAAAGCTCTTGTTCAGTTTGGTTTTCCCGTTGGACCTATTCAGTTATTGGATGAAGTCGGGATTGATATCGGCACAAAAATTACACCAATATTAGTGGATGCCTTTGGTGAAAGATTTGCAGCTCCTTCTACTGTGGATGCTATTATTGCTGATGATAGAAAGGGGCGTAAAAATGGAAGAGGTTTTTATCTTTATGCAAAACATGCATTACCTTTTTCATTAGGTAAAAATAAAAAACAACCTGATCCGGCGATATATCGACTATTACAAATTAAACCTAAAAGCCAACTGTCTTCCTCTGAAATTACGGAACGCTGTTTATTATTAATGTTAAATGAAGCTGTTCGTTGTTTAGATGAAAATATTATAAAGCAACCTCGAGATGGTGATATAGGTGCTGTATTTGGTATTGGTTTTCCTCCTTTTTTTGGTGGTCCATTCCGTTATATGGACAGTATGGGAACAACAAAAGTGGCAGAAAAACTTAACCAACTTGCCGATAAATATGGTGAAAAATATCGCCCTTGTGAGCGTTTAGTTGAAATGGCTAAACGAAATGAACGTTTTTACGATTAATATCATCATTGCATTACCATTGCTTTTCCCTTTTGTGACATTTGTTTTGATTGAGGCGCTTAGGCGCCTTTTTTCTTGTACTTTTTGCGTCAGATTAATAATTGGTGAATTTTTAATGAAAAAAAGGGTCAAAAGTGTTAATGATAGCCAAATATGGCAAAATAGTTATTTGAAAATAAATTTAAAAATGACGCTTTTTAAAATAAAACGCTGAAAATGATGTTAATTTGTAAACCAATCGCATGACATTAAAAAGATTAATAATGCTATTGAATTAGGGTGTTGAAGATTTTATATGGGAATATATTGATTTAAACTGAATTAAATTAAATATTTTAAAAGTGTAAATACCCGTAATTACAAAAATAAAATAGGTTTAATAACTTACTATGCAAATTTTTATTATGCGCCACGGAGAAGCGGCTATTGATGCTGCCAGCGATGCACTAAGACCACTGACTGAACGTGGAAAACGTGAATCAATAGAAATGGCTGAATGGATGACAAAACAGGGACATACAATCGATTATGTTTTAGTCAGTCCTTATTTACGTGCTCAACAGACATTGGATGCAGTAAAAGTAGATTTAGTACTACCTAACAAAATAGAAACAGATGAAGGGCTTATCCCAGGAGGGAATCCTTCACATATTGCACATTACTTACGTGCCTTGGGGGATACAGGATATAAAAATATTCTTGTTATTTCTCATCTACCCTTAGTTGGCTATGTTGTCGCTGAGCTTTGTCCTGCGGTATGTGCCCCCATGTTTTCAACATCAACCATTGCTTGTGTTGATTTTGACTTATCAAAAGGTACAGGGGGGTTACTATGGCAAGTATCACCCTCAACATTGAAATAAAATTTAAATTAATAAGTTAAAAAATTAACACCTTATTTCACTCGAATAAGTGATTTAAGGGTTAATGCAATAGAATTTTGAGGATTAGCGGCGAGCAATATCGTCGTTTTCCACTAATACTAATAACGCAGCATCGCCACCCCATTCTTTAGGGGCTTGATGAAAAGCTATAATATCAGGGTGTTGCGCTAACCAAAGTGGTGTTTGCTGTTTTAAAATATGTTTGCCATGGCCGTGCATAATACAGGCACAATAAACATGTTCTCGTCTACATGCTGCAATCAATGCGCCAATCTCTTGTTTTGCAATTAACTGTGTTAATCCATGCAAATCTAGAAAGAACTCAGGTATATAATCACCCCGACGTAGCTTTTTTAATTCATAAGCATTAGCGCCTTCTCTTAAATAGCGCATCGGACCTTCTGTGGCCAAGTTAGGCTGAAATTCATCTGAAAAATAATAAGAAGCATCAACTTGCTCTTGTTGCAAACGTTCAACAGCGTAGTGCGTCACTTTTTTACGTTTAGGTGAATGAAGTATTTTATCTTGAGGTAATTTTTTGGTGCCTTTTATCATCTCCTGAAATAACTCAATTTCAGACGGCGGTAATGAAAATTTTTTATTCATTTTTTACGATTCTTCATAGTGTTACTGTTGTTATAAGGCAATAGTACATGAAATAGTGTCAGAGATAAAAAAGTATAGGTCATAAATTTAGGATAAAAAAAGGCAGGGAATTTACCCTGCCGAAATAGTCACATAGCTAGAAAATAGATGAATTAATGACCTGAGGTTTCAGCGCGTCGACAGGCTTCAAATAAGAACCATGTACGACGTTCAGTCTCATCAATCCAGTTTTCAATTAAGCTTGCAGTTGATATATCGTTATTTTCGTCACAAACAACGTGTGCTTTTCTTAACTCTGCTGCAAGGAGTTGGTTATCTTGGCACAGTTCAGCAAGCATATCTAAAGGCTCAACATATTCCGCATTGTTATCTTCAATACGTTGCATTTTTGAGATTTGACTAATAGAGCGTAATGTTAGGCCACCAATTTTACGCACACGTTCAGCAATAGGATCGGTCATCGCAAATAATTGATCACCTTGTTCATCTAACATGAGGTGATAATCACGGAAATGAGGGCCGCTTACATGCCAATGGAAATTTTTTGTTTTTAGGTATAATGCAAAAACATCGGATAGGATTGCATTCATCGCAGCACTGACTTCTTTTGTTGCTTTAGGTTTTAGATCAGTGGGCGTTGTTAGAGGACGGGTTTGCAGTTTGCGTACATCATTAACTTCAGATGGGGTTAATTTTTTACTGCTCATTTTTGTCTCCTAAAAATCAAAGAAATATTATTGAGAGAGCAACATAATCAATAGAGTAACAAATGAAGAATGAATACTTTTTTGATGCTATTTGTTTTTCTGCTCAATAATTAATTGTACTTTTTAAGTATGATCCCATTTTTTATTATTCCCACCTAAAGGTAAAAATTAAGTTATTTATTCTTCAAGTTATATTTAATTTGGTTTTTAACTTTGAATTGTGTTTTTTATTTGGTTTGTTTCGCTTTTTGGGGGTGGTTTTTGAGAACCATTAGAAGGTGAGAATATTTAATAAGGTTACCTTTTTTTAGTGCTTAGCGCTGATTTATCCCCCTCTTCATGGCAAACTACAAACTTTCTATTTCTTCAGAGGACAACAGTTTTGGATATAACACTAAAAGAGGAAGCGGTTACTGATCTAAGCACAATCCTAGATATGTTACGTTGGGCTATGAGCCAGTTTAATTCATCTGATATTTATTATGGTCATGGCACAGATAACGCGTGGGATGAAGCATTGCAGCTTGTATTACCGACGATTGCACTTCCTTTAGATATTCCAGATGCACTGCTATCAACCAAGTTAACAACTTCTGAAAAGATGGACATTATTACGCTTGTCGAAAGCCGAATTGAGCAAAAAATTCCCGTTCCTTATTTAACTCATCGCGCTTGGTTCTGTGGTCACGAATTTTATGTTGATGAACGTGTTCTTATCCCTCGCTCTCCTATTGGTGAGTTAATTAATAACCATTTTGATGGTTTAATTCATCAAGAGCCGACACGCATTCTCGATTTATGCACGGGAAGTGGCTGTATTGCGATTGCTTGTGCTCATGAGTTTGAAGACGCTGAAGTCGATGCGGTTGATATTTCTGAAGATGCACTGGAAGTGGCTGAATTTAATATTGAAAACCACGGTTTAGTACATCGCGTTTATCCAATGCAATCCGATTTATTTAACGCCATTGTGCCTACGCCTTACGATATTATTGTGACGAATCCTCCGTATGTTGATGTCGAAGATATGGGAGATTTACCTGATGAATACCAAGTTGAACCTGAATTAGCATTAGCTTCAGGTATTGATGGCCTAGATATTACGAGACAAATTTTACTAAAAGCCCCTGAATATCTGAGTGAAAAAGGGATTTTAGTGTGTGAAGTGGGTAATAGTATGGTTCATCTTATTGAGCAATTCCCTGAGGTTCCATTTACATGGCTTGAATTTGAAAATGGTGGACTCGGTGTCTTTATGTTGACTCGTGAACAGCTCGTCGAATATTCAGCGTGTTTTTCTACTGATAGGCGTTGATGTAACAGCAATGAGACGGTAGATTGTTATTTATTGCAAATAACATATCGATAACATCACATAGTAATAGGAATAAAGGGATGGCAGGAAACAGTATCGGACAATTATTCAGAGTCACGACTTTTGGTGAGTCTCATGGTATTGCATTAGGTTGCATTGTTGATGGTGTACCTCCTGGATTGCCTTTAACAGAAGCCGATTTACAAGTTGATCTAGATAGACGTAGACCTGGAACATCACGTTATACCACTCAACGCCGTGAACCTGACCAAGTTCGCATTTTATCAGGTGTATTTAATGGTGTTACAACAGGAACAAGCATTGGTTTACTGATTGAAAATACGGATCAGCGTTCTCAAGATTACAGTGACATCAAAGATGTTTTTCGTCCTGGTCATGCTGATTATACCTACGAGCAAAAATATGGTTTGCGGGATTATCGTGGCGGAGGGCGCTCTTCTGCACGAGAAACTGCAATGCGTGTTGCGGCTGGTGCAATCGCAAAAAAATACTTAAAAGAGAAAATGGGGATTGAAGTAAAAGGTTACCTTTCTCAATTAGGCCCAATTACTTGTGATCTTGTCGATTGGTCTATCGTTGAAACAAATCCGTTTTTCTGCCCAGATCCTTCTCGTTTAGACGCGCTTGATGAATATATGCGTGCGCTTAAAAAAGAAGGTAACTCGATTGGTGCCAAAGTGACAGTGATTGCGGAGGGTGTGCCTGCAGGATTTGGTGAGCCTGTTTTTGACCGGCTGGATGCAGATTTAGCACATGCATTAATGAGTATCAATGCTGTTAAAGGCATTGAAATAGGTGATGGTTTTGGTGTTGTAACCTTAAAAGGCACTGAAAACCGAGATGAAATCACGAAGGATGGTTTTACTAGCAATCATGCCGGTGGCATTTTAGGTGGAATTAGCAGTGGTCAGCCAATTGTTGCTCATATCGCTTTAAAACCCACATCTAGCATTACTATTGCGGGCAAAACGATTAATCGTGATGGTGACGAAGTCGATATGATAACTAAAGGCCGTCACGATCCTTGCGTAGGAATACGGGCTATCCCTATTGCCGAAGCAATGATGGCAATTGTATTGCTTGATCATGCATTGCGCCAACGTGGTCAATGTGGAGATGTTGTACCTCCGCTAATGCAATGGTAATCATTCTACGTCAATAACGTAGTTGATAAACTGTTGTAAGTTTGATGTTAGCTTTAAAGGTGTGAGCGCCTAATTTTATTATGCTCAGATCGTGTTGCTGTGTTTTTTAAATAAATGAGATAAACACAGCAACGCGTCCTTCATTCCTAATAATTCGGATAGATAAATGGATTGGCTCTTTTCAGATGGCATCTACCTTCTTCTCTTCTTTGTTGCTTTAATCGCAGGTTTTATTGATTCAATTGCTGGTGGAGGTGGATTAATTACTATTCCAGCTTTGTTATCAGCGGGGATCTCGCCTGTTCAAGCTCTCGCAACGAATAAACTGCAATCAGTCGGTGGCTCTTTTTCGGCGACGCTTTATTTTATACGTCGAAAAGTGATTGATTTAAAAGCGCAGCGATTTGCAATTTTAATGACATTTATTGGTGCCGTTTCTGGTGCAATGTTGGTGCAGTTTATTAATCCAGAAATCCTTAAACAAGCGCTTCCTATTCTTACCATAGCTATAGGTCTCTATTTTCTTCTGACTCCATCAATAGGTGTTCAAGACAGTAAACAACGTATTGGTTACTATACTTTTGGTGCAATATTAGGTGGTGGCGTCGGTTTTTATGATGGTATTTTTGGACCTGGTACAGGATCTTTTTTTGCTTTAGGTTATGTCATGTTACTTGGATATAATCTTTCAAAAGCAACAGCGCATGCTAAGTTACTTAACTTCACCTCCAATTTTGGCTCTTTACTGTTTTTTATTATTGGTGGGCAGGTTATTTGGACTATTGGTTTAGTTATGCTTTGTGGGCAGTTTATTGGTGCTCGCTTAGGTGCAGGTTTAGTATTAACAAAAGGGCAAAAATTAATCAGACCTATGCTGGTCATTATCTCCTTTTTGATGAGCATCAAACTCATCTATGACAATCATGGCGATACTATTGCACTTTGGTTTTCTGCACTTTTTAATTAGGAATAGATGGTTTTTAAATGTCAGCACATCATTATCAACAGTTAATTGATATCTTTAATCAATGTTTTAGCGAAAGTTTTCAAACCCGTTTAGTCAAAGGGGATGATGAGCCGATTTATTTGCCTGCAAATGAAGAGACACCTTATCACCAAATTATTTTTGCTCATGGTTTTTATGCTAGCGCATTACATGAAATATCACATTGGTGTATCGCTGGAGAGGCCCGTCGCCAACAAGTTGATTATGGTTACTGGTATTGCCCAGATGGGCGAGATGAAGTTACCCAAGGGCAGTTCGAAGTGGTAGAAATCAAACCTCAAGCATTAGATTGGTTATTCTGCCAAGCTGCTGGTTATCCTTTCAATGTCAGTTGTGACAATTTAGAAGGTAACTTTGAACCTGATCGTTATGAATTTAGAAACAAAGTGAGAGAACAAGTACTCGCTTATCTACGAGACAAAAACACCCCACCTCGCGCACAGCTATTTATTAATGCGTTACATTTGTTTTACAATACTCCAGAGCTAACGGAAGAGATGTTTCCTTATCAGGAAAATCCTTTAGTTAATTAAGGATTGCGAGAATAACTATCGCCTATCCACTGTGAAGGTTTTACCCAATAGGGTGGAGTCTGAAGTAATAAGGTTGCGAGAAAATATGTATTTATACCTTGCTAATACAAGGTAAATATAAAAGATAGCAACATTATATATTGAGGATAAATAATGCTTTCTGAGTATGAAGCGTACTTATTAGATAAAATTGATAGCCGTGTTGAACATGCCACTGACGATGAATTATTTGCAGGCGGGTATTTACAAGGTCATATTACATTGGCTATTGCTGAACTTGAGCAAGAAAATAATACACAGTTAGAAGCGTTAAGAGCGCGTGTAGAAGAGAGCATTCAAAAGGCGATAAAAGCAGGTGAGCTTTCGCCACCAGATCAAGCGTTAGTTTTATCTACATGGCATGATTTAGTTAACTCAATTAATTAATTCGGCATGTTACTAAGAGAACAACCGGCATAAATCGGTTGTTTTTTCTTTCTTAATGTCTTATTAAAATCATAGTCTCTACATGATATTTAAGATATTTTCTGTTGAATTAGATTGGTTTTTATACAAAAATTGATCTTCATTATTTATCAATTGTTTTTATTTGATTTTTCAAAGTCGATGTATCTCTCATTGATTAAGCATAATAGTGCTATCTTTTGTAACTCCTTGCCATTTCTGTAAAATTACTTTTAAATGTTTTTAGGAATGTTTCTCGGGATGCAAATGATTTGCATAGAATATTTATGATAAGGATAACGATACGATGAAAAATTTCTTTAAAATAGGCCTACTGACTAGCACTGTTTTGTTTCTATCTGCTTGTGATCAATTTGATTTAGATAATAAAAAAAATAAGTTTTATTACAGTAATCCAAGCGAAAAAGTCATTAGTTTTAGTGTCGATGGTAAAGAATATCAGGTTGAACCGGGTAAAAATGGCTATATAACGCTGTCACCAGGTGAACATAATTTGAAAGATAGTGCCGGTAATGATGCTCGATTTATGGTTTATGACAATAATAATGGTGGCATATTAAATCCTGATAATTTTATGTATTACACCCTTTCTGAAGTTTATGCAGTAAAGGGAAAAACGGATCAGTTTAAACCTGTCGATTACCCCGTTATTATTAATGGCTATGAATTTGAACTTCCAGTGCGTAGTACTAATGCCACATTAATTGATGGTAATGTTTTTCAGTGTACCTATGCTTTAGGCGAGCCATTTCCTAATGAAATTCGTACTCGTAATAAAAATAATGACGGTGGCATAAAAAATAAATGCTTTGATAAACCTGAATTTATTCAATATATTTCAGCGGAATATAATAAAGATTTAGCCCCGTTTACTCAAGAAGATGAATATAACGATTCTGTTAACCTTGATTTAGACTATATGTTGCCGGCAGCAGAATTTACTGATCCTGATATTCAAGCTGAAGCAGAAGAGCTAGTTTCATTATTAAATCAAATTCAAGAAAGTGAAGATCCGAAGATCCATAGTACATTAAAAGATAAACTTTATAAGGCGACACTTGCTATTTCTAGCGCGTATGGTAATCGGGCGGTTAAAAATTCCGTTGAAGACAATAAATACTATGGTCATTTTATTAAAGAGACTCAGAAGTTCCAATCTTACGGTATACTGCCTAAAAATTAACGAGTTCAAGAATAAGTCATTATTTTAGTATTAACACAAGCCATCCAGTAGGGTGGCTTTTTAATAAATTAATCATAAAAATATCTGAGCTGGAAAACGAGATGACAACGACACAAACTAAAATAAAAAATAACAATATTACGATCCGCCAAACACAGATCGACGATGCTACTAAACTACCTGCTATTGAGTTATCGGCAGGGCAACTTTTTAGCACTTTAGAGGATTTGCGCTGGATAAGTGAAAGTGGCGTACAAAGTGTTGAAAAACATGTAGCGTTTATTCGTCAACAAGGACATTGGGTTGCGGTTAATCGTGATAATGAGCCCGTTGGTTTTATTATGACGACATCTTTACCTGAAAGCTTATTTATTCATGAGCTTTCAGTGAGCCTAGATTGGCAAAATAGAGGGATTGGTAAATTACTTATTCAAAAAGTAAAAGATGAAGCCAAACTACATAAGTTTGATGCTATTACATTGACAACATTTCGTCATGTACCTTGGAATGCGCCGTATTATCAACGCTTAGGTTTTTCAATTTTACCAGAAAGCGAAATTCCAAGTTCTTTGCAAGCAGTTTTAGATAATGAAGTTGAAAGAGGGGGATTTGCAAAAGAAACACGTTGTGCGATGAAGTTTGAGATTAAAGAACAAAAATAAATAATACTAAGTTTGCCATTTAGTCCATATTTTATGCAGTCGATAGAGGTAACGCTAATGTAGTTACCTTATTTGGGTAATGCCAATAAGCAGATAGATGTGCCCCACGTACCGTGTTCACAATGGATCTGTTTTTCCCCGTAGTTGTTCATAAAATTAAGTAAACTATCGCCTGAGCTAAAATAAATAAGGCTAGCATCAGGTTGATCACTCGTTGATATATGAGGCATAAACATATTAGCCATAGCGCGTTTTACCGTGCTAACACTTGTCGAGGATGCGACATAACGTTGAGATACCAACCAATCAACGCCAGTTGAAAGTGAGGTGACTTGTGAAGACATCGCGGCACCTAAAATCATTAATATCCATCCATTAGAGTTTTGCATTTCAGTTGAAAATGGATAGGCAATCATATTGTAGTGAGATTGGTGTAAATCTTGGCGTTTTTGGCGATTAGTTAGTGTTGTGAGTAGTTGCTGTTGTAAATCAGAAGAAAAATGCAGCGTTGCTATCGTATTTTCTGATAAGTCATCATCGAGAAATTGATACAGCCCTTGAATATACAGGCTTGATTTATCGGTGCCACATTCATTCAGGTTATGATAAACACGCCAATGACCCGACAATGTTTTTACTGCATAAGCGCCATGAGAAAATGTTAAACCATAATCAGATAAAGATTGTCCTTGACGAAAAAGGGCAATAACTCGATCACCACTATGATCTAGATATTGTCGTAGAATTTTAGCTTGTTCAGTGCGTAAGGCGATATCTTGAGGTGTTGATGATATTTTATCGGCACAATTATAGCTACTCGCATAAGAAAAAGAAGTTATGCTCAAATTAATAAGCATAACAATCAGTTTGATTTTATTTGTGCACATCTTAATTCAGTTTTTCCTGATGAGAAAGTGAGCGCTCATCTTGTGTTACAACATGAGAAATAATGGTATCGCCTTTTTTCAAATACGCACCAGTACCTTTTTCAACGGGTTCGAGAGTGAGTTTGTCATCAGGTTTAATTGGATTTTTTTCTAATGCATCGGCGGGAACAACTATTTCGACATCTTCACCTTTTTCAGTTTTTGCTTTAATGATTTTTTCATCAGGTTTATTACTTTTCTCAACCGAAATTTGTACCAATATAACAGGTAATCCAATAGGAGATAAAAGGATCCCACTGACAAGCGCTGAACTTCCAACGCTACTGATGACACTCATAGCAGAATAAATTTCACCTGTTGAATGGTTACCCGCAGATATTGGTAATGAGATAAATGCAATAGAACCAATAAGTAACGCTGAAAGTGATTTTTTCATATAATATCCTTATTAAGTAATTAAACTGAATAAACCATATATCTAAAAACTATTAATAAATAAAAAAACAGGGTTTAATTAATTGCTTATGTTTTTATTCTTGCCTTTATTAATAAGATATTATTTTATATTTATAAATAATTCTATTGTTTTATATCTATTGGTTTTCCTCGTAGTAAGGATCTTACCCAAAAACGATTAGGGTGTAAGGCATTCAATACATTATCTTCAATCGGAAAAGGTTCATCAAAAATTTGGCTTGCAAGAATTTCAGCTGATAAAGGCGCTGAACATAGCCCACGAGAGCCTAATGCGCTGATAATATAAAGTTGATGATAAGCAGGTGCTGAAGCGGGGGTTTGTCTTCTACGTTTAAATCTGTCTAAATGTGTGTATGCAACTCGCAATTTTTCAAAATCAGGTACTTCGCCTAATAAGGGGAGGTGATCGCGGATCGTGCATCGAATACCTATTCGGGCTTCATTTCGGCTAAAATCAACTTCGTTAACCCAAGGTGCTTTTGCTAAACACTGTATCAGATGAGCTTGGTTGTTTTCTTGTTCTTGAGTCGAGACCGCTAAATCTAATCGATCGCGACGAAAGCTTGCTCCTACACAATGTAAGTTATCTTGCTTATCAACAGGTGTAAAATAACCATCATAACAAAGCACAGTTTTTAGTTTTGATAATGTCTTGGTTGTTGGAATATGGCTAACTTGACCTCTGACTGCGCTGATGGGTAATTTTTTACTTTGAGTAAAGTCTGTAATTCGATGCCCATTTGCTAAAATAACGCAATCATGTTGTGATTGAAGTGGTATTGCATTTTCTCCATCGTGATGAACAATATCTAAGCACCAAGAAGCATCTTGCTCACGTATTTGAGTGACTTGATGATTAAATCGCAATGTTAATCCTAATTTTTCAGCGTATTTTAATGTATTGATTGTGAGCTCAGTCGGGGAAAGCCAGCCCGCTTTTGGATAAAACAAAGCATCACAATTAACGTCTATTCCGCTAAGTTTATTGACTTCATCTTCATCGAGATAACACGCTATTTGAGAAAAAGGAATGGAATTATCT
Organism: Proteus vulgaris; assembly: GCF_033708015.1. NCBI lineage: Bacteria > Pseudomonadati > Pseudomonadota > Gammaproteobacteria > Enterobacterales > Morganellaceae > Proteus > Proteus vulgaris. The sequence continues at coordinate 2,690,379 of NZ_CP137920.1, read as the reverse complement.
ATAATTCGCTGCACTTTCTTACGAACTTTCTCGTTATAAATAACCTGTGTAACGCCAGACCATTGATGTGAAAAAGGAATACCTGCTTTACTCAGATTATCATAAGTGCGATGAGCAAATAGAAATGCAGTTGTAAAAAATTGTTCTAGTTCATCAGATTTGCCATTGAGTAAAGGATATAACACACCTTGTCGATTGCCTGAGGCATTAGTTGCAGGTTGTTTATCTTCACAATATAAGGTGACATTGGCACCTCTTCTTAGGCAGGAAATTGCCGCAAATGTGCTGGCAATACCGCCACCTATAATTGCAATATTCTGTGCTTTAGTCGCACTGGGTCTTGCATAGTAAGGGAGAAACTCTGGGGATGGAGCTTGTCGGAAAATACCTGTCAGCATTTCTCTTTTTTGACCAAATCCTTTGATTTTATTTATCTCAAAACCAACACGTTGCAAACCTCGCTTGACAATCCCAGCAGCGGTAAACGTTGCAAATGTGCCGTTTTCTCTCATTGAATCAGCCATCGATTGGAAAAGTGTTTCACTCCACATTTGTGGATTTTTAGAAGGTGCAAAACCATCTAAGAACCATGCATCGACTTTGTTATGTAGCGCTTGGCGAGTTTGAGGTAACAAGGTATTGATATCACCAAACCATAAATCCAGAGTCACTGCTCCATCAGCAAGGATAATGCGATGGCAACCCGCAATAGCTAATGGCCATTGAGAACAAAGCGCTTGTGAATATTTTTTGAGTTCTGGCCAATGGTCATGTGCAGATTGTAAGTCACTTTTTGTAAGAGGAAATTTTTCGAAACTGACATAATGAAGACGTTTTAAACAAGCGTCAGGAGATGTTTGCCTAAATTGCTCGAAAGCTTGCCACAGTGTTAAAAAATTAAGCCCAGTACCAAATCCTGTTTCTGCGATAATACATTCAGAGCGTACATGTGTACCAAAACGTGATGGAAAATGATTTCCATGTAAGAAGACATGTCGCGTTTCTTCTAGACCATCTTGGTTTGAAAAGTAAATATCGCCAAATTGTTCAGAGATAGGTGTACCAAGTTCATTCCAACTTAAAGATGCAGTATTTATCGGGCTATTATTCACGGAACTGCCTGTATTTCTCGAAAAAATTAACCAATATCTTAACGCCGTTAAGTGACTTGTACCAGCCTTAAAGGGGAAAGTGTTTTATCTGCTTATCTTTATTTTTGTAAAAAAGATCCTGATCGGACTTGTTCGGCGTACAACTGTACGCTAAAGTGCTACTCAGAAATCCCGCAGCTACAACTATTATTGTAAAGAGGTATGAATGAAGCGCGCAGTGATCACGGGTCTGGGTATTGTTTCGAGCATTGGTAATAACCAGAAAGAAGTGCTGGATTCTTTAAAAGAAGGTCGTTCCGGGATAACTTTCTCAGAAGAATTTAAAGAGATGGGGCTTCGTAGCCACATTTGGGGCAACGTTAAGCTTGATACTGAAGGTCTTATTGACCGTAAAATCCGCCGTTTTATGAGCGACGCATCGGTTTATGCCTATTTATCTATGCAAGAGGCGATAGCTGATTCAGGTCTGACCGAAGATCAAGTTTCTAATATTCGTTCTGGCTTAGTCGTTGGTTCTGGTGGTGGTTCGCCACGTAACCAAGTTCAAGGTTCTGATGGCATGAGGGCAAAAGGTCTACGTGGCGTAGGTCCTTATATGGTAACTCGTGCAATGGCATCAGGTGTTTCAGCTTGTTTAGCAACACCTTTCAAAATTAAAGGCGTTAACTATTCAATCAGTTCGGCTTGTTCAACATCAGCACACTGTATTGGTCATGCCGTTGAACTTATTCAGTTAGGCAAACAAGATATTGTATTTGCTGGTGGTGGTGAAGAGTTAAGTTGGGAAATGACCTGCGAATTTGATGCAATGGGTGCACTTTCAACTAAATATAACGAAACGCCAACCAAAGCTTCTCGTACTTACGATAAAAACCGTGATGGTTTTGTTATCGCTGGTGGTGGCGGTATTGTAGTGGTTGAAGAGTTAGAACATGCATTAGCACGTGGTGCACATATCTATGGTGAAATCGTAGGTTATGGTGCCACGTCTGACGGTGCAGACATGGTTGCACCGTCAGGTGAAGGTGCTGTACGTTGTATGCAAATGGCAATGCAAGGTATTGATAAAGTAGATTATATCAATACACATGGTACTTCAACGCCAGTTGGCGATTTAAAAGAGCTTGAAGCTATCACTGAAGTGTTTGGTTCGCAGACACCCGCCATCTCAGCAACAAAAGCAATGACTGGTCACTCATTAGGTGCAGCTGGTGTGCATGAAGCTATTTATAGTCTACTGATGTTAGAGCATGGATTTATTGCACCAAGCATCAATATTGAAGAACTAGACGATAAAGCAATGGGGATGAACATCATTACTCAACCAACAGAACAGAAACTGGAGACTGTCATGTCAAATAGTTTTGGTTTTGGTGGTACAAATGCTTCATTAGTCATGAGTAAATATAAAAAATAGTTAGATATACTTATATTTCTCTATTTAAACAAGCAGGCTTCATTTTATGAGGTCTGCTTTTTTATTTGGAAAATTATTATGCAAAATAATTTATTATTTTAATAAAGATATCTTTCGGATAAAAATCATTAAAAAAAGATTATATAAATAAGGTTTAGAAATACCTCAACTGATAGTTACTCAATTCATCATTCTAATAAATAGACGATTTTTGTTAATATATTGTTTATATTAATAAAAATGAATCGAGTCCATTTTATTTCAATCGTTTAATTTAATTTTACCTAAAATCACTAAATGTTTTGTTTTATATGGGGTTAGATGAATTGGAAAATGGAATAATAGAAAAAGAGCGTGAAAAAATTGATCTGGATTATTTTATTACAAATAAATAGGAGCTATTTAATATAAAAGTTGGTAATGTTTGCCACGGATACTTGTATTACTTTATATTTTGTACTTTGATTTCTTGTGTCAGTTTTATTTATAAAACCTCACATTATGAATGTGACCGGCTAATACTTTAGCCGGCATTTTTTTATTGTAGTCTTTTTGACATTGACTCACATCTCCTGATGACAATCTGCTTTTTTCTGGGCAGGCTGACGTCGGAAATTCAGCGGTGTTCTAAGTTGTTGAACTAAGAGCACACCGAGTAACACAATCCCACCACCTACTAAGTGATAACTATGCATTTCTTCACCGAGAAGCGCGATAGCAATCATTGCGGTAAATAACGGCATTAGGTTCATAAAAATAGAGGTCGTATTTGCGCCTAACTTCATCACACCTAAAATCCACAGATAAGGCGCAAGAATAGAAGCTCCGATACCTGCGAAGATAACTAATCCAATATTATCTTTTGTTAACGCAACATTGTCGGCAAGAAAGAAGTTTGGCAGTAATAACAGAACACCAAATCCAATTTGTACATAAAGTGATTGCCAGTTAGGTAGGGTTATTGACCATCGTTTTGTTAATACACCATAAAGGGCATATGATGCCGAAGCAATAAACATCATCAGCTCACCATACCCCAAACCTTGGGAAAGTAACTGAGAAGGTTCGCCTCGGCTAATTAACCAAACTAAGCCACTAATTGAAAGCACTGTGCCTAAAACAATACCTACCGTAGGTACAACACGTAAAACAAAAATACTAATAATAACGGTTAATAATGGGATAAGAGAGTTTAGGATCCCCATAAATGTTGCACTAACATAATGCGCGGCATAATAAGCCAAACTTTGGTACATCACCATCCCTAATGCACCAAGAATAAATAATTTCCACCAATACTGTTTGACGGTTTTACGATGATGCCAAACGGGCATGATCAAAAAAGGTGTCATAATTAAAAAGGCGAGGAACCAACGATAAAAAGAGATTGCAGCAGGATCGATAACAGACGCGGCTGCTTTATTGACGACTGCATTAATTGACCAGATTAACACCGCTAAAAGCGGAAAAATTGCGTTTTTCATTGTTCTCACATCTATTTTTAAACCAGGCGGCTATTGTAAGCCTGTCTGATTAGATATATATAATGAAAACCAGACAACAGATAGGCCAATAAAGACAACATGACAAGAGAACAACATAAAAATGACAATTGAACAACAAAAAATGCAATGGTTATTATCTGATCCAGATACAGTTCGATTCCGTGATGAGCAACTGTTAGCTGAAACAGAGTTTGTTTATCATCAACATGATTTTGGCCAGTTACTTTATGTGATTTCTGGTGTTATGGATTTAGAAGCTGGAGGACAGCGGTTTTTAGCACCACCAGAATTTAGTGTATGGATCCCCAAAAATGTAGGGCATGCCAGTTACAATAAAAAAACACTCTCTTTTAAAGTGCTAGATATCGCACCAAGTTGGTGCGATGGATTATTAGATAAACCTTGTTTGATTCAATTAAGTGCTATTTTTTCAACCATATTTTCTGACTTTTTTCATCGTGGTGTATGTAAACCACAAACAGAAGAAGATTTTCGCTTAGCTCAAGTACTGATTGATCAACTTAAAGCTTCGCCAATACATCATACTTATTTACCGTCTTCTAAAGATAAATTACTTGCTCCCATACTTTCTGTATTAGAGCAAAATCCAGCAGATAATACCTCACTAGAAGAATGGGCTAAAAAACGTTATACCTCAGAAAGAACGCTTTCACGCCGTTGCCAACAAGAATTAGGTATGTCATTTAGTGAATGGCGGAAGCGCTTACGCTTTTTACATGCAATTTCTTTATTAGAGCAAGGGAAAAGCGTGAATGAAATTGCATTTGATGTGGGGTATAGCTCTTCGTCTTCATTTATTGCGATGTTTCAACAATTTGCTGGCACAACACCGGAACGTTTCCGTCGATTACCCAATTGTTAAGCACTCTTTTCATATATTTACTTAAAATCTAGGCGGATTTTACTGTCAATAATAGGCTTTGTTATGAATAAGTGGCAAAATAGACCGCTTAATTTTATTTTTCGATTGATTGTTTATACATATAAATACCAAATCAGTGAGATAACACCGTGAAAATTCTGGTTGATGAAAATATGCCTTATGCGGAACAACTTTTCCGCCAATTAGGTGAGGTAAAAGCTGTTTCTGGTCGCCCATTACCTACTGATGAGCTTAATGATTCTGATGCCTTAATGGTGAGATCAATTACTAAAGTCAATGAATCCTTATTATCGGGCAAGCCAGTAAAATTTGTTGGAACTGCGACGGCGGGTTTCGATCATGTCGATATTGCATGGCTAGAACAGCAACAAATTGGTTTTTCATCAGCCCCTGGTTGTAATGCTATCGCGGTTGTCGAATATGTGTTTTCTGCGCTGATGATGCTAGCAGAACAAGATAGCTTTCAATTAACTGATAAAGTTGTCGGTATTGTTGGTGTAGGAAATGTAGGTGGTCGATTAGCAACACGGCTTCGTGCGTTGGGGGTCAATGTTTTACTTTGTGATCCACCAAGAGCTGATAATGGTGATGACGAAGCGTTTCATCCATTGGAAACATTGTTAGAAAAAGCAGATATTCTAACTTTCCATACACCTCTCAATAAATCAGGCTTATATCAAAGTTATCATTTAATGAATGAGAGCAATCTCGAAAAATTACCTGAAGGACGTATTTTAATTAATGCGAGCCGTGGCGAGGTCATTGATAATCAAGCATTATTATCAGTGCTCGAAAAAGGTAAATCTTTACGCGTTGTATTGGATGTTTGGGAGCCTGAGCCTGATCTCTCTATTGAATTATTAAATAAAGTTGATATAGGAACACCACATATTGCTGGTTATACCTTAGAAGGTAAGGCGCGTGGTACAACTCAAGTTTTTGAAGCTTATTGTGATTTTATTGGGCAGCCTCAACAAGTTGAATTATCAACGCTGTTGCCTGCACCGACTATTTCCACCATTTCAGTACAAGGTGAGTTAACACAAACACTTTTAAAACAACTTATTCATCTTGTTTATGATGTACGCCGTGATGATGCTCCATTACGAAAAGTAGCAGGAATAAAAGGGGAGTTTGATAAGTTACGCAAATTTTACCCTGTACGTCGTGAATGGTCTTCACTACACGTTATTTGTGACCATCAAACCACGGCTGATACATTAAATGCAATTGGCTTTAGCGCTACATATAAAAGTGCAACACATAAATAAAGCAAAATATTATTTAAAAATTTTTATGGTATTGGAGGATATCTTATGGGAGAAGGTTGGAATATTGCAGTTGTTGGTGCAACAGGCGCTGTTGGTGAAGCGATTTTAGAACTGCTACAAGAGCGTGAATTTCCCATTGGTGAATTAACCGCAATCGCAAGTGAAGATAGCATTGGAAAATCAGTGCGAGTAAACAGCAAAAGTGTTGCGGTTCAAGGTATTCACAATATCGAGTGGGCTGATATTCAATTAGCTTTTTTTGCAGCACCGACAGAAATCAGTGTGCAATATGCACAACAAGCCGCTGATGCTGGCTGTATCGTCATTGATTGTAGTGGCATCTTTGCAATGGATTGGGATGTCCCGTTGGTTGTTCCTGGTGTGAATAGTGCAATGTTAGCGGAATATCGTACTCGTAATATTGTTTCAATTGCTGATAGCATGGTGAGCCAATTATTACGTGCCATTAATCCCTTAACAGAATCCGCAGGCTTAACACGCCTTAGTGTGACAAATTTAATGTCTGTTTCTCGTTTTGGAAAACAAGCCGTAGATGAACTGGCAGGGCAAAGTGCTCGTTTACTTAACGGTATTCCGCCTGAATTAGGTCGCTTTAATAAGCAGTTAGCATTTAACATTTTACCTTTAATGGTTGATGACGAAGGCGCTATACAAGAAGAGCGTCGCATGGTTGACCAAATTCGTAAAATTTTACAAGATGAAGGCTTGCCAATCTCCGTTACTACACTGCAAGCACCGGTTTTCTATGGTAATGCACAGTCAGTACAATTAGAAACCTCACGCCCAATGGGAAGTGATGAAGCGCGTGAAACATTACAAGAAAATGAAGAGATTAATATTAGTGATGAAAATGACTTTCCAACTCAAGTCACTGATGCATCTGGTAATGTGAGTTTAAATTTAGGCTGTTTCCGTAATGATTATGGTATGCCTGAAGCTTTACAATTTTGGTCAGTAGCAGATAACGTGCGCTTTGGTGGGGCATTAATGGCTGTTGAAGTCGCAGAGCAATTAATGCAGGAGCAGTTTTACTAATGAATGCGCAAGTGAGTGCTGAAATGACAGAACACCCCTTGACGGAGTCAGCGGTGACGTCTGAAAGCACAACAATCAAAATTGCTTTAGGCGTTGAATATGATGGTAGCCGTTATTATGGTTGGCAACGCCAAAATGAAGTGCGCAGTGTACAAGAACGGCTAGAAAAAGCACTTTCACAAGTTGCTAATGAACCTATATCTGTGTTTTGTGCGGGGAGAACCGACGCTGGCGTACATGCAACAGGGCAAGTTGTCCATTTTGAAACGACGGCGCACCGCAAAGATCCGGCATGGACAATGGGTGTTAACACACATTTACCTGCGGATATTGCTGTACGTTGGGTAAAAACCGTTTCTGATGATTTTCATGCCCGCTTTAGCGCAACAGCAAGACGTTATCGCTATGTGATTTTTAATCATCGTTATCGTCCCGCTATCTTGTCATCTGGCGTGACACATTTTCATTACCCTCTAGACGTTGAACGTATGCATCAAGCAGCGCAATGTTTACTGGGTGAAAATGATTTTACTTCTTTTAGAGCTGTTCAATGTCAATCACGAACGCCTTGGCGTAACGTTATGCATGTCAATGTTTCTCGATATGGTGACTATGTTGTTGTGGATATTAAAGCAAATGCATTTGTTCATCATATGGTGAGAAATATTGTTGGCAGCCTTTTAGAAATAGGGTGTGGCAATCAGGATATTACTTGGATGGCTGAATTATTAGCCTTAAAAGACAGAACTAAAGCTGCAGCCACAGCGAAAGCAAATGGATTGTATTTAGTCTCTGTGGATTATCCTGATCATTTTGAATTACCAAAACCTGCAATGGGTCCACTATTTTTAGCGGATAATCCTATTGAGATATCTCAATCATAAGAACACCCCGTTTTCTGAGGATTTATGGAAATATTAACACAATTTGTTGATTTAATTAAATTTCTTGTTGATTTTATTTTGCATATTGATGCGCATTTAGCAGAGCTTGTCGCACAATATGGAACATGGGTTTATGCCATTTTGTTTCTGATTGTTTTTTGTGAAACAGGGTTGGTCGTAACACCGTTCTTACCCGGAGACTCTTTATTATTTGTTGCTGGTGCTTTAGCTTCGTTAGAAACCAATGATGTGAATGTTCATATTATTGTTTTACTGTTACTTTGCGCCGCTATTTTAGGTGATGCCGTTAACTATTCCATTGGGCGACTTTTTGGTGAAAAGCTATTTAGTAAACCTGATTCAAAGATTTTCCGACGTGAATACCTAGATAAAACCCATGCTTTTTATGAAAAGCATGGTGGTAAAGCAATAATTTTGGCAAGATTTGTGCCGATTATCCGAACTTTTGCGCCATTCGTTGCAGGAATGGGTAAAATGTCATATCGTCACTTTGCCTTTTATAATGTTACTGGGGCAATTGCATGGGTGCTGTTATTTACTTATGCCGGATACTTTTTTGGTGACTTAGATATAGTTCAAAAGAACTTAAAATTGCTAATTGTTGCCATTATTGTTATTTCTATTTTACCGGGCGTTATTGAGATCTTACGCCACCGCAGAGCGAGTGCAAAAGCAAAGAAAGAAAATGATAACAAAGAGGTTTGAGCAGTTATCATCAGTTTTTGCCGTAGAATAGCCATAATAAAGAGATGCGCTGAAATTCAGTAAGCGGTATCATCATAAACTTTGCTAACCACACAGCCAGTGCATTGTGGTTGATACGCTAACAATAATTTTACTGGCGAAGGTCAGATTCAGACGAAAAGGTCCATTAATGAGCTGGATTGAAAAAATTCTAAACAAAAGCACTATCACAAGTTCACGTAAAGCTAATATCCCTGAAGGGGTTTGGACTAAATGTGACAGCTGTGGGCAGGTACTCTATCGCGCAGAATTAGAGCGCAATTTAGAGGTTTGCCCTAAATGTGATCACCATATGCGCATTTCAGCGCGCCGTCGCCTTGAGACTTTCCTTGATACAGGAAGTACAACAGAATTAGGTAGCGAATTAGAACCTAAAGATATTCTGAAATTTCGCGACTCTAAAAAATATAAAGACAGAATCAGCGCAGCCCAAAAACAAACGCAAGAAAAAGACGCATTGATCGTGATGAAAGGTACGCTGAAAAAAATGCCTATTGTTGCTGCATCCTTTGAATTTGCGTTTATGGGTGGTTCAATGGCATCTGTTGTAGGTGCCCGTTTTGTGCGTGCGGTTGAACAAGCACTAGAAGATAACTGCCCATTAGTTTGCTTCTCGGCAAGTGGTGGCGCGCGTATGCAAGAAGCGCTGATGTCATTAATGCAAATGGCAAAAACCAGTGCCGCATTAGCAAAAATGCAAGAACGTGGTTTACCTTATATTTCAGTTATGACTGACCCTACGATGGGCGGCGTTTCTGCTAGTTTAGCGATGTTAGGTGATATCAATGTTGCTGAACCTAAAGCGCTGATCGGTTTTGCAGGCCCTCGGGTTATTGAACAAACAGTACGTGAAAAACTACCTGCTGGTTTCCAACGTAGTGAGTTTCTGCTAGAAAAAGGGGCGATTGATATGATTATTCGCCGTCCTGAAATGCGCGATGAGCTGGCTGAATTGCTGGCTAAGCTGACTCAGTATGATTTAGTCGAAGATGAAAATGAAGATGAAATCATCGGTGAAGAAATGATTGCTGATGAGATTGAGTCTACAGATAACGAGCCAGAAATTAACATCGAAACGAATAAAAAAGAAGATGTCTAATATCATCACTGCGCCTAAAGCCACATCACCTTTGTCGATGTGGCTTTCTTATCTTGAACATTTACACTCCAGCGCCATTGATATGGGGTTAGAACGAGTAGGCAAGGTAGGAAAAATAATAAACGTGTTACGCCCTGCGTCTAAGGTAATCACTGTCTCAGGCACAAATGGAAAAGGCACAACTTGTCATATGCTAGAGTCAATCTTGATGGCATCAGGATTGAATGTCGGCGTTTATAGCTCCCCTCATCTTGTTCGTTATACAGAACGTGTTCGTATTCAAGGAAAAGAGCTTTCCGAAGATGCTTTTTGCGAAGTTTTTGCAGAAATTGAACAAGCGAGAGGCGATATCTCACTCACCTTTTTTGAATATGGCACGTTGGCTGCGCTGAAGTTATTTCAACAAGCACAACTTGATGTTGTTATTCTTGAAGTAGGATTAGGCGGTCGACTAGATGCGACGAATATTGTTGATGCGGATATTGCTGCTATCACGAGTATTGCACTTGATCATACGGATTGGTTAGGTGCGGATAGAGAGCATATTGGTCATGAGAAAGCGGGCATTTTCCGAGCTAATCACTATGCTGTTGTGGGTGAGCCAGATATGCCTCAATCCATCGCCCAAGTTGCCCATGAAAAACAAGCTAAGCTTTTCCGTCGAGGAACGGATTGGTCTTTTGTTATTGAAGGTGATCACTGGCATTGGCGTTGTGTTGACTGTGAATTTAATGCCTTACCCATTCCGAACATTCCACTCGCTAATGCGGCGACAGCAATGGGCGTTATTCGTTGCTTGCTCCAATCTGATGACAAAGTCAGCCAAGCAATAACACAGCAAAGTATTGTCGAAGGTATGTCTCGTGCACAATTACCCGGTCGTTTTCAGGTAATTTCTCAACATCCTTTGGTTATATTTGATGTGGCTCATAATCCGCATGCGGCAGGATATTTAGCAGAAAAATTATCACAATTACCACAAAAATCTGATACTCAGGTGCGTATTGTTGTTGGTATGCTGGGTGATAAAGATATTGCAGGAACATTGGCGTGCTTAACACCATTGGCTGATCATTGGTATGTCGCTCCACTTAATGAGTTTCGTGGTGCTTCTGCTGATGTGTTAGCTCAGCATCTTGAGAAACCAATGGTATTCGATAGTGTTGAAAATGCATGGCAACAAGCAATGTCTGATGCTGCTTCTAACGATATTGTTGTGGTTTGTGGCTCATTTCATACTGTTGCACATGTGATGGAACTTTTGGAAAAGGAGAGTGTGGGTGGCGAGTAAATTTCAAAATCGCTTAGTCGGTGCCGTTGTATTGGTGGCAGTCGGGGTTATTTTTTTACCTGCACTGCTTGACGGCGATAAGAAATATAACGAAGACCAGTTCGCCTCTATTCCTTTAGTACCAAAACCAGGTGATGAGCAAGAAATAGAATCTATCGCACCGATAGAACAAACTGCTGTGCCTTCTACACCGTCAGAAGGCGCATCTGAAGGTATGATTTCTGAAGCAGTGACAGGCATGGAGCAATCTGTGGTGACAACACCGGAACCACCTGCTGTTGTACCTGTTCAACCCTCGGAACAACAACCACAACAGCAGCCAACGCAGGTGCCTCCTGCTGTGGTTACGCCACCAGTACAACCACCCGCACCACCAGTACAAGAAACTAAGCCACCGAAGGGAGAGGCTTGGGTTGTTCAATTAGGTGCATTGAAAAATGCGGCGAAGGTAGAAGAGATTATTGCTAAAATGCATTTCTCAGGTTATCCCGTATATACCATACCCGCACGCCCCGTTTCAGGGCAAGTGACTCGAATTTACATTGGTCCTAGTGCATCTAAGTCAGAATTACAGGCTATTCTGCCTCATTTAAAAGAGCTTACGGGCTTACAAGGTGAGGTAAGGGCATATAAGCCTTAATTTTTTCTAAACGAGTCATCAGATGAGTTGTGTAACAAAGCGTTAACTTATTGCGGCGATTATGATTTTTCATATCGCCGTAAATTATTTTGAAATTAGCGAAAATTAGCATTACGCAAACGTTTTCGTTTTCTGTTAGAATGCTTCCGTATTAATGCGGAGCATCATTATTGGATAAAGAATTTATGGTCTGGATAGATTACGCCATCATTGCCATTATTGGTTTTTCCGCATTAGTGAGCCTGATCCGTGGCTTTGTTCGTGAAGCATTGTCACTCATCACCTGGGGTTGTGGTTTCTTTGTTGCTAGTCAGTTTTATCCTTATCTTGCCGTCTATTTTACCCGGTTTGAAGATGAGCTGGTTCGTAACGGGATTGCAATAGTCACGTTATTTATTGCGACACTGATTGTTGGTGCTGTTGTGAATTATGTGATTAGCTCTCTTGTTCAACGCACAGGGTTATCAGGTACAGATCGTGTATTGGGGGTCTGTTTCGGGGCTTTAAGAGGCGTGCTGATAGTCTCAGCATTACTGTTTGTTTTAGGCGCATTTACACCTATGGCAGATAGCGCTGATTGGCAACGTTCTGAGCTTATTCCTCAATTCAACCATATTATTAGGTGGTTCTTTGACTACCTACAAAATGCGTCAAGTTTCGTGTCGGAGAGAATATAACCTCTCCGTCTGGCTGATGAGGATCTATTCATGTGCGGTATTGTCGGTATCGCTGGAGCTAATCCAGTAAACCAATCAATTTATGATGCGTTAACGGTGTTACAACACCGAGGTCAAGATGCAGCAGGCATTGCAACGATAGACGGTAACAACGGTTTCCGTCTTCGCAAAGCGAACGGACTGGTTAAAGATGTGTTCGAAACCCGTCATATGTTGCGTTTAAAAGGTACTATCGGGATAGGGCATGTCCGTTATCCAACAGCGGGTAGTTCTAGTGCATCAGAAGCGCAGCCTTTTTATGTGAATTCACCTTTTGGTATTACGTTAGCGCACAATGGTAATTTAACCAATGCGCATTTATTACGTCGCCAATTATTTGAAACAGCGCGTCGCCATATCAATACCACCTCTGATTCTGAAATCTTGCTTAATGTATTGGCATATGAATTAGACCGTTTTGACCATTTTCCACTTGAGCCTGATAATATTTTTGCAGCCGTTGCGGCAATGCATAAAAAACTCCGTGGTGCTTATGCTTGTGTTGCATTAATCATTGGTCATGGTTTGTTAGCTTTTCGTGATCCTTTTGGTATTCGTCCTTTAGTCTTGGGTAAACGTACCTTAGAAGGGGGGCGTTATGAATATATGGTCGCATCTGAAAGTGTTGCGCTTGATACTTTAGGTTTTGAGTTTTTACGCGATGTTGCACCGGGTGAAGCGATTTATATCACAGAGCAAGGGCAACTTTTTACGCGTCAATGTGCCGAAAATCCACAGTTAATGCCTTGTTTATTTGAGTATGTTTACTTTGCTCGCCCTGATTCTTTTATCGATAAAATTTCAGTCTATAATGCACGTTTACGTATGGGACAGAAATTAGGCGCTAAAATTGCCAAAGAGTGGGATGATTTACAGATTGATGTTGTGATCCCCATTCCTGAAACATCTTGTGATATTGCGTTAGAAATTGCCCATATTCTTAATAAACCTTATCGCCAAGGCTTTGTAAAAAATCGCTATGTGGGTCGTACCTTTATTATGCCGGGGCAGCAAGAGCGTCGTAAGTCTGTTAGACGTAAACTGAATGCTAATCGCGCAGAGTTTCGTGATAAAAATGTTCTGTTGATTGATGATTCTATAGTACGTGGTACAACGTCAGAGCAAATTGTCGAACTCGCAAGAGAAGCAGGCGCGAAGAAAGTTTATTTTGCTTCAGCAGCGCCAGAAGTTCGCTTCCCCAATGTATATGGAATTGATATGCCAAATGCCAATGAGCTTATTGCTCATGGACGTGAAGTGGATGAAATTCGTAAATTAATTGGTGCTGATGGGCTTATTTTCCAAGATCTCACTGATTTAATCGCCGCAGTACAAGAAGAAAACCCTGATATCAATCAGTTTGAATGTTCTGTATTTGATGGTGTTTATATCACGAAAGATATTGATCAAGATTATTTAGATTATTTAGAAAATCTACGTCGTGATGATGAACATAAAATTCGTGATCAGAATGAAATAGAAAATTTGGAAATCTATAACGAAGGCTAATTTTTCGGTAAGATATCTCCCTTATAAAGCGTCGATGCCAGTGTGTTCTGCATCGACGCTTGTTTTTTGAGGGTTAATCATCATAATGATTAACAAAGGTATATATTCTGAGGATTATAATGAAAAAGCTGATAGTTGGGCTAACAGGTGCTAGTGGTGCAATTTACGGTATACGTTTATTAGAAATACTAAAATCTGTGCCGTCAGTTGAAACACATTTAGTGATTAGCCAAGCTGCACGCCGTACTATTTCATTAGAAACAGATTATTCGCTAAAAGATATTCATGCTTTAGCGGATGTGATTTATGACGATCGCGATATTGGCGCATCGATCTCTTCAGGCTCATTCCGAGTCAATGGAATGGTCATATTACCTTGCTCAATCAAAAGTTTGTCAGGTATTGTTCATAGCTATACAGATACCTTAGTCACTCGTGCGGCGGATGTGGTCTTAAAAGAAGGACGTAAATTAGTGCTATGTGTGCGTGAAACGCCACTGCATTTAGGTCATTTGCGATTAATGACGCAAGCTGCTGAGTTAGGTGCTGTGATTATGCCACCAGTACCGGCATTTTATTTTCAGCCCAAAACGATTGATGATATTGTTAATCAAACGGTGAATCGTGTACTTGATCAGTTTGAGATTGAGTTGCCTGACGATTTGTTTCAACGGTGGGAGGGTGATAAGCCCACTCGTTAAGTATGTTCGTCATACTTCAAGGTGTAGCGTTGTTGACTGAGTTCATTCGCACTAGTGACATACTAGTGTATGCTCCTAGCGACTCATTTACTTGTCGCCTAGCTACATCTTGAATTATTTAGAGTATTTATTAGGTAGAATATCTATTCCAAATAAAAAGAGATTATTTTCCTGTGGTTATAATATCTTTTAGTGCCTCTTCTAAATGAGGGTAGCGAAATTCAAAGCCAGCATTAAGTAGCTTTTCTGGGATTGCCTGTTGCCCACCTAACACCAATGTGGCACTTTCTCCCATAATTAAACGTAATATACTTTCAGGTACGGTCATTAAGGCTGGGCGATGAAACGTTTTTCCTAATAAGCGAGTAAACTCTTTATTTTGTACAGGATTAGGCGCTGTTAAGTTAAAAGCACCTTTAGCATCTTGAGTATTAAGCAAGAAAATAATTGCACTAACCATATCATCAATATGGATCCACGGCATATACTGTTTTCCGCTTCCCAATTTACCACCTAATCCTAATTTAAAAGGCTTGCTCATTTTAGGCAGTGCACCACCAAGGGTTGAAAGTACGATCCCTGTACGCAACAAGCAAACACGAGTTAATGGTGTTTGAGCTTCAAGGGCGATCCGTTCCCATTTTGCACAAAGCTCATGAGTAAATTCAGGATTTGCTGGCGTCTCTTCTGTGACTCGTGTATCACGTTGATCACCATAAAAACCGACTGCGGAGCCAGAAATAAAAACCGCTGGAGGAGACTCACTAGCCTTAATCAAATCAACCAATTTTTGGGTTAAATGACAACGGCTATTAACCAGTTTTTGCTTTTGAGAAGGCGTCCAACGATTATCAGCAATAGGCTCTCCAGCAAGATTAATAACGGCATCAAATTCATTAAGATTTTGTTTATCGTTGAGCTGAGTCCAACAGGTGATTTCATTACAAAAATGCGAATAAACTTTTTGAGGTGAACGAGAAAGCACCGTAATATCGTTATCAGCGAGTGCGAGCTCACAAACTAATGCTTTGCCAATTAACCCTGTACCACCAGTGATAAGTATTTTCATCACAATCCTCCTGATCTGCTTGCTTGATAAAGAATAACTATCATCCTGATATATGAATTTCTTATATTAACCAAAGAGTTTTTTCGTTGCTGGGCGCTGGTTAATGTTGTTTAGCCATTTATTAATTGCTGGATAATTCGCCAAATCAATATTGTGGTGATCGTGCAGACGAGCCCATGTATATGTGGCGATATCCGCAATGCTGTACTCTTTTCCACCAAGATAAGGTGATTGCGCTAACCTTTTCTCTAATACGCTGTATAGACGCTGTGTTTCTTCAGTATAACGTTTAATAGCATAAGGCACTTTTTCTGTGGCATAGCGGGTGAAGTGATGATTTTGTCCCAACATGGGACCAAATCCACCCACTTGCCAAAATAGCCATTGCAGTTGTGTTGTTTTTTCTCGTAAATTTTGACTGAGCAATTTACCACTTTTTTCGGCTAGATAGATAAGAATAGCACCTGATTCAAAAATAGAGATAGGTTCACCACCATCAATAGGGGTGTTATCTACAATAGCGGGAATTTTATTATTGGGAGAAATAGCTAAAAATTCAGGTTTAAATTGATCACCTTTACTAATATCGATGCGATGTAACTGATAAGGTATGCCCGTTTCTTCAAGAAAAAGCGTTATTTTTTGGCCATTTGGGGTATCCGCATAATATAAGTCAATCATTAAAAGCTCCAAAATAAAGTAGGCACTCAATACACTAGATAATCACAGTCTGCCTTCTAACAACATAAAAAGCAAAAAAGCGCAAGATGGATAAAACAAGTTACGTATGATTATTGTAGTGGTGAAAAATAGTGATTTTGGTATATTCAGGATAAAAATTACGATCGTTTAGTATCGGTTAAAAAAGGTTTGTTGAGGATGGAACAAGAAAAGACGGCATTGGTTGAATGGGTTGATATTGTTGATGATAAAAATGAAGTCGTTGCACAAGCAACACGTCAACAAATGCGAGCTGAAAATCTTAGACATAGAGCAACTTATATCGTTGTTCATGATGGGATGGGCAAAATCTTGGCGCAACGTCGAACGGAAATAAAAGATTTTTATCCTGGTTGGTTAGATGCTACTGCGGGTGGTGTGGTTCAACAAGGTGAGAATTTACTTGAAAGTGCGCGTCGTGAAGCAGAAGAAGAGTTGGGTATTGCAGGGGTTCCTTTTGCTGAACATGGTCAATTTTATTATGATGATGAAAGTTGCCGTGTGTGGGGAAGCTTGTTTAGCTGTGTTTCTCATGGACCTTTCGCGCTGCAAGCAGAAGAAATTGAGGAAGTGTGTTGGCTAACTCCCTCTGAAATTACTGAGCGCTGTGATGAATTTACGCCTGATTCATTAAAAGCCCTTTCTCTTTGGTTAACACGTAATAACAGTACACGCCTAGAAAAGAGAGAAACCGTAGACTAAGGGGCGCTTTGTCCTAATTCAAATCGATAAGCATAGTTGATAACGGTATCTTCGAATATAGCGTTATCATCTTCGTCTCTTAAACGTTGTAAAAGTGCTATCAGATGTTTTCCTGCCTCTTTTCCCATTTTGTGATAATCAAAACGAATTGAGGTGAGAGAAGGCGATATTTGATTGCTATTTTCAGAGCCTTCTAAACATGCGATAGCCAGATCTTGTGGGATCTTAATTAATCGACGTTGACACTCAAAAATCATACCTAGTGCAATACTCTCATGGCTACAAATAACCGCATCTAGTTCGGGTTGGCGCAATAAAATTTCGGTTAATGCTTGCCGACCATATGCCATAGATGCGGGATCAGGCGTAGTAACACTTTGCTCAGCATTTAAATAATTTTTGAGTAACGCTCGTGACCAACCTGTTATTTGCTGGTGGTGCAGACGTTGTCCTTGTAACGCTCCAATATAGCCAATACAACGCTTTCCTTGGGTGACTAAATGATTTGTTAAATCATATGCAGCTTGCTCATAAGAACAATCAATACTAATAGCCGCTTGTTCATCTGATTGGCTGGCAACACTGACAACAGGGACATTAGCGTTACTGATATGTAAAAAATGAGTTGGACTAAGCTGTGAACCAAAGGCAACTAATGCGGCAGGATTACTTTGTAATAGCATATTAATCACACCACTGGCTTTATGAGGCTGATGCTCATAGCAACCCACTAAAATTTGATACTGATGGCGATTGAGTATTTGTTGTAAAGACTGCATAAAATCAGCACTGGCTCTATCTGTAAAAGAAGGTAGCAGTACCGCAATAATATGACTTTGTGCTGAAGCTAAAGCACCCGCAGAGGCATTCGGAATATAGCCAAGCTCTTCTACGGCTTGATTAACTTTTTCTCGTAACTTATCAGAAACTAATTCAGGGGTTCGCAATGCACGAGAGACGGTCATGGATCCGACTCCTGCGAGTTTAGCGACATCTTGTAATGTGACGCGACCTGTATTTCGGCGCTTACGTGTTTTGATCATTTGTAATTATGCTTGCGTAGCCTATTTTATTAACCGCAGATCCTACCTGAAATCTTCCTATTATGCTGAAACAATACAGTGTCAATTGTTGACATTTTCTGCAATTAACATTTCATTAAAATGATAGCGCTATCACAATTACGAATGAACTATCTAGATAGCGCTACCATTAATGATTACTATCCTTAATAACGAAGCTCAAAGAGAGTCTTATCGAGGTGACAAGTATGCTTAAAACGTTATTAACACCTGATGTGGTGCAAGTGGTTCCAAACGTTAGCGATTGGCGAGAAGCCGTTAAAGTGGCGTGCCAGCCATTAATTGATAACGGTTGTATTGAACCTCGTTATATCGATGCAATTTACAAATCACACGAGAAAATAGGGCCATATTATGTATTAGGTCCAGGAATTGCGATGCCTCATGCGCGTCCCGAAGATGGCGTTAATCAACTTTCACTTGCTTTAACCATTATTGAGCAAGGTGTTGAGTTTGGTGCAAATGAAAACGATCCTGTGAAATTATTGATTGTGTTGGCTGCAACAGATAACGATAGCCATATTAATGCCATTGTGAAATTAGCCGAACTTTTTGATAACGATACCGATATTCAAAAGCTATTTAATGCAAAAAGCAAAGCGGATGTATTAGCCGTTATCAACAACTATTAATGACAATTTAAATTACCAAGGGGAATATCATGAAAATTACAGTTGTGTGTGGAAATGGTTTAGGCAGTAGTTTAATGATGGAAATGAGCATTAAAAGCATCCTAAAAGATCTTTCTGTGAATGCAGAAGTGGATCATGTTGATCTCGGTTCTGCAAAAGGTACACCAAGTGATATCTATGTAGGTACACGTGATATTGCAGAGCAACTCAATTCACAAGCGGTAAATGGCAAGGTTGTTTCATTGGATAACATGATTGATAAAGTGGCGATGAAAGAGAAGCTTTCAGTCGCGTTACGTGAATTAGGCGCGTTATAAGGAGCCTATCATGGACTTTTTCCGCTTTCTAATGAGTGATGTGCTTTCAGAGCCTGCTATTTTAGTTGGTTTGATCGCATTGATTGGTTTAATTGCCCAAAAAAAACCGGTTACAGAATGTATTAAAGGTACCGTAAAAACCATTATGGGTTTTGTTATTTTAGGTGCTGGTGCTGGTCTTGTTATTAACTCATTAGGTGATTTTTCAACGATTTTCCAACATGCATTCGGTATTCAAGGTGTAGTGCCTAATAATGAGGCAATTGTCTCTATTGCACAAAAAAGCTTTGGTAAAGAGATGGCATTAATTATGTTTTTTGCCATGTTGATTAATATCTTAATTGCACGTTTAACACCGTGGAAATTTATTTTCTTAACGGGTCATCATACATTATTTATGTCGATGATGGTGGCGGTTATTTTGGCGACCGCGGGCTTAGAAGGCACTGTATTAGTTGCGGTAGGTTCATTAGTTGTTGGGGTTTCAATGGTGTTTTTCCCCGCCATTGCACACCCTTATATGAAAAAAATTACGGGTTCTGATGATGTGGCATTAGGGCACTTCTCAACGATCTCTTATGTTGTTGCTGGTTTTATTGGGAGTAAATTGGGAAATAAAGAGCATTCAACAGAAGAGATGAATGTGCCTAAAAGCTTACTCTTTTTACGTGACACACCCGTTGCTATTGCTTTTACTATGGGCATTATTTTTATCATTACTTGTTTATTTGCGGGCGATACCTTTGTTCGTGAAGTCAGTGGTGGTAAAAACTGGTTTATGTTCTCATTGATGCAATCTATAACCTTTGCGGCAGGTGTTTATATTATTCTGCAAGGTGTACGTATGGTTATTGCTGAGATCGTTCCTGCATTTAAAGGGATTTCAGATAAATTAGTCCCTAATGCCAAGCCCGCTTTAGATTGCCCTGTTGTATTTCCTTATGCACCCAATGCAGTATTAGTGGGTTTTTTAAGTAGCTTTGCAGCAGGTGTTATTGGCATGTTTATTCTATATGCCTTAGATTGGACCGTCATCATTCCGGGTGTTGTTCCTCACTTCTTTGTGGGTGCAACCGCAGGGGTATTTGGTAATGCAACTGGTGGACGCCGTGGTGCTATTTTAGGCGCATTCGTTCAAGGTTTATTAATTACCTTCTTACCAGTATTCCTTTTACCTGTATTGGGCGATATTGGTATTGCGAACACCACATTTAGTGACGCAGATTTCGGTGTTATCGGTATTCTGCTAGGTATTATTGTTCGCTGATTGTTTAAAGAATTAAGATATAGAGACGCCTCATTGAAATTAATTCATTGGGGCGTTTTTTTTACAAAATTTTTATATGAATTTATATGTTTATTTTGTGAATAATAATGCTATCATCCTGAGTGAATATTCACTGTGTGTATATTTTCGTACCTAATTAATTATAAAAATAGGTTTACATCACAATCACTAAGGAAAAATAAGATGTCTTTTGGTATTCGATATCTTGCGTTGTTACCACTTTTTGTTATCACTGCTTGCCAACAACCCGTTAATCATAATCCACCCGTGACTCAAACGGCTCAGGTTCAACCTGCAATCGTGAATAACTCATGGATTGAAATCTCACGTAGTGCGCTTGATTTTAATGTGAGAAAAGTCCAATCGCTGTTAGGCGATAAATCTTCGCTTTGTGCAGTATTAAAAGGAGATGCTTATGGTCACGATTTATCACTCGTTGCACCGGTAATGATTGAAAATAATGTGCAATGTATTGGTGTAACAAATAACCAAGAGCTAAAAGAAGTGCGTGATCTAGGATTTCAAGGTCGGTTAATGCGTGTACGTAATGCCACAGAGCAAGAAATGGCTCAGGCGACAAGCTATAACGTAGAAGAACTGATTGGTAATTTAGATATGGCGAAAAAATTAGACGCCATTGCTAAACAACAAAATAAAGTGATCGCTATTCATCTTGCCTTAAATTCAGGTGGTATGTCTCGTAATGGCTTAGAAGTTAATAACAATGCAGGGCTTGAAGAGGCGAAGCAAATAGCTCAATTAACTAACCTGAAAGTGGTTGGTATTATGTCTCACTACCCTGAAGAAGATGCTAATAAAGTAAAAGAAGATCTTGCTCGTTTTAAACAGCAATCACAAAAAATATTGGATGTTACTGGGTTAAATCGTAAAGATGTCACTCTGCATATGGCAAATACATTTGCCACAATTACCGTACCTGAATCATGGCTAGATATGGTGCGTGTAGGCGGAATTTTCTATGGTGATACGATTGCAAGTACAGACTACAAACGTGTGATGACCTTTAAATCAAATAT
Organism: Proteus vulgaris; assembly: GCF_033708015.1. NCBI lineage: Bacteria > Pseudomonadati > Pseudomonadota > Gammaproteobacteria > Enterobacterales > Morganellaceae > Proteus > Proteus vulgaris. The sequence goes on along the minus strand of NZ_CP137920.1, from coordinate 2,668,662 downwards.
TGCATCAATCAATTATTATCCTAAAGGTAATACAGTGGGTTATGACCGTACTTACACACTTAAACGTGACTCTGTCCTAGCCAATATCCCTGTCGGTTATGCAGATGGTTATCGTCGTGTTTTTAGTAATGCTGGGCATGCTTTAATTGCAGGGCAACGTGTATCTGTTTTAGGGAAAACATCAATGAATACCGTTATGGTTGATATTACAGATCTTAACAATATCAAACCAGGTGATGAAGTTGTATTTTTTGGCAAACAAGGTAATAGCGAAATTACCGCAGAAGAAATTGAAGATATCAGTGGTGCATTGTTTACCGAAATGTCAATTTTATGGGGAGCAACCAATCAACGGGTATTAGTGGATTAAACGAGGTTGTGAGTATTACCAAATAATAAAAAGGCGATTGAAAATATCAATCGCCTGATATTATTGATAATTTAAAGCTATAAATTATCAGGTAACCCATAAGCCACTAAGCTATCGCCCATTTTAGTACCAAATGAACCATGTCCGCCGGCCATAATGACCACATATTGCTTACCTCCAATAGAGTAGGTCATTGGCGTTGCTTGTCCACCTGCGGGTAATCGTGCTTCCCATAACATTTTGCCATTCGTCACATTAAATGCTCGAATATAATTATCCTGAGAAGCAGCAACAAACATCACATTACCTGCGGTTGAGATAGCGCCTCCTAGCCCAGGAACACCAATTTTTAATGGTGGTAACTCCACTAAATTAGGCAAACTATCCCTAATGGTGCCAAATCGTTGTTGCCAAACAAGCTCATTTTTTGTTAAATCAACACCAGCAACAAATCCCCAAGGGGGTTGTTTACAAGGTAATCCAAGTGGTGATAAGAATGGATGAATATCAACACTATAAGGGGTTCCCGTCATGGGTTGTAAACCTTGCTCTCCGTGGCCTCCACCAATTACTTGACTGTCTTGAGGATCTTTTAAATAAAGTTTTGAGATAAAAGGCAAGGTAATAAAATTCATTACCGCGACTTGTCTATCTTGATTAACAGAAATACCGCCCCATTCAAAAATACCGAGGTTACCAGGAAAAACAAGCGTACCGTTTTCTGATGGTGGTGTATAAATTCCCTCATAATTTAGCTGATGGAAAGCGATACGACATAACAGCTGATCTGCCATTGTGCCGCCCCACATATCTGAACCTTGCAACTTATTTTTTGGTGCTAAATTAAGTGCTGAAAAAGGCTGAGTGGGTGAGTAATGCTCACCTTGTGTTTGTGGACCATATTTGACACTAGTAGGAACCGGTTTTTCTGTCACAGGAACAATAGGTGTACCGTCTCTTCTATCAAGAACAAACACATTCCCTGTTTTCGTGACGATATAAATGGCAGGTATTGTTTCATTTTTATCAGTTTTGATATCAACCATTGATGGTTGCGAAGGAACATCCATATCCCATAAATCATGATGGGTGGTTTGGAAATGCCACAATAGCTCACCTGTCGATCCTTTTAGTGCTAAAACTGAATTAGCGTAACGCTCTTTTAATGGATGACGATCGCCTCCCCAAATATCGGGTGTACCTACTCCTGTCGGAATATAGACCACATCCGTTTGTGCATCATAAGCTAAAGGCGCCCATGCATTAGGGGAGTTATGAACAAATTGAGTCTCTTTACCTGGCATCGCATTGGGATCTTCTGCGCCAGTATCAAATACCCATATTAATTTTCCGCTATTAACATCATAGCCACGGATCACACCAGAAGGCTCTTGAGTTGATAAGTTATCAGTAACAGAGCCACCAATAATAATAGTATTACCAGTGACGATAGGGGGAGATGTTGGGTTATATCCACCCAAATAAGCATAAGGCATAGAAGCTAACAGATTGATTTCTCCATTCTGACCAAAATCACGGCATGCATTACCCGTTTGCGCATTAACTGCGATTAGGCGGCCATCATTGACTGGAAGAAAGACTTTTTCAGGACATTCATCTGATATGCTTGGTTGGCGAACGTCGAGGCTTTTGGCAAATTCGGCACTATTATTTTGATTATAATAGGCAACCCCTCGGCAAGTCATATGCTGGAAGCTTTTGTTATATTGCAATTTAGAATCAAAACGCCACTTCTCTTTACCTGTTGCGGGATCTAAGCTAATTAAATATTGGTGAGGTGTACATAGAAAGAGATTATCTTCAATTTTTATAGGCGTAACTTCGTTGGTTATCTCAACGGCATCATTAGCCCTTTTTTCATCACCGGTATGAAAAGTCCATTTCTCAACTAACTTATCAACATTATCACTGTTGATTTGAGTTAATGGTGAATAGCGTATTCCGGCTTGCGTTCTGCCATAAGCAGGCCAGTCATTATCATTTACTCCGATAGGAGATATAGAGTTGGTGGGCTGTTGTTGTGTAAATTGACCATTAATGGCATGAGGATCGGTTAGTGAACTACCTAATATAATGATAAGTGTAGTGGCTAATAGTGTGAATAAGCCAATTTTATTGGTACGACAAGTGTAAACATTATTATTGAGTGTGAAAGGAATAAGGAGTAAGCCTAGAATAAAAATAATATCTAAGCGAGGGGCGAGTGCCCAAAAATCAAATCCTGACTCCCAGATACTCCAGACAATCGTTATTAAAAATAGAAAGTTAAAGAGTAATAGGGTGCTTTTCTTTCGACTTAGAAAGCAAACTGCAATAATAAGAAGCATGACACCGGTAAAGAGATAAAAAGGCGATCCTGCTAATGAAACTAAATACCCTCCGAGTACAGTAAAGTAAAGAGCCAATATTGTGAGTATGATGAATACTATCCATAGATAGAAATGTGATATTTTCATAATGCTATCGTCCTATTCTTTCTTACCATCTTATAAATAGAATAGACAATAATTTATTAGCTCACCTGTTTGTTTCTAATAACCATTGCATTAATATGCATTTATGAGAAATTTTAATATAAAGCACTAGCATTAGTATTGAACGCAAGTGATATGATTGTTTAAAGTAGGGTGCTTGTGATCACCAATCGCAACAACTTTTTTGAGAGAAATTGTGGGGGAATTTCCCCCACAAAGCTATTTATCGCAAGATAAAGTCGCTTGAACTACTGTATGACCACTACGAATATTGAAAGAGCATAGTCTTTCATGCTTCAGTAATGATAAACACAGTGCTGTCACACAGACAGCAATCAGCCCTATCAGGGCAAATTTAGCCATTTCTCTTGACACTCCTTTTTAAAGGAGACAGAATCAAGTTGTCGGTTTTGAGACTGCCTCGGATTTTAGTAAATTAAAATTCGGGGCTTTCGTCTTTTTGGCTCTCGTTAATGCTTGAACCAAAATGATCCAAGCACCCACCCGCATACTAACAGAAACGCACCTCATTCCCATCTTTTTCTGAATAACAAAGACATAAATAAGTAATTAAAATCAATGTGTTAATTGTTTTTATATCGGGTGTTTATATGTGTGATTTTATTTGTCTTTCCTTTATAAAGGAGACAAAATCGACGTTGAAATAAGTTCGAAGTGAGTTAAATAGGAAATCTGTAGAATAAAAAACGCCAGATGAAATTAATTATCTGGCGTTTTTCTATTTGAAACGAACTTCAATAATTATGCGTTTTCTTGTTGGCTAGCTTGAATTGCTGTTAACGCAACGGTGTAGACGATATCGTCGACTAATGCACCACGAGAAAGGTCATTTACGGGTTTACGCATACCTTGTAACATTGGTCCGATTGAAACCAAGTCAGCTGAACGTTGTACCGCTTTATAAGTGGTGTTACCGGTGTTCAGATCAGGGAAGATAAACACAGTCGCTTTACCTGCAACAGGTGAATTTGGCGCTTTAGATTTAGCAACGTCAGCCATAACGGCTGCGTCATATTGTAAAGGACCATCAATCATCAGATCAGGACGTTTTTCTTGTGCTAAACGTGTCGCTTCACGCACTTTCTCTACATCGCTACCAGCACCAGAGTTACCCGTAGAATAAGAGATCATCGCAACGCGAGGGTCGATACCGAATGCAATTGCAGAATCTGCAGATTGAATTGCGATTTCAGCCAGTTGTTCTGCTGTTGGATCTGGATTAATTGCACAGTCACCATAAACATAAACTTGTTCTGGTAACAGCATAAAGAACACAGAAGACACTAATGAGCTACCTGGCGCAGTTTTAATTAACTGTAATGGTGGGCGAATAGTGTTAGCCGTCGTATGAACAGCACCAGAAACCAGACCATCTACTTCGCCTTTTTCTAACATTAATGTGCCGAGAACAACGTTATCTTCTAACTGTTCACGAGCAACAACTTCTGTCATCCCTTTGTTTTTGCGTAGTTCAACTAAGCGAGGTACATAGATTTCACGGACTTCTTTAGGATTGACTAACTCAATACCTGTACCTAATTCAACGCCTTGTGCGGTTGCTACGCGACGAATTTCTTCAGGATCGCCTAACAGTACGCAAGTTGCGATACCACGATCAGCACAAATCGCTGCGGCTTTAACTGTACGTGGTTCGTCACCTTCTGGTAAAACGATACGTTTTTTCGCTTTACGTGCTAATTCTGTTAATTGATAACGGAATGCAGGTGGTGATAAACGGTTAGGGCGTTCAGAGTTAGCGGTTAGTGAATCAATCCATTGTGAATTGATATGTTGAGCAACATAGTTCTGAATTTTTTCAATACGTTCATGGTCATCAGCAGGTACTTCTAAGCTAAAGCTTTGCAGATTTAAAGAGGTCTGCCAAGTATTTGCGTTAACCATAAAGATAGGTAAACCAGTTTCGAATGCACGTTCACAAAGTTGTTTGATTGGTGCATCGATTTGGTAGCCACCTGTTAGTAGAATTGCACCAATTTCAACGCCATTCATTGCTGCAAGACATGCTGAAACTAATACATCAGGGCGATCCGCTGAAGTCACTAAAAGTGAACCTGGACGGAAATGCTCTAACATGTGTGGAATGCTACGGGCACAGAAAGTCACAGACTTAATACGACGGGTTTCAATATCGCCTTTATTGACGATAGTCGCATTTAAGTGTTTTGCCATATCTGTTGCACGAGTGGCAATTAAATCGAAGTTCCATGGAATGCAACCCAGTAAAGGCAGTGGGCTATTTTTTTCGATGGTTTTTAAATCGACATTAGAGATAATCGCCTTACTTGAATCATCAAAGATTTCAGATAAGTCAGGGCGAGTACGGCCTTGATCATCAACAGGGGCATTTAGTTTGTTAACAATAACGCCTGTGATATTTTGGTTTTTTACACCGCCGAATTCAGCACGAGCAAATTCGATACGCTCTTTTAGCTGTTCAACCGTGTTGTTACCTAATGCAGTAACGAAAACAATTTCAGCACCTAATGTTTTTGCTATTTCATAGTTTAATGATTGTGCAAAAGGGTGCTTACGCATAGGTACCAAACCTTCAATGAGAATAACTTCTGCATCAGCGGTGTTTTCATGGTATCTAGCAACAATTTCTTCCATCAAAACATCTTTTTGGTTTGAGCTGAGTAGGGACTCAACATAATCCATGTTTAAAGGTTCTGATGATTGAATAGTGGAGTGAGAGCGGATAATCGCGGTTGTCTGATCTAACGCGCCTTTTACACGAGGTTGTGCAATTGGCTTGAACACGCTAAGGCGAACGCCTTTTTGTTCCATAGAACGGATAACACCCAAGCTGACGCTGGTTAAACCTACGCGTGTATCAGTTGGGACTAGCATAATTGTACGGGACACGGAAACCTCTTTAAATATCGGTTGCTCGTTATGTAAAACAGTACTGCCAGTATTATACTGGCAGTACATCAAAGAACTTAAGCGGTCAGGCGACTTGCGTCCTGAGCGATAACTAACTCTTCGTTAGTTGGGATAACAACAGCAAGACGGCTGTTATCGGTAGTGATAGTGCCTGATTTACCGAAACGTGCATCTAAGTTACGTTGATGATCAACTTCAAAACCTAACAGAGCCAGTTTTTTCAGCGATAATTCACGTACCATTGCGGCGTTTTCACCGATACCACCAGTAAAGATAATCGCATCTAAACGACCTTCCATCAGTGCGCAATAAGAACCGATGTATTTCGCTAAACGATGGCAGTAAACGTCCATTGCACGTTTAGCATCAGCTTTAGTGTCGTAGTTATCTTCAACATAACGGCAGTCACTAGTGACTTCGGTTAAACCTAACAGACCTGATTCTTTAGTCAGCAGTTTGTTGATGTCTTCAACGCTCATACCTAACGTGTCATGTAAATGGAACACGATAGCAGGATCAATATCACCACTACGAGTACCCATTACTAAGCCTTCTAATGGCGTCAGACCCATAGAGGTATCAACACATTTACCGTTAACAACAGCAGAAACGGAACCCCCATTACCTAAGTGGCAAGTGATTACGTTCAGTTCATCAACAGGTTTATTTAACATTTTAGCGGCTTCACGAGAAACGTAGAAATGGCTAGTTCCGTGAGCGCCGTAACGACGGATGCTGTGATCTTTATATAAGCTGTATGGCAGAGCATACAAATAAGCTTCTTCTGGCATTGTTTGATGGAAAGCGGTGTCAAAAACGGCAACCATTTTTTCAATTAAATGAGGGAATGCTTTACGCGCTTCTTCAATACCAATAAGGTGAGCTGGGTTATGCAATGGTGCAAATGGAATAGCTGCTTCAATACCTTTGATAACTTCGTCAGTGATCACGACAGATTTAGTGAATTTTTCGCCACCGTGAACAATACGGTGACCAATAGACGCGATTTGTGCAGAAAGTTCTGGTTTTTGAGCCAGAATAGTATTTACGATGAAGTTTAATGCTTCGCTATGAGCAGCGCCTGCGCCTAACGCAGCTTCGTGTTTCTGGCCATCCATTTTCCACTTCAGACGGGCTTCAGGAAGGTTGAAGCATTCAGCCAAACCTGACAGGAATTCTTCACCATTTTCTGGGTTGATAATTGCAAATTTAAGAGAAGAACTACCGCAGTTCAGTACCAGCACCAGCTTACTTGACATGGAATTACCTATTTATCTTGTTGTCGTAGTGTCTTTTATATTATAAAGACGGTGGTTAATAAAACGTCAATCATAAAAGCCTATCGCATTCCTATGATGACATTAATGACGCGCATCATGCTTAAAGTAAAAAACTTGATGCTAATTATAGTTGCCAATCATTAATTGGACGATTTTTATTCACCCATTAGCTTTTCGCGTTAAAATCGGCGAAAAGGGTTGAAAATCACGCCGGCAAACAAAATATAGCGCTTTATTGCCACAAACCTTTAGAATGGGCACAGGATACAGAGTAAAGGCAACAAAGACAAAATATACTTAATTCTACTAAAAGATTTTTATTCTTTATAGATATTTTTTAAAAGTTACAGAAGAAATTGATTGAGGTCATTATGAGCGAACCGACAGTGACTCCCCCCGGCTTTTTTAAGAAGCTTCGTTTGGGTAACGAGTATTTAAAAACCTGGCCGGTTGAAAAACAGTTAGCGCCTGTTTTCCCTGAAAATCGTATTGTCAAAGCGACACGCTTTGGTATTCGTTATATGCCACCTATCGCCATTTTTACAATGACATGGCAAATCGCATTAGGCGGCAATTTAGGGCCTGCGATTACCACAGCACTCTTTGCGTGTAGCTTGCCAATGCAAGGGTTATGGTGGTTAGGTAAGCGCGCAGCAACGCCACTTCCTGCTACGTTATTACGCTGGTTTTATGAAATTCGTGAGAAATTTGAAGAAGCAGGTATTGCTTTAGCACCCGTTGAACAAACGCCGACGTACCTTTCTTTAGCTCATTTATTAAAACGTGCTTTTAAGCAACTTGATCGTTCTTTTCTTGATGATGTGTAGAACATCTGTTCTACCTTCTTCGTTTGTCATGATTGTCATCTGAATTACCCCGTTGAGATCAAAAAACGCGTAGTTAGTACTACTCAATACTTTTGATTAATGACATGATCCTTCCAATAATTTCTTTGGAGAATTAATGATGGAAATGACACACGCCCAACGCCTGATCCTCTCTAATCAATATAAAATGATGACGATGATGGATCCTGATAACGCTGAACGTTATCGTCGCTATCAGACAATTATTGAACGTGGCTATGGATTACAATTACGTGAACTTGACCGTGACTTCGATGAAATGTCAGAAGAGACTTGCCGTACCATTATTAACATCATGGAAATGTATCATGCACTGCAAGTTTCTCGTGATAATTTAAAAGAACAAGAGATGCCAGATGCTCGCCGTGTCGCATTTATAGGCTTTGATGCAGCGACAGAATCCCGCTATCTTAGTTATGTGCGTTTTATGGTGAATACAGAAGGGCGTTACACGCATTTCGATAGTGGTAGTCATGGTTTTAACTCTCAAACACCCATGTGGGAAAAATACCAAAGAATGCTTGCTGTTTGGTTAGCATGCCCTCGTCAATATCACCTTAGCGTCGTTGAAATTCAGCAAATACTTAATGCGTAATCGAAAGTACATCATAGTTGACGTACCACTGTAAGGTAAAGGTAGGCATAAAAGATGGCAATCACATGTAAAGGTTTTCTGTTTGATCTTGATGGAACATTAGTTGATTCATTACCTGTTGTTGAACATTGTTGGGCACTATTTGGTGAACGCGTTGGTGTTTCAACACAAGAGATTAATGACTACATCCACGGAAAGCCTGCGATTGAGTCGATTCGCCATTTTATGCCTAATGCAAGCGAACAAGAGATAACAGAAACGTTTCGTTGGCTCGAAAAATTAGAGTCAACGCAAACAGAAGGTTTAGCCCCGCTTCCAGGGGCTATTGCATTGATTAATCGCCTTAATGACTTAAATATTCCATGGGCGATTGTCACATCAGGTACGGTTCCTATTGCCTCAACGCGCCAATCTGTATCGGGTATTCCTGAACCTAAGTATTGGGTGACAGCGGAATGTATTAGTAAAGGTAAACCTCATCCTGAACCTTATCTTTTAGGCGCCCAAAAATTGGGTTTATTACCACAAGATTGTGTGGTTTTTGAAGATGCAGCTGCGGGTATTTACTCTGGTTTAGATGCAGGATGCCAAGTCGTCGCCGTTCATGCACCTCTTTCTCTTCCTCGCCGTAATGAGATTCATTTAATTATTGAATCATTGAATGATATTCAAGTTGAAAAACAAACTGAAAAGGTTGTAATAAAGCACAAAAGAGAGTCTTTTCTTTGATCATACTAGAAGACTTATTGTTGTAAAAATGGTCTACTTATCAATGTAGTGAATTGATGTTTTAACCTGTTTTCACTTATTGCTGATCGAGGCCATTTTGAATAGCGAATTATTATGGGTTTTAAGCCTGCTATTGATAGCTATTGTCCTTTTTACGACCAACAAAATCCGCATGGATGTGGTCGCTTTACTTGTCATCATCGCATTCGTTCTTAGCGGTACACTCTCATTAAATGAAGCCACGATAGGATTTAGCGATCCTAACGTATTACTTATTGCTGCCCTTTTTGTGATTGGTGAAGGGTTAGTGAGAACAGGTGTGGCTTATCAAATGGGGGATTGGCTAGTTCGTGTTGCGGGTAGCAGTGAAGTTAAAATGCTTGTGCTATTAATGATATGTGTTGCAAGTTTAGGTGCTTTCATGAGTTCAACAGGGGTTGTTGCGATCTTTATTCCTGTTGTATTGAGTGTTGCTGCTCGAATGAAAACATCGCCAGGTCGTTTAATGATGCCATTAGGTTTTGCTGGGCTTATTAGTGGATTAATGACCTTAGTGGCAACACCACCTAATATGGTGGTTAACAGTGAATTAGTCAGAGAAGGTTTACCCAGTTTTCAGTTTTTTTCCATTACGCCTATTGGTATCGCTGTATTATTCGCAGGTATTCTCTATATGCTGGTGGTACGTCGATGGCTAGGAAATAACGATAATGGTAAGCAAAAAGAAGCTTATCGTCGTACTTTCCGCGATCTTATTCGTGATTATCAGTTAGCAGGGCGTGCTCGTCGTTTAGCGATCCGTAAAGGTTCCCCGCTAGTAGGTCATTCACTGGATGAACTTCACTTACGTTCTCGTTATGGTGCAAATGTTGTCGGTATTGAACGTTGGAGGCGGTTTCGGCGTGTTATGGTTAGCGCAACCGGTGGCACTGAATTAAGAGAGCGTGATGTTTTATTAGTTGATATGTCAGCGAGTGATGTCGATTTACGAGAGTTTTGTCGTGAACAGATGTTAGAGCCAATGGTATTGCGAGGTGAATATTTCTCTGAACAATCTCGTGATGTAGGGCTTGCTGAAGTTTCAATGAACCCAGACTCAGAGTTATTAGGAAAATCATTAAGAGAGATTAAATTCCGTACTCGCTATGGGTTAAATGTGGTTGCTATTCGTCGAGAAGGTAACGCCTTACCGGGTAAAATAGTCGATGAGCCATTACGTCTTGGTGATGTGTTATTAGTGATTGGTGATTGGAAACTTATCCGTATTTTATCAACTAAACCTCGTAATTTTATTGTACTCAATTTAGCGGCAGAAATTGAAACTGTTGCGCCCGCTTCATCCCAAGCCCCTCATGCATTATTTTCGTTAGCGTTAATGGTGGCATTGATGGTAACGAATGAAGTCCCTAACTTTATTGCGGCACTTATTGCCTGTTTATTAATGGGTAAATTCCGTTGTATTGATATGGAAAGTGCTTATCGCTCTATTCATTGGCCAAGTATTATTTTAATTGTTGGTATGATGCCTTTTGCGGCGGCATTACAAAAAACAGGTGGTATAGAGCTGATTGTCAATGGCTTAATGGATGTTGCGGGTAGTGCAGGCCCTCAAGTGATGCTAGTCTGTTTATTTGTACTGTGTGCCACTATTGGTTTATTTATCTCAAATACCGCAACAGCGGTATTAATGGCGCCCATTGCCATTGCTGCGGCGAATCAAATGAATGTTTCTCCATTACCATTTGCAATGGTGATTGGTGTGGCAGCATCAGCTGCGTTTATGACGCCAGTTTCATCCCCTGTTAATACACTTATTCTTGAGCCGGGTGGCTATAAGTTTGCTGATTTCCTTAAAATAGGTGTGCCATTTACGATAATCGTAATGCTGATTAGTGTTTTCCTAATTCCACTATTATTCCCATTCTAAATAATTGAATGTTGCTGAAACGTCGTTTATTAATTAATAAACGACGTTTTTTATTTATTGGTCGGTTATTTTTTATTTGTTGTATAGATGTCGACTATGCGTGTGTTTTTTTTGAAAAACAGAGTTGAGTTTAAGGCGTATTCTTTATCTATTAATTAATTTTATAGATAAAGGTATAATATGACAATTAATATTAATTCAAATGTTACCAACATTAACACAAAGTTTGATGTTAATGGCAAAGAAACGAAATCTATTTTAAAAAAATTAGCATCTAGCATCAGTAATATAAAAAATGGTATTGCTAATTTTTTTAGAACTCAAGAAACTAAAAGTGAAGATATTTATAATATCTCTCTAGCCCAAATAACAAATGAAAAAAAAGACAAAGATAATATATTAAAAGAAAGAGAAGATTTAAGTAAATTACATATTAGTAATAGGGTAAAAAATAATAAATTCAATAAAATAGTAGTTCGAAGTCAAAAAAATATTGAGCAAGTATCAGTCGAAAGTAATACTAATAGTAGTATTAAAGGAGATAACGGTTATTTTTTGAAAAAAGGAAATGATTTTAATATTGACGAATTACTGCAATCGAATAATAATATGGAGATAACTGAACGAAAAATGAATTTTTCTTCTTTTAAAAAAATCGAAAACATTAATAATTCAAATTAAACTTTAATCATAAATAATAGAGTGGGTTATTTATTTAAATAACCCACTTATTTTTTCTACTCACTAATTTCATCCAGCGATAAACTAAAGCCGGGTACAAACACCTTTATAAAATAGTCCATTTCTGGGCTATGTCTTTCTGCTAGCGTTTTTTCTAATCGATTTTTAGCCAAATTAAATTCACTATTGCCTGCGGCTAACTCTTCAAGACATTTTAAATAAGCGCACAGACTATCTGCTTGCTTAACAATAAAGGTTTCTTCTTCACTATGTAATTGTTCATCGATCAGCGGACGAAAATCATCTTGTAACTCTTCGGGTAACATTTCAATCAGTTTTTGCTGTGCGTATTTTTCTATTTTTTTATATTCATGCGCAATTTGTGGGTTGTGATATTTAATGGGGGTAGGCATATCGCCAGTGATCACTTCGCTAGCATCATGATACATCGCTTGTAATGCAATACGCTCGGCATTGACATTACCTCCAAATTTACGATTTTTAATCACCGCTAACGCATGAGCAACAAAAGCAACTTGTAAACTGTGTTCAGACACGTTTTCTTGGCGAATGTTACGCATTAAAGGCCAACGAGTAATGAGTTTTAAGCGAGAAAGGTGGGCAAAAAAGTAACTCATAATATCTCCCAATTGCGTGATTGAAGATATTATTGTGAGTGGATAATTAACAGATGTAAACGACAATAAAAAAGAAAATAAAAAACGCAATATAACGGGCTGTTATACTGCGTTTTATTTAAATAGAGAATAATTTTATTGGTGATAACCCACAATAAAGCGACCAAATTTTTGAATTGCCATATCTAAATCATCTTCACGGGGAAGCGTCACAATACGGAAATGGTCTGGGTATGGCCAGTTAAATGCTGTTCCTTGTACTAATAGCACTTTTTCTTGCAATAATAAATCGAGGATCATTTTTTGATCGTCTTTAATACTGTAGCGATTTAAATCAATTTTAGGGAACATATAAAGCGCACCCATTGGCTTAACGCAAGAAACCCCCGGAATTTGATTAATCAGTTCCCAAGCGCGATTACGTTGCTCATATAAACGACCACCCGGCAGGATAAATTCACTAATACTTTGATAACCCCCTAATGCAGTTTGAATGGCATGTTGCATCGGAACGTTGGCGCATAAACGCATAGACGCTAACATATTCAGGCCTTCAATATAGCTTTTAGCGTGTTTTTTAGGGCCGTTTAATACCATCCAACCTTGACGGAAGCCCGCAACACGGTAGGTTTTTGATAAACCATTAAATGTTACAGTTAATAAATCGGGCGCCATCGCTGCAATAGAATGATGCTGAGCATCATCATACAGAATTTTATCGTAGATCTCGTCAGCAAAGATAATGAGGTTATGTTGACGTGCTATTTCAACGATTTCCATCAGAATCTCTTTGCTATACACCGCACCTGTTGGGTTGTTTGGGTTAATAATAACAATACCGCGGGTATTTTTTGTAATTTTACTACGGATATCATCTAAATCAGGGAACCAACCTTGTTGCTCGTCACACATATAATGAACGGCATTTCCGCCAGAAAGGGAAACGGCTGCTGTCCATAAAGGATAATCTGGAGCAGGTACTAGCATTTCATCGCCATTATTTAATAAGGCTTGCATCGCTTGTACGATTAATTCAGAAACACCATTGCCAATATAAATATCTTCAACAGTGACATCGCGCATATCACGGGCTTGATAATGCTGCATGATAGCTTTACGCGCAGAAAATAGCCCTTTGGAATCACTGTAACCCTGAGAGCTGGGTAGATTACGGATAACATCTACTAAAATCTCATCAGGCGCTTCAAAGCCAAAAGGTGCCGGGTTACCGATATTGAGTTTTAAAACTTTGTTACCTTCTTCTTCCAGACGTTTTGCTTCTTGCAAAACCGGACCTCTAATGTCGTAACAGACATGTTCGAGTTTGTTTGATTTTTTAATCTGATTCATAGCGCGTTTACCTAATAGGGTCTGATTCATATCTATACACTGTGATGAACACTGTGGCGATTAGCGACATTTATCGCCAAAGATGATTCATATAGAAAGATATAAATGAAAAGGCTGTCCCAGCAAATAACTGTGCTATCACTCTACTCTTACGTTACAAACTTTTGAAGATGCTAGGTAATTTTTGGTGTAAAAGGTCAGTTTATTCTTATAATGTTATTTTGATGACTGATTGTATTACTTATGGTAGGTCTATGTTTTGGTTTTTATTAATAAACTGAAATATTATTCTGTTGAAAAGGTGGTTTTTAGTGTGGTGATTAGAAATAAGTTTGGGTGATAGGTAGGTAAACGAAATGTTGCATAATCAATTATTGAATAATTTTATCGGATTTGTATTATCTGACTTAATATATTAAATTTTCAAATAATATGGTTAAATCTACTTTATTAGATAGCAATCAATTAGTTTAAGTATAAATTAAATTTAAATCTTAAATTTAGTTTATAGGGGAAGATACTTAAACTTGAATGCATAGTTAAGATAATTTAAATTATTTTCAAAATGTTAAAATTTATTAATAGGAAAGCAAGATAGTATGATCCAAGTCTAACTTGTGATGACGGTATACAGTTCTTTCTTGTGAATACTTAAAATGATAATAAAATTTAATTTGTTACAAAAAGATGCAATTCCTTTCTATCTAGGAGGTGTAAACGATAAGAAACAAATGTAAAGTATTCAGTATGTCTTTGCTCTCCTTTTCAGAGTAGAGTACTGTCTGAATCGGAAGTCTTTTTTAGACTTTTGATATAAAACACCAGGTATATGTAATTTAAAAATCAAAAATAAGTGAAGAATAAACAATGATTAATGCAAATCGTCCGATAATGAATCTCGACCTCGATCTGCTTAGAACGTTTGTAGCTGTAGCAGATTTGAACACTTTTGCAGCCGCTGCGGCTGCTGTATGTCGAACCCAATCTGCTGTGAGTCAGCAGATGCAACGTTTAGAGCAATTAGTGGGCAGAGAGCTTTTCGCCCGTCATGGTCGTAATAAACTTTTAACAGAGCATGGTCTACAACTGTTAGGTTATGCGCGTCAGATTTTGCGTGCAAATGATGATGCAACGGCATCATTAACGTATAGCGATGCAGAAGGGGAGCTACGTATTGGTGCTTCTGATGACTCTGTCGATACTTTATTACCGTTTTTATTAAATCGTATCGCGTCAGTGTATCCACGTTTAGCGGTTGATGTACGCATTAAGCGCTCTCAATATATTGAGACGATGCTAGATAATCATGAAATTGATTTAGCATTAACAACAGCACGTATTGGTCATCACCCACGTACAGCGTTACGTACTGCACCTGTGCTATGGCATTGTGCGCCAGATTTCCAATTACAAATGAATGAGCCTATTCCTTTAGTTGTAATGGATGAAACTAACCCATTCCGTCAATTAGCAATAAACACGCTAGATGATGCCGGGATCCAATGGCGCATTGCTTATGAAGCCGCTTCTTTATCAGCTGTTCGTGCCGCCGTTAATGCAGAAGTGGGGATTACTGCTCGTCCACTTGAAATGCAAAATGCCGATTTACGTATTTTAGGTGAAAGTGAAGGATTACCTCGTTTACCTGAAACACAATATTGGTTGTATCGTAACACGGATGAACAAAATGAAGCGGTATTAACTGTATTCAATGCGATTGAAAACAAGAAAACACCTTATACTGTCACTGCATCTGAAGATATTAGCTCTACTGAACTTGAATAATCACATTAATAATTGTGTGAATTTTTAGCGTTAAAACACAAAAATTAAAGATTAAAAAAGAGTCAAATAAAACTGGATAGTGATGAATAATGATAAACGGGAATAGATGCAATGAAGTGCATTTATTTCCGTTTTTTTATTGCTCTTTTTTGAAATAATAACATTATGTTAATAATTATGTTGTTTTATGTATTTATCTTTGTGACATTTCATTCCATAACTACCTTAATTGCTTGTTAAAAAAATGTTTACCTTCCCCCTTGGTTAATCACTTGTAGGATTTGTTAACAAATAAAAAGATTGTCTAGGTTTTAAGAGAATAAAAAAGTAAATCTAAACGGATATTTGACCTCTGCCACAATATTAGAAAGTTAATTTGTTAAAATTTGGATAAATTTTAAACTGATTAAGTATTTTTTCGACTATTTTGTGAGTTTGATCAAAAAAATAAGGCACATTTGCCTGTGTTGAATCAGGTTTTTCCTGAGATACTGGTGTAGTAAAATCGAATTATCGGTTAGACTAAGCGTGTTAGCATAAAGTTTGTCGGTTGACTGACACGTTTTAGCATTAGCCGGTAATTGCGTGTTAAAAATGAGTGTTAAATTTGTTAAATCGCGATAGAAAACTGAGTGATTTGTCGCAAAGTTTTCTAAAAAAGAAGAAAGGTATAAATAGACTGTTATTATTTCTTTAATTAGCAAGTCTGTTTAATTCGCCTTTTTTTTCGTAATTAGAAATGTGGTGTAAACCGCCGGATAAGAGTTGGTTAATTGACACCACCTTTGATGAGTAAGCAATGAGTATGTCTACAACCACCGAAGTTATCGCCCATCATTGGGCATTTGCTGTCTTCCTCATAGGCGCATTGGGGTTATGTTCGCTCATGTTGTTGGGTGCCCGCTATTTAGGCGGACGCGCACAGGCAAGGGCAAAACATGTTCCTTATGAATCTGGTCTTGATTCTGTTGGCAGCGCTCGTCTGCGCATGTCAGCTAAATTCTATTTAGTTGCCATGTTTTTCGTTATTTTCGATGTTGAAGCACTGTTTCTTTATGCCTGGGCTGTTTCCGTTCGTGAAGTTGGCTGGTTAGGCTTTATTGAAGCATCAGTCTTCATCGCTATTTTATTAGCTGGATTATTCTATTTGGTTCGTATAGGTGCATTAGATTGGACACCTGTTCGCTCTCGCCGTGAAACTGCGAGTAAAAGCCATGTTCGATTAACCAGCGGCAAACATCCGCAGCAGTAATAAGCGAGGCATTAGAAATGGATTATACGCTCACCCGCATTGATCCGAACGGTGAGAATGACCGTTATCCCCTGCAATCACAGGAAATTGTCAGTGACCCATTAGATGCTCACGTTCATCGCAGCGTGTATATGGGAAAACTGGAACATGCGTTGCATGACGTTGTGAATTGGGGACGGAAAAACTCTTTATGGCCATATAACTTTGGTCTTTCCTGTTGTTACGTTGAAATGGTGACGTCATTTACAGCTGTTCATGACGTGGCTCGTTTTGGTTCAGAAGTATTACGTGCATCACCTCGTCAAGCTGACTTTATGGTTGTTGCGGGTACTTGTTTTACTAAGATGGCTCCCGTCATTCAACGTTTATACGATCAGATGTTAGAGCCTAAATGGGTTATCTCTATGGGGGCATGTGCAAACTCTGGTGGTATGTACGACATCTATTCAGTAGTGCAAGGTGTGGATAAGTTTATTCCCGTTGATGTGTATATTCCTGGATGTCCACCACGCCCTGAAGCTTACATGCAAGCATTGATGTTATTACAAGAGTCCATTGGTAAAGAACGTCGCCCATTATCATGGGTTGTCGGCGACCAAGGCGTTTACCGTGCCAATATGCAATCAGAACGAGAAAGAAAACACGGTGAACGTATTGCAGTGAAAAACCTGCGAACTCCTGACGAAATTTAAAGGCTTTTGCCTAAGACGTAACCAGAGCAATGTGTTGCGATCATAGTAACCCTGATCAACGTTGTGGTGAATAGAAATGACCGATCAGATAGCGCAAAAAGGCGCTCGGCCAGCGTGGGAAACGACCGATCATATTGATGATCAGGTCGTTAATGAACTGCGTCAGAAATTTGGGCCAGATGCGTTTACGTTCCAGCCTACTCGTACTGGCATGCCAGTTGTTTGGGTAAAACGGGAACAACTTATTGAGGTAATACAATATCTCAAATCTTTACCAAAACCTTATGTCATGCTGTTTGATATGCATGGTTTTGATGAGCGTCTTCGTACGCATCGTCAAGGCTTACCCGCAGCAGACTTTTCCGTTTTCTATCATCTGATATCAATCGATCGTAATAAAGATATCATGCTGAAAGTCGCATTAAGTGAAAATGATCTTAATGTTCCGACTATTACATCTCTCTTTCCTAACTCGAATTGGTATGAGCGCGAAGTCTGGGATATGTTTGGGATTGTCTTTAATGGGCATCCAAATTTACGCCGTATTATGATGCTTCCTGATTGGGAAGGTCATCCACTGCGTAAAGACTATCCTGCTCGTGCAACAGAGTTCGATCCTTATGTGCTGACAAAGCAGAAACAGGATCTGGAAATGGAATCGCTGACATTCAAACCTGAAGAGTGGGGGATGAAACGCGGTACGGAGAATGAGGACTTTATGTTCTTAAACCTCGGCCCTAACCATCCATCCTCTCACGGTGCATTCCGTATTATTCTTCAGCTTGATGGGGAGGAAATCGTTGACTGTGTGCCTGACGTGGGTTATCACCACCGTGGCGCTGAAAAAATGGGCGAGCGCCAATCTTGGCATAGCTATATCCCATACACAGACCGTATCGAATACCTCGGCGGATGCGTTAACGAAATGCCTTATGTACTTGCAGTGGAAAAACTTGCCGGTATTGAAGTGCCTGAACGCGTTAAAGTCATTCGTGTCATGCTGTCAGAGCTATTCCGTATTAATAGCCACTTACTGTATATCAGTACTTTTATCCAAGACGTTGGTGCAATGACGCCAGTGTTCTTTGCTTTTACTGACCGTCAAAAAGTTTACAACATTGTTGAAGCGATTACGGGATTCCGTATGCACCCAGCATGGTTCCGTATCGGTGGTGTTGCTCATGACTTACCACGAGGTTGGGAGCGCTTATTACGTGAATTTTTAGATTGGATGCCAAAACGTCTAGATTCTTACGTAAAAGCGGCATTGCAAAACAGTATATTGAAAGGTCGTACTATTGGCGTTGCCTCATATAATGCTAAAGAAGCATTAGAGTGGGGGGTAACAGGTGCGGGTCTTCGTGCAACAGGCGTTGAGTTTGACGTCCGTAAATGGCGTCCATATTCAGGTTATGAAAACTTTGAATTTGAAATCCCAGTAGCAAGTAATGGCGACTGTTATGACCGTGTCATGCTGAAGGTAGAAGAATTACGCCAAAGCTTACGCATTCTGGAACAGTGCTATAAAAATATGCCAGAAGGGCCATTTAAAGCAGACCATCCACTGACAACGCCTCCACCAAAAGAGCGTACATTACAGCATATTGAAACCATGATTAACCACTTCTTACAGGTTTCATGGGGTCCTGTTATGCCTGCTAATGAATCATTCCAGATGGTTGAAGCCACTAAAGGGATCAACAGCTATTACTTAACCAGTGATGGCAGCACGATGAGTTACCGTACGCGTATTCGTACGCCAAGTTTTGCTCACTTGCAACAAATCCCAGCGGTTATCCGCGGTAGTCTGGTTTCTGACTTGATTGTGTATCTGGGAAGTATTGATTTTGTAATGTCGGATGTGGATCGTTAATCATGCAAAATGAATTAAACCAAAAAGATGATGCAGTGCAGATCGAAATCGTTGATGTCACACATTCAAAGAAAGCAACGTTTGTTTTAACTGAAGAAGAACGTGCTGAAATTGAACAAGAAAAACATCATTACGAAGATCCGCGTGCAGCCTCTATTGAAGCACTGAAAATTGTACAAAAGAACCGCGGTTGGGTTGAAGACGGCGCAATTTATGCGATTGCGGATGTTCTTGGGATCCCCGCTAGCGATGTTGAAGGCGTTGCTACGTTCTATAGTCAAATTTTCCGTCAACCCGTTGGTCGTCACATTATTCGTTTTTGTGACAGCGTGGTTTGTCATATTACAGGTTATCAAGGCATTCAGGCAGCAATTGAAAAGCACCTTAATATCATTCCTGGTCAAACTACACCAGATGGTCGCTTTACGTTACTACCAACCTGCTGTTTAGGTAATTGTGATAAAGGTCCTACCATGATGGTAGATGACGATACTCACAGCTTTGTTAAACCTGAAGAGATTGAAACGTTACTGGAGCAGTATCCATGACAGCAATTTCAGGAGCAAAACCGATTATTCGTAGCGCAGAAACGCACCCGCTAACGTGGCGCTTACGTGATGATCGTCAGCCTGTGTGGCTGGATGAATACCGTGCTACAAACGGTTATAAAGCGGCAGAGAAAGCATTAAAAGGTATGTCACCGACTGAGGTGACCACTGAAGTTAAAGATGCAGGGCTAAAAGGTCGTGGTGGTGCTGGATTCTCAACAGGCTTGAAATGGAGCCTGATGCCAAAAGATGAAAGCATGAATATCCGTTACATCCTTTGTAACGCAGATGAAATGGAGCCGGGTACTTATAAAGACCGTCTCTTAATGGAAGAACTTCCACATCTGTTAATTGAAGGAATGATTATCGGTGCTCACGCACTAAAAGCTTACCGTGGTTATATTTTCCTTCGTGGTGAATATATCGAAGCGGCTAAGAATTTACGCCATGCCATTGAGGAAGCAAAAGCAGCTGGCTTTCTTGGCAAAAATATCTTTGGTTCAGGAATTGATTTTGAACTGTTTGTCCACACTGGTGCAGGTCGTTACATCTGTGGTGAAGAGACAGCATTAATCAACTCATTAGAAGGCCGTCGTGCTAACCCGCGTTCTAAACCGCCATTCCCTGCAACATCAGGTGTATGGGGTAAACCAACTTGTGTCAATAACGTTGAAACACTGTGTAACGTGCCTGCGATTATTGAACATGGCAAAGATTGGTATATCGGCTTAAGTGAAGGTAAAAGCCCTGATGCGGGAACTAAATTAATGGGATTTTCAGGCCGTGTGAAATATCCAGGCTTATGGGAATTACCATTCGGCACCACCGCGCGTGAGATCCTTGAAGATTACGCTGGTGGTATGCGTGATGGGCTTAAGCTGAAAGCATGGCAACCGGGTGGAGCAGGTACTGACTTCTTAACAGAAGATCACCTCGATCTTCCAATGGATTTTGGCACGATTGCGAAAGCAGGTAGCCGTTTAGGCACCGCACTTGCGATGGCGGTAGATAATGAAATTAATATGGTTTCATTAACCCGTAACTTAGAAGAGTTCTTTGCTCGCGAGTCTTGTGGCTGGTGTACTCCTTGTCGTGATGGCTTGCCATGGAGTGTCGAAATCTTACGTGCGATAGAAAAAGGTAAAGGTCGCCCCGGTGATATCGAAACCCTTGAGCATTTATGTCGTTCTTTAAGTCCGGGACACACATTCTGTGCTCACGCACCGGGTGCAGTAGAACCTTTACAAAGCGCCATTAAATATTTCCGTGAAGAATTTGAGGCTGGCATTATTCAAGAAGATTATACCAATGCCAACTTGATCAGAGGCATTCAGCCTAACTTGCTGAAAAGCCGCTGGTAATTTTTCACGACACATTCTAGGTTTAACGCCTGCTGTGCAGGCCTTTGGGAAGCATGCTGACTATGGCTACGATTCATGTAGACGGCAAAGAATATGAAGTTAACGGGGCTGATAACCTGTTAGAAGCCTGTCTTAATTTAGGCTTAGATATTCCTTATTTTTGCTGGCACCCAGCGCTAGGAAGCGTTGGCGCTTGCCGCCAGTGTGCGGTGAAGCAGTATCAAAATGCTGAGGATACCCGCGGTCGTTTAGTGATGTCTTGTATGACACCCGCGACTGATGGCACGTTTATCTCTATTGATGACGAAGAAGCGAAAAAATTTCGTGAAAGCGTTGTTGAATGGTATATGACAAACCATCCTCATGACTGTCCAGTTTGTGAAGAAGGCGGTAACTGCCACCTTCAAGATATGACGGTAATGACGGGTCATACTATGCGTCGCTATCGCTTTACTAAGCGCACACATAGAAACCAAGATCTGGGACCGTTTATTTCTCATGAAATGAACCGTTGTATTGCTTGTTACCGCTGTGTTCGTTACTACAAAGACTATGCCGATGGTACTGATCTTGGCGTCTTTGGTGCGCATAACAACGTATTCTTTGGACGCGTTGAAGATGGCACATTAGAGAGCGAATTCTCGGGTAACTTGGTTGAAATTTGTCCGACTGGGGTATTTACTGATAAAACTCACTCATCGCGTTATAACCGTAAGTGGGATATGCAGTTTGCACCGAGTATTTGCCAAGGTTGTAGCATGGGTTGTAACACAAGCCCAGGTGAACGCTATGGTGAATTACGTCGTATCGAAAACCGTTATAACGGAACGGTAAACCGCTATTTTCTTTGTGACCGAGGTCGTTTTGGCTATGGTTATGTGAATTTAGCAAGCAGACCTCGTCAGCCTAAAAAACGTTTAGGCAGCAACTGGTTAGAAATTAACGCTGTTCAGGCAACTCAAGCCGCTGCGGATATGCTGAAGAAAAGCCAGCGTATCGTGGGTATCGGTTCCCCACGCGCAAGTATTGAGAGTAACTTTGCATTACGTGAAGTTGTAGGCGCTGAAAACTTTTATAGCGGTATCTCTGCATCAGAGCAAAAACGACTGACTTTAATGTTAGATATTTTACAAAAAGGGGGAGTTCACACTCCATCTCTACGTGAAATTGAAGATTACGATGCGGTTTTAGTGTTAGGTGAAGATTTAACACAAACAGGTGCTCGTATGGCATTGTCTGTACGTCAGGCAGTGAAAGGCAAAGCGCGTGAAATGGCGGCAGCTCAGAAAGTGGCTGACTGGCAAATTGCTGCGATTATGAATATCGGGCAACGTGCAAAATATCCGCTATTTGTTACTCATGTTGATGAAACTCGCCTCGATGATGTTGCTGCATGGAGTTATCGTGCTCCCGTTGTTGATCAAGCGCGTTTGGGCTTTGCGATTGCTAATAACATTAACGGTGATGCACCTGCTGTTGATGGCATTGATGAAGCGCTGAAGAAACATATCGACATGGTTGTTCAAGCACTTTCTCAAGCGAAGAAACCATTAATTATCAGTGGTAGTCATGCCGGTAGCGAAGACGTTATTAAAGCCGCAGCTAACATTGCTTTTGCATTAAAAGCAAAAGGTAATGAAGTAGGACTTTCTTTCGTTGCTGATGATGCGAACAGCATGGGTCTTGCCATGATGAATGCACAGCCACTTGATGATGCATTAAAAATGATGCGTAGTGGTCAAGCTAACACGGTTGTGGTAATGGAAAACGATTTGTATCGCCATTACGATGCAGACGTGATTGATGATGCGATTGCTAAAGTAGATAACATTATTGTTATCGACCATCAGCAAACAGACATTATGGCGAAAGCCCATCTTGTTCTCCCAGCTTCTTCATTCGCTGAAAGCGATGGCACAATGGTGAGTCAAGAGGGTAGAGCACAACGTTACTTCCAAGTTTTCGAACCTTCTTTCTATAACAAAGATGTGGTGATGCATGAAAGCTGGCGTTGGTTGAGTGCTGTTGATTCACAATGGCATGAAAGAACGCTGGATTGGACACAGTTAGACAATGTTATTGCGCATTGTGCAACCAGTCTTCCTCAGTTTGCTGGCATCGTTGATGCTGCGCCGAATGCATCATTCCGTATTCGTGGGCAGAAATTAGCGCGTGAACCACATCGTTATAGTGGTCGTACTTCTATGTTGGCGAATGTGTCTGTTCATGAACAGCGTCAACCCAAAGATATCGACACCCCATTTGCATTCTCAATGGAAGGTAATAACAGCCCAACAGCACCTCGTCAGCAAATTCCATTTGCATGGGCGCCGGGTTGGAACTCACCACAAGCATGGAATAAATTCCAAGCTGAAGTGGGGGGCAGCTTACGTTTTGGCGATCCCGGTGTGCGCTTAATTGAATGTGGTGATAATACACTGGGCTACTTCACTGATATTCCTGCGCCATTTAATGCACAGAAAAATCAATGGACTGTCGCACCTTGCTACCGTTTATTTGGTAGTGAAGAGTTATCACAACGTTCGGAAGTTATCCAATCTCGTATGGAAGCCGCTTATTTAACATTGAGTGAATCAGATGCACAAGCATTAGCGTTAACTCAAGGTCAGCAAGCGATGTTTACTTACGAAGGCCGTGAATTCACCTTACCTGTGAAAATCAGTGCTCACCTGACTCAAGGTCAAATTGGCTTGCCGTTAGGTATGGCAGGTATTTCTCCATCGCTGGTGGGTGTATCGGTTCGTCAACTGCGGGGTATTGCATAATGAGCTGGTTATCTCCTGAAGTTACAGAGATTTTACTCACCGTTTTAAAAGCCGTCGTGATCTTGCTTGTTGTGGTCACTTGTGGTGCTTTTATGAGTATGGGTGAACGCCGTTTACTGGGTTTATTCCAAAATCGTTATGGGCCTAACCGTGTCGGTTATGCAGGTTCAGCACAGCTAATTGCGGATATGATCAAAATGTTCTTTAAAGAGGACTGGATCCCGAAATTTGCTGACCGCTTTATCTTTACCATTGCACCAGTGATTGCGTTTTCATCTTTATTGCTGTCATTTGCGATTGTACCTGTTAGTTCAACATGGGTTGTCGCTGACTTAAACATCGGTATTTTGTTCTTCTTGATGGTTGCTGGTATTGCGGTATATGCCGTGTTATTTGCAGGCTGGTCAAGTAATAACAAATATTCCCTGTTAGGGGCGATGCGTGCATCAGCACAAACCGTCAGTTATGAAGTGTTCTTAGGCCTTTCAATCTTAGGTGTTGTTGCACAAGCCGGCTCTTTTAACCTGACTGACATCGTAAACTCACAAGCCAATATGTGGAATGTTATCCCACAATTCTTTGGTTTTCTTACGTTTGCGATAGCGGGGGTTGCTGTTTGTCACCGTCACCCATTTGACCAACCAGAAGCAGAGCAAGAGCTGGCTGATGGTTACCACATTGAATATTCTGGTATGAAATTTGGTTTATTCTTTGTTGGTGAATATATCGGTATCGTTGCGGTATCGGGTCTTATCGTGACGTTATTTTTTGGTGGTTGGCAAGGTCCTTTCTTACCGTCATTCATTTGGTTTGCACTGAAAACAGGATTTTTCATGATGATGTTTATCCTTATCCGTGCTTCGTTACCGCGCCCGCGTTACGACCAAGTGATGTCTTTCGGTTGGAAAATTTGCTTACCGTTAACACTTATTAATCTGCTGGTAACTGCTGCAGTGATACTTTACAACGCTCAATAAGGGGTGATTGAACCATGACTTTAAAAGAGTTATTGACTGGTTTCGGCACCCAGGTACGAAGCATTTGGATGATTGGCTTGCATGCCTTCGCCAAACGTGAAACACAGATGTACCCGGAAGAACCTGTCAATGTTGCACCACGTTATCGTGGACGTATTGTGTTGACGCGTGATCCTGATGGTGAAGAGCGCTGTGTTGCTTGTAACTTGTGTGCAGCAGTCTGTCCAGTAGGCTGTATTTCATTACAGAAAGCAGAACATGAAGATGGTCGTTGGTATCCGGAGTTTTTCCGTATCAACTTTTCTCGTTGTATCTTCTGCGGTTTATGTGAAGAAGCTTGTCCAACAACGGCACTGCAATTAACGCCTGATTTCGAAATGGGTGAGTTTAAGCGTCAGGATCTGGTTTATGAAAAAGACGATCTGTTGATTTCTGGACCTGGTAAATATCCTGAATATAACTTTTACCGTAAAACAGGTATGGCGATTAACGGCAAAGACAAAGGTGATGCGGATGATGAAGCTAAACCTATCGATGTCAAAAGCCTGTTACCGTAAGGAGCGATATTCATGGAATTTGCATTTTACATCGCGGGGCTGATTGCCATCCTTGCAACATTGAGAGTGATTACGCATACCAATCCTGTACACGCTTTGTTGTACTTAGTGATTTCATTGATTGCGCTCTCAGTAGTTTTCTTCTCGTTAGGTGCCTATTTTGCGGGTGCATTAGAAATCATTGTTTACGCTGGCGCCATTATGGTGTTATTCGTTTTCGTGGTGATGATGCTCAACTTAGGTAAATCCGTCGTTGATCAAGAGAAAAAATGGCTACAACCGAAATTTTGGATTGGGCCTGCGCTTTTATCTCTGACGCTATTAATCGTATTAATTTACGCAATTACTAGTGTGACTCACGGCGAAATTACTGGGGAAGTGATTGGCGCGAAAGAGGTCGGAATTAGCTTATTTGGGCCGTATATTTTGGCTGTCGAATTAGCATCTGTACTCTTATTGTCAGGATTAATTGTCGCTTATCACATTGGTCGTGATCAGAGCCATGACGATCTCGTCGAAAACGAAAATGCAGGGGAGCAAAAATGATACCTCTTCAACATGGTTTGATCTTGGCTGCGGTACTGTTTGTGTTAGGTTTTACCTGCTTAGTACTTCGCCGCAACCTGTTGTTTATGTTGATCGGACTAGAAATTATGATTAATGCGGCTGCGCTGGCATTTGTTGTCGGTGGTAGCTTTTGGGGTCAAACAGACGGTCAGATAATGTATATTCTGGCAATCAGTTTGGCAGCGGCAGAGGCAAGTATTGGTCTGGCATTGTTGTTACAGCTTCATCGACATCGCCAAAACATCAATATTGATACAGTCAGTGAGATGCGCGGATGAATATACTCTATTTAACCATTCTGCTACCACTGCTGGGATTTTTATTGCTCGCTTTCTCGCATGGTCGTTGGTCTGAAAACGTATCAGCATGGATTGGTACTGGTTCGGTTGGGCTATCAGCTTTAGTGGCACTTTGGGTTGGTATGGATTTCTTTGCCAATGGGCAAGAAACTCAAGTTCTGACTTTATGGAACTGGATGTCAGCAGGGAATTTCAATATTCCTTTTACACTGGTTCTTGATGGTCTTTCGTTAACAATGCTCGGTGTTATCACAGGCGTTGGTTTCCTTATTCATATGTATGCATCTTGGTATATGCGTGGTGAAGAAGGGTATTCTCGTTTCTTTGCTTATACCAACTTATTTATCGCAAGTATGGTTGTCTTAGTACTGGCTGATAATATGATGCTGATGTATATGGGATGGGAAGGGGTTGGTCTATGTAGTTACTTGTTAATTGGTTTCTATTATAGCAATCCTGCCAATGGCGCGGCAGCGATGAAAGCGTTTATCGTAACGCGTATCGGTGATGTGTTCTTAGCTATCGGTATGTTTATCCTGTTTGACCAATTAGGTACATTGAGCTTCCGTGAAATGGCCGTACTTGCTCCTGAGCAATTAGCCGTAGGTTCAAGTGTCATTAACTGGGCAATGTTAATGGTATTAGGCGGTGCAGTGGGTAAATCTGCGCAGCTTCCGTTACAAACTTGGTTAGCCGATGCAATGGCAGGTCCAACACCTGTATCTGCGTTAATTCACGCCGCAACAATGGTTACGGCAGGTGTGTACTTAGTGGCACGTAGCAATGCGCTATTCTTAATGGCACCAGAAGTATTGGAATTAGTCGGTATTATCGGTGCAGTTACATTAGTATTAGCGGGCTTTGCCGCTTTAGTACAAACAGATATCAAACGTATTCTTGCTTATTCAACGATGAGCCAAATTGGTTATATGTTCTTGGCTTTAGGTGCTCAAGCATGGGATGCGGCAATTTTCCACTTAATGACTCACGCTTTCTTTAAAGCATTACTGTTCTTATCTGCAGGCTCTGTGATTATTGCCTGCCACCATGAACAGAATATCTTTAAGATGGGTGGATTACGTAAGAAGATCCCATTTGTTTATGCCTGTTTCCTTATTGGGGGAGGCGCATTAGCGGCATTACCACTGTTAACCGCAGGGTTCTTTAGTAAAGATGAAATCTTATGGGGTGCGTATTCAAACGGACATTTTAACTTAATGCTTGCAGGTTTAATTGGCGCGTTATTTACGTCACTTTATACCTTCCGTTTGATTTTCATCGTATTCCATGGTGAAACCAAAACCGAAGCACACCAAGTTAAAGGATTTACTCATACTTTCCCATTAGCGGTATTAGCACTGTTATCCACATTTATCGGTGCATTAATTACTCAACCGTTAGGTGCTGTATTCCCTGAAGGAAATACATCGCATGAGGGTAAATATGTATTAGAAGTTCTTTCTGGTGTGGTAGCGATAGTAGGCGTTGCCATTGCAGCATGGTTATACCTGAAACAGCGTCAATGTGTTTCTAAGGTTGCTAATACTCGTACAGGGCGTTTCTTCTCAACATGGTGGTTCCATGCTTGGGGCTTTGATGCATTGTATGAGGTGCTGTTTGTCAAACCTTATAAAGGGGCGGCGTGGCTTATCCAAAATGATCCTGTTAACCAATTCTTTAATCTATTCGGTTGCCTGCTTAAAGGGACCAATAAAGGATTAAGTTTCAGTGAAAATGGATTAGCGCGTTGGTATGCGGCTTCTCTCGGTTTAGGTGCAGTGCTGGTCATCGCTCTGCTGCTTCTGGTTTAATTAAGGGACACATTGCGCCATGTTATTACCCTGGCTAATACTTATTCCCTTCATCGGTGGCCTGCTAAGTTGGCAGGCTGAACGAATCGGCTCGCAAGTCCCTCGTTGGGTTGCGTTGCTGACGATGGGATTAACACTCGTTATTTCTGTGCAACTTTGGTTGCAAGGCGATTATCAACTACTTAGTGCTGATGGAGCACCACGTTGGACAGAGTATTACTTTGTGCCGTGGATCCCTGCTTTAGGGATCAATATCCAATTTGCACTTGATGGTATGTCATTGTTGATGACGGTATTAACTGCGATTTTAGGTATCTTAGCGGTACTTTCATCGTGGAATGAAAATCAGCCATCACAAGGGGCTTTCCATTTTAACCTGCTGTGGATCTTAGCAGGTGTGATGGGGGTATTTTTAGCCACCGACCTATTTTTATTCTTCTTCTTCTGGGAAATGATGTTGATCCCAATGTATTTCCTGATTTCTTTATGGGGACACAAAGGAAGTAGCGATAAAAAACACGTTAGTGCAGCAACTAAATTCTTTATCTATACACAGGCGAGTGGCCTGTTAATGTTGCTGGCCATTATCGGTCTTGCGGTGGCTTTCTACCGTGAAACAGGTAGTTGGACGTTCAACTACGATACCTTATTACAAGCACATACTGTTTTAAGTGCTGAACTGCAATTTATTCTGATGTTAGGTTTCTTTGCTGCATTTGCAGTGAAAATGCCAATTGTTCCTGTACATGGCTGGTTAGCGGATGCTCACGCAGAAGCACCAACAGCAGGCTCTGTCGACTTGTCAGGTATTTTGCTAAAAACAGCGGCTTACGGTTTATTACGTTTTAACTTACCGCTCTTCCCAGAAGCGTCAGCATTGCTGGCTCCTGTGGCGATGTGGTTAGGTTTAATTACCGTATTTTATGCAGCATTACTGGCATTTCGTCAGACTGATATCAAACGTCTTGCGGCTTACAGTAGTATTTCTCACATGGGCTTTATCGTAATTGCGATTTATGCGGGCTCTGTATTGGCTTACCAAGGTGCGATTATTCAAATGATCACCAATGGTTTGTCAGCCGCTGGTCTGTTTATCATGTGTGGCATGCTGTATGAGCGTTTAGGTACGCGTGATATGAACCAGATGGGGGGATTATGGAAAAGTATCCGCTTCTTACCTGCGTTTTCACTGTTCTTTGCGGTTGCCTCTTTAGGTATGCCAGGAACAGGTAACTTCGTTGGTGAGTTTATGATCCTGTTTGGTACTTATGGCAACTTTAAGCTGATTACGATTATTTCGGTCTTTGGTTTAGTTTTTGCTTCTGTCTACGCATTGTGGATGATGCAACAAGCTTACTATGGTTCACCGAAAACAGCTGAAAGAACCTATAAAGGGTTAGATCTGAGAGAATTCATTATTCTGATCACATTGGTTGTTTTACTGGTTATTTTGGGTTTCTTCCCACAACCTGTGTTAGACACATCAATATCAGCGATGGAAAATCTCCAGACTTGGTATTCCGCTTCTATTTCAACAGTAAGGCCGTAATTCGCCATGACAATAACTCCTGAACAATTGATCGCAATGCTACCGCTATTGATCGTCGGATTGACGGTGGTGGTTGTGATGCTGTCCATTGCGTGGCGACGCGATCATTTTACTATTGCCACTTTGACAGCAACAGGTTTCATCATTGCGCTGGGATCACTCTATTACGTTAATGCATTAGGCGTAGTGGACGTTACCACGCTTTACCATGTTGATGGATACTCTAGCTTCTTTACTGCACTAGTGATCCTTTCTGGTATTGGAACTATCGCTTTTGCTTATCCTTGGTTAGAAGGCTATCAAGATAACAAAGAAGAATTTTACTTGCTGATTGCGATTGCCGTCATTGGGGGGATTTTACTCTCTTCGGCTCACCATTTCGCATCGATGTTTATTGGTATTGAATTACTGACATTACCGCTATTTGGTCTTATCGGTTATGCATTCCAACAACGTCCTTCTCTGGAAGCGGGTATTAAATATATGCTGCTTTCGGCAGCGGCATCTTCTTTCTTACTGTTTGGTATGGCTCTTCTTTATGCAGAAGCAGGGGATCTCTCCTTTACTGCAATGGGACAAAGTTTAAGTGATAGCAATATCCATAAACCATTAGTACTCGCTGGTTTAGGTATGATGTTAGTGGGGATTGGATTTAAATTATCTTTATTCCCATTCCAACTGTGGACACCCGATGTTTACCAAGGTGCACCAGCACCAACAGGCGCGTTCTTAGCGACAGCAAGTAAGATTGGTATTTTTGCTGTTGTGATGCGTTTATTCCTTGAAGCACCCGCTGCGGATAGTGAAACTTTACGTATGATCTTAGGTTTCATGGCAATTGCCTCTATCTTGTTTGGTAACATCATGGCGTTAACGCAAAAAAGTGTGAAGCGCTTATTGGGTTACTCTTCAGTATCGCACCTTGGCTATCTGCTAGTCGCATTAATTGTGTTGCAATACAGCCCTGTATTAGCGCAAGAAACCGCTGAAATTTATTTAGCCGGCTACTTGTTTGCAAGTCTAGGCGCATTTGGTGCTATTGCAGTTGCATCAAGTCCTTATCGTGAAAGCGAAATGGATTCACTAGAGGATTACCGCGGATTATTCTGGCGCCGTCCTGTTGTCGCTGTGGTGATGTCATTAATGATGCTATCGCTAGCAGGTGTACCAATTACATTAGGTTTCATTGGTAAACTGTATGTCATCATTGCGGGCATTAGCTCAAGCTTGTGGTGGTTAACCGGTATGGTTGTGTTAGGTAGTGCGATTGGTTTATTTTACTATCTACGTGCTGCGGCCATTGTCTTTTTACGCAAACCAGACAATGACAACACTCCCGCTATTTCAACAACATCACAAAACATGGCAACATTTGTTGCGTTAATTTGTGCAATTGTTGTGATCGCCTTAGGGGTATGGCCACAACCACTTATTGAGTTAACTCATTTTGCGATTATTGCGCCAGCGGCCAATTAATTGACATTATTAAATAAGTAGACAGTAAAACGGCTCTTTTATAGAGCCGTTTTTTCGTTATCACTGATGTGTTTTTATTTTTTCTATATCCTCATAATATAAAGAAAAGTCATCTAAAAATGGAAAAATTGTAATAACAATCTCTTCACCTAATAAGGTGTTATTTTTTAGCATCAATACTTTTAAAATTATTTCTTTCCAATATTCAGATAGAAACTCTAACTGTTTAATCAATATGTGAAGGAAATAATCAATATCTGCGAGTTTATAATAATGCTTTAACTGTAATAGTGTATTTTGTTGCTCAGTTTTTAATTGATGAAGTTTTTTTATTTTTGTTAAATAAAGTGAAGTAAGTTGATGGCGAGTCTCAACGATTTTATTATAAGAAAAACCATTATCTAATGTAGAAACCAAATTATTTAATATTGCTATTAACGAAGATAAAATACTTTTTTCTTGCCACTCAATATTTAGACTTTCAATTTTTGATTGGCTAGGTATCTCATTTTTAAAAAGGTCGAAAAAGTTTTTTTTATGTAAAATACTTTCGCTATCGCGTATGATATCGAGTTCCTTCTTTATTTCCTTTGACGTGTTTTCTAAAATAATAATCTCTTTTGAGTTTTCTTCAATTATACTTTTTTTATCATAAATAAAGGGAGTTGTTTTATTTGTGATAAATAGAGTCTTTATTTTTTCAATCTCAAATAAGAGGGATTGATTATGTTCTTCTATAAGGTTTACTGTTTCATCTATTTCATTATAAAAAATATTTAGTATTTCTTTTCTTTCATCTTCTAATCTGTCTTTGAGTTCATTATTATGTGTCTCATTTTTTATTTCGCCATCAATTTCATTAATTGCTTTAAATATATCGCTAAATAAATTTTGCCTTAATTTATTTTTTAAGTTAAGTGAAAAATAAATGATTTTTTCAATATTTTTATTATTTATCTCTAATATGTTATTTATCTCATTTTCAAGAAAGTTATCTATATAACATTTACTATTGCTTAAGTAGAGGATACTTTTGTGTGCATGAAATAACTTTTTATGTTCAAAACGTTTTTCTAATATCACTGATTTTTCATTATGAGTCATAACAATATCCCTTTGTTAATTTTTAGATGAATAAAACGTAGAAAGCGCATTATCAAAAGAGAGCAGCATCTCCTTTGAGTAACCAATAACCATGTACCAAGGTGCAATAATTTTTTCCAGATAAATACTAAATTTAATCAACTCTAATGCATTGTTGATTTTATTAAAATGCGTTATTGATGCTTCTATTTCTGTTAAGATGGCTTGCCATACATATTCAATATGCTCTAACGCCAGATTTGAATCTTCAATAAACTGTTCTATTTCTGATAATTCAATATAAAGTGTATTTAAATGCAAAGATAAACCTGCATAGATGTCGATATCAGCATTGATTTTTTTCACTTTTTGAATAAGTGAATTTCTCTTTTTACGTATAACTTCAGCTTTTGCTCCGAATATTCCCCCTGTGATAATAACACCAATAATACCCATTGCGAGTCCGGTAAACGCTAGGCCTACATAGTGTTTATATTCATCTTTGAGCATCGCGATTTCTTCAAGCAGTAAATCGCGTTCTTCAATAAGTGAATGACTATTATCAGTATAAGATTCATTAATAAATCTTTTTTTATTAAGAATATCATGGTAAATAGAATTGTGAGTGACATTTTGAGTATCTTTCCCTCCTATAATTTTACTTCGAAAAGTAGATAAACTATCTTTTAGCTTAATCGTCTTATCACGTTCATTTTCAATATCCTCTTTCATACTTTCTAATATATGAATAAGTTGTGTTGCAACTTCTTTATCTTGAGATTTATATTGAATGTTTTCTAATTCTTGTTCAGAAAGTTCATTAATAACAGTAGATATTTTTGTTAATAAAGACATTTGATTAATAAATGAAATAATATTTTCACCCGTAGATGTGATTTCTCTACCGATTATTTCTAAATCAATTGCTTGTTGCTTAATTGCATATTCTATTTTATTCCACTCAAAAGCATGATCGCGGATCCGAGTAAAAAGAGAAAGAATATTATCAGGTGAAAGTTGTTGTACACTTATTTCACTGTAATGAATAAAGTTGATGACATCTTCTATTTTGTAAGGGAGGGAGAGTGCTTTATTAATATAAGCTTTTATCTTAATTAAATCATGAGAAGT
This sequence comes from Proteus vulgaris, assembly GCF_033708015.1. NCBI lineage: Bacteria > Pseudomonadati > Pseudomonadota > Gammaproteobacteria > Enterobacterales > Morganellaceae > Proteus > Proteus vulgaris. The sequence continues at coordinate 2,635,056 of NZ_CP137920.1, read as the reverse complement.
TACAATACCGGGTAATCGACCATCTTCAATATCTATACCTAATATTAATCCCAAAGCAACCTTTGGAATATCGGAGGTCTCAATGATTTTATCGACGTGTTCAAAGGTGGTTGTATCCATATAACCTCACTTATGTATAATAAATTTTTATCTTTACCACTTTATCTCATAAAGGTTTGTGGTTATTTCAGAAGTGCGAGTTAATGCTTCTACTTTGTAACATGAAAAATACAAAACTTTGATAAATGACAAAGGTTATAATTAATCAACCCTTTGATAATTTGTATAGAGACGTATAATCTTCCTTTTAATTAGTTGTGGGTATTTGGAGTGGAAAAGGTTAATCCTGTGTTTTCGACACTGTACGAAAAAGTTAAAAATATAAATCTGACAGCACAAGGTAATCTTTTACATTTGAAAGTCACCTTGCCATCAGAAGTTTCATTTTCCTTGCTCTCGTGGCTTGCTGCTCAGGTATATTATCCGCAATTTTATTGGCAGCATCGTGATGAACATGAAGAAGTGGCTGCGTGTGGGCAATTGCGCTGTTTTAACCATATTCAAGATGCTTGCCAATTCTTAGATTTGCATCATTGTGATGTAAATAGTGATGATGTGCGTATTTGGGGTTTAAATGCGTGGGATACCATTATTCCGGGTCGTATAGATGAAATAAAAGGGGATGATGCCTACCTTTTTTTACCTCGCATTGAGATCCGACGCCACCAGCAACAGTTTTCTGTTCATCTAAATATGTTGGATGAAGGTGATAAGCAAAATACATTAGAGTTTTTACAAACATTAAATCAAGCCGTAGAAATTAACCCACTTTCTGTTTCTGTGACCCATGTTAATCATTCTTTAACGAAAGAGCAGTGGACTCACTATCTTAATATTGCCTTAGATGAGATTAGCCAAGGTTTATTTGAAAAAGTTGTCCCCGCAAGAGCGACGTGCTTAACATTGGATAACCCGCTTAAAGCGATCCAGTTTATGAAAGCGAGTCGTGATGTTAATCATCATTGTTATCACTATATGCTGGCGTTTTCACCTTCAGATGCATTTATGGGATCTACCCCAGAAAGATTATATAAACGTGATGCGTTGATGCTTTATACCGAAGCATTAGCGGGTACTGTGGCAAGCTCTGATAACGAACAACAAGCCACTCAATTTGCAGATTGGTTGATGAATGATAAAAAGAATCAACATGAAAATCTGGTTGTGGTCGATGATATTTGTCAACGATTACAAGGCGGAGTAGAAGGTATCGATGTTTCACCCGCAGATGTTATTCGGTTGCGTAAAGTACAACATCTTCGTCGCTATATACATGGTAAATTAATTTATTCGAATGATATTGATTGCTTAAAACGATTGCAGCCAACGGCCGCCGTATGTGGATTACCAAGAAGTGTTGCTCGTGCTTTTATTCGTCAGCATGAACCTTTTGAACGTCGCTGGTATGCGGGTTCTGCGGGATATTTATCTCTTCCTCATGCAGAGTTTGCTGTTAGTTTACGTTGTGGTGAGTTACATGATGATGCTTTAACTTTATACGCTGGTGCTGGTGTTGTTGCCGGATCTGATCCCCTGCAAGAGTGGACTGAAATTGAAAATAAAGCGGCTGGTCTACGAACATTGTTGGAAAAATAGCGTTAATTTTTTACAGATAACATCAGCGTAATAATCAAATTTTGATGAGTCGTTTTTTAAAGCTAATAATTTAGTGCTACTCTTCAAATAACAACTGCGAGTTGTTAACTAATTGATGCTATTCTTTAGAGCAGTAGTGCTATTTATTCCTATTTTTAACTATAAAAAGAGCTTATTGAAAATAGAGTGGATGATTAGCCTAAATAATGCACTTTTTAAGTGTTTTCTTTAACGATTTATTTAACGAAAACTTCTGTTCATTGAACTAGGCTAAGGAAAAGTATTTAGGAACAGATATTATAATAGCAATTGCAGGTTTTCGTTGTTGGGATGATCAATGTCTAATAGTTCGTTTAATCGCCAATGGGCTAAAGTTATACTCGAAACTTTGACTCGTCATGGCTTACGCCATATCTGTATCGCACCTGGATCTCGTTCTACCCCTTTAACACTTGCGGCGGCTGCCAATCAAAAATTGGTTTGCCATACGCATTTTGATGAGCGTGGACTAGGGCATTTAGCTTTAGGGCTTGCAAAAGCAACTAAAGAGCCGGTTGCTGTGATTGTGACATCGGGAACTGCCGTTGCCAATTTATACCCAGCGTTGATTGAAGCGGGATTAACCGGTGAACGTGTTGTCTTTTTAACTGCGGATAGACCACCTGAATTAATTGATTGTGGTGCAAACCAAGCTATCCGTCAGCAAGGTATTTTTGCAACGCATCCTTCGCAAACGCTCTCCTTACCAAGACCAACAGCAGATATTTCTGCGAGCTGGTTAGTTTCTACCCTCGATAATGCCATGAATACATTGGTTCATGGTGCATTACACGTCAATTGTCCTTTTGCAGAACCTTTATATGGTGATGATATTGAGACATCGATGCCATGGACTGAAGCTTTAGGCGATTGGTGGCAAAGTGATAAACCGTGGCTACAAGAAACACTTTTTACTTCTGTTACTATGCACCCTCAATGGAATGTATTACGTCAGAAAAAAGGAGTCGTTATAGCAGGGCGTATTCGTCCAGAAGAGGGGGTTGAAGTTGCAAAATGGGCTTCGCAATTAGGTTGGCCTTTATTGGGGGATGTGTTATCTCAAACAGGGCAACCTCTACCTTGTGCTGATTTATGGTTGAATAACCCGCAAATAAAATCAGAATTAAATAAAGCGGAAATCGTGGTTCAATTTGGTTCAAGTTTAACGGGTAAACGTTTATTACAATGGCAAGTAGGATGCTCCCCAGAAAGGTATTGGATTATTGATCCTATTCCTGGGCGTTTAGATCCTGGTCATCATCAAGGTGAGAAATTTACATTATCACCTATGCAGTGGTTAACAGCACATCCTGCGATCGATAATTCACCGTGGACTAATGCATTAGCTAATATAGCCAAACAAACCTATCAGAAAGTCAGTGAAATAACCGATTACTTTGGTGAAGCACAGGTTGCACACCAATTAGATAAATTACTTCCTAATAATGGGCAATTATTTGTTGGCAATAGTCTGATAGTACGATTAATCGATGCATTTGCTCAGCTACCGCAAGGTTATCCTGTGATGAGCAATCGAGGCGCGAGTGGTATTGATGGATTAATTTCAACATCTGCGGGCGTTCATCGCGCAACAGAAAAGCCAACATTAACAATATTAGGTGATTTATCGGCACTGTATGATTTAAATAGTTTAGCGTTGCATCAACAAGTTTATGCGCCTAATGTTATTATCGTTGTGAATAATAATGGTGGGCAAATATTTTCAATGCTACCCACGCCAGAGGCTGAGCGAGAGCGCTTTTACTGTATGCCTCATTCACTAAATTTCAAACATGCTGCTGCCATGTTTGGCTTGCATTATGTATCACCAACAAGTTGGGATGCACTATTAGTTACTGTTCAGAAATGCTGGGCAGGGGCGCCAACAACCACATTAATTGAATTAATTGTTGATGATACTGAGGGTGCAAAAACATTAAATCAACTGGTAAAACAGGTAACATCTCATGACTTTAGCATGTCAGCGATATAATACCCATAATGAAGGACCTTGGTTAGTTTGGTTACATGGGCTATTAGGTGAAGGTTGTGAATGGGAGCCAGTTATTCAGGCTTGTCATGAATATCCCTCACTTGTGATTGATTTGCCTCGTCATGGTGGTTCTGCTTCTATCAGCGCGAAAAGTTTTGTTGAAGTTAGTCAGTTACTGACAGATACACTTAAAGAGCAAGGTATTGACCACTATTGGTTAATTGGCTACTCGTTAGGTGGCAGAATTTCGATGTATCACGCGTGTTTTGGTGATACTACGGGATTAATGGGGCTGATTGTAGAAGGTGGAAACCCGGGTTTATATGATGTAACGGAAAGACAACGTCGTATTGTTCATGATAAACATTGGGCTGAGCGTTTTCGTAATGAACCTATCAGTGACGTATTGATACAGTGGTATCAACAACCCGTCTTTGCCGATTTAAGTGAAGAAAAACGCCAGTTACTCGTTGAAAAACGTCGTCGTAACGCGGGTTTTTGTATTGCAGAAAGTTTAGAAACGCTTTCTTTAGGTCATCAGCCTTGGCTTGTCACAGAGTTACAGCAACTCACATTGCCGTTTATTTGGCTTTGTGGTGAAAAAGATAATAAATTTCAAGCGATAGCGCAGCAATATTCGCTGCCATTAACGACTATCCCGCATGCTGGCCATAATGCCCATCAGGCACAGCCTGTTGCTTATGCCGCGGTGATAAATCATGTTTTATCCCTCTTTGGTTAAAGGAACCTAATTATGCTTTACCCGAGCGAAGAAAAATTATATGCACCGATTGAATGGCTGGATTGTTCTGAAGGTTTTGAAGATATCCTCTATCATAAATCAGTCGATGGCATTGCAAAAATTACGATTAACCGCCCGCAAGTGCGTAATGCTTTCCGTCCTTTGACAGTGAAAGAGATGATCCAAGCATTAGCTGATGCACGTTATGATGACACAATTGGTACGATCATTTTAACGGGCGCGGGTGAAAAAGCATTCTGTGCTGGCGGTGACCAAAAAATTCGTGGCGACTACGGCGGATATCGCGATGATAGCGGTACACACCACTTAAACGTATTGGATTTCCAACGTCAAATTCGTACTTGTCCAAAACCTGTTGTCGCAATGGTTGCGGGTTATTCTATCGGTGGTGGTCATGTACTTCATATGATGTGCGATTTAACTATCGCTGCTGAAAACGCTATTTTTGGTCAAACAGGGCCTAAAGTCGGTTCTTTCGATGGCGGTTGGGGGGCTTCTTATATGGCGCGTATTGTTGGTCAAAAGAAAGCCCGCGAAATCTGGTTCTTATGCCGTCAATATGATGCAAAAGAAGCATTAGAAATGGGCTTGGTAAATACTGTTGTTCCTTATGCCGATCTTGAAAAAGAAACGGTACGCTGGTGTCGTGAGATGTTGGAAAACAGCCCAATGGCTTTACGTTGTTTGAAAGCGGCATTAAATGCAGATTGTGATGGTCAAGCGGGTCTTCAAGAATTAGCGGGTAATGCAACGATGTTATTCTATATGACAGAAGAAGGCCAAGAAGGTCGCAACGCCTTTAATGAAAAACGTCAACCTGATTTCACTCGATTTAAACGTAACCCATAATGCGAAACGCCAAACTCTATTCATTCAGCCTACCTGTAGATGCAGGCGTTGTTCTGCGCTATCAAAGGCTAAAAACGCGTGATGGTTTTCTTGTCTGTGTAGAGCAAAATGGCAAACAAGGATGGGGTGAGATTTCACCTCTTCCCGAGTTTAGCCGTGAAACTTTAGAACAAGCACAAGAAGCTGCACAATCTTGGTTAACAGCTTGGTGTGCAGGTGAAAATCCTGTTCATAGTGAACTACCAAGCGTGGCTTTTGGTATTAGCTGTGCATTAGCGGAGCTTGATGATACGTTGCCTCAAGACGCAAATTATCGTACTGCACCTTTATGTAATGGTGATCCGGATGACTTGATTTTAAGCCTTAATGATATGGAAGGTGAAAAGGTCGCTAAAATCAAGGTAGGCTTATATGAAGCTGTGCGTGATGGAATAGTGGTTAATCTGTTATTAGAAGCTATTCCTGATTTAAAACTTAGACTTGATGCGAATCGAAGCTGGACACCGACAAAAGCCGAAGGCTTTGCGAAGTATGTTAATCCGCAATGGCGCTCACGCATTGCGTTTTTAGAAGAACCTTGTAAAACGCCTGAAGAGTCACTGGCTTTTTCTCAAGCGACGGGTATTAATATCGCTTGGGATGAAACTGTACGTGATGACGGTTTTGAAGTAAAAGCGCAATCTGGTGTCACAACGATTGTTATCAAACCTACACTAGTCGGAAGTCTTGAACGCTGTCAACTGCTTGTTAAACAAGCGCATGCGCTAGGGTTAGATGCTATTATCAGTTCGAGTATTGAAAGTAGTTTCGGGCTCACTCAATTAGCAAGAATTGCACAATGGTTAACGCCTAATAGCATTCCAGGGCTTGATACTGTTGATTTAATTAAACAACAACTTATTCGTCCTTGGCCAAATGTAGATATTCCACTTATCTCTCTTGAACAGCTAGAGACAGTATGGCAACAGTAGTTCCCTTTACACAATGGCCGTGGCATCACTGGGCACAATTATACCCAAATGAAACGGCCATTATTTCAGGTTCCTCACCTATTACATGGCAGCAACTTAGTTGTCATATTAATTACTTAGCTGACAATTTTGCAAAACAAGGTGTTGATTCGCAAAGTACCGTGCTGTTGCGTGGAAAAAATCACCTCAATCTTGTTTTTGCACTACTCGCCGTTTTTCAATGTGGTGCTAAGGTTTTACCTTTAAATCCACAACTTCCAAAATCTTTACTTGATGAACTATTGCCTCACTTATGTATTGATTTTTATGCTGATTTGAGTAGTTCACCGCTAGATTTTAAAGGAACCTTGCTTGATCTTAGTGGTATTGAGCGAGATAACACCTCACGTCAATATAAAACACAAAGAGTCAATGATCTCCTATGGGATCCGTCTCGTATGGCAACACTTATTTTGACATCAGGCTCATCAGGTTTGCCCAAAGCCGCAGTCCATACCTTTGATGCCCATCTTTGTAGTGCAATAGGTGTTTTGTCATTAATGCCGTTGGAAAAAGGGGATAGCTGGCTACTTTCTTTGCCTCTATTTCATGTTTCAGGGCAAGGCATACTTTGGCGCTGGTTATTACGAGGAGCAACGCTGGTGGTGCGTGAAATGCACCCATTTGAAGAGGCTTTACAAGGTTGTACTCATGCCTCTTTAGTTCCTACACAATTATGGCGCTTCTTACAAAATAGAGCGCAACACAATCATCAACAACCGATGACCTTAAAATCTGTTTTACTAGGGGGCGCGATGATCCCTATTGAGCTAACGCAAGAAGCAGAACATTGGGGGATCCAATGCTGGTGTGGGTATGGTATGACGGAAATGGCATCGACCGTTTGCGCAAAGCGTGCTGATGGTAAAGCTGGAGTAGGGCTTCCATTAAAAGGCAAGAAGGTTCGGTTAGTGGATGATGAACTCCAGATAATGTCTGACAGTGTTGCTTTAGGTTATTGGTTTGATGGTAAATTAAAACCGCTATCACTCACGACTGATGGATGGTATTCAACGCGAGATAAAGGCGGTTTTATTGCTGATGAATGGCGTGTTTTAGGTCGTTTGGATAATCTCTTTTTTAGTGCAGGAGAAGGGATCCAACCCGAAGATATTGAAAAAATTCTTAATACACATTCAGGGGTTAGCCAATCTTTTGTTGTCCCTATTGATGATGCAGAATTTGGACAACGCCCCGTTGCCGTTGTCGATGCTGATATTGAAATAATCAATCAATTACCGCAGTGGTATCACTCCCGATTAGCGGGGTTTCAACGACCCGTTGCTTGCCTACAACTCCCTGAAAGCCTTAAAAATGGGGGAATTAAAATTTCCCGTAAGCAAGTCCAAGAGTGGGTAAAGGGCAAATGATCCTTAATTATATATAATTGTTATTATTTAATATTAAACGCTTATTTTACTTTATTATGATATTGATGTGATGTTCTTATGAGTAAAACAGATTATATTTTACGTTCCCTTTCAAAGATAACTAAAAAACGATGGGAACATTATGTTATCAACCGTATATTTCATAAATTAGACGATCCCGAAATTGAATTTGTTTGTCAGCAGTGTATTCGGAAATCAAACTCTCCAGGTAAAATATATCTTGCTGATTTATTCTTTCCGCAACTTGAGCTGTATTTGGAAATAGATGAAGAGCATCACGATAGTGATGAGGCTAAAAAAGCAGATGCAATTAGACGGCTTGATATTATTGAAACTACTGGTTTTATCGAAAATCGGATCCCTGCTAGTAACGTTACTCTAGAACAGTTAAATGCTAGTATAGACGAATTTGTTAATTTGCTTATAGACACTAAAGAAAAGCTAAAGGCGCAAAAGAATTTTCTACCTTGGGACTATAACGCACAATATACAGCTGAGCGCCACATAAATGCTGGTTTTATGGAAGTTGGGCCTCATGCTATTTTTCGCTACCATCGTGATGCTTTAGAGTGCTTTGGCTATATTAATAAAGGGCATCACCAGTCTGGTAGTTGGAAGTTACCCGAAAATATTGTAAAAGCGATTGGTTTATCTGGTCGTACAATGGTGTGGTTTCCTCGTCTTTATAAAGCTGGTGTTTGGGATAATGAGCTTTCTCGTGATGGTGAATGGATCACAGAGAAAAGTCTTGAAGTCAATAACAACTATATCGAAGATTGGGATTATCGTATTGTTATGGCTCATTCTCGAGATGAACTTAACCGAGTGTTATATCGGTTTCTAGGGGTTTTTCAGATAGATAAGAATCAATCCGTAGAAGGAGTAAATATTTTTAAACGAATTAATACTAAAGTAAAAGTCTTTAATTCATATAATTAAATATTTCTTTAATATAAAATATGCCCCTAGCTTTTTACTAGGGGCATGAGTGCCGAGTTGCTCACAAGGCTTCTTATTATACGGTTATTTAGCGTCTTTTTTCGCTAACGCTTTCATTGCTTTTTCAACGCCAGCGCCATATTCAGGGTGAACTTTCTTAAATAGGGCAATTTGACGTTTTTGTGTATCTTTACTTGCCTGCACTAACTCACCTGCTATACGCGCAAACATACGTTGATGCTCTTCATCACTCAGTAATTCATACAGCGCACGTGGTTGACTGAAATAATCTTCATCCTCACGATGATTCCAATGATCTGCCGCACCTTCAATTGATAATGGTGGTTCTTTAAAATTAGGCTGTTCTTGGAACATTCCGCCATTATTTGGCTCGTAAGTAATGCCACTACCACTATTGCCATCAACACGCATTGCACCATCACGGTGATAATTATGGAATGGGCATTGTGGTGCATTGACGGGGATTTGATGGTGATTAACACCTAAACGATAGCGGTGAGCATCACCATAAGAGAATAGGCGACCTTGTAACATTTTATCTGGCGAGAAGCCAATGCCTGGAACAATGTTAGCAGGGCTAAATGCCGCTTGCTCTACATCAGAGAAGTAGTTTTCAGGATTACGATTTAACTCGAAATAGCCTACATCGATTAAAGGATAATCCGCATGAGGCCAAACTTTAGTTAAATCAAAAGGATTATAAGGGACTTTTGACGCTTCTTTTTCTGGCATCACTTGGATCTGTAAATTCCAACGAGGGAAATCACCACGTTCAATAGCATCAAATAAATCACGTTGCGAGCTTTCTCTATCTTTACCGACTAGCGCTTCAGCTTCATCATCCATCAGATTTTTAATGCCTTGCTGGCAACGGAAGTGGAATTTAACCCAAAAGCGCTCATTATCTTTGTTAATAAAGCTATAAGTATGGCTACCAAAACCATGAATAAAACGATAACTTTGTGGTAAACCGCGGTCGCTCATATCAATAGTTAATTGGTGCAATGCTTCTGGTAAATGTGAGAAGAAATCCCATTTGTATGCCATATTGCGTAGGTTAGTTTTAGGATCACGTTTTACAATGTGGTTTAAGTCAGGGAATTTCAGAGCATCACGAAGGTAGAAAACAGGAGTGTTGTTACCCACCATATCCCAGTTACCTTCTTCAGTATAAAATTTTAACGCAAAGCCACGAATATCACGCTCGGCGTCTGCTGCACCTCTTTCACCAGCAACTGTCGAAAAACGCGCAAACATTTCTGTTTTTTTACCCACTTTAGAGAAAATTTTAGCGCGAGTATATTTTGTAATATCGTGAGTGACTTTAAATGTACCAAAAGCACCAGAGCCTTTCGCGTGCATACGTCTTTCTGGAATAACTTCACGATCAAAGTGAGCCAGCTTTTCTAGAAACCAGACATCTTGAAGTAACATTGGACCACGAGGGCCTGCTGTCATCGAGTTATTATTGTCTACAACCGGTGCGCCTGACGCCGTTGTGAGCTTTTTCTTTTCCATCACATATCTCCAGTTTATGAAATAGTTAACGTTCTAAAAAATAGCATGCGTGAATAAAACTAAGCGAACAGCCTTATATTTATTATGGTTTATATTGACCGTAATTCCACTTTAGCAATATTAAACTCATTAATAAAACCAATTAGACCAATAATATTAATAGACGTAACTTATTTACATAGATTGAAAATTCTACAGGTTATCTTTCAATTTTCACTCAATTTGTTTAATAAATTTGCTGTATAATTATAAGTTTGGATAATTATTTTCTGGAGTAATAACAATGAAAAAATATTTATTGGTCGGCGCAATAAGTGCACTGTTTGTGGCTGGAAATGCCAATGCAGTATCAATGAATATTCAAGCAGGGAAACATTATACTGATGTTCGCGCTGGTTTAGGTGATCCTACAGCGGGTCTTTCTTTTAACGGAAACTGGGCACGTAGTGATCATGATGGTCAGACAGGTAGCCTCGGTGCAAAATTCGCATTGCCATTAGGGCCTTTCTCAGCGAGTGTTGGAGGTAAAGCACTCTACTTATCACCAAAAAATGGTGATGATGGTGCCGCTTTAGCGGGTGGTGTGGGTCTTAACTGGAATGTTCTGCCTTCTTTAAGTGTGTATGGAGAAGCTTATGCATCTCCAGAAGGGTTAACCTCTGGCAGTAAATCTTATTATGAAGCCGATGTGGGGGCTCAATTAATGGTATTTAAACCACTGCATGTTAATGCGGGTTATCGTGTGATTGAAATCGAAAACTCACATAATAGAAGCAACAATAAATTAGCGGATGGTTTCTATGTGGGAGCGGGTTTAAGTTTTTGATCCCAGCGCTATCTTTGAATCAAAAAAGCAGGTGTTCACAATGAACTGCACCTGCTTTTTTATTGCCTATAAGAAAGCGGATATAAAAATGTTAGCCTACTTGAGGTAATAAACCAAAAGTAATCGCGATTTGAATACCAATTACAACGAGTCCACAAATAAACACAATACCTAATGCACCTTTCCCACCTTTAACTTTGTATTTATCTGTCCCGTGTTTTTCTTGTCTGACTTTCCATACTAATAAAGCCGGTAGAAGCAACGCTAAGATTGACAGCGCAATAGCAGCATAGGCTAGAGCTTGCACAAAGTTAGGGAAGTAAAGCGCACACAGTAAAGGCGGTACAAACGTTAATAGACTTGATTGCATGCGCCCAGTTGCGCGATTACTGCGTTTGAATAGGTCAGCGAGATAATCAAATAAGCCTAATGCAACACCAAGGAATGAAGTCGCTAAAGCTAATGCGGCAAATAGGTTAACTGCAATATTTACGCGAGGTGTCGCAACAACATCACGAATAGCTGTCAGTAAGCCATTTAATCCAGATTGTTGCGCCATAATTCCCATAAAAGTATTTGTTGGGATAGCGCCTAACGTGGCAATTTGCCATAAAATATAAGCAACAAGTGGGATCGCACTACCAATAATAAAGATAATACGTAGCTTTTTAATATCCCCATTCATGTAACTGACAATACTTGGCACACTCCCATGAAAACCAAATGAGGTAAAAATAACAGGAATAGCAGAAAGAATAAGCCCATACGCCACAGGCATTGAGGTTAAGTTTACTGATTCAACGTGAGGTAACATCACAATCAGCATAAATATGAGGAAGAAAACTTTCGCGGTAAATAATAGACGGTTAATCATATCAACCGATGTTGTCCCAATTCCTACCACAGCGCCACCAATCACTGTAAAGATAATAATACCTTGTGTGACAGAAAGCTCATGACCAATCCAAGATGAGAGGGTGGAGGAAAGGAGTTCACCTGCACCACTAATATAAGCTGTTGTTAGCGCATACATTAATAGCAATAGTGCGAGTCCAGTGATAACTTGACCGCCTATACCGAGATAGCGTTTTGCGATAGAGCCAAGACCAGTATGGGGATCGTTGTATTGATAAACTTCCACCAACAATAATGCGGTATAGCTCATCAATAACCATAAGCCAATAAGTAATAGCATCATTGTGCTAAAACCAATACCCACCGCAGCAAGTGGCATTGCCAACATACCTGCCCCAATTGTTGTTCCTGCAACAATAAAAACACTGCCTATAGTGCGATTCTTCACAAGATCCTCTGTTCACGAGACTATTTTATTTACTTGAAAAGCAGAGTATAAGAATGGTAAATTTCTGTCAAATTTTAATTACGTACAGTGTAATCATTAGTTTACAAAAAATGTTTTATGAATAAAAAAACGCCAATCATAAATATGAATTGGCGCTTAAAGAGGAAGGTTTATAAGAGACTTAATCGTCAAGCTCTACCATTCGTCTTATTTGATCTCGATTAATTTGTTTAAGCTGTCCTGTTTCTGCATCTTTGTAGGTAATTAATCCAGTTGCTTCATCTTCTTGGGGTTTATCTGTTGTTAAAATTGTTTCCCCATTTACTGTTTCTATTTTTTGCGGACTTGAACAGCCTGCAACGAGCAGAATTGAGGTAGAAATAGCAATGACTGAGAAAATAGACTTTAATTTCATAATGCTTTTCCTTTTTTTATCGTGTTAACTTAACCTTAGTCAAAGTTGAACAAGAGTGTTAGAAAAAAGCTCAAATTAAGATGATTCAAATTATTCAGAGTGAATTTCTATTTCAATATCACTGATAGGGTGACAGCTACAAGGTAAGATTTCATCAGGCTGAATAAAGGCTAAAGGCTCATTGTGATAACAAACTTTGCCTTTCACTAAACGTAGACGACAAGAGCCGCAGTAGCCTTCGCGACATTGGTATTCGATTTGGACTTTCCCGTGTTCTAATGCATCAAGCAAAGAAGGATGGGTGTCAGTATGGAATTCTAGTGGTTTTGAAGGACCCTGCTGATGCAGGGTCACTTTATGAGATGCCATAACGTATCGCTATTATTTCTCAGTATTACAGTTCAAAGTTACTTAAGTCATCAGTATCAACTTGTGAATCGATTTGACCCACGAGGTAAGAACTGACTTCCACTTCTTGAGGCGCAACTTGAACGTTGTCAGACACTAACCATGCATTGATCCATGGAATAGGGTTAGAGCGCGCTTTAAATGGTAATTTAAGACCCACAGCTTGCATGCGAATATTTGTAATATATTCAACATATTGGCAAAGGATATCTTTATTTAAACCAATCATTGAGCCTTCAGAGAATAGGTATTCAGCCCACTCTTTTTCTTGCTCAGCGGCTTCAACAAACAGGTCATAACACTCTTGCTCACATTCAGCTGCAATTTCTGCCATTTCAGGATCATCTTGACCTGAACGCAATAAATTCAGCATATGCTGTGTACCTGTTAAGTGTAGCGCTTCATCACGCGCTATGAGTCTAATGATTTTCGCGTTACCTTCCATCAGTTCACGTTCTGCAAAGGCAAATGAACAGGCAAAACTAACGTAGAAACGGATCGCTTCTAGTGCGTTGACGCTCATTAAGCACAGATAAAGCTGTTTCTTTAATTTGCGTAATGTGACATGAACTGTTTTACCTTTAACCTGATGTTCACCTTCACCATACATGTGATAAAGATTGGTCAGCTTGATTAATTCATCATAATAAGAAGAAATATCACGCGCACGTTTTAAAATTTCTTCATTTTCAACGATGTCATCAAATACAACGGACGGATCGTTAACAATATTACGAATAATATGTGTATAAGAACGTGAGTGAATGGTTTCAGAGAATGACCATGTTTCAACCCATGTCTCTAACTCTGGAATTGAGATTAAAGGTAAGAAAGCCACGTTAGGGCTTCTTCCTTGAATTGAATCCAACAGTGTTTGATATTTTAAATTACTAATAAAAATATGTTTTTCATGATCAGGCAACGCATTATAGTCAATACGATCACGAGAAACGTCCACTTCTTCTGGACGCCAGAAGAAGGAGAGTTGTTTTTCAATTAGCTTTTCAAAAATAGGGTATTTTTGCTGATCATAACGCGCTACGTTAACAGATTGCCCAAAAAACATGGGCTCCTGAAGTTGATCATTTTTAACTTGTGAAAAAGTAGTATAAGACATAGCTTCCTCAATTAAATTTTACACGCGCCGCCTTCACAATCTGAATCTTCTGTCTCAACGACTTCCAGATCACCCTGTACATCGTCTGCACCATCACGGGTATTGTGGTAATAAAGTGTTTTTACACCATATTTGTAAGCGAGCAGCAAATCTTTCAGCAGTTGGTTCATTGGAACCTTACCGCTAGGGAAACGAGTAGGATCGTAGTTAGTGTTTGCTGAAATTGCTTGGTCAACGAATTTCTGCATGATACCCACTAACTGCAAGTAACCTTCAATACTTGGCATTTGCCACAGTAATTCATAAGCGCCTTTTAAACGCTCATACTCAGGAACCACTTGACGTAAAATACCGTCTTTAGAGGCTTTAATACTGATATAACCACGAGGTGGTTCGATACCATTTGTTGCATTCGAAATCTGTGAAGATGTTTCTGATGGCATCAGCGCAGACAGTGTTGAATTACGTAAACCGTGCGCTTTAATGTCTTTGCGTAAACCTTCCCAATCGTAATGCAGCGGTTCTTTTGTCAGTACATCCAATGATTTTTTATAGGTATCAATAGGTAAAATACCTTCAGCGTAAGTGGTTTCATTAAACCATGGACATGCGCCTTGTTCTTTCGCTAATTCATTAGATGCTTTTAATAAATAGTATTGAATGGCTTCAAATGCACGATGGGTTAAGTTATTTGCGCTACCATCGGAGTAGCGAACACCGTGCTTCGCTAAATAATAAGCAAAGTTAATGACACCAATACCTAAGGTACGACGACCCATTGCACCTTGTTTGGCTGCTAAGATTGGATAATCTTGGTAATCTAATAACGCATCTAATGAACGAACAGCTAAACGAGCAAGTTCTTCTAATTCATCAAGATTTTCAATTGCACCTAAGTTAAATGCAGATAATGTACACAGTGCAATTTCACCATTAGGATCTTTAATATCATTTAATGGTTTAGTAGGCAGTGCGATTTCTAAGCATAAGTTTGATTGGCGAATTGGTGCAATTGCCGGATCAAATGGGCTATGTGTATTACAATGGTCAACGTTCTGAATATAGATACGACCAGTTGAGGCACGTTCTTGCATCATTAATGAGAATAATTCAACCGCTTTAACTTGTTTTTGGCGGATGCTCTTATCTTTCTCATATTGCACATATAAACGTTCAAATTCATCTTGATCAGCAAAGAATGCATCATATAAACCAGGGACATCAGAAGGACTGAATAAAGTAATATTCTGGTCTTTGATTAAACGTTCATACATTAATTTGTTTAATTGAACGCCGTAATCTAAATGACGAACACGGTTATCATCAACACCACGGTTATTTTTCAGTACCAGCAGGCTTTCAACTTCTAAATGCCATAATGGATAGAACAAGGTTGCCGCACCACCACGAACACCACCTTGCGAGCAAGATTTTACCGCAGTTTGGAAGTGTTTATAGAATGGGATACAACCCGTATGGAATGCTTCACCATTACGAATAGCACTACCTAATGCACGAATACGACCTGCATTAATCCCAATACCTGCACGCTGAGAAACATATTTCACAATCGCACTTGATGTCGCATTGATAGAATCAAGGCTGTCGTCGCACTCAATTAAAACACAAGAGCTAAATTGACGAGTTGGTGTTCTTACACCCGCCATGATTGGCGTCGGTAATGAGATTTTAAAGGTTGAAATCGCATTATAGAAACGTTCGATATAGTCCATACGTGTTGCTTGTGGATAACGAGAGAACAAGCAAGCTGCAACTAAAACATATAAGAACTGTGCGCTTTCGTAAATTTCGCCTGTAATACGGTTTTGAACGAAGTATTTACCTTCTAATTGTTTAACCGCGGCGTAGGAGAAATTCATATCACGTTGATGAACAATAAAGCTATTCATCTGTTCGAACTCTTCCTGTGTGTAATCTTCAAGAAGATGGCGATCGTATTTGCCTAAATCGACTAATTTTTTAACGTGCTCATACAGTGTCGGTGGCTCAAATTGACCATACGCTTTTTTACGTAAATTAAATACGGCAAGACGGGCAGCGAGATACTGATAATCAGGCGTTTCACCAGAGATTAAGTCTGCAGCCGCTTTTACCAGCGTTTCATGGATATCAGCAGTTTTGATACCATCATAAAACTGAATCTGAGAACGTAATTCAACTTGAGATACAGAGACATTTTCTAGACCTTCTGCGGCCCAGGTAATAACACGGTGAATTTTGTCTAAGTCAATGCGTTCTTTATGACCATCACGTTTTGTAACGAGTAGGCTGTGATTCATGAGCGATGCACCTTTCTTGCATTAGTGCTACCTGAAATTTTATACCGCAAAAAAACGCTCCCGATGACAATCTGTGCCAAGGAGTCTTGTGGTGTGAAATTTAAGGAAACACAATATATAGGGGTTGGTTCAAATGGTGATAACAAGATAAAGGTAATTGAGAGATTGATCAAGTGTACAAATCTGATTGTTTCTGTGGATAAATAGGGGATAAATTTTTTAATAACTGCCTGTACCCTGCATAAATACAGGCAGTAAGAAACACAAATTCAAGTGACATCGATGTAAAGTCAATTTTAAAAAATGTGATCGTTTGATGTTTTATTAAACCAAATCAAACTTTCAATTTCACAAATTCGAGTTATGTGTCGATTGTGTGTGCACCATATAATTCACATCAACATTTGGCGCTAATCGGAATTTATCAGTGATAGGGTTATAATGTAAACCAATCATATTTTTGCTACGTAAATCGGTTTCATCGACCCAACTCAGTAATTCTGATGGACGAATAAACTTATTAGCATCATGTGTGCCCTTAGGTACCATATTCAGAATATACTCTGCACCGACGACCAGCATTAGCCACGCTTTTTTATTACGATTGATGGTTGAAAAGAAAACATGTCCACCTGGTTTTACCAGTTTGGCGCAGGCTCTTACAACAGAAGATGGGTCAGGAACGTGTTCTAACATCTCCATGCAAGTAACAACGTCGTAAGTTTGTGGGTTTTCATTTGCGTGGTTTTCAACGGTATCTTGAATGTAAGTGACAGGAATACCTGATTCGAGTGAGTGCAAACGTGCAACTTGTAATGGCTCTGTACCCATATCAAGCCCCGTTACTTCAGCCCCAACGCATGCCATACTTTCAGACAAAATACCGCCACCACAACCAACATCGAGGACTTTTTTTCCAAATAGGCCGTCAGCGCGTTCTTGAATATAGTTGAGTCTTAGTGGGTTGATGCGGTGCAATGGCTTAAATTCACCATCAAGATCCCACCACCGTGATGCGACGCTTTCAAACTTGTCGATTTCATGCTGATCCACGTTAGCATGTAAAGAGGTTGTTTTATCATTCATCAGAAAGTATTACTCCTATTTTTATATTGTCATGATTCTACCAACGTTAGACGCCGAAATCGAAGAGAATAGAGAAACGATCATTAATTTAGTTGTTTCCTTTTTCCAAAAATTGGCGATTTGTGGTATAGTTCTAAACCTTTGAATCCGTAGTATGAGGGACAGTGGCTCCATGAGCGACATTGCCAGAGAAATCACACCAGTTAATATCGAAGAAGAGCTGAAAAGCTCATATTTGGATTATGCGATGTCTGTTATTGTAGGACGCGCATTACCCGATGTTCGAGACGGACTGAAGCCAGTACACCGCCGAGTGCTTTTCGCGATGAATGTACTAGGAAACGATTGGAATAAACCTTATAAAAAATCAGCCCGTGTTGTTGGGGATGTTATCGGTAAATATCACCCGCACGGTGACAGTGCTGTTTATGAAACGATTGTTCGTTTAGCACAGCCTTTTTCTATGCGTTACATGTTGGTTGACGGGCAGGGTAACTTCGGGTCAGTTGATGGTGACTCGGCGGCTGCGATGCGTTATACCGAAGTTCGTATGGCGAAAATCGCCCATGAACTGCTGGCGGATTTGGAAAAAGAAACGGTTGATTTTGTTCCTAACTATGATGGAACAGAACATATTCCGGCAGTAATGCCAACCCGTATTCCAAACTTGTTAGTCAATGGTTCTTCAGGGATTGCGGTAGGGATGGCAACAAATATTCCTCCACATAACCTAGGCGAAGTTATCGACGGTTGTCTTGCTTACGTTGATAATGAAGACATCACGATTGAAGAGTTGATGGAACATATTACGGGGCCTGATTTCCCGACGGCGGCTATTATTAATGGCCGCAGAGGAATTTTAGATGCTTACCGTACTGGTCGCGGAAAAATTTATATCCGTGCTCAGGCTGATATCGAAACTGATGAGAAAACAGGTCGCGAAACGATTATCGTGACAGAAATTCCTTATCAAGTGAATAAAGCTCGCTTAATTGAAAAAATTGCAGAGCTTGTTAAAGATAAGCGTATTGAAGGCATTAGCGGACTACGTGACGAATCTGATAAAGACGGCATGCGTATTGTCGTTGAAATCAAACGTGATGCTGTGGGTGAAGTGGTATTAAATCACTTATTCTCACAAACACAAATGCAGGTTTCTTTCGGTATTAATATGGTTGCTCTTCACCAAGGTCAGCCAAAACTATTAAATTTAAAAGAAATTATCTCTGCCTTTATTCGTCACCGTCGTGAAGTTGTTACTCGTCGTACGATTTATGAATTACGTAAAGCGCGTGACCGTGCCCATATCTTAGAAGCATTAGCTGTTGCCTTGGCGAACATTGACCCTGTTATTGAAATGATCCGTCAAGCACCAAATCCAGCAGAAGCAAAAGCGGCATTAATTGCACAACCTTGGGATTTAGGTAGTGTTTCTACCATGTTAGAGCGTGCTGGCGACAGCAATGTTGCTCGTCCTGAATGGTTAGAGCAACAATATGGCGTGCATGACGGTAAGTACTATCTGACAGAGCAACAAGCTCAAGCTATTTTGGATCTGCGTTTGCAGAAACTGACAGGCCTTGAACATGAAAAACTGTTAGATGAATATCGTGAGCTATTACTCCAAATTGCTGAGTTATTACATATCCTAAGAAGCCCAGAGCGTCTGATGGAAGTCATTCGTGAAGAGCTAAATGCGATTAAAGATCAATATAACGATCCTCGTCGTACTGAGATCACTGAAAATACAGCGGATATTAATATCGAAGACTTGATCAATGAAGAAAATGTTGTAGTGACACTTTCTCATCAAGGTTACGTAAAATATCAACCACTTACTGATTACGAAGCACAGCGACGTGGCGGTAAAGGTAAATCAGCAGCGAGAATTAAAGAAGAAGACTTTATCGATCGTCTATTGGTGGCAAACACCCATGATACGATTTTATGCTTCTCAAGCCGTGGTCGTCTCTATTGGATGAAAGTTTACCAGCTACCAGAGGCAAGTCGTGGTGCGCGTGGTCGTCCAATTATCAACTTATTACCTCTTGAACAAAATGAACGTATTACCGCTATTTTGCCAGTAAGAGAGTATGAAGAAGATAAGTTTGTCTTTATGGCAACGGCAAGCGGAACCGTGAAGAAAACACCTCTGCAAGATTTCAGTCGTCCTCGTAGTGCAGGTATCATTGCCGTTAATTTAAATGAAGGCGATGAGTTAATTGGTGTTGATTTAACCGATAGCACTAACGAAGTGATGTTGTTCTCTGCCGAAGGTAAAGTGGTTCGCTTTGCAGAAGATTGTGTTCGCCCAATGGGGCGTACTGCGACCGGTGTTCGTGGTATGAAATTGAGTGATGACGATAAAGTGGTTTCACTCATCATTCCTCGTGGTGAAGGTGATATCTTAACCGTAACTGAAAATGGTTATGGTAAACGTACAGCTCAAAGCGAATACCCAACGAAAAATCGTGCAACACAAGGCGTTATCTCTATTAAAGTGAGTGAGCGTAACGGTAAAGTTGTTGGTGCAATTCAAGTTGAAGAAACTGACCAAATTATGATGATCACCAATGCAGGTACATTAGTTCGTACTCGTGTTTCTGAAGTCAGCATTGTTGGACGTAATACACAAGGTGTTACTTTAATTCGTACAGCGGAAGGTGAGTTGGTTGTTGGCTTGCAGCGTGTTGAAGATGAAGATGATGCATTAGACGACGATGAAGTTAATGAAGTGATTAACGATGAATCATCCGAAGCACCTGATTCAGATTCAGTAGATGATGCGGACGAAGAATAATATTTATTATTTTGGTGTATAAATAAAATAAAGCAGGCATAATTGCCTGCTTTTTTTATGTGGTAGGCACAATTTATCATCAGAAAAAATTATCCTGATGATAAAGATCATATCATTCAGACATGCAGTAACTTCTGCTAGAATAGAATAAGTTGCTTATGCGATAGGAATATTGATTAGGGTGGTTGTTTGAGATATCTCTCGTCCTTTAAAACATCGTTAAAAATTTCCCGCTACCTTTTTCGCATATTAGGTATTATGTTGTGGGCAATGGGCGCATTGTTAACCATGTTTTACCTTATCAATATCTTCAATGATACTAAATCCGATATTCGACAAGAGTATAGTAATAACTATACTAATCTCCTTGGTTTCTTTAGACAAACCTCTGGCACTATCCGTGATTTACAATACCTTGCAGAACGTCACCAAGAACAAATTAACTTAAACCCAAGTATGAAAAATTCATTATTTTATGAAGGGCCATTTTCACTTCATAAGCTTAATGAAACTGCTGATTGTGAACTATTTAAAGGGCAAACAAACAACTATTTCCGCTCATTTAACAGTATCTTATATTATTGGAAAGATAATACCCCTGCCTTACAAGGGATAAACCAAGTCTTTATGGTTGGCTCCCATAGCATGTGTATGATTAACTTCCCTTTGCGTGCATCTCCTGTTGATACTGAAATGTTGAAAAAGATGGTTTATGAAAATACACGTAACTATGTCAATCAACGCGCACAAGGTAAAGAAGTTAACCAATATTGGATAGTACCAGATGCAAAAGGGGATAGTGGCATTTTATATGTTATGTCACCAGTTTATGCCTCAGGTAAATTTATTGGTTTGATTGGTATTGAGAGGGCTATTCGTCTTGAATATTTTTCTCCTGCCAAAGATAGAGTGATTTCAATTCATCTTCTTAATAGCAGAAATACCACGATTTTAAGCTACCCTGCAGAAAATAATTATCATACGGTTAAAGACGTTCCTGATGTCAGTGCGCCTTATTTTGGATTTGATGAAGACTTTAGTGACTTAGTTGCTAAGCGTAAATTATTGCCTTCGTCTTTTAGTGTGGTGTATTCATTACCCCTTAAGCAAATTTTAAATGAATTCAAATTCACAATTTTTAATGCGCTAATCTTAAATATTATTTCAGCCATTGTGATTTTCATCTTCGTATGGATTTTTGAGAGAAAAATATTCTCTCCAGCCGAAAATAATGCCTCTCGCCTAGAAGAACACGAACAATTTAATCACAAGATTGTGGCATCGGCGCCAGTTGGGATCAGTATTCTTAGAATACGTGATGGCATGATCATTTTAAGTAACGAGTTAGCACATAACTATTTTCGCTTACTTAGCCATAGCGATAAACAAAATATTCTTTCTATTATTGCTGAAAAAAGTAGCAATATGGTCGATGTTGTGACGAATAATCGTAACCATCTGCAAATAAGTTTTGTTAATTCACGTTATCAAAATGAAGATGTGGCTATTTGTGTTTTAGTGGATATTAGCGCACGGGTTAAAATGGAGCGCTCACTACAAAATATGGCAACAGCTGCGGAGCAAGCTAACCAAGCGAAATCGATGTTTTTGGCAACGGTTAGTCATGAATTACGAACGCCACTTTATGGAATTATTGGCAATTTAGAGTTATTGCAATCTTTGACACAAAGCGATGATACTGCTCGATTGTTAAAAACAATGGATAACTCCTCATCGTTATTACTAAAAATTATTAGTGATATTCTCGATTTCTCGAAAATTGAATCTAAACAGTTAAAAATCGATATTCAGCCTTTTAATTGTCGGCAAGTGCTCTCTTTTGTTATCTCTAACTATTTACCTTTGATTGCGAAAAAAGGCTTGGCTATTTACTGTTTTATCGAACCTGATGTACCTAAAATTGTCAATAGTGATCCTGTTCGTGTACAACAAGTTATCTCTAATCTATTGAATAACAGTATAAAATTTACCACGACGGGATGTATTACCTTACATCTTTATAAAGATGATTATTATCTCTATTTCGATATTCACGATACAGGACGGGGGATCAGTGACAAAGCATTACATGAGCTTTTTGAACCTTTCTTCCAAGTGTCTCAAAATACAGAAAGTGCCTCAGAAGGAACAGGATTAGGTTTAGCTATTTGTGAAAAGTTGATCCACTTAATGGATGGGGATATCAGCGTCGTTTCCCAAGAAAATATTGGGAGTCGTTTTACGGTTCGTATACCCCTTTATGGTGCTTTAAAAGAAATAGAGCCTTTCTCTAAACAGAATATTTATAAAGAAAGTAATATTCGTTGTTTTATTGATATTAAAAATCTTTATTTAGAAGGTTTTATTAATCGATATCTTCGTTATTTTGGCTTGAGTTGTGAATTGCTTACTGAAGAAGTGGTGATCTCTTCAACCGATTTTATTATCACCGATTACGATACACCAAGAAAAGATAACTGCCAATTTATTAGGATCAATGAGCATTACTTTGAGCCGTCGAAGAAAACAGCTGAAAATGTATGGGTTTGCAGTACTTATAAACTAAACGAGTTAACTAAAATAATACTCCAGCTGCCGCAAAACAAAGTTGAAGCAAATTGCGTGGAAATCGTGAAGCAAGATACGGATTGTGGCTTACAAACCTTAACGGTTCTTATTGTTGATGATCACCCAATAAATCGCTTATTGTTGACCGATCAACTGAAAAAAATCGGTTTTAATACAGCCACCGCAGAAGATGGCTGTGATGCATTAACGTATTTAACTAAAAATCATGTTGATATCATTCTGACGGATGTCAATATGCCAAATATGAATGGCTATCAGCTAGCAACACATATAAGAGAAATAGGCAGTAATATGCCAGTAATTGGTGTGACGGCGAATGCGATTGCAGAAGAGAAGCAACGCTGTATTGATGCAGGAATGAATGATTGTGTTTCTAAACCTGTTTCGCTCTCTATTTTAAGAGAAGTATTGGTAAAGTATATTCCAAAAGATCATTCTAGAGCGTGAAGACGTTTCTATTACAGCCTGTGAGTGTAAAACGGATTAAAAGGCATAATATAAGCGGTATCGCTTATAAGGTGCTTCTAAACAGGTAAATATTGGTAGGGAAGAAAGAGGAAAGCCCTAACAGAATGGAGGATAAAGAGTAAACACCTAAAAGCAGAGAAGCTCCCACAAAGGGTTGAGCTTCCTGATTTTATCGGTGCGACTAAGATAACTGTAGTGAAATTAATCTGGGCCGTTAATTTCCTTATCAATAGTCACTGATGACAAATAATTAAGTAATGCGATATCGTTATCGACACCTAATTTCATCATGGCTGATTTTTTCTGACTACTAATCGTTTTAATACTACGATTAAGTTTTTTCGCAATTTCGGTTATAAGAAAACCTTCAGCAAATAATCTCAGTACTTCACTTTCTTTTGGTGATAAACGCTTATCGCCATAACCATTTGCATTTACTTTTTCAAGTAGCTTCGCTACGCTTTCAGGCATAAATTTTTTGCCTTTTTGCAGTGCAGCTAAGGCCTTCGGTAGATCAGTTGGAGCACCTTGTTTAAGTACAATACCTTCAATTTCAAGATCAAGAACTGCGCTTAAAATAGCAGGGTTGTTATTCATTGTGAGTACAATAATCGACAAATTAGGATAATGTCTTTTGATGTACTTGATGAGTGTAATACCATCACCATACTTATCGCCAGGCATAGACAAGTCTGTAATTAAAGCATCTACATTTAACTTGGGTAAGTTATTGATAAGTGAAGTTGAATCTTCAAATTCACCTACAACATTAACCCATTCAATTTGTTCTAAAGATTTACGAATGCCGAATAAAACAATTGGGTGATCATCGGCAATAATAATATTAAGGTTATTCATGTTTAATTGTTACCTTGCTGCAGCAACTGTTGAATCCATTTATCCAGTTGAGTGATACGTTCTTTGATCTCTAATTCATTATGATTTTTTATGTCATGCTCTAAATATTCACAGCTTTCTCTGAGATATTCTAAATCTAACATGGCAAAAACCCCTTTTAGACGATGAGCTGTTTGGGCTAGAGAATGAAAGTCTTTATTTGTTGCTTCTAAGTGTAGTTTTTCAACATCAATAGGAACAGTACTGATAAATAGTTCCTTATAATCACTACCATTCAACTTCTTCCTATAATTATTAAGAATTACTTCGTATTTATCAAGGTTATTATTTTCATTCAAAATACTCTCTTGGCATGTATCTAGAAGAAATGACTCATTTTCTTCAATTAAATAAGTAATAGCCTCTATTAAAGGATCACCGAAGTTATAGTTACACTTTATTAAATCTTTTGATATTTTTTCAAATCCAACAATAGAGCTCATTAATAATATTGTTGGTGATTCAGGGTTATCATTCGGCGTATCCCTAAGTATGATATCGTATTCAGGATAAAGATTCTCTCTATTTTTATCAAAGTATGTAGCGCCATATTTATCAAGCTGTTGGCAGATGATTTTTTCTATTTCAGGGTTTTTTATGGCGAGTTTTGCATTTATTCCTTCTAATAATACGTTAAACGTCCGTTCTTCCGTATCTATATGCTGGTATGGGAGTGCAATTCGGAAATGAGAACCAATACTTTCTTGGCTCTTAATCGTTAATTCTCCTTGTATTTTATTACATAGCAAATGGCATAAATAAAAAATGATACCTGAATTAGAATAATATTTGTCTCCCATTGCTTCACCTAAGAATGGGTATTT
The DNA here is from genome assembly GCF_033708015.1 of Proteus vulgaris. NCBI lineage: Bacteria > Pseudomonadati > Pseudomonadota > Gammaproteobacteria > Enterobacterales > Morganellaceae > Proteus > Proteus vulgaris. The sequence goes on along the minus strand of NZ_CP137920.1, from coordinate 2,609,844 downwards.
TATATTAGCAATATCTTGAGGTGTAAGGCCGCTTCCACTATCAATAATATCAATAAGTATTTCTTCTTTATCTTTATTTTTAACTAAATTCAGATTAACGGTTATCTTTCCATAATTAGTCGTACTAATGGCATAATTAATCAATGATAAAATAATCTTACTTAAAGCAGGGCCATCATTAATTAAAAGTAAACCAGGACTTATATTATTGTGGAAATAAAGTGTTAGGCCTTTTCTTATCATAAAAGGTGAGGCTGTTATTAGAATAGATTCAACTAATGTTGATAGTTCAAATTCATCCTGATGAATTTTCCATTCTTGATTTTCTAACTTATTAATTAATGTAATGTTTTCTATCCATTCAGAAATGTAATTTGTTTTTTCTAATAATAAGCTAAGCAATTGCTGGTGAGTGTCTTCGGGCAATAATTCCTTGAACTGATAAACCATCTCATTTATATCTTTGATGGGACGCATTAATTCTAATGACATATTAGATAAGATCTTGCGTCGTGCGATGGTGTTTTTCTCATATTCTTGCTGTGCAAGTTGTAATTTTTTATTGATAAGTGCTTCGTTATCTTTATTCAGAAATATGAATAATGATGTATTGTCAATATTGTTGTTATTACTTGTTCTTATTTCATAAATTTCGTTGTTGATGGCCGTTTGGATTAAACCATTGTGCTCAACCGCCATCTGACGGATCTTAGATAAATCGATATGAGGCAGTAATTTTTCTGCATGACTATTACTAATAATCTTATGGTTAGAGGAAAAATTATAGACTAATAATCCTATCGGGAGATTTGAAATGATGTCATTTGTCATTTCTTCTTTGATCCGTAGATTACGGGTCATAGAGATATAAGGGAAAACGTATTTATTACGGATATAGATATGACCAAAGACGGAGATAGAAATAAATGCCAATAGGCTGATTAATAACCAAATATTTTTGTAGGCAATTTCTTTTACCATCGATTTTATCGGATATTCATAAGAGAGTGAATATGGGATCCCGATAATCGGTTGAGAGAAAATCAGTGAAGAGCCATCAGTTGATATTTCAATGTTATTCTTGTCATAAACAGATTGCTGACCTGTTGGAAGTAATCTTAAGTAGTGCGGAGAGAGCTCTGAAGGCAAGAAATTATTGATTGGTAAATCAAACGCCACTACGCTGGTTAACTGACCCGGCACATTAAACATAATACGATAAGTGTAGTAATAGATGTTTTCCGTAGACATCTTCCTAATGGGAGAAAGACTTTCTTTTTCATCTAATGCCGTTGATTGCATTAATAACTCAGAACGCTTATTTTCCGCGGTTAATGTTAAATAGCTTTCTTTGTAACGGATCTCTGGCTTAAGCACCGAATGGGTCGTAATTAAGATAAGATCATTCCCTTTGCCATTTAGATAATAAAGTGAACTGTAATCATTACGTACACCCCAAAGAATTTCGAGTGAATTTGCAAATCGTTGCGCTAACTGAAAGGTTTGCTCATTGGGTTTACCAAATACAATGGAATCTACGGTTTGGTCTCGCCCCTCTAGCCAAAATACATCAGAACGTAACTTTATTGGATTAAGTTTCAATATAGGGAATGCCGAGGTATCGGTTATTTTATTTGATAACTGAAAAAGTTGGTTAGAGTGATAACGGTAATCTTCAACCTGTCGAGCGAATTTGTGAGTTGTATTATTGATAGCGTTCTTTTTGCTATCTAGCCAAACATCAAAATAACTGTAAGCGTATAGAAAAAGTGATATGACCATAAAAAGAAGAAACAGGGCATATAAGCGAGTTAGTGTATTTGGCTTGAGTTGGTTCAATGTACGCATTCAGTTTGCGAGCCTTTAAGAGACAATGTAATTAAAAATAGATAAATTGAATAAACAATCACCATTATTCAGCCATTATATTAACAGGTTATCTATTTAAAAGGGATATTCGGATGAACTTTGAGCAAACAAACCAAAAAATCCATTTTTTTTACAATCGGAGCTAGACAGCGAGGTCAGAGATAGGCATAATTCCGCGCTATGGAAGGATGGCCGAGTGGCTGAAGGCAGCGGTCTTGAAAACCGCCGATGGGAAACCATCCTAGAGTTCGAATCTCTATCCTTCCGCCAGAATTAGCCGGCTTAGCTCAGTTGGTAGAGCAACTGACTTGTAATCAGTAGGTCACCAGTTCGACTCCGGTAGCCGGCACCATATAAGAACCCGTTATCTCGCAAGAGGTAACGGGTTTTTTCTTATCGATAATTCTCTTTTTTATTTTCCCTCTTATTTATTTCTATGTAATTCTTTTTGAGTTACGTCATTTATCTTTCGACATCATGATGATTTTTTATCTTTAGTTATCAAAAATTAACCACTATATTAGTAAGTTAGCATTTTTTAAGCAGGAAGTGTTTGAAGATTGAGCAAACAGATAAAAAAGTCATTTTTTTTACAATCAGGACTAGACAGCGGGGTCAGAGAGAGGCATAATTCGGCGCTATGGAAGGATGGCCGAGTGGCTGAAGGCAGCGGTCTTGAAAACCGCCGATGGGAAACCATCCTAGAGTTCGAATCTCTATCCTTCCGCCAGAATTAGCCGGCTTAGCTCAGTTGGTAGAGCAACTGACTTGTAATCAGTAGGTCACCAGTTCGACTCCGGTAGCCGGCACCATATAAGAACCCGTTATCTCGTAAGAGGTAGCGGGTTTTTTCTTGGGCAAATTTTAATATAAATGGATATGCATTAAAAAATACCACAAAAAAGATTGTGGCATTTTTGTGTACTACTAAAATCATCTACCTATCACGATCACCAACCCATCACGGACCAATTAAATACTCGCCCTAAAATTTTCACTTCTTCTAATGTAGAACGCTCATCTGGGTAATCAATTGTATTATAACTACGGATGATAATGGTATTATTAGGGAGTCGATGTAAAATTTTGACTCTCAAAAGGTCACCTTGTTGAATAGCATAAATACCGCCATCAACAATTTTCGTATGTCCTGTACTGATAGTGACAATTGAACCATCAGGAATAACAGGAGACATGCTGTCTCCGTGGACTTTAAAGGCAACCGCATCACTCGGCTGCACACCATAACGGTTAAATGTTGAACGAGAAAATCTCAATAATTCCACCTTCTGATTATCAGTGGTACAACTTCCGAAACCTGCTGCTAATTCAATAGTGGTATAGAAGGGGATTTCGACTTCATCGCGTTCTATGGGCGTATTATTATCCCACTCGTCAACCCTTGTCATTTCACTGACTGAGATACCATCATTTTTTTTAGCTCCGCGCCCATATTCTAACCATTCTGCTCGAACATCTAACCATTGGCTTAGTGCTAAAATATTTGTTGGGTCAGGAATTGATTCACCATTTAACCATTTCCACACTGCGGGAGCACTGACTTTTATCCCTTGTTCAGCAAGTGCATCTATAATTCTTTTACCGACTCCGCGACCTGCAATTCCTGAATCTAAGCAAGCTTCTTGAAGCCTTTTTGTGAACTCTGTTTTATTATCATAATTAACCATTGGTTAAATTCCTTTGCTGCTTGACGTTATCTTGGTTAAAATATAACATTAACCATCGGTTAATAAAAGTGTGAGGGTTAACTAAATAAACCGATATAAGAGTGGTAAGTAAAAATCACGTTAAGGTAACGCTATAAAATGCGGGGGAATTTAGATACATAAATGCCATGCCGTGATACATGGATGATCAATGAGTCGTGATAGGAAATCAAAAGGAGTATTAAATGAGACGAGCAAATTTACCTAAATATTTTCCACCAAAAAGCATTGTATTAAGTGATGTAAAAACAGTTAAAGCAGTAGATTCACTCTCAATTACTGATGTAATGATATTATATACCCGCCATTTAGCTTATTAGATAAATAAAACATAACCATACTTATGTTAAAACAGTACTTAAATTTAAGTACGGTGGATGAGTATATTATTTATTACAGTTCCTCCTACTGGAGGTAAGCCATGAGAAACAATGAAAGAATAAAGAATATCAGCCTCCCTAGCTGGGCTGATGTGTGCAATGTTTGCTTGGTTTAAAGATATTCTAATTTTATTTAATATTAATCATGAGTTTGCTTACTTAGCCAGTGTGTTTATTGGTTATGTCGGAGTAGATCCCGTGAGTAAACTCCTTAAAGGAAGAGCAGGAGTTACAAATGGCTAAAAAAGTACGAGGTGTGCGTAATAATAACCCTGGTAATATTCGGCACGGCTCGAAATGGAAAGGATTATCCATAGAGCAAACAGATAACGATTTTTGCCAATTTATTTCACCTGAATATGGAATACGAGCTATCTACAAATTATTACAAACGTACCAAAAAAAATATGGTTTAAATACCATTAAAACCATTATTAATCGTTATGCTCCACCTAACGAAAATAATACAGCAGGCTATATTAGGCGAGCATCAGAAGAAATTGGTATCGAGGCCGATAATTTAATTGATACACAATTAAAAAATATCGCTATTCCTTTAGCTGTGGCGATTGTTAATATTGAACTAGGTTATCAACCTTATTCTGAAAAAGTTTTTGAAGATGCGTGGTTGTTATTATGAATTATTTATCAAAAATAATGGTAATAGTGGTTTTATGCTTAGGTACAGGATTACTTTGGCTAATTGATAAACATAAAGCCTTGAAAAAGGAATATAATAATATTAATCAAACTCTTATTCAGCAAATTGCAGAAAATAAAGATTATCAATTAAGAATAAATCAGCTTAATCAACTTGATAATCGTCATTTACAGGAACTTGTGCATGCAAAAAAAGAAATTGATCAGTTGCGTGATATTAGTGAGCGTACTCCTGAGCGGGTGTATATCAAAGCAGAATGCCTCAAAATATCAGTCACTTCCACCACCAGCCTGGTTAATGCAAACACCGCCAGACCTACTGACGCCGCTATCCGAAATTATTGGATACTCCGAGAACGAATTGCGCAGTCAGAACAGATCATTTTAGCGAAAAACGCCGTAAACCCTCGCCCAGTGCGTGCGGGGATATAAGGCGAAAAGCCCGCTGGGCTTTAAAGATCAATCAGGCGTTGACTGGCTCTGAACGTAGGCTCTGAGTGTTTCAATCGTTGCCCCTCCGGTGCTACAGACAAAGTACGACCTTGACCACAAAAGCCCCGTTTTACTTTGCGTCCGTAAATGTGTGTTTTGCTGGCGCAGCAGGCGCGACGATACTGATTTCAGATTGTTGACCATCACACTGACCGCCAGTTTTGGCGGGTAAGCAACCAGCAGATGCACATGGTCAGGCTCTCCGTCCATCTCAATAATTTCGCATTCAAGTTTTGCCGCAGCGGAGTCAAATGCATCACGCAGTTGAGCGAGCATCAGTCCGTCAAATAGCTTACGTCGATACTTTGTCGTAAAGATCAGATGCACGACCAGTTTACTGACACTGTGCCGCTTTCTGAGGGATCCCGCCAGTAAATCATCATGATTACTCAATTGATATATTGCCCTAACATGTTAAAATAAAAACATTATATCAATGAGCGCTGATGATGTTAAGAGCAACAAAAGTACGCATCTACCCAACACCAGAACAGGCTGAATATCTCAACGCTCAGTTCGGTGCGGTTCGTTTTGCGTACAACAAAGCGCTGCACATCAAGAAAGACGCTTACCAGCGGCACGGCGTAAATTTAAACCCGCGTAAAGACCTTAAACCGCTGCTTGCAGTGGCGAAAAAATCCCGCAGATATGGGTGGCTTAAAGAATATGACTCCATAGCATTGCAGCAGGCGGTGATTAACCTTGACGTGGCTTTCTCCAACTTTTTTAATCCGAAACTAAAAGCCCGTTTTCCCACGTTTAAAAGTAAGCATGGCAGACAATCTAGCTATCATTGTGTCGGGATCAAAGTCATTGATGGCGCGATAAAAATCCCGAAAATCGCACCGATTGAAGCGCGTTTACATCGTGAAATTACGGGGGCGCTGAAAAGTATCACACTGAGTCGCAGCGCAACCGGAAAATACTATGCGTCACTACTCTGTGATGACGGGGTAGAAGCACCGGCAAAGCCAACATTGATATCAAATATCACGGGGCTTGATGTGGGGCTGAGTCATTACGCCATCAAATCAGACGGCAATAAGATTGCTAATCCGCGCCACCTTATCAATGCCAGCCGTCACCTACGTCGAAAACAAAAAGCCTTATCTCGCAAGCAAAAAGGGAGTGCTAATCGCCGTAAAGCCCGAATACAGCTTGCAGGTGTACACGAACGGGTAGCCAATGCCCGTGCTGATTTTCAACACAAACTCTCTCGTGCAATTGTTGACGAAAACCAAGCGGTAATTGTAGAGACACTGAAATCGGCGAATATGATGAAAAACCACTGTCTGGCTCGCGCTATCGGTGATGCAGGCTGGCATGGTTTTATCACAAAGCTGGAATATAAAGCCGCAGAAAAAGGCGTCCATCTGGTAAAACTGGATCAATGGTTTGCCAGTTCGAAAACCTGTCATTGCTGCGGTCATAAAATGTCAGAAATGCCACTACATAAGCGTATCTGGCAATGCCCTGAATGTGGAGTTGAACATGACCGAGATATCAATGCGGCAATCAATATCCGACACAAGGGCATATTGGAATTACACGCGGCGGGACGCGTCGTTTCAGCCCATGGAGACCCGCGTAAATCCGTCGTACAGAGGGTTGCGGTCTGAGAAGTGGGAAGCCTCGCCGTTTACGGCGGGGAGCAGTCACGTTTACAAGATTATATTCGCCAAGAGTGTATCCATTAATCGAGGATGTGGCTTATTCTATATTATTTTCATGAAATAAATTGAATTTAAAAGAGATTTATTAAGTAATGAGTACTTACATTATTATATTATTTTAGTAATATAAACTTATCTATTGACTAAAATAGTTCCTTATAAAAACCTTATGAAAATCACTCTTGCCACAGACCATCACCTATCTGTGCTTATTGAATTAGATACTTATGCTCAACAGGATGCTTCACGTATTGAAGAAATTAAAGCTTGGCTATCTTGCCAAGCTATTTATCTTCTTGAAATAAATTCGCAAATTGTAGGTTATGGTGTTATTCATCATCACTTTTTTAATAATCCATTTATTGAACTTGTGATGATAGATAAGCAGTATCGTCAGAAAGGTTATGGAAAATGCCTGATTGCTTATTTTCAAGAAAATACGCCAGGAGATAAGCTATTTACATCAACCAATAAATCTAATTATGCAATGCGAAATATATTAATTCAGTTAGGTTTTATTGAAAGTGGTTGTATCGAAAACCTTGATGAAAACGATCTTGAAATTATTTATTGTTTTATTAAGCAAAGATAACTTTTTATAGTGGATTAAACAAAAAACCATCCAGAATCAGATGGTTTTTAACAAAATTATTTTATCTTATTTTTATCGTTGAGCTCAATTTCGATCGGGATATAGTAATTCACATCTTTTAATAATGATGCGGGTTTGCTTAAAAGAATCGAAACTGGATATTCCTCTTTAAAAATATACTCTTCAATATCTGGAGCACCTTTCTTTCTTGGTATATTGAGTTTTTTGAGTAAAATGCCATAGGTATTATAGATAATATCTTTATAATCTAATTTTAATAATGCTTCAGGAATGCTAAATTTTAAATATCTTATATTTTCTATCTGAATTTTATGAGTAAGTTGGGCATTATAAATTTCAGGCCTATTTTCCATCATAGTTGAATATTTAACGATTAATTCATTATTTTTATTAGACAAAATATTATGTACTGCATAGACTTTATCATGTTTATAAAGTGCATATTGAAAGAAAACCTTCCAGTATTCTTCTCGTGCTTTTTCTGTACTGAAATTCCAATCAATCATATTCGCTTTATAGGTATGCTCTATACCAATTAACGGAAGAGAGTCAATGGTGACAATCTCAATATCTAAATTAAAACCACTAAATTTTCTTAACGGTAATGTAAAGCCATGCGCTTGCCAATTCTCTTTTCTACGATAATTATAGGGCGTCATATTAAACAGCTTTTTAAACGCTCTAGAAAACGTTTGTTGGGAGTCAAAACGGTATTTTAACGCAATATCAAGTAACGGTGTTCTTTGTAAGCGTAATTCAACAGCAGCACAAGATAGTCGTCTTGCTCGAATATAAGACGCTAATGTCAGTCCTGTTTGCTCCTTAAACATGCGTTGAAGATGCCATTTGGAATATCCTGATTTTTGTGAAACATTCTCAAGTTTTAGATCTTTCTCTAAATTTTCTTCAATCCAATAGATAATATCTGTAATGACATTTTCACTAAACATATTCTAGCTCTAATTAAAAAATTATTATTGGTGATAGTAAATAATACGCGTACCTGACCAATTTACATAAGATACTGTAATGAAATTAAGTTTGATTGTAAATTTATAAAAATATTTACTCTAATATTAGCTTTTAAAGCGATGCATTATTTAGGTAAACTGAATATTAATTATAACATACTGATATTACATAATAATGTTTTAATTGACTGAGTAAAATAACAAACAATTAGATATTCTTTTTTAGATAAAATCTAAGCTAAAAGTGTTATTTGTATAAAGTCATTAATATATTTATTTAAGAATAGAAATATAATAGCTATTATTCTAATTTAATAGAATATAACTACTATTATTAATTTTTATTTAAAAAGTTAACTAAAAATAGAGAAGATAAGTGCCATAGGAAAGCTAAGAGGCCAAGTTAAAGCGATTAATAATGCACTTAAAAGGCGCATGGCTAGGCTGGGATCTTTGGTTAAAAAGAAAGTAATAATAAACGATATTCCAGCCCCAATAAGGTAGCTTATTCCAATAATAGAGATAGCAGACATAACAGATCATTCAGTAAATAGACTGCAACAATTGTACTCCAAAATTGTTAAAGAAACAGAGGAATAGGGCAAACTTTTCAATAAATGTCATTACTAATGTGCAAATTTTAAACATTCATCTCACGTTTGATCTCTAGTTTCTTTTGAGAGTAATCACACAAGATAATAACAAAGTTAAAGTCAAAAAATCAAAAAACGGCATCTAGTTTATTGATTTAACTTGTTATTAATAACAATTTTTCTTGTTTTGATGCGGTATTTATAAAAAATAGAACAAAACGATATAGATCTTTTTTAGTGGTTTTACTATAAAAATTAAAATTTTTAAATGCTGATTTTTAAGGCAGGATTGTGATGAAGAGATAAATTTTATGTTTGTAAAATGTGCGGACTAATTATATTACATCATGAGATCGACAAAATGTAACAAATGGGATAAATACCATTTTATACATACTTGTAGATAAATGGGCTTATGGATGGCGCGACTTAATGGATTTAAGCGTTAGCTAGGAAGCATTTAAAATCCCCTTTAAAGGTTGAAAAGGGGATTTATTTTTATGTCTATTTTGGATAGGGGTTGATAGCCGTCGCTACATTAACATGGTAACTTACTCAAGTAGTAACCCGTCAATGACGTTTATTTCGATGAAAATAAACGCTGTTTTGATTAATAAACAATTAGCGTGGTAGTTTTTATGATCCCTTATCAATCAACTTTGACGTTTTGGTTTGAAGAATGCACGCCAGAGCAATGGTTTAAAAAAGATAGCCAGTTTGATAAAGAAATTAGCCGTAGATTTGGTGAATTATGTTTAAGTGCAAGTCGTGGTGAACTGGCATCATGGAGAGAAACAATAGAAGGGCGCTTAGCTGAGATCATTATTCTTGATCAGTTCTCTCGTAATATTTGGCGTGATACGCCAAAAGCCTTTGCCCAAGATAATATGGCATTAGTCTTAGCACAAGAAGCTATCCAGTTACCTGAATACCTGACATTAACACCCGTTAAACGTAAGTTTATGATCATGCCATTTATGCATTCAGAATCCCCTAAAATTCATCAAGATGCAGTTATCTTGTTTTCTCAAATTAATGATGAAAATACTTATCAATATGAATTAAGGCATAAAGAAATTATTGATAAATATGGTCGCTATCCTCATCGTAATGAAATTTTAGGCCGAACATCTACACCAGAAGAACGCGATTTTTTACAGCAACCAGGTTCTTCATTCTAAAAAAAATGCATACCTAAAAGGGTATGCATTTTTGTTTCTTTTTTATGGTTGATTAATCAGCCATAACATCAAGATTACATTGTAATATGCCATAAGTTATAGAACGCGATACGGCCTGATAGCTCAGCAATAATCACTGCCGCAGCACAAGTGACCAGTGTCATTTTGGATGCCTGTGCTTTTAGTGCAGTAAATCCTACGATAACAATACCTAATGCTAATACCGCTAATTGGAATCCCCAGAAAAGAGATTGGTCAGCACTCAGTTGAGGGCCTGTAAAGCCAAGAAAACTGACATAACCAGAGCGTGTAGCAAAAGTGATAATAGCACCGATAATAAAAGACAATGCGCCTAAACGTCTTGCACCTGTTGCCATTGCTAAGACACCACCGCCGACTAACAGCGTCATCCAGAATTGCAATGTGGTGTAATCAGTATTCCAGTTAGCAATAGTTGGAATGTGGTAAACCTGAGGGATTGACCAAACAAAAGCTAAACCAAAAACAACAGTCAGCAGATTACAGATTTCACGTAATCCTTTCCATTTTTTCATTATCGTGAGCGCAACAGTTGCAAAAGCAAAACCTGTAAACACACCACTTAAAAACGCTTCGTTACTCATTGGAGAACGACCAACGCCTAAGAGCATATTGAAAAAACGTAATGGTTGACCAACGTGTAATCCACCAATACCTAAGCCAATTAATGTTAAGACTAAAGCTAAAATATTGGCATTACGCAGCTGGTTTTCATCAATTTGACCTAATTTTTTACTGATATAAGCAATAAGAAACAAGCCTGCTGCTGATGAACCTAAAACAGTAAAAAAGACTAGAGGAAGTTCATGCATGGTTTATACCTCCGCCGCATTTTGAACTGAGCCGGTTTTATCACCAGAAGGTTTAGCGTCTTTGTGTGCTTTGATCACGATATTGGGATTGGTCAAGCTAGGATCAGGCATTGGGGCGATACCACATTCAGTACCATGTTTTGCTCTGATCACTTCAATATCATCAAAATCAAGTGCACGTTGAGGGCAAGACTCAACACAAACTGGTTTCATGCCTTGTGCTACACGTTCGTAGCAACCATCACACTTAGACATGAGTTTTTTCTTCTCATCGAATTGTGGTGCACCATAAGGGCAACGTAATTCGCAATAACGGCAACCGACACAGATATCTTGGTTGACAACCACTAAACCATCTTCTTCACGTTTATGCATAGCGCCAGTTGGGCAACCTGCAACGCAAGTAGGGTTTGAACAATGGTTACAAGAAATGGATAAATAATAACTATAGATATTTTGTGTCCAGATCCCGTCTTGTTTTGCCCAACTACCACCACCGTATTCATAAACACGACGGAATTTAGGGCCTAAATCTAAATCTTTTTCATCCTTGCAACTGACTTGACAGGTTTTACAGCCAGTGCATTTGGTGGAGTCAAAATAAAAACCATATTGCTTCATGAGTTAACTCCTTATGCACGTTTCACTTCAACAAGGTTTGTATGTTGTGGATTTCCTTTAGCAAACGGCGATGGGTGCCAGCTTGTTAATGTATTAATACATCCACCAGTATCTACACCTGTTGTATCAAGTGAACGCCATGCACCTTGCGGTACAGCAATCACACCAGGTAATACACGATCGGTCACTTTGACAAGAATATTTAAACGACCACGATCATTATAAATCTCAGCAATATCGCCAGATTTTAATCCACGTTCAGCAGCATCAATTGGATTTAACCAGAATTGATGAGGGATCGCTTCTCGTAACATAGCAACATTATAGTAACTAGAGTGAACGTGACCTTTATCGTGGAAACCCGTCATTTGCAGAGGGAATTTCTCTTTAAGCTTAACGTTTTCAACGCCTTCTTCATTCTTACAATATTCTGGAATTGCAGGGATACGGTCGCCTTCTGGTAAAATCCAGCCATCGGTATCTTGCATTAATTTTTCAGAATAAATTTCAATTTTACCTGACGCTGTTTTTAATGGATTAGCGATAGGATCTTGACGGAATGCTTCAAGTGCAACGTATTGATTACGGTTAGGTAATTTACGATCGATAATTCCTACATCATTAGTTTCTGCAAATGTCGGTAGTGCAGGATTTTTCTCACGCATTTGGTTATAGCAATATTCAATCCACTCTTCGTAAGTACGACCTTCAGTGAATTGCTCTTTGGTGCCCATCTTTTCTGCAATGTCGGTTAAAACATCATAGCAAGGGCGGTTTTCCCAAAGTGGTTTAATTGCATTTTGTAAACGAACGACATAGTGGTAAGCACCACTTGCGTAAGAGTTATTGATAAGATCGTTTGTCTCAACGGTTGTCACATCTGGTAGTAAGATATCGGCGTATTTTGCAGAAGGCGTCATGTGGTTATCCCACACTAAAATAAACTCACATTTTGATTCATCTTGAAGTAAATCATGTGTTTTATTCAAGTCAGCGTGTTGGTTACCAATCACGTTACTGGAATAACACCACATAAATTTAATACCCGTATCGAGTTTATCTTTATTTCTGACCCCCGCATTTTTACTGGTAAGTTGATCACCGCGAGCAATTGCTTCAGACTACATAAATGTTGGAATTAATGTCTTAACTGGATTAGGTAGCGCAAAACTCGCAACTGGATAAGCCACGTTACCGCCCCAACAGCCTGTATTTGTACCAGGACGACCAATATGACCTGACATTAATGGTAGCATCATAATCGCACGACATGCTTGCTCACCATTTGAAGTGCGTTGGATACCCCAACCTTGAGAGATCCACGCAGCTTTTGCACCGCCAATTTCACGCGCTAATTGGATAATACGAGCAACAGAAATACCCGTTAATTTACTTGCCCACTCTGGTGTTTTTGCAATGCCGTCAGGACCATTACCTAAAATGTAATCTTTATAAGAGCCATTTTCAGGTGCTGACGCAGGTAATGTTTGTTTATCCCAACCGACACAATATTCACGTAAGAAATCTTCATCGGTGATGCCTTCTTGGATCATCACATAGCCTAATGCAGCGACTAACGCGGCATCAGTACCTGGATAAATGGGGATCCATTCGGCGCCTAATGTTGTCACACTGTCGGTACGACGAGGGTCAATGATGATAACTTTACTTTTGCTCTTATCTAACGCATTTAACGTTTCATAGAACTGACCACCACCAGACATACGTGTTTCAGCAAGGTTATGACCAAACATCACGACCAAATCTGAATTCTCAATTTCTGTTAATAGTGATTCCAGCATGTCACCATAAACATAAGGCACAATACCGGTTAATTGAGAGTATGAATAAGTACCATAGTCACTTAAAAAACCACCCACTGTACTTAATAGGCGCTTACATGCCGTTCTACCGTGTAGGTTTGCGCCGGTAGAGCCTGTACCATATTGGTAATAAATAGACTCATTACCGTATTTTTCAATGGTATATTTTAATTTTTCCGCGATGATTGAAGTGGCTTCATCCCAAGAAATACGCTCAAATTTACCCTCACCACGCTTACCAACACGCTTCATGGGGTATTTTAAACGGTCTGGGTTATACGTTTTCCAACGCACAGAACGACCACGCAGACACGGACGAATTTGGTGAAGACCAAATGTTGAATCGTCATACATCGTTTCATTCGAAATACGACGAATAACGCCATCTTTCACATGAACTTTTAATGGACAACGGCTACCACAGTTCACTAAACATGCACTGTATTTGATAGTTTCAGAAGTCTCATCAGGACGAATACCCTGGGGAGTTTGAGCATTAGCAGCGAATGGTAATGAAACCGTTCCTGCAACCGCAGCAGCACCAGAAATAACTGCCGCAGACTGAATGAATCCACGCCGACTCATTTCAGTAATAGAAGTATTATTTTTAATTTTTGACATTGACATTACCCTAACATTTTTTACAACAAGTAAAGTTGTATATATATGTTAAGTTATAACCCTTCTACCTATAATGATTTATATCAATATAAAAAATGTTAATAACGTTATATAAAAAAATAATTATTAAACAAATGGTTACAATTTCTAATTAATACCACTTTAGTGGTAAATAAAACATCAAATAAATAGGATTTAACAATCGTTCGATATATAAAATATAATATATCGATGTTTGTTAATATAGGGGGAAAACAAGATTGTTAACATGATAACAAATAACAGAACATCAATATTTGTTAATAAGAAAAGTAAAAAAGAAGAATAATTCTTCTTTTTTACTTAATATGAAAATAACTTATTGCAGATCTTTTTCGACAGGAAATCTGAGTGCTCTTACATCATCGCCGGTTGGAGATTGGTGAACCCTTAAGCCGAATTGAGGCAAAATAGCAAAGATATGATCAAATATATCTGATTGAATCGCCTCGTATTGAACCCAAACGGTGGTATTCGTAAAGGCGTAAATTTCAATGGGAAGACCATCCGAGGTTGGTGCTAATTGTCTTACCATAATTGTCATTTGTTTATGAACATTAGGATGGTTTTTTAAATAAGCTTCAACATACGCACGGAAGGTGCCAATATTAGTCATGCCACGTTGGTTTAATGGTGTTTGACATTCATTACCTAAGGTTGCATTGAATTGATTAATTTCACTTTCCTTATTTTTTATATAAGGAGCCAATAAGTGCGCTTTTTCTAGATCATCAAGTTGTTTTTTATCTAAAAAATGGATGCTATTAATATCAAGAGAAAGGCTTCGTTTAATACGACGTCCTCCTGATTTTGTCATTGCTTGCCAGTTTTTAAAGGAATCTGAAATTAAAGAATAAGTGGGAATAGTTGTAACCGTATTATCCCAATTACGCACTTTAACAGTTGTTAAACTAATATCAATGACGGCACCATCAGCACCATATTTAGGCATTTCTAGCCAGTCACCAAGGCTTATCATGTTGTTTGCAGATAATTGAATACCAGCGACTAATCCCATAATAGGATCTTTAAACACCAACATTAATACCGCCGTCATGGCGCCTAAACCACTGAGTAAAATCAGGGGAGATTTTCCAATAAGCAGGGAAATAATCATTATCCCAATCAGTACAGAGGCAGCGAGTTTTAGGCTTTGAAAAATACCTTTTAAGGGTAATCGGCCAAATGAAGATGAATTTCTCATGATCTGCATACAAAGATCCATAATAGAGAAAAGCATTAACAAGCCAAAAATTAAGCACCACGCTTGAGCGCTGGTGGTGAGAATTTCTTGTGTTTTACCTGGGCCCATCCACACCAGCGCTTGAATATTAACAACAACACCTTGGATTAAAAAAGCAAAACGGCTAAATAGTTTATTTATTTCTAGAGATAGTTGCTTTTTCTGATCGTACTGACTTATTGCTTTGGAAATTTTAGGTAAGACCAACTTGTGCAAAATAAAATGAAGAATGATTGCGACAAGAAAAATAATGGTTAAAACGAGCAGGAGAGAAGCGATTTGGGCGTACTCCTCATTGAATTGACGTATCCATGTAAGCAGTTGCTGCTGCATAAAATATCCTCATAGTTAATATAGATTATATATCCAGAGTACAGAAAAGAGAGCTTAGTTCAAGAAGGTGAATTTTTTGTTACGAAAAATGCGGGGTAAACGAGATGATAAATAAGGGCAATGAAGTGAATAAAAGCCAGAAATAGTCTTTTGTGCGATGAGGGTGCTATTTCTGGCTTTATACTGTATTTTATTTTAAATCAAATAATTACAGTAAACAAGTTGATGATAATTTTACAACAACTTGGTGCAGGCTAGTAATAAAAGAAGTCATTGATTTCATATTCAGTATCCTATTAATAAAATGTGATGCTTGTCACAAATATTTTCTAGAATTGATTTTAATCACATTTCCATAACAGTCAATAGCTTTATGCAAAAATATTTTAATTTTTAAATTATTTTTTATGATTGTGGCGTTTTTTGTTTATTGGATCGTAAGAATAAGGTTCAGTGTTCTCTTTATCTTTTTGTTTAATAACGTTTTTTTTGTTTTTTTCTGTTAACAAATCTTAGGTTTCTTTTTTCTATTGTGATTTTCACTCAAATTTTTTGCTTTAAGGTAAAAATGGAATTATCAAAAGAAAGGAAATTACTCAATGAAGATAGAAACAAAAGAAGAACGTTTGCAAAAAATTATGCAAGGGGAGAAAGACGCTTTAGCACTTGAGCCGCCTTCTTATAGTGTACAGTCGCAAGCTGTGATTGATGCCGATGTGAAAATTGAGTTTAATCAGCTTAAATCATCCCCTGAAGAGCCTGATAACGAAGTCAAAATGAATCGAGTTATCGAGTATGAAGTGATTATAACAGGGATAGAGCTGCGGCTGGCTGAATGGCGTACAAGCCCGAAAGGTATTTTGATATTACCTAATAATAAAGATGTTTACATCTCAATTGTTGACGACAATAAAACGAAAATCTCTTTAACGGGTAATCGTAATGGTGTGGCATCATTGCAGTTGATATTAAAAGATGAAGATGATGAAAGTATTGTGTATTACGCAACGCCAATACAAATACGTGTAACCCCTTCCAAGCCAAATCTTAATAATGATTGTGCGGCCTCTAATTGTGAGACCTTTTATGATTTACTGACAATACGCTCGGAATCTATGCAATGGCCAAGTAAATGGGATAATGTCTCTAAAAGTTTTGTTGTGCATTTACAAGATAAAGAAGGTGAGGATGTTTCAAATAAAGAGGTAAATCTTGTTTATGACGTTGAAAACAGCACATTAATGAGTGAACCCGAGATTTATAATTCTGATGGTGAAATGTCGAATGCTAGCAAGACAAATAAATACGGTATCGCGAATTTTAAAGTCAAATTTAAAAAGAGTGAGCCTAAACAAATAGCCATTTTTTATGCAGAGGTTAAAAGTAGTGAAGATCCGTTAGAATCGCTGAAATCAAGAGATTACTATGTTGAAATGACAACGGAGAAATTACCCTCTCCGAAAGTCCCTGCAACATTAAATGGTATTTTAAGCTATCACGCTGAAAATTATTGCGTTAATGCGAACCTAATTTTAGGTCGTGATATTAGTGAAAGCACACAAGTTGGTTTCTATTTTAATGATCAGCTTAAGATGTTGCCATGTACTGACAAGTCCGCTGTTTCGGTAAGATTGGAAAATCAATTATTAACTAATGGTATTCATTACATCTCATTTTTTACTGTTGATATCTTCGATAATGTTTGTTTTTCTCGACGTGAACGAATTATTATTGATAACTCTCTAACAGGAGAATGCAGTAAACAAATTAAAAATATTGCACCTAAACCTTGTATTAGCGTCACCATTCCGCAAATTTGCGATCGTTACTTTAATTCCATCAATATTAGGTTAGTTCCTTCTTTGTGCTTACAAATTAAAAATCGTGTATCTCAGATGAATATCCAAAAAATGGTGATCATCTTTAATGGTTATTCTAAAGTCAATGGGAGTGAAAGGACGTTAGTATATCGCTCTACACTTGAAATTTATTCTGATGATCCTCGTTTAGGGAATTTCTTACATAATACAACACCTAATAACGAGCCTATTAACATGGTTGAAATTATTGAGCCTGCATTAGAGAGTATTTTAGCCGATGCATTGCCAAATATTGAAGTAGGGCAACTTGGTATTCAGGTGATGATCTTTGAAAAGACAGGAAATTGTTATCTTTGTGGAGAAAATATGTACACAGTATCTCTGCGTTTACCTTGTGCTTAATACAAATTTATTCTGTTTTCTATTTAAGAGCCACTTTATGTGGCTCTTAGTCTATATAAAATAAATAAGATAATGTTCACTAAACATTCAATTAGTGAGTCATTCGTTTTAACGCAGTGGTTATTGATAAAATGGTGATAGAGCTAAAAATAAGTTGTATACCAATTAATGTCATGACGAGTGCTGCTGATGTTTCAGGACCAAAAGCAAGTAAGAAATAGGCAATGACTAAATCTAAGAATCCAACCAGTATATTAAACCAGCCATAAAAATTATCTTTGATCTGTTTAAAGCCTATACTTATCCGCAGTACACCTGCAAAAATAAATAAAAAACCGATAAAAA
Source organism: Proteus vulgaris (assembly GCF_033708015.1). Taxonomy (NCBI): domain Bacteria; kingdom Pseudomonadati; phylum Pseudomonadota; class Gammaproteobacteria; order Enterobacterales; family Morganellaceae; genus Proteus; species Proteus vulgaris. The sequence continues at coordinate 2,591,587 of NZ_CP137920.1, read as the reverse complement.
AGGCGAGGCTTAGCATACCTTTTAGTGGATCAGTGACAAAAATATAACCAAGAAGAAGATAAATAAAACCGGCTAATAGCGTAATCAACATTGACCACCCAGAAGAGACTTGAGAATTAAAACCTCCAATAATGCTGGATATCGCACAGGCAAAAAATACCACACCAAGTAATACGCTGATAATAACGCCAGAAGAGAGTGGGTTAATAATACAGATAATACCTGCGATAAAACCCAATATAGCGATAACAGTCATTAAAGTGCATTGTTTCTTTACTCGTTGTTCTGTCAGCTGAGATAAATTATTTTTGTTAATATCTAACATAACTACCTCTTATCCTTATATTTTGTACATAAGTTAAATTATAGCAATATTTATCGATATAGCATGACTTCGCGACATAAAATTTTAATAAAAAAGAGGACGCGAAGAAGCTAAATCACCTTTGAAATATAAAGTTGAAGGAGTAAGGTAGTGAGCTAAGATTAATGTTAATAAAAATGATAACGGAGGTAAAATGTCTGATATCGTGTTTTTAAATAATCAGTTTATACCTAAAGATCAGGCTAAAGTATCTGTTTTTGACCGTGGCTTTTTATTTGCAGATGCGGTTTATGAAGTGACTGCGGTCATCGATAGCCAACTTATCGATTTTGACGGTCATTTCCAACGTTTACAACGATCATGCAAAGAATTGGGCTTATCAATTCCTATTACCAAAGAACAATTAATTAATATTCATCATCAACTTATCGAAAAAAACAATCTTCATGAAGGCCTTATTTATTTGCAAATAACTCGAGGTACAGACTCTTCTCGTTTTTTTGATTTTCCACCTTCATCTGTCTCTTCCACCATAGTGGCTTTTGTTCAACATTCAACTGTGGTCAATCATCCTAATGCTAAAAAAGGGATCTCAGTAATGAGTGTTGAAGACATTCGTTGGCAACGTTGTGATATTAAAACAGTCGCATTATTAGCGGCGTGTTTAGCAAAACATCATGCACATCAACAAGGTGCTGATGATGCTATTTTAATTAAAGATGGTTATATAACAGAAGGTAGTTCAAGTAACTTCTTTATTGTTAACCATGATAATGAAATCATTACACGACCGTTGAGTCAGGATATTTTACCTGGTATTACACGCCAAGCTATTATTCAATTAGCACAAGAAGAAGGACTTAAAATAACCGAGCGCCGATTTACACTTGATGAGGCCAAAAAAGCAAAAGAAGCGTTTATTAGTTCAGCGACCACCTTAATTTGGCCAATTATTTCAATCGATAATGAAGAGATAAATCAGGGGACTGTTGGGCATTTATCTCAACGATTACGACAGATTTACCTTGATAAAGCACTTAAAAAATAATTGACTAGACAGATATTCTCTATCAAATTTATCGCACTACTTTCAAATTTTTATTGCAATATCGCAGTGCGATAAATTTATCATTTTATTACGTTAATTATGATGCTCAATAATCATAACGGCCGTCGTATCTGGCTCTAAAGCGCGTAATACATGGGTGACATCACCGGGATAACAAATATAATCACCGGGTTGTAATTCTTGCTGATTATCTAACGTTCCCACTATTGCACTACCACTGATAATAATAATATGTTCAGTGACATTCTGACTGTGAGGATCAGAAATCCTATCCTTTCCTGGCTGTGCAATTACAGTGTATATATCGCGTTTGGCACCCATAGGACAGGAAGAAAGTAGAAAAGCATGATAATACGCTTTTTCTGCGCTAATTTTAAAACCATCACCTTTACGGATCACCTTAATCTCTGGTTTTGGTGCCGAAATCAGTTGAGAAAAAGGGATATTTAACGCAACACAAATCGCCCAAAGTGTTTCAATACTCGGATTTCCTTGTCCTGCTTCTAATTGAGACAATGTTGATTTTGCAACACCCGCTCGTCTTGCTATTTCAGCAAGTGAAAGGCCCGCTTTTTTTCTTTCTCTAGCCAGTGCTTGAGAAATAATTTCAATAGGTGCACAAGGCGATGACATTATAGCTTCCTTTAAAAATCATCTTGCAAAAAACCAAATCGTTCAACATAATGAACGAATGGTTCGATAAAAAATACTACATTCTATGCAAACTAACAGTCGTCTTGATAATAACGTACTTAGAGATATTGTGCTTGTTTCATTAGCAGATGGTATCGTCGGTATCTCTTATGGTGCGCTAGCATATACACAAGGCTTTGATTTTTGGGTACCGTTGGTGTTATCCATTTTTGTTTTAGCGGGCGCTTCTGAATTTCTTTTTATTGGTATTATCGCAATGGGAGGAAGTGCAATATATGCAGCTCTTGCTGGATTAATGGTCAATGCACGACATATTCCTTTTAGTCTGGCAGTAAAGGATTTACCAGGGAAAGGGCTTAAATCATTATTAGGTTTTCATATATTAAATGATGAAAGTGTTGTATTTGGTTTATCTCAACGTACCGCAGAACAAAATAAATTAGCGTTTTGGGCTTGTGGGTTAGGAATTTTATTTGTTTGGCCTTTAGGTACCATGTTTGGTGTTTACTTAGGATCATTTATTGTCGATATAAAGATGTTAGGACTAGATGCGATGTTTCCCGCTATCATTCTCGCATTAAGTTTACCCGCATTAAAAAATAAACTTACTCGTCATGCCGCAATAATCGGGAGCATTATTGCGCTCTCAACCACATTATTTCTCCCAGCAGGGATCCCCGTTTTATTATCGCTATTAGGCGTATTGTTTGTGATAAGGAAAATATAATGTCCGCAGCTTCTATTATTACAGGAATTATGATCCTTGCTGTTGGTACATACGCTATGCGCCTTTCTGGAATATTACTCAATAATAAAGCAGGTGTATCTGAGAGAGTTAAAGAAATCCTCTCATTATCGGCGATTGTTATTCTATTTTCAGTGGCGATGACATCGACATTTTTTGATGGTGACCAACTTGCCGATATTTCAAAAATCATTGGTGTGGGTGTCGCGGGCGTACTTACTTGGCAGAAAAAACCTTTTATTATGATTGTAATTAGCGCAGCAATAGTAACAGCGAGCCTACGCTGGTTAATTAATCTTTTGGGGTAATATCCTTTAAAGACTCATCAAGACAAAATAAAAAGGAGGTGTAGTGCCTCCTTTATTCTGAAATAGCGGTTATCTATCTATTAATCGTTATCTGGTGATTTAGCCTCTAAAGGTAAGACAATAATAAAACCAATCCCTTTATTATTTAGCCCTTCAGTGACAATGAGTGATGCTTGAATTTTATTAGCGAGATTTTGTGCAATAGATAGACCTAATCCGCTACCCGTTTCGTTAGAGCCTGGTACGCGATAAAAACGCGAAAATAGAGCATTGATATGTTCTTTTGCAACGCCAGGACCATTATCACGCACGATAACATGGATCCCTTCTGCGTATCGATTTTCAATAGTTACTTCAACTTGGCTACCGTTAGGACAATATTTAATGGCATTATCAAGTAGATTATTAAATATAGAGAGTAAAGCCTGTTTGTCGGTTTTCAGCGTTAAAGCGTACCCTTCATTAAGTGATAACTCAATATTCTTAGTAATCGCATAAGGAACGCGTTGTGCTATTGCATTTCCAATGACGTTATAGATATCGAGAGATTCTATTTTTAATGGGAAATCGTCACATTCTAATCGTGCTAAATCAATTAATTGATGAGATAGAGCGGCAGCTCTATCAAGAGATTGTTTCATATCATTAACAATTTCTTCGCGTTCTTGCTGATCATCGACTAAAGAGAGTAGGTGTAATTGAGCGATAACAGCCGCTATTGGTGTTCTTAATTCATGAGCAGCATCAGCCATAAATTGTTTTTCTCGAATATTAGCAGCGTCAATTCTGGCCATTAATTGGTTTAGTTCTTTAAAGATAGGGCGAATTTCTTTAAATTGCTGACCTACATTAATTGGCGTTAAATTGCGTGGCTTACGATTAGAGATAAGCTCTGCAGCTTGTCTTAAAGGGCGTAAACTAAAATAAGCGGTAATTAAGATCGCAAAAATTACAGTCGCGAGAATAAATAGGAAAGGCACAAAGGTACCTTCAATAGGGTTACCAATAACATGGCCTCTGTCTTCAACCGATTCACCAATAAAGACTTTTATTTTATGTTTTTCTCCCCAACTAAAAGAGAGGATCCATTTTTCACCTGCGACAGATATTTTTTCTGATGCTAATGAAAGTACTTTTGTAGGGATAGGTAACTCAGGGCGATTAGTATAAATGAGAGTATTATTTACATCTAACACAATAAGCCACGGTAGATATTGTAGTTCGTCATCTTCACCATTGAGCATGGCGTCGATATACATACCTTGTAAATTATGAGCGATTTCTTTGAGAACTTCAGGCTGGTCGGCGACAATCTCTAAGGTATTAGCAAAACCCTCAGCAATAATTTCTTGCTGTTTATTATAAACTTTTTCGAACTCAGCAAGATAATCAAATTGTATCCAAGCTAACCAAACGCCCCAAAGCATAACGATGGAGATAATCTGAAGGACTATGGTGTAAATAAAGAAGGAGCGGATCTGCATTTAATTAGTTTCTTTTTTTAATAAATAACCTACGCCACGAACCGTGATAATGCGTTCTTTGCCTATTTTTCTCCGTAAATTATGCATATGTACTTCAAGGGAGTTACTTTCAATTTTATCGTCTAAACCAAATAAACGTTGCTCCAAATCTGATTTACGTACCACATTGTCAGTATTGCGCATTAATTCATATAAAAGCTGATATTCTTTGCCTGATAATAAAAGCAATTCATCATTTAAAGTGACTTGATGGTTTGCTGGATTAAGTTGTAAGTTGCCAATAGACCATATTTGTGAAGAAAAACCCGCCATTCTGCGACTAACCGCCTTTACGCGAGAAATAAGTTCAGGCATAGCAAAAGGCTTTGGTAAAAAATCATCTGCGCCTGAATCTAATGTTTGTACTAAATTATCAATTTGAGTGCGGGCAGTTAAAATAATAATGGGGATTTTCTCGCCACTTTTTCTTAGCGCAATCAGTTCATCTTGCCCATCACCATCAGGTAGACCTAAATCTAATAGCATTAAATCAAAAGAGCGTTGTTTTAATTGAACACGAGCATCTGCAAGCAATCTAACCCAACATGGTTGAAAACCTGCAATTTCAAGTCCGCGACAAAGTGCTTTACCGAGTTGTAAATCGTCTTCAACTAATAAAATATTCATAATAACACCTACCTAAAATCGTCTTAAGAAAGTATAAGAGCCAAATAAAAATTGAGCAATATAATAAAATCTAAAGCAAGGTTTGATTAATGAACTCTTAATGTAAGATAAATTTTTATTTAATATGTTTTAATAAAAATAAATAACTGAAACTTTTAGGAATAGATTGAGACAAGAATGCTGCTTATTTCATTTTTATCTCACTAAGGCATTTAATGTTAATTAAAAAGTATTCTTTTAGATAAAACTAGTGTCATTAATCTAATATGGCTAATAAATATTTAGCTCTGTTGTGCTAAGATAACTTAAATAGTTTATTTAAAATACTTTAGATTTAAAATAGAATTCTATTAAAAATCAACACTTAATAAATAAGGTTTCATATTTAAAATAATATAAATATAAAACATTGATTTTATTGAATAATATAGCCATTAAATTGATATCTTATCCTTTTATTGAAAATAGATAATTGTTTTAGTATATCCCTGTTGTGCAACATTTTTATTAGATTTAAATTATTTACACTATTCATCTATACTCTTACAGCAAAAATTAGCTACTTGAAAGGAATTGGATTTTCAATAAAAGGAACTTACATGAAATTAGATGGTATTATTTAATATAAATTAAATCGTTCTGTGTCAGAAATGCTCCCAACCCTCTGGGAGCATTTCACATGATATTATTACTTACAAAGTGAGTTATCCCACAGCATTACGTTAAAGGGTAAATTTAATGGTATCACTAATTCATTCACCGTAGTTTGAAGCGCTGCTTTTGCTTGAGTTAGCCTTTGTTTATCTATCTCAGGAATAAAACCATCTTTTGCTGGTAAATCATCTAAAGCGTATTCTTCCACTAAAACGCCATTAGCCCAACGTTGAAAGAGCCAATAACTTTCTGGCATCAATGTATATTTTGTACCGTCAATGATTGTTTTTTTATCTTCTTGATAACGAACAGAAATAAGTTGATTTGCAACATTATCCCATATCCAACCTTTGTATGTCCCATCCTCTAGCCGATTTATTGACCAATGCATATCATCAGGTTGATAAAAATACAACTCAGTTAGTGCAACATAAGATGTGGTTTTTATTGATAATGTGGCTTGAATAAGACCGCTTGTAAAATAAGAAATATAAAGCGTTTTATTATCAATATTCAATTCAATATTACAAGTGTCCCAATGTGTTATTGTTAAACCTTCTTTAGTGGGTTTTTCTGGAATGGAGATCACCGTATCTGTTGCATCATCTTCTGCTGGTGGGTAGTAATGACCAGTCATATATTCCCCGTTATTACCATAGAAGTACCATGTTGCCAAAGGTGAGCTTTTTAAATATTTATTAATGGCCAAAAAAGAGAATAGTGCAATAGTCAAAAAAAGAAATATAACTTGTATTTTTTTAGCCATTTTAATTAATTACCTGTTTTTGTTTGCTGATCAGGATCCTACAAATGTATAGAAATAAACGCGAGACATTTAATTAAGAAACGTAATATACTTTCCAATAATTAAGATAATAAGTACACTTTAATAACCTTAAGATAAATATTTAGATAAGGATGTTCTTCATGATTAAAAATAAAGTATTAGCCGAGTATTCTTTTTTAAAAGAAATGGACAATGATAATTATTATCCAACACACCTTGTAAAAAAAGGGCAAGATTTATTAAAATCGCTTTGTGTCAAAATAGAAGCAACTTCACCTAAAAATTTGGCAGAACTTTATATTTTAACACAAGAAACAACGGATCAATTTAATGAACTAGCTGAAGAATTTTATGAGGAAGATAGCGAAATTGAAACAGTAGCAAGAGAGTGTATCGCTGAAGATTTTGGTGTTATCGCTGATGAATATGGCTTTGAAGATGCTGATGTAGAAGAATTAATTGCAACACGAGATTGGTAAAAAAAGATGAGAAAGCCATAATGTGTTTTCTCATTTTCACTAATCTGAATTTTATCAACTATCACCTAAATGATAATGAGAATAATTTAGTTGACAAAGACATATTTATTAATAAACTGACTCTCAGTTTAGTCAAAAAGACTCGTAAGCGTTTACGTTAATCAACGCATATAACTTTTTAGCCTGTTGTATTGGCAGTTATGTGCTGTTATACAATCGCATTATTGGAGTCTTTATCTATGTCTTTTCAGGACAAAAATTACTTTTTAGGTATTCCTAAACTTCCTACTCGAGCAATGATTTTTCTTGTTCCTTTTTTCCTTTCTTTTATTATGTCAGGTATTGTTGCTTTTATTAGTACCATCAAATCGTTAGGAATGGGAATGCACGTTATCTCCCCATGGTTAACTTCTTGGGGGATCTCTTGGATGATTGCTTTTCCTACTGTTTTATTCGTCTTACCTATTGCAAGACGTTTTTCACTATTATTAGTGAAACCAGCCAAATCCAATGATTAATTAAAAAAGAGATCAGCAATTGATGCTGATCTTTTTGTTTTTCACAATGTGAAGTAAAGCATCGCCTAAATAAATAAGATCCGATAGCCTTAAACTTGTATATTTAAATGGTATATCGAAAAGCGAAGATGTTTTTCTTCGCATAAATTCTTATTGATAGCAGGAGGCTTTAAATGAGTTTGTTGTTCTCCCCTAAAAAATTAGGCCCCCATCAGTTAGATAACCGTATTATTGTTGCACCTATGTGCCAATACTCAGCACAAGATGGTTTCCCGACAGCATGGCATACTATGCATTATGGGCAGCTAGCACTATCGGGTGCTTCGTTAGTGATTGTTGAAGCAACAGCGGTTGAGCCTAGAGGTCGCATTAGTTATAAAGATTTAGGCATTTGGTCTGATCAACATAGCAGCGAATTAAAAAAACTTGTCGATAATGTTAAGCAATATTCAACGGCAAAAATAGGTATACAGATTGCACATGCAGGACGTAAAGCATCGACTGATTTGCCTTGGAATGGTGGTGCATCATTAGCACCAGACTCTCCTAATGGTTGGCAAAAAGTCGCACCTTCAGAAATTCCTTTTGGTCAGGCTCATCAGCCTCATGCTCTGTCTATTGATGAAATTGAAGAAATAAAACACGCTTTTGTTGATGCCGCGAGAAGAGCTGAGTCAGCAGGATTTGATGTTATTGAGATCCACGGTGCTCATGGGTATTTATTACATGAGTTTCTATCTCCATTATCCAATCACAGAATGGATCAATACGGTGGCGATTTCAATAATCGTAGTCGGTTGTTGGTGGATGTTTTTGTTGCTGTGAAAAATGCAGTTTCAGATAATATTTGTGTTGGTGTAAGAATTTCTGCAACAGATTGGGTTGAAGGTGGCTGGGACTTAGAAAGTGCGATTGCTTTAACACAACATCTTGAAGAATTAGGTTGCCATTATATTCATGTTTCTTCTGGTGGATTATCAGAAAAACAAGAAATTAAACTAGGACCTAATTATCAAGTACCATTTGCTCAAGCAATTTATAATGAAACACAACTACCTGTTATTACCGTTGGCCTAATTACTGAACCCGAACAAGCTGAAGCTATTTTACTTACTGAGCAGGCTGATTTTATCGCATTAGGTCGAGGTATTCTTTACGATCCTCGTTGGCCTTGGCATGCGGCAGAAAAACTTAAACAAACCATAAAAGTAGCACCTCAATATTTACGTTGTGCGCCTCATGGAAGTAAAGATTTTTTTAAATAGTGATACCAAGCCACGGAGAATAGTAGGGGATTATTAGAGGAACCGTGGCTTTTTCTTTAATAAGCTTTATTATGGAGCAGATAAACGGCAAGCATTAACGTATTGCGCTGTAAAAATGGGGGGTAAACAAGATGAAGAAGAACTTCCTATTGGTTCAACCAAGGATTGCTTAAGACGATGTGTTTTGAATGCGAACACATCATCAGAGAATTAAGCATTCTTTGATGACTCACTAATTTATTGCGAGTCATATTATGAAAAATAAACATTGGTCACGTGTAGAATATCTGCACGAAACAGTTAAAAATAAAAACATTATCATTAAAGGGCAACACAGTTATTACAGTGATTGCTGGGATGACGGATTTGAAACCTCTGTGGTTCGTTATCTTTATGGTGATGAAGTTAGCCTACAATGGGAACCATTGTGGGAAATTGACAAATTATATATTGGCGATTATGTCTGTATTGGTGCACAGGCGGTTATATTAATGGGTGGAAATCATACTCACCGCATGGATTGGTTCTCGCTTTATCCTTTTATGGATAAGATTGAGGAAGCCTATATTGGTAAGGGTGACACTCATATTCACGATGGTGCATGGATAGGAATGCGTGCAATGATAATGCCTGGTGTAACGATTGGAGAAGGGGCTATTGTTGCGGCAAATAGCGTTGTTGCCAAAAATGTTGAGCCTTATAGTATTGTGGGAGGAACGCCCGCGCGGCAGCTTAAATATCGTTTTGAGCCAAATATTATTGAGCAACTTTTATCTTTAAAGATTTACCAATGGTCAGAAAAAAAATTTGAATCACTTAGACCTCTTTTATGCCAATCATCAATTGATAAATTATTAATCGCGGAAGCGAATTTTATTGAGTAAAACAAAGCCCCTAAACATAAAGATGTTTAGGGGCTTTTACTTAGATGTTATTGTAGTATATTTTAGTTATGTCACTAAAATATAAAAAAGAATGTTATTTTTTATTTGATCTCCTTCTCAAATTCTAGAATATTTTAATTTTACAAGAATGTTTTTTATTTTAAATTATGAGGTCTGTTTTTGTTTTTTATTATTTTTATTTTTTCTTTAGTTATTGATTTAATATTAAAAATTAAAAAATCTTTTTTTATTTTTAATTGATATAATAATTATCAATTAATGTTATTATTTATATTTAATAGAATCATTAAGAAATATTAAGTGGTTTTATAAAATATATAAGGTGTAAAAAATAAAATACATATTACTCTATATATGGGTTTTTTAATTTAGGAGTAATGTAGATATGATTTGGAATATAAATTTCAAGATTAAATTATTAGTAATTATATTATTTTCACCCACTTTCTCTTATGCTAATAATACCACTTTATTAGGTGGGAATAGTAAAGCAGATGGTAATGAATCGACAGCGCTTGGATATAATACATGGGCACATTCGGACCAATCAACCGCGATTGGCGCTAATGCGGGAGCCGAAGGTGAAAATGCAACCGCAATCGGCCACAGAAGTACAGCAATAGGCGATAATGCATTGTCGTTGGGAAGTGGAGCAATGGCAATCGGTGACGGTTCACTTTCTATTGGTTCTCAAGCGTATAGTGAAAGTAAAGATGCAATAAGTATTGGTAAGGAAACTATAAATAATGCTGAAAATGGCGTTATTTTAGGGAGTGGCAGTCGCCTTTCCGATAATGCAGATAATTCAGTTATTATTGGCAGTAAATCTTCAGGATCAGCAAGTAATGCTATTATATTAGGTGATAATAGTAGCAATGATCGCAATAATACTTTATCAATCGGCAGTGACAAAAATCAGAGACAAATTATTAATGTAGCCGCAGGAACGGAAGATACAGATGCGGTAAATGTATCTCAATTAAGAAAAGAAAAAGATAATGTTCTTATTGAGACAGATAAACGTATTAATGAAAATAATACCTCTATTTACAATAAGATAGAGCAAGAAAAAAACAAGGTTATTGAAACAACAACTCAACAGATAAATGATAATAATAAAGTAATACAGAGAGATATCATAAAAGCAAATGAAACGGTTTTAAAAGAAAGTGAATTAAAGGCTAAAACATTTGCAGAGAATGCAGAAAAGAAATCAAATCAGTATACGGATAGTAAAATAAATGAACATCAAGCGAAGACAGTCAATCATATCAACGAAGTTAAAAATGAAATGTACATTTATAATGAAGGAAGGTTGTCAGATATAAAAAAAGACTCTGAAAACTATACAAATAATAAAATTATTGAGATTGAAAATAGTGGTAAAGAATATACGGATTTTAAAGTTAATGAGCATGATAAAAAAATAGTTGAGCATGTGAGTAACGTTAGAGATGAACTGACGGCTTCAACAGAAGGGAAAATTAAAACATCAGAAAAAAAAGCTAATAATTATACGGATATTGAGATCAATAAAATAACAACAGGTGTAGAAAGGATTATTAATAACAATAATGAAAAAATAATTAAAGAGCGTGAAAAATATGTTACTCAAAAAGGAAATGAATATATTAATATCACTAATAATATGATTAATGAAAGGGATGAATCGCTGAAGGAGTATATTGAAAATACAAAACATGATTCAATCTCTACCGCTAACGAATATACCAATAATAAAATTAAGAATATCTTTATTGATAACGATATTGCACTTAAAAATATGGATAATAAAATCAATAAAGTAGACAAAAGAGCAAGCGCGGGTATTGCCTCTGTTGCGGCAATGGCTAATATTCCTTATGTAACTAATCATACGTTTAGTTTAGGCGTCGGTGTTGGTAATTATCGAGATGCTAATGCATTTGCAACAGGTGCTCAGTATCAAATAACAGAAAGCGCCATTATTCGCGTTTCTGCTTCATGGAATACAGAAGATCGCGGTGTTGTTGGCGGAGGTGTCTCTTATGGCTGGTAAAGCACTTTTGTAGTGTGCCCAATAGAATAAAAAAATAGAGATAAGGCTGTTTCTTTTTTATCTATCTACTGGCTTTTATGTTTTGGATTTGAATAATAAAGGTAACAGCCTTTGTTTTCTATAATGAGTAACTTATGATCTATCTTCATTCTGGTGGTGGTATTTTTGAAAAACAAGCAAGAGTTAATCAGGTCGCTACGGAAAAAGCGCAAGAACTTGCTAAAAATAAGAGAAAAAAAGTTGCACAACTTAGAACATTTGCAGACTTCTCTGTTGATATTGAAGATGTTGGGGTGATCTTACTGATTGAACCCACTATTGAATTAGCGCTTGAAGTGGGACGACAGTATTCACAATCCATGGATATTGTGGTTGCTGAAAGTGCAACAGCAGGAAAGAAACTGACCATTTGTCAGATTGAATTTGCAGTAACAAAAATCTGTGTTCTCTGATATTTGGAGTTATTCAGTTATCCACATTAACTGTGGATAACTCTTGTCTTACATGTTAGTAATCTTATTATTAATTGATTTTATTATATATTTTATATTGATTGAAAAATATCCATTTAAATTAATGTCCTTAATACTTTGTTATTATTCAAAATGATAAAGAACATTATAAAATAATGTGGTTTTTAATTAATAGAGATAAAAAACATGATAAATCTCTTTATAAAACGCTATTTATCGAATAATGGGGTAGGTTTTCCGTCATGATCAACAGCAACAAAATTAAACTGACCATGGATCACCTCTTCACGACCTTCTGCGTACATATCTTCAAGAAAAATAGAAACATTCACCGTTAAACTTGTGCGTCCAACACGAATAACTTCACCCACGAGTTCAATAATCGTCCCTGATGGAATTGGGTGATTAAAATTTATTTTTTCAGTTGAAACCGTGACTAGGCGTTTACGGCTAAAGCGGGTGGCCGTAATAAATGACACTTCATCCATCCAAGCTAATGCGGTGCCACCAAAGAGTGTTGAGTGGTGATTAGTTGTGGTGGGAAATATGACCTTAGATACACGGGTAACTGAATTTTTAATTTTATTTTGTAGTTCAGGAGATAAGTCAGAGATAGACATAAAAATAAAGCCTTCTTCTTTGATACTGTAAGGGAAATTCCTCACAGTATAAAATAGAGTAAATTGAAAGCAAAGTAGATGAATGAGTGATTATGTCTTTTATAATTAAAAGGTTATTTCGCCAATTAAAAAGAGTGCAGCATCTCCTGTTAGTAAAACTCGATCACCTTTTAGCACACAGTCTATATTCCCACCGCGTTTTGAAACTTGTCTTGCTTGTAACCGTGTTTTATTGAGTTTATCCCCCCAAATCGGTGCTAATACACAATGCGATGTACCTGTAACAGGATCTTCATTTACCCCTTTTACAGGGGCAAAGAAGCGAGAAATAAAGTCAAAAGGAGCATGACCTTTGGCGGTGATAATCACACCCGGTAAAGGCAATTGTGTGATTTGAGCGAAATCAGGTTGGTAGTTAATGACTGTTTCTGGATCAGATAAAAAGCAAATATAGCGATCACGCGCTTGCCAAACTTGCTCTATTTGTAATGCTAATTTTTCTTCAAGTTCTGATTTTATATCGTTATTTAATGTCGCGGATATAGCCGGAAAATTAAGGGTAAAGAAAGGATCTTGGTAAGAAACAGTCAGCTCACCTGAAAGAGACTGAAATTTAAAGAGATCAGTAGGGGATTGTTTTATCGTTTTGAGTACAAAAGCAGTGGCTAATGTTGCATGCCCACAAAGAGGAACTTCAATTTTAGGTGTAAACCAACGAATATGATTACCCACTAAAAAAGCGGTTTCAGGTAAATTAATCTCATTAGCAAGTGTAATTAAGGTGTCATCAGGCAACCATTCTTCTAACAAAACGACAGCTGCTGGGTTTCCTGAAAAAGGTTGAGAGGAAAAAGCATTAACATAATAAATAGGAAGAACAGTCATCGCATTACCTTAGTAATCAACTATCAATAATAGAGGGTAATGAGATTAAGCGTTTTAAATATCAGGTGCAATACTTAAAAATAGCTTTCAACTTGTCGAATATAAAGCAAAAAGCCATGCCTAATGATTTAGACATGGCTTTAATAATTAACGCATTAAATTAAGCTTGAGCTTTCTCTTTACTATCTGCGCTTTGTAACAGCTTACGCACTGGAATAATTAGTGCAGCAAGAACAACTGCACAAATAACCAGAGCGATAGAAACATGAGAGAAGAAGTCAGGCATTACATCCAGTTTGTCTGGACGGATATTCCCACCCATTAAACCTGCTGCCAAATTACCTAATGCACTTGCACAGAACCATAATCCCATAACCTGACCACGCATTTTAGCTGGAGCTAAAATAGTCATTGTCGCAAGCCCAATTGGACTTAAGCATAATTCACCTAATGTCAGTAATAAAATACTGCCAATTAACCAAAGCGGTGAAACGCCTTGCCCTGTTGCAATGACACTTTCAGATGCAAACATCATGACGGTAAAGCCACCTGCTGCAAATAAAATACCAATGACAAACTTAGTCATGCTACTTAAGTTCATATTATTACGAGCCATCATTGGCCATAGCCAGCTAAATACAGGCGCAAGAATAATAATAAATAGGGCATTAACAGACTGGAACCAAACAGCAGGGATCTCAAAACCCATAAAGTTTAAGTCAGTATAGTCATTGGCAAATAAGTTAAATGATGTCGGTTTTTGTTCGAATGCAGACCAGAAAAGGGCGGCTGAAACCAATAAGAGGAAACAAACAAATAAACGAGAACGGTCACTGCTACTTAATCCAGCAAATAGGAATAAATAGATAAAATAGGCGATAACACTACCTGAAATCACATAGACCATAAAGTTAGCCACAACAACTGGGTTAAAAGGAATAACGCCAGAAATAATAAGGCCAACAATGGCTATAAGAACGACAGATAACGCTAAGATCCATTGACCGACATTACGACGAACAACCGTTGGGCGATCCCAACTTGAATCTAAACCGACTTCGCTATCAAAGCGACGCATGGTCGGTACTGCGTAAAAGCGGAAAATCAGTAGCGCAACAAGCATACCAATTCCACCGATACCAAAGCCCCAATGCCAGCCATAATCACGAACTAAGAAACCCGTGATGAGTGGTGCAATAAATGAGCCCATATTGATACCCATATAAAATAAGGAAAATCCGCCATCACGGCGAGTATCATCCCTTTTATATAAGGTTCCTACCATCACAGTGACGCAGGTTTTAAATAGTCCTGTACCTAATACAATGAGTAATAAACCGATAAAGAACAGATCTTGTGACCAAAACGCTGAAAGTGCGATGGATAGATGTCCTAATGCGATAAAGATAGAGCCGTACCATACCGCTAGGCGCTGACCTAACCAGTTATCAGCCAGCCAACCTCCTGGCAGCGATGTTAAATACACACCGCCTGCGAAAATACCCACAATGGCAGATGCCTGCTCTCTGGGGATTTCCATGCCACCCTCATAAACGGTTGCCGCCATAAATAGAATTAATAATGGGCGAATACCATAGAAAGAAAAGCGTTCCCACATTTCGGTAAAGAAAAGGGAGCTTAATGGATAGGGATGGCCAAAGAAAGTTCGGCTAGATTTTGAGTGAGTAGATTGCATCTTAAATTCCCAAAAAAAACCTCTACAGGTCGTTTGCAAGTAAAAAGAACAAAATATTAGCGAATGGTTAAACAAAATTATTTCATTCTGTTATCAATTACCACTGCATTTAATTAATATATTTTTAACATACTTTTGTCAGAATTTAGCGACTAAAAGTATATTTAATACTTTATAAACCATTTTTTGGTGCAAAAGTCGATAAAAATCTCATTTTGCAATAGTTAACCTTGCAATTTTTTGAAAAAAGAGGACAAGAAAATTTTAGAGACATTAACAAATAGGGGGTTAGAATATTATTAATAAACAATAATTTACAAAAAATAGAATAAAAAAAATAACAATTGAGCCTTTAAATGTAAAAGTGTAATTTTTTGAAGAAAAAAAACGATTAACTGATCTTATTTGTCGATTTTTTGACTACTTTTCTTGTGGTGTTCTAAAGCTTAGCCAAGAATAAATTAAATTAAAAAAGACGACGGCTGCGGTGAAATAAAAAACAGCTCTAAATCCATAGCTTGCAGCAACAAAAGCCCCCATTAACGGTCCTGTAACATTTCCAACATCTCTGAGTGCTTGGTTATAGCTGAAAATTCGACCCGCAATAGCAGGGGTAATGTTATAGAGAATAAGCGTTTGTACCGCAGGCAACATGGCGGCATTTACTGCACCAAGTAAAAAACGTAGTGTCCCAAGTTCCCAATAGTTACTGACCAGCGCCATTGGAATGAGCATAAAAATAGAGAGCCCGAGGGTAAACAGAAGGACTTTATCGGGGCCGATTCGGTCACCTAATTTGCCAAAACGAGGTGCGCTAATTAGTGCGGCAATACCGGGTACGGAGGCAACAACACCACTGATAAAGGCAAGATTGCTGACTGAACCTGTTAATTCACGAATATAAAGTGTCAAAATAGGTGTAACAGAGCCAGTTGCTACTTGAATGATCATCGTGGTGAAAAATAGGCATACAACGAGTCTTTTATTTTTAAGTGATGAAAAGACCTGTTTTGTGGTGAGCGCGTCTTTTTTAGAAACAGGTGTGAAGTTTTCACTTACAAAAAAGAGGGTGACTAAAAAGCAAATAAATAAAACAGCAGACGTAATAAAAAAGACAGGCCGTAAACCATAGAGATCGGCAAGCATACCACCAATTAAAGGACCTATTAATGCGCCACTTACAGCACCCGTTGAAAGTGTACCTAATGCCCAACCACTCTTTTTAACTGGAACCTGAGTGGCAATTAACGCATTTGCATTCGGAACAAAGCCACCTAATACACCAAGCAAGGCTCGCAGTACTAATAATTGCCATATATTTTGAGCAAACCCAATTAATACCATCACAATCGCCATACCCAGGGCAGAACGTAACAGCATTAATTTTCGTCCTTTTCTATCTGATAATTTTCCCCAAAAAGGCGCTGCAATGGCAGAAAAAAGGAAGGTAATACTAAATGCAACACCGGTCCAAAGATTAAGCTCTTCGTGATCGGTTATACCAAGCTCTTCTACATAGAGTGGAAGAAAAGGCATGATCAGGCTAAAACCAGCACCAGTTAGAAAACAACCAAACCAGACAATATAGAGATTACGTTTCCAAGAATTATTTCGGGGCTTGAGATCCATGTGACTCCTTTAGCCGAGAACGAGAGAACAAACCAAGAAAATAGACTGAAAATAACCGTAGCGATGTTGAATGTGGCAACAACAGGTCGGTTTTCTTATTTTAAGATGAATAAGAATATAGCCATGATACAGAATAAGTGCGATAGGTCTTGCTCTTATAATGTGTTTTGCAGGAGTTTACAGCTTGTGTCATTATTGATTTTATTATTTTTATTTCAGTGTATTGCAATATGCTAAAGTGGCTGTTTGGGAATAAAACAGCCACTTTGTGATTAGTGTACTTTTTTTATTTCGTTATATAAAGAAGCATCACCTTCTGGGCGAGTTTTAAAGCGACGATGCAACCACATATATTGATCTGGTGCGCGTAAAATCTCTTGTTCAACGACTTTATTCATCGCTTTAGCGGCATTTTCCTCATTATCGATAGGAAAGTCAGCAACAGGTGGTGAGATAATTAACTCATACCCCTTGGCTTCAGGTAAACGTTTTGGGGTAAATGGAATTAATGCAGGATGGCTGGTTTTTGCCAGAATATAAGTTCCTGTTGTTGTTGCCGCTTTATCAACCGCAAACAAAGGCACAAAAACACTTTTACGTGGGCCATAATCATGGTCAGGTGCATACCAAATAATTTCACCTGCTTTTAAACTACGGATCATGCCTTTGACATCTTTTCTGTCGAGCATAAATTTATTAGAACGTAATCGGCCCCATGTTTGTAGCCAGTCCATAACGGGGTTATCGTTAGGGCGGTAAACACCCACTCCTGGGGTATAAATACCAAAAATACGTGCACCCAGTTCAAGCGTGAGAAAATGGATCCCAATAAGTAAGATGCCTTTCCCAGTTTCATGCACTTTTGAAACATTTTCAATCCCGCTGACTTTAAACCAACGTTTGACACGCCAATCTGGCCAAAACCACGCCATACCAGTTTCGAATAATCCCATACCAACCGATTCAAAATTTTTATTAACTAGGGCTTCTCGCTCACTTTTGGGCATCTGTGGAAAGCAGAGCTCAATATTACGTTCTGCTATTTGAACCCGTTTTTTTAAAAAAAGTTTCGAAAAACGACCTAGGCGTGTGCCCAGCCAATAAATGACAGGATAAGGAAGGAGAACTAGGATATAGAGCAATCCGATCCCGAACCAAGTCAGCCAATATTTAGGCTGCAAAAATGATTTTTTAAATGGAGGTGACTTTATCATAAGCCTATCTATTTACTATTTTTCCAATGAATATCGTATATTGTGACACTTTTTAACGCAGATAAGAAATTTTGTCATAAATTAGGTGAAATTATTTCAATGCCTTGTAATGCAGTCACCAATTCGGCAATATTTTTAGCTGCCATTTTGTCCATTACTTTTGCTCGATGCACTTCGACGGTTCTTATTGAAACACAAGCAACTTCTGCAATTTCGCGGTTCATTAATCCTTGAATAACATAATAAGCAATGTCTTTTTCTCTTGGGGTTAATGAAGCATAACGGCGGCGAATATCATGTGCGGTAAAACGGGTATTGGTTTCAATAAATGCTGCATCTAAAGCAGATAACAACGCATTGCTATCAACGGGTTTTTGCAGAAAGTCGATAGCGCCTTTTTTGATCTCTTCAACGGCCATGGGGATATCGCCATGACCGGTTAAAAAAATCACAGAAAGAGTACTGTGCTTATCAATTAAATGCTGGTGAACTTGTCTACCATCGGGTTTTGGCATCCTCATATCTAATAATACAACCCCTCTCTGATAGAGATTGACGTTGTTGATAAAGAACTCGCTATCATTCCAGACATGGGCTGAATAACCTAGGCTTTCTAATAAAAACTGACAAGCATCAGTGACAGCAAGATCATCATCAACTAGATGAATTGTTGGCATTTTTTCTCCATTATTTATTTTTTTTAGGGAAAATAAGTGTGATTTTTATTCCAACTTTATGTTGTTCATTCTTCTGGTTCTCAATATGAATTTCAGCACCTTGAGAAAGCAATAAACGTTGGCAAATCACCAAACCTAATCCAAGTCCTTCCGTTTTTGTTGTTTGGAATGGGGAAAAAGGCTGTTCAAGTTGGCTGTGGCTCATTCCACCCGCATCATCTTCAATGACAATAAGCAACCTATCAGGTGCTTTATGGGTGCTGATTTTTAGTACGTTAGCGCCAGCTTGAAGACTGTTAGTGATTAAATTCGATAAAATTTGCTCTAATAATGTTTCGGGTAAACATAGAGTATCATGTTCATCAATATGGGTGATAAGTGAAACCTGTGGATATTTATCTTCTACGCGTAAAAGCGTCCAGATATGTTGGATACATTCCGCAATATTTTGATGGGAAAGCAAAATGGTATCAGTATTAGGTGTTTGTTTTCCAACCCATAAACGTAGATTTCGAATAATATCAGCACCGCGTTGTGCTTGCTTATCTATTTGTTGTAATGCAGGTAGTAATGGATGCAATTCATTCTCTTTTTTAAGGCGAATAACGCTCCCTTGTGCATAACTTTTAATTGCCGAAAGTGGCTGATTAAGTTCATGAGCAAAACCGGATGCCATTTCTCCTAATATATTTAAACGTTGCGCGTGTTCTAACTCTTCCTTTTGCTGTCTTAATCGATTGTGAGCATGTTCCAGTTGGCGACTACGACGCCTAACTAAATAGCTGATCCAGACTTGGTTTAGGATAAGAAAAAGGATAGCCGCCAATGAAAGACCAATAATAAATTGGTGCTGAATAGCCCAACTTTGCGCATCTTGCCAAAGCTGCCTTTGTCGAGGATGTTGGTTGACTTCTCTTAATAGGTTTTCAACTTGTGTATGCGAAGCTGGGGCTCCCCATTTCATCGGTTTACTGTCATCAGTGAGTAAAACGCGTGTGACTTTATCGACAAGTTCATCAGGAACGGTATCTAGCGCTGCAAATGACCAATTAGGATAGAGCGGCGTACTGGTTAAACAAGGCGTATTGGTTTGATAGGAAATCACGGGGCGGTAATCACTTTTACGAATAAGCCCTTCATGATCCATATTTTCCAGTAAACAGACGGGAATAATTGCCGCATTAATATCTTTATCTCGTAAGAGATAAAGTAAAGCGTCAGCGGGAAACCCAGTGAAACGCAATGTGAAATCTTTATCAGGATCAATACCTTCTTCCCGTAGCGCTTTGTAACCTAAAAGATAACCACCAAAAGCATCAGGTGCGATGGCACCAACACGTTTTCCAATTAATTCATGGGCAGAAGTAATTGAGCTATCGTGACGGACAAGAATTAGGCTGCCAATGACATTTCGTGTCGTGTTATCAGGCTCATAACCAGAGCGTAAGGAAAGCAACCAACGTAATGGATAGGCATTATCTAATTGAACAAATTGCGCAGGATTTGTGAGTAAGAAATCAACATTTTTCTTCGCCACCGCTAATTTCATCTCTTCTAGGTTTAACGGCATTAATACAAAGTTTTCTGAAGGAAATTGTTCATTTAATGTGTCAATAAGTGGATGCCAGTGTCTTAGTGTGGATGCATCACCTCGTAGTGCTAAAACACCGATGGTCCACTCTTTTGCGGTGGCTTGCAGAGGAAGTACAAAAAAGAGCAGTAATAACCCAATACTTACCGCGTTTCTTATCCCAATTATCTGTTTTATCGTCATAAATATCTAATGTTAAATATTGTCTTGGATCAAGTTCGTACTGGGTATGTGGTAAACCACAATAGGTGCCGTCTCCAGTAATTTTTACAATGCACTTATAACAAAACACATACTTTTTAATTTCTATTTCCTTCACTCATAGTGAGATTGTGTTATTGAGTGATGCTGGAGACAAATATGGATCTTGGAAAACGAAAATTTTTACAACAATTAGGGGTCCTTACTGCGGGTGCTTCACTGGTTCCTTTAGCTGAAGCCGGCATTAAATTATCACCTGAGCGTCGTGAGGGCTCAGAAGATAAACGCTACGGAATGCTGATTGATTTACGCCGTTGTGTAGGATGCCAGTCCTGCACAGTAAGCTGTAATATTGAAAATCAGACACCTCAAGGACAATTTAGGACGACAGTAAACCAATATCAGGTTGCTATCAAGGGGCAAGAAGGGATAACCAACGTCTTACTACCTAGATTGTGTAACCACTGTGATGAACCTCCTTGTGTACCTGTTTGCCCTGTTCAAGCAACTTTCCAGCGTAAAGACGGTATTGTCGTTGTTGATAATGAACGTTGTGTTGGCTGTGCTTATTGTGTTCAAGCATGTCCTTATGATGCACGTTTTATTAATCACTCAACACAAACCGCAGATAAATGCACTTTCTGTGCTCATCGCCTCGAAGTTGGATTACTGCCTGCGTGTGTTGAATCTTGTGTCGGTGGTGCGCGTATTATCGGCGATATGAAAGATCCTAATAGTACGATCAGCAAAATGCTGCATACACATGAAAAAGAGCTGAAAGTATTAAAACCAGAAAGCGGCACGTTGCCACAAGTTTTCTATCTTGGTCTCGATGATGCATTTGTACAACCGTTAGCTGGTCAAGGACAACCCGCATTATGGCAGCAGGAGGTTCACTCATGATCCCGCAAGTTTCTCAAATTCAAGAAGTGATCGCGATCCCTCAAGAATATTTTTGGTTACCTTGGGCTGTACAATATTTCTTCTTCATCGGTATTGCTTGTTGCGCAACACTTTATGCGTGTTG
The DNA here is from genome assembly GCF_033708015.1 of Proteus vulgaris. Classification (NCBI taxonomy): domain Bacteria; kingdom Pseudomonadati; phylum Pseudomonadota; class Gammaproteobacteria; order Enterobacterales; family Morganellaceae; genus Proteus; species Proteus vulgaris. Next base: position 2,569,677 of record NZ_CP137920.1, on the reverse strand, counting down.
GCAATGCTGGAAAGGCAGTGCAGGTAATCAACGTTTAGAAGCGGTTGCTGTATTTATTGCAGTAACAGCCGGTATTACAGCCCCTCTAGCTTTAACCGCTGATTTACACCAAACAGCACGCGTGTGGCATTTTTATGCTTATCCAACACCGTGGTCATGGATGGCATGGGGCTCACTGTTATTGCCGTTATTCTCAGCATTTAGTCTACTTTACTTTGCAGCGATGGTCGTTCGCTTAGTATGGAAGCGTGAATATAAATTAACGCGTTGGGTAGCATTAGCATGTTCATTAACGGCGATTGGTTTGCTGTTATATACAGGTCGCGAAGCCTCTATCTTAAAAGCAAGACCTGTGTTGTATACCTACTGGTTACCAATACTACTGTTCTTTAGTGCAATGCAAGTACTCCCAACATTACTTGCATTAGGAACACGTCGTGAGCCTGTACATCAGCGTGAATTAGCTATGTGGTTTGTGAGTTCACTCATGTTATTAGCAGTCTGTACGGGCTTTTGGGTTGCTGGCGATACAATTTCAGGCCAGGCAATTAGAGAACAATTAGCAATGGGAAGTCTTGGCTGGTGGAGTGCCATTGGTGTTATCGCACTATGGGGTATCTCTGTCGCGATGGGACTTTTGATGGCAAAACAAGCACGCTCGGTTGCGTTTATTACCATCATGGCATTTGTATCAATGGGACTTGCGTGGGTATTACGCTGGTTGATGTTGATAGGTGCTCAATATATTCCTAAATATAACATAATTACAAACCCTTATGAATTTCCGCTAGGTAATGATGGATTGATGGGAATTATCGGTACATTTGGATTGTGGATAGCGTTAATCATTTTATTTAGAGAAAGTATTCGTTGGGTTGTCAGGAGAGTACAGCATGGCTAAGTTTACAAGACGTCAATGGCTTAAAGGTGGATTAGTTATCGGTGGTATTGCCGCATTTGCTGCCAGTTACCGTGATGTTGCTAAACGTGCCATAGATGGTTTAGTTGATGGCACATCAGGCAAAGTCACACTGGATCGGATCAACGGAAATTCTTTATTACCTGAAGGCAAAGTTGTAAAAGACGCAAAATGGCAACCGAATACTGATCAAGCTGTTTGTATGACGCAATGTTTTGGGTGCTGGACACAATGCGGTGTTCGTGCCCGTGTTGATAGAGCAAATAATAAAGTATTACGTATTGCTGGTAATCCTTATCACCCACTTTCTCATGATCATCATTTTAGCTATAACATGCCAATTAAAGAGGCATTTGGAAAAATGGGAGGAGAGAGTGGTTTAGAAAACCGCTCTACGGCTTGTGCTCGTGGTGCAACCATGATGGAAAGCCTTGATAGTCCAACTCGTATTCTTGAACCAATGAAACGTGTGGGTAAACGCGGTGAAGGGAAATGGAAACGCATTAGTTTTGAGCAGTTGATCCAAGAAGTTGTTGAAGGTGGTGATCTTTTTGGTGAAGGTCATGTTGATGGTTTGCGAGCCATTCGCGATTTAGACACGTTAATCGATCCAAAGCAGCCATCTTTAGGCCCTAAAGCGAATCAATTACTGGTGACAAATGCCGGTGATGATGGTCGTGATACGTTTATTCGTCGCTTTGCTCAAAACGCATTTGGTAGTAAAAACTTTGGTGCTCATGGTTCTTATTGTGGATTGGCGTACCGTGCTGGCTCGGGTGCGTTAATGAATGATTTAGATAAAAATGCTCACGTTAAGCCAGACTGGGATCATGTTGAATTTGCTCTGTTCTTAGGAACCTCGCCAGCACAATCAGGTAACCCATTTAAGCGTCAAGGTCGTCAGTTAGCTAATGCACGAATTCGTGACTCGTTTAATTATGTGGTTGTTGCTCCTGCTTTGCCTTTAACAACGACATTAGCTAACGATCATGGGCATTGGGTTCCGGTTCAACCAGGAACGGATGCTGCTTTAGTGATGGGAATGATCCGCTGGATCATTGAAAACAATCGCTACAATGCAGAATATTTGTCAGTACCGAGCGAAGTTTCAATGAAAAATGTGGGTGAGAAGAGCTGGACGAATGCAACTCACCTTGTGATCTGTGATGAAAAACATCCACTGTCAGGACAAATGCTGACTACTGCACATTTGAATGATGTTGCTGAGGGGGAAGAAGTCAACTTGGTTCTCTCACTTGATGGTGAATTAACACCAGCAACAAAAGTTGATCGTGCTGAATTGTTTGCAACACATAAAATTACATTAAAAACAGGTGTTGAAGTTACCGTAAAATCGAGCTTCCAATTACTCGATGAAGCCGCTAAACGTATGACACTGGCAGAATATAGTGAGCGCTGTAAAGTACCCGAAACAACAATTGTTGCATTAGGTCGTGAATTTACTGCTTATGGTCGAAAAGCCGCGGTGATCTCTCATGGCGGGATGATGAGTGGTAATGGTTTTTATACAGCGTGGAGCGTCATTATGCTTAATGCGCTCATTGGTAACTTAAACCTTAAAGGTGGCGTTTCTGTTGGCGGCGGTAAGTTTAATGGTGCAACTGATGGTCCATGTTACAAAATGGATAGCTTTAAAGGTAAAGTTAAACCAAAAGGTATGGTGTTATCACGCAGTAAAGTCGCCTATGAAAAATCTGATGAGTACCGTGAGCGTGTAGAGAAAGGGGGATCTCCATACCCAGCAAAAGCACCTTGGTATCCATTTGCTGCGGGACAATTAACCGAACAGCTAGGCTCTGCATTAGCAGGTTATCCTTATTCATTAAAAGCATGGATAACGAATATGACCAATCCTGTGTATGGGATTGCGGGTATTCGTCAAGTGATGGAAGAACGCTTGAAAGATCCGAAGCATCTCCCCTTGATTATTGGTATTGATGCTTTTATGAATGAGACAACAGCGCTGGCAGATTATATTGTTCCAGATACGCATAACTTTGAAAGCTGGGGATTTAGTGCGCCTTGGTCTGGCGTTCAAACTAAAGCGAGCACAGCGCGTTGGCCGATTATTGAACCTCGTGTTGCAAAAACAGCAGAGGGGCAGCCCATTTCAATGGAAACATTCTGTATCGCTGTTGCCAAAGCTTTAGATTTACCTGGTTTTGGTGAGAAAGCAATTGAAGACATGGAAGGTAATTTCTATCCCATCAATAGTGCAGAAGACTATTATTTACGAGTTGCCGCCAATATGGCATTTATGGGTGAGAAACCGGTTGCCCCCGCAACTCATGAAGATATTTTATTGAGTGGTGTAGATCGTATTTTACCAACGATAACGTCAACGTTAAAAAATGACGAAGTTCTTCAGGTTGCATATATCTATACACGAGGCGGTCGTTTTGCTCCTTATGACAAAGCATGGAATGGTGATGAAACGGGTCCACAGTGGAAAAAACCATTACAGATTTGGAATGAACAAGTCGCGAAGAATCATCATGCAATAACGGGTGAACGTTATAGTGGTTGCCCGACTTATTATCCACCACGTTTATCAGATGGCAGTGATATTCATCAGCACTATCCTGAAGAGCAGTGGCCACTAAAATTAATGTCCTTTAAGTCTCATGTGGTGAGTAGTTCAACAGGTATGATCCAGCGTTTAAGAATGGTCAAACCGAGTAATTTAGTCGCAATTAATCCCCAGGATGGTAAAAAATGGGGTGTTAATCATGGTGATAAAGTTCGCATTGTTACACCAGGTGGACAAGTTGAAGCAGAGATTAGTTTACTCGATGGCGTCATGCCGGGCGTTTTAGCGATTGAACATGGTTATGGGCATAAAGAGTTAGGCTCTCGTCAGCATTACTTAGATGAACAACCATTACCGATGGATAAAGGTATTGGCAGTGGTATCAACCTTAATGATTTAGGGTTTGCTGATCCAACACGTCAAATCACTAATACATGGTTAGATTGGGTATCAGGTGCATCTGTTCGTCAAGGTTTACCTGCTAAAATTGAGCGTATAGCTTAATTATCAATTTTATATTTTAATAATCACTTCACTCTTTATTAAAAAAAGAGTGAAGTGATTGCACAACAAGTAAGTTTTATTTTCTCTTTTATAAGATAGAGCTATATCAGTTTAATTATTTTAATATCACATGTATCCTACATACATAATATTATTATAAGTTTAAGGTGGTTAACACGCTTATTAGCTACCTAAATTACAGTGAGTAATAATGGGAATTGGACTCCTTTTTTCTTTTTTATTTATAATCGGAATGTTATAGGGTTATTTCTCATATATGTATTTTAAAATATTATATATGAAAAATAATTCAATTCGATTTTTTACATTAATCTTTTCGGTAATATGTCTTTTGTGTGAATATACTGTACTATTGCTAATAGACAATTTTTTAGCAATTTGATGATTAGGGATTTCATCCATCCAATAATTAATGATTTTTTGTTCTTGTGAACTAAAAATAGAACATAATGAATGCTTATAGGTAGGAAAGAAAACTTGGCACCGAGAAGTGAACAAAGATGTTTTTTCAAGCACCCAAGGAAGTATCTTTTTGGGAAGGATAAAACAGTTATTTGTCAATGCGATAGGTCTTTCTTTGTCAGGGTAGTTAGCATCGATGTAAAGATAAAGGCGACAGCTTTTTGTTGAAATAAAGAAAAGTTGTAAATGTGGACAATGCGCTATTTCGCGACAATATTTTGTGAGATCAATAAATATAATATCTGGCATTGAATAATTAATATAATTATTGGCTTCTTGTATAGATGATATGTCAATTATTTCATGTCTTACATTTTTCTTCGAAAAATAATGTTTTATACCATTACGAGTAAAAAAACATTCGTCAATAATTAATACTTTCACAAATAACTTCCTTGTTTGTAGCCGTTTTAATTTATTAAAATAAAGATAACCTTATTTTATGTCAATTCGGCTTATATGTTTTTTTTTTGAAGATATATCGAATAAAATAATTATGATTATTTTTCCATTAAATAGGCGTTCATTTATTAGTATGACTAATTATTTTTATGCAGTAATCGTGGGTTTATATGGATATAATTAATATGTGATGGTGGATCATAGAAAAATAAAATGAGAACAGGAGTACCAAGTACTCCTGCTTTGCGTTCTCTATCTTTTCTAAATCTTTGTATCAATGCTTGGTGTTGTCTGAAACAGAATCTTCAGATGATTCAATTTTATCAATACCTGCTTGAAGAATATGAATCAACTGTTTAGCTATGTCTGTTGTGAGCCAAAGTGTCTTATCTACAACTGCGTTTTCTGGATGATGTTCGTTTTCAGGAAGATAATGTAAACGTAACATCATGGCATCGTAGATGTCAACGGTACTGATGTCCCAGCCTACAACAGGATGTGTCTGAATAACTTCGTTTTTTCTACTCATAATACCTCCTAATCATACAACCGGTTTTGACTAAGAGAGAAGCATCCACATAAAGTGGTTACTTTTCAGTATACGAGATTTATCGTGATAAAAAAGATAAATTTTTATTATAACAAAAAATGTGTGCTGACTCTGATAAAAGAGTAATGCACCATTCACAGTCGAACAAATGTTATATGGTGCATTTTAGATAAATATCAAGGGGAAGAATTAATTAACAGAGATATCCCAATGAATATTTTCGTTTGCTAAGAAGGGAATAAGTGCTTCATTACCACAAAGGATTTGCGCAGGGGCTTCGATAGTTTTTTCAGTTAATGTGATGGTTCCTTCATTAACAGGTAAACCATAGAAACGAGGACCATTTAGAGAACAGAAGGCTTCAAAGTGTTGTAATGCATTGAGTTCTTTAAAGACGGTTGCATAGGCTGCCAGTGCAGTTGGTGCATTAAATACGCCAGCACAACCACAAGAGGATTCTTTGCGGTGTTGTAAGTGAGGTGCGGAATCAGTGCCTAAGAAAAAGCGAGAATTTCCTGATGCAACCGCGTCTCTTAAAGCCTCTTGGTGAACATTACGTTTAAGAATAGGTAAGCAATATAGGTGAGGTTTAACACCACCCACCAGCATATGATTACGGTTAAACATTAAATGTTGCGGTGTAATGGTGGCACCGAGAAATTCATTTCCTTCTAATACATACTGAGCAGCTTCTTTAGTTGTAATGTGTTCAAAAACAATCTTTAGCTCAGGAAATTGCTTGCGTACAGGAGACATAACGCTATCAATGAAACGTGCTTCTCTATCAAAAATATCAATACTTGAAGCAGTCACTTCGCCGTGGATCAGTAATGGCATACCAATTTTTTCCATCACACTTAAGATAGGGTAAATCTTTGTGATATCGGATACACCATGACTTGAGTTAGTTGTTGCATTTGCTGGATAGAGTTTACAAGCAGTAAAAACACCTTGTAAGAAACCTTGTTCGACTTCTGAAGGCAGTGTGCTATCTGTTAAATAACAGGTCATTAAGGGTTCGAAGTTGTCTCCAGCAGGAATAGCGGCTTTGATACGATCACGGTAAGTACGAGCCGCTTCAATCGTTGTAACGGGTGGAACAAGATTTGGCATGACAATAGCTCTGCCAAAATAGCGACTAGTATAAGGAACAACGGTTTTTAGCATGTCATCATCACGAAAGTGAACATGCCAATCATCAGGACGGCGAATAGTGAGGGGGATAGGTTGTGCAGTGGTCATATACCGGCTCCGTGTGTCTTAGGAAAATCGAAAGATCAAGGATTGGATTGGACTGGATAGTCAAGCCGGAAATGAATGCTAATACGAAAACGATTAAATAGCTACCTTTTAATCACTTTTTTTATTATGTTTTTGGAATTGTGTAAGGTAAAACAGAGAATAAAATCAAAAGGTTATGAGGGTGACACAAAAGAAATGGCTCCTCCAACTGGACTCGAACCAGTGACATACGGATTAACAGTCCGCCGTTCTACCGACTGAACTATGGAGGAACATCATTAAGTGGCACGTATCATATAGCGGGGGATTTGATATGTCAAAGGGCAATCGACGATATTTGTTTAAGTGCATAGATAATCAACATATTGCGCATTTCTAAAACAGATAACCTAATAATGAGTTAATGTGCATTTTTAACGAGTTGTTTTTCATACTGAATACAGAAAATAAAACTAAAAATAAAGCGATAACGTATTTCAGACAAGACTAGGATCTGAAAAAGAAAATGGATAGAAAATAAGGACGGTATTGGCAATAGAAAGGGCAGAATGTAAAAAGCCCGCACAATAATAGTGCGGGCTTTTCTAAATTTGGCTCCTCCAACTGGACTTGAACCAGTGACATACGGATTAACAGTCCGCCGTTCTACCGACTGAACTATGGAGGAAGCGAGTTCTCGTGAGAACGGAAAGGATAATATCGAGGGTGATGAACTTTGTAAAGTAAAAAAAGTGAAATAATAGTTTAAGTGGTTAAAAAATAACTAATTTATAGTTTTTAAATCAAATAAGGTGGTTTTGAGTTTAAAAAACGCTAGGTAGAACCGTATTGATTGGAATGATTTTATAAAAAGACATTCTTTTATTGATGACTTTGAGCTAACACGAAATTGATATAGAAGATGCATAAGATCGATATGCAAAAAGAAATAAATAAGAAAATAGAGGAACAAAAATAGTGGATGAATAGAAAGCAAAAAGCCCGCACAATGATAGTGCGGGCTTTTCTAAATTTGGCTCCTCCAACTGGACTCGAACCAGTGACATACGGATTAACAGTCCGCCGTTCTACCGACTGAACTATGGAGGAAGTGAGTTCTCGTGAGAACGAGGCGAATAATAGCTATCCTCGCTCACCTTGTAAAGTAAAAAAATGAAAAAAATAACTGTTTGTTCAAGAGTGCATCAGATTGTTTCTTTTTTGATAAAAATGTATAAAAAATAAATGGTTATCAGTAGAAATAATATTCGAAATAACATTTTTACTTGATGAACCGTGTCTTATATTGGCAAGAAAAGATAAGGCTTTTTTTAAAAGAAAGTTTTTCATACTGTTTAGTAATACAATCTGATAAATTCAAAGACTAATTAAAGATCCAGAGATGATGGATACTACGAAATTATCAGTACCAATGGTATTCGCGTTTGAGCAATTTAAAAAAACACTTCTTCTATATACAAAAGATAAAGAGGGGGGATGGGATACAACGGTTTCTGGTTTAGCGTTATGCCGATATACTTCTATGACAGAACCAGAAGGCTGGGTGTATGAGCCAAGCTTAGCTATTGCTGCGCAAGGTGCAAAGCAGATAACGATAGGGCTAGAGACAAATTGCTATCGCCCTATGAATATGCTTTTAACATCATCAGAAATACCGACTTTTGCTAAAGTTTGTGAAGCGTCAAAAGAAACCCCTTTTTTAGCGATATTGCTAAAATTAGACCTCGCGCTATTACCTGAACTGCTCGCTGAAAATAAGTTTGAATTACTACAAGAAAATAACAAAATTCGGGCTCAACAAATTGTTCAAGCAACCGAGCCAATCTTACAAGCTGTAACAAGGCTTATAAAACTCATTGATACACCCGAAGATGCCCCTTTTATTGCTCCGTTGATCCAAAAAGAGATCCTTTATTACTTATTACGATCAAATGATGGTGCGCGTCAGCAATTATTAGCATCACAACATCCTCAGTGTCGGCAAATTAGTCATGCTCTTGATTGGATTAAACAACATTATCGCAAAACAATTCGGATTGAAGCTCTCACAACATTAGTGGGTATGAGCACCTCTTCATTTCATTTTCACTTTAAAAATCGAACTGGCATGACGCCGTTGCAATATCAAAAATGGTTACGACTGAATGAAGCGAGAAGGATCATGTTGATTGAAATGAGTGATGTTTCTGAAGCGGCATTTATTGTCGGTTATGAAAGTCCATCACAGTTTAGTCGTGAATATCAGCGATTATTTGGATTATCGCCCTTAAAAGATATTCAACGCTTAAAAGCATCAGGATCAGAAAGCATATCTTTGGATTATTAGGCAAGAATAATGGAGAAATGAGTTAAGCTAGCAATAGATAATTACGTTACAGTCAGCTTATCAACTATGTGTATGCAAAGGAGTTTAGAAGTGACTAATGTTTTTATTATTAATGCAGCAAAAGCGTTTGATGGTTCTGAAGGGAAGCTTAACGACCATTTAACGCAAGTTGCCACAGAGTTGTTGTCTTCGTATCAGATAAATGTGCAATCAACACGCATTGATGATGGTTATGATAATAACGAAGAAGTTGATAAATACTTATGGGCTGATGTCATCATTTATCAAATGCCAGCATGGTGGATGGAAGGTCCTTGGATCTTAAAAAAATACATTGATGATGTATTTAGTGCTGGATACGGCAAAATGTATATTGATGATGGCCGTACACGAAAAGATCCGTTGAAAAAATATGGTTCAGGTGGGTTACTACAAGGTAAAAAGTATCTTCTTTCTGTCACTTGGAATGCACCTGTTGGATCTTTTGAAGAACAAGAACAGTTCTTTGAAGGAAAAGGTATTGATGCTGTCTATTTCCCATTCCATAAAGCGAACCAGTTTTTAGGTATGGAAGGTTTAAAAACATTCGGAATGTTTGATGTGGTAAAACAACCGCAAATTGAACAAGATGTTGAGGCGTATAAACAACATTTAAAACACGAAATTGTTGGAATAGTGGGTTAGCTATTTATCTTGCTAGATATCGATTATCGCTCTATTAATCAATAAAGGTAGCGATCTAGATTGGATTTTAGGCCGCTAATTTAGATGATAAGAACACAGAAAACAAAAAGCCCGCACTTAAATAGTGCAGGCTCTTTTAAATTTGGCTCCTCCAACTGGACTCGAACCAGTGACATACGGATTAACAGTCCGCCGTTCTACCGACTGAACTATGGAGGAAGCGAGTTCTCTTGAGAACGAGGCGCATAATAACGATGATATATCAGAGTGTCAACGTTAAAAGTGGATAAAATATCTGTTTGATTGGTTTATCGCCAAAGTGGCTAAATAATAGAAGTAATTCTCCGTGTTTTTGTGTGTAACACGGAGAATTACTTAGGCTTGAGGGGATAGTTGTGATGCTGAAATGGATTGTTGAACGGGATCAAATGCCATTAAATACACATCGTAAAAATGAATTTCTTGTTTTTTATTGATGATCTCGCGAATGTCTTTTTTTATTTGTTGAGATATTGCAGGGTGCTGATAGATCTCATTGATGGCTTCATCAGAGAGTTTTTCAAAGGTATACCATTCACCGTTATAGCAAACCCTTAAATCGAGAACACCAATATCTTCAAATTTATAGATAGGTTTTATATCAAATAACAAGATACCTGCCATAACTAAGAACATCACAGTAAAGAGAACGAGCGAGATAACACCAAAGTAAGGTGAATAAATTAATAATGCAGCAAGTAATACATAAGAGAGAACCATGCTGATGCATAACCAAATATGATTTTTTAAAAACTGACTATTAAGATGGGGTTTCCCGTCTCTTTTTTCTGCTTTATTGATCCGATCTAAATCACGCTCTAAGATTTCTTTTAATACATTCATTGTAAACACCTTAAGAGATGAATGTTGCAAACTTGTTTCTTATTACTAGATTATCACGGGGACAAGAAAAGCGGGTAGAACAGTTTTTTTTAATTCTGGTATTAACTGTTATTGTTAGGCTGTTAGGAATATTCTTAGTTGTTGTTAATAATAGAGATAAAATATCAAATAAATTTTATGCTCAGTGATAAAAATAGAGGAAGAATTGTATTTTTAATGTGCAATTTGCATTTTTTTAATCTTTAGACGCATAAAACTATTGCTATTAAACTTGTCTCATGCGTTAATGAGTAAGGCCTCAATACAGACCTGATTTATGATTGACATTCTAAGTTAATGAGTTTTAAACAGCATCGCTTTTTGACCGTTTTCTTCATGTGTGCCCATAAGTTATAGGTAGTTCAGGCCAGTAGATGCCGAGAAGGCAACGTTTTATTGATATATAGGAAAGTCACATGTCTGACAAAATGAAAGGTCAAGTTAAGTGGTTCAACGAGTCTAAAGGCTTTGGTTTTATTACTCCAGCAGACGGAAGCAAAGACGTATTCGTTCACTTTTCTGCCATTCAAGGTAACGGTTTCAAAACTCTGGCTGAAGGTCAGAACGTAGAATTCACAATTGAAAACGGTGCAAAAGGTCCAGCAGCTGCTAACGTAACAGCTCTGTAATTTAAAGCCTTTTAAAAATTTTCTCAAGCCTGTCACCTTATGGTGGCAGGCTTTTTCTTTATGGGTAAAATAAAGAAAAAGAGAATGATAATATTTATCAGGAGTGAAAATGCAGGTTAATGATAACGTTGTTGTGAAAACAGATGGTAGTGATGATCGTGAAGGGACTATCCTACTTATTGAAGAATTTAATGAAGGTATAATGTATTTAGTATCACTTCCTGAATATCCAAAAGGCATTTGGTTTTTTAATGAAAAAGAGGGCGGTGAAGGAACATTTGTTAGACCAATACAGCAAAAGTGACTGACGTTTAGATACTGTTCATTTACATTTTTAAATCAATTTCTTATACTTTTGCCAATTTTAGTTAAGAGGAAACACCTATGGATACACAAAGTTGTAGGTTAATGATAAACCCATTAACAGAGAATAATGTTATTCAAAATAACAGGTAAGCTGTTTTCTTCACTAAAACTGCTTACCATCTTGGTGGGCAGTGCGTTGTAATATTCTTTTCTTATATATTCCTATTTGCACATCCCTAAATGATTTCCCTTATACCGCTAAAACAAGCAGGGTAATTTCATGTGCTATATTTTTTTCTCTTTGTTTCCTCCACCTAACCTGATGAATTAATTTCAATATTCTTAATTATCAGAGCAAAATTTTCATATCGATTTTAATCATCATGTGGAGGAAAGAAACATGACGATGACGCCTTATATTTTAAATCTCGTGATTGCAATGTGTCTGGGTGCTTTGATTGGTGCCGAACGTCAATGGCGACAACGAATGGCTGGTTTAAGAACAAATGCATTAGTTGCAACCGGCGCGGCTGTTTTTATTTTAAGTTCAATAGAAACTTCCCCAGATAGCCCTGGCCGGATCGCGGCTCAAGTTGTCTCAGGTATTGGATTTCTGGGTGCGGGTGTGATCATGCGTGAAGGAATGAATATACGTGGACTTAATACAGCCGCAACACTCTGGTGTTCAGCAGCAATTGGCGTGTTATGTGGCTTAGGTTTATATCAATTGGCGACCATAGCAACACTTCTTATTCTTTGTGCAAATATTTTGCTACGAGAAGCTGCTCAGCGGATCAATGCTCAGCCACAACATCAAGCAATAGATCTTGAGCAACGTTACTCAATACGAATTATTTGTCATGAAGAAGATGAAGTTTTAGTAAGAACACTCATTTTACAAGCCATAAATGGATTACATGTTCGATTACAGTCTTTAAGCAGTGCTGATACATTGATGCCTAGTCAGTTGGAGGTTTGTGCAGAATTACTGGCAACACCTGTTGAACAAAAGGAGATAGAAGCGATTGTGTGTAGAGTCAGTTTAGAAAAGAGTGTCAGTGCAATTAATTGGAAGATAGCAGCAGAGCATCCCGTTTAACAGATCTTTTTTAAGGCAATATCTTTCTACTTGAGGCTCCTTATATTGTATAAGGAGCTTCTTTTATCATATCGATACTAAAAACAATGACAAATGATAGAGTTATTTCAAAAAAGAATATAGGTATTAATAAAAGTTATAAAGAATATAACGTTGCAATTTGTAAATAATAGACCTGTCATATTTAATCTGTTATGTGGCTGATTATGTTTATTCGCACCAGTCACATGCTTTGGTACGATCTTAGCAAACTCTACATTTTTACCTCTCAAACCTCACATTATTTAGAGCATTAACATAATACCTAATTCTAAAACTAATACCTTTAATGAGATGAATGAGATCTTAGTCATGTGTTACGTATTATTACTGATATATAAAAATAAAGTATTTTATTTATGTAATTATTATTATTGTAACTATTACTTTACGGAATGAAAAACAGAAAAATGTATTCAAAAACTAATTAAAATACGCAATAGGGTGGAATATATTCATTTTCGTTTTAATAAAAACAAACATTTTTGCCTAAATTGATTAATGTACAATTATTTGAATTGTGGTTAACCCGTATATAATGAGTTGTGAATGAAAAAGGTTGGATAGCATACAGAGATATTTGGCGTGATTTCTCATCTTTATTAATCGTTCGTTTTAAGAAGATTTGATTTATCTCCATTTATTTTGTTTTAACAAGTCGGAAAAACAAAAATCAAGTAAGCGATTACAACCCATAGTTTACTTATTAAATGAGGTACTTAGGAGTATTGTAGGACAAAAAGTCGTTATTAAGGGGCTTAATGCAGTATAGAATTCGGGAGAGAAAATGATGTTTTCCATTGATTATATTGGATTTTTTTTTAATACCTAAATTATACTCTCAAATTATTTCAATGTATTTGGCGAAAATTTTATCAATATATTCGCTCGTATTTAATTTAAGTATGATTTTTTGAGTAATATTTTTAATTTAATCAAATTAGACTCTTAAAAAATGAGGAAGAATTCAGGAAAACAGTGAGTTTAGACTGCTAAAGTAAAGCTGATGAATTGCAGTGGTATGATGTTTGTAATCACTCATCATTGATGAATAAAATTTTTTTGAAAAATTATAGAATTTTTTGTAAATGGCATGTAGAGAAAATGATACCAATAAGTAATCTTATAATAAGAGTAGAAAAAACACACCGTTCTTTCCATTCGATAAAATAATAATTTCAAAATTATATTGTTTATAACTTTGTCAAGGATGTAAATCTTACTTATTACACAAGGAGAATTATCTTAGTGTGAAATAGGTGAGTCATTGGTATTTACTGCAAGAATATATATATAAAGGATAATTGTGCTACTGACCTTTTTTGATTTACCAAAAAAGATAAAAACAAGTATAAGAGGAATACTAATTTAAAAAATTGCCGGTATAAAAGGGTGAACAATCATTTTATGTTTACTTACTAAAAAAGAATGTAACTCATTTCAATAAAACTGACAGCAATACACAAAGCATTTGTATTCACCTCGTGAATAATCACAATTATTACTTTTGAAAAATACGGTTACAATATTTTTCAAAGCCCTCTTTTTCCAAAAGTTTAGAACATTTTTGGAGCCTGGAATACTAAGCACTGATATTGGTTTTTAAGATTAATCTAATAAATGAGATGTGAGTATTGATTATTTAGATATATCAATACGTTTATTAGGTTTTGATTGAGAGGAAGAGTCTTTTTAAACTCAGAATTACTCATAAAAAGGGTAACAAAAGGAGTCAAATTAGTGGTTAAAGTAGAGGAATTTTGAGAGATATATTTTAACGCGTTAAGTAAAAATATACCGCTATTTAAATCTTTACACTCTCCTAAGCCCGTCAACATCAACTTTTGTTAAGCAATGGTGTTGTTACGAAGTCAGCACGTTTAGTCCCGTAATGTCTTGAGACTTGTGCTAGCTAGGTTAAAAAAAACAGGCTAACCGCATGATAAAAAGGAAAGTGAAAAAATGCTCATCATTTGTAAGAGCAAAGCAAATCGCTTTTAGGACTGTTTGGGGGATAAAAGGTAACATTTGATATTTTTTAGTTAAAATTAATGCTAGTAGAATAATCAATAAGATGTTATTTCGATCATATTTGTTTTTCTGTCTTTACATTTAAAAGGTTGATGTATACAAGTGTTAACCTTGGGTTGTCATAGTTGTCATTACAACCGTTTATTGTATAGGGGGAATACGGATGACAGGAAAAACAGAATTTATATTTTGATTTATTATTTTATGAATTAATTACTTTATACTGGAGCTTCTTTGAAGTTTTTTTTATGAAGTTGAAATTTATATTTCAAAAAGATGTCTTTTTTTATAATAATTGAGGTGTGATTATATAAGATATAATTTATAAATTTTTCTTTCTTATTTATATTTTTTACTGGCTATTATTTTTTTAATTAATTGTATATGATTCGGTTAATTGATATCAATACAAAGTGAAAAATAAGAAAATTTAAATTTAATTTTTTTATATTAATAAATTGTGACTTTATTTTATAAAAAAACATATGTTTTTTAAAATTTAACTTAAGCTAAATGCTATATTATTTTTATATTCTTTTTTACTTTGAAATTAAATTTAAGACGTTTTTTATTTAATTAAATAAAAATAATTCTTTTGTTTTTATATTAAACTGATGGTCATTTTAAAAATACATTGTATATAAAATACACAGTAATTCATAAAAAAAACTTATTTATATATAGATATTATTTCTCTGTGACTAATTTATAGCCAATAAAACACTTATTAAGAGTTCTGTAATTTAAGTGTTAAATAGCACTTAACAAGTATTAGTATAATTGTATTATTACAATTGAAACTTTAATAAAGTGGAAATAAATATTCAATGGTTTAAGGGCGAAGATGCATAACTAAGAATTTAATTTTATATGACTTATCGTCCTGTGCAATAACTTTATCAACTTATCATGTTGATTTAAAAGTATAATTTTAATCGTTAAATAATGAAAAAATTTAGGATAACTATAAATAATTAGGGTAGATTGTTTTTTAAGCGAATTGTAAATAAAAAGTGATCATTTATGAAGGTTTACGTAAATGATGAAAAAAATAATATCTATAGAAATATTTATTAAATTTTGGATGCTTGTTTAGATAAAGATGAGGAGGAGATATATCAATATATGTTACTGTGATCAAAAAAATCCTCAATTGTGGATTTGTCAATTTTTTATGCTGTAATTTTAGGTTTATAAGTTTAATAGATCGTATAAAATAAAAAATTATCGTTAATATTTTAATTTGGGTAGATTAGCTTATTAATTTACACCAAGTTTTATTACTTTTATCACTTGAATAGTTAATGAACTAATTCCATAATAATGATTATCTTTTTGTGATGTGACTCACATAGTATTTAAATTAGACTACTTTATCCGTTGAATAACTTAATCGTTAAGGAGTAAAGTTGTTGCGTTAGGATTATTCTT
The DNA here is from genome assembly GCF_033708015.1 of Proteus vulgaris. Lineage (NCBI taxonomy): Bacteria > Pseudomonadati > Pseudomonadota > Gammaproteobacteria > Enterobacterales > Morganellaceae > Proteus > Proteus vulgaris. The sequence goes on along the minus strand of NZ_CP137920.1, from coordinate 2,553,560 downwards.
AACGAGCTATATTGGCGAGCATTTAAAGTTTACTTTTAATTTAAATGTTTTTTTCGCTACTTTTGAAAATGACCGTAACTAAGTAATACAAGGTAGTGTTACTACGTGTCATGTTCATAAAATGGGGCCTGGAAATTTAATATTACATTTATATTAATTTCCTCGGGATCTTTCATTAGGGAGATCCTCTTTGTTCAATATAATCGGACGGGATGTAAAGAGATGAGTACGGTTGAATTGCTTAAGCATATTTATGACATAAATTTATCGTATTTGCTTTTGGCGCAAAGGTTAATTAACCAAGAAAAGGCTTCCGCAATGTTTCGGCTTGGGATTAGTGACTCTATGGCGGATGCACTGGCAGAGCTTACATTGCCTCAATTGGTTAAGTTGGCTGAAACAAACCAACTAATCTGTAATTTCCGGTTTGAAGACAGCGAAACAATAGAACAACTCACCAAAGAATCTAGAGTGGATGATTTACAACAAATTCATACTGGCATTCTTCTTTCTTCTAACTTGTTTCGTCAGTTATCGGAACAAGAGACTACTGCGACAAAGAAACGGGCATAACAATGAGTGAGAAAAGTATCGTCCGAGAAGCGAAAGATATTCGCTTAGCAATGGAATTAATCACCTTGGGTGCCCGCTTACAAATGCTTGAAAGTGAAACTCAATTAAGTCGGGGGCGTTTAATTAAACTATACAAAGAATTAAGAGGGAGCCCTCCTCCAAAAGGAATGTTGCCATTTTCAACGGACTGGTTTATGACATGGGAACAAAATATCCATTCTTCAATGTTTTATAACGCTTATCGCTTTTTATTAAAAAATGGTGGTTGTGTTGGCGTTGAGGCTGTTGTTAAAGCTTATCGTTTATACTTAGAGCAATGTCCGCCTGTTAAAGATCAAGAACCTATTTTAGCACTAACAAGAGCATGGACATTAGTACGCTTTGTTGAAAGTGGCATGTTGCAACTTTCTGTTTGTACCAAATGTAATGGTTCATTTATTACACACGCACACCAGCCAGCTAGCAATTATGTTTGTAGTCTTTGCCAGCCTCCTTCTCGCGCAATAAAAAAACGTAAACTTTCCGCCAATCCTGCCGATATTAACTTACAACTGTTGGATGGTCTTGAACAGTTTGCAATGTGATTCGAGATTGAAAGTTAAATATCAGGTTATAGAACTTAGTGATCTATAACCTGAACCGTTTCCTCTCCCCCTCCTATCTCTTGCTGCTATGTTCGCCATTCTCTCTATAACGAAATTAGCTAAAGGGATATCGCGTGTTAGTACTCTTAGGATATATCGTGGTTATGAGCGCCGTCATCGGGGGATATCTTCTCGTCGGTGGTAGTTTAGGCGCCTTGTACCAGCCAGCCGAATTTTTAATCATCTTTGGTGCCGGTGTCGGTGCTTTTATTGTAGGTAATAATGGTAGAGCAATTGTATCGACAATGAAGATCCTACCCAAATTACTTCGTAGTACAAATTACAATAAAGCGATGTACATGGATTTAATGGCACTGATGTTTCGTTTATTGTCAAAAGCACGTCAAAACGGAATGTTGGCATTAGAGAGAGATATCGAAAATCCACAACAAAGTGACATTTTTTCCCAATATCCTCGCATTATGAAAGACGTTTATATGCTCAGTTTTATTACTGACTATATGCGTCTGATGGTGACAGGAAATATGAATCCTTATGAAATTGAATCTCTGATGGATGAAGAGATTGCAACTTTTGAGGAAGAGAGCGAAGTACCTGCAACAGGCTTATCAACGATGGGGGATTCACTACCTGCGTTTGGTATTGTTGCTGCAGTTATGGGTGTTGTTAATGCGTTAGGCGCTGCGGATAGACCCGCGGGTGAAATGGGCGTATTAATTGGACATGCAATGGTCGGTACTTTCCTAGGTATTTTATTAGCTTATGGCTTTATTTCGCCATTAGCTTCTAGGATCAGACAGCGCTCTAGTCAGCAAATGAAAATGATGGAGTGCATTAAAACAACATTGTTATCTAGTATGAATGGATATGCGCCACAGATAGCGGTTGAATTTGGACGCAAAACCCTCTTTCTGGCAGACAGACCTTCTTTTATTGAGTTGGAAGAACATGTACGTCAGGTACGGACACCAATGCAGGCAAATCCTGATGCAATGAAAGAAGAGTAATTATGAAGAGTAATTCACAAATCATTCGAGTTAAAAAACGAGGGAGAAAGCAACATAACGCTCACGGTGGTGCATGGAAGATAGCTTATGCTGATTTTATGACCGCAATGATGGCTTTCTTTTTGGTGATGTGGTTACTTTCAATCTCTAGCCCGCAAGAATTAACTCGTGTCGCTGAATATTTTCGTACGCCATTAAAAGTCGCGATTGAAAAAGGGCGATTTAGTGGAGATGCAACCAATCCTATTCCTGGTGGAGGGCGTGATCCTGTCTATAACGAAGGTGATATTTTGCCCAAAGGCCAGGAAGATAAACAGCTTAATGAAAAGCAACAATTCCGCCGATTAAAAGAGAATTTAGAACAAGTCATTTTAAATGATCCTAGATTAAAAGATCTGAAGCCTCATTTACTGATCGACATGATGGATGAAGGTTTGCGTATTCAAATTATCGATAAAGCAAATCGCCCCATGTTTAGAGTAGGTAGTGCCACCGTCGAACCTTATATGAAGGATATTTTGACGACAATTGCCCCTATTTTAAACGACACACCGTACAAAATTAGTTTATCAGGTCATACCGATGACATTCCTTATGCAAGTGGTGCTTTTAAATATAGTAACTGGGAACTATCAACAGATCGCGCAAATGCTTCTCGTCGAGAGCTAATTGGTGCTGGCTTAAGTGAATGGAAAGTGTTGCGTGTTGTGGGTATGGCATCAACAGTTCATTTAGTTAAAGAGGATGGTTTTGCACCGGCTAACCGGCGGATCAGTATTTTGGTCTTAACGAAGCAAGCAGAACAAAAAATTGTACAAGAAAATGAGCGGGTTGTACCGACAGTAACAGAGGCTTCAGAAATTGAACCTCTACTTTCTGGGCAAGAAACCCCACAAGAAAAAGCAGAAAACACACAGACGGGGTCGTCTGTGTCTTCTGCATCTGAGCTTCCCGAATCAAAAAAGGAAAATGTTGAAACAGGAGTTTCTGGGGAAAGTTTGCCATCACAATCGACAAATATTACTACAAAGCAGGGAACCGCTCCCTAATTTGTTAGTAATCGCGTAAAGGTGAATGAGTAACGATGGATATTACTGAGTTTTATCAAACATTTTTTGATGAAGCAGATGAGTTGTTAGCTGATATGGAACAGCATTTGCTGTTACTTGATCCTGCAAATCCAGATCAAGAACAGATGAATGCGATTTTCCGTAGTGCACACTCCATAAAAGGAGGAGCTGCAACATTTGGCTTCGTTAAACTTCAACAGACCACTCATGTGCTTGAAAACTTGCTCGATAGTGCAAGACGTCATGAGATGGCGCTCACCGACGACATTATTAACCTGTTTCTGGAAGCGAAAGATATTATGCAACAGCAATTGGATGCACATAAAAACTCACAAGAACCTGATGAGGAAACATTTAACTATATTTGTGAGAAGTTGCGTCAGCTGGCTCTCGATGTAAAAGAAGAACAATCCGCTCCTCAAGTTGAGGCTATTGCGGGATCTGATGCTTCAGATTCACAGGCCACCGTGGTTGAAACGCCGGTTTTGTCATCTGACACTGAAGGTATGCAAAGTGAAGCCGCAGAACCTATTGAAGTTCCATCGACAATGGCGGCTGATGGACATTATCACCATCATATCATTTTGTCTGATCTTAAAGAGACAGATATTGATTTAATGCTGGATGAATTAAAGCATCTTGGTGAAGTTAGCCAAGTTGAAAAACAGCATCATGGTCTTGAAGCAATATTAAAAACCACGGCAACAGAAGAAGATATCAGCGCTGTACTTTGTTTTGTGATTGAACCTGAACAAATTTCGTTTAAAAAAGTGGTTATCGCAGAAAAAGCACCAGAAAAAAATACAGTTATAGAAGAAAGTACAACATCTACTGATGATGTTCATGTTGAAAGTCACGTTGAACACCCCGCACCGGTACAACAAACGGTTGCTGAAAAAGTGACGCCATCGGCAGCGCCAGCGAAAAGACCTGTTGCCGTGGCTACACCAAAAACAGAATCAAGCAGTATTCGTGTTGCAGTTGAAAAAGTTGACCAATTAATCAACTTAGTGGGTGAACTGGTCATCACACAGTCAATGTTGGCACAGCACAGTGGTAGCCTAGAGCCTGCAATATATAGTGATTTACTAAGTTGTATTGCTCAGTTGCAGCGTAACTCTCGTGATTTGCAAGAATCTGTTATGTCAATTCGTATGATGCCGATGGAATATGTTTTCAGTCGTTTTCCTCGCGTTGTGCGTGATGTTGCCGGTAAAATGAATAAAAAAGTTGAGCTAAATATGATTGGTAGCTCAACAGAACTTGATAAAAGCTTAATTGAAAAAATTATCGATCCTTTAACTCACTTAGTTCGCAACAGTCTTGATCATGGTATTGAAATGCCAGCCGATCGTGTTGCTGTGGGTAAACCGGAAACGGGGCAATTAACGCTGTCTGCGGAACATCAAGGCGGTAATATTTGTATTGAAGTGACTGATGATGGCGCAGGATTAAACCGCGAACGTATTTTGAAAAAAGCGATTTCCTCTGGGCTTGCAGTTTCTGAAAATATGAGTAACGAAGAAATTGCTATGCTGATTTTTGCACCAGGTTTCTCTACTGCAGAAGTCGTCACGGATGTTTCTGGCCGTGGTGTGGGTATGGATGTTGTAAAACGAAATATCCAAGAGATGGGGGGACAAATTCAAATCAGTTTTGAAGTTGGTAAAGGAACTCGTATTCGTATTTTACTTCCACTGACATTAGCAATTTTAGATGGCATGTCTGTTAAAGTTCATGACGAAGTCTTTATTTTACCATTAGGAACGGTAGTGAGTTCTTTACAACCGGAAGAAGATGATATTTATCCATTGGCTGGCGATGAAAAATTATTGCAGGTTAGAGGGGAATATTTACCACTGATTGAGCTGCACCGTACTTTTAATATTGAAGGTGCCCAAACTGATATTACCCAAGCAATTGCGGTTATAGTTCAAAGTGCCGGACGTCGTTATGCTTTATTAGTAGATCAATTAGTTGGTCAGCATCAAGTTGTTGTTAAAAATATAGAAAGCAATTACCGAAAAGTGCCTGGAATATCTGCTGCAACAATTATGGGCGACGGTAGTGTGGCTTTAATTCTTGATGTACCAGAATTGCAACGTTTAAGTCATACACAAATGACAAATAAGAAAAAGAATACAACTGCAAGCGCAGTCATTTAATAGTGAGGATAAAATAAGATTATGGCTTCGGAACATTTCGAGAAATTATCCGGTGAAACTGTTGGACAAGGATTTCTAATTTTTACGCTGGGCGATGAAGAATATGGAATTGATATTTTAAAGGTTCAAGAAATTCGTGGATATGATCAAGTCACGCGTATTGCTAATTCACCTAGCTTTATTAAAGGCGTAACTAATTTACGGGGCGTTATTGTTCCAATAGTTGATCTGCGTATTAAATTTTCACAAGAAAGTGTAACTTATAATGACAATACTGTTGTGATTGTGGTTAACTTATTAAATCGAATTGTGGGAATTGTTGTTGATGGTGTTTCTGATGTTCTTACGTTAAAGCCAGAGCAGATCTGCCCTGCGCCAGAGTTTGCAGTCACAATGTCTACTGAGTATTTAACAGGCTTAGGGACTTTAGACGAAAGAATGCTCATTCTTGTTGATATTGAAAAATTACTCAACAGTGAAGAAATGGAATTAGTTGATAGCGCAACAATTCAAGCTAAATAAGTTTTTATTTTTTAAAAATAATCTAAATACTGTTCCGGTAATTTTGCCGGAATAGCTATTTCTAGCTTTTTTTATTTTATTATAGAGTGCTAAAGCATCAAATTAACATTAAGTGAAATTAAAAGATAAAAAGGAACCAATAATTTTAGTTAAGTTCTATTTTATTATTTATTAACTTATAAGTAGTTATCACTTGGCTGTAATATTTTTCTATTGACGGAAATAACTTTAACGTTTTTTATACTTATAATTTTAATTAAAAACAGTATTACCACTGCTTTCTAATGGAGCAAAAACGTGACTAAGACGAAATGAATCCTATAAAGTTTCTCTTAAGTCTGCCGATAACTTGCTCATTACCGTTTATTATAAAAAGGGAAATTATGTTTAGCCGAATGAAAATAGTGACTGGATTATTATCCATTCTTCTGTTGTTTGGTGTTTTGCAATTTGTCTCAGGAGGCGTTTTTTACTCAAATATTGTTGAGACAAGAAACGACCTTAATAAAACACTGACAATACAAGATCAACGTGAACGCCTAGATGAAACCTGGGCTAATTTACTACAAGCTCGTAATAACATTAACCGTGCTGCGATTAGTTTTTTATTACAAGATAAAAATCTTAACGTAGATGATTCCTTGTCTGTTGATTATCTGGCGGGTCTTGCTCGTAAAAACATGTCTCGTGCAGACGAGAAATTTAAAGAATTTGAAAAGAATATTACTGCTTATCAAGTTCACTCAGAAGATGATGTTCGTAGCCTAAAAGGGCGTTTTATCGAATATTTCTCCGCATTAAACCAATTAGAAATTTTACTGCAAGATAAAAACTTAAAAGATTTTTTTGAGCAACCCACTACGGGTTATCAAGATGCTTTTTATAAAGAATATCTTGCATATGTCATGCGTAATGAGAAATTTAACGAAGAGTTAAATGTGGCACTAGAAGCCTCTCATCAACGTACAGTCATGACTATGGCTGTGCTAGCGATTATCGTTATCTCATCATTAATTCTATGCTGGTTTGCATTACGTAATGCTTTAATTAGACCATTAAACTCACTTCTATTAAGTATTAAAACTTTTTCTGAAGGTGATTTACGTCCAAATATCGAAGTAAATGGACGCAATGAAATGAGCTTGTTAGCCAATGGTTTAAAACACATGCAACAAGAGCTTATTCAAACTGTTCGTGGTGTCTATCAAAGTACGGAAAACATTTATAACAGCACAAGTGAAATTGCTGCTGGTAATAATGACTTATCTGCTCGTACAGAAGAGCAAGTGGCTTCGTTAGAAGAAACGGCTGCAAGTATGGAACAGTTAACGGCGACAGTAAAACAGAACGCAGACAATGCTCGCCAAGCAAGTAACCTAGCTAATGACGCCTCAGATATAGCCCGCCAAGGCGGAAAAGTTGTGGCTAATGTGGTGCAAACGATGCACGACATAGCCGGAAGTTCTCAGAAAATCACCGATATCACAGCCGTTATCGATGGCATTGCATTCCAGACCAATATTTTGGCACTGAATGCGGCTGTTGAAGCAGCAAGAGCCGGTGAGCATGGTCGCGGATTTGCGGTAGTTGCCGGTGAAGTTCGTAACCTTGCACAGAGAAGTGCAGAAGCTGCTAAAGAAATAAAAACACTGATTGAAGATTCTGTAAGTCGTACTGAAACGGGCTCTGTACTCGTTGAAAGTGCGGGTGAGACGATGACGCGTATTGTAGATTCAGTAACGCGTGTTACTGACATTATGGGCGAAATCGCTTCTGCATCAGATGAGCAAAGCCGAGGTATTTCACAAGTTGGTCTTGCGGTTTCTGAAATGGATCGTGTCACTCAGCAAAACGCCTCTTTAGTAGAACAATCTGCAGCCGCCGCTGCTGGTCTTGAAGATCAAGCAGTTGCATTAACCCGCTTAGTTTCAATCTTCAAATTACCGGGCCAGGAAGAAAAAACGCTAGAAAGAATGGAATCGGATGCACCCCCTGTAGTTAAAGCCGCTGCTCCACTTATAAAACCAGGAACCTCAGAAAAGAAAAAGAGCAGCAGTGTTGAAGATCCCGCTAACTGGGAAACTTTCTAACAACAACAAGTGGCTGACAAGCGGTGGCTTTTAACCACCGCTTTAAACGAGGTGAAGGCATGTTTAGGTTTCGCAAATTAAAGATATCCACCAGTCTCTATTTATTACTGATGATGTTTTGCGTTATGCAGGTGATTTCTAGTGGTATTTCGCTAGGGATCGTTCATTTGAATAACGCACAGATCACCAGAGTAGATATAGATACATCTAAGCGAGATGAATTAGGATTAAGTTGGGCATCTTTAATACAAACACGTAATGCGATTAATCGTGTAGCTATTGCAGTGAAAACCGAACAGTCAACAGATTATATTCAATCTATTGAATCAATTGCACTTTCACGTTTGGAAACGGCGAATACTCATTTTCAAAATTTCCTTGCTGAGATAAATAAAGAGGCAATACCGACAGAAGAAAAAGAAATCGTTGAAGCAGTGAAAAATAATTACCACGTTTTATATGGTGCATTAACTGAATTACATAGCATGTTAAAAAACGATAACTTCCAAGGCTTTTTAGATCAACCAACGGAACGTTATCAAACGGCGATGGAAAATTCATTTAATACTTATATGAATTACGTTCAGGCAGAAATTACTGAATCTATAGAGCAAGGACATCGCTCTTATACTATTGCTATCTTGATGTTTATCGGTGCAATAGCGATGGTTATTGTTGTATCAATCGCCGCTCATCGCTGGCTAAGTTTTAATATCATTAAACCTTTCGCAAGTTTAAGTCGTTACTTTAATGATGTTGCCACCGGCAAATTAAATCGTGAAATTCTTGTCTTCACCGATGATGAAATAGGGGATGTGTTTAGACAACTACGAGATATGCGGGGTGAACTCGTGCGTTCTATTCGTATTGTTCGTGATAACAGCCATGCTATGTATTCTGGTATTCAAGAAATTTCCAAAGGAAATACGGATTTATCCTCAAGAACTGAACAACAAGCTGCTTCATTAGAAGAAACTGCAGCAAGCATGGAAGAGTTAACAGCAACGGTAAAACAAAATGCTGATAACGCCCTGCAAGCGAGTAAGCTCGCAGAGTCTGCTTCTGAAACAGCCTTACGTGGTGGTCAAATTACGCATAGTGTTGTTGAAACCATGGATGCGATTACACAAAGTTCTCAAAAGATAGGGGCTATTATCAGTGTGATTGATGGTATTGCGTTCCAAACCAATATATTAGCACTTAACGCGGCGGTTGAAGCTGCTCGCGCGGGTGAACAAGGGCGAGGATTCTCTGTGGTTGCTGGAGAAGTTCGCAATCTTGCTCAACGTAGTGCTGATGCTGCAAAAGAAATTAAATTATTGATTGATGAATCGGTTTTACGTGTCTCTCAAGGTTCTCAACTCGTTAATAATGCAGGGCAGACAATGGAGGAACTCGTCACATCAGTAAACAAAGTCACTGAATTAATGGCAGAAATCGCCTCAGCTTCTGATGAACAAAGCCGAGGTATTCACCAAGTCGCTGATGCAGTCAGTCAGATGGATCAGGTGACTCAGCAAAACGCGGCTTTGGTGGAGCAATCAGCATCTGCTGCCGCAGCATTAGAAGATCAGGCTAATAACCTTGTTAATGCTGTATCGGCATTCGAGTTGCCTGACACGGATGAGAATAATCATTCTTCATCCCTAGAAGGTAATGGGTTGAAAAAAGCAGATAAAAAATCATTTTTTAAAAAGACCCATTAAAAAACAATGAAACGTAATGTTACTGAAGTCTTATCAGATATCGCTGCTCAACCGTTGGATATTTTTACCCAACGGTTCATGTTGTCCGATGATCAGTTCCAATCTATATGCCAATTGATTTATCAAAAGGCGGGTATTGTGCTGACTAACAACAAAAGGGAGATGGTTTATAACCGTCTCACTAGGAGGTTACGTGAATTACGGATGAATAACTTTGGTGACTATCTTGCGTTTCTTAAAAGTGATGTACGCAACCCTGAATGGCAAGAGTTTGTAAATGCATTAACCACCAATCTCACTGCATTTTTCAGGGAAGCACATCACTTTCCTATTTTGGCAAAACATGCCAGAAAAAGAGCAGGAGGCGTCTACCGAGTATGGTGTGCAGCTGCATCTACGGGAGAAGAACCTTATTCAATTGCGATGACTTTACGCGATGTTTTTGGGAATAACCCTTATAAAACCAAAATTATTGCCAGTGATATCGATACTAATGTGTTGGATAAAGCACGAAAAGGTGTTTACCGACAGGAAGAGCTTAAAACATTAAATGATGAATATTTGAAAAAATATTTTCTCAAAGGTGTCGGCGATTTTGAAGGATACGTGAAAATTAGGCAGCAAATTAGCGAGATGGTCTCTTTTCAGTATTTGAATTTACTCGACAAGCAATGGGATTTAGAAGGCAGTTTTGATGCGATTTTTTGTCGTAATGTCATGATTTACTTTGATAAAACGACACAACAAACCTTACTTAACCGCTTTACCTCATTACTTAAGCCAGACGGAATGCTGTTTGTTGGACATTCTGAGAATGTAAGCCAGCTTAGCAAGGATTTCTACTTGCATGGGCATACCGTTTACGGGCTGACACCAGCAAGGAGAGGTTATGAATAAAATAACGGTACTCTGTGTTGATGATTCGGCGTTAATGCGTCAAATCATGCGAGAAATCATCAACAGTCATAGTGATATGGAAGTTGTTGATTGTGCACCCGATCCTATCGTGGCTCGTGACTTAATAAAAAAGTACAACCCACAGGTATTAACGTTAGACGTTGAAATGCCACGTATGGATGGTATTGATTTCTTGGAAAAACTGATGCGATTAAGACCAATGCCTGTCGTTATGGTCTCATCATTAACAGCAAAAGGCTCAGAAGTGACGTTAAAAGCGTTAGAACTGGGTGCGGTTGATTTTGTGACTAAACCACAGCTTGGTTTACGTGAAGGTATGATGGCTTATAGTGAACTCATTGCTGAGAAAATTCGGGCTGCAGCACAGGCACGGATTAATCGTCGAGACGTACAAGCAGCACCTTCTAAATCATTGTCATTTACACCGATGATTTCGAGTGAAAAGTTGATTGCGGTAGGTGCATCAACGGGTGGCACAGAGGCTATTCGTAATTTTTTAGAACCATTACCCATTACCAGCCCTGCGATATTAATTACGCAACATATGCCCGCAGGGTTTACACACTCATTTGCAGAACGATTAAATCGTCTATGTCAAATTAGTGTAAAAGAAGCAGAAGACGGCGAACGTGTATTGCCTGGACATGCTTATATTGCACCAGGTGATTATCACATGGAGCTTCGTCGTAATGGTGCTAACTATCAGATCCACATTAATAAAGAGCCTGCGGTCAACCGTCATCGCCCTTCTGTCGATGTGCTATTTAGGTCTGTCGCAAAATATGCGGGACGTAATGCCATCGGTGTGATTTTAACCGGAATGGGAAGTGATGGTGCTGCTGGTTTATTAGAAATGCGTCGCGCTGGTAGTTATACCTTTGCACAAGATGAAGCGAGTTGTGTCGTCTTTGGCATGCCTCGTGCTGCGGTTGAATTAGGCGCAGTAGACGAAGTGAAAAGCATAAGCGCAATGAGTAAAGCCGTACTGATGAAAATCAGCAGCACACAATCATTGCGTATCTGATTAAGTTCAGTTTAAAAAGCAACACAGTAATTTGCCGATATATTTTGAAGGAGTTTTCAATGGCAAGTAAGGATCTGAAATTTTTAGTGGTTGATGATTTTTCAACAATGCGCCGCATAGTTCGTAATTTACTAAAGGAGTTAGGATTTACGAATGTAGAAGAAGCAGAAGATGGTGCTGACGCGTTAACTAAATTACGCAATTCGGCAATTGATTTTGTGATTACAGACTGGAACATGCCAAACATGGATGGTCTAGAGCTTCTTAAAAATATTCGTAGTGACGCGGGACTTGCAGCAACACCAGTACTTATGGTTACCGCTGAAGCTAAAAAAGAAAATATCATTGCAGCAGCGCAAGCGGGTGCAAGTGGATATGTTGTTAAACCTTTTACAGCAGCAATTCTTGAAGAAAAACTAAATAAAATTTTTGAAAAACTGGGCATCTAAGGAGTCGCAATGAGTGGGAATCCAATTATGCCGAAAGATAATATTGAAATGACATCTGATATTATCAGCCGGATCGGACAATTGACGCGGATGTTGCGCGACAGTTTGCGAGAATTAGGATTGGATAAAGCAATAGCCGAAGCAGCAGAAGCCATCCCTGACGCTAGGGAACGACTGGATTATGTTGCTCAAATGACCGCTCAGGCAGCTGAGCGTACATTGAACTGTGTCGAAGCTGCGCAGCCTAAACAGGATGCGTTAAGTTCCGAGGCGACTAAGCTTACTGAACGTTGGGACCAATGGTTTGAACAGCCAGAAGAGCTGAAAGATGTACGCTCTCTTGTAACCGATACCCGCAATTATTTGCGGGATATCCCTGAGAGTGCGGCTTTTACTAACAGTCAGCTATTGGAAATTATGATGGCACAGGATTTCCAAGATCTGACCGGTCAGGTCATTAAACGCATGATGAGTGTCGTTCAAGAAATTGAAAAACAACTCGTGATGGTATTAATGGAAAACCTGCCACCAGAGCAACTTGAAAAGTCTAATGTGAAGAAAGAGACTGACTCTTTATTAAATGGTCCACAGGTGAATAAAAACAACGCGGGTGTGATCAAAAATCAAGATCAAGTTGATGATTTACTGGAAAGTTTAGGTTTCTAACCTTCTAATGAGTTTTAGGGCGATAAGGACGTTGAGATATGCAGGACGCATTCGCTCTATGCTCAGCGCTTTTAGGATGATGTACTTTATGGATAAAAAATCATGTAATAACGCTTTAATAGCCCACGCTATTGAAGAAAATGTAAGCCGCTTTTTTTAAGCGGCTTTTGATATTGTCGAAATAAACATCGAAAATAAAATTACTCAATTTTTCTGTTAATTTTGCTGATTTCCTTATAATCAGCGCCAATATTACTTATATCTCCATTTTTATCATTGGGTTGTTTTTTCTGAATATACTGTCATAGCCCAAAAAGCCCCGTAAATTTGCGATTGTTCCGCCCATCAATTTTCTCTGAATTTGTCATGCTTAGAGTCATTTCATTCATGCTTTTAATCTCAATATCTAAATCGGACAGACTGTGGCTGAAGATAGCGATCTCGAAAAAACAGAAGAGCCCACACCCCATAAACGGGAAAAAGCGAAAAAGGATGGGCAAATTGTCCGTTCTAAAGAGCTATCGTCCGTATTAATGATTTTGGGGGGCGTGAGTTTGCTGTGGATGAGTGGTGGGTTTATCACTCGTGGGCTACATGCCATGTTAACAGAAGGGTTTACGTTTAATCATCACCTTATCGGTAATGAGAATTTGTTGATCCCTCGATTTGGTAGCTTGATTAAACAAGCTGTTTTTGCGTTATCCCCAGTGTTTTTTGGGTTGGTACTTGTAGCAATCGGTGGCTCAGCCTTATTAGGTGGGATTAACTTTAGTAGTAAATCCATTAAATTTGATCCCAAAAAATGGAATCCTATTTCTGGGTTAAAACGTATTTTTTCTATGAATGCGTTAGCGGAGTTATTTAAAGCAATACTGAAATCAACCTTTGTGGGGATCGCCGCAACCGTTTTTTTATGGCACAACTGGAATGATATTCTCCATCTGATCACGCTACCACCGCTGAGTGCGCTAGCTAATGCGATGCAACTGCTGATTTTTGCAGTTTACATTACGGTTTTCATGCTGATACCGATGGTGGCATTCGATATTATTTTCCAAATTCGTAGCCATTTGAAAAAGCTACGTATGACACGCCAAGAAATTAAAGACGAATTTAAACAGCAAGAGGGTGATCCGCAGCTTAAAGCGCGTATCCGTCAGCAACAACACGCGATGTCTCGCCGTCGAATGATGGCGGATGTCCCGAAAGCTGACGTTATTGTGACGAACCCAACACACTATGCTGTTGCACTGCAATATAACGACAAAATGACTGCACCTAAAGTGTTAGCAAAAGGGGCAGGGGCTATTGCGTTAAAAATTAAAGAGATTGGTGCAGAAAATCGAATTCCGCTTCTAGAAGCGCCACCGCTTGCTAGGGCGTTATATCGTCACAGTGAAATAGGCCATGCAATACCTTCAACCCTTTATGCTGCGGTTGCAGAGGTGCTTGCATGGGTTTATCAACTGAAACGATGGAAAACCGAAGGTGGTTTAAAACCTAAACAACCTATGAACTTGCCAGTGCCTCCCGCACTGGACTTTGCTGGAGAAGATAATCGTCATGGCTAATTTGGCCTCATTACTCCGCTTGCCGGGAAATTGGAAAAGTTCTCAGTGGCAGATACTGGCTGGGCCAGTGCTTATCTTGTTGATACTGTCAATGATGGTATTGCCATTGCCACCTTTTCTATTGGATTTATTATTTACCTTTAACATCGCACTTTCCATCATGGTGCTGTTGGTCGCAATGTTCACACGACGTACGTTGGACTTTGCTGCTTTCCCAACTATTTTGCTGTTTACCACGTTGTTACGTTTATCATTAAACGTGGCTTCAACACGTATCATCTTAATGGAGGGACATACAGGGCCAGAAGCCGCAGGGCGAGTTGTTGAAGCCTTTGGCCATTTTCTTGTCGGCGGTAACTTTGCTATCGGTATAGTGGTCTTTATCATCCTTATTTTGATTAACTTTATGGTTATTACTAAGGGTGCGGGACGTATTGCTGAAGTCGGTGCGCGTTTTGTGTTAGATGGAATGCCAGGTAAACAGATGGCAATCGATGCTGACTTGAATGCGGGTATTATCAACGAAGACGAAGCAAAAAAACGCCGTAAAGAAGTGTCATTGGAATCCGACTTTTACGGTTCAATGGATGGTGCGAGTAAATTCGTTCGTGGTGACGCCATCGCGGGTTTAATGATCCTTGTGATTAACGTGGTGGGGGGGCTTATCGTTGGTGTTGCTCAACACGGAATGGCATTAAACGATGCAGCAACGACTTATACCCTTTTAACCATCGGTGATGGTCTGGTTGCGCAAATTCCTGCATTAATTATCTCAACAGCCGCGGGTGTTATCGTGACGCGTGTTGCAACAGATGAAGATGTAGGTCAACAAATGGTTACACAACTATTTGATAATCCTCGTGTTCTTATGTTAACCGCCGGCGTGCTAGGTCTATTAGGCTTAGTGCCAGGAATGCCTAACTTTGTTTTCTTATTCTTCACCGCAGCATTAGGTGGACTCGGTTGGTATATTTTACGTCGTAACGCTAATCCTGAAGTGCAACAACAAAAAGAGATGGAAGAAGTTGAAAAACAAAATCGTGTTGTTGAAGCTTCATGGGAAGATGTACAACTTGAAGATCCATTAGCGATGGAAGTAGGATACCGCTTAATTCCAATGGTAGATAATCGCCAAAATGGTGAGCTGTTAGGCAGAATTAGTGGTATTCGTAAAAAGTTTGCTCAGGAAATGGGATACCTTCCTCCTGTTGTTCATATCCGAGACAATATGGAATTAAAACCTTCGTCTTATCGTATTCTAATGAAAGGGGTTGAAATCGGTCACGGTGAAGCGCATCCGGGGCGTTGGCTGGCGATCAATCCGGGTAATGCTGTTGGTTCGTTAGAAGGGGATATTACACAAGAGCCTGCATTTGGTTTACCCGCAGTGTGGATCGATGACAGTTTAAGAGAGCAAGCACAGGTTCAAGGCTATACAGTGGTTGCTGCAAGTACCGTTATTGCAACGCACTTTAATCATGTCTTAGCGAAATACGCATCGGAATTATTTGGTCGTCAAGAAGCTCAAATGTTGTTTGATAGGGTAAGTAAAGAGCTTCCTAAAATGACAGAAAGTATGATCCCAGATATGCTTTCCCTTACGGTATTGCACAAAGTATTGCAAAACTTGCTGTCTGAACAGGTGCCGATTCGAGATATGAGGACCATATTAGAAGCCTTAGCAGAGCATGCTCCTGAGCAGAAAGATCCCGCTGAATTAACCGCCGTTGTTCGTGTTGCACTTCGCCGTGCGATTACACAACACTGGTTTGGTGATCAAGATGAAATCCAAGTTATTGGGTTGGATGCAAGCTTAGAGCGTATTCTTGTTCAAGCGATGCAAAGTGGCGGTGGATTAGAGCCAGGGCTTGCTGAAAATATTGAACAACAAGCGGCAGATGCTGTTCGTCACCAAGAGATGTCTGGTGGCGCCCCTGTATTATTAGTGAATCATTCGCTACGTTCATTATTATCCCGTTTTTTACGCCGTAGCCTGCCACAATTAGCCGTATTATCAAATATGGAGATTAGTGAAGGTCGTCGCATTCGTATGACGTCGATGATTGGTGGACAGCCTCATTAATCGGTAATAAGATATCTATCCACTAAAAAGACCACTTTATATAAGTGGTCTTTTTGTCTCTATGGATCGCCATCTCTTGACATAAATAGATGAGCGATAAATTTATTCGTTAAATCTATTCTTAAATTATAAATATAGAAATTTTAAAGTATGTTTTATTTATAATATCTTAATTTAATTTCTTTAATAATAATTATTGTTGTTATCAATTTTAATGAAAAAGGAATTAAATATGATAAATAATAGAGTTGTCACTCTTATTATTATCTCTGCTTTTTACTCAACACCATCATCTTGCTATGAGCTTATTAAAAAAGATAGTTCTTTATCTAAAAGCTTGACTATTCATTATGATGGCAAGAAGCCAATTATAGAAATAGAGAAAATGAATATTCAAGGTGTTTCCCATAATT
The DNA here is from genome assembly GCF_033708015.1 of Proteus vulgaris. Classification (NCBI taxonomy): domain Bacteria; kingdom Pseudomonadati; phylum Pseudomonadota; class Gammaproteobacteria; order Enterobacterales; family Morganellaceae; genus Proteus; species Proteus vulgaris. Next base: position 2,536,698 of record NZ_CP137920.1, on the reverse strand, counting down.
ATTATGAAAATTTTAATATAGGAAAAGAAGGTGCATTACTTACCTTTGGTAAAGGAAACTCGCCGACAACAGTCATTAATGAAGTAACCTCAAGTAATGAAAGTGTTTTAAAAGGTAAATTATCAGTAGAGGGAAGAGCTGTTAATATGATAATTGCTAACCCTAATGGGATTACTTGCTCGAATTGTGATTTTGATAATATAGGAAAACTAACTTTCATAACAGGATTTACTAACAGTAAAAAACCGATGGATTTTTTCATACCTATTCAATCAAATATCACGTTTATAACTAAAAATAAAATGATGTATGATGATATTTCCATTGTTTCTCATAATATTTTATTTAAAGGCGATGGAAGTATTTATGCTAATAAAATGAAAATCATCAATGATAATTTAATATATAATTTATATGGTTTTAATACCCCTAAATATAAAGTTGATTATAATGCTGAGACTTCCATAGAAAAAAGAGTAACGTTAAATGTACATGATTTTTCTGTTATATCAGACAAAAGCAATTTTATTAATCGTGGCGTTATTAATGTAGGACGTTTTACACTAGAATCTAATGCAATGTTTAAAAATTTTAAAGAAATAAATATACAGACTGGCCGTATTCTTCCTCTTCTTACGATGTTTGATATTAAAGAAAAATATGAAATAAACACTAAAACGCATTCAAGAATTAAATCAACTATTTTTTCAAATAATAAGGGTGCAAAATTTACTGTATATAAGACAAATTTAGATGTTGAATTATCTGAGGGTGATTTTATTAATAAAGGCAATATGCGATTTGAGCATTCCGATATCGATTTTAAAGTAAAAAATGTCTTTCAAAAAGAGGATGCTAATCTCGTTAATATTTTTTCATTAGTAAATTTGAATATTGATGATCGTGTTGATTTAAATGGGAAAATTCATTCTGTTGGTAATGATGTTGACGATAAAATTAGGATAAACCGAGGAAGTATTATTAATATTCACACTGCAAATCAAGATAAAGTGATAAGTAAAATCCATTGAGTTTATTAAGAAAAAACAGATTTTATTGGCGTAAAATAATTGTTTGTGTGTGATAAAATATAGCGCCATCATAATTGATGGCGTGCGTATCGTGTAATCCTGATCATTGCCGAGAACATCTAAACCTGAATTTTACGCCCAGCCAGTGTTGAACGCTGTGCTTGTCCATCAGAACCATAAAGGGTTGGACTGTGGTTCTTCTGCAAAAAACGGATCGCATCACTATTGCGAGAGATATGTTGATCGAGCAGTAACCCGTTATGTTGATTCAGATATCTTAACTCCGCCGTGATGTCTACTATCTGTGTCCATAAATCAGATAGGAACGGTAACCCTGTATAAGGTTTTTCTACACCGGCTTGTAGGCTTAGCGTATGACGTTGTTGGTCTGTATGACCTAAAGCCGATAAGACAAAATTCTTCTGTTCAGTGACTTCGTGTAGGGCATTGATATCAATATTGCCTGCACATAATAACTGTTGTTCAGCACGTAAAATACCCGCAATGGTATTAAGCTGTGATAATTGAAGATCTAAAGTCTGGCGAAGTTCTTCCATCATAATCATTAAAATATTATTGAGTTATGCTTTCAGCAGCTTCACGGAAAAGAGCATCCGCAATTTTACCGCTGTCCATGGTTAATGTTCCGTTGGCAATTGCTTCTTTTAAGCGAGCAACTTTCTCAACGTTAATGTCTTTGTTTCCTGGTTGAACAAGTTTTTTCTGCGCTTCACTCAGTTTTACAGAAGTGTCACCCGTTGCCGTTTTTTGTTCAGTCGTTCCCGATTTACGAGAGCCCTGAGTGATTTCACTCGGGTTACGTTGTGTAATTGCGGTAATCGGAAGTAGTGGATTCGCGCGTTCAATACTCATAGGAAAATCCTTTGTTAGGCATCAATTAATAGTCAGATGAAGCCATTGTAAAACAACCTATGTGTTTTCGCCTATCATCTTGGTTCTTTATATCGGCTGTGAAATCAAAAACTTTAATTTTAGTCGTCATACTTTAAGCTGTAGTGTTATTGGCTACAAACTTAAATTATTTAGAGCAAAAATATAACGCAAGAAAGTTTACCTTGGTTTGCCATAACTGAAACGGGTAACAAGCAATTCAATCTAGGCTTATTCTGCTTATCAGTTTTTTATCTATCAAAGAGGAATGCGAACTGAGCCATTTTCAAGCGCTTCACCGGTGACAATTTGACCTGATTTTACTCTGACTCGAATGGTTTCATTGGCAACAGCATTGTTTATTGCTTTACCTTCATAACGGATCTGAAAGTGAGGACCTTGTGCAAATACGGTGACTGTTTGTCCTGCTAAAATAGCCCAAGGGCGACGAATCATTGTCGAGGTTAAAGGCTTTCCTGCAGATATTTGTCGCATTGCGATTGCATTATTAATTAATGCGGGATCACGTAACACATCGTAAGGTAATTTTTCTAAGTCGCCCGTTGTCATGCTAACGGCAGATGTTTCAATAATATCATCACGGTTAATGTCTTTTTTTGCGATTAAGTATTTACCATTCACGCTAACATCAATTTGAATAAAACGACGCTGTTTATCACACTGAATTGGGATTGAAAGACGCCCCCAATTACGAGAGCCTGCATGACGTTGGATCGCTTGCGTTTGGCAGACTGGCCATTTTTCTTCAGGCGTTAAAACTGTCACCGTCACTTTATCGCCTTGTTGATGTAGTGCGACAAAGAAATCTTGTAGTTCTTCAGGGAGTGATTTCGCGATACTCACATTCACCATAAAGAAAAAAGAAAATAGACCGATAAGAGTTCTAACTAACATAATTTGTATCACCTTACAGAGTTGATGCTAATTGTGCGTTTGTCATTATTTAGCAATAACAGTGTACATCGACTTTACACACCTTAAACGCATAAATAGCAATCCAATTTACGCCTATTCCTCCAATCATCTTTTTTTTGAGCGTTTATTCTGTCAACTGAAATTGTTTTATCAGCTGAGGTAAGTGGCTTAGCCACCAAGGATAGAAGATGCTCGATAAATTAGAAAATACGTTTCATTTTCAACAAGAAGCGCTCTCAATACGCAATAAACGCCAAGAAATTCTCGCTGCGAATATCGCTAACGCAGATACCCCAGGTTTTCAGGCTCGTGATATTGATTTTGCTGCTGAATTGAAGAAAACCATTGAAAACGGACGTGCTGGTAGTCATGGCATGCAATTGACGATGACATCAGAACGCCATATCCCGATCAAACCCGGTTATCGCTTAGAAGCGGACTTACTGTATCGCGTGCCTCACCAAACGGCGATGGATGGTAATACCGTGGATATGGATATGGAACGTAGTAATTTTGCTGACAATAGCCTTAAGTATCAGGCTGATGTGACATTTATTAACTCGCAAGTTAAAAGCATGATGGCTGTATTGCAACAGTAAGGTAAAGAACATGTCTTTATTTAGTATTTTCGATATTTCAAGTTCAGCACTTTCAGCGCAATCACAGCGTTTAAACGTGAGTGCCAGCAATATGGCAAACGCTGACAGTGTTGCGGGTCCAGATGGTGACCCTTATCGTGCAAAACAGGTTGTTTTTCAGGTAAACGCACCTGCTGGTCAAGAAGTCGGTGGTGTTCGTGTCACTGAAGTGGTGGATGATCCAGCACCTTTTCGTATGGAATATCAGCCGGGGCATCCTTTCGCTGATGAAAAAGGGTATGTACGTATGCCGAATGTTGATGTCGTGGGTGAAATGATTAATACCATCTCTGCATCAAGAAGCTACCAAGCTAACGTCGAAGTGATGAACACGGCAAAATCACTGATGCAAAAAACACTGATGATAGGTCAATAGGGAGAATAAATTGTGGGTATTTCCTCCTCAATGAATGAACCTTATGATAATACCATTATCGGGGATGCTCCTTCTTCATACCATACGAAAAAAAGTGGTAGTGAGGATATTAAAGGGAATTTCCTGACACTTCTCATCACCCAGATGAAAAATCAAGACCCAACAAATCCAATGCAAAACAATGAGTTAACTTCCCAGTTGGCACAAATTTCAACGGTTGAAGGCATTGAAACGCTGAATAAAACAGTGAATAACATTGTTGGGCAGATTGATCAAAGTCAGGCGTTGCGCGCTTCTTCTCTCGTTGGCCGTGGCGTTATGGTCTCTGGGAATAAAATTGTTGTCTTTCAGCCAACCGACGGTAAAGGTGAGGCTGAAAAATCCAGTGATGGGGATGACACAATTCAAACACCTGATACTCAAAATGAAAAAACGCGCCAGCAAATGGGAATGTATAAAGCAGAAGATACTGACCCAACCGCGCCTAGCGATGAACACCTATTTTCAACACCTTTTGGTTTTGAATTACTCAGTCCAACCGATTCTCTTACGATAAACATCACTAATGCCAGTGGTGCTACCGTTCGTACAATCAAAATGGACAAAAAGATGCTACCGGATGTTTATAACTTCTCTTGGGATTGTACTGATGAAGATGACAATCCTGTTCCACCAGGCAGTTATAAATTTACCGTTAACGCCACGCTTAATGATGCTCAGGTCCCTGTTAAGACACTGAATTATGCGCTGGTGAATAGTGTGTCCATGGTGGATGGTGGTGCCCGCCTTGATGTTGGCTTAGGTAATACCGTTTCATTGGATGAAATTCGTCAGGTTCTTTAACTAACACATATTCAACTTGGAGGGCGCATGTCCTTTTCACAAGCAGTAAGTGGTTTAAACGCAGCAGCCGCTAACTTAGATACTATCGGTAACAATATTTCCAACTCCGCAACCTACGGCTTTAAAGGTGCAACAGTTTCTTTTGCAGACGTTTTTGCAGGTTCAGGTGCAGGTCTGGGTGTGAAAGTTGCAGGCATTAGCCAAAACTTTAAAGATGGCAGTATCACAACCACTAACCGCCCAACTGATGTGGCGATTTCTGGCGGTGGTTTTTTCCGTATTGAAGACCAAAACGGTGGCGTTTTCTATTCACGTAATGGTGAATTTGGAAAAGATAAAAATGGTTTCCTAACGAACATGCAAGGTATGCGTGTAACAGGTTATCCAGTACAAAATGTTGATGGTAAAAACGTGGTTCAAAAAGGCGCAACGCCAGCACCTATCGTTATTCCTACCGACATGATGAACGCTAGCGCAACAGATAAAATGGATATGACGGTTAACTTGAACTCTGCTGAAGAGCCAATTGACCAAACGACCCATGCGTTTGATCCTAAAGATAACGACTCTTATAACTTCAGCACCAACGTTACCACTTATGATAGCTTAGGTAATGAACATAACTTGAACTTATTCTTTGTGAAAACCAAAGATAATGAATGGGAAGTTCATGCCCAAGACACAACTACGGGTGATGCTGCTCAAAATTTAGGTAAGCTCGTTTATAAAGATAATGGTGTATTAGACGAGACTGCAACCAGTATTAATAATTTCACCACCCTCGCTTATAAAGGTTCACAGCCAATGAATATGGCGATGAACTTTACAGGCAGTACTCAACAAAAAGTCTCTGAATCAAGCGTGTCTAAATTAGCGCAAAACGGTTACCAAGCGGGTGAATTCACCAACTTCCGTATTGAGCAAGATGGTTCAATCATGGCGACTTACTCAAACCAACAAAGCCAAGTTGTTGGTCAAATCGCCCTCGCTAGCTTTGCAAATCCAGGCGGCTTAAGCTCACAAGGCGACAACATGTGGTCTGAAACTAATGGTTCAGGTTCACCAATCGTGGGTGTCGCAGGCTCTGGTGTATTCGGCAAATTAACCAATAACGCATTAGAAGCGTCTAACGTGGATATGAGCCAAGAGTTAGTCAATATGATCGTTGCTCAACGTAACTATCAATCAAACGCACAAACCATTAAGACTCAGGATCAGATCCTGCAGACTCTGGTTAGCTTGCGCTAATAACGCCGGAAATAATCTGTTATGGATCATGTGATTTATACCGCGATGGGCGGCGCCAGACACTCGATGGAAAATCAAGCTGTCGTGGCGAACAACTTAGCAAACGCATCAACGCCAGGATTCAAAGCGCAGCTTAGTGCAATGCGAGCCGTACCTGTCAATGGCGATACCTTGCCGACTCGTACATTAACGGTCGCTTCAACGCCAGGTAGCGATCAGCGTCAAGGAACGATGAACTATACCGGCAGATCAATGGACGTTGCATTAAGTGATAACGGCTATTTAGCGGTTCAACTTGAAGATGGTACTGAAGCCTATACCCGAAATGGGAATATCCAACGTAACGCTGACGGCATGTTGATGGTACAAGGACGTTTGTTAATGGGCGATAACGGTGCAATTGAAGTACCTGCTCAAGCCAATGTCAGTATTGCCAATAACGGTATTGTGACGGCGCATGTACCTACTGATCCTCCAAAAATGTTGGGTCAAATTGGTCGCTTGAAAATGGTAAAACCAGAGCAAAACGATTTAGTCCGTGGCGATGATGGTTTATTTCATTTATCACCGAAAGGAACTGCGCGTGCGGGTGAGGAATTACCCGCAGATGATAGCGTGAAGGTATTAGCTGGTGTGTTAGAAGGCAGTAATGTCAATCCAGCAGAAGCCATGGTCGATATGATAGCAAACGCAAGACGTTTCGAAATGCAAATGAAGGTTATTCATAGCGCTGATGATAACGCGCAACGAGCTAACCAATTGCTATCAATGAGTTAAATAGTGTAAGGGGAAAACCATGATCCGTTCTTTATGGATTGCTAAAACTGGGTTGGATGCACAACAGACAAACATGGATGTGATTTCCAACAACCTCGCAAACGTCAGCACCAATGGTTTTAAACGCCAGCGTGCGGTTTTCGAAGATTTACTGTATCAAACTATTCGTCAACCGGGTGCGATGACATCAGAACAGACGAATGCGCCGTCAGGTTTACAAATTGGTACAGGTGTTCGTCCTGTTGCTACTGAGCGTTTACATAGTCAAGGTAACTTGGCTCAAACAAACGGTACGCGTGATGTAGCAATTAAAGGACAAGGTTTTTTCCATGTTCAGTTACCTGATGGTACCGATGCTTATACTCGTGATGGTTCTTTTCAAATGGATCAAAATGGGCAATTAGTGACAACGAGTGGTTTTCAAGTCGTTCCAGCAATTATTCTGCCTGAAACGGCTAAAAAGGTCATGATTGGTCGTGATGGTACTGTCAGTGTTGAGATTGAAGGTGATCCTGCACCACAACAAGTGGGTCAATTGACACTAACAACCTTTATTAATGACAGCGGATTAGAAAGTGTCGGTGAAAACTTGTATTTAGAAACCGCAAGTTCTGGCGCACCGACTGAAAATGCCCCGGGTATTAACGGCGCAGGCTTGTTGTATCAGGGATATGTTGAAACCTCTAACGTTAACGTAGCTGAAGAGCTGGTCAATATGATCCAGACTCAACGTGCTTATGAAATTAACAGTAAAGCGATTTCAACGTCTGATCAGATGTTACAGAAACTTACGCAACTCTAATTTCGTTTGTTCATTAGCCTGACAGGGTTTCCTGTCAGGCGTATTACTAAAAGAGTATCGAAGATGGATACAAAGGTCATTACTGACAATTCTGGGGCAAGAAAGCTTAGTGTCAGATGGCGTCGTCATCAACGTTTAGGTACCGCCCTGTTGGTACTGATACTGGCGGGATGCGCTCATATACCTAAAAAACCGTTGGTAGAAGGCAACACAACGGCAGTTCCAACGGCACCAACAGCACCTGCACCTAATGGCTCTATTTTTCAGTCAGCTCAGCCTGTTTATTTTGGCTATCAACCTCTATTTGAAGACAGACGTCCTCGAAATATTGGTGACACGCTAACGATTACATTGCAAGAAAACGTGAGTGCAAGCAAAAACTCATCCGCAAATGCGAGCCGTAATGGTAAAGCTGGATTCCTTGCTTCAATCACACCAAGATTTTTGGAAGGATTGTTTGGTAATAGCCGTGCTGATATGGGTATGGAAGGCAACAGTGACTTTGGCGGTAAAGGTGGCGCAAATGCGAACAATACCTTTAAAGGCACCATTACGGTTACCGTCGATCAGCTTCTTGCTAATGGAAATCTGCACGTTATCGGTGAAAAGCAAATTGCTATCAATCAAGGTACTGAATTTATCCGTTTCTCAGGTGTTGTGAACCCAAGGACAATCAGTGGTGCTAATACCGTAAATTCAACCCAAGTTGCTGATGCTCGTATTGAATATATCGGAGACGGTTATATCAACGAAGCGCAGTCTATGGGATGGCTACAACGCTTCTTCTTAAATGTATCACCTTTTTAATGAGTAGGGTCCAGATGAAAAAAATAGCGATGAGCCTTTTCTTTATCGTGATGACATGTGTCGGTTTTTCCGCTCATGCCGAACGGATCAGAGATCTCACCTCTGTTGAAGGGGTAAGAGAAAATGCGCTGATTGGTTATGGTTTGGTCGTGGGATTAGATGGAACGGGTGACCAAACAATGCAAACCCCGTTTACCACGCAAAGTCTGAATAACATGCTCTCACAATTGGGGATCACCGTACCACCTGGCACCAATATGCAATTGAAAAACGTTGCGGCGGTAATGGTCACTGCAAAATTACCGCCTTTTGGTCGTACAGGGCAATCAATCGACGTTGTGGTTTCATCCTTAGGTAATGCAAAAAGCTTACGTGGTGGTACGTTGCTGATGACACCATTAAAAGGTGTTGATAATCAGATTTATGCTTTAGCACAAGGCAATATTGTTGTCGGAGGATCAGGAGCATCTGCGGGAGGGAATAGCGTTAAAGTGAACCAATTGGCGGGAGGACGTATTAGCAGTGGCGCTATCATTGAACGTGAACTGCCTTCGCAATTTGGTCAAACAGGTTTGCTGAACCTACAACTGAATGAAGAAAACTTCACATTGGCGCAACATATCTCGGATACCGTTAATAAATTACGCGGTGTGGGAACGGCTATTCCATTAGATGCCCGTACAGTTCAATTACGTGTTCCTATTGGTAAAAGTGAACAAGTACGTTTCTTGGCTGAAGTTCAAAACCTTGAAATTAAGCGTGTTGTTGCAGATGCAAAAGTGATCATTAATGCAAGAACCGGTTCTGTTGTGATGAATCGTGATGTGACATTAGGAAGCTGTGCTATTGCTCAAGGCAACCTTTCCGTTACGGTTGATAGCCAAGTCAATGTCAGCCAACCTAATACTCCGTTTGCGGGAGGGAGCACGGTTGTAACACGTAATACTAGCGTGAATATGAGTGAACAAGGTGGTTCATTACAGCAAGTGAATGCAAGCGCAAGCTTAAACGAAGTGATCCGCACATTAAATGCATTGGGTGCAACACCAACAGATTTAATGTCAATTTTGCAAGCAATGGAAAGCGCGGGTTGCTTACGTGCGAGATTGGAGATTATCTGATGAAAGATTTATCTCTGCTTTCTTCAATGCCGACGATGTCATCGCCAGCATATGATAGTAATGCATTGAATAAACTTAAATATCAGGTTGGACAAAATGCTGATCAGCAAGGGCTGCGTCAAGTGGCGCAGCAACTTGAAGGTGTTTTCGTTCAAATGATGTTAAAAAGCATGCGTGATGCTATTCCTCAAGAAAGCATGTTCAACTCAGAAAGTACCAAGATGTACACCTCTCTTTATGATCAACAAATTGCTCAAGACTTATCACAAAAAGGCTTGGGCTTTGCTGACATGATAGAAAAACAACTTTCTGCCAAAGTGACGATGGAACCAAGCGAAATGGCGGGCAAAACACCGATGCCATTAGATGGTAGCGATATTTTCCAATCCATACCAACGCAAGCATTGGGACAAATTTATCGTGCGATGCAGCCTTATCAAAATGCCGTTGAAAGTACGATAGGTAAGCTTAAGGGGTTATCTGAAAGCAGTGCTTCTTTTGCATCAAAACTGTTAGGACCTGCAAAACAAGCCACAGAAGGTACGGGTGTACACCATCTTTTAGTTGTTGCTCAGGCTGCACTTGAATCAGGCTGGGGTAAGCGTGAAATTCTAACCGGTGATGGTAAACCGAGTTATAACCTGTTCGGTATTAAAGCAGGAAGTCGCTGGAAAGGGCCTGTCACGAATATCATGACAACGGAAGTGATCAATGGGAAATCGATAAAAATGCGTGATAATTTCCGTGTTTATGGCTCCTATGTTGAAGCGATCCAAGATTACCTCAGATTGATCACTGAAAGTCCTCGTTACGCCAAAGTACCTCAAGCTCAAACACCTGAACAAGCGGCTTACCGTATTCAGGAAGCCGGCTATGCCACCGACCCAGGTTATGCGAAAAAACTGGTTTCAATTATTGGTCAATTAAAAGGATCAGGGGAGCAAGTTGCCAAAACTTACACCCACGATTTAAGCGATCTATTTTAATCATTTTCCCCTCAAGTTTAGAGGGGAAGAACCGATAATAAAGACCAGAGCATCCATTTAACTTGCCAGCTATGCTCCGTGCATACGGGTGATGACTAAACGTAAAAGGATAGACAAATGTCCAACAGTTTAATTAATACAGCGATGAGCGGACTTAATGCGGCACAAGCTGCGATGAGCACTGTGAGTAATAATATCGCTAACCAAAATGTAAAATGGTACAACCGTCAAATGACTGTTTTTAATGAAAACAGTGGCACTATGACCGGTAATGGTTATATCGGTAATGGTGTTAATGTTAGCCGAATTCATCGTGAGTATAATGAATTCCTTGCTGGTCAAATGAACCGAGCAACGTCAAAACAATTTGCCTTAAACAGTTATACCAAAAATATCTCACAAATTAATGATTTATTAGCCGATAAAGGTAATGACGTTTCTAGTGCGATTGATGAATTTTTCACGAGCTTACCTAATGTTACGAATAATGCAGAAGATAATCCTGCGCGTACAACGGTTATTGGTAAAGCAGAAGCCATGGTCAATATGTTTGCTAAAGCAGACCAATCGCTACGTGATTTAGAAAAAGATATTAATAGTCAGGTGACAAACACCTCTAAAAATATCAATGAATATACAAAGCAAATCGCAAAATTAAATAACGAAATTAGCCGTTCTAAAGGCTTTAATGGCGCTGATCCTAACGATTTATTAGATCAACGTGACCGTTTAGTTCAAGAATTAAACACACTGGTTGATGTACAAGTGACGCAACAAGATGGTGGTTTTGTTAACGTCACATTTGCAAATGGTTTGCCATTAGTCTCGGGTACGCGCGCCTATGAAGTTTCTGCTATTCCATCAAACAAAAACAGTGAACGTCTTGTTATCGGTTATAGCAATGGTATTGATGAAGTACGCGAAGTAGATGCAAAACGCATTAAAGGTGGCGAACTGGGTGGTGCTTATCGTAGCCGTGAAGAAGTGTTAGATCCAAGTCGTAATCAATTAAACCAATTAGCGTTAGTGCTGGGTGATCAATTTAATAAACAGCATGAGCAAGGTTTTGATTTAAATGGCGATAAAGGTAAAGAGTTCTTCAACCTTGGCGGTGCTCACGTCATGCCTAATGGTAAAAATAAAGGTGACGCAACCTTTGATGTGAAATATACCGATACTAAAGCAGTGAAAGCGGCTGACTATACCGTTAAATATGACGGCACCAATTGGAATGTAACGGTAGAGCCAGGTGGTCGTAAAGTTGCCGCCACATTTGATGCGACAAAGAAAGAGCTGACCTTTGAAGGGATGAATATTAAAGTCGATGGCACAGCACAAAAAGACGATTCTCTCATTGTTCAATCTGTGGGTAATGTGATTGCGGGTATGTCAGTTGCGGTAACAGATCCTAGTGAGATTGCGGCGGCTGGCTCTAAAGATACGGGGCCTAGTGATAACGAAAACATGAAAAAACTGTTTGAGTTACCTGACCAAAAAATTATTGATGGAAAAACAACGATTGCTGGTGGCTATGGTTCACTGATCAGTATGGTCGGTAATAAAGTGAATACCGCACAAGTTGATTTTGATGCACAGGCATCAATCACGAAAAGTATTCAGTCACAACAACAATCTGTTTCTGGTGTGAACTTGGATGAAGAGTACGGTGAAATGTATCGTATTCAAGAATATTACATGGCAAATGCGAAAGTGATTCAAACTGCAAACAGTATGTTTGATGCGATTATGCAAGTTTTCTAAGTAACCCTTCATCAGAATAAGGAATAACACGGTGCGTTTAAGTTCAAATCAAATTTTTAGTCAGCGAGTGGACAATATCACCAGTTCGCAAAGCAAATGGATGACTGAAGGAAACAAAATCTCCAGTGGTCGTCGTGTTGAGAAACCCTCAGATGATCCGATGGCAGCTTCTCAAGCCGTGATGGTGAAACAATCTGAATCACGTAACCAACAGTATGCGACAGCGCGTGGATTTGCAAAAAACAGTATGTCTTTGCAAATGAGCTTAGCAAGCCAAATGGTGAATATTACAACCAAAATTCAAGAAACACTGATTGCTGCGGGTAATGATGCCACGCTAAGTGATGAAGATCGTTCCTCTTTAGCAGATCAATTACAGGGTTTAAAAGATCAGCTAGTGGGTATTGGTAACACAAAAGATGGGGTTGGCCGTTATATTTTTGCCGGTTTCCAATCAGATAAACCCCCTTTTGTAGCAGATGCAACTGGCAAAATCACCTATCAAGGTGGTGATAAGCAAATTACCCAAAAAGTAGATAGTAATATTGAAATGGTCACTAACTTCACTGGGATTGAAACATTACAATCATCAGGGAGTAAAGGAACAGCACCTGATATTTTTGAAGCATTAGATAGTGCTATTACTGCATTACGCGAACCATTAACAGGTAAACCTCAAGCTGATCGTGAAGCTGCATTAGCGAAAATTGATACGGCAAACAGGGTTAACCGCGCAACATTAAATAATATTTCTAGTGTTGAAGCGAAGTTAGGTTTACAACTTCAAGAACTTGATAATTTAGATGATTTAGGTGCGGACACATCATTAAGAAATGCAAAACGTTTAAGCGAATTGCGCGACTTAGATTGGACACAAGCAATTTCAGATTATTACCAAGAAGAGTCTGTATTACAGGCTTCTTATAAAGTCTTTAACGACATGAAAGATATGTCGATGTTCAAAATGTATCGCTAATATTTCAATATTATTTTAAGTCTTTTTTGATATCCCCCCTGATATTTATTTATCAGGGGTTTTTTTATTGTTTATTGGATAAAACAGGTAAACTATTTTTCCTATATTAGGCATCATGTACATGAAAGGTTCTGTGGTTTAAATAATATCGCCAGTAGCAGTATTAATAATTGCACATTCACGAGTATTGGGTTGTAAATTTGATTTTATATCTTTTTGTATAGTAATAAATATGTACGATTAGATTAAAAGTGGATTAATTATTAATGAGTAAATAGAAAATAAATTAGAATGTTAAATGGCAAACAACAAAGGATTTTTATCTATGAATGGAAAACAATTCGATATCCCAATTACAATTAATCATAAAGACGCTATCGCTGAATTACGATTGACAACCTCTCCTGAAAGAAAATGTAAAATTACTGTCGATATTGAAGGCCATCACTATGGTGAATTTTCAGCAACAGATTATTTTGCCTGTTTAGATGCTATTCGTAATCAACTAACGGATGTTATTTTTCACTGCCATGGCGCAAGAATAGATACCTATCCATCAGGAATGTCTCGTGATATGGGAAGTGGTATGGCAGTTTATTGTATGAAAATGGGAAAGCAAGCGCTCCAAGAAGATTTAGTCGGTACATTTAATGACTATCGAAATGAAACCTTAGTTACACCTTCGGAACAACGTGAGTTTTTTCTGTTGTGGTTAGAATCGTTGAGATAGAAAATTATGTGTGCTTATTTTGAATTACTGATTAATAAATCAATACCGCTTTCTTTAATCAAATGTATTGAGCAAAAAGTTAGCTGGGGTGATGAGTTATTTTCACAAGATCCTAAAAAATACTCTTGGAATAACACGTTTATATTTACACGATATAAAGCCTGCGGTAGTGCATTAGAATGCTTATTTTCAAAGCGATTAAATCTTGATGATTATTGGGTTTATGTTTTAGAAGATTCAACCAATCATTTAATAACAGCAAAAAATTCAGAGAATAATGCTGAAGAATTCCATAGATTTATCAATGAATTATTAGCCAAAAAAGAAGATATATATATTATTCAACAACATGAAGATATTATGTCGAAAACTTATGAGCATATTGAAACAATAAAAGAGTTCGAAAAAATATTTTATCCCAATATAGGTACTGAAAACGCTTTAGTCATAAGTATAAAAAATAAATAATGGGCTGATTATTAGCCCATATCAAGAAACTAATTGTTGCAATATCAATGTGATGCGATTAAACGTATCACTAAAGACACGCTCTGTAAACACAGGTAATGCAGGCATGATCATGGATAATGCTAACATACCGATAGTCAGCGTAAGAGGAAAACCCACTACAAAGACAGAAAGCTGTGGTGTCATACGGTTTAGAATACCTAATGAAAGGTTAAGAACAAGGAGTAGGGTAATTAATGGCATGGCTAACATCATACCGTTAATAAATATAGTGCCACCACTTTGAACTAAAGTTAGTATGCCTAATGAGTTAAAAGTCTGATTTTCAATAGGAACAACATAGAAAGTATCAACTAATATAGATAATAGCCATAAATGACCATCAAAGACCATAAATAATAGCATTGTTAGCATATTAAAAATACGTGCGAGAATAGGCATGTTAGGGCCACCTGATGGATCGACAAAAGTGGCGAATGAAAGCCCCATCTGTAAACCAATCACTTCACCCGCATGACGAACAGAAGCGAATGCCAATTGCATTGATAACCCTAGAATGGTACCAATCAAAATTTGTTGCACCAAAATCCAAAAGGCAATAAGCGAGAATAACGGTACATGACTTTGCGGTAAACCTGGTGCGACTAATGCCGTCACTAAAAAAGCGAGGGCAATACGGAATTTTTTAGGTGTTTGCTTTTCACTAAATAGCGGCGCAGTACTAAAAAGGGCGAGGATCCGCACAAATGGCCAGAAAAAATCACTAATGTAGCCGTTAAGCATTTCACTGGTCAGGGTTATCATTGCTATTAACCAATCATCCCTGGAATGCCTGTAAATAAGTTATGCATATAATCGACAAGCAAACTTAGCATCCAAGGGCCTGCAACTAAAATAGCGGCTAATACAGCAAGAATTTTTGGAATAAACGATAATGTCATTTCGTTTATCTGCGTTGCAGCTTGCAGCATACTGATCACAAGACCCGTTACCAGCGCGGACAATAAAAGAGGGCCTGCGAGCGATAAAGCGATTTTCATCGCTTCAGTACCTAGAGCTAAGACGGATTCTGGTGTCATGACGTTACCTCTACGCTAATTAAAAAAGCTTTGTGCAAGCGAGCCCAGTATTAATTGCCAACCATCGACTAAAACAAATAGCATGAGTTTAAATGGCAATGAAACAGTGGCAGGGGGCACCATCATCATACCTAGCGCCATCAACACACTGGCAACCACTAAGTCGATAATTAGAAAAGGAATAAAAATCATAAAACCGATTTGAAAGGCAGTTTTTAGCTCACTCGTAATATAAGCGGGTACCAAAATACGCATAGGTACACTTTCGCGCGTTTCAAACGCGGGTGCATCGGCAAGACGGGCAAACAGAGCCAAGTCAGTTTCACGCGTTTGTTGCATCATAAACTGACGCAAAGGTTTTGCGCCATTCTCTAAGGCTTGCTCAAAGGTAATTTGATCTTCAGTAAATGGCATATAGGCATCTTGATAAATTTTATCAAAAACGGGTGCCATAATGAAAAAAGTCATAAATAACGCCAAACCCAGAACCACTTGGTTTGGTGGTGCAGAAGGTGTACCTAACGCATTACGTAGTAATCCAAGGACAATAATAATCCGAGTAAAACTTGTCATCATCAGCAAAACAGCAGGAATAAATCCCAACGCGGTAATGAAGATTAATGTTTGTACGGGTAATGACCAACTTTGACCACCACCCGGTAAAGGCTGTGTAATAACACCCGGAAATTGGGCAAACGCACTGGTAGGTAACAAAAGTACAACCAGCACACTAGCGAAGAGACGCCAACGCTTTAATGCGTTAAAAAAAGTGACACACTGATGCATTATGAGTTGCCTTTATCTCGCTTTAGCGTTTTTTGTAATAGTTGAGTAAACAATGGCGATGTTGGTGATGAGGTCGCTTCCTGCGAGGCTTTATCAGGGACGGGTAATTTATGCAGCAGATTTACCTGTGATGCAGTTACCCCTAATACGAGCCATTCCTGTTCTATTTCAACCACCACCACACGTTCTTTCGCACCTAATGAACAACTTGCTTTGACGCTAAGTTGTGTTGTCGTTCCTTTAAATGAACCACGGGTAAAGCCAAAACGACGGAATAACCACATAGCAATAATAATAAGAACGATAATGCCAGCGAGTGCCGTGCTAACTTGAGCAAGGCTTTGACTCACAGGCAACGGTTGTGTCGGTGTTTGAACAGTTTGTGTTATAGCGGGTGCGGTAGTATTTACCGCACCTTGGCTGGAAAAGGAAGGAAGCTGTTCCATAGATTAACGGCTCAGACGACGCATACGTTCTGATGGTGTAATGATATCGGTAATGCGAATACCATATTTATCAGAAACAACCACAACTTCACCTTGAGCAATTAAATAGCCATTGATAAGAATATCAAGAGGCTCACCAGCTAGACCATCCAAGGAAACGACAGAACCTTGTGACAGGCTAAGTAATTTTTTAATGGTCATTTTGGTGCGACCTAACTCTACTGTTAATTTGACTGGAATATCCATAATCAAATTGATGTCAGATAGATGATTCAGTGTATCGTCTTCAGGTAACAGATGTTCAAATAGATCGGAACTATTATCCTGGCTTTTCCCAGTTTGCTGTTCCATTGCATCAGCCCACATATCCTCAGCCGATTGTGAATTATCAGTTGGGCGATTTGCATCACTCATTGGTTTGTTCCTCATCCAGAGCGTTTAAAACAGGGTTAATTAGGTGTTCAACACGAAGGGCATATTGCCCATTTACTGTACCGTATTGGCTTGTTAATACGGGCACACCATCAACATGTGCAATCAATCTTTCTGGTTTATCAATCGGGATAACATCTCCTTCTTTAAGTGTTAACACTTTTGATAAACGCAGTGGGATGTCAGTAAAGTTTGCGACCAGTTCAAGCTCTGAATGCTGAACTTGGTTGACTAAACTATCTAACCATACCCCATCTTCTTGACGAACATTTTCAATTGGTGGATTGATCAGTCGTTCACGTAATGGCTCGATCATGGCAAATGGAATACAAATACTAAATTCCCCAACCATTGAACCAATTTCTACTTGAAAAGGTGTCGTAACAACAATGTCATTCGGTGATGAGGTGATATTGGTAAATTTCACCTGCATTTCAGAACGAACATATTCCACCTGAATTTTGAAGATGGAATCCCAAGCATCACGGTAGGCATCAAGTGCCAGTTTCAACATTTTGTTAATGATCCGCTGCTCTGTGTTGGTAAATTCACGTCCTTCCACAGGGATTGGAAAACGGCCATCACCACCAAACAAATTATCTACCGCGATATAAACCAGATTGGGTTCAAAGGTAAATAATGCGGTTCCTCGTAAAGGCTTTAAATGCACCAAATTAAGGTTTGTTGGCACAGGTAAATTACGAGCAAAATCATGATAGGGGTGAATTTTAATGCCACCAACCGTAATGTCAGGACTCCGACGGAGCATGTTAAATAGTCCCATACGGAATTGACGTGCAAAGCGTTCGTTAATAATTTCTAACGACTGTAAACGTTCTCGAACCACACGGCGTTGCGTGTTGGGGTCATAAGGCTGAATATCCGGTTCATTCGGATCCTTCGCTATCGCAGGTTCCTTGTTCGCGCTTTTTTGGGCGTTGTCACCTGATGTGTCATCATTCAACAGAGCATCAATCTCTGCCTGTGAAAGGATATTATCGCTCATAATGATTATCGCAGAATAAACGTGGTAAACAGTACATCGGAGAGGATCTGTTCAGATTCTCCCGGTACGAGAGTCGGTCTCAGCGTTTCTTTTACATCCGTCATTAGCTGGAGTTTTCCATTGTCTGTCGCGAGCTTATTAGCCTGTTGACGAGAAAGCAGTAATAACAAGCGGCTACGAACCTCTGGTAAATAATCATGTAGACGCTTACGAGTCTCTTCATTATGCAATCTTAATGTGATCCCTATGTAGAGCACTCTGTCTAAGTGTTCTTCGTCATCAATGAGATTTACCGTAAAGGGTTCTAATGACATAAAAACGGGTGCTGGTATAACTTTTTGCTGACTTGTGCCCGCTGAACCTGATTTAGCATGCTTCAATGCCCACCAACTATATCCACCGAATGCCGCTGCAATAATGGCGATCACCAATAATACGATGATCAGAATTAAGCTATAGCTTTTACGTTCATTGCTGTAATTAGACATGGACAGTTAAATTCCTGTTTTGTAGTGGATACGTGTTCACTGTTGTGGACTTCCATATCCATCTAAATCAACCTTAATTATCCCGCTATTTCTGTTTTTTAATGGCAGAAACAGATAGGGAAAAAACCATTAACTCTTACGTTTATTGACATAGGGTGTCGTCCCAATACATTTGTATTAGGCGAAAATATCAACACCACCACGAGCAGATGCTAATTCTTGAGGCGTAAGAGTTATCTTTTGTAGTGCCGTTTCAGAGGCTAACTGCAGAGAATTACCCTCGCTTCCTTGATGATTATCGGCACCATCTCCACTAAATTGAGAGGAATCTGACATATTTTGTTGTTGCCAACTGTCATGAGTGTCGCTAGACACCTGACTCTGCGTGAGCTGGATCCCATTTTCAGAGAGAGCTTGACGCAATTGATGCATGGCATTTTCTAATACAGAACGAACTTGCCCGTTTTGTGAAGCAAGGTGTAACTGTGCTTGCCCATCTTCTATTTTCATGCGGATATGCAATGAACCTAGCTCTTCAGGGTGTAAACGTAGCTCTGCCTTTTGTAAACCATTTCGACTAAACATCACAATCTGTTGATTGAGTTGCTGTTGCCACTCTTGCGTTCCCACTTGTGCATTTAATACCTGTGTTACCATCGGTGAAAATTGCATTTGTGGTTGGGTTGAAGAGTGAGCATGACCCGTAATGCTTTGTGAAGCCAAAGAAGAGGAGTTAGAAAGAGTGTTGTGAAGATCGTTTTCTACAACGTGGTTTGTTGACGCTATTTGCTGAGCAACATTATCCGCTAATTTTGTATTGGCAACTTGCTTATCGCCGTTTAGTAACGCATTCACTTTTTCTGCTGTTGGTGTTAAAAGCGATGCCATGCTATCGACTTTTTTCGCAGAAGGCTTTTCTGTTTGATTAGCACTAACGAGTGTGCTTTCTGTGGCTAACGTCGCTGTCTCTGGTCGTCGTTGGGTTAACAAGGACTGTTCATCTGATTTTGATAAATTGAGTTTGTCGGCAAGGTTGAAGTCCGACATATCGCGATCTTTTGAAATAGTGCGTGCTAATGAGGCTAAACCTTCCTCACGTTTCATTGACTGAGGCTGTTGTAATGCTTGAGTCAGTTGATCAGAGGGAAGGGTAAGACGTTTTAATCCAGGGAGTCCGGCTAACTGAACGGGAAGTTCAGCGGCAAGCTCTTCTGCAGACATTAATAAAGATGGGTTTTTATTTTCAACAATAGCCGCAAATTGTTCATTATCCGGCAAAGTAAGCGTCAATTGAGATTTCTCAAGAGATGACTCTTCTATCACATTAGGTTCTGTGGTGACAGACGCAAGATGACTACCTTCTTCTTTTGTTTTGTCTTCATCAGAGTGTGAATGTGCTTTGTTTTCTTTCGTTGCGTGGTTTGTGATATTGGCTGTCTTTTTATCACTCTGTGCATTTTGAGGTTGAGAACCCAAAAGCTGAGCAAATGTCGGGGCATTATCACCGGGCTGACTATTTGAAGCAGATGTCGTTCCCGGAGAGGCTGCTGCGACATCCATGGTCAGAAGCGTTATCTCCATCAAGTTGTTCTCCGTAAAGTACTACGCTGTGCGTACTCGTCCATTTGTTTCTGTTCAATACGATCGAGATGTCGCTTACGGCTATCTTCAGCGCGTTGCTCCAAAGTCTCAAATGCATTGAGTCGTTGCTGTTTTTCTCTCCATTGTTCAGTTGCAAGATCAAGCTGCGCCTGCCAATGTTGAAGTTGTTGTTTATGTTGTTCGATAGTCAATTCGAGCGTTTTGAGGAATTGTTGGTAGTTTTGCCACGATGCTGACGACATCCCCCCTAAATTCAACGTTTCATTTAGACGTACACGGTATTCATCCTGATACCCAATCAACATATTGAGTTGCTGTTCCATTTGTTGATGACTCTGCCGGACCTGAGCCAGTTGAATAGCGGCTTGTTCAGCCGCTGTCTGTGCCAGTTCTCTCAGTGTCACTAAAGGTGACTGCTCCCGCATTGGAACCCTCTTTACTTTCTCTGATTATGTTCAGAATTAGTTCACTGTGATCAGTTGATTAAGTTGCTCACATGCACTTTGATAACTGCATTGCTCTTGGATATCTTGTTGTAAGAACTTCGCGAGGGATGGATAAAGCGCAATGGCTTTATCAAGCATAGGATCACTACCCGCGGCATAAGCACCTACGTTAATGAGATCTCGGTTACGTTGATAACTAGACAAAAGCTGTTTAAACACTTGTACGCGACGATAATGTGTTTTATCAATCAGTGATGTCATTGCACGGCTAATTGAGGCTTCGATATCGATAGCAGGGTAGTGCCCCGATTCTGCAAGAGAACGCGAAAGCACAATGTGACCATCTAAAATCGCACGCGCAGAGTCAGCAATGGGATCTTGCTGATCATCACCTTCTGTTAAAACAGTATAGAAAGCCGTGATAGAACCGCCACCATCAACGCCATTTCCTGCACGTTCGACCAGTGCGGGTAATTTCGCGAATACAGAAGGTGGATAGCCTTTGGTTGCAGGCGGTTCGCCGACAGCAAGGGCAATTTCGCGTTGCGCCATACTGTAACGTGTGAGTGAATCCATAATCAGTAAGACATGTTTTCCGCGATCACGAAAATCTTCAGCAATACGTGTTGCATAAGAAGCGCCTTGCATTCGAAGAAGGGGGGATACGTCAGCAGGTGCTGCAACAACGACTGAGCGTGCTAAACCTTCAGTACCGAGAATATTTTCGATAAAGTCTTTAACTTCACGTCCACGTTCACCAATTAATCCAACCACAATGACATCAGCTTGAGTAAAACGTGCCATCATGCCTAATAACACACTTTTACCGACACCAGAGCCTGCAAAAAGCCCCATTCGCTGACCACGCCCTACGGTTAACAGTGCGTTGATTGCACGCACACCCACATCCAGTACATCGGTAATTGGGGTGCGTTGTAGTGGGTTGATAGGAGGTGTGATCAGTGGCGCACGATAATCTGCATCGGGTGGTGGTAAACCATCTAAAGGATAACCAGAGCCATCTAACACGCGCCCTAATAGCGCATCGCCAAGCGGCAACTGACGACCTTCATTTTCCCCACCTGGAGTCGCCTGTGCATAAACACGAGCACCTGGTGTTAATCCCTCGACTTCCTGTAAAGGCATTAACAACATTTGACTGCCATTGAAACCAACGACTTCACTTTCAACTTCTTCAACAGTTTTACCAATGGTACGTTCTATTAAACACGTAGAACCAAGAGGCATAACAAGCCCCTTAGCTTCCATGACTAAACCTGTTGCTCTGGTTAAACGTCCATATTGACGCACACGCGGAATTTTATTTAAACGCGCTTCTGCATCACTGAGTTTTTCTAACCAACGCCCCAATCTTGCTGTCATTACAACGCCTCCGGAGCAGCAAGACGGCAAAGTTCATGCCAACGAGTTGCAATCGTGGCATCAAGATCGCCATCATTTGTTACAACACGACATCCACCAACATGAATACTGTTATCGGCAACCACTTTCCAACCATGAGCAGAAAGTGAGTCACCCAGCTCTTTTTCAATTTGTGGAATATGTGTTGGGTTAACTCTTAACTGTGGGTTGTTTGAGAACATTTGTTCTTGTTGCAACATTAAGGTGATTTGCGTCAGTAATGCAGAACCATCACACACCGCAGGCTGACCCAGAACTTCTTTTGCTGCTGTGAGCGCGATTTGCATTAAACGTGAAGCAATAACACTGTCTAACCCATTTAAAGAGTGCTTAAACTCAGCCAACAATCCTTGCCATTCATTAATTAATGGCGATTGTTGAGCAATTCCTTGGCGAATGCCTTCTTCAATACCTGATTGTAATCCAGCCTGATAGCCTTCCTGATAACCCTGGTTTTTCCCTGCCTCAAAGCCTTCAGCGTGGCCCAATTTCTGGGCCTTGTCTTTCATGTCATCAAGCATATTAATTTGCTCAAGAACTTTCTGTTGCTGAACAACTTCTTTTTCCTGTTTTTCGACTTCCTTTTCGTCTTCTGTCGTTTCCTCGACCGTTAATGCCCAATCTGTGAGTTCTTTGGGAACCCAAGGCTTCCAGTTAGTATCAGTATGTTTATCAGACATAGGTATCGTCTCCTCCATGAAGAACAACCTCTCCAGTCTCTGCTAATTTGCGTACCACAAGCAGAATTGCTTTCTGCTCTGCTTCCACTTGAGACATTCGAACAGGGCCGCGAGAACTCAAGTCATCACGCATGATTTCAGCAGCACGTTGCGACATATTGTTGAGGAAGTGATCGCGTAGCTCTTGATCGCATCCTTTCAATGCCACAACCAAGGACTCGGATTCCACTTCCTGTAGAATGCGCTGGATAGAACGGTTGTCGATATCGATAAGGTTTTCGAACAGGAACATTTCGTCGATAATTTTTTGTGCCAATTCGCCGTCGTAATCGCGAACCGCAGTAATAACATTCTCTTCTTGCTGGCTCTTCATCAAGTTGATGATTTCAGCCGCAGTACGAACACCACCCATTTTACTGCGTTTGAGGTTTTGACCATCAAGCAGGTTATTCAGTACTTCAGTTAACTCTGCTAATGCTGACGGTTGAACACCACCAAATGTTGCGATACGTAACATCACATCATTACGTAATTTCTCATCAAACAGTGCCAAAATATCTGCAGCTTGACCCCGTTTCAGGTGAACTAAGATGGTTGCGATAATCTGCGGATGTTCGTCGCGGATAATATCGGCAGCCATTTGTGGCTCCATAAAGTTAAGTGTTTCGATACCCGTTGTGGTTTCACGAGTTTCAGAGATCTCATCTAAAAGATTATTCGCACGTTCTTCACCTAAAGCTTTAACAAGAACAGAGCGTAAATAATCGTTCGCATTGACGTTCAATGCTGCGTATTGGACGGCATCTTCTTCAAAGCTTGCCATCACATCAATCAATTGCTGATTTGAGATCTGACGCATTGAAGACATCGCAATACTTAGCTGTTGAACTTCACGTGTGCTTAGATGTTTAAATACTTCCGCCGCTCGGTCTTCACCGAGTGTTAGTAACATAACGGCGCTTTTTTCGGTTCCAGTTAAGTTATTACTCATTGTTCTTTACTCATCCATTGACGAATAACCATTGCAACGACACGAGGATCTTTCTCTGCCATTTCACGGATACGTTGGCTCTGCAATTCGGCACTGACACGTTGACGTGCTTGTTTACGTCGTGCTTCGTCATCTAATTCGGCTTCATCTACATCATCTTTAACTTGTAGCTGCGTTTTCAGCACGGCTTTCTGTGCCGCAATCTCAGCTTCACGGCGTTTTTCAAGCTGTGGTTTCACCAGTTTGCGCCATAAGATCCATGCGATGATGACAAGTAATAACCAGCGACCTAAATCTAATGCTTTCGCAAGAATTTCTGGGTTTTCCCATACAGGAACAGTGATTACTTTCTCTTCAATATCGTTGAACTGAGAGTTCACGACACTTAAAGAGTCACCACGTTCTTGAGAATAGCCCATCGCTTCACGAACAAGCCCTTCAATTTGCTGAATTTGCTCATCAGTTAGCGGAACAAGTTTAGTTTCAACAACAGGCTCTTCGCCTTCTGCGGCTTCTTTCTTATCTTCAACGGTTTTGTAGTTCACAATAACAGCGACAGAAAGACGCTCGATATTACCTACTGGACGCTTGATATGACGAATTCGGCGATCAACTTCATAGTTAGTTGTTTCATCTAAACGGCTATTGCTGTTTGGATTGCGCGTTAATGTGCGATTTGTTCCAGTTGCATTGGCGTCATCTGTTTTCTCACCTTCTTGCGCTTTTGATGTTTCAATAGGCGCTTGTGGGGGAGCAACAGGTTGATTAGATAATGCCCCAGGAACACCACCCGCTAACATGCCACCATTTTGCTCACTTTGGCTCAACTGTTTTGAACGTACAGCAGCTTGATTGGGTGGCTGATTTGGTTTGTACTCTTCTGCTGTCTCTTCTGTATGAGAGAAATCAATTTGAGCAGTTACCTGTGCATGAACGTTTCCACGACCCACAATTGGGCCTAATAACGTTTCAATACGTTGCTGATAACGGCTCTCTAGCTCTTGAACATATTTCAGTTGGATAGAATTAAGGTCACGACCTAACGTATCAGGTTGTGTCAATAATTTACCGCTTTGGTCAACGATGGTCACACTGCTGTCAGGCATACCAGCAACACTGCTCGCAACGATATGCACGATGGCATTAATTTGACCTTCATCCAGTGTTCTACCCTGTAAAAGACCCACCGTAACGGATGCAGAAGGGGATTTCTGTTCACGAACAAAAAGAGATGGTTTTGGTAGTGCTAAATGAACTCGAGCATTTTGTACAGGACCTAATGTCTCGATAGTGCGAGCAAGCTCACCCTCAAGTGCACGTTGATAGTTAATTTGTTCACTAAATTGGCTGATCCCGAACTTTTCTTTATCTAACAGTTCAAAACCGGCAGCACCGCCTTTAGGAAGCCCCGCTTGCGCGAGTTTCAGGCGTAATTCATGAACCTGATTGTCAGGCACCATAATCGCCGCGCCATTTTGTGACAAGCGATAAGGTACATTCATCTGTGTTAACTGTGTGACAATTTCGCCACCGTCTTTATCGCTAAGATTACTATAAAGCACCTTATAATCAGGGCTTTGTAACCATAAAAATGCAGCAACAAAAATGGCAATAGCCGCTGAACCCGCAATAATGAGCGGAATTTTCGGATCGGCTTTTATCCGGTTAATAATGGCGTTAAAACCCTTATTCTGGTTCACAACGTCGGTTTTTTCGGCATTCATAGACAATCCTTGCCTTGTAGTTCGGGATGAATACTAAAAGCGTGGCGTAACAAAACAGACTCCCCTTACGCAAATAAATAAACCTACTCTCAGGTGTCTCATTATTGGCCTTTTGCGTTTCATTTAATGGCGTAATTAGCCCTTAACTTTTGCGTTAATTACTCGCTTTGGAATGAAGCCCCTGTGTTAGGGTATAACTCGGTAAGCGTGTTGGTTCACTTCCTTACTATGACATTGATTCAATAATTGAATTAGATGATTAACGCAGAGGTTTATATGTCAATTCCAGCTATTGAAAGTGTTCTGGATAAAATGCAAATCCAGACTTTACAAGCATCCAATATTGCGAAACCCCAGCCAGTACAGGCAGGGTTTGCCACTCAGCTTGTTCAAGCCGTGGGTAAAATTAATGAAACTCGAGTGAATGCAACCAACAAAGTTCAAGCGTTTACCTTAGGTACACCCGGTGTTGAATTAAATGATGTGATGGTGGATATGCAAAAATCCAGTATCTCATTACAAATGGGGGTACAAGTGCGTAATAAGCTCGTTGCTGCTTATCAAGAAATTATGAGTATGCAGGTGTGATAGGGTTAACTATTTGATATAAATCGAATGTTATCTTTATTATGACTCGATGGGGACACATAGGGGACTGAATCATTCAATTTTTGGTTTAATAGCGATATTTGGTCTTGATCGTTCTCAGGCGTCCAAGAACCATAAACATCGTGTACCATCTTTGATGATGAGTGCCCCATCTGTGTTGCAATGAATGCAGGATTTGCTCCAGCAGATAACATCCAACAAGCATAGGTGTGTCTTGTTTGATATGACTTTCTGTGCCTAACACCAAAAAAAGAGGTAATCCTAAGTGTCATCTTTTGTTTTTTGAATATAAAAGGGTGGTGCCTGTATTTCAGTAGAGACATAAGTCCCTACGAGGGAAGGGCAGGTAGCTTTAATAAATAAAAATATAAAGCGGTGCTATCAAAATAAGACTCATCGCTTGGAGTGGCACTAATGCGATTGTTTTTAATGTTTCTGATGGTTCTAAATGTTTCGAATAATAGTTAATTTTGACAAAAACAGGTTGAGGTAAGGGATATTTTTCTAATAATTCATCTTTATTGGATAAATTTACCCTCTCTCCATTAGCATTAAATTGACCAATAATAAAAAATCTATTTTGATAATCAGGTATCTGATTTTTAATCATTTCCTCATCACTATTAAACTGATAATTGCTTTTATAAAAATGATAGTTACTGGCAAGATCATAGAGTTCATCTATAGAGAAATCTTTAGGATCTAAATAAATCATATAGTTACCATTAACAACGCTCCCCATTATTCCTAGGCTAGCGCTAAAATAAATAACCTTATCATTATATTTAGAAGTGGCAAATTTTTTCAATGCAGTAATCGCTTCACCCTTAAAATGATAGTTAGCAGAACGACTAAGGATATACAAATTATCATCTTCAATAAGTGCTGATTTAACCTCAATGACATTTCCACTTTTACTTTCATCTATTTTTTTATATGAAGAGCAGGCATTAAGAAATAAGGCAATTAATAATATTTGAAAAAATATTTTCATCCGAACCTCCATGTTAAATAACTTTTTAACTATTATTTGAGAATTATAGTTAATAATACTTAAAATATTAATGTTATTACAGTATAGCAGGGAGGGATAAAATTTAATTTTATAAAGCTCATTATTGTGGAGAAACTCAAATTAACATGTGGAAAGGTAATTGACAAAAATACGGATTAAATAACAAATCCATACTAGACCTTCCTCTTAGAGTAACCCCTATCATTTTTTTAACGTGATTTAAGGAGATGATTATGTGGGAACTTTTACGAGATAATTGGTTTATTTTTATGTTATTACTTTGTCCGCTGATGCACCTCTTTATGCATAAACATCATCATGATAAAAACGGTTCACATGATTGCTGTAAAAATAAAGATGAAACAGCGACAATAGAAAAAAAGAAAACACATTTAGCGAAAAACGCCGTAAACCCTCGCCCAGTGCGGGCGGGGGGATATAAGGCGAAAAGCCCGCAGGCTCTAAAGATCAATCAGGCGTTGACTGGCTCTGAACGTAGGCTCTGAGTGTTTCAATCGTTGCCCCTCCGGTGCTGCAGACAAAGTACGACCTTGACCACAAAAGTCCCGTTTTACTTTGCGTCCATAAATGTGTGTTTTGCTGGCGCAGCAGGCGCGACGATACTGATTTCAGATTGTTGACCATCACACTGACCGCCAGTTTTGGCGGGTAAGTAACCAGCAGATGCACATGGTCAGGCTCTCCGTCCATCTCAATAACTTCGCATTCAAGTTTTGCCGCAGCGGAGTCAAATGCATCACGCAGTTGAGTGATCATCTGTCCGTCAAATAGCTTACGTCGATACTTTGTCGTAAAGATCAGATGCACGACCAGTTTACTGACACTGTGCCGCTTTCTGAGGGATCCCGCCAGTAAATCATCATGATTACTCAATTGATATATTGCCCTAACGTGTTAAAATAAAAACATTATATCAATGAGCGCTGATGATGTTAAGAGCAACAAAAGTACGCATCTACCCAACACCAGAACAGGCTGAATATCTCAACGCTCAGTTCGGTGCGGTTCGTTTTGCGTACAACAAAGCGCTGCACATCAAGAAAGACGCTTACCAGCGGCACGGCGTAAATTTAAACCCGCGTAAAGACCTTAAACCGCTGCTTGCAGTGGCGAAAAAATCCCGCAGATATGGGTGGCTTAAAGAATATGACTCCATAGCATTGCAGCAGGCGGTGATTAACCTTGACGTGGCTTTCTCCAACTTTTTTAATCCGAAACTAAAAGCCCGTTTTCCCACGTTTAAAAGTAAGCATGGCAGACAATCTAGCTATCATTGTGTCGGGATCAAAGTCATTGATGGCGCGATAAAAATCCCGAAAATCGCACCGATTGAAGCGCGTTTACATCGTGAAATTACGGGGGCGCTGAAAAGTATCACACTGAGCCGCAGCGCAACCGGAAAATACTATGCGTCACTACTCTGTGATGACGGGGTAGAAGCACCGGCAAAGCCAACATTGATATCAAATATCACGGGGCTTGATGTGGGGCTGAGTCATTACGCCATCAAATCAGACGGCAATAAGATTGCTAATCCGCGCCACCTTATCAATGCCAGCCGTCACCTACGTCGAAAACAAAAAGCCTTATCTCGCAAGCAAAAAGGGAGTGCTAATCGCCGTAAAGCCCGAATACAGCTTGCAGGTGTACACGAACGGGTAGCCAATGCCCGTGCTGATTTTCAACACAAACTCTCTCGTGCAATTGTTGACGAAAACCAAGCGGTAATTGTAGAGACACTGAAATCGGCGAATATGATGAAAAACCACTGTCTGGCTCGCGCTATCGGTGATGCAGGCTGGCATGGTTTTATCACAAAGCTGGAATATAAAGCCGCAGAAAAAGGCGTCCATCTGGTAAAACTGGATCAATGGTTTGCCAGTTCGAAAACCTGTCATTGCTGCGGTCATAAAATGTCAGAAATGCCACTACATAAGCGTATCTGGCAATGCCCTGAATGTGGAGTTGAACATGACCGAGATATCAATGCGGCAATCAATATCCGACACAAGGGCATATTGGAATTACACGCGGCGGGACTCGTCGTTTCAGCCCATGGAGACCCGCGTAAATCCGTCGAACAGAGGGTTGCGGTCTGAGAAGTGGGAAGCCTCGCCGTTTACGGTGGGGAGCAGTCACATGCTTAAGCATGCTAGATGTTTAAGAACACGGCTTAATACTGCTTTTGAGCTAAATAATCAAATTTAGCTCAATGCGATTGGAATACACATTGGCTATCTGATTTAGCCGTGCCTTGGTGAAATCGTAATAGCCAATCACCATGATGGTATTGATATGCTACCTAAAAATCCAATTCGACATGTCGCTATTAAACGATATTGTGAGTGCAAATATCCACAAAAGATAGCGCGTAAATTAAGTTCTCAAATTAAAATCAACATACAACAGATAGTGAGGTGGATTGCTTGGACAGAAAGTATTCTTTGAAGAAAACATGTTTTATATAAGGAAATATTTTAGTTATTTCCCATTTCTTCTCACAACGGACTACGGAAAACTCAGGATTGATGAGATTCGGCATTTTGTGTTTTAAAGAGCCAACGCATCGAATTAACTAAGTACAGGGGATATTATCGACAATTCAAGTGATAACCAATATATAAAAGACATGGTTGTTTATCATACTGTCAATGATTGTCGTCATTCCAACTAATTTCATTATATCAAGCAGGAGTGTGTAACGTATTTAATTGCTTTTTCTTTTCTTCACTAATTTATATATTACTGGTGCGTATAACGCGATCACCACAACTATAAATATTATGATGAAAATAGGATGATAACTGAGCATATGAAGAAGGAAAAAACCACTTCCTAGCACAGCGATTCTAAATCCAAAAAAACGAAGAGTGGTATAAATAATGTCAATCATTAACGCAATAATACGAAAAGCAATTTCAGCAATAATATCCATAAATTATCCAAACAATAATCCTGCTCCAATTGTAGCAAATATTATCAGTATTTATATACATTAACCCTAATGTTTCGCATCGTCACTGTCTCCTATGTTAGCCATAATCTATTCAATGGTTTGTTGGATAATTGTTGCGTGGTTACTGATCCAAGTATGGAATAACTTTTATGGGTAAGTGAAATCACTTCTCTTTTTTATAAATCATTTTTATTAAACTAAAAATTATTGATTATTATCACATTAAAGCAGGTCATAAACGGCTATGGTAATTACATGATTAATAACGTAAACGGTGATGATATGGAATATTGGTTTATTGCGTATAAAGTGCGTTCCAGAAATGGTGATACCTACGCCGGACATAAAATTGTAGAAACAGAAAGTGGGATCACACCCCATATTGCGTTAGAAAAAGCATGTCAGGAAGTTGCTGAAGGGGCACAAGCTGATATTCCTGCGGTAAGAGTTGTTGCTTTTAATCGTTTATAAGAAATTCTATCTACCTAATAGAAATCCTACATTTAATTATGTGGGATTTTTTTTTATCTAAATGTAAGAGCTGGCTATTTAATATGCTTTGTTTATAAACTGATTTACTAGTAGAAACGATAAAAAAAGAAGGCACTCATTTATATAATTTAATTACATTGATCAGATAGCGTTTTTGCATTTCTTTTACTTAAATAAATTTGAATTATGTGATCTCAGCTCTACTAATTTACTTTTGCTAATTGAATAAAAAAAAACTTATGGCTAATGTGCTCGTGGGCTAAGGAATAGCTCAATACAAGGAAATAAAAATCATTATTTTGATTTTTTAGTCATTAAAAAAGGAAATTTAATTATGACAGTATTAACCGTTTATTTATGTGGTACAGGTTCTAGCTCATTTGATAATAATAACCCAACCTTCTGGCAAGGCGAATTAGTTTCTACTTTAGCGCAAAATAACCAAGGACGTGAGTTTGCTCAGTGGTTTATTGTTGATGGACCCGGTAGTGGTAATTTGCAAGAAGATGATTTATGGGTTGAAAGCCCTAATTACTCTGATATCAAGGGATCTCTCTTTGGTAGTGGTTGGGAAGAAAATGTTAATCACGCACTTTGCTTAATGAAAGGTAACTTTGATTGGCAACGTGAAAAGTTAACAGAAGAGCAGTATCACCAACTGAAAAAAGCGGGCATCCCTATTGAAGATGTTAAGGTAACAGGCTCTTTTTTATGGCGTAAATATGACTATGGCGATCGTCAAGTCACTCAGCAACAACTTCAACAGCAAATTATTCGTATCTTTCGTAAAGATGGCATTATTCCAACACAAGTTAACTTAGTGGGGTGGAGCCGTGGTGGTATTACTTGCCATATGTTAGCAAATGCGATGTTGGCAGATCCTCAATTAAAAGATATTCCAGTGAATATTTTTGCTATCGATCCTGTTCCGGGACCATTAAATTTCCAACCTGAAAAAGTGACGCTTGGTAAAAACGTCAAAGAATATGTTGGATTTTATGCAAAAGATGAGCGTTCAAAAGGATTTATTTGCGTGATCCCAACGGTGACGGCAGACACTAAAATGCATATTTTCCCTATTTCAGGACGCCACGCCACATTAGTGGGTAATGCTGCTATTGATGGTAGTGAAGGTGAAAATGCATTATATGCACCAGGATTAGTCGTTCGCCACTTTGCAGAAGTTTGTTTAACGCGTTGGGGCTGTGATTTATCAAATAAATTAGCCTTAACGGATACACAAATTACAGGTTATCACACCGATATTGCTAATGATGCAGATAAATATATAGCAATGCGTCGTAAAACCTATTCTATTCATGAAAGTACGGGTAAAGATGAACGCAAAGTCTCATTAGGTAAAGAGGGTAAAGCATTCTCTGAGATCCAGGGTGGACAATATAACCCATCAGTAGGTTTAGCCGCAGATTATTTATCTAATCCACAACTCTATGATGTAATTAAATAAATTATCATTTATCAGATTATAGTGATCTACATGTCGCCCACAGTGAAGTGGGCGATTTCTATTACAATCATTATCACATTATTTATCACAGTTTCTTACTAGGAAAATGATTGTTGATTTAATATACTGACTTATGAGAGCTAACAGAATTTTATTAGACATAGACAGATTGTAGGAGGTTTCTATGCCTGAATTTACTGTTAGAGTCGAGTTATCCGATCCTGAAAATGCAGACTATGTGTTATTAACACAAAAGATGGTAAAAGAAGGATTTAAAACAGAGATTGATGGTTTGAAAGGTAAATATGTTCTGCCTGTTGCAGAGTTTAATTATCATACTGAAACTAAAGATCACAAAGAAGTTATCGAGTTGGCTTTTTCAATTGCAGAAAAAATAACCTTAAATCCTGCCATTTTAGTGACTGAAGTAAAAAACAGAGCGTGGAAAGGGTTAGAGCGACTTTGAGATTATCTTTATAAATAGATAAGCAAAGTCATAAAGGTAATAAAAGTAATAAAGGCTCATGGGGGAGTCTGAATGTATTGATATTAACGGTTTTATCGCCCATTTTCTGCATTCCTCACTAGCAAAACGGACTATCAACGTATTATTTCATTATTAGAGTAAACACACATTTTATCGATGATATTGCATTATCATTGACTGTTTTGTTGCCACTTTTAAACCAAGGGATAAAGTGCATGAATTGGATTTTAAAATCATTTTCACAACTCACCACCGATGAGCTCTACGCCATTTTAGCTTTAAGAAATCAGGTTTTTATTTGTGAACAGCAATGTGCTTATCAAGATCTTGATGGACTAGATCAAAAGACATTACATCTATTTGCGAAAGAGAAAGAGAGTCAGCAACTCATTGCTTATGCCCGCTTATTACCGCAAGGTATTGCATTTAAAGAAGCGTCAATAGGGCGGGTCATTGTTGCTCAAAATCAGCGAGGAAGTGGTATTGCACATCAGTTAATAAAAGAGGCAATTGCAACTACATGTCGCCATTTTAATACCCATACAATAAAAATAATGGCGCAGGCTTATTTAGTCTCATTTTATCAATCACACGGTTTTGTTATCGATTCGGAAACGTATCTTGAAGATAACATACCTCATATTGATATGGTGTTAGTGCAATCTGTACAATCTATGTCTGTGTAAATAAAAAATAAAAAATAAAAAATAAAAAATAAAAAATAAAAAATAAAAAATAAAAAATAAAAAATAAAAAATAAAAAATAAAAAATAAAAAATAAAAAATAAAAAACAAAAAATATAAAATGGCTAACGTTGGTTCTTACGTTACCGATAACAAGTTAAGCTGAATAATAAGGATTGTTTTTTCTAAGTAAAGACGCCATTAGCTAATAAAACCGCTTTTGGCGCAGAGGAGAGTTATTTAAGATTGAGATCAGGATAATAACTATGTTCGGTAAACTGACCATAGCTATTTTGTACCCTCTGCTCTTGTTCAGTCTGTCTTATTAATATACCAAGCTCATCTAAACGAGCTCGTAATAAATTTCGCGTCTCATTTTCGTTTTCTAAGATTTTCTTTAGCATATCTGTGAGGCATTGCTGTAGTCTCAGCTCACCGTCAGCAGGTTTTACCATCTTAGTGATACTTTCTACGCTTTTTAAATAATCCATTTCCATTTCTATCAGCTTATCCCATTGCTGATCTTTGGCAAGCGTTAACATTTGCTCACTTGATTTTAAAACATGCTCGTAAGCCGCCATAATATCCATATTGTTGTCCACTCTAATTTAATAAGAATTAATCTGTGTGCCGATTTGTTGCCAAGCATCAGAAATTTCAGTTAAGAGCTTGATGACTTCATGAATTTTTTCTGGATTATTTTTTAAGTTAGCATCGAGTAGCTGATTAACCATATAGTCATAAAGGAGCTCCAGATTCTCTGCAAGCTCGCCTCCTTTTTCTTTATCCAGACCTTGTTTTAATCCGTTACCAATAATATTAATGGCTTTAGAAATATTTTCGCCTTTACCGGCGATATTTCCTTGCTCCATTAAGATTAATGCACGGCGAAGGGCGCTAAGCGCCCCATTAAATAGGATCTGGATCAGCTGGTAAGGCGTGGCATTTAAAATCTCGCTTTCAACGTCGATTTGAGCATACATTTTACTGGCTGATTGTTGATACATAGTGTCCTACTTTTAAAAAATTACATTAATAAACGGCCAATTGAGGCACTGGAGTTAGTCATGGAGTTGACCATTTTATCTAACTGTTGGAACTGGTTTTTATAACGCTCCATCGTGGCGGCAATATTGCGTTCCGTATTTTTAATTTGACTATCTAATGTTTTCTTGCGTTTTTTTACGCCATCAGTGGCAATATCTAAAGTACCATCATTAGATTGCAGCGTTTTCTTCAGGTAATTATAGGTTTGTGTACCAAAACCCGTCTCTTTACCATCCCCCATAAAAAACTCTTTTACGTTAGCGGGTTTTTCTTTTAACGCATCATCCAGTTTTTTATTATCGATTTCTAATGTGCCATCGACTTTAAACTTAATCCCCATTTTATTTAGGGTATCTAAATCTGAAGTTTCTTGTGAGCGAGTAATAAAGCTTTTTAGCTCAGACATAATCATACGGCTGGTGCTATCACCTAATAACACACCGTTGTCTTTTGCTGACTCTTCGCCTTTTTCAACTTGCGTATATTTAGTCAGAGATTTATACGTACTGTTTAACTCATTGTAAGCGTCAGTCCAAGCTTTAATCGCCTTTTTCATTGGCTCAATATCACGAGCAACAGTGACTATCTCTGGTTTATCTGCTTTGTCTTTATTATCAAATGTCGTTTTCTTAAGATTTAACGTGAGCCCTTCTGGCGCATCTTTGATCTCATTCGTTTGACGCTCGATATCAATACCGTTAATCGTTAATTGTGCGTTATTCGCTTTAACGATTTCTCTCATCCCTGAAGTATGGGACGCTTCATCGGTTGCGGGTGAATTAGAAAGAAATTGATTAAGTTTATCATCACCTTCAACGGTGATTTTCATCTCAGATTTAGTGCCTTCTTTACGAGAAGTGAGGACTAAATAGTTTTCACCGTCTTTTGCTTTAACAATAGTGGCTGAAACGTTACCTTCTTTTTTATTGATTGCATCACGCAATTCAATGATCGAAGTTTGTTTATCTTCTAATTCAATGCGTAAAGGTTCTTTTTCACCTTCTTGGGTTATCACTAAGGTGCGTTTATTACCTTCACCTAACGTTTCACCTAAGGTTTCTTTCACATCGGAAACTTTAGTTGATTTTAATGTTTGTGCATGAGCAAGCTCTTTAACTGAGACAGTATAGTTACCAATACTGGCTTTACCATCTGTCGTCACTTTAAAAGCATCAAACTCATCATCAACTTTCGTTGCAACGATTTTATCGAATTTTTTTAAATCTTCAGACGCTTTCTGTAATTTATCAAGTTGGCTACGGATCTTACCGTAAGCGGTAATTTGCGCTTCGTAGCTTTTCATCTGTTTATCTAGGGGTTCAAGGCGTTTATTTTCCGCCGCCTCCAATTGTGCCAATGTTTGGCTAAGAGGCATCCCTGAGCCCACGCCGAGTGAAGCAATACCAGCCATACCGGTCTCCTTTCTGTGTTCGTAAAATAATCCTCAAAAACCGTTATCGGTAGAATCGGCGAAAAGTTTACGTCTATTTGGTATTTTTGATGACATAAACAGGCTGCCATATAGAAGCCTTTTATTGCTATTGATGACCAAAGTCGAATTTAGAAGAGTAAGAAAAGGGTTGAGACGAAAATTGATAAAAAATGAATAAAAAAATAATAAATTAATTTCTTTATTTATCATTGAGTTAATATTAATTCTATAAAAAATTGCAGAAATATTTGTAGGAAAAGTTAAAGGTTGTATGTGGGGTGCCGATAAACTTGTTGCCGGTGATTGACACCGTAAATGAATAGGCAAACTTTTATTTTATCGACTTGATTTTAAAGGAATCTAGCTATGGCACAAGTCATTAATACCAACTATCTATCTCTGGTAACTCAAAACAACCTGAACAAATCTCAGGGAGCTTTAGGAAGTGCAATCGAGCGTCTGTCTTCTGGTCTACGTATCAACAGCGCTAAAGACGATGCAGCAGGTCAAGCGATTGCTAACCGTTTCACTTCAAACGTAAATGGTTTAACTCAAGCTGCACGTAATGCGAACGATGGTATCTCTATCGCTCAAACGACTGAAGGTGCGCTGAACGAAATCAACAATAACTTACAACGTATCCGTGAGTTAACTGTTCAAGCGAAAAACGGTTCTAACTCAGAATCAGATATCAAATCAATCCAAGAAGAAGTTGGCGAGCGTTTAAAAGAAATCGACCGTATTTCTGAACAAACTCAATTCAATGGCGTTAAAGTATTGAGCGGCGAAAAAGAAAAAATGACCGTTCACGTTGGTACTAACGACAAAGAAAAAATTGAATTTGACCTGAAAAAAGTTGATAGCAACGAATTGAAATTAAAAGATTTCTCAGTTGGAGCGGAAGGTTTAAATGCACAAACAGTTAAAGCTTCTGATATCACTGATGGTAAATCTTTAAAAATCAATGCTGATGCAGTTAAAATTGCTGCAGTACCAGAAGATACATCTACCACTCCACCAACACCAGCTGTACCAGAAAAAGTGCTTGAAGGTGCTGAGTTGAAAAAAATTGGTGATGATTACTTCGTTACTGGTAAATTAGATGGCAAAGATGTTAAGTACAAAGCTGATGTAGGCAAAGCTGATGCTGGAACAGGTGAAGTAACAGTTACAGTTAAAGCAGATGAGTTTGATTTAAAAGCAGCACAAGAAGCAGGTAAAGAGCAAAATACTAATGCTTTATCTAAATTAGATGAAGCAATCAACACCGTTGATGGTATGCGTTCTTCTTTAGGTGCGATTCAAAACCGTTTTGAATCAACTATCAACAACCTGAACAATACTGTTAACAACTTATCTGCTGCACGTAGCCGTATTTTAGATGCTGACTATGCAACAGAAGTTTCTAACATGAGCCGTGGTCAAATTCTGCAACAAGCGGGTACTTCAGTACTGGCTCAAGCAAACCAAGTACCACAAACTGTTCTGTCTCTGTTACGTTAATTCGTACACTGACACAAAAGATACCTTTCTATATCCAAAAGGTTCTCGTAAGAGAGCCTTTTTTTGTTTTTTGTGTTTTATATTTAAACTCATCTTTTTTAGTTTTATTTTTTCTCTCAACCTCTTTTACTTTTTTCTGCAATCAATTATTCCTTAAAAATTAACCGACTGGCTTTTTTTGCTATTTTCACGATGCCGAAAATCATAAACCCCTCGATATTGGTGACGATAGTGTATAGGCAACGTTATTACAGTGACGTAATAACTAACCTATTCATTTAAAAGTATTTTAAAATCAAGTCGAAGGAATATTGTATGCCACAAGTAATTATGACTAACCCAACATCACTGGTTGCTCAAAAGAATTTAAATCGCTCACAAAGCGCCTTAAATACAGCAATTCAACGTCTTTCTTCGGGTTTACGTATTAATAGCGCCAAGGATGACGCCGCAGGTCAAGCTATCGCGAACCGTTTTACTTCTAATATTAATGGGTTGACTCAAGCTTCACGTAATGCGAACGATGGTATTTCTATTACCCAAACTACCGAAGGGGCATTAAATGAAATTAATAATAA
This sequence comes from Proteus vulgaris, assembly GCF_033708015.1. Classification (NCBI taxonomy): domain Bacteria; kingdom Pseudomonadati; phylum Pseudomonadota; class Gammaproteobacteria; order Enterobacterales; family Morganellaceae; genus Proteus; species Proteus vulgaris. Next base: position 2,498,913 of record NZ_CP137920.1, on the reverse strand, counting down.
CCTGCAACGTATTCGTGAATTAACCGTACAAGCTAAAAATGGCTCTAATTCAGAATCAGATATCAAATCTATTCAAGAAGAAGTGAATCAACGTACCGCTGAAATAAATCGTATATCAGAACAAACACAATTTAATGGCGTCAAAGTGTTAAGTGAAGATAGTACATTAAATTTACAAATTGGCGCGCATGATAAAGAGCAAATCAGTGTTGATTTGAAAAAAACGGATGCGACTACATTGGGTATTGATAAATTGGATTTATCAGCAAAAAGCAAAATTGGTTCTAAAGCCACTGAAGTTGAAGTCACTTTAACGGGTACTCCTGCAACAAAAGAGATGCAAAAACTAGATACAGCGGATTTAGATGCAAAAATCACCAGCAAGGATTGGAAAAGCTACGAGATTTCTTATGGTGTAGATGCTAATGGCAAAGACGATAAATCTACCTTGGTGGTTCACACCGTAGATAAAAACGGTAAGGATGATTACTTTAGTATCGCTGCCACAACAGGTGCTACAGCAGGTAAAACAGTAAAAGTAGCCACATCAGGTACCGCGATGAAACTCGATGATATTGTTGAAAAACCATTAGCAACATTAGATAAAGCGTTATCTCAAGTCGATAGCTTACGTAGTGCAATGGGTGCAGTACAAAATCGTTTAGATTCAACTATTACCAACTTAGGCAATACCGTTAATAATCTAACTGCATCACGTAGCCGTATTGAAGACGCCGATTATGCAACTGAAGTGTCCAATATGAGTAAAAGCCAAATTTTACAACAAGCGGGTACTTCAGTATTGGCACAAGCTAATCAAATGCCACAAAACGTATTATCACTGTTACGTTAATTCGTACACTGACCCAAAAGATACTTTTCGATATTCAAAAGGTTCTCGTAAGAGAGCCTTTTTTTGTTTTTTGTGTTTTATATTTAAACTCATCTTTTTTAGTTTTATTTTTTCTCTCAACCTCTTTTACTTTTTTCTGCAATCAATTATTCCTTAAAAATTAACCGACTGGCTCTTTTTGCAATTTTAGCGACGTCAAAAATCGTAAACCCCTCGATACTGGTGACGATAGTGTATAGGTAACGTTATTACAGTGACGTAATAACTAACCTATTCATTTAAAAGTATTTTAAAATCAAGTCGAAGGAATATTGTATGCCACAAGTAATTATGACTAACCCAACATCACTGGTTGCTCAAAAGAATTTAAATCGCTCACAAAGCGCCTTAAATACAGCAATTCAACGTCTTTCTTCGGGTTTACGTATTAATAGCGCCAAGGATGACGCCGCAGGTCAAGCTATCGCGAACCGTTTTACTTCTAATATTAATGGGTTGACTCAAGCTTCACGTAATGCGAACGATGGTATTTCTATTACCCAAACGACAGAAGGGGCATTAAATGAAATTAATAATAACCTGCAACGTATTCGTGAATTAACCGTACAAGCTAAAAATGGTTCTAATTCAGATTCTGATATTAAATCTATCCAAGAAGAAGTGAACCAACGTACTGCTGAAATTAATCGTATATCAGAACAAACACAATTTAATGGCGTCAAAGTGTTAAGTGAAGATAGTACATTAAATTTACAAATTGGCGCGCATGATAAAGAGCAAATCAGTGTTGATTTGAAAAAAACGGATGCGACTACACTGGGTATTGATAAATTGGATTTATCAGCAAAAAGCCAAGTTGGTTCTAAAGCCACTGAAGTTGAAGTAACCATTGGTACAGCTCCTAATACAACAAAAGAAATGCAACAGTTTGATACTAAAGCGCTAGATGACAAAATTACAAATGGCACAATTAAAAGCTATGATATTTATTATGCAAAAGGTGCCGATGGTAAAGACGATAAATCAAAACTTATCGTACAAACTGTGGATGCAAAAGGCGTTGAAGGTTACTTCGATGCATCGGTAACCGCAGGTGCAGCAGGTGCTAAAGCAAAGATTGATGTTACAACAACAGCGGTAGCGGGTTTAGATATGCTCGCTGAAAAACCATTGAAAGCATTGGATGACGCACTGGCTCAAGTTGATAGCTTACGCAGTGCAATGGGTGCGGTGCAAAACCGTTTAGATTCAACCATTACCAATTTAGGTAATACTGTTAATAATTTGACTGCTTCACGTAGCCGTATTTTAGATGCAGACTATGCAACTGAAGTTTCCAATATGAGTAAAAACCAAATTTTACAACAAGCGGGTACTTCAGTATTGGCACAAGCTAATCAAATGCCACAAAACGTATTATCACTGTTACGTTAAATTTAATCTTAAATAATCCTCAAATAACACCCACTGCAATTTTTTGCAGTGGGTGTTTTATCATCAAAACAATCGTTTTCTTAATTAATCATTTATGAGTATTTTAACTTGTTGCCAAGAAGCTAAAATCTCACAAAATAAAATACTATGATTTATATGTTATTTTTTTATGAACAGAATGCATATTCAATTCATCGATTTCTTTTAATGAGCTAAATTATCAATTTAATTAACGGTTTTTCTAAGGATTAGTCGCCGATCATTTAAGGTAAAGTAGTTCTCGTAATGCAATGACAAATTAATTATCAATGAAAACCCGATTTTTACTGAAAATTTGGCATAGGTGAAAAAGAGGTGCTTTTGCTTCACTGTTCAGCCGATTGCTAAATCTATTTCGCCAGATAATGGTTTCCGGTCTTTTATCCAAAGGTGTCTTTTGTTGTGAGTGATTTGTATACCGCCGAAGGCGTGATGGACAAAAATAGCCTCTGGGAGCGATATGTCCCGTTGGTTCGCCATGAAGCATTACGATTACAGGTCAAGTTACCTGCGAGTGTTGAATTGGATGATCTTTTGCAAGCGGGTGGAATTGGGTTATTAAACGCCGTGGAGCGTTATGACTCAATGCAAGGCGCTGCCTTTACCACTTATGCTGTTCAACGTATCCGTGGCTCGATGCTGGATGAGCTACGCAGTCGAGATTGGGCGCCCCGCAGTGTGCGTCGCAATGCAAGAGAAGTGACTCATTCTATTCATCAACTCGAGCAGGATCTAGGACGACCACCATTAGAACAGGAAGTTGCTGATCATTTGCAGATTGAGTTAGCAGAATACCGGCAGATCCTATTGGATACGAATAACAGCCAATTGTTCTCTTATGACGAATGGCATGAAATTTACGGTGAAAGCTGTGAACCGTCTCAAGACGAAGATCATGATGACAACCCATTACAGATGTTATTAGAAAGTGATATTCGCCAAAGAGTCATAGACGCGATAGAATTGCTTCCCGAAAGGGAAAAAATGGTTCTTACTCTGTATTATCAGGAAGAACTTAATTTGAAAGAAATAGGCGCAGTGCTTAATGTCGGGGAATCCCGCGTGAGCCAGCTACACAGCCAAGCCATAAAAAGGCTGCGAGCACGCTTAAACCCAGAGAAATAGAAGTTTTGCTTATTTTTGTTTTTGTTTATTAAGACTACAACACAGGGCTTTATCTCTTATGTCTGTTTCAACACAAAAGAAACGGCCGCTAAGCCGTTACATTAAAGACTATAAACACAGCCAGACTCATTGTCTACATTGCCACAAGGCGCTTGATCGGATCTCTCTTGTATTCAATCGCCAAGTTATCAATAAAGAAGCCATTTCTGAAATGACAGATTTAATTGATGATGAAACGTGGGAAACGTTACAAGAGAAGTTTTCTGCGCTGTGTCGTTTTTGTAGTGAGATTTACTGTAATAGTGAAACTGACTACTTTGACATTATGTCTTTTAAGCAGTATTTGTTTGAACAAACGGAGATGAGCCACAGTACTGTTCGTGAGTATGTGGTTCGTTTACGTCGGCTCGATGAATTACTGACTTCAACTAATTTTCCACGTCAAGAGTTTACGACAGAGAAAATTCAGTCAGACTTGAGTAAAAAGCTCACTCCCTCTGCATTTAGTAACTACAATATTGCACTACGTAAGTACGAGCAATATCTCGATTGGTGCCAAGAGCCATCATCGATGAATAGCAATCACTAATTGCGCTCAAGAGAGACCTTAAAAGGAGTAGCCTAGCCTACTCCTTTTTCTTTGTCGTTTATAATCACCCGTTACCTGCCTTGATACTTTTCCTCTTATCTTAAAAAAGCGCTTTATTTATTCTTTAAGAAGAACACTCACACTGATCAAAGATAGATAAAAAAGCGCCCACAGTGGGGCGCAAGTTTCAGGTATTCATAAAGATATAATTAAATCAACTTCTAGGTTGACTTATGTGTAAGTATATTTACTAAACGAATTCACCGCGAATAATTAATATAAAAAAAGTGAGAGTCATCACAGCATTCAAAAAATAACACTTTCGACGATATCTTTAGAAATAATAGAGTAACAAAAGAAAAAACCACCTTTAAGAAAACAAACTTTAAAGGTGGTCTCAAAGACAAGGAGAGAAAGAGAGGAGGGGAATTAACTAATCGTCATCAAGCTCGCATTACCTCCTGCGGCGGCTGTATTAATGCTTAATGCTCTTTCATGTAACAAACGCTCTAACAACAGACTTGTCTCACCGCGAGAAAATCCTTGAACAGAAATAATAGCCCCTTTACGTTGAGCAATTTTCTGGCAAGTTTCACGTAATTGATCACCATCACCATGGTAAATGACCGCATTGATTTTCAGTGAATCATCATTCCATTTTTCTGTCAGTGTAATGGCTTTTCTGACAATATCTGGTAACTCACGATATGTTTTTTGTGAGAACTGGCTATTAACGACAACAGCATGACAACCAGAAGCGAGAACCGCGGCAATTTGAGTGAATGCATCCTGTTCGTTATCAGAAATACACAGTACATCACCACAAGGGACTAATTGATACGTATTACGTTCACCCGTAGGACCCGGTAATACACGTAATGTTCCAGCTTGGGATGCAAGGGCATATTTCTCTAAAGCTTCATAATGTGATTTATCCGCTTTACTTGATAGCCATTCCATATACTTATGATAAGTCTGTAATAACGTATTACGAAGAGACGTATCTAGAGGAAGTGTCTCATCTTGGCGGGCGAGTGTTTGTGTTGCGGCATTGTCAGGGCGTTTAGATAATAAGCGATACAGATAAACTGGGCCACCTGCTTTGGGACCTGTACCGGATAATCCTTCACCACCAAAAGGTTGAACGCCCACAACAGCACCAACCATATTGCGGTTTACGTATAAATTTCCCACTTTGGCATTTGAGGCAACATAAGCAATCGTTTCATCGATACGTGTATGAACGCCCATTGTTAACCCATATCCTGTGGCATTAATCTCATCTAGTAGAGCAGGTAAATCTTGGCTTGCATAACGTACAACATGTAACACAGGACCAAAGATTTCTTTCTTCAATGAACTAACTTTATCTAACTCAATTAACGTCGGTTGAATGAAGGTGCTGTTATTTTCAACATGTTTTGATAGCTCATTGTGTGATGCTTGATAAATATCGAAGCCTGTTGTGCGCATAGATTGGATATGCTTTTCTATGCCTGATTTTGCTTCTTTATCAATAACAGGGCCAATATCTGTGGATAGCAAACTTGGATCACCCATTGTGGCTTGTGCCATCGCACCTTTAAGCATCTCGATAGTATGATCAGCCACTTCTTCTTGAATACATAACAGGCGTAAAGCCGAGCAGCGCTGACCCGCACTATCGTAAGCGGAGGCCATAACATCAGTCACCACTTGTTCTGTTAATGCAGATGAATCAACAATCATGGCATTTAAGCCACCCGTTTCTGCCACTAAAGGCACTGGATGACCTTCGTTATCTAAACGACCTGCTAAGGTCTTTTGTAAAATATGAGCAACATCTGTTGAACCTGTAAACATCACACCACGAACACGTTCATCAGCCACTAAACGTGCACCAATGGTTTCACCTTGCCCTGGTAGCAGTTGTAAAGCAAAAGAAGGGATACCAGCTTGATGGAAAAGTTCAACCGCTTTTGATGCAATTAAAGGTGTCTGCTCTGCAGGTTTTGCAAGCACCGTGTTACCCGCAGCTAAAGCCGCAGCAATTTGTCCGCTGAATATCGCTAATGGGAAGTTCCAAGGGCTGATACAAACCACAACGCCTAAAGGTCGATGTGTATTGTTATCAAAATCTTGAGCTACTTGGGCTGCATAATAATAGAGAAAATCAATGGCTTCACGAACTTCAGCGATCGCGTTGTTATAGGTTTTACCCGCTTCACGCACTAATATTCCCATAAGCGATCCCATTTGCTGTTCCATTAATTCCGCAGCACGGATCAAAAATGAAGCTCTTTGCGCTGGTGGGGTTGCAAACCAGATTTCGCCTTTTTCTTGAGCAAGGGTTAAGGCAAAATCGGCTTCGGCTTTTGTCGCTTCTCTTACTGTACCGACAACATCTGCATGATTGGCAGGGTTTAATACAGATTGGGGTTCTGGCATTTTTTCTGAAGAATTAAACGTATCACCTAATAAAGGTTCGCAATGTCTATTTTCAGTTGCTGATGTTAATAAAGCACTAGAAAGTGATGCCAAGCGATGTTCGTTTGACATATCAATGCCTGGCGAGTTTTTACGTTCATCACCATACAGTTTATTAGGAAGCGGAATTTTAGGGTGAGAAAGCCCAACTTGGCCTTCGGCTTGCGCCATTCTGTTCACTTCTTTGACGGGATCTGCCACCAATTCATCAAGAGAAATAGTGGTATCAGCAATTCTATTGACAAATGATGTGTTAGCCCCATTTTCAAGTAAGCGACGGACTAAATAGGCAAGTAATGTTTCATGAGTCCCTACTGGTGCATAAATACGACAAGGGCGACCTAATTTTCCGTCTGCTATTTTACCCACGACTTGAGCATAAAGTGGTTCACCCATACCGTGTAAACACTGGAACTCATATTGTCCAGGGTAATAGTTTTGACCTGCTAAATGATAAATTGCTGACAGTGTGTGTGCATTATGCGTGGCAAATTGTGGATAAATAAAATGAGGTGATGCGAGTAGTTTTTTTGCACATGCCAGATAAGAGACATCAGTATACACTTTACGAGTATAGACAGGATAGTCTTCAAGGCCATCAATTTGAGCGCGTTTTACTTCGCTATCCCAGTAGGCACCTTTCACTAAACGGATCATTAAGCGACGACGGCTACGGCGTGCTAAATCAATGACATAATCAATGACTAATGGACAACGCTTTTGGTAAGCTTGGATCACAAAGCCAATACCATTCCAGCCTGCTAATTCAGGTTCAAAACAGAGTTTTTCAAGTAAATCGAGTGAAATCTCAAGTCTATCGGCTTCTTCTGCATCAATATTAATGCCAATATCGTATTGTTTTGCTTGTAATGTTAATGAGAGTAGACGAGGGTAAAGCTCTGACATCACTCGCTCATATTGAGCTCGGCTATAACGAGGATGTAATGCTGAAAGCTTAATAGATATGCCTGGACCTTCATAAATACCACGACCATTCGAGGCTTTACCAATGGCATGAATGGCTTGTTGATAAGAAACTAAATAATCTTGTGCATCTTTTTCGGTTAATGCCGCTTCCCCTAACATGTCATAAGAGTAGCTAAAGCCTTTTTCTTCAAGTTTGCGTGCATTCGCGAGAGCTTGAGAAATAGTCTCACCCGTGACAAACTGCTCCCCCATTAAACGCATCGCCATATCAACACCTTTACGAACTAATGGTTCGCCACTTTTGGTGAGAATGCGATTTAAAGAGTTAGATAACTTTTCTTCATTATGTGTAGAAACTAATTTGCCTGTGAATAATAAGCCCCATGTCGCCGCATTCACAAACATCGATTGACTTTGTCCTAAGTGTGAACGCCAGTTTCCATGACTGATTTTATCGCGGATAAGTGCATCACGCGTGGCTTTATCTGGAATACGCAATAAAGCTTCTGCTAAACACATAAGAGCAACACCTTCTTGTGAAGAAAGTGAGAATTCCTGTAATAGACCTTGAACCAGTCCAGAACGTCCAATCCCATTTTTTTGTTGGCGTAATTTTTCAGCAATGGAATAGGCCAGTTTATGTGTTGCTTGGGCCTCATTTTCAGGTAAGGTCGCTTGTTGTAAGAGCATAGGTACAGCTTGTGTCTCAGGTGTACGATATGCAGAAGTAATTGCGGAGCGTAAAACAGACTGAGGATGAATATGCTCAGCAAATTCCAAGAAAGGCTGATAATAGGCAGTTAGCGTTTCTGTGCTTTCATCAATATCTTGCTCTGCAACTGTTGAGTGACCAAGATTAACCTGATCATTTTCAATTTGTTCTAGATAATTGAAAATAGCCTGTTTAATTAACCAATGCGATGTTCTGTCTAATTTCTGTGCGGCTTCTTTTAATCTATTGCGGGTTTCTTCATCAAGTCTAACACCCATTGTCGTGCTACTCATGCAGTGCTCCTCATATTCTATTTCTCATTCACAAGTACAGTTACCCGTTATTTTTATTAATATCATTCATGTTGCAACTTTGTGCAACATTGTTAACAATTTATTTATAAATAATGTGAAAGTAGTCAGGTTTTATGGATGATTAAAAAAGAATTAATTTATTCACACAATATATTTGTATATAAATCAATAAATTGTGTTTATATTATTAATACTTACATTTATAATACACTCTCGAATTAAGACAAATAGTGTGAAGTCATATACAAAATTTAAACATTTAAACGTTAATTTCTTGTTAAATGCAGTTAACCTATTCTAGGATTGATGTGAATGCTTTATCTGTTGCTGTAAGAAATTATTTTAATTAAAAACTGAAAAGATCATTAATGCGCAACGAAGTGCAACGTTCCTGTACAAGTCAAAAGCATACCGATGATCGGAAACAGATTTATGGAGAACTGCAATTATGGCTCTAACTTCGCCAATGCTAATTACATTTACGATCTATATCTTGGGTATGCTTTTTATCGGCTACCTTGCTTATCGTTCAACAAAAAACTTTGATGATTATATTCTTGGTGGTCGGCGACTGGGCAGTGTAGTTACTGCGTTGTCAGCGGGTGCTTCAGATATGAGTGGTTGGTTATTAATGGGATTGCCAGGCGTGGTGTTTTTTGCTGGTATTTCAGAGAGTTGGATTGCTATTGGACTCTGCTTAGGTGCGTGGTTAAACTGGCGTTTAGTTGCAGGACGTTTACGTTTACAAACTGAAAAAAACAATAATGCACTAACATTACCCGATTATTTGACATCACGTTTTGATGATAAAAGTAAAATACTGCGTATCATTTCAGCATTAGTTATTCTTACCTTCTTTACTATTTATTGTGCATCAGGTGTGGTTGCTGGTGGAATGCTATTTGAATCTACGTTCCATATTCCTTATCACGAAGCGATGATTTATGGTGCACTTGCAACTATCGCATATACCTTTTTAGGGGGGTTTCTTGCTGTAAGTTGGACAGATACCGTTCAAGCGACGTTAATGATTTTTGCTCTGATCCTGACACCTATTATTGTTATATTCTCAGTGGGTGGCATTGATACTTCTATTGCTATTATTAAAGCAAAAGATCAATCTTATTTGGATATGTTTAAAGGGCTTGATTTTATCGCAATTGTTTCATTATTAGCATGGGGATTGGGCTATTTTGGGCAACCTCATATCCTTGCACGTTTTATGGCTGCTGATTCTAATCAAACCATTCGTAAAGCACGTCGTATTGGTATGACGTGGATGATCCTTTGTTTAGGTGGCACTGTTGCGGTTGGATTTTTTGGTATTGCTTACTTTGAAATGAATCCAGCACAAGCGGGTGCTGTAACAGCTAAAAATGAACGTATTTTTATGGAGCTGGCTTCACTGCTCTTTAATCCATGGATTGCAGGTATTCTGCTATCTGCCATTCTAGCTGCGGTAATGAGCACATTAAGCTGTCAATTATTAGTTTGTGCAAGTGCGTTAACTGAAGATTTATACAAACCATTTATTCGTAAAAGTGCAAGCCAAAAAGAGCTAGTTTGGGTAGGACGTGGCATGGTATTACTGGTTGCGATTATTGCCATCTTCTTAGCGCGTGATCCAAATAATAAGGTGCTTGATTTAGTGAGTAACGCGTGGGCAGGTTTTGGTGCTGCTTTTGGTCCAGTGATCCTCATTTCTGTCATGTGGAAACGTATGACTCGTAATGGTGCATTTGCTGGAATGTTGATTGGTGCTTTAACCGTGTTAGTGTGGATGCAATATAAATGGTTTGGGTTATATGAAATTATTCCTGGTTTTATCTTTGCCTCTATTGCTATCGTTGCCATTAGTTTAATGGGGAAAGAGCCAAGTAAAGAGAACCAACAACGTTTTGATGAAGCTGAAACTCAATATCGTAATACATAATAAAATAGAGAAAATGAGATAAATAAAAGACCACTTTATTTAATAAAGTGGTCTTTGTTATATAAACTCACCATCAATTTAAAAGGGAATATAATTTAAATTTTTAACACTCATAACTTATTCATAATATTCAAATTTATTATATACAATTGCAGTGCTGGTATCGATTATTGTGCCATTTTGTCTAACTTCACTTACCATATTCCATGTTAAGCAATTATTATATTTATCCCATTCTTGGCAAGTACCGTCATATTCTCTTATATCATCATACATACTCGTAAATATTTGTATTTTATGTAAGATTTTACCGTCTTCGCCATAATTAAATTCTAACATAACTTCATCATTATCAATTGCTTTTAACAGGCGGCCTTCATTATCATAAGAATAATAAATGGTACTTCCCTGATTTTCAGCACTAGATTCAATAATGGTTTCAGATGCAATCTTACTGCCATCATAGAAAATTTCTGATAAATCAGTACCTATAAGTGATCCATCTCCATCATAGAAATGAGCAGTTTTATTTATTAGTTGGTTTTGATTATTTTTACCATACAGTTCATCAAGATAGAGAGTATAGACTTTGTGTAAACTCTTCAGCTGATATTTATATTTGATATTATAAGGTGTTGACATTCTTACAAGATTTGTTTCGATTCGCTCATGAATATATTCTTGTGTCGAAGAATCAAATTTAGTGAGAGAGCCGCATTCATCAAATTGAATTTCACCTTTATAGGCTTTAAATCGACCTTTTTCAGGTAATGAGCTAGTAATGGTGATTGATTTTATCGGCCCATAATAAAATTCTAACATAGTGGGCATATTATTAGACTGGTTCACCTGTTTTTGTTGATCTTGACAAGATGTTGATGCCGCAAATGCTGGGAGTGAAATAAAAAGTATATAGAGAGAAGAAATAAAAAAAAGAGGTAATTTCATATAATGAGTCATCTTAAATTTTATTAAAAAAGAATACGTTATAAAGCATATTCATCATTAATTGATTTAAGTAGTTTTACACAAAAATTTTTTTAATGAAAGCATCACAAGGAAGTATCTATTCATAGATAAGAAAACATGTAATGAATATAAAAATCAGTCTATTTTTGATAGTCTGATTTTTATATTTTTAACTTAAATTAGATACAAAAATATAATCTAAATATTATTCGTAGTAAATAAACTCATTATGAAGCGTGGCTTTACTGAAATTAATGACTTCATCATTAAATTTAATTGTACTTTCAAGTTCTTCTTTTGAACAATTAGCAAATTTGTCCCATTCAAGGCAAGTAGTGATAAAAGATTTATCTTCTCCATTTATGCCTTTGACGTAGTTTGATTGAGTAATAACTTTTCCTTCTCGATCATACTGATATTCTACGTTTATTTTTCCGTCTTCTATTACGGTTTGTAGTTTTCCTTGAGGATTATATTGGTACTCTGTCGTGATAGCCTCAGTTGTCGGATCAGAGGATTTGCTTGTTTCTTTAACAATGCGACCATCTTGATAGTCGAATTGGCTGGTGATGGTATCCAGTAAAGTGCCATCATTGGCGTAATATTCAATGACTCTTTTGTTGAACTGGTTCTGTCCATTTTTATGATAAGTTTCTTGCATGTAAATGGAGTGTGCACCATAGGCATTTTTTATTTGGAATTGATATCGGATAACAGAAGGGTTATTAGGCAATGTTCTTATTAAATGAGTTTCTACATTACCTTCAACGTACTCTTGCATTGATGTGCTATCTTTCAATAACTTTCCGCATTCATCAAAGTGAATTTCGCCTTTTAATGCTTTAAAACGTCCGTCATGGGGTATCGTGCTTGTCATCGTGACTGATTTAACAGGACCGTTATAAGAGATGAGCAACATAATATCGCTATTGGCAATATTGGCTTGTTTCTCAGTTTCTGTACATTGGGTTGAAGCCGCGACGGCAGGCAATGAGGAAACTGCACAAAAGGAAAGGGTGATAAAGAGTAGTGGTAATTTCATAAGACCATCCATGATATTGTCATACTTCAAGTTGTTGTGTTGTGGGCGTACTGACTCAATGCTAGTCATATACTTTTGTATGAGTCGAGTAATTTGCTTTTGTCGCCTTGCCACATCTAGATTTATTTAGAGTATGAGTTCAGTATAGATAATTGGCTTGATAAATAATATAGATAAAATCCCATATAATTAGCCAATATATAAAGGGAGGATAATATTTTGGGACGATCAGAACTATTTTTGGAGCATTTAGATGTCAAACACCTTTTCTTTTATGACTGATACAGCAACGCTTGCTATTTTTGATTTACAAGCGATCAAACATCGAAAGTCAGATACAGCAGATTGGTGGAGCATTCCGCATGATGAGTTAGATGAAATGAACAAAGGCAATATTGCATTTATTGGTTTAGGTCATGATGGTTTTTACACAATTAATTTATGCGATAAAATTGACGATCCAGATGTAAAAATAAACATAATCTGTCCATCAGGTGACATTTTTATTGGTGCAGGAGAGGATACAACTGGCGGTGATTTAGAGCCAGATGATCCACAATATCGTGCAGGAGAAATTATTTTACTCCCAGCAGGTGATTATGAAGTTTCATTAAAGAAGATAAATAATATGCTTTATATTTCTTTCATTCTCAGTAAAGCGAAAAAAAATAAATTTGAGAATGTTTTGCGCTTAGATTAAAGGAATATATTAATGATACTATAAAAGTATAGTAGCGAGTGAATAAAACCCATTATTTAAAGTATCATTTTTATTTTTTATTAATAAGTTAGTAAATATAAAGAAAATAACTTAGGGTTATATTAATTATGATGTGACGAGTGTATTTTATCGTCCTGATGATTTAATCATGGCAATTTCCGATGTCAGTGGCTCTCTTATTTTTACGAAATCAGATAAACAGTTAACAATTGAAAATCCGACGCCTTTTTATGTCACCATTAAATCAGCATATGGCGAAAATAATCCTAATATTCTTATTCCTATGATAGCGCCATTTTCCAAACAGAAAATCAACTTAGCGGATAGTAAAATAAATACCGTTAGTTACGTTTTGATTGATGATTTTGGTGGGGAGTTTAAAGATAAGAAAGAGATAAAGTTGATTTTATAGTGGTTTGTATCGAGTTATGTAATTAAATTAGATTAATTGTTTGTTTTTGTTGATTCTATAAATGATAAAAATCGAATAAAATATAAGCAAATTCTATTTTTTTAATTACCGTATTGTGCTGAGTTATTAGTTTAAGATAAAGGCGCCATTTTGTCGCCATTTTCTTCCAGATACAAAAAAGCCACTTATCTCTAAGTGGCATAAATGTCTGATTTCTCAGCGTAAATTTGGTGGGTCGTGGGAGGCTCGAACTCCCGACCAATTGATTAAGAGTCGTTTAAATGCAATATATAAAACAATAGGTTACGAATAAAAACAATAAGTTAAATAACAATAAAGATAAATAATACTCAATGTTCATTTTCTTGTGCGACACTTTTGCGACACTTTTTTGTTTTAGACATCAAAGTTAACTTTTTCAATAATATAACTTGGAATTACCATAAATTTATCAAAACAAGAGTCATTAATCAGAGCTAAACTCCAAAATAAAATCTGGCTATCTATTGATGCAATCAATATATCATTTAATAATTCTTTTTGTTCCTTATCAGTACTATTATTTATTTTAACACATAATGATTTTATTAATGGGTATATAGAGTTAAGATATTTGGTTTCCATATATTTGACATATTCTTTCGCATATAAGCGAATGTCTATTTTAGGCGATTTATCAGCTAGTCTCTTATTTAAGAAATTAATTAATTCAGGTGATAAATCTTCTTTCATAATATAACCGTTAGGGTCATTTAATAGACCAATAAAATAATTAGAAAGGAAATCTACTCTTGTTTCTTCAAAAGTATATATTTTTTTTAATTCATCGGGTAAGTAGGCTGTGCTTTTTTCATGATTTTTAATATCGTCTTTTATTATATTTTCAAAATTGGCTTTTATTATATTTGTAATATAGGTGAAGTTATTGATTTCTAGTTCATACTGTGCGATTTTTAATTGATTTTTATTGAAGTTTATGGTTTTTATATATGTTATATATAACATAATTAAAGTAAATAGTGTTAGCACGGATATAAAAAAAGTAGATACTCCTCCTATATATGAACCAAATGCGCCAAGTTTATCAATATTATTCGAAAAAAATCCATATGTGATTATAAAAAAGATTATAGGTAAAATAAAAAACATGATTACCCAAAATAAAATCGAATTAATATTTTTATAAAGAAAATCTAGGAACTTTGTATGTAATTCATCATTCATAATGTTTACTCAAAGGATTAAATTTAACAGCATCTTCTAAATGCTCTGGAGAGAAATGAGAATATCTCATAGTCATTTTGATATCCGTATGACCGAGAATTCTTTGTAACACAAGAATATTGCCACCGTTCATCATAAAATGTGATGCAAATGTATGTCTTAATACGTGTGATGATTGGCGGTGAGGTAATTCTATACCTGTTCTTTTCATTGCCATTCTGAAAGCAGAATAACAAGGGGTAAATAAAGCACCACGCTTTTTAGGGATTTCATCGTACAAAGCTTTACTTATAGGTACTGTTCTATTGCGCTTACCTTTTGTTTTAGTAAACGTAATTTTGTAAGGTGTAATTTGTCGTCCTGTTAAACTTTCAGCCTCAGACCATCTTGCACCTGTTGATAGTGCAATTTTCACAATTAATTCCAAATCTTTAGCCATACTCTGGCGACATGACTTTAATAGCGATTCTATTTGTTGCTGTGAAAGAAATGCCATTTCGGATTCATCAGTGCGGAAAGGGCGGACATGTTTAATAGGGTTTTCTGTTTGCCATTCGCCTAATCTTTCTAATTCATTAAATACAGCACGAAAATAAGATAGCTCAAGATTTACTGTGCGAGGTGAGACTTTTTTCACCCTCTCTGTTCTGAATAATTTTCCAGATAAACGTTGTTCCCGATATCTAGAAAACAATTGGGCTGTAAACTCAGTAGCAAGTGGGTTACCTAATTTTTCACAAGCCCATAGCATAACATCGAGTCTATTTTTGCCGTCTTTTAACATCACACCATGCGAACTATACCAAGCATTAATTAACTCGGTCATGCGACGCTTATCTTCTTTTTTCTCTTCTATCCATGGTTTTCCCTCAACCTTATCCATCTCATAACGTTCATAGTTAAGGGCTTCACCTTTAGTGGCAAATTTTTTACGTACCCGTTTACCTTTTTTGCCGTTTTCTCTATTTTCTGGATAAAAGTCAGCAATCCATTCGCCAGATGGTAATTTTCTAACAGTCATTTTATATATTAATCTTATTTGCTATCAGTAAAGTCACCTGTTTCTAAGAAACTTCTAAATTGGAATTCATTAAGAATGATAATCCCCATAGAACGGGCTTTATCCATTTTCATCTGACTTGCGTTATAGCCATAACAGAGAAGATTCAAATTCTTTGTGACAGACTTTCTAACTTCCATATTTGCTTCAGTTGCGATACGTTCTAATTCTTCCTTATCAGCCTTTTTGAAACCTGTGAAGTGAATATCAAATGTTTCTGGCTTAGGTTTTCTTACTGTAAAATCACTTAGAGAACAGCCAAGTAGAAATTCTTTAGCTTCTTCAAGAGAGTCTAAATATTCAACGACTCTATCTTTTCTAAATGTTTTTAGTGAACCTTTATCATCATAGAGAACACTAATCCCTTGTAAGTAATCCTCATTTTGAGAAACATTAGTAATAGCTTGTACTGATAGAATTTCTCTAGCACTGAAATAAACAAAATAGAGTATAGATGCCATAGTCAACTAACCTTTATTTCTGCAACAACACGACCAATAATTTCTATGTCAGACAGTTCACAGTCAAATGAGGTATCTTGGTTAGATATGCGAACTTTTTTCATTGGCATTCTTGTCAATTTTCGCACGCTATATTTGCCATCAATTTTTATGAACCAATTACCATCAAAAATATCATCGAATTTTTTATCTATAACGTAATAGCATTTATTGATGAATACACTAATTGGATTGGATGGTAGTGGGGTGTTACCAAAGAAAATTACTTTATCAATCAGTAAACTATCAGCATGAATAAGTTCACCATCAATAATTTTATAATTATCTAATCTTAAGATATCAGAAGATTGTCCTTCGAATTTAGAACCTTTACCTGTAACTAACCATTCAAGAGAAACGCCTGTTTCTGCTAAACATCTCACAACCATATCCGCAGGAAAGCCAGGTCTTCTATAACGTCCTGATAAACTACTTGCTGCCATCTCAAAATGAATAGCTAACATTGCTTTTGAAGAAAATCCATAAGCTTCGATTATGCGATCTAAAACCGCTGTATTGTCATCTTCTGGCTGAAATTTAAACGTTCCCATAAGAGTTAATTCCCAAAATGAAAACAAATGCCCTTGACTATTTGCAAAATGAGCATTATTGTTCTCTTTAGTTTTCAAAAAGAAAATATTTATCAATATTTGACGATATTGATCATTAATGTCACTCAGGAGTTTGCCTTATGAGACCTAAAATTACAATTGCTATACCTGAGCCTTACTTACCTTTAGATGAATACTGTCGCCGTACAGGTACAGCTAAGGTTACTGCCCGTCGTTTAATTGAGTATGGAAAGTTACCCATTAAACCTAAAGGTGATCAAAAAAAAGGTTTGGTTGAAGTCAATATGGTTGCTTTGACTGTTATGGCTTTAAGTGGGTATGAAGTTTCACTAGAAGCGTAGTCAGTCTTTCGCATTTTGAGAATAAACACCATGTTTGATTATCAGGTTTCCAAACAAGCGCACTTTGATAATGCATGTCGTGCTTTCGCAAATACCCATAAAGGGGATTTAGTGCAAATAGCTGAAAGCATCGGCATGAACGCCCAAATGTTGCGTAACAAGTTAAATCCTGAACAACCGCACCAGTTAACGTGCATTGATTTA
Source organism: Proteus vulgaris (assembly GCF_033708015.1). NCBI lineage: Bacteria > Pseudomonadati > Pseudomonadota > Gammaproteobacteria > Enterobacterales > Morganellaceae > Proteus > Proteus vulgaris. The sequence goes on along the minus strand of NZ_CP137920.1, from coordinate 2,481,476 downwards.
ATGAAACTGACTGATGCAACTGAGGACGCCTCTATTCTTGATGGAGTTCTAGAACAGATGCAATGTCAGCCGTCAGTGCCAGTTAATGAAATGAGCGGTTCCAATGTTCCCACTTATTTATTAACGGCAGTCAGTGAAGTTGGAAAATTAGCAACAAATACAGTATCGGGCGGTAATTTAAATAATGCGCGCGTCGCTGAATTTAAACGTTCTGTTAATACGGCAATTCGTTGTTTAACGTTGGCAGGAATAACATTATCAGCAAGATTACATACTAATCCAGCGTTTGTCTGTGCAGTGGATGCAGTAACCAATCTTAGCCCATCAATGATGTGAGGTTTTAAAATGAAATTAAATTCATTACAGCTTCAACAACACAAATATAAATTATCCAGTGATTCATTTAAAAATGAAAATAATAATTCTATTTATATTGTTAGTTTTATTTTATTCATAGGTTATTTATTAATATCAGCTTTAAGTTAGAGGTATTTATGTCTAAAGAAAATATGTTTGATGAAATCTTCCCTGGTGCAAAAGAGAAACAAATAGAGCGAGCTGAAAATTTAAAAAAAGTTGCGCTTGGTAAATTAACTGAAGAAAATCAGTTTACGGTTTCTTTAGAAAAAGAAAATTGCATAACGAAAGGTTTAAAAGAATTACAAGCTAGAAAACAAATGTTACGAGAACAATTAATAGATGCAGTTAATAATGCACAAAATAGTGGTTTATGTGTAGACCTTATTCATGATGAATTAAAATCTTTTGCGCATGAATTTATTATTGTCTGCGAAAATTTAGAAATTGATTGTGACGATATCCCATTTTAAGCGAGGTTGTTATGTATCAGAATCAAGTTGAAAATGAACAACGTGCTTTTCATATTCCTATTGCTGACCGTGTGGATGGGTTAAACCATACTTCTAAATTAAACTCTCTTCATTTTGGTTTACAGAATGAAGAATTAAAACGTTTCTTTTTTGATATGAGAGATCCATTTGATAATTGCCATAAAGAAAATAAAAAATTTTTAGGTGTTATTTTATATATGGCAGGCATTCCAAAAGAAAGACATGATTTAAAATTTGAAGATTTTAAAACAGAAGAAGTTTTCGACATTATTAAAGCTATTAATCATATCAAAGCCGTTACGGCATTATTACCTAAAAAATTAGCACTACCACAATAATTAATTAAACCCAAAGTAAAAATAAATGACCTTAATCGGTCAGGGCTTTTTGCAACCTAAATAAAGGAAATTAACAATGAGTGTATCAATACCAACTCCCATTTTTATGCCTGCGCAAATTGCTAATAACGAACACGCTATTGTTTTAGATTCCACATTAGCGTTAGCACGTAATGAGCAAAAGCAAGCCTGCGCTGATAAATACGCATCCCGTATTCGCAAGTTATCTAGCCTTATCATTCAAAACAAAATGGATTACTCCGACGTTGCTGAACTGTTGGAAAGTGAAGCGTCAGAGTTAGAACGTCAAGCGCAAGAACTGGTTTGATATGACTATCGCGGTGGAGAATAACAGCGACGTATTTATCTCAATGCGTCGCCAAAAAGAAGAATTTCAGCCAGGGTTATCGCCAAAAGCGTCCTTGGCTGAACGCATTATGTATGATGCAAATCCGCTTGATATTGAATATCGCAATAGCATCATGGGTAATATGCCTGATAGTTTGGCTATCTATTTTGCTACCCGATATTCAAAAATATTTAAGACTGCTAAAAAAGATAATAGACGTCTTGCTAATACATTTTTACGTAAAGTGGCTAAGAATGTATTACCAAGATACAACCTCGTTTTATCTCAATATCAATTTAATGGCGTAACATCAGGTTATGATTTCTTCCCTGAAAATTATGTCGAACAACTTTCTAACTTACATTCCCTAGACCGTGGAACCATCAAAGAGCTGGCGAACGGTATTGCTCGTTATCTCACTTCTACATTTACCGAATTTTGCCAACGTGCAAATTATAGCGAGACTTCTGAAAGTGCTAAATCTGGCTACAAAAAAATAAGTCAGATTACTTTACAGATTGGTACCATCCCGCCGTATTGGAAACAATTTATTAAGGGGAGACGTAAGCCAACCGAAAACCAGTTGCTTTCTGGTTTATTACGTATGATGTCTGATAAGTGGTGGTATGGACGTTTAAAGCGTATGCGTGATTTACGCGCTGAGCATCTTGCTATTGCTGTCGGACAGGTACAAAAAAGTGCGTCACCTTATATTTCAAGAAAAGCCCTACATGAATGGATAGAGCAAAAAAAACGTAACTGGGATTACATAAAAAGTTTCGATTTAACCAATGAGCATGGTGATCGTGTTTCTCTTGAAGAAATGGTATTAGCCAGTGTTTCTAATCCTGCTGTTCGCCGTTGTGAATTGATGGTGCGTATGCGTGGGTTTGAAAATATGGCTAACGAAATGGGTTATGTCGGTGAGTTTTACACGCTCACTGCTCCATCAAAATATCACAATGCATACAGTAAGGGCGGTTTCATTGAACAATGGAATGGCGCATCCCCTCGTGATGTTCAGAAATACCTTTGCAAAGTCTGGTCAAAAGTTCGCGCTGAATATGCCCGCGAAGGAATTCGTCCATTCGGTTTCCGTGTTGTAGAACCCCATCATGATTCAACTCCTCACTGGCATTTATTGTTATTTGTTCATCCTGACCACGTTGAAAAGCTGAGAGAGATCTTTGCGGAATATGCACGTGAAGAGGATGCCTTTGAGTTAAAAACCAAAGAGGCAAAAGAAGCCCGTTTTTATGTTGAGCCTATTGATAAAGAAAAGGGTTCCGCTACGGGTTATATCGCTAAATATATTTCTAAAAATATTGATGGTTACGCAATGGATGACGAGATAGACGATGAAACGGGGCAGAAATGCAAAGACATGGCCAAAGCGGTTTCAGCATGGGCGAGCTTACACCGCATTCGTCAGTTTCAGCAAATTGGCGGTGCTCCTGTGTCGGTTTGGCGTGAGTTGCGTCGCTTGCCAGGTGATGAGCAAATTCTAGCAACGGAAGATATGGATAACGTGCGTTTTGCGTCAGATGTGGGCGATTGGTATGCCTACACCGAGTTACAAGGTGGTGCAACAGTAAAACGCCAAGATTTAACCGTGAGACTTTCTTATGAAGTCACGGAAATGGGGAATGAATACGGCGAAGACGTTAAAAAAATCAAAGGGGTTTACTCACCGCTTGCGTGTGAGGACTCTTTTTATCTTACTCGCACCGCTAAGTGGGAACTGGTTGCCAAAGAATCTACCTCAGTTAAAGGGAGTGGTTTGGTTTTTGATGGCGCGATTAGCGCCCCTTGGAGTTCTGTCAATAACTGTACGGGGGAAACCCGAACGATTAACGATGAAGAAAAGGTGGTAACGGAAATTTTAGATAATTTCAGGTCAATCGGGCATGAAATTACCCTAGAGGATGCCCAAAAAATGAGAAATGGGTCGGGAATAGTCATTGATGATAAGGCATTTAGAAGTTTTAAAGACGGTTCTTTGATAAGAACGGGCACAACACAACGGAAATACCGTCAATTCCATGAACGAAAAGACCGTATTTTTAATAAAGTAAATAAGTTGAGAGGAATGAATGTATAAGTACTTGGTTTTATTTTATTTATTGATATCAATAGTTCTTTTTATACGCAGAACGATGAAGTCTAAAAAAAGCTATCATGATAAATACAGCCTAAGTGAAGCGATAGATTACTCAATGCTATGGCCATTTTATATTTTGATTGCATCCTATTTTTTTCTTGCAGAGAAATATCGCAAATTTATTGGTATGAGCGAGGAGAGATAATCTATGAGTGTGCAAAAAATAAAACTGACGTTAGATTTATTGGCTCGCCTGTATTTTAAGCAAGTCAGTGTTTTGTCCGAAAGGGCAAGTTTCTCTCATGCGGAGTATTTTTCTTTAGAATCAATTTTGAACGCATTATTAACAGGGAAAAATAAATTCTTCATTGGCGATGAATGCGAGGTTAATCATATTTTAGATTGTTTTTGCGATCATCTTGGTATTGAAAATACAAGTGTTAGGCGATTTGTCTTGGAAGGTGCAAAATTTTATTTTGTTAGTCATGAGGATTTTAAAAAGCCATTATTTGGCGGTCTGGCGGGTGATGTTTATTATGCAATACCTCAACAACCAAGTGATATCGAAGAATATTTAATTGATTCATTATCATGCCATACCCGATATTACGTGACGAAATATCAAGGTTCACATAATAAGTAATTATATCTCACATTATTATCACTTAGGGGTTCACAAAAATCACAAAGCTATTATACTGTTTATTCATACAGTATTCTTTAAGGGTATGATAATGACAGATAATATAAAAAGCATGGAAGCATTTGAAAGAATTGCACTTATCGCAAAAGTAGGAAGTTTTGATTCTTTCACATCGCAGGAAAAAGATATTGTTTTATCATTAATATTTGAGTTAGCTGACAATGCCAGAGTGGACTTATTGGAAAAAAATAAGCCACAAAATGTGGCTCAATAATTTAAGCAATGGGCGCTTTGAGTAAATCAAGCGCCATTTGTTTATTATCCGGTAGCAGTTTATCAATCATTTTATTCACGTCTTTGGCGCTAGGACTTAGTGTGTGGCTAAAAGTGACGTTTAAAACGAAAGTCATTCCGCATTCTAAGTCTGTGCATTGACAATAAAGGTCAGCAAATTGGCGATGTTTTCTATTTGTTGTTCTTATGATTGCCTTTTCACCGCACGCGGGGCAGAGGACTTTCATCACTTTCATATTACGAACTCCAAAATAATCGAACTTACGTAATTTTACCTTTTTTTGCCTCATTCTGCACCCAAACTGTTGTTATCTTTCTTAAAGTTGATATGCAAATGTGACGGTATATCCGGGTCACTATTGACGGCATTCTCAAACATGCGTTGCACGGGAATAACCTCATCTTGTCGATAGGCTTCACGGGCTTTGATGGGGTCACCTAAACCGCCAACGTTGCCAGGAATAATTCCCGCTAAACCTGCGGGGAAGCGGTGCGCGGTTAAAATATCTTGAGCACTGATATTTTTGACATTATTAAATTCATCTTTAGCCGAAATATCCCCAATAGGCATAAATTTAATCCCTTCGGGATCGCCTTTGGGAATATGCACAAACATCGTAGAAAAATTACCGATGCCTTTGCTATTTTCTAGATTTTTAATGATTTGGGCTTCCACTTCATCAGTGAGAGACGGGTCATTACAATAAAAAACACCGCCCGTATGAGCCCCGTTGTGGTAATACCTACGACGAAAAATAGTGGCTTCACTATTTAAGAGTGCCGCATGTATACCACCGATATAATCGGGAATACCGTAAACTTGCTGTTGAGGGTCATATTGTTTGATAAAAATGATATCTTCAGGTGGATACACTAACGGTTCACCTTCTATCAAAATGACAAAATCACCGTCTTTTCGACAACGAAGATAAAGTGACGGTAAAACAAAAAGTTGAATGACATTCCCCCAATAATCTCGCACTTTTAGAATGGCCGTATCACCAAAAATAAGGTAACTCATTACGGACGCTTTTAGTTGTTCATGGCTAAGACCACCGCCTAAAAAATCGGATAAAATCATATTTTGACGCGCATAAATTACTCCGCCATGTTGAGCATTTAAATTAACTAATTGAGCAAGCGCGGTTCTATCAATCGGGAGTGAATAATGATCATGTTCATTGTCATACCAGATATTTTGATAGTCTGTATGCGTTGTTAATATCGGCTCGGGTTTACCCAGTGTAATAATGCTCATATTTTTTTTAGGAGTATTGGAGGCCGAAATAGAGAGGTTCTTCCGTGATTTTTTCTTAGCCATTATGATGCCTTTTGAAATATCCATTTTGATTTACGTTGATTATCAGTATTCAACGGTTCATTGATTGCGCCATGAGCAATTGCCCAAAAACTATCGGCATGACCAGTTTCCATACTGCGGTCAGCCACAAAGGTCATGGCACCGCCCTTGCTGGTTGTGTCTCGACGAATAGCCAAAAAACTGGCGGTGATTTCTTTTTGCTCTCTATCCCATTCGATACGTTCTTCATCGACTAAATCCACCATTTTTAAAACGAGTTGGGTTTTCATGCTAAGGCTGTAACGAATTTCCATCGTTTCGCGTGGCGCAAAATCTTGCACCATCTCATAGACGCCATGACCTATACCTGTCGTATCAATACCGATATGTGTGAAGCGATAACGCCCATAAAGTTCTTGGATTTTTTTAGCTTGATGTTTCCACGCCATACCTTGCCAGTAATAAATAGCCAGAACACGAAACCGCTCACCAGATACAGAAGGCGGTGCTAAAATAGCAAATGCGGAGGTATCTCCTGAACGGGCAGGGTCATAACCGCCCCAGACTTCACGATTACCAAATGGGCGTGGTTCATCAGGAAAGTGATCTTCCCATAGCCCTACATCAACCCAACATTTTTCTAAATCGTTATATTTAAAGACGGATGCGCCACTATCGACAAAGACACACATATACAACATATTGAACGTATCTTTGTTATAACGATTGCGAAGTTTTTCAATGGATGCCAGGTTAAAACCGCCCTTAATCGCATCTTCCAGCGTAATGACGTAACGCCATTGACCATCAGGACAATCGCGTCCACCGTCCTGCATTTCTTTAAATGTAGGGAATTTGATATTTTTACGGGCTTTTTCTGTACCGCGCCATTCGTCACCCGTCCAAAACGGATATGCGGGATGGGTTTTTGAGCTAGGCGTAGAAAAATAGGTTGTGCGCCATTTATCATGGGTTGCCATTGCAGAGGCAACTTCATTTAAATGTTTAAAGTTCGGTACCCAAAAATATTCGTCACAATAAAGATGACCTGAATAGCTTTGCGCGGTGTTTTTATTGGTGGATAAAAAGCGAAGTTCTGCGCCATTGCTTAAACGAATCGGGTTGCCTGTTAATGTGACCCCGAAAAATTGCTCTGCAATATTGACAATATAGGAGCGAAAAACCTCGGCTTGCGGTTTTGATGCGGATAAAAAGATTTGTGGGTCGCCCGTGAGTACCGCATTTTCCAGCGCTTCAAACGCAAAATACCAAGTCGCCCCAATTTGGCGTGACTTTAAAATATTACGAATGGATTTTTTAATGTTATTGCGTAAATGTTTTTGATAGCCAAAAAGCATTTTGTCAGCGAATTGCTGAAATTGTTCTTCTGTTAATTCAGAAATATCATTTTTACGATAGCGTTTTTTCTTCCTTGGTTCACCATCGTCAGACTCATTATCATTTGAGTAACCAGATTGATTATTTTGTGCTTTTGCCTGCGCCAGCTTCTCTGCGTGTTTATTTTGTTGCGCCATCAATTTGATATGATGGTTAATTAAACGGTCTAACTCCTCTTGTTCAAAAACAGTTTTATTGTTTCGCTCACTGAGCAAAATAATGCGTCGATTAATCGCATCTAAAACCGATTCATGACTGAGTAAATCCTGCCAATTCCCTTTTTCAGCCCAATAGTAAACGATTCGCCTATTCGGCAAATTAAGTTCGGTTGCAATTTCTGCAGGAGTATAGCGTCGCAAGTACAGCGATTTCGCTACTCCTATTAATTCATCTGAATATCGTGAGTTCGCCATAATGTAAAACATTATGCCGAGTCACAGCCTATCTGGCGTTGCCATAAATTTGGTTATGCGCCATATCCAAATTTAACCATTCGCCCACCTGATGGAATTTCGCAATACTATTGACTCAAACGGAAGTGATGAAAATACCCACGGATGGGGGATGCTATGTAATGTCACAATTAATGACAAATTGGCTTTGTATCGCAACAGCGGGAGATACGGTTGATGGTCGAATTATTGAGGACAGTTGGATTTTAGATTCTGCTGAACTTTATGATCGCAAACTCTATACCGCTTGTATTTGGCCAGAGCATGAGCGCTGGTTCGGTTCGATGGGCGAAGTGTTAGAGCTAAAAGCTGAACGTGACGAAGAAGGAACGTTAAAACTTTATGCTCGGCTACGTCCTAATCAGCATTTATTACAAGCGAATCGTGACGGCCAATTGCTTTTTACCTCCGCAGAGTTTACCCCAACGGGTAATTTTCGCGGAACAGGGAAAACTTATCTTGAAGGGCTTGGCGTGACTTGTTCGCCAGCCAGCGTTGGTACTGACCGATTGCAGTTTAATAAAAAAGGTAAGAAGTTTCGCTATGGTGCATTAAAACCGTTGGTTTTTGATGAAGTTAAACAGTTTAAGGAAGAAAAAATGGCTAAAGGAAAAGGCTGGCGTAGTTTTTTCAATATTGATGAACCAAGTGTTGATGATACACCAGAAGAAACAGGTGCCTCTGATGCAATGCAAGCACTTGCGGAAGCATTATCTGCGCTTGAAATTCGTGTCACAGCAATTGAAACACAACTGACTTCAACAACAGAAAAAGTGGATGATGTTGAAGAGGATGTGGAAGTCATCAAAGATGCTGTTGATACACCTGAATTTAAACAATTGAAAGATAACTTATCTTCCATTTTAGGTAAATTCAGTAAGTTGGATGATGTGGCAACACGCATCCCTGGTAAAAATCCACGCGGTAGTAAAGAAAAACGCTTTGCTAACCTAGTGTAAGGGGATTGTTATGTCATTAAATAATCAACGTGCTAGTGAGTATTGGAATGCGTATAGAGCCGCATTTTCTGCATCATGCGGTGTGCCTAATGTTAGTAAATATTTTTATTTAACTGAACCTAAAGAAACACAATTACGTGACGCATTATTAGAAACATCTGAATTTCTAAGAATGATTACTGTTGCTGATGTTGACCAATTAACAGGGCAAGTTATTTCCGTAGGTAATCCTGGTCTCTTTACGGGACGTTCTAAAGATGGTCGCTTTGGTCGTAAAGTTGGTGTTGATGGTAATGACTATAAATTAGTCGAAACAGATTCGGGTGCGATTTTACCGTGGGATTTATTGTCAGTTTGGGCAAATTCAGGCGGTGAAGCAGAATTTATTAATCGCATGCAAGCCTTTGTTCAAGAATCTTTTGCATTAGATATGCTTCGTATTGGTTGGAATGGTCAATCTGTTGCAGAAAATACTGACCCAGTTAAAAATCCAAATGGTGAAGATGTTAACAAAGGCTGGCATCAAATCGCTAAAGAGTGGAATAAGGGTTCTCAAGTTCTGACTGATGCAATTACATTAGATGATAGCGGTGATTACCGTTCATTAGATGCCATGGCGTCAGATTTAATTAACACCTGTATTCCGCCACAATTTAGAAATGATCCACGTTTAGTGGTCATGGTTGGTGCTGATTTAGTTTCTGCAGAACAATACCGCTTATATCAAGGTGCTGATAAGCCAACAGAAAAGATTGCTGCACAAATGCTCGGTTCTACGATTGCTGGCCGTCCTGCTATGGTTCCACCATTTATGCCTGGTAAACGTATGGTAGTCACCATCCCAACAAATCTTCATATCTATACGCAACGTAATACCCGTCAGCGTAAAGCGGAGTTTGTTGAAGACCGTAAACAGTATGAAAACAAATATCTGCGTAATGAAGGTTATGCCATTGAGCAACCAGAGCTTTATGCAGCTATCGACGAATCTGCTGTGACTATCGGTAAAGTCACCGAGCCGACTGAAAAAGTAGAAGGTTAAGCGTCATGCTATCACCCGCTCAAAGACACAAGCAAAAAATTGAAATGCAACAAAAACTTGAACAGCGACAGGCAGTTGCCATTGCTGACGGTGAAAGTATGCATCTTCAAGCGCGTGCCATTGAGCGGGATGTCAAACGACTGCGAGCACTCAATCAAACATATGAACGTGTGGCCATGAAACGAGATGAATTATTGCCCATGTATCTACCGACGGCACAACGCTATTTAGATGAAGGTGAAGTGTATCAAAACCCGATTTTTGTGTATTGCGTCATTTGGCTATTTGATGTGGGGGAGTTCGATAAAGGACTGGACTGGGCGGATATCGCCATCGCGCAAGGACAGCGCACCCCCGACAATTTTAAAAGCGGTTTCCCTGCTTTTGTGGCTGATACCATCCTTGCATGGGCACAGTTAGAAGTGGAAGCAGGAAACCCCATTGAGCCCTATTTTTCAAGGACATTTAAGAATGTCACAGAAATTTGGCGAGTTCACGAAAAAATACAAGCGAAGTGGTTTAAATTCCACGCGTTAGAGTTATTAAAAGGCGATGTGGGTGATGCAAGAGCCAGCGCAATTGATTGTGTTGATACGTTGAATCAAGCCGATGCCTATCTTGCTAGAGCACATCAATTAAACCCAAAAAGTGGGGTTAAAACGCATCGTTTGCGCATTGCCTCACGATTACGGGCATTAGAGCAAGCGTAAAGACTACCGCAAGCCAAAACGGGCAGGGTGGAGACAAAACAATTTGATTGTTTATTGGTCGTGGAAACCTGTTCGCCCGTTTTTTTATTTAGAGGTCAGCATGTTAAATGGCGATGGCATTGCCTATAAAAATGAAGAACTGACAAATGATGAATTTTGGCCTGATTTAAATTTAGGTGATTTTCAAAAAAGTCGCGCTATTCCCGCCAATATCGATGCCGATTTTATTGCTGATGCATTATTAACCACGGTCACGGAAATTAATTGTGAATTAAAAGATGTGAAAAGTTATTGGCTATCAAAAGGTGTTAATCAGGCAAAAGACGCCCCAGGCGCAAAAATAAAAGGCGTTAATGCCCTTTGTGCGCAGTATAAAAAAGCGGTGTATGCCAGGGCAAAAGCGGATTTATTGGGTGAATATTTGTCGATTGTCAGTCGAACGCCCAACCCACAGCAAGAAAGCGACGAATTACGGTCACGGTTATTAGCGGAATCAACTTTTGTTATTCGCAATATGAAACAGTTGCCTCGCATTACGGTGAAAATGATATGACCCGACTACAAAAATTGACTGCGTTCTTACGTGCAAATTTGCCTGAATCCTTATTTGCGACAGAATTTAGTAGCGAAGTGGATGAACTTGTTTTTAAACGTGCTCACAGAGATTTGGGTAAAGATGAGTCGAATAAAGAACAATATCAAATTTTAACGCAAGAATATGATGCGGTAATTGCTTGGGGACGTTGGCCATATCGTGAAATAGATACACGTTATATCCCTATTTTGATTGAGGCCTGGTATCAAGAGTTAAAAACAGATTTAACTGAACCCGATTTTGATGATGAACCACCGACGATTGATGTTGATGTGGACGAGGATATCGCAATGGTTGTTGTCACCCTTAAATTAAGCGACGCCATTGTGTTAAAAGAAGATGAAAACGGCATTGTGCCATTTGACGATAAACGTTGGTCATTAGCTAACCCAGAAGTGTTATTTGCTGAAAATATTGATGTGATCCCCCGTGGTGTGAAATGAGCATTCAAGGGCAATTAAACGCAGAACAACTAAAGGCATTAAGAGCCAAATTAAAAGACTTGGAATTGCCCCAGAAAAAGCGCCAGCGATTACTTTGGCGAATTGCAAAATATGGCGTAATCGTTGCGTCAAAGCGCAATATCAGAAAACAGAGTAATCCCGATGGGGAAGCATGGCAGAGCAGGCACGGTAATTACAAAAAAAAGATGCTCCGCAATATGCCGACAATGATGCATATCCGCGAAATGCCTGAAAAAGAGATGGTGCGAATTTATCTTAGCGGTGGCAATTATCGCAATGGCAATAAACCCATTGACGCGGGTGTTGTGGGGTATAGCCAACAAAATGGCATGACAGCAAAAATTAGCCGTAAAAACGCACAAGACAGCAATATCTCACAAGGGGCGCAAGATAAAAAAGCGACGCCCAAACAGGCTAAAAAATTACGCGCACTTGGTTATAAAGTGAAAAAAGGGAAACGTTGGAAAAAGCCTGCTTTAAAAGAAATTACGGAAAATATGTTTTTTTTCCAGGCAGGTGCATTAATTCGCAAATTAAGCGGTAAATCCCCACAAAGTTCGTGGGAAGTAGATATTCCATCACGGGTATTTCTCGGTATCAGTGATGAGGATTTTATTAAGTCACTGGAACGACAATTACAAGGCATCGGGTACGGTGTATAGAAAGGGAATTTCATTATGTGGCCAACTGTTCAGGTTAATCAACATAACCAACTTCAAGGCGAAATAAAGGAAATTGAGCGCATTTTGCTGTTTATTGGTAAAGGAAAAACCAATGTCGGTAAAACTATTGCGGTCAATACGCAAACCGATTTCGATGATGTGTTAGGAACGCCAGATAGCTCGTTAAAAAGTAACGTGTTATCGGCGATGCGTAACGCAGGTCAAAACTGGTCAGGTTATGTGCATGTATTAGCAGAGGATGCGGAAGAATTGGCATTTGTTGACGCGGTGATAGATGCACAAGCAGTTGCCAGTTGCGAAGGGTATGTATTAATTGGTGATGCAACAAAAACCGTTATTCAATCGGCTAAATCCCTACGCTCTGATTTAATCGCAAAACACGGGCGCTGGTTATTTGCCATTTTAGGTGTCGGTGCAACGCAAGACGATGAAGCATGGTCGGGCTATGTTGAACGCTTGTCTGCTTTATCAAAAGGGGAAGCGGAACCCGCCATTCAATTAGTGCCAATGCTATGGGGAAATGAGGCTGGTGCTCTGGCTGGGCGATTATGTAACCGTGCGGTGACGATTGCAGATAGCCCTGCACGCGTTAAAACGGGCGCATTAACCGATTTAGGTAGTGCGTATCTTCCATTAGACGGCACGGGGAAAAGCCTTGATTTGGCGACACTGCAAGCGTTGGAAAAACAGCGTTTTAGTGTGCCGATGTGGTACCCCGATTATGACGGCATTTATTGGTCTGACGGTCGCACATTAGACGTTGAAGTGGGTGATTATCAGTCAATCGAAAACTTGCGTATTGTTGATAAAGTCGCGCGCACGGTGCGTATTCGTGCGATTGCCAAAATTGCCGACCGCAGTTTAAACAGTACCCCGTCCAGCATTGAAGCTCATCAAGCCTACTTTGCCAAAGTGCTACGTGAAATGTCACGCAGTACGCAAATTAATGGGGTGAGTTTCCCAGGCGAAGTAAAACCACCGAAAGAAGGCGATGTGGTTATTACATGGAAAAACAAAAATAACGTTGAAGTGTATATCACGGTGAGAACTTATGAATGCCCGAAAGGGATCACCATTGGCATTCTGTTAGACACATCCTTGGAGAATGAATAATGAGTGGAAAACGGATTTCGGGGCAGTCGATTGATTTTAATATGGATGGCGATTTAGTCCATGCTGACAAAGTGGGTTTAACTGTTACAGATAACACTGCCGTAGCTCAAACGAAAGGGGTGCCTGATGGGTTTATTAATGGCGATGTTTCTGCTGAAGGCGAAATCGAATTAGCGACAAAATATTTATCCATTTTCACTGCCAAAGCACGTCAAGCAGGTTCATGGCGTGCAATTCCAACAGTTGACCTTATGTGGTACGCGAAAGCAGGTACGGAAGAATTTAAGGTTGAGGCGTTTGGTTGCAAATTAAATTTCACTGATATTTTGGATGCAGAATCAAAAGGCGGTGCTGTTCTGATGCATAAAATTAAATATATTGTCACTTCCCCCGATTTTGTGCGTATTAACGGCATTCCTTATTTAGAGTCTGAATTGACAGATAAATTGTAATTGAAAGGATTTTTGTTCATGGAAGAACATAACAAAACACTGATTTCTTTGATTATCTTGGGCGCTTTAATTGCGATTGGCAAAATGATGTCAGGCAGTGAACCCATTACGTTACGCCTCTTTATTGGTCGTGTCATTTTGGGTTCGGCAGTGTCATTAATGGCAGGGGGATTGTTGATTTGGATCCCTGGTCTTTCGCCACTGGCGATTACGGGGCTAGGTTCAGCGTTAGGTATTGCAGGCTTTCAGTTAGTGGAATTATGGCTGAAAAAACGAGGCAGTGACTTACTGACAGGGAAGTTGAAAAAATGACACTCGGCGAAAAACAACGCAAGTTTACGCGCATGATTGCAGACTTGATCCTCTTTGCTTATGACAACGGTTATGAACTGACATTTTCAGAAGCGTATCGCACAGAAGAACAAGCAAAGTTAAACGCTAAATCAGGCACTGGTATTAAAAACAGCTTACACACTCAGCGATTGGCCGTGGATTTTAACCTGTTTAAAGAGGGTGTTTATCTCACCAAGACAACTGACCATCAGCCACTTGGCGAATATTGGGAATCCATTGGCGGTACGTGGGGCGGTCGTTTCAATGACGGTAATCACTACTCGTTAGAGCACAACGGCGTGAAATAATGAAACAAGCAACGGCGATCATCTTTGCGTTTATTTTAGCTTTTGGAGCTGGCTGGTTGGTTAAAGGTTGGCATCAAGACAGTCTTGAACTGGTCGCATTAAAAACAGCTAATGAAGTTAATAACGCCAGTTTAAAGGCTCAACACGATTTAGCGAGTCAATCAGCAAGGACGTTAGAAAATAAATTGGAGGAACTCGCCAATGCGCAACCGCCTGAAATACGCACCGAAATTATTAAGCCTGTGTTCACTCACGTTTGTGTTAGTGATGATTTTATCAGGATGTACAACGACGCCATTGAGCGCACCGAACGTGCCTTATCAGGAAAATCTACTGACAAAATGCACGACAACCTTACCGAAACTAAACGGTAATACAGGGGCAGATTTAGCCACTGCATTATTAAAATACCATGAGATTTACGGAAAATGTGCCGTTCGGCACAACCAATTAACGGACGAAATTCGTCAAAGGATGGAAAAATGAGTACCAAGAAAAATACAATTACCTTAGTCGTGATGGGTAAAGAACTGGTTTTTGAGCCGAATATGACGGCGTATAACGGCTGGTTAAATGAAATTTCAGCAACGGATAAAGTCGCGCCCACTGTCACTTATTTACGCCGAATTATTACCCCTGAAAGCAAAGAAGCCTTAACAGAGGTTTTGAATATCCCAGGTTCGGCGATGCAATTACTGGAAAAGGTGAATTCAGAATACGCACCTAAATTGGATATTGAACTAAAAAACTAACGGCGCGAGTCGAAGCGATTGAACGCAGTGCCCTCGGACAATATATGGCGTTACGACGGCACTATCTCCCTCATGAACAGGATGATATCGACAGCTTCGCATGCGCAATTTGGCTAGATAACCACTTCACAGAAAATCACCGCATTGCGGTCGCAAATGGCATTGCATTAGCTTTCAAGGGTGAATGATGAGTACATTAGATTTTACACTCAGCATGATTGATAAAGTCACTCAGCCCTTGAAGGCAGTGCAAGCAGGCGTGACTCAATTCGCTGAAACCTCACAAGAAGCATTTAAAAATATCGCGGTCGGTGGGGCTGGCTTGGCTGGCTCTGTCTTTGCGTTGAAAAACGTTTTAGACCCCGCGTTAGCTATTCAAGACGCACTCGACATGGCAAAAGTCACGGGTGTAGACGATGGCGCGATGAAAAAAATTACCAATGATGCGCTGACCTTTAGCGCACAATACGGTAAATCCGCCGTGCAATTCGTTGAATCTTCTCTTTCTATCAGAAAGGCCATTAGTGGTATTTCTGATAATGAACTCCCGCAACTAACCAAAATCAGCAACATTACGGCATCAGCACTAAAAACCACTGCCGAAGAATCCAATGCCTATATGGGGAAAATGTTTTCCCAATTTCAAGGCTATGCTGATAGCGTGGGCAAAGTGACGTTCGCGGAAGCGCTGGCAGGCAAGGCCGTTATTATGTCGCAAACGTTCGGCACTTCTATGGCTGAAATCACTGATTTGATGGAAGGGGCTCGCTCTGCGGGTACACAATTTGGGGTTGGTATTGATGAACAGTTAGCGGTATTAGGGGAACTACAACGCTCATTAGGCACGGAATCCAGTGGCGCATATGAGTCGTTTCTGTCAGGAGCAACGGACGGGGCGAAAAAACTCGGTCTATCGTTTGTTAATGCGTCAGGGCAAATGCTGACGATGCCCGAAATGCTGGAGAAACTGCAAGGCAAATACGGCAAATCGATTGCGGGCAATTTAAAGGCACAAAAAGAAATAGAGGACGCTTTTGGCGATTCCGCTATTGTCGTTAAATCGCTGTTTAATAACGTCGATGTGTTGCGAAAAAATATCACGGCATTAGGCGGTGACGACGGGATGAAACGTGCCACAGAAATGGCGAGTATGTTAGCCAATCCGTGGGAACGGTTATTGTCGATTTGGGAGTCTATCCGCATTGCGGTCGGCATGACATTATTGCCTGTGATTGTGCCCTTGATTAATAAAATTGCCGATATGGGGCAAATGCTCGTGCGTTGGTTAACATTATTTCCAAATATTGCCCGCGCGATTGGTTATGTGGTGACGGGGTTTATTGCCTTCACTGCAATGGGTGCCATGGCGAATATCGTGTTGGGTATCGGTCGATTGCTGTGGGTGGGTATTCTGCCTTTGTGGAAAACGGGGGGCGTGTTGCTCTCACTGATGAAAGGCAAATACGATTTAGTGACGAAAGCCACAGGCTTTTTTAGCAGTTCTCTCGCTAAACTGACGGGATTTTTAAATACCACAAAAATTGCCTCTTTTGCCACAGCATTAGGATTTACCTCTATCACATGGCCAGTTTTATTGTTAATCGGCTTGTTTGCCCTGATTGCGATCGCAGTTGTGAAATTTTGGCAACCTATCAAGGCGTTTTTTAAAGGTTTTGTGCAAGGTTTTTTAGAGGCCTTTGACTCTATGTCGCCCGTTGGTTCCATGTTTGAGGACATCGGTAAAGCGTTGGGTGTCGTGTGGGAAGCGGTCAAAACGGTTTTTAATTGGTTTACGGATTTACTTACCCCTATTGAGTTTTCAGAAAAGACACTGAATAAAACCACGATTGCGGGGCAGGCGTTTGGTAAGAGTGTGGCGAAAGCCATTGCGTTACTGACATTCCCATTAAGAATGACCATTAAAGCGGTAATGATGGTTGCCACTGCATTTACGAATAGCGCGAAATGGATAGTGAAGGAATGGGATGGCGTAAAAACCAATATTATTAAGGGCTGGGATGCTACCGTTCAATTTTTAGAACGCATCAATCCCGTTAGCGTATTTGCCAGTTTTTGGGCATCCATTACCCGCATAACAAATTTGATGTATGCAGGCATTGCCAAAGGTTGGGATGCCGTGTGCCAATGGTTTTTCTCATTGTCACCTGTGCAAGCCTTTATTGCGATTTATAACACGGTATCACAACTGTTTGCCGATTTATGGAATGGGGTCGCAGGCGGTTGGGATGCCTTGTGCGGTTGGTTTGAAAACTTCTCTATCAGTGACACATTTAATGGTATTTCAGATTCCATTAAGAGCGTATTTGATGGGCTTTGGAATTGGTTAAGTGACAGTTTTAACAGCGTGTTTAATGCGGTGGCCAGCAAATTAAATTATCTCCCTGGCGTGAGCATTGATTTAAAAGAAACTGAAACCGCCGTCGTCAATTCGGCGTTGTCCAGTGTGCCGGTTCAACCTGATTTTAATGCCATTAATCAAAATCAACCTAACCGCCGTTTTGATTATCAGCCGTCATTATTAACGGGTGGGGATTTAAAAGGCATTAATAAAGGCGGTTTAAATAAAGAAATTAATAACAATCAAACCAATGTTGATAATCGCAGACAATACGGAAATATCACGATCAACAATGGCAATGTGATGTCACCCGCGGATTTGGAAGAGTGGAGCGCGCTTAATTAAGGATAGAAGCCATGGAACAGGCGAAATACATTGATTTATTGATAACCGAGCGTGACTTTACGCTCAATGCAGGCTTTGAGCCTAAATTGTGTAATAACCGTGAAAGTATCACACAAGACATTGCACATGCGATTATTGAAAGTGGTTTAGCGACACAATTAGTCGCCGAACGTAGCCCTACTTTGCGCGCCGATATTCGGATGCAGATTGTGTTACTGGTTGAAGATGATGTGCGACTGATTCCAGGCACGATTATCGTTGATGAAGAAAACGTAAAAAAATTATGGGTGACCGCAGATACCTATGATTTTGGCCGTATTAGTGTCGGGGTAAATTATGGCGAATAAACAACGTCCACAAATTGACTATGAGTTGGCATTAAAAGACAACGGCATGCCCATTACTGCCGATGACATTAATCAGCAATTTAATGACATAGTGAAAGAAGAAGGCTTAATTACCAACACTTCTTCTATGTCACCGTTTTGGCGTTTGATTAATACCCTTGTCACAACCCCCGTTCAATGGCTCAAAGACGCCTTGATTAATTTGGTGTTCACCAATATGTATCTGGCTACCGCATCGGGGGCGTGGCTAGAAATGTTCGCATGGGGTGTGAACCTACAACGTAAGCCTGCGACGAAAGCCAAAGGACAAGTACGCTTTTATCGTGTAGCAGGGCAAAACAGTGTCACAGTGCCAGCGGGCACCGTCGTGCAGACAGAGCGCATTAACGGGCAGATTTACAGTGTCGTGACGACGGAAACGGTCACGATTGAAAAAGAGTCTGCCTTGATTGCGGTTGATGCCAGTGATGCAGGTGGCGCCTTTAATCTCGCGCCAGGCTATTTCCGTATTTTACCCGTTGCCGTGCCAGGTATTGAGCGGGCACAAAATGAAGAAAACTGGTTATTAGTGCCGGGTGCAGATAAAGAGAGCGATGATGATTTACGTGATCGTTGCCGTAACCAATATAATTTAGTGGGGAACTATCATACTGACGCGGTATATCAAGGGATGATTGCCAGCGTGGTGGGTTTGAGCATTGACCGTATTTTCTTTTTACATGATGCGCCTCGAGGCGCGGGTACCGCCAATGCCTATTTACTGTTAGACAGTGGCGTGATTAGCCAGCCGTTTATCGACAAAGTCAATGATTACGTCAATACACAAGGGCATCACGGACACGGTGATGATATGCAATGTATGACCATGCCTGAAACACAACACGCCATTACATTGACGGTGTATGTGGAAAATATCACCAACTTAACCGCTAATGAGCAGAGCAAACTCAAACAAGATATTGAAAATCTGGTGCGCTGTGCGTTTCGTGAAAACACCAGTTATGACGTGAAAAAAACATGGCCATACTCGCGTTTTTCTTTCTCTAACTTAGGTCGTGAAATTCACCGCCATTTTACCCTGGTCGATTCCCTGCAATTTAATCAAACAGACATTATCAGTGAATTGAGTGTGCCCCGTTTAAAATCGCTGACCGTGGAGTTACAAGATGCCTGATTTCAAGGAACGATTAAAAGGCTTAAATTTGCCGTCATGGATGAACAAAGGTGAGCCCGCAAAGCTGTTAAATGCGGTGCGCAAATTTTGGTCGGGTGTTTATGACTGGATGTTATGGCCACTTAAACAATTGGACGCAGAAACCTGCTCAGAAGAATTGTTATCGGTGCTTGCGTATCAACGCGATATTCACCGTTTTAAAGGCGAGCCATTAGATTTATTTCGCAAGCGCGTAAAGTTTGCGTTTATTAATGCGCGCGATGCGGGTTCGGTCAGTGGCTTTATTGCTATTTTTGAGCGCCTCGGTGTGGGCTATGTCGAGCTGTTAGAGCGCCAGCCTGATATTGATTGGGATGTCATTATTTTACGGGTTAGTGACGGGCAAATCGCAGGTAATCCCGATTTATTAATGGGCATTATTCGCCAGTATGGGCGCACCTGTCGCCGTTATCGTTTTGAAGTGATCACCAATAATCAATTAGTGATGCGTTTTGGTTGGGCTGATTGTGAATATCAGACCTTTAGCGCGTCATTGTTACAAGGAGAGTAACAAATGTCACAATCTATTATTACAACGGCATTTGAGCGCTGGAAAGCCCAAGAGTCGATTGATGGAAACTTGATTGTATTAGACGAATTTGTCTTTGCACATATCCCGAATTTAGAGCTTGAAAAACCGATTGACCGCAATGAAGGGTTGCCCGATGCAAAATACATTGTGCATCGTCAAATGGTAAATAAAACGGGCGTCGTCAATCAAAATGCGGTGGCCTATTCGGTTACTGTTGGTGCTGAAATTGGAGATTTTGATTTTAATTGGATTGGTTTATTAAATAAAAAATCTGGCACGGTAGCGATGATTGTGCACGCACCTACCCAACGCAAAATTAAAACCCAAGCAGGGCAACAGGGTAACGTATTAACCCGTTCTTTCTTGTTGGAGTATTTAGGTGCCAGCAAAGAAACCGCTATCAATACCCCAGCAGAAATGTGGCAGATTGATTTTACCGCTAGGCTTTCTGGCATAGATGAAATGCAACGCCTGGTTAATACCGACAATTACGGTGAAGCCTCTTTTTTTGGCGATGCGTTTTTAGTGGGTAAAACAGGGAATCAATATTTTGTCACAAAAGGTATTGGTTACATTGGTGGATTACGAGCGGAATTAACCTCAAACCAGAATATCACCGTGCCAGCGGAAAGTACCAAGGTTTATGCTGATGTCAGTTACCAAGGAAACATTACCAGTCGTTGGCAAACTCAGATTCAACTGACCGTTAAGCCTGATTTAAAAAACTATATCGATAACGCGGGTTTTCCGCATTTTGTGTTTGCGATTGCGTCGATTTCAGCAGATGGGCAAATTACCGATTTACGCCCTAAAGGGACACTGGATTTTCAACAATTAGATGATGCGTTAAAAGCGCACGAAAAATCCCGTAATCATCCCGATGCAACATTGACGGCAAAAGGATTTACCCAACTAACGGATAAAACGGGCACTAGCCAGGCATTAGCTCCGACACAAAAATTAGTGACTGATTTACATAATAACGCTATGGCTTCAGCCAAGTCGGCGAATGACAATGCTAATACCCGATTACCGTCAACGGGAACGGCCGTTGCCTCGCAAAAGCTAGCGACACCGCGCAAAATTTCGGGGGTGCCGTTTGATGGTACGCAAGATATTACGTTAACGGCGGGAAATGTGGGGGCAGCTACGCCCGCGCAAGTCAATGAAGCCAAAACCATGGCCACCAATGCGCAAAATACGGCAAATAGAGCGGAGACTAAAGCCGATAATGCCCAAGGAACGGCAAATAGTGCTGTCACTAAAGCCGACAATGCCCAAAAAACCGCCAATGATGGCGTGAGTAAAGCCAATACCGCACAAACCACCGCCAATAATGCCAATAATAATGCCAATGGTCGTGTGCCTAATACTCGTAAAGTGAATGGTAAGCAGTTAAATGCAGATATCACATTAACGGCGGGCGATGTGGGCGCATCCACGCCCGCACAAGTCAATGAAGCCAAAACCATGGCGACTAATGCACAAAATACGGCAAATAGTGCCGTAACTAAGGCTGACAATGCCCAAAGAACCGCCAATGATGGCGTGAGTAAAGCCAATACCGCACAAACCACCGCCAATAATGCCAATAACAATGCCAATGGTCGTGTGCCTAATACTCGTAAAGTGAATGGTAAGCAGTTAAATGCAGATATCACATTAAACGCGGGAGATGTGGGGGCTGGCGCTAGAAACTCAGCTAAGAAGGACAAGTCTGGATGGTGGAAGTGCGGTGATACTGGTGTGATTTTTCAGTGGGGATATAGCTTACCTGGTGTAATCATATTTCCAGTGGCATTTTCATCAACCAATTATAGTGTAAATGTGCAAGTAACTAGAATAAATGCTTCTGGTAATTCTGATGGTGCAATTATTAATCAATCAGCAATAAAAAAAGAGTCATTTAATTTCTCTATAAAAACACCAAGTGGCTCGACAGTTAAAACAGAATGTTACTGGATAGCAATTGGGTATTAACTATGAAATGGCAACGTAAGCAGTTTTCACTATCAGGCGATTTAACAGGCGTTACTTGTTCGTTATTGCCCGTTCATCCCTTTATTTATGGTGTCGGACAGAATACCGCCACAGGCAGTTATTTAAGCCCCACCAATGCGATTAATTATATTGCGAATAAAATTCAGGGAGCGGGTGAGGTTGATATTATGGTGACAATGATTTGTGCCCGTACTCATGACGAGTTTATCAATGCAATTCAAGCCTATTCGGGCGTATTGCCTTTGCCTGTGTTTAGCCAAGTTGAACGTATGGCCAAAACAGCCGAAAGCCTGAATATCACCAAAATGCAGATACCCGCTAAAACGTTAGCGGGTATTCCTGAACCTCAAACGTTATCAACCAATAATAGCCGTGCGGTAATCAATGCGGGATTAATTGAAAAAGCAAAAAGTGAAGCCTCAAGCGGGGCAAGTGTGGCGAGGTTACTTTCTAGCGTAAAAGGATTTGCGGAAAGTCGAAAAAATATCTTGCAAGGCATGGCTGATTCATTGGCGGGCTTACTGGGAAAATCAACCACGGTTTGGGTGTTCCAGGGAAAAGGTAACGGCGCAGAATTAGCGGACAAAATGAAAAAAGAAATCCCTGAACAAGATGCGGTTTATACCTTGGCCACATTGTTTGCGGGCGATATTGATGCAATCAAAGGAATGATGCATGACACAGACACCACTCAACGAAAATAACACACCGAAAGTCAGCCAAATCATTACATTGGCGCTGGACGGTGAAGCGATTTTATTAAAAAACCTCACGGTTACACCCTCCATGATGTATCAAGATAAAGACCAGTCGGGGCAGTCATCAAGTACCGTCAATAGTGAGCAGGGCATTAAGCCCAAAGAACTCCGCATCACGGGCACGATCCCTTTTACCGAAGAAAAAACGCTAACCCGTTTATTTGCCTTGGCCGAAGCTAAAGAAAACGGATTATTAAAACGTTACCGTGTGGCCAACCGTATGGCCAGCGCGATTAATTTTCGCCTGGGCACATTCACTAATGGCATCGATGCTTCAAAAATGGACGGCAAGCAAGCTTGGCAAATTACTTTTACTCTGCGTGAGCATTTATCGGTACCCGAAAAACGTGAGAGTCGTTCGGCAGGGCAAGTTAAGGCTAAAACACAAAACATGAGTGATAAGCCGAAAGCCAACGGAGAAGGAGCGCCAGAACAAGAGCAGGAATTGAGTCGGTTTGAAAAAGAGGTGTTAAAACCAATTAACGACGGACTCGGTGGGATATTTAAATGAAATCAATTAATCGACTTTATTTATCGGGTGATGAAACACACCTCGTTGACGTTAAAATGGTGCTGGAATTATCTCAATGTGGCCGAGGGTTTATTACTGCTAAAACAGACACAGACTACACGGGTAAATTGGTGCGCCTTGATATTGGCTACACGGATTTACTATTACGGTATTTCACGGGCTATGTGGAGCGTTCGCAACCGTCACAAAATGGTTTTCAAAAATTGTTCGTGCGCGAATTGGTTGGCGTATTCGACAGAATGTGGCCATGCTCTTTTCAGCATCCCACCTTAAAACAGATCACCGATTATCTAAAAGAGCACAGCGGATTACATTTTGTGTTACCGAGTGCCGAATATGTGAATACCCCAATTCCACACTACACCCATAACGGTACGGGTTATCAATTATTAAATAGCCTGGGCAAAGTCTTCAATATTCCCGATTACGTATGGTATCAAACACCAGACGGTGACGTGTTCGTAGGAAGCTGGAATGATTCATTTTGGAAAGATAAAGAGATTGAAATAGACAATCAGTTTTCTTCTGAACAACGTGCCGGTAATCAAATGACTATCCCGATGGTGCAAAGTTTGCGCCCTGGTGTGAAAGTTAACGATAAACGCTTAGAGCGTGTGGCACTGGATAACGACAATATGACGCTAACATGGATTAGCCCCGATGCGATTACAGGACGAGCCGAAAACCGCACCATAGCCCAGCAACAAATTGATAATGCTTACCCCGAACTTTCTGCAGGGTTGCACTTGCCGAAATTTGCCCGTGTTGAAGCACCCACCGAAAACACCACCGCGGGGGATATTTCAGACCCCTTTAGACCGAAATACGCCGTTGACGTGCAAATGGTTGATGCTGACGGCAATGATGTGGCACCCGTTTATCACGCAGTGCCGTTACCGTTGCCCATGGCAGGCAATGAGTCGGGGATGTTTCAATATCCACCTGTGGGTTCAATGGTTGAAATTGCGTTTGAAAATGGCCGTGCAGATAAACCTTTTATTCGCCAAGTGTTAAGTCATGGCAATACCTTGCCCGACATTAAGCCAGGCGAACAACTGCAACAGCAACGCCAAGAGGTATCACAACGGGTTACGCAGGACGGCACATGGCATCGTCAAACTGACCAGAAAATTATTGAAGAGTCGATGCATCGTGAGGTGAAAACTGATACGGAAAATCGCACCGTTATCGCCAGAGAAACCACCGTACAAGCCACCGATAAAACGACAGTCATTGGCACAAGTACGTTAATGGCAGGTGCTATTATGCAAATTGCAGAAGGTGATTTTAGCCAAGCAACGCAAGCCAATAGAGTTATTGCTGTGGGGCAAAATATGACGATTGATGTTGGTCAGAAACTGGAGGAAAAAATCGGGGCAGTGCGTTCAAGTATTGCAGGCGCGATGCAAAAAATCATGGCACCCGTTGTTTATTTGGGTAATGAACAATTGAATGTGATGCAGTGCATGTTAGATACGCTAGACGTCGTCAATGAGCTGGCCACACTCACGGCAAGCCATACTCATAACAACACGGGCAGTCCATTAAATGCCTCTGCCATTAGCAACACAGGCACTAAATCAACAGGACTTAAGAAGAAGTATTCACCTGTCATTGGGTGATAAAATTGTTACCATCCTTGCCCGCGCTTGCGGGCTTTTTTATACCCTCAATATAACCACTTCTACGCCACGCTACGGCGTTCAATTCTCATAATACATCTGCATTAACTCAAAATAGATCGCGTTGATAGCGTGCGACACAGGGCGCATAATCTCCACGAAATAAAATCATTCACCACGTAAAACGCACTACTCCGCACCCGCCTGCACAATTTGGATCTAAAAATTATTTCAGTTTGAATTTTTTACAAAACATATTGCGAGGGGGCGCAGTGATTGGGTTCTTTGCATTGGCGTCAAACTGAAATGATTGTAAAAGATTTCAAGTGATTTCAGTTTGAGTGATAGAAAAAGGATCTCGATAAAAAATTAATGCATTGATAGTAAAAGAGATTTCATACTTTACGTGGGGTTGATGATCCACATTTTACGTGAGAGCATTTTAGAGAATATTTATTTTTCAGTGAGTTATATATTTTTGAAACTGAAATGATTAAGAAAATTTATTTTTGAGATGCTTGGTTAACATAGAGTGAATGTGAATGGATTATCTGGCTTTATTATTTTTAATAGTTTTTTATTCTGTATGTTTTTTATTAATTATTAAATTTATTATGACTAATTATTTTTAAATAAAATCGATAAATTTCGGCTTTCGGAAGGGAGAGATAAAAAAACTCGTGCGACACTTTTGCGACACTCAGCTATAAAAACAAAAAAGCCACTTATTGTTAAGTGGCATAAATGTCTGATTTATCAGCTTAAAATTGGTGGGTTGTGGGAGGCTCGAACTCCCGACCAATTGATTAAGAGTCAACTGCTCTACCGACTGAGCTAACAACCCGATGTGCTGATTATTCTCCTCTCAAATGCGATGGTCAAGTGCTTATTTTGATTTTTTTTCAAATGGATAAAATATCGCCATATAAATTAAAGAAAGGATCTTGTCTGGTTATCAAAGCATCATTCATTTTACTAAAAGTGATCTTTTCATTACTTATACTGAGATTTGTGTCACAATAATTTCGCAAACACATTGCCGCGTCAAAAAATAAAATAGCGGTGAAAACAACATCGAAAATATGAAAACACTTCAGGTATGGTATGGAAGATCAAACAGAAATTTCTCCTCCCGCTAGAGTAAAGAACGCTACTCTTCAGCGTGGGCTAACAAATCGTCATATTCAATTAATTGCGATTGGTGGTGCTATTGGTACTGGTCTATTTATGGGATCAGGGAAAACTATTTCGCTCGCTGGACCATCAATTATTTTTGTTTATATGATAATTGGCTTTGTCTTGTTCTTTGTGATGAGAGCAATGGGGGAGCTGTTATTATCAAATTTAGAATATAAGTCATTTAGTGATTTTGCGGGTGATTTACTCGGACCATGGGCTGGCTTCTTTGTGGGGTGGACATATTGGTTTTGCTGGGTCATTACAGGTATTGCAGATATTGTCGCGATAACATCTTATATTAGTTATTGGGCTCCTCACTTTCCTGAATGGGGCACTTCCTTTATTTGTGTACTGACGTTACTTATTTTAAATTTAGCAACAGTCAAACTTTTTGGAGAAATGGAATTTTGGTTCTCCATGATAAAAATAACCGCCATTGTCTCTTTAATTATTGTTGGTATTGTTCTTATCAGTATTGGGTTTGAATCGCCAGCAGGACACACGGCGGCACTAGAAAATATTTGGAATGATGGGGGAATGTTCCCTAAAGGATTAAGTGGATTTTTTGCCGGATTTCAAATTGCTATTTTTGCTTTTGTTGGGATTGAATTAGTCGGTACTGCTGCTGCTGAAACGCGTAATCCAGAGAAATCTTTACCGAAAGCGATCAATGCTATTCCTATCCGTATTATTACTTTTTATGTATTAGCATTAGCCATTATTATGTCAGTAACACCATGGCGTTCTATTTTGGCGGATAAAAGCCCATTTGTTGAGTTATTCGTTATGATAGGGATACCTGCTGCCGCAAGTTTAGTCAACTTTGTGGTATTAACCGCTGCCGCCTCTTCTGCGAATAGTGGGATATTTTCCACTAGCCGAATGTTGTTTGGTTTATCTAAAGAAGGCGAAGCACCAAAACAGTTTAGTCAATTATCTAAACGTGCAGTACCTGCCAATGGGTTGTTATTTACGAGCTTATGCCTATCATGTGGAATTATATTAATTTACTTTATTCCTGATGTGATGCATGTATTTACCTTGGTAACAACCGTCTCTGCATTATTATTTATGTTTATTTGGAGTATGATTTTATGCTCTTATTTGGCATATCGTAAAAAACGTCCGCAACTGCATGAGAAGTCTATCTATAAAATGCCTTTGGGCATTATTATGTCGTGGTTATGTCTTGCATTTTTTGTATTTATGACAGTGTTATTAGCTTTTGAGCATGATACTCGTCAAGCATTAAGTGTGACTCCATTATGGTTTATCGCATTAGCAGTTGGTTATCAATTCGTTAAGAAGAAAAAACTGGCTCAAAAATAATCCAATAGTGCTAATAGTGATAGTGTAAAAGTGAAAAGCCTTATTATTAAATAAGGCTTTTTATTAAAAATAAAATGCTATTGCTAATAAAATAATTGATATTTATTAAAATAAAAAATCATTATAAATAAAGTTTGTATTTGTTTTTTACCATTATTTCAAGTGGAATGCAGATGTTATTTTTCTAAAAAGAATTATTTTTTAAATATGTTAACTACATCCGGTATTTTTTTAAAAATACACTATCCTACAATTAAAATAAAAGGAGACGGTATGTATAAGAATATTTTGGTTCCCATTGATATTGATGAAGATAACCTGATGAACAAAGCAATTCCGTTAGTGGAAAATATTGCAAAAAATGAAGATCCTTATGTTCATTTTTTGTATGTACTTCCTAAACTTCCACAATCTTCTTATTATCGACTTGTTATGAATGGCGATCAATTGGATCAAGGATGCTTAAAAACGTCAGCGGAAAAAGAGCTTAAAAAAATAATCGAGCGTTTTGATTTACCTGATGACAGAATGCAAACTCACATTTGTATTGGTACACCACGAGATGCAATATTACAGATTGCTGATGAAATAAATGCGGATTTAATTGTGATTGGCTCACATAATCCTGAAGATGATTCTTATCATATTGGCTCAACTGCCGCAGATATTACACGTTATGCAAAACGTTCTGTTATGGTGGTGAGGTAGTTGGGGGCACGATAAATCTAATAGGCTTAGATGCAATAAATAAGAATATTTACAGGATTTAGTTATATCGCTGTTATGTTTTGTGCACACGTAACAGCGACTCTACAAGTAAAAAGGTAAGGTAATCGCACAAATTAGCAGTTTTTATATTTGGAACAAAAACTTTTTTTAATTACTATTAAGTTATCTCCTGATAATAATTAAAAAATCCCTATGTTAACGATCACCGCATTACTAGAAAACAAATCGATTAATCCTGAACTTAACCATTATCCTGGTTTGTCATTATTGTTAGAAGATGATGAATGCCAAGCTAAAATTCTCTTTGATACTGGAAAAGATCTTACCTTTATTTCAAATGCAAAAAAAATGGGTATTGATTTAACTACATTGAAAGCGATTGTTGTGTCTCATGGGCATTATGATCATTTTGGTGGATTGACTCGTTTGCCAACAGATTTTTTTACCCATAAACCAAGAGTTATTGCTCATCCTCATTTGTTTTCTGTTCGCTATTCAGCACTGTTTTTAGGCAATAAAAATATCAAATTTAAACGGTTAGCACCTTTATTTGATCGTGTAAAACTCGAATCACAGTTTTCTTTTGAATTAACACAAGCCCCGCTACTCTTAGAGGAAAATTTTATCTATTCAGGAGAAGTGACTCAACGCCAAGTGAATAAACGCTATGGTGTTATTATTCATGAATTAGGTGAAGAAGATGATTACGTTCTTGATGATAGCTTTCTTGTTTGGCAAGGAAAAAAAGGCCTAGTCATTATCACTGGTTGTAGTCATTCGGGTATTGAATCTATCATTGAGCACGCAAAAAAAATAACAGGAAATAATAATATTCAAGCGATTGTAGGGGGATTGCATTTACGCTGTGCAACACCTTCTGCATTACAACGTGCTAAAAAAGCCATAGATGGAAATATTGATGTGTATGGATGTCATTGTACGGGTGTATTAGGACGAAAATACCTTAATGCAAAAGATTTCAATGCAGGACAATCTTTATTTTTTGAATAAAAATAAACAGACAAATTTATATCCTCATTTTAGAAATAGGTGAGGATATGAAATAAAAAAGAAAATAGGCTATTTATAGTGAATCAAAAATTCGCTGATAAATGACTTTTACAATGTGGTCTTTTTTCTGATTATATTGATGTACATTTTCAACATTTTCTTTTGCAGTGAGTTTTGCATCTATATATAGCTCTCTATCTTCTTTATGGTTAATTAACCAATCTCTAAATAAAATATGTCTGAGATGTTCAGGACAATTAGGTGCAAATACATGTAGATTCACATTAGGTGTTTCTAGTTTTAGCATACGATGCTGATACCATGAAGGTTCTCTCACCGTAAGTTTATAACCTAACTGATTTAACCAAGGAATATAGCTTGGTTCATCTGCAGGATCAGCAACAATTAAGTCAATATCAATGATCGGCTTTGCATTTAATTCAGGGACGGCTGTTGATCCAATATGTTCAATAGCTAAACATTTATCTTTTAATTTTTCGATAATATTTTCTTTTTGTTGATTAAATAATGTTACCCATAATTTATTATATGGCTCAATGTTGATTACACTTGGTGTCGGTTTTCCATTCACCCATGGATTTTCATCAGGAGAACTTTCTTCAAATGTACAGATTTGCTGTTTTAGATCTTGATTCATAAGTATCTCATTTAAGGTTTTGGAAGGTAGAGAATGAAAATAAATATATTTGAATTAAACTTATGATAAATGCAGAAATAGCGATA
Source organism: Proteus vulgaris (assembly GCF_033708015.1). Lineage (NCBI taxonomy): Bacteria > Pseudomonadati > Pseudomonadota > Gammaproteobacteria > Enterobacterales > Morganellaceae > Proteus > Proteus vulgaris. The sequence goes on along the minus strand of NZ_CP137920.1, from coordinate 2,451,638 downwards.
AAAAAGAGATGATTTTTTATTTTTTTTGGTTAGTATTCTAGCAAATTAACCTATTGAAACAAAAAAATTAACGCACATTTAGTGCTATTTATAACGGAGAGAATGGTTGAATACTTGTTGGCAATAAATGACGTAGATTTATTGCCAAATGGAAGGGGTATGAGTCCTTTTACTTGCGAATGACCATTACTGAACGTGACGTATTGTTTACAATATAATCGGCTGTCGAACCCAGTAATATATTGTTTTGGTTACGTGAGCTTGAACCTATAATAATGGTATCTGCATCAATTTTTTCTGCTAACTCTAGAATATTATAATTAGGCGTACCAATCACAGCATGGCATTGGTATTGTTCTCTGGATAAGTTAAATTGTTGTTTTACGCATAGCTCTAATTTTTCAGTTAATAAAACTAAAGCTTGTTGCTTTTTCTCAACAACAGACGTGCTATCACAATTAAGTCCATAAGCCTCTAAAGAGCGCAAGTTAGGCATAACGGTAATGAAATGGAAATAATTTTCTGGTTTCCTAGCTAGAAAGTGAATATCTTCGATCATGCGTTGAATTCTGCTATCTTCTAATAAATCAATTGCAACAAGATATTTGTTAGCCATAGTGTGCCTTTTCAATAATTAGACCTTAAATTAAGTATAGGTAAATCAGCTTATAAGTTGAAATTTAAAAGTAAATATTGCGATTATTGCGTCATTATTTTGGGTGTTTTGGCGCTAAAAGATAAAAAAATGGTGTGGTAAATGTGTAAATCCATTAAAATTGTCTAATAGACCTTTTATTATTTTTACACATCACGGAATGATACCGATAGGTTATAGTTTATATGAAAAAATCAAGCGAAGACTTACTGAAATGTATTGCCACTATATTACAGTGGGTGCTTAACATTGGATTGCTTATTTTAGCAATTGTATTGGTCAGTTTTCTTATCAAAGAAACGTATGTCATTGCTTCATTATTATTTAATTTAGGTGCAGAAGAGTCCTCTTATCAATTACTAGAAGGTATTTTGATCTACTTTCTTTATTTTGAGTTTATTGCACTTATTGTTAAGTATTTTTTATCTGGTGGACATTTTCCTCTTAGATATTTTATTTATATTGGAATAACCGCAATAGTGCGTTTAATTATTGTTGAGCATAAAGACTCCGTTGATACGCTAATTCAATCAGGTGCAATATTACTGTTAGTTGTTGCGTTATTTATCGCTAACACTGAAAAATTAAAACGAACTTGATTCAACGATAAGTTGTGCTCAACAAGCGATTCAGCATAGAAAGCATGACTTAAAATTAAAAATAAAGAGTCAGGTTTTCCGCAAGATTGGGAGAGGTATGTTATTATCTCTCCTAATTCTATTCTGGGTTATACAAAAATATTACTATGTCTTATCAATGTCCATTATGTTATCAGGCACTTTTTCTTCAAGCTCACAGTTGGGTTTGTGAAAATAATCATCAATTCGATTGTGCTAAAGAAGGGTATGTCAATTTGTTGCCAGTGCAATTTAAACGCTCAAAAGAGCCTGGTGATAGTGCTGAAATGATAAGCGCACGCCGTGCATTTTTAGATGCAGGCTTTTATCAGCCAATGCGAGATAAAGTGGCTGAGTTAATACAAACATTATTGCCTGAAGATAACAGCGCTGTATTGGATATTGGCTGTGGTGAGGGTTATTACACTAACCAGCTCTATCAAAACCTAAAATTGCTTAATCCACAAATATACGGTTTAGATGTTTCTAAGGTTGCCATTAAATATGCAGCTAAACGCTATTCATCAATTCATTTTTGTGTAGCATCAAGTCAACGTTTACCTTTTTGTGATGCTTCTTTAAATGCGGTTGTCCGTATTTACGCCCCTTGTAATCATGATGAATTAGCAAGAGTTATTGTGCACAATGGTTATATTGTTACGGTTACACCCGCTCCTCGCCATCTTTATCAGTTAAAAGCACTGATTTATTCAGAAGTACATCTTCATCCATTAAAAGAAGAATATTTTGATGGGTTTAATAAAGTGTCTGAACATCAAGTTGCTTATATGATGAATTTAAATGGTAAACAAGCTTTTGATTTATTACAAATGACACCATTTGCATGGCGTGCAAGTGAAGAAGTAAAACAGACATTAGCGGAAAGTAAACGCTTTGAATGTGAAACAGATTTTTTAATTCGAGTCTATCAACGCCATGCTTAATAAAGTGAAATAAAAGGTATTTAGTTAAACTAATAAAAAAGCTTAGGTTGTAATATTTTAAACCTAAGCTTTTTTATATGCTTTATTCGTGATTATTTTGCGTACATAAATAATTCTAAGTGTTCAAATACAATATTAAAGCCGATAGCAATTAATACGATCCCACCAATAATCTCTGCTTTTTTTCCAAGTACTGGACCAATATAACGGCCAATTAACATACCCAAAGTTGCCATGATCATGGTCATCATACCAATTGTCATTGCAGTATGAACAATATTTACTTGAAGGAATGCTAAACCGACACCAATTGCCATTGCATCAAGACTTGTTGCAATTCCTGTTGCGATTAAAGACAGTGAGCCGTGGCGTTGTGGGGCTTCTTCTTCACAAGGGCAATTATCACCACGTTTTAAGCTTTGGTAAATCATTCGACTACCAAGAACAAACAATAATCCAAAGGCAACCCAGTGATCCCATTGAATAATATATTGGCTTGTATATAAACCTAGTGCCCAACCAATAACAGGTGTGCTGGCTTCAATAATACCGAATATAAATCCAGTACGGAGTGCTTCACGAAAACGAGGTTTGTGTAATGTGGCACCTTTACAGACAGCGACAGCAAATGCGTCCATGGAAAGGGCTAGGGCGAGAATGATAGTTGCGTAGAAACTCATAATAAAGCCTCGGTTGGGGTATTTCCATATACACACAATTGACCCCCAACCAAAGAAGTACAATCATGTGTCTATGGTCTTGCCAACCGTATTACGGCATCTGTACCACGCTAGATGAAAATAAGCGAGTATGTTGATACAGATTTCTTAAAATAATATTTTTTATTTTAAGACAGGCTACTCCCCAATGACTTGGTGCAGAAGATAACATATTATTTCTGAAAGGCAACATATTATTTATTATATTTCAAAGATGATATTGATAATAATTATCATTATTAAATCTGGTGGCTTTAAATATATTATAAATAATAATCAGATGTTAAAAAAATGATAATTTTCAATGTGATGAATAATTAACCCTATAATAAATAGTGGGTTTTAATTATCTTTATAATAAAAAATTAATTTTTTATAGAAATAAATACACTTAAAAATTATAAGCTTTATTTTCTGTAAAATTAAATGAATATTAAATAAACCTATATTTAATGCGTATATTTAATATAGAAAAATAAGAAAAGTTTAAAATATAAAAATTATATTAATTATTTCTAAATGTGTATTTAATGATTATTATCTTTAGTTATCTAAGGGTTAATCGATAATTAAAAATAAAGAGCTTAAAATAAAAAAGCCATTCATATTGAATGGCTTTTCGTTTAAATAAGGGGGGTTAGTCACACTGTACTTTGATTGCGAGACCACCGCGTGATGTTTCGCGGTATTTAGCATTCATGTCTTTACCTGTTTCGTACATGGTTTCAATGACTTTATCGAGAGAAACGCGAGGTTCGCTGGTACGACGAATTGCCATACGTGCGGCATTAACGGCTTTAACTGAAGCAATAGCATTACGTTCAATACAAGGCACTTGAACTTGACCTGCAACAGGATCACACGTTAACCCCAGATTGTGTTCCATACCGATTTCAGCGGCAATACAGACTTGCTCTGGACTTCCACCTAATAATTCAGCAAGACCCGCCGCAGCCATTGAACAAGCGACGCCAACTTCGCCTTGGCAACCTACTTCAGCACCTGAAATAGAAGCATTCATCTTGTAAAGAATGCCGATTGCGCCAGATGCTAAAAAATAGCGTAAATAGGTTTCTTGTGTAACGGGTTCGATGCAACGATCGTAGTAAGCTAATACAGCAGGAACGATACCACAGGCGCCATTTGTTGGTGCGGTTACAACGCGTCCACCTGCTGCGTTTTCTTCATTTACAGCCAGTGCAAACATATTGATCAGATCAACCACTTTCATTGGATCGTTTGATAGGCTGTTGCTTGATGTTAATAAGCGGTTTAATGCGGCTGCACGACGAGGTACACGTAATGGTCCTGGTAATACGCCTTCTGTATTTAAACCGTGTTCAATACACTCTTGCATTGTTTTATAAACATCAGCGAAGTAAGCATTAATTTCTGCTTGAGTATGGAGATCCAGCTCATTTTTCATCATTAAGCTAGAAATAGATAAACCTGTTTCTTTACAGTGTTTTAATAACTCTTCTGCGCTCGCATAAGGGTATGATACAGGCTTGCTATTTAATGTTGATTTACCGAAGTTTTCTTCATCGACGATAAAACCACCACCAATAGAGTAGTATGTTTTTCTATAAACTTCTTTGTCGCCCGCAAAAGCATGGATTGTCATACCATTTTCATGTAATGATAAGTTGTCATTGCTGAAATGCATGCTTTCTGCTGGAAAATCAACTACTTTTAAGCCATTTGCTAGTGGTAGCTTGCCAGTTTCTTCCACTTCGCGAATAAAACCGGGAATGCTATCAATATCGACAGTAGCTGGTGCATTACCGGCTAACCCCATAATAATTGCGATATCAGTATGGTGACCTTTGCCTGTCAAAGACAAGGAGCCGTAAACATCAACAGCTACACGAGTGACAGACGCAATCAATTCCTGGCTGACTAAATCATCGACAAATTCTTTACCCGCTTTCATTGGCCCTACGGTGTGAGAGCTAGATGGTCCGATGCCCACTTTAAACATGTCGAAAACGCTAATCACGTCAGACTCCTTAATAATAAGAGAGAGGGTTAAAAAGAATAAAATATAGTTATTTATAGTAAAGGGATCGTTTTTACGATTATATCGTCCCGTTAATAATGTAGTTTACAACATTTTTTTAAAATAGCTAAGTAGAGTTGTGAGAGCGGTGATAAAAAGCACTGGATGAATATAAAATAGCGCATTAAGTAATATGTAGAGCGAGTTTGTGCAAAATAGCGGCGGTTAATCCCCAGACGAGATGCCCATTATAAGGATAAAAATAAATACGATGATTTTCACCAGAACGATGAAAATCTAATGGTTGATAATGTTGTGCATTAAGTACATGGCTGAGTGGCATTTCAAAGATAGAGGCAACTTCAGCCGGGTTATGACGTAACGGTAAACCCGCAGGAATAACACCGACAATAGGCGTAACTAAATATCCGCTAGAACTTTGCAAAGGAGCTAATTGACCAATAACGGATACGGCATTAGGTGGAATAGCGACTTCTTCATGTGCTTCTCTTAGTGCAGTTGCAATAAGGCTGCTATCTTCAGGATCACGTTTACCGCCGGGTAAAGCGACTTGCCCTGCATGAGAGCGTAGTGTTGATGCACGCTCAGTTAATAATAATGTTGGGCTAGGTTTATTGATAATCGGCAGCAAGACGGCTGCCGATTTTGGGGCATGAAGAGGCTGATTTACCTTTTCATTTGGTAACGTGAGTTGAAAGCGATTAATAAAAGTATCAATGGGTGTCATCGATAGTAGACTCACTTAAAACAGTTAATATTTGACCAAGTTTATCGAATGTTTCTTGGTATTCTTTTTCAGCAACGCTATCAGCAACAATACCACCACCAGCCCAGCAGTAAATTTTATTTTTTTCAGTCAATAAAGTACGGATGCTGATATTGGTATCCATGGTGCCACAAAAACTGATATAACCAATTGCGCCACAGTATCCATGGCGACGATGGGGTTCAAGCTCCTCGATAATTTCCATTGCTCTGATTTTTGGGGCGCCTGTGATAGAACCACCGGGGAAAGCCGCTCTTAATAAATCAGTTGCTGTTAAATGAGAAGGCAATTGTGCGGTAATCGTACTCACTAAATGATGTACTGCAGGAAAACGCTCAACAACAAATAACTCTGGCACTTTTACTGAGCCTGTGACTGCAACTTTACCAATATCATTACGCATCAAATCTACAATCATTAAGTTTTCAGCGCGATCTTTACGCGAATTTGCTAATAATTGGGCTTGTTCATCATCTTCTTCTGGTGATGATTTACGCGGTAGTGTTCCTTTTATTGGGCGTGTTTCTATTTTATTATCAGCTAAATGAATAAAGCGTTCAGGTGAAATACTCATCACAAAATTGTTGGGTAAACACATAAAAGAAGAGAATGGTGCTTTATTTGCTTGATTTAATGTTAAGAATGCACTCCATTCACTACCTGTATAGTTTGCAGAAAAACGCTGAGCCAAATTAACTTGATAGCAGTCACCCGAAAGTAAGTATTGATGAATTTTAGCAATTTTCTCGTTATATTCATCACTACTGATGTTTGACTGCCAATCACTTGTTAAGGTGAATGGCGAATCGAGCGCTGTGGATGTTTGGCTTTCTAACCACTGTAAACGCTCATCAATATCGTGATAGCTAATCAAAGTCGCTTTTTTTAAGTGATGATCGACAATAAGGGCCCAGTCATAAATACCGATTGCCATATCTGCGAAATTAAGTTCATTTTTCGCGATTTCAGGTAGGTTTTCAAAACGACGTCCTAAATCATAGCTCCAAATACCTAAAGCACCGCCTAAAAAAGGTAATGACTCATTATATTCTGGGTGAAAATGGAATTGTTCTAACACAGATTGAATAAGCGTGAAGGGATCTTTTTTGGAACGTTTTAGTGTGCCGTTTTTTTCTTTAATTGTTGTTGTTTGCTTGCGAGTTTCTAAGGTCACAACAGGATCAGAGACAACAATATCAAAACGATTATGAGGATGTTCGGCAAAGCCAGAATGAAGTAAACTAGACCAAGGCAATGACGCAATAGGGGAAAATACTCGCAAGGCTAGCTCAGGGGTATACGTTAATTCGCGTTGTTGTAATTGCATATCCATCTTATGACCATGTAAACAAAGTGTGTTGTATTATTCGCACAAAATTGTAATCAAACAGATTACATTCATGTAAATCTAAAATAGACGTTAATAAAGATAAGAGTAACATTATGTTTCTAGGAATGCCTACATTAACACATGAAGAGCAGCAAAAAGCAGTAGAAAAAATTCAATCTCTAATGGCTGAGGGAATGAGCAGTGGAGAGGCAATTCAGTTAGTTGCTCAAGAATTAAGAGAGAAACATACAACCCGTGAATCTGTTTCTATCGTTTTTGATGATGAAAATGAATAAAACATTTTTTTAACAAGTGTCACAATTGTGTTATTACCCATGTGCTATGCTTAATGGAAACACATCCTGTTTTAAAGGATATTTTCGGGAGGTTATATGAAATTAAGCAAGTTTGTTGGTCAAATAGGGATACTTGGAGCAGGTCTTTTACTTGCTGTTTCTTTTGGAGCATCTGCAGAAAGTATCGAAAATGTTAATAAAGATATTGTACGTTCTGCTCCCTTTGCGAGTTGCGTTAATTTAGATAATAATCAACTTGTTACAAGAGTAAAAAATGATTATTTACAAAATCGTTTACCGCGTTGGCAAGATGATAAAAATGCATTAGGACCAAAACCTGTTGCAAGTATTAATGCTAATGAAATTATTAAAATGGATAATAATTATCAGATGGTATTGAATGTCAGAGGGGCGAGAACAGATCTTCGTTACAACGTTCAAGTTAATTGTGATAATAATACCATCACTTATGTTTCTCCTAAATAATAGATAGGTGATAGTAAGTTATAGCTAATTAATTGAAAGAAAAAGAGATAAACCTAGGTTTATCTCTTTTTTTACCACTATCAAAATAATGGAAAATTGTGGGCTATTTTTTTACCGGTGGTTCATAAGGTAAACGAGTATAGTGTTGGCTTCTTGCACGATAAAATGCGAGTCTTTCTTGAAAGAAGGCTTGAAATGCTTGAGGTTGTTCTCTTAAAACGACCTCGGCGACAACGGGCATATTATAGCGCTCTTTAAAAGCGACGCCTGAAGCCGCTAAACTTATATTTAGCTTATCTTTTTCTTCTTGTGTTAATTCTGAAAGGTTATAACTCATTATCTTTCCCTCTATAACAATATCAGTAAGGTAAAAGAGGATGCTTATTAATGCAAGCAAAGAAAGATATTAGTCATTTATGTGAAGTAAAAATAATACATTTTATTTGGAACAATTTTTAATCAAAGCGATTAAATATAACAATAAAATTTTATCTCTCTTTAATTGTTATACTACTTTATAGGTAACTTAAATAAAGCGAATGATAAAATGGGCATTTTCAACATGGATTAAATAGATTTTAAAATAGAGAAAATGCGGTTTTTTTATGCAAAGAATAAATAATATGAATGTTTAATTTGATTTAGATCAATGAAAAGAGAGTGGGATTTTGTATTAAAAATAGGTAAATAATATTAATTTATAAATTGGACATTTCATGTTTTTTTATTTTCTATTGTTTGACAAGGGGTTATGATAATACACTGAAATATTGAGATAAAAAAAATGCCCTGTTGGGGAAACAGGGCGAAAAATAATACAACACCAGGGAAAAACATAGTATAAATAAAATTAACTTAATGGTTAATAGGTAAACTTACGTGATTATACATTTTTTTATTAATATAAAATTAAGTGTTATTAAATTTTAATTAATATTCAAAAAAGAATAAGGTTATTAATGAATAGTAAGTGAATAAAAAAGAGAAGAGAAATCCATTAACAGTATTCATTAAAAACGAAAGATAACAATCCATATGATAATTAATGTATTAAAAGAAACGTGATAAAATAAAGAAGTTAAGTTTATTTCTTCTCTTGTTCTAATATCTTATTAATATTAAAGAATTTTATTTGTTTTTCAATATAAAATATTTATTGTTAATTGCTGTAAAAATCTTTATTTCTAAAATGTTAACAACTTAAATGTTAAATTGAATATTAAAAAGAACCTTAATTAACCATTTTAATCGTTCATTTAAATCTTATTTTAGATAAATAGAAAAAATTATTAATTGATGTTTTTTTAATCTACTCGTTCTTTTTTCTAAAATGACTGATTAACTTAATGACTAAAGTATTTACTTTACTTTATCGAGTTAATGAAATAAAGAAATGATTATTTATCATAATGATATATATGGTTTTTTTATTTTTTAATATTGTTTGTTCTAGTTAATGAGATAATTAAAATAAAATAATAACACGCAAAAAAATAAACAAAAAATATACATATCACACAATATTGTGTTACATTTGCTTCGCTTTTCACACAGTAATCTTTGATATTACTTTAAGACGGATTCGGATCAGTAATTGACTCAATTATACGATATCTGCTTACTTTTTTATTTCAATAGCGATGTAAGGATAGGCTATATACGTTATTATATAAGGGGATTAATTTGACAGGGCTAATAAACTTTGCGAATAACATTTTATGGGGATATGTTCTTATCTACTTACTTCTTGGAGTCGGTATTTACTTTACTATCCGTACCGGATTTATACAAATCCGACATTTTAGTCATATGTTCTCTATTTTAAAAAATAGCCATAAGTCAGATAAATCAGGGATCTCTTCCTTTCAGGCATTATGCACCAGTTTAGCTGCGCGTGTAGGTACTGGAAACTTGACGGGGGTCGCTATTGCTTTAACAGCGGGCGGCCCTGGTGCTATTTTTTGGATGTGGGTCGTTGCTTTAATTGGCATGGCAACATCGTTAATAGAAAGTACATTAGCACAACTTTATAAAACAAAAGATGATGATGGGAATTACCGTGGCGGTCCTGCTTATTATATGACGAAAGGATTGAAAATGCGCTGGATGGGGGTTCTCTTCGCCATTTTCTTAATTATCGCCTTTGGTTTAGTTTTTAATGCTGTTCAAGCCAATTCTATTGCTCAAGCCACAGCTTCAGCCTTTAATTTTGAACCACTCTATGTAGGGATCTTTTTAGTACTAACCAGCGGATTTATTATTTTTGGTGGTCTGCGTTGGATCGCACGAGTTGCTGAATTAGTCGTTCCTATTATGGCAACGGCTTATTTATTATTAGCATTTTGGGTCGTTGCAGATCATATTGAGCGTTTACCTGAAGTTTTCATTTTAATCTTTAAAAGTGCTTTTGGCTTACAAGAAGCCGCAGCCGGTGCGATTGGCTATGGTATTAGTCAAGCGATGACTCAAGGTATTCAACGCGGTCTCTTTTCTAATGAAGCGGGTATGGGATCAGCACCTAATGCGGCTGCTTCAGCTACACCGTATCCACCACATCCTGCATCTCAAGGTTATATCCAAATGCTAGGGGTTTTTATGGATACCTTGGTTATTTGTAGTGCCACTGCGGTGATCATTTTATCATCTGGGGTGCTCGACAGTTATCCCGAAGGGATTAACGGTATTCAATTAACACAATTGGCATTGTCATCGAGTGTGGGAGGTTGGGGGAGTACTTTTATTGCGATTGCAATTTTCTTCTTCGCGTTTACCTCTATTATTGCCAATTATGCTTATGCTGAGAGTAATATGATTTTCCTTGGGCGTAATCACACGACAGGGCTATTTCTTTTACGTTCAGCGGTTTTAGCTATGGTGATGTTTGGGGCTTTAGCGGATATGCCGCTTGTTTGGAAAATGGCAGATCTCTCTATGGGATTAATGGCGATGACTAATTTAATCGCAATCATATTGCTTTCTGGTGTCGCCTTAAAATTAGTTAAAGATTATAACCAGCAGCGTCAAGCCGGTTTACTGCCTACATTTGATATTCGACAATATCCAGAGTTGAAAGATGATATTGAAGAAGGTATTTGGGATGAGAATATTGTTCCTGATGAACCTTTAGTTCGATGTGAAAAAGTAGGTAATAACTGAAGTAATAATAAAAAACAACCAAAACTTAAAACCCATATTCTTTAATATGGGTTTTTTGTCTACAATTTAGCCTTAAATTTACTGTTTAACATTATTCAGGATGGATGATGAATTTTAATCGCTATAGCTTAGGCTTACTTATTACTTTGGGATTGCTTTCAGGTTGCTCTCAGCAACCTCAGCTTATTGATAGAGGTAGCTATATTGCGCAAGTTGTTCCTAATAACCCAGGGCAAGATAATCGTGTAAAATTTTTAGTCATGCACTATACCGCAATGGATGATGAAGGATCGTTAAAAACGTTAACGTCGGGGAATGTGAGTAGCCATTATCTAATCCCTTCTAAACCAGAATTAGTTGATAATAAACCCGTTGTTTACTATCTAGTCAGTGAAGATAAAAGAGCATGGCATGCAGGTTTAAGCCAGTGGGGAAATAGTGCTGGTTTGAATGATGGTTCTATCGGTATTGAAATAGTCAATTATGGTTATGAAGATCAGGGAAAATTAAGAAAATGGTTTCCTTATACTTCAGAACAAATTTCCACAATAGCCGTTATGATGAAAGATATTATTCAACGTTATGGTATTGAACCACAAAATGTTGTTGGCCATAGCGATATTGCACCACAACGCAAGGTTGATCCTGGACCACTTTTCCCATGGGCTGAGTTAGCAAAACAGGGAATAGGCGCTTGGCCTGATGACGATACCGTGACTTTTTATTTAGCGGGAAGAGAAAGCGCTGAGCCTGTTGATATTGCTAATTTCCAAACTCTTTTAGCGAAATATGGTTATCAAACACCTACGAGTGGCGTATTAGATCCTGAGACACAGAAAGTAGTCAGCGCATTTCAGATGCATTTTAGAGCAAGTGATATTAAAGGTATTCCTGATGCGCAATCAGAAGCAATTTTAATGGCATTGATTGATAAATATCGAACGAAATGGATACAACCCGTTATGTAGGTAACAGAGTATTCAATGAGTTAATAGTGATTAAAAATTAGCCCCAAAGCAGATATCTGCTTTGGGGCTAATTATTTATTTTATAGTATTAGAAGTAGCAATTTCAGGTTCAGTTTCTTTAAAATTGAGACTGATGATTAATGAAATAACGAATGCAATGATACCTGGTAATACCCAACCTAAGCCATAATCAGACAGAGGGATATAGCTAAATAATTGCAGTAAATCAGCATTTAACCACTTCAATTGTTTTAATGTATCGAAAAGGCTCATTAAGACAATGATTGCAATTGTAAAGCGATAGGTAAAGCGAGGCGCTTTTAATTTGTTACGGATAAATTGCAGTAATACCAAAGTGACTGATGTTGGATAAATCATTAATAATGCAGGAATAGTGACTCGTAATAATGTATCAAGACCAAACGTTGATACGATTGTGGTCATTAATGTAAATATCACAACCCAAAAGCGATAGCCTAAACGGTGATGGAATGTCGCAAAGTAGTCAGCCGCCGCACTAGTGACACCGACAAGTGTTGTCATACTGGCTAATAAAACAATACCGCCCATCAACCAAGTTCCCACAGAGCCAAATAATGCATCAACATAACGTGAGAAAATTTGACCACCGTTAGTGGCATTGAGTGCAGGATCAGCAAAAACAGAAACAGAATAGCTTGTTGCCCCTAAGTAGAAAAGACACAGATAAAGTGCGGCTAACAGTAAGACTGAAATCATACCTGCTTTTACGGTAATAAAACCGATTTGGCGTGGTTCAGTGATACCTTTAGTATATAAAGCACGGGCAACAATCCCTCCAAATGCCATGGCAGAAAGGACATCCATGGTTTGATAACCATCAATAAAGCCAGAAAAGAAGCCATTTACAGCATAAAGGCCTGTTGGTTCACCAATCGGGGAAATCGGTTTTGCCACAACCGCAATGCCCACAACCACCAGTAAGACTAACAGTGCGGGCGTCATAAACTTACCAATGGCGCTTATCATTGTGCCTTGTTTGAGCATGAAGAACATACTTGTGATATTGAAAACAAGTGCAAAAGTAAGGTGCGTTGCCGTATTTTTCTCAATAAGTCCTAAAGGTAAAAAACCCATTTCATAAGCGGTATTAGTGACACGAGGCATCGCAAAAGTGGAACCTACGATAAGATACAGTGCTACCCAGAAAATGACGGCAACCCATGAAGGTAAATCAACAGAAAGGCGTTCACCGCGTCCACGAATTGCAACAATAACTAAGGTTAGGAAAGGGAGTAAGACACCCGTAACGAGGAAACCTAAAGACGTACTAAACCAGAGGTTTCCCGATTGAAAACCCGCCATAGGGGGGAAAATAATATTGCCAGCGCCAAGGAAGAGTGCAAAAACCATCATTCCAAGAACGAGCATATCTTTTGTAGAAAGCATAACTTAAACTACCTGTCTGTGAAGAAAATATATAAATGATTTATATTTGTTATTCTACATCTAGCCTAATTAACAGCTTAATATGTTGTGAAAATGCAGTTTGAATAACGAAAAGTGAATTGATAGTAACAAATTCTGAAGGATATGTAAGAAGAAAGGCAGATTTAACGCTCATTTAACAGCAATTATAGAATCATAAAAGGCTATGTTTTTGGTCGAAAAGCAGTGTGATCCTCTGCGAAGGATCACAATTGCTATATAATTTTGTAGACATTCGCGATAAAACACAAAAAAGATCGTGTTTAAATAAATTTATTGATCGCCACTGCAACGCCGTGCTCTTCATTAGAAAGTGTGACGAATTTAGCGACTTTTTTCACTTCTTCAGGAGCATTTCCCATCGCAACGCTTAAACCCGCATATTTCAGCATTGCTAAATCATTACCTTGATCACCAATACACATGATTTTTTCTGGTGTGATTTTCAAATGTTCAGCGACTTTTTGTACCGCACTCCCTTTGTTGACATGGGTGTTTAACACTTCAATAAAATAAGGGGCGCTACGTAATATGCTGTATTGTTCATAAATATTAGCAGGAAGATATTGAATGGCATTATCCAAAACGGCAGGTGCATCCACAATCATAAACTTACTAAAATACATATCAGTTTGCATTTCATTTAGTGGACGATAATAGAGTGGAGTCCAAGATAAAAAGGCTTCTTGGCACGTGAAATGGCTAATATGACGGTTGGTGGTATAAATCTTATTATCGCTGATAACGTGAAAATGGACACCAATCTCACGAGCGAGATTTTCAAAATAGAGGTAATCTTCAAAATTGAGCAGATCTTGAATAATAACTTCACCATTATCTGCTTGATGGATTTGGCTACCATTATTGCTGATACAGTAACAATCAGAGGTATCAAGACCGAGTGTTTTTAAATAGGGAGAGATGCCATTAAAGGAGCGCCCTGAAGCCAGAACAATCTTAACTCCCGCCTCTTTTGCTCGCTGAACTGCTTGTTTTACTTCTGGCGTAATTTCGTGTTGTTTGTTAAGCAAGGTTCCATCTAAATCAATAGCGATAAGCTTAATACTCATTAGCATCCCCATATTAAATAAAAGCAATCATGATAAAGGAAGGGCGAAGCGGTCTATCATCACATAGCTTGCGTATTATTTATGTGACATTAAAGGCTATCTGTATAATGTCACATAAATAGAAGGGTTAATCAGCACAAGGCGATTGTAAATGTAAAGGTTGTTTGGTTTCTAAAACGATCTCTTGATTTTGTCGAAAGTCGAAAGGTGTGATGCCATACTCTTTACGAAACATATAAGTAAAGTGAGATTGTGAACCAAAGCCGAAATCAAGGGCAATATCGAAGATAGAGCGCTCACTGGTACGCAATAGATGAATAGCACCAGCTAATCTACGCTGACGGATATACTTACCTAAAGAGGTGCCTGTGACTTCTTTAAAGATTTTCTGCATATGCCAAAGAGAATACCCAGAATAAGCCGCCAACTCTTCAAGATGGATAACACGACCTAAATGCTCCTCAATCCATTTACTTAGCGCGCAAACCAATGCGAGATGATTATCTTGTGGCATTACAGTTCCATTCTATCAATGAAGTTAAGGTAAAAATCAAAATTAACTCCCTAATCTTATACAAAAAATAGCAGACAGAGAAATCCATATTAATGGATAGCTATCTCTCATCGTTGGCAAAATGTGTATTTAAATAATATAAGGTCATTTTACATCCCGTTTAGAGCGAAATAATGCAAATTATCTGAAGTCTGTCGAGGAAGCGTTTATCTTTCATTATGAAAGTTATGCTAAATTTACTCATAGAGATAATTGATTGCGAATTTTATAACAACAACTCCCTGTCTTGTTATCGTATTTAAGCGAATGCTTATAATGTGATCAGTCATACTAACAAAATGTATTTAAAGGATTTTAAATTGAACGCAAAGAAAATAATTATTAGCTTAATTATTGCATTAGCCATTACCTTTGGTCTCTATCTTGTGGCATTAGATAATTTTTGCGATCGGGGAGAGGATTTCCAACAAGGCCTTTGCCGCTTCACCACATTATTCCCCTCTAAACACCACTAAAAGATAGCTTTTCTTATTATTTTTTGCCTAGCATAAAATGTATTTGTTATTCAAGTCAGAATAGTGTTTTAATAGTGGCTTGAAATAAACAAAACGTAAATATTAGTTTACACTTTAAGTTGATAAAATAATAAAGAGAAGAGGATGTATGGCGAGAGAGTCGCAACAGACAGAACTTAAGCGCGGTCTGAAAAATCGACATATCCAGCTAATTGCGCTGGGTGGTGCTGTCGGCGCTGGTCTGTTTCTTGGTATAGCGCAAACTATTAATATGACAGGCCCATCAGTAATATTAGGATATGCTATTGGTGGTTTTATTGCGTTTATGATCATGCGCCAATTAGGCGAAATGGTTGCCGAAGAGCCAGTTGCGGGTTCGTTTAGTCACTTTGCTAATAAATATTGGAGCCCATTCGCTGGCTTCTTATCAGGCTGGAACTATTGGGTGATGTTTATTCTTGTCGGTATGGCAGAATTAACCGCAGCAGGCAAATACATTAACTATTGGTTACCTGATATTCCTGTTTGGGTGTCCGTTGCTATCTTCTTTGTAGCAATCAACTTAATCAATTTGATTAACGTTAAAATGTATGGTGAAACAGAGTTCTGGTTTGCCATTATTAAAGTGTTGGCAATTGTTGGCATGATTTTATTTGGGAGCTACTTACTAGCCAGTGGTAATGGTGGCCCTCAAGCTTCGATTAGCAATTTATGGGAGCTCGGTTTTTTCCCTCATGGCTTTACGGGCTTTATGTCTGCATTAGCCATTGTGATGTTCTCTTTTGGTGGACTTGAGCTGGTGGGGATCACCGCGGCTGAAGCTGAAAATCCAAAAGTCAGTATCCCGAAAGCGACTAATCAAGTTGTTTATCGTATTTTAATTTTCTATATTGGTTCGTTGCTAGTGTTACTTTCACTTTATCCTTGGACTCAAGTCGTAAAAGGTGAAAGCCCATTCGTCCTGATTTTTCATAACTTGGATAATTTCTTAATTGCGAATATTTTAAATGCAGTGGTATTAACTGCGGCACTGTCTGTTTATAACAGTGGTGTTTATTCTAATAGTCGTATGCTTTATGGCTTGGCAAAACAAGGTAATGCACCACATGCACTGTCTCGCATTAATAAACGTGGTGTACCCGTTGTGTCGTTACTTTTGTCTGCTATTGCGACATCATTAGGGATTTTAGTTAATTATTTATTACCTGAGCAAGCGTTAGAGCTATTAATGGCGTTAGTTGTTACCACCTTGGTACTTAACTGGATTATGATCTGTTTGGCGAATTTAAAATTCAGAGCTGCAAAAAAGAAAGAGGGTATAGAGCCTTTCTTTAAAGCACTTTGGTATCCTTATGGTAACTATATCTGCCTTGCTTTCTTATGCATGATTTTAGTGATTATCTTATTTATGCCTCAAGTGAATATTTCAGTAATTTTAATGCCATTCTGGATTGCATTCTTATGGGTTGGATTTAAGATTTCCCGTATGAAGAAAACGTCTAATCGTGTTCAAGCAAGTCAAGATATTTAAGTTATTATAGATTGAGCCTCTGTTGAATAATAAAAACGCATCATTAAGATGCGTTTTTTTATGTTCTATTTTTATTATTCGCACTTATTCTGATCGGCAAAATAATGACATTACTGCCAACGTAACCAAGCAAATAAGACGTTACCATTGTTATAAGTCCCTGGCACATAGGTGGCTTGTAGTGAAAGATGCCCGTAACCAACAGAAACTAGCGGTAAAGGAAGTGGCATAGGAATATAGTTGTATTCATGACGCGCTGTAATACTTAGTGTAAATCCTGCCCCCATACGAAAGCCGTCTTTATCACCGGGATACCACATTTTTTCAAAACCATAGCCCATAATAGGCTGTACACGGTTATTTGAATCCATAAATGCCATTGCATAAAGAGAGTGCCAATCACCATCATTGTCATAACGATATTTACCCATACCAAAGCCCCAAGGTGTTTCGTTATAGCGATCTGTTTTTTCTTTATCGTAAGTAAAACGGTTATGCCAAGTCCATACAGGTAAATAGTAATTATATTGGTCGCTATCCCAAGTTTGATTGATATTACGTTTGAATTTTCCCCAGTAGCTCTCTTCATTATTAGACGGAGATGACTTACTGGTGACTTGTTGGTTTTCTGTCGTAATAGTCTGATAGGTATTTGTATTATTTTCAGAAGCGAAAGCGGATGTTGTTAACGCAAGAGAAAACAGCGTTGTAGCTAATACGCTAGGGTGAAAATAGGATGATGACATAAATATAACTCCGAGTACGGCATAAACAGTGTTTCTAGTGATGACAAATAAACATTATTAATAGTGTTATTTAATCGACAAGTATTTAAGATAAGAGGTATCTGAAACTTGACTTCTTAAATAAAATCTTAAGGGATTAGAATCGGTTAAGAAGAAAATAAATAGATTTATTGTACTTATGAACGAAATTTTTTTTGATATTAAAGGCTGTTATTTTTTATAATAATGTATTGTTTTTAATGGAAAATTAAGCTTTTATTAGATTTGAAATAAATAGCTGATAAATGAGTCCTGAAAGATATAATTTAGGTTTAGTTACTTTCAACAGGAAAAATCTATAAAGTATCTATTTTTATCACTTAATTAAAATATTGAGATAAATTTAATATTAATAACATCAGGTTATAAAAATAGATTAATTTCCAGCAGGATAATAGAATAACGATTAAGAAGAGTTAAATAAAAAAAAGAAAAATTCTGTATTGGTTTATAAAACGTTTAGGTTTAAGTGGCACAACGGGGGTGTAATGTGTGTTTTATACAAATAATCCGATGTTGAGGGCGTGTAAATTAAAGCATCATTGTTTACACCCTTTCATGAGGTGAATAGGTTATTTATTATATATAGCCTTTGCTGATTTCTCTTACTGGATCACAAATCTTAAAAACAGGGCGTTAATAAGTTGAGATTCGCTATCAAACTAGCATCTTTATCTTGAGCATGCGATACTCCTTATCGCCTGAATTTACAGGCTTTGGCTCGGGGCGCCTTATTGGCTGAGATGAACCCGTATAACCTGATCTGGATAATGCCAGCGTAGGGAAGTCAAGGTAACTCTGCTGATTAACAGAGCCCGACTTTTCTGTAACTGGTGAAAGGAGGAGTTAATCAGTGAGATTCAATGCATTGTCTATCGCAGGCACTGATCCGAGTGGTGGTGCAGGTATTCAGGCCGATCTGAAAACATTTTCCGCACTGGGTGTCTATGGCACAACAGTAATGACAGCACTTGTTGCTCAAAATACCTGTGGTGTTCGTCGTGTCTATGATTTATCCCCTGATTTTGTTGCCGCTCAATTAGATGCTGTCTTGTCTGATGTTCGAATTGATAGCGCCAAAATTGGTATGCTCTCTAATGCCTCGATTATTGATGTGGTTTGCGACAAACTTCAGCAATATGCGATCCCCTTTGTTGTACTTGATACCGTAATGATTGCAAAAAGTGGTGATCCTCTATTACAGCCTGATGCAATGAATAAAATGATTAATCAGCTTTTGCCTCTGGTTGATTTGATCACACCTAATTTACCTGAAGCAGCAGCACTATTAGGTTGTGAAGTTGCTCAAGATGAAATAACGATGAAGCAACAAGGTTATGCATTGCTAAAACAAGGATGCAAAGCGGTGTTGATGAAAGGCGGTCATTTAACGGAGAATGAAAGCCCTGATTGGTTATTTACTCAAGATGGCGAGTGGCGATTTACCTCCAAACGCGTAAATACGAAAAATACCCACGGCACAGGATGCACTCTTTCGGCTGCTTTAGCCGCTATTCGTCCCCAGGTTTCTAATTGGCAAATTTGTGTTGAACAAGCAAAAATCTATTTACAGCAAGCGTTAGAACATGCAGACAGTTTAGACGTTGGACAAGGTTTCGGTCCCGTACACCATTTTCATCGCTGGTGGTAATGTTGATTACAACAACACTTATCTTAAATAGAGTCGTTATGGCTCTATTTTCATTTTTATGATCGGACGCTTCAGAGAGTTAACACTATTCTCAATATAAACAGCCCGTATATTGAGGAATTAAGGTAAGATATATTTTATTTTCAATGAGGGATGATATGAATACTGCTTTTCAAAAACCACGCTGGTTACGTGATTTACTTCGCTTTATTCCATTGAAAAGTCAGTTTGTGTTATTTGGTAATGTACGTGACTTACAAGCCAGTGAAGTTGCGCCTAATATTATAACGCCATTGCCTTTTAACCAGACGCTTTATAACAGTTTGTATGAAGTAGGTTATATTCATATCATCACTTATACGCCGTTAACGGGGTTTCAATGGATCGCGAATCCTACGCTCTCTTTGCAAGATGGTGCAATGTTAATGCAACAGTTAGGATTAACCGTTACAGGTGATCGCGCGCCAGGTAATATTGATAGCCTAAATAGTGTATTAGAAAAATGGCAAACAATAACTGGTCAGCCGATTGCACTATGTATTGATTTTGCCTCTTGCTTGCTTTCTCATCGTGATAATCTTATGCCTGCTGAACATAACTTATTTACGCGAGCATTAATGACTTCGCATCAAGCTAAAGCGAGACCTGCTGGCGAATATAATCAACCTTTCTTCAATAGTATTTTTTGGATCGTAGAAAAAGAAACTGATTTACCCGATTGGTTTACTGTTAATAATCCTCGAATTCGAGCCATTCCTGTCGCAAAACCCGATAGTCAGATCCGCAGAGTGTTGGCACCCAATTTATTGATGTCGTTAGCAGGGTTTTCATTACTTGTTGAGAATGAAAAAGCGTCGCTTCTTAATGATTTTATCGATGAAACAGAAGGGTTATTACTGCTGGATTTAGTGGCAATAGTGCAATTAGCGCGGATTGAAGAAGTGGAAATAACGCGAATTAGTGATGCAGTAAGGCGTTACAAGGTAGGTATTACAGAAGATCCTTGGCAAAAAATCGATAAACAAAAAATTCGTAATGCACCACAAGTTATACAGCGTCGTGTTAAAGGACAACAACATGCAGTCACGCATTTATTAGATATTATTAAGCGTGCCATGACGGGTGTGGGTAGCAATAAAGGAGGACGACCACGAGGAGTGTTGTTTTTAGCGGGACCAACTGGTGTCGGTAAAACTGAGTTAGCAAAAACGGTTACTCAATTGCTTTTCGGTGATGAAAGTGCCTATATTCGCTTTGATATGTCTGAATTTAGTGCCGAACATGCTGATCAACGTTTAATTGGTGCGCCTCCGGGTTATGTGGGTTATGACTCTGGCGGTGAATTAACCAATGCTATTCGCGAAAAGCCTTTTAGCGTTGTATTATTTGATGAAATAGAGAAAGCGCATCCTCATTTAATGGATAAATTCCTCCAGATTATTGATGATGGGGTATTAACATCAGGACGTGGCGACCGCGTTTATTTTTCTGAAGCCTTAATTATATTTACCTCAAATCTTGGGATCTACCGTGTTGATAATAATGGTGAAAGAGTCGCGAATGTTCTACCTGATGAACCTTTTGAAAATGTCAGCCGTAAAGTAAAAAGTGAAATAGAGCGCCATTTTAAATTGGTTTTAAATCGACCTGAATTATTAAACCGTATTGGTGAAAATATTATTGTATTTGATTTTATTCGGGAAGATGTTGCTGAGCAGATATTTGAACAAATGGTAGCAAATATCTTATCTAGCCTTGATAAACAATTACTCACATTATCGATATCAGAAACGGCTAAATCGACGTTAAAATTCTACTGTTTATCTGATTTATCAAATGGCGGTCGTGGTATTCGTAACCAATTAGAGGTTTATCTTATTAATCCTCTCTCAAGAGCCATTTTTGACAGTGATTTAGCGGTAGGAAAAGCCTATCAAATTGCTGATATTCAAATAGGTGAAACGACCAATATTATTTTAGTGCCGCAGGCAAATTAATGCAGATCAGTTTATCTCGGCTTCATTTCCCAGTGACAACATTAGGACCAGGAAAACGAATTGGCATCTGGTTTCAAGGGTGCTCTTTGCGTTGTAAAGGCTGTTTATCACCAGATACATGGGAAAGAAAAGCCGAAAGTGTCACGGTTGATGTAATTATTCAACAAATTCAACCTTGGTTTGCATTTGCTGATGGTATTACGATTTCTGGCGGTGAACCTTTTGAACAACCAGAGGCGCTTTATGCGTTATTAATAGCGCTACGTCAGCAATTTACGGGGGATATTTTTATTTACAGTGGTTATCACTGGAATGAGATAGCACCTCAAGTGACTAAAATGTCAGGTTTAATTGATGCGTTAATGAGCGGTCGATATCAAGCAGAAACTACACAAAGTTTGATGTTACGAGGCAGTGATAATCAGCAACTTCATTGTTTAACGGCGATGGGACGTGCGCGTTTTAGCGCTTTTGAACGACATGTGACAGAAGAAGATAAAGTGCTTGATCTCTCAATGGATAACCAAGGGCGTATTTATCTTACAGGTATTCCTCAAAAGGGTGATATGGCTCGGTTGCGTGAAGTATTAACACAACAAGATGTTCAATTAAAACAGATAAAAAGATAAGAGAGATGGAATAAAGGATGGCCATGATACGTTTTTGTCCTCACTGCCAAACGGAGCGCCAGTTAACCGAGATTTTTTGTGCAGGACAGGTTAATGAAAAACCGTGTGGATGGGATCTAACAATTGAACCTATTCATGAGTCTGGATGGCGTCCATCTCCGCCAATATCTTCATCTATCGAGAGCGCTACAATAACGCCCGATCTTCATCACGATCAGCCGAGAAAGTGTATTAACGGACACTTGATGGGAGAAGACGATTTTATCTGTTTTGAATGTGGTGCTGATCCGGCTGATGAGATTGAAAATAACGCCGTTAGCGATAATGAAACGTTTAGATTGATTGGTGATTGGCGTCTTGAACAACGTATCAATTCTATTAATAGCGAAAGAGAACGCTATAACGTAAGCAATATCAAAACAGAGCAAGAAGGCGTATTAACACTCTATCTTAAAGGTGAAGAGCCTGATCCTGCTATTTATCAAGTATTAAATCTGATCTCTACTGACCATATTCCAGTATTTTATGAAACGGGTCGATGGGAGAATCGTGTTTGGCATGTCACCGAACGATTAAAAGGTGGCTCACTAAGCCAATTCATTGAACGCGGTGATTTTTGGCAATCGAATGAAATTAACGCATTAGTCTCAGAATTAGGTACGGCTATTGCAGCATTAACTGAACATGGTGTGCGTCATCGTGCTTTAAAGCCCTCGAACTTGATGATCCGTTCTCGAGATCCCCTTGATATTGTGGTGATTGAGTATGGTTCGGCGTGTTTATCTGAATTCGATCTCGATATTGTCTCGCCGCTTGAAATTTCACGTTATAGTGCGCCAGAAATTTTAGCGGGTGGTGTTTCGGCAGCATCAGATTGGTGGAGTTTAGGGATCATTTTACTTGAGCAATTAACGCAAGGAGCTTGTTTTAAACATGTCCATGATAATGCGTTTTTAATTCAAGTAATGACGAATGGTGTTGAGTTAGCGGATGATTTAGATCCAAATATTCAATTACTTTTACGGGGTTTGCTCTGCCGCGATCGCTTTCAACGATGGCAATGGAACGAAGTTAATGCGTGGCTACAAGGTTTAGCGGTACAAGCGCCGAATATTAATCACAACAATGGAAATCAGCAATATTATCAATTTCAATTTGCCGATCAGCTATTTAATCAGCCTGATACATTTGCAATGGTGGCGGCACAAGCACAATATTGGGATCAAGCAACGGCATTGCTTATTCATGGTGAAATCACGACTTGGTTAAGCCAATTTGATAATCGTGGCAAACAAATTACCCAATTGCAGGCATTAATTGAAAAACAAGATATTGAGCCAAGTTTACGTTTTACACTCGCACTGAGAATTTTAAATCCTAATATGCCATTGATTTACCGTGGCGAGATCATTACACCTTCATGGCTTTTAGAGCATCCCTTATTAGGTTATCAATTAATTTGTCAGCCACTTGCGACTGAGCTGCAATCTATTGATGAGACACATTGGCTTGTTCAGCTTTATTATCGTCAATGCGCTGTTCGTGAACGAGCACTGCAACAACGTATTCCACTAAATGAAGAAAGTTTACAGCTTTATTTGTTAATCACGTCTTTAAGTCAATTAGTCGCTCGTTGGGAGATTATTCGTGCAGAATTTCCGGATGCGTATAATGAAAATCTACGGGCTTTAATCGATCGTAAGAATATGCATGAAAATGACTATATTTTGTTATTAAGTGCTGAGATTGGGCAATATATTACGCTAGATTCACTGGTGAATAATGCCGCTAAATTAGCGAGAAACCTGGCGATTAAGACGTTTGATAAACAACAAGCAAAAATATTATTAGCCACACCTCGATATCAACTTATTGAACAACTTAGTGAAAGAATAGGGGATTTTAAGCGTGTTAATAACGATATTATTGATAGATGGGCTGATGATTTTCTCTTAACGCGCAGATTACCTCTTGACCATATTATTGTCATGCTTTGCATTCCCGCTGAGCAATGGCAAATACCTGGATCACAACGATATATTTTAGAAGTATTGCACTTTTTTTCTAAAAAATTAGTTTCTACAAGTCAACGCGGTAACTTAGTTAGAATGCGTTTAACACCAAACGCGGGGCGTGTTGATTTAACCGAATGCTGTTTTGATAATGAAAAAGCGACAAACTTACTTGAGCATTTAATTAACCGCAAGAAAAGGTTGTTTTCATTAGAAGGTGACGTTTTACGTCAACGTGAGAAATTAAATCATCGCTTGTGGCTCTTACAACTTAATACTCAGTCTTACCAACGAGATACAGGTATTAATGGCATGTATTTAGGCTTTCCTTTTTTAGTGCTAAATACACAGCCCAATAAAATAAAGCCACGTATTGCCCCTCTTTTTTTGTGGCCAATATCAATGAATATTTTGGGGGGCGCTCAAGGTGCGGTACAAATTGCATTTGATACAGAGCGTGCATCAGTACGTTTAAATCCTGCTCTTGCGAATTTTGTCGGTATTCCAGCGGTTAATGAATGGCAAAAAGTGCTCGATAGCTTAATGTCACAAACGGGCTTGAGTGTCAGTGAAATGATGAGTACGCTCTCATCCTTATTAACCACCGGGGAACATTCATTAAGGCCGTTACCTTCATTAACTGAGGAAATACCAGAAAACAGTGCTTATATTCATTGTTCTGCGGTGTTATTTCACACCTCTTTTATTGGGCAAATGATAAGTGCTGATTTACAACAAATTGCTAATTTACCAATCAATGGCACTGCGCTTGCAACCATGCTGAAAGTAAATACGCAGGCACAAGCTTTAGAGACACAAGATCCACTTGCAGATAATTATTTGCTCTCTTTGGCTGATCCTTCTCAAAATACCATTATTCAAGCGGCAAGAAAGCAAACGGGGTTATTAATAGAAGGCCCTCCTGGAACAGGTAAAAGCCAAACGATTGTCAACTTAATTGCTGATGCAATAGGGCGACAAAAAACAGCATTGGTACTTTGTCAAAAGCCTGCTGCATTAGATGTGGTATATAAGCGCTTGGTCGCAAATGGTTTACAAGATAGGGTACTGATTATTCATCAAAACCCTAAAGGGCGAGAGATTATTTCAGCGATCAGAGAACAATTGGCATTAGAGCGGAAGCGACAATTGATCGCGGATGTTAAGCAAGATACTTCCTTTGATCGTGATAGAACGCTTAATTTAATTCAATTTTATGAAACAACGTTAGATTCCTACTATAAAGCGTTATACCGAACGGATAAACAATATGATTATTCATACCGAGAAGTGTTGTCTGCACTACTCGAATTAGAATCGCAACAAAAATTAGCAATAAGTTCAGATGCGTTAACCACACTGCTTTCTCAATATAATAAAACAACGTTTGTTCAGCTTATCGATAATTTAACGTTATATGGTTTAGACTGGTATGCAATTAATTATGAAAACACACCATTAAATGGTGTTGTATTGTTTTCACCTGAAAGTACGTTATATCGCCAATTTAATGAAAATATTACGTTGTTTATCGAAGCAGAAAAACAGCGTGATATGGCATATAGTTTGCCTTATCAACAAATCACAATTGATAAATTAACCACTCACGAAACAACACTAGTGCAGTGCAAACAGCAGTTAAAAACTCACAATGAGCAACAATGGGATAATTTATCGCATTGGTTAACGCTGTTTTTAAATGAACAAGGTAAGCAAAATAAAGGAGAACAGATCATTGCTCAATTGGAGCAATTAGAAAAACGTTTACTGCAAATTGATAGTGAAGGTTGCGATCCTTTAATTTTCCGCTTACTCGCGCCATTAGATAATGCAACATTAGCGACGCTATCAAGAGCGGTGGCTGATAAGATCACTCCCTCATTTTTACGCTTCTTAAATCCTTATTATTATAGTAGGAACAGTAAGTTAAAAGATTTTATTGCACAAAGTGGTATAGGCGATAAAGTCGAGCACTATATTACGCTACATAAAACGATCACCACAGAACAACAATGGCGTTTGTTGTATCAAGAATTGCAACCTATTTATCAACAACTAGGGCTAGAACAGCGCCTTGATCTACAAAATACGCCATGGCAGGACACTATTAATAGTGTGATCACGGAGCTTAAAGCTTGTGATGATGATATTGCGATATTAGCGTTATATCCTCAGCCTAAACATTTTGTTGAGTCGATTCAATCAGCCAAAAAACAGGGCTTTGAACAGCAATGTTTAGAAATTGAGAATGCTATTGTTCGTGCTAAAACACAGCAAGTAAGTCTCGCTAAATTAGCAAACTTACAAGAAACCCTCACCGAACAATGTTATCAGCAATTTTATGATGCGATTAACAAAGGTGAATTGCTGACAACTCGATTACAGCAATTAGTCCAAAGTTTGCCTTTTTTAGGCAAGTTCCAGTTATTTCGAGAAAAAACGGCGCATTTTTCCCACGATGATTGGCAAGTTTTATCATTATCGCGCCAGTTAATAGAAGAAAGTGAAAGTTCACTTTCTGATCCAGTAGCGCCTTTAAAAGCAATATTGAGTTATCTGTTTTATGTCGCAGTCAAAACTGAGATTGAATTAAAAAACACGGTATTAAAGACTACGGCTCAACAATTGCAGGAATATATTGAACAATTAACGGAAAATTATCAGCAATTACAAAATATTAATCGCAAGTTGTTAACTGAAAATATCGAGTTATCAAAAATTGAAAATGCGCGTCATTGGGAAACAATAACGCGTTTAACAGGGCCAAGATCATTACGGTTACGCGAATTTATTGATAAAGCGACACAAATGGGATTGTTAAAATTACGTCCTATTTGGCTGATGACACCAGATGTGGCAAGCCAAATACTCCCCTTAAAAGCCGGACTTTTTGACAGCGTTATTTATGATGAAGCCTCACAAATGCCAATTGAATTTGCCTTACCGACATTATATCGCGGTAAACAAGCCATTGTGAGCGGTGATGAGAAACAGATGCCACCTTCATCTTTCTTCAGTGGTAAATTTAATGAAAATGAAGACGACGAAGATAATGATAACGAGGAAGATGAACAACAAGAGAAAAACAGTGAACAATGGGATCCAAGCCAAATTTGCCATTGTCCCGATTTACTTCATCTCGCTCGAACGGTATTGCCGATTCATACTTTAGATATTCATTATCGTTCGGCATTTCGAGAGTTAATTAATTTCTCCAATTATGCCTTTTATGAAAATCGGCTAAATATTCCAGCTCAACATTCAGCGAAAACCATTAGTCGAGTAAAACCGCTACATTTTATGGCGATCAATGGCACCTATGTTAATCAAACCAATGAAAAAGAGGCTTTGGCGATCGTTGAGCATTTAGCAACCTTATGGCAAACGCCTTTTCATAAACGTCCTTCTGTGGGAGTGGTGACGTTTAATCAAAAACAAGCTCAATTAATTAATCAGCATATTCTTGATCGCAATAACTATGATATGGATTTTTTAAAGGCTTACACGGAAGAATGTGCACGCTTGGATAACGATGAAGATATGTCGTTTTTTGTGAAAAACGTTGAAAATGTGCAGGGTGATGAGCGAGATGTTATTTTGTTTTCGACAACTTTTGGTCGCAATATGCAAGGTACCTTTAGGCGTAATTTTGGTGTGTTAGGGCAAACTGGGGGAGAGCGTCGTTTAAACGTCGCTATCACTAGAGCGAAAAAGCAAGTGGTGATCATGTCATCAATGCCGATTGATGAAATCTCTGACTTATTAAGCACCAATAAACATCCTGAAATTCCTCGTGATTATTTACAAGGCTATTTGACTTACGCGAGTCATTGCCATCAGATTAATAAACAAGAGGAAAATAAACGTTTATTAGCTCGTTTCAGTCGTACGCAAGCTAGTGTGGTCACTCAAGATCAGTCAAACGATCAATTTATTATTGATGTAACTCGCTTTATTCAATCTCAGGGATATCATATTGCACCATCACAACAAGCGGGTATTTTCTCTTTTGACTGTTTAATTGAAGATGAGCAGCAAGGTCAATTACTGATGGGCATTGAGTGCGATATGCCACAACATGAGTGGTTATCTCAGGCGTGTGCACGTGAGTTATGGCGAAAAGAGATTTTGCGTAAAGTGGTGCCTTATCATTATCGTGTTTCGTTGACACAATGGTTTTATCATCGTCAAGAAGCGCAACAACAACTTCTTGAAGCTTTACAACATGCCTCTTTACTGAATGAAAAAGTGAGTAAATGATGAGTTCATCAGTACATTATATTTCTGTGAAAGAAACCACGGTTATCCGCTATCAGCGACAATTAGCGCATAGCAAAAAATACGTCAAGCAATGGAAGGCGTTAGTTGAACAACTCACATATCAAGATGAAAGAGTGAGCCAAATCGAATCTACCTTTAATGCCTTAGTTAAAGATAACCAGCAATTGAATGCATTAGATGCACAATCAGTGAGCCGATTAACGGATAAATTAAGCCAGTTTATTGTGCCATTACGACAAGATATGAAAAATTTACGCGAACAAGTGCTTGAAGAAAAAGCGCTTGCGCGTCATATCCAACAAGGTAAACAAAAATCATCGGCACTGTTAAAACAATTAAAATCACAATTAGCATCCAACAGTATTTTAATGACTGAAATTGAACACAGCGACAATATGAGTGCTGAAGAAATTAGCTTATTGCTATTTCGTGTAACGGGTGAAATTGATGCGCAAAAAGGGCAACTAAGTCCCGCTCAAACAGAATTACTGACGCAATTAAAAGCGCAATCTGTATATACCCAACAATTATGGCAAGGTGGCGAGCCTCAATGCTCATTTGCACAACAGTGTCACCAAATTGAGTTGATGATTGAAAAATTACGACTGGTGGGCAATGAAGCAGAAGCGAATGATAATGCAAGCCAGCTTATTGAAATGCAGACGCTTTTTGATAGTAAAAAACAGCGTTTATTAGCTGATTCAATGATCATGAATATCGCTGAAAGTTTGCGTAATAGTGTAAAACGTATTGAATTAATGGAAGAATTAACACGTTTATGTGCAGAGATTGAAAGCTTTGATGATAAACAGATGTTGACGCTTAGTCGAGAAACAGAAGCGGTTGCTTCATTAGCAACCGCCGAGCAACTTGATGTAATGATCACAAAGCTAAAACAGGCCATTGAAACTCATGAACAGCAACTTTCGATGAGACAGCAATGTGAGGCAGTATTGGCTGGTTTAAGTGAATTGGGTTATGTGGTGCATGAAAATGCAGTTAATTCATGGCTTGATAATGGGCAAGTTGTTGTACCTCATGCCACAATTCCTGATTATGGTTTAGAGTTAGGCGGAAGGCAGGCACGTTTCCAAGCGAGAACGGTGGCGTTAACACACCAACGTGATACAACGCGTGATAAAGATGTTGATGCCATTTGGTGCGGTCAGCATCAGCAATTGCAAAAAATTTTGGCGAAGTCGCACGCCGAGTTATTGATTGAGCGAGCATTGCCGGCAGGGCACAACGTAATGAAAGTGATTGAGAATGAAGATACTGCACATCAACATGCCGTAACACAAGCTCAAAAACCAAAAACATTCAGTCGGTAAAAAATAAATGATAAGTAAAAAATAAATAATAAGTAAAAAGCCACTCATTTGAGTGGCTTCCACATTTAAACCTACCAATTAAGCAATAGTGACTGATTTATCTAAATACACATCTTGTACTGCATTAATTAGCGCAACGCCGTCTTTCATTGATTTCTTGAACGCTTTACGCCCTAAGATCAATCCCATACCACCCGCACGTTTATTAATGACAGCGGTACGAACTGCATCCTCAAGGTCATTATTACCTGACGCACCACCAGAGTTAATTAATCCCGCACGACCCATATAGCAGTTTGCTAATTGGTAACGGACTAAATCAATTGGATTTTCAGTGGTGAGTTTGGTGTAAACACGCTCATCAGTATGACCAAAACCAATCGCTTTAAAGCCACCATTATTTTCAGCCATTTTTTGTTTAACGATATCAGCGCCAATCGTCGCGGCTAAATGGTTTGCTTGACCGGTTAAATCAGCACTTGAATGGTAATCTACACCATCTTTCTTAAAGGCTGGATTGCGCAAATAAGCCCACAATACGGTTACCATACCCAATTCATGAGCACGCTCAAAGGCCATTGAAATCTCTTCAATTTGGCGACGGCTTTCTTGTGAACCAAAGTAAATGGTTGCACCCACTGCAACAGCACCCATTTCAAAGGCTTGTTCTACACTGGCATACAAGGTTTGGTCATATTGCGCTGGGTAGCTTAGGGTTTCGTTGTGGTTTAATTTCACAAGAAAAGGGATTTTGTGTGCATAGCGGCGAGAAACAGACGCTAAAACACCATAAGTAGAAGCAACACAGTTACAACCCGCTTCAATGGCTAATTCAACAATATTCTTTGGATCAAAATAGAGTGGGTTTGCGGCAAAAGAGGCGGCAGCAGAGTGCTCAACGCCTTGGTCAACAGGGAGAATAGACAGATACCCCGTTCCTGCTAAACGTCCATGATTAAACAGGGTTTGCATTGAACGTAACACGCTATTAGGGCGATTGTTATCAATCATAACACGATCAACAAAGTCAAAACCTGGCAGGTAGAGATTTTCATTTGGGATAGTTTGGCAACGATGTTCTAATAATGATTTTGCATCAGCGCCTAACAAACTTACTATATCAGTCATTACATACTCCAGTTCATGATGAGATGAGAGTGATTGTCATTTATCTACATTAAGATAACAAGTCACATTGAGGCGGTAACCGGCAGTGGATCGCTTCAGGTAACACAATAAATTCAAATTTATTCCCTAAAAGGGGTTCTCCATCTAAATTAAAGACCATTTCATGAGAAGCACTAATGTTTACCCAATGACTTTCACGCTCGATTATCTTGTCATTTTTTTTACGATCAAACAGGCTATTCAAAAGAGAAGGGAGTAATTCGTGTGCTTCAACAATCGTAATATTGAGTTTATTGTCGTTAATTAAAGCGTCGGGACAGAGTTGTTGTCCTCCTCCTGCTTGACGACCATTACCAATACCGAGAATGAGTGATTCACCTTCCCAGTGAAAATTTTCCGCTTCAATTGTGCAATAATCCGCTTTTAACGAATCGATACTTAAAAGGCCATTAATAAAATAGGCGGCTCCACCTAAGGCTGATTTTAACGCTTTAGGTGTTTCTGTTGTGATTTTGGTTCCAAAGCCACCTGATGCCATATTGATAAAATAGTGCGTCTTATTCACAGAGATAACATCAATAGGGACTGAGCGGCCTTTAACGGCTAAATTAAGGGCATTTTCCATATCGCGAGGAATTTGTGCGCTAGTCGCAAAATCATTTGCTGTGCCTAATGGAATAATGCCCAGTGTTGGTAACGATGAGGGAGAGAGATGAATGAGTTCAGATACAACGCTATTAATCGTTCCATCGCCTCCCGCGGCAATCACCGTTTCGGCTTGCATATCGATAGCTTCTTGTACAAAACGGTGTATATCACTGGATTCCCAAGTCACCCTTACTTGGAGATTAAAACCTTCATCACGTAATTGGTAAACGGCGTTTCTCAATGCACTATTGTTAGCGCTTTTTCCATTAATGATTAGCAAACTAATTTTACTCATTGATGAGTCCTTTTGATTGAATCACTCTTTTAAAGGTAATGGATATCAAGAAAATTACTATTTTTTTTACAAATGATAACGAAAAGGAGGCGTTTTATATAAAAGGGAGGATAAGAAAGGGATAAAAAGAAAAGGCAAATCCAAGGGAGATTGGATTTGCCAAGGAGGTGGTTCCTAGTCTTACTGTATTCATTCTAGTTCTTTATTTTTCGGAACTGATGATACGGTAAACAAATTATTATTGATGTGATCTGTATTTGAAATTGACCACTTTAAATCAGATTATGACGCTTTACTTCACTTCTACCGCATCAATCTTATGCGGTTGACGTGTTGTTGTACCTTGTAGGTTACGGATCAGCAGTGCAAAATCTAAATCAACATCTTCGGGAACAGATAAATACACCATGTGACCATTACCTGGTGCAACATCGGTTGGCTGCTGTTTTTTGTTAAATAGCGTCTCTAGCGTAAATTGAATATTTCCAGTGGGTGTCATTAATTCTAGGCTATCACCTAAAACAAATTTATTTTTCACATCAACTTCAGCTAAACCATTTACACGTTTACCGGTAAATTCACCGACAAATTGTTGAGTGTCAGAGACAGAATAACCATATTCATAAGTTTGGTACGCATCATGGGTATGGCGACGTAAGAAACCCTCTGTATAACCGCGGTGTGCTAACCCTTCTAATGTGGTGAGCAATGTTGGATCAAAGGGTTTACCTGCAACCGCATCATCAATTGCACGGCGATACATTTGTGCAGTACGGGCACAGTAATAGAAGGATTTAGTACGTCCTTCTATTTTTAGTGAATGCACACCCATTTGCGTTAATTGCTCAACGTGTTCAATTGCGCGTAAGTCTTTAGAGTTCATGATATAAGTACCGTGCTCATCTTCGAACGCAGTCATATATTCACCAGGACGTTTTGCTTCTTCGATTAAGTAGACTTTATCTGTTGGTGCGCCAACACCTAGCGTAGGCTCGACGTTTTTAACGGGGATTGGCGTGTATTTTTCAACGATGTTACCTACCTCATCTTCTTTGCCTTCTTCAACTTTATATTCCCAACGGCAAGCGTTAGTACATGTGCCTTGGTTTGGGTCACGCTTATTAATATAGCCAGATAATAGGCAACGACCTGAGTAAGCCATACATAATGCACCGTGAACGAAAACTTCTAATTCCATATCAGGAACTTGTTTACGAATTTCTGCAATTTCATCAATAGAGAGTTCACGAGAAAGGATCACGCGAGTTAATCCCATTTGACGCCAGAATTTTACGGTTGCCCAGTTAACGGCATTGGCTTGTACTGAAAGGTGAATATCCATTTCTGGGAAGGCTTCACGTACCATCATGATCAAACCCGGATCAGACATAATCAGCGCATCAGGTCCCATATCAATGACGGGCTTTAGGTCACGGATAAAGGTTTTTAATTTAGCATTATGCGGTGCGATATTAACCACAACATAGAAGCGCTTACCTAATTCGTGGGCTTCTTGAATACCTTTAGCAAGATTTTCGTGGTTAAACTCATTATTACGCACACGTAAGCTATAACGTGGCTGACCTGCATAAACGGCGTCTGCGCCATAAGCAAATGCATAGCGCATATTTTTTAATGAGCCAGCAGGAGAGAGTAATTCGGGTGTAAACATGGTTAATTTCCTGGTTCTGATTTCAAGTCAGTCCCCCACACATTGGGTAGGGGTATATCATAAAGGGGTGGATTCTAGCGCTTAAGTGTAGCGAGGTTCAATGTATTCCTGAAAAAATATCATCGAAAACGATAAGCTTGGGTTTCCCAACGATAGCCTTGACCATAAATTGAGCGAATAAATTCAATTTGATCGTTCAATTGCTCAAGTTTGCGTCGTAAATTTTTAATATGACTATCAATGGTTCTATCCGTCACAATGCGGTAGTCATCATAAAGATGATCCATCAGTTGATCGCGAGTTAATATTTTTCCAGGTTGAGTGGCTAAAGCTTTTAGTAAACGAAATTCAGCCGTCGTTAAATCGAGGATCTTATTATTGTATTGGATTTGGTAAGCCTGCTCATCAATGACGACGAATTTTTCATTTTGAATAATATCTTGTGGGCGATAAAAACGACGCAATAACGTTTTGACTCTGGCTACCACTTCTCTTGGACTATAAGGTTTGCAAATATAGTCATCAGCGCCAATCTCAAGCCCGAGTAATCGATCAACTTCTTCTGTTTTCGCTGTCACCATAATGATGGGAATATCTGAAAACTGACGCAACTCTTTACAGATCGTAATGCCATCTTTAACGGGCAACATCAGATCTAATAGTATTAAATCGTAGTGTTGCTGTTTTATACAATCGCTCACTTCAGCACCATCTGCTAACCAATGAGTCTGATAACCTGATGCTTGAAGATAATCAATAAGTAATTGGGCAAGTTTGGGTTCATCTTCAACAATCAGGATTGAATAGGGTGATTCAGATACGGTCATTTATTGGCTCAAGGGTTATTAGGCTTAAAG
This sequence comes from Proteus vulgaris, assembly GCF_033708015.1. Classification (NCBI taxonomy): domain Bacteria; kingdom Pseudomonadati; phylum Pseudomonadota; class Gammaproteobacteria; order Enterobacterales; family Morganellaceae; genus Proteus; species Proteus vulgaris. Next base: position 2,417,298 of record NZ_CP137920.1, on the reverse strand, counting down.
ATCATCAGAATATGCAGGTAATTCTATAAGGATTTTCACGCCACCTAAAGAGGACGGCATTGCACTTATCTTACCATTATGGGCTTCAACAATATTTTCGCAAATCGCAAGACCTAAACCAGAGCCACCACTTGCACGATTTCGTGAGTTTTCTGCACGATAAAACCGCTGGAAAACAACGTTATATTGAGCGTTATCTAGCCCTGGAGCACTATCTTCTAATGAAATCAGAACATGATTTTGTGCTTTTTGGGTACTGATATGCAATTGACCACCTGAATAAGTATAACGAACACTATTCTCCAGCAGATTATGGAAAAGCTGGATCAATCGGTCAGGATCGGCTTGCACAATCAATGGAGACAGATCATCTAATTCGGTGAGTAAAGTAATCTCTTTAGTTTGATATGTGTGACGATAAGAAGCCACTGCCAACAAAATGACCTCATTAATATCAATAAAATCTTTACGATAAGTTAAAGAACCTCTGTCTGATAGCGAAAGCTGGTGGAGATCATTAACTAATTTTGTCAGGTTGGTGACTTCAAATAGAAGGGAGTTTAATGTCTCTTTTGTTGGCTTTCTGACACCATCTTGCAGCGCTTCAAGTTCACCTTTTAAAATAGCGAGAGGGGTTCGCAATTCATGTGAGATATCTGCCATATAATCGCGACGAATTTGCTCATTTTTTTCTAGTGTGCTGGCTAGTTGATTAAAATCGGTAGCGAGCTGACTGATTTCATCTTTGCTTGTGGGCGTCACACGAACAGAAAAGTCACCCGCTGCTAATTTATGAGTCGCCTCAACAAGTCGTTTAACTGGGCGTATCATATTGCGAGAAAGAATAAGAGTGATCAATAACGCAAAAAGAACCGTTAAACCAGCAATGACCCAACTGGTACGCAGTTGTTGTTTATCAAAACTGATATCGGCTTCACTGCTGATTTTATCTGCCGCACTGACAATCACCCATCCAACAATTTCATTGTGAAAGGTAATGGGCTTTTTAAATGTTTCTGCGGGAAATTGATTGTCATGCCCAAATAAGCGCTTCATCTCTTTATCAACGATCCAAAATTGCGTACGCCAACCTCTGGGAGGAGGGCCTTCGCTACTTTGACTTATTTGATCAATGCTTCGTAATATTTGATAAAGAGAACGATCATCTCTATTGAGAAAGCGCCAATCTCCTGTCAATGCATATTGTTCAGTTAAGGCTTCAGCTAAAAGAGTTGCACGCTGTTCACTGTTTTTCTTGATATAACCGATGAATCCTTGCTGGAAGCTGCCTCGAATACCAATATGCATAGCGAGAACAACCACCATACAAGTCGCGAAAACCACTAAGAACAGCTTGCTTCTCAATTTCATGCATTTGCCTCTTTTTTGCTGATCCGTCGTTGTTGCCAACGTTCACGCAATCCATCAAAAAATAGATAAATAACAGGGGTTGTATACAGGGTCAGTAGTTGGCTCATTAATAAGCCCCCTACAATGGTTATTCCTAACGGTTGTCTTAATTCAGCACCATCTCCGCTACCTAACATCAATGGTAATGCACCAAATAATGCGGCAAGAGTTGTCATAATAATAGGACGAAAACGTAATAAACTGGCTTGAATAATGGCCTCTTTAGCTGACAATTTGCCTTCACGCTGTGCTGTAATTGCAAAATCCACCATAATAATGGCGTTTTTCTTCACAATACCAATAAGCAACATAATGCCAATAAGTGCGATCAGACTAAAAGGTGTATTAAAAAGCTGTAATGCTAATAAGGCACCCACACCAGCAGAAGGTAGGGTTGATAAAATAGTCAGCGGATGAATATAGCTTTCATACAGTACACCTAATACCAAATAGACCGTTACAATCGCCGCTAAGATAAGAATGAGTTGTGATTTGATGGTTTCTTGGAAAATTTGTGCGGTACCTGCAAAAGAGCCTCTGACGGTATTCGGTACACCTAGCTCTGTCATTGTACGTTCAATAGAATTAATGGCATCAGCTAATGTATAGCCTTCAGGAATATTAAAGGCAATAGTTGAAGAAGCAGATAATCCTTGGTGATTAACACTTAATGGGGCATTAGCGGGATACCAACTCGCAAATGCGGATAATGGGATACGTTCACCTTGATTATTGACCACATACATTTTATCTAACGCCGAAACATCTTGGGTGTATTGTTCAGAGACTTCCATGACCACTTTATACTGATTTAGTGGCGCATAAATGGTGGATATTTGACGCTGACCAAAAGCATTGTTCAGTAGATTATTGGCATCACTGACATTAATACCTAATTGCGACATGGTATCGCGATCGTAAGTCAGTGCCATTTCTGCGCCTTTATCTTCTTTATCAGAGTTAACGTCTACAAGTTGAGGCAATTCACCTAACGCTTTACGGACAATAGGCTCCCATTTACGCAACTCGCTTAAATCATCAGCTAATAATGTAAATTGATAACTGGCATTGGCTTGACGCCCGCCTGCTCGAACATCTTGCACTGGCATTAAAAAGAGGTTGGCACCGGGTTCATTGGCTAATTTTGCCCGTAGGCGATTAATTACTTGATTGGCGCTATCAGTACGCTCTGATAATGGATTAAGAGAAATAAACATAAATCCACTGTTAATACGCCCTCCACCGGTAAAACCCGTTACGCTATCAACGTCTTTATCTGCATTAATTTCTTGCATAAAACGGGTCATTTTTTCTTTCATCGATTGGAATGAAATACTTTGGTCTGCACGTACAAATCCCATTAAGCGACCCGTATCTTGATCGGGGAAAAATGTTTTGGGGGCACTGATATATAAATAGGCATTTAAGCCTAACGTGGCGAAAAAAATAGCCATAATCCAGCGTCGATGGCGCAATGCGGCTTGTAATGTGACACTGTAACCTTGCTGGGCGCGGAAAAGCAACTTACCAAAGCCTCGTAAATGTGATTGGGCTTTAGGCTTCATGCCTTTTAGTAAATGCGCACACATCATGGGCGTTAGCGTAAGAGAAACAAATAGCGAGATAGCAATAGCGGTTGTTAAGGTGATGGCAAACTCTTTAAACAATCGCCCAACAAGACCATCCATTAACAGTAATGGAATAAAAACGGCAACAAGAGAAATACTCATCGACAGGACAGTAAAACCAACCTCACCAACGCCTTTTAAAGCGGCATCTTTGGGTTTTAAACCATTTTCAATATGACGAGAGATATTTTCAAGTACCACAATAGCATCATCAACCACAAAGCCCGTCGCTACGGTTAATGCCATTAATGAAAGATTGTTTAAACTAAAGCCACAAAGATACATGGCTGAAAAGGTCCCAATTAATGAAACGGGAACAGCAACGGCAGGGATCAGCGTGGCACGACCTGAGCGTAAAAATAAGAACACAACTAAAATCACGAGCGCCACAGCAATGGCTAACGCTCGTTCTACTTCAGCTAGGGATGCGCGAATAGTCGGGGTTCTATCTTGTGCTACTTTTAAATCAACACTGGCTGGGATCAACTCACGTAAGTCAGGAAACTCATTACGAATGCGATCCACGGTTTCAATGATGTTGGCACCCGCTTCACGACGAATAACGAGCAAAATCGCAGGTTCTCCGCCACTCATTCCCGCCGCTCGAGCGTTTTGTACTGAATCGGTAACTTGTGCCACATCACTTAAACGTACAACAGCATCTTGATTATAATGCACAATCACAGGACGATATTCTGCTGCTTTGCTGAGCTCATCGTTAGTTTGGATTTGCCAACGCTTCTCGTCATTATTTACAAAGCCTTGAGGTCGTCGCACATTCGCTTGGTTAATGGCTTTTCTGACATCATCGAGGCTGACATTTTGGTTAAATAACGCATCAGGATTGAGGGCGACACGTATCGCTGGCAATGAGCCACCACCGACAGATACTTCACTGACACCTTCAATCTGCGAGATTTTTTGTGCCAATCTTGTTGAGGCGAGATCGTAAAGTTCCCCTGTATTTTGGATATCAGAGGTGAGCGTTAAGATCATAATCGGTGCATCAGAAGGATTTGATTTATAATAACGTGGTCGGCTTGGCATGCCTGAAGGTAATAAGCTTTGTGACGCATTTAATGCGGCTTGTACATCACGAGCTGCTGTATTGATATCTTTGTTTAAATCAAACACTAGAGTAATACTGGTACTGCCAAGCGAACTGCTTGATGTCATCTCATCAATACCCGCAATTCGCCCTAGGGAGCGCTCAAGTGGTGTTGCCACAGAAGATGCCATCGTTTCTGGTGATGCCCCTGGTAATGAGGCGTAAATATTAATAACGGGATAATCAACTTGTGGCAATGGGGCAACAGGGAGCAACATGAAACCTAATGCACCACATAGCGAAATCGCCAAGCTGAGTAACGTCGTTGCGACGGGACGTTGAATAAAGAGGGCGAAAAACTTCATGATACAGCCCCGTTATTATTCTCAACGTGTTTATTACGGTTGATATAGAGCGATAACTTATCAAATAATAGATAAATAACGGGGGTCGTAAATAGCGTTAAGATTTGGCTCATAATTAAGCCACCAACCATACAAACCCCTAATGGCTGACGTAACTCGGCTCCTACACCGGTACTTAACATTAAAGGTAAGGCACCTAAAAGCGCCGCCATTGTAGTCATTAAGATTGGTCGGAAACGTAATAGACATGCTTGATAAATAGCTTCGTAAGGGGTTAAACCTTGCTCTCGTTCAGCGGCAAGGGCAAAGTCTATCATCATGATCGCATTTTTCTTTACGATCCCGATGAGTAAGATGATCCCAATAATTGCAATAATATCCAGCTCATTGCCCGCGGCGATTAAAGCTAATAATGCACCAACACCCGCTGTTGGCAGCGTAGATAAAATAGTGATAGGGTGAATAAAACTCTCATATAGCACGCCTAATACAATATACATTGCCACAATTGCCGCGATAATCAGCCACAAAGTACTCGAAAGCGCACTTTCAAATGCCAGTGTTGCCCCTTGGAATTGGGTGGTGATATCTCTTGGCATAGAAATTTGCTCTTCAGCTAATTTTACAGCTTTTACGGCTTCTTCAAGAGAGGATTGTTCAGCGACATTAAATGAGAATGTTGCTGAAGGAAATTGCTCTTGATGATTAATAGAAAGTGGTGCTAAGCGTTGCTCTACGGATGCAATAGACAATAAAGGTACCATCGCCCCCTCTTTGCCGGTCAAATGCACGGCTGAAAGAGCCTGTAGTCCATCACCATTACGAATATCTTGTTCTAAAACCACGCGATACTGATTAGCTTGAGTATAGATAGTGGAGATTAAACGCTGACCAAAAGCGTTATAAAGTGCATTATCTATATCACTCATCGAAATACCTAAACGGCTTGCTGAGTCTCTATCTACTTTGATATACGCCATCATGCCGTTGTCTTGCCAATCACTGCTGATATCGGTCAATTCAGCGCTATCTTTTAGTGCTTGGGAGAGCTTTGGCACCCAATAAGCCAATTCATCTAAGGATGTTGCTTGTAGCGTGAATTGATACTGAGTACGAGAAACTTGCGTATCAATTGTCAAATCTTGAGTCGGTTGCAGATAGAGCGTCATGCCTGAAATAGCCGCAATGCGTTCTTGTAAACGAGGAATAATCACATCTATCCGATCATCACGCTGATCAAGGGGTTTTAGCGTGATTTGTAATCGTCCTGTATTGAGTGTTGCGTTGCTTCCATCAATCCCTACAAAGCTAGCAATATTATCAATAGCGGGATCATCAATTAATTTATCAACGACTTGCTGCTGTTTTTCTACCATTGCTTGATAAGAAATGGATTGTGAGGTTTCAATGGTTCCTTGCAATAACCCGTTATCTTGTAGTGGGAAGAAGCCTTTAGGAATAAACATATAGAGCAATACAGTGAGCACTAATGTGCTCAGTGCGACACCAAGCGTTATCCATTGATGGTTTAAAACACGTTTGAGCCAAACGGCGTATACCGCAATCATTCTTTCAAAGAAACGCTCGCACGCCATTTCAAAACGATTGTGTTTGATTTCATTTTCAGGCTTTAGCAATCGGGCACACATCATTGGCGTTAATGTGAGCGAAACGACAGCAGAGATTAAAATGGCGACAGCAAGAGTGATTGCGAACTCTCTAAATAAGCGTCCGACAATATCGCCCATAAATAACAGGGGGATCAGTACGGCAATAAGAGAGAAGGTAAGGGAAATAATGGTAAAACCTATTTCGCCAGCCCCTTTTAACGCGGCTGTTAATGGTTTATCACCACGTTCAAGGTAACGGGAGATATTTTCAATCACAACAATGGCGTCATCGACAACAAAGCCCGTGGCAATGGTCAATGCCATTAAGGTGAGGTTATTGACAGAGAATCCACAAAAATACATCACGGCGAACGTACCGACTAATGAAAGCGGTACAGCAATACTTGGAATTAAGGTGGCGACACCATTACGTAAAAAGAGATAAATGACCATCACCACAAGGGCGATAGCTAAACCCAGTTCAAACTGCACATCTTTAACAGAAGCACGGATTGTTGTGGTTCTGTCTGTTAAGATCTCAACATTAACGGATTTTGGTAAATTAGAAACTAAATCAGGTAATAAATTACGAATATTATCAGTAGTATCAATGACGTTAACGCCGGGTTGACGTTGAACATTAATAATAATTGCTTGCTTATTATTCGCCCATGCACCGAGTTGATTATTTTCAGGTGCTTGTTCTATTGTTGCGATATCAGATAGACGAATTGGGGCGCCATTTTTATAAGTAACGATTAATTGACGGTAGTCTTCTAATGATTTCATCTGATCATTGGCGGATAACGTCACAGAGCGAGTGGGTCCATCAAGGCTCCCTTTTGCTGAGTTAACGTTCGCATTATTGATGGCTACACGAATTTTTTCGCTATCTAAACCGTAAGATGCAGCGGCTTGTGCATTAAGTTTGATTCTAACCGCAGGGCGCTGCCCACCCGCTAAAGAGACTAAACCAACACCATTAACTTGTGAAATTTTTTGCGAAATACGGGTTTCAACCATATCTTGCAACTGTGTCATGGGTAATATTGAGCTTGTCACCGCCAAGGTTAAAATAGGCGGATCTGCGGGATTTACTTTGCTGTAAATCGGTGGATACGGTAAATCGGATGGTAGCAGATTAGTGGCCGCATTTATCGCAGCTTGGACTTCTTGCTCTGCAACATCTAATGGTAATGTTAATTGGAACATCAGTGTGATCACTGATGCACCACCAGAACTTTGTGACGACATCTGTTTTAATCCAGACATCTGTCCAAATTGACGCTCTAATGGAGCGGTAACTGCTGATGTCATTACATCTGGGCTTGCTCCTGGATAGAGTGTAACGACCTGAATAGTGGGGTAATCAACTTCAGGTAATGCAGAGACGGGCAACATACGATAGCCAACAATCCCTGCAAGGAGTATGGCGACCATAAAAAGGGTGGTTGCAACAGGGCGCAGAATAAATAAGCGAGAGGGGCCCCCACTTGTACCGTGTGTTTTCTCGGTCATTACGCTTTCTCCGCAACAACACGGTTATTATCTTTCGTCTTTGGTGCTGTGGGGGTCACGATATCAACTTTTGCACCCTGTGTTAATCTATCCACACCATCGGTTACAACCCGCTGTTCTGCCGATAAACCCGAAGCTATGACGACTTTTTCTGCATTTTGTAATGCCACTTCAACACGTAATTTACTCACTTTATTTTCGCTATCGACAACCCAAACAAAGTGACCTTCATTACCCATTTGCAGCGCCGCATTAGGAATAACGACTGCTTTTTCTAATGTGGTGACATAAAGACGGACATTAACAAATTGGTTAGGGAATAACGTTGTCTCTTGCTGAGGGAAACGTGCTTTTAATTTAATGGTGCCAGTTGTTGCATCAATTTGGTTATCAACACTAAATAATTTGCCTTTAGCTAATTCAAATTGGTTATTTCTATCTAATGCGGTGACGGGTAAATCGGCATTATTTTTACGCGCTTGAATAACATTCGCGAGATCTTGTTCTGGTAATGTAAAGAGCACATCAACAGGATCCATTTGATTGATAACGACGATAGGTGTAGAGGAGCCACCAGAAATATAATTACCAACATCAACTTGTTTTAAACCCACTTGACCTGAAATAGGCGCGGTGATTTTGCTGTAAGTGAGTTGTAATTGTGCATTACTGATAGCCGCTTCATCAATACGGATGCTAGCTTCAGACTGTTTAACTAAAGCTTGTTGATTATCCAATTCTTGTTGTGAGACTAAATTGGTTTTCGCTAATTTTTGATAACGTGCTAAATCAAGACGAGCATTAGCTAATGTTGCTTGATCTTTTGCCAGTTGTCCTTTGGCTTGAGCTAATTGAACTTCAAAGGGGCGAGAGTCAATTTCCGCTAATAAATCACCTTGTTGAACGTGTTGTCCTTCCGTGAAATGTAATGCCATTAATTGACCTTCAACACGGCTAGTGACGGTGACACTGTTAGTGGCTTTAACCGTTCCTAAAGCAGATAAAAACTGGGGAACATTCTCTTGCGTTGACATTGCAACTTGAACAGGTGGTAAAGGTGGACGACGAGATCCAGAGGTACCTCGACTTTGTGAGTTTGCTGCTTGAGCCCCTTTATTTTCAGGTGATGCTGTTTTTGCTGCATTAAATTGCCAATAGGCGTAACCCCCTGCGATGACGACAATTAAAGCGATGATGAGAGAAACTCTTTTTTTAACATTTTTGTTTTTATTCATTACTTTTGTGATCTCACTGGCAACTAGCTAATCAGAAATACTGAAATGAAAATCTGGAATGGTGACATTCTACCTGTTTCTTCATCGTTAAAAATGAAGGAAATATGGAAATTAAGTCAAGGAATGTGTTTTGTTGGCGCTATTTTAATCAATTAAAACGTATTGCTACTGGCATTATTCTATCGTTGTTATTCAATAAACGTTAATTGAGCAAAAAGAGCAATAAGCAGTAGCGTAGCTTAATTGTTTATATGGAGATAATTAAGTGGAAAATAATTTATTGATTATCAGTAAGTTATTTTGTTTGATGTTTTTTTAATCGCATAACTATTTTGTACAAATGCCTGTAACTATGATAAAACGCAATAGTTAGTTATAATTCTTAGATAATTATGCTTTCCAGTGATAGAATGCCAACCTTGTTTTTCTCTGCGTTGAACTCTTTTCAAAGAATAACAATCCAGTATGAAATTCACCGAGCTTTAACTCTGTCTTGAATAACGAAATTTTTGTAAAAATTAGCCTAAATATAAAGGCGTAATAGAATAATTAGAGGTTTTTAGTGTCAACTGCAAACACACCTGACGATGGACAAAAACCGAGCCTGAATGCATTTAAACAGCCTCGTGCGTTTTATCTCATCTTCTCAATCGAATTATGGGAACGTTTCGGTTATTACGGCCTACAAGGGATCATGGCCGTTTACTTGGTTAAAATGCTGGGCATGGGTGAAGCAGAAGCTATCACCGTTTTTGCTGCATTTACCGCATTAGTTTATGGTTTTGTTGCTATCGGTGGATGGCTTGGGGATAAAGTCCTTGGTACTAAAAGGGTTATTATTCTTGGCGCAATCGTACTGGCAATTGGTTATGCGATGGTAGCATTTTCTGATCACAATAAAGACGTGATTTATTGGGGACTTGCAACGATTGCAGTAGGTAATGGTTTATTTAAAGCTAACCCATCTTCATTATTAGCCACTTGCTACGAGAAAGATGATCCGCAATTAGACGGTGCATTTACGATGTACTATATGTCTATCAACGTAGGTTCGTTTTTATCTATGTTAGCAACGCCATGGTTAGCGGCTAATTATGGTTGGGATGTTGCATTTGCATTAAGTGTTGTTGGTATGCTGATCACCTTAGCAAACTTTATGGTTTGCCGTAGTTGGATCAAAGATAAAGGCTCTAGACCTGATTTTGAACCGCTTAATTATTTAAAATTATTATTAACGCTGGTGGGTATCGTCGCTTTAACGGCTGTATCGACTTGGCTATTACATCATAATGAAGTGGCAAGTTGGTCTTTGGCGGTTATCTCACTCGGTATCATCCTGATTTTTGCACGTGAAACCTTTATGATGAAAGGTGCTGCTCGCCGTAAGATGATTGTCGCGTTTTTGCTGATGGTTGAAGCCGTGGTCTTTTTCGTTCTTTACGATCAAATGCCAACATCGTTAAACTTCTTCGCAATCCATAACGTTGAGCACTCAATTTTAGGTTTTAGCGTTGAACCTGAACAATTCCAATCATTGAATCCATTCTGGATCATGTTAGCAAGCCCATTATTAGCGGCAGTTTATAACTTTATGGGTGATAGATTGCCGATGCCATATAAGTTCACCGCAGGGATGTTCTTAAGTGCGACGGCATTCTTAGTGTTACCACTGGGTGCAAGCATGGCAAATGAAGCGGGTATTGTGTCTTCATGGTGGCTAGTCGCAAGTTATGGTTTCCAAAGCATTGGTGAGCTAATGATTTCAGGACTTGGTCTTGCCATGGTTGCTCAACTTGTACCGCAGCGTTTAATGGGCTTTATTATGGGTGCTTGGTTCTTAACTTCGGCAGCGGCTGCAATTATTGCCGGTAAAGTGGCGAGTTTAATGGCAGTACCAGAAGATGTACAAAGCGCTCACGCTTCATTAGAAATTTACAGCAGTGTATTCTTACAAATCGGTATTGTAACGGGTGTTATCGCAATTCTAATGCTGATCACGGCGCCTATGCTAAGTAAAATGACACAGTAATTTGTGCCATTAAAAAACAAAGTTTAAGAAAAATAAAGGATGCTATAAGGCATCCTTTTTTGTTTATTTATTGCCATCGAATGCAGCATAAAAAAATACCGCCTTTATTAAGGGCGGTATTGTATTCGGGGACGGATAGAACGATGCGTTGATATTGATAAAGGTCTAGCCGCTCACTTTATCAATCTGTAATGCAACCTCTTTTTCTCTGGTTGTCGGTTTTACTGCTGTCCACCCTTTATAAGCTAAAGGTAAGAAAGCGACAGCAATTGCTAATAATGATACGCCAGCAACATAATATGCACCTGCCATTGCTGTTTTTTCTAACCATATTCCTGTTAACATTGGTGTTAATCCACCGAACAAGGCATAAGCCATATTATAAGCAAAAGATAAACCAGAAAAACGAATTGATGGTGGAAATGCTCTTGTGCTAACGATAGGTGTAGTTGCAATCGCGCCTACAAAAAAGCCCATCAAACCATAGTTAAACGCTAATTGAAAACTTGACATCGCTGCATCTAAACTGCCATAGAAATGGAATGCAGTAAGAATTAAACCGCCCCATGATAATGTCATTGATGCACGTGTTCCTAATTTGTCACCAATCCAACCCCAGAATATGCAACCTAAGGTTAAAGTTAATGTTGCAACACAGTTTGCTTCTAATGACGTTGTTCTATCAATTTTATAGATCCCTTCAACAATGACACCGGGTGTCATCAAAATGGTGACAACGATAGCGGTTGATAAAGACCATGTTAATGCAGCTGTAATTAAGCATGCTTGCTTATGACCCTTAATAACTGAAACCACAGGCATTTCTTGTGCTAACGCTTTTTTTGCCGCCATTTCTTTGAAGATCGGGGTTTCTTGTAAAAAGCGACGTAAGTAAACAGAGATTAAGCCAAATACGCCCCCTAAAATAAAAGGAATACGCCATGCAAAATCATTTACTTCTTGAGCGGTATAGCTACGTTGAACGATAATTGCCACGATTGAGCCTAATAAAATACCGCCTGTAATACCCGAGGTTAATGTTCCTACACCTAAACCATAACGTTGTTTGGGGGTGTGCTCTGCGATAAACACCCAAGCACCAGGCATTTCACCACCAATGGCGGCACCTTGCATAATGCGCATTAATAACAACAATAATGGTGCTGCAACACCAATGCTGGCATAAGTGGGTAATAAACCAATCACTAATGTGGGTACAGCCATTAAGAAGATACTTAAAGTAAACATGCGCTTACGTCCAATAATATCTCCGTAGTGCGCCATAATAATGCCACCCAAAGGGCGAGCAAGATAACCTGCGGCAAAAATACCTAATGTCTGCATTTGTGCAATAAAAGCGTTATCGCCAGGAAAGAACAAGTGGCTCAATGTTTTCGTAAAGAACACGAAGATCACGAAATCATAGAACTCCAATGTTCCCCCTAGTGAGGACAAACCCAACGTTTTATAGTCGTTGCGATTCAATGGTCTTGCCGTAGGTTGACTCAACGGCTGAGTGGAGTGTGATTGTGATGTCATAATAACAACCTATAATAATCATCGTGATAAAAATATTAAGTAATAAGATCACCATTAGATTCTTTTTAAGTTAGCAAATAAAATAGGGTGAAAATAAATAACTGTGAAAGGTTATTTAAAAACTATTTATGCGAGAAAGAATAATATTGTGATGATAGTTTAAGTTATAACAGGAAGCTCTTAATAATGTAAATAGGTGAAATTAAAACAACATTATTAACTGTTTTTTTACCACTGTTTGTTGTTATTGTTTTAGTTGATTGACTTGAGTAAATTTAAATTTCATTTTATTATATTTATGCAATATATAATAAAATTATAATATGAATTAAAAGTAAGTAAGAAGTCTGTGTTTAAAATAAAAAAAGCTTAATATTGAATATATTTATTCAACCCTTAATAAATAATTGAATAATAAATTAAGGTATAAGTTAATTTATTATTATTCTATAAATAAAGTTATTATTAGATAATTAAGAAAGCTAACAGTATTAATAATGAAAGATATGCTCTGATAGAAAATGAATTGTTAGAATATTCTGCTGTATGTTAAATACCACTTCCTTGATATTAAATTCCATTTTTTTGCTATTTTTTAAAATTAGAATCCAATAAAATTTATAATGATAATTTTATTTTTGTGTTTTTATGCATAATGTAGTTTTTATGTGATTTTTCGGTGGGTTGAAAATAAAAACAAGAAAAGGCATCAAAAAAACGATCCTTGGTTATAATTACATCAGAAAGTCAGTTGGTATATCGGAGGATTTATGATCTCTATCTCAATGAGTGCGGTTCTCTTAGCCGCAATTGTGCTGTTTGCATCACTTTCTATTGTCGCATTAGGGGGTGGTTTGGTACTAAAAACCATACTGAATAATGCAGAGCAAAGTGATACCCATCAACTCAGTTCTTCTGTTAGAAAAACCTTTGTCACATCGCTAATTGTTGCCTTATTACTTATTTACTTTTATCTCTCGACAACGGTCTAGTTTGTTTTATCAGTGCTATTACACCACGTGATAGCACTGTGGTTATTAACCCTGTATCTTAAGCTTTTTGACCTTTTAAACCGATTAAATTGCCAAAAGGATCTTCGACTTGGCACATATAAAACCCATTATCTATTTCCATAGGACCTCGATAAAGTGTTGCCCCTATTTTTTGAAAATGCGTAAGTGCGCAATTAAAATCATCAACCTGCCAATATAAAACAGTGCCTTTTTTGCCTGCGCTCACTTTGCTATCGGCTTGAACAACCTCAATAGTAAAATCACCGATATGTAATAAGGTAAAATTGAAATCAGGTAGATATTGCGCAACCGCAGATGGAAAAGCATGTTGATACCATGCTAACCCTTCGGAAACATTGGGAACGTGAATAAGAATAGCACTGGGTTTGATATTCATAATATTGAATGCTTAAGAAAGACAATAACATGTTTATATGGTGAGAAAAAAAACACCACTGTATCGAACTTAACAGTGGCGTTTTTTAATGTGGTTTCTTTTAAACCAAGAAGATGGTTGCTAAACCTAAGAAGATAAAGAAGCCCCCCGTATCTGTAATCGCGGTGATCATAACGCTTGAGCCAATTGCTGGATCTTTACCTAATTTAATCATTGTCATTGGGATTAATACCCCCATCATGGCTGCCATTAAGAGGTTTAATACCATCGCCATGGTCATTACTGCACCCATCGCGATATCGCCATAGAGAAGGAAGGTGACAACGCCCATTATGCCTCCCCAAACAATACCATTAATAAGGGCGACACCTAACTCCCTTAAAATTAAGAAAGAGAAACTACCCGTTTGTATTTGATGCAGTGCTAATGCGCGGACAATCATTGTGATGGTCTGATTACCTGTGTTACCACCAATCCCTGCCACAATGGGCATTAGCGTTGCAAGCGCAACGAGTTGCGAAATAGTATGTTCAAAGACACCGATAACACGAGAGGCAACGAAAGCCGTACATAAGTTGATGGCAAGCCAAGTCCAACGAGTTTTCACCGCTTGCCCGACGGGAGCAAAGACGTCTTCTTCTGGGCTCAACCCCCCCATACGACGAATATTGGTATCGCTCTCTTCATGCATATTATCAACGATATCTTCAACGGTTAATCGCCCCATTAAAAGACCATTACTATCAACAACAGCCGCTGAAATTAAGTCATAACGTTCGAACGCGCCCGCCGCATCTTCGCCTTTTTCCTCAGGCATAAAGCTAACGGTATCTGTTTTCATGACATCAGAGACAAGCTTATCAGGAGATTGCGTTAAAACGGTGGTTAATGGAAGCTCGCCCAACAGATGGTTTTTATTATCAATAACGAAAATTTTATCTGTTGCTTCAGGAATAGAGCCTCGCTGGCGTAGATAACGCTGTACCGTTTTTAATGTGACATTACCTCGCACAGTGACGAATTCAAAATCCATCATCTGACCGACACTGTCTTTAGGATATTGAAGAACTTCTCTTATTCTATTACGCAGGCTTGGTTCTAAATAGGTAAGAAGGCGACGCATCGTATCGCGAGGTAAGTGCTCTGCGATGTACGCTTGCTCATCCACATGTAATGTAGCGACCGATCGTAATAATTCACGGTCAGTCATATCTTTTATTAAGCTGTCCCAAACGGCGACAGAAGCTTCGACTAAAACAGCACCGCGTTCATTATTATCAACCAAATGCCACAAAGCTAGACGTTCGTCATAGGGAAGGGCTTCAAGAATATCTGCAATATCTGCCGCGTGTAGATCTTGTAGTAATTCTCTAACAGTGGTGATTTTTTCATGAAGTTCATGGTGGCTCAGCCTATCATTTTCACTTGCTTCACCTAAAACGGTTTCAACAAAATGATCATCTTCGAGAAAGATGTTCAAAATTTGTTGACGTAGGTGTGCCACTTTTTGTGAATACGGATTGATGGCAGCCGCAGTATCATTGTTGATAGCTGTTTGAGACATGTTATTCCTTTTTAATTCTTATGAGGGAGATAACCATAGACACTAATTATTCCATTTTAGGATGATTATCGGTTTTCTCCGTATAAAAAATATGAATCTTGAACAATATTGCGTTGGTGATGTTCATATTATGGTCACAAATCAAACCTATGTTGTTATGTGATAGTTGTTGTATGATATATGCAACAAAAGACGCATTGACTAGCGTCTTTTTCTTTATAATATCATATTGTTAAGCAGATTCCTCTTTTATATCCAGTTTCCACCCCGGAACAGACTGCCAATGTTCTTGTTCTTTTTCTAAATCCAATTCCATCAATGTGTTATCGGAAAGATATTTTTTAGGAAAATAAAGCGTCCAATGATTTTCCTCTGTGACTAAACGCAAAGATGCAGGTTTTGTTGTCGATTGTCGCTGATTATTAAGTAAAGTTGCTAATCTTAGTATTTGTACGAGAGGGAAATACTGTTTCTTTTTATAAAGATTAAATTTAGGCAATTCATCTAACTTGATCCCTTTGCGGTGATAGCGAACCAAGGTTGTTAATAACAACTGCTGCTCTTGATTAAAACCGGGTAAATCAGTATTTGAAAGAATATAGGCAGAATGGCGGTGCAATCCACTTAAATTAATGCTTAATCCGACTTCATGTAACATGACAGCCCAAACTAAAATAGCCTCTAAATCAGGGCGAACCAGTTTTGAATTTTGCTGTGCCCACTGAGCGTAAAGAGATTGCATGGTTTCAAGAACACGTTTGGCTTGTTCTCTATCGATATTATAGTGCTCTGCAAGGCTTTTCGCTGTGCGTTGGCGAATATCTTGATGACGGAATCGGCCTTCCATTTCATACAGCACACCTTCACGTAATGCACCGTCAGATAGGTGTAGCGCTTTCAATCCTAATGAATCAAAAATACCGCATAAAATCGCTAAACCTGGAACAAAAACATGTTTACGTTCATCGGATAAACCCGGCAGGGTAATATCTTTAAATTTCTTAAATCGTAAAACTTGTTTAGTGAGCATAAGTAGACGTTCTGGTGTGATAACACCGTCTTTTTCACCGAACTCAACTAAGATCTCATGAGCCGCTTTAATTGTTCCTGATGCGCCTAAAGCCACGTCCCAACCCGTCATTTTATATTGCCATGCAATTTTTTCCATTTTACGCGCTGCTTTTTCTCGTGCTTTACGAAAAGCGGATTCGCTAATTTTTTGTTCTGGGAAAAATTGGCGGCTAAAACTGACACACCCCATACGTTGGCTTTCGATTAAAATGGGCTCAAAATTTTCACCAATCACTAATTCGGTTGAGCCACCCCCGATATCGATAACGAGCTTTCGACCTTTTTCAGATTGAGTGTGTTCAACACCCATAAAAATAAGTCGAGCTTCTTCATGCCCAGAAATAATTTCAATAGGATAAGGAATAACGTCTTTAGCCCGTTGAAGAAAGACTTTCGCATTCGTCGCGACACGCAAAGTGTGTGTGCCTACGACTGTAACATTTTCAGCAGGAAAGCCCTGTAACCTTTCAGCAAAAAGAGAAAGGGCGGAAAGCCCACGTAACATAGCTTCTTCGCTTAATTCGTTATCATCATCAAGTCCATCAGCAAGATAAACTCGCTGTTTTAAACGGCTTAATACTTGTAATGCGCCATTAACAACACGCGCAATTATCATATGAAAACTATTAGAACCGAGGTCAATAGCCGCAATTTCTAAAGGACGTGGTGAAGAGTCATCTTGTGATAAAGGCATAAAATTACGCTCGTGAACTGGGTTGTTCTAACAATTTAATATATTCATAGACAGCAAGTTGGGAACGGATCTTACGTTTATTTCCACGAGGAACATAGCTATTTGTTAAATCCTTATCGATATAACGAGCTTTTACGGTGTCATTAAATTGAATATCCAGTATATCAAGAACGCGTTGCTTAAGTTGAGGATCAAGCAAAGCCACCGCAACCTCAATACGATAGTCAAGGTTTCTCGTCATCCAATCCGCAGAAGAGAGAAAGATTTTTTCATCACCTTTATTCGTGAACACATAAACACGGTCGTGTTCTAAAAAACGATCAACAATACTGGTGACCTGAATATTTTCACTAAATCCCGGTTGATTAGGGACTAAAGAACACATACCACGGACTAACAATCGTATTTTTACCCCCGCTTCTGAGGCATCATAAAGGCGATTAACTAGCTCTTCATCAACTAAGTTATTCACTTTTAATGTGATCCCCGCGGGATGTCCTGCTTGAGCACTGTGAATTTCATTGGTGATTAATTGATTTAAAAGGGTACGTGAGTTTTGTGGTGAAACCATCAAATGTTCAAACGTCACAGGGCGATAAGGGTTTTCAATAAAACTAAAGACGCGACGTACTTCATTAGTAATTTCAGTATTTGCAGTTAATAGTGAATAGTCAGTATAGAGACGCGCGGTTTTCTCGTTGAAATTTCCCGTACCAATATGGGCATAACGGATAATTTCACCGTCTTCTAAGCGAGAAATAATAAATAATTTCGCGTGAATTTTCAGGCCTGGAGCAGAGAAAATAACATGTACCCCCGCTTCTGTCAGACGTTTTGCCCAGTGAATATTCGCGGCTTCATCAAAACGCGCTTGTAACTCAACAACGACCGTGACACGTTTACCGTTATGAGCAGCATGGATCATCGAATCTATGATCCGAGAATCTTTAGCAACACGGTAAATATTAATCTTTATTGAGATAACACTTGGATCAAATGAGGCTTGACGTAGCAATTCCAGCACATGTTCAAAAGTATGATAAGGATAATAGAGTAAGACATCGCGCTCACGTATGGCATCAAAGCCATTACGGAAATTATCAAACCAAACATGGCGTAAACGTGGGATGGGTTTATTTAATAGGAATTTACTGCCTTCGTTGGGGAAGTTAATAAAATCTTTAAAATTATGATAACGACCTCCCGCAATAACGGAATCATTATTCGATAAACCGAGTTTACTGCGCAATAATGCTACCATTTCATCAGGCATATCACGCTGATAAACAAAACGGACAGGCTCTGCAGTCAGGCGTTGTTTTAATGTTGATGACATCATTTCAAGTAAACTTGATTCCATTTCTGTCGCAAGATCATACTCCGCATCTCGCGTCATTTTCATGGAATAAGCATTTAATGAATCATAATCAAAAAAGCCTTTAAATACCTCATCAAGGCAGTAGCGTAAAATATTATCCAATAAAATCATGGATTTTTTCTTACTACGTCCTTGGTCTGTTGGGAGAATAACAAAACGAGGGACTTTGTCTGATGGAATTTCTAACAGGGCATAATGAATAATTTGCCCTTGCACAATTTCAACCGCTAAATAGGTATAGTCATCTTTAAGAAACTCCACCAAGTCTGTTTCAGGATTAATCAAAATAGGTGTGATGTGTTTTCTTAAATTTTGACGGAAATATTGGCGTAACCAGATTTGTTGATTCGGAGAGATTTGGCGTTCGTTAATTAGAAAGATTTGGTTTCGTGCCATCTCTAATAACAAATCATTGTATAAAGCATCAAACTCTTGGTCGGCTTTAGCCACTTTTGATTGAATTTTCTTTATAAGATGGCGAGCATGACTTGATGCAGAGCGTGAGCCACGCTCCTCGTTAATTAAAATACGGCGTTTTACATCGGCAAAACGAACCTTATAAAACTCATCAAGATTATTTGAATAGATCCCCAGAAACCTGACTCTTTCAATTAACGGGTTTCGTTTATCAGCAGCCTCTTGTAATACACGTTCGTTAAACGCAAGCCAACTGATCTCTTTATCAATATAGAGTCGTTCCTGGGACATCTGAACTCCAACAAGGGTTAAAGTTAATACTTAATATCTGAATAAATCAGACATGTTGCTTAATAGTCGCACCCGGTTTAACAAAATTTTCGGGTTTCGCCTCTTTGGCTTTTTTTTCAAAATAAGGCGCTTGGAAAGTACACATTCTAATCGCAGAACGGTAGGCACCGTTAACAAAAAACTCATCTATTAAATCACCTTCTTTTTTAAAGCCAAGCTTTTGATAAATATGAATCGCTTTAGCATTTTCTTTATCAACGATTAAATAGAGTTTGTATAAATTGAGTACAGAAAAAGCGTAATCCATCGCAAGTTTTGCTGCTCGTGCAGCATATCCATGACCTTGATGCGCAGGGGCGATAATAATTTGGAATTCAGCGCGACGGTGAACATAATCAATTTCAACTAATTCGACAAGTCCAACTTTAGTGCCGTCACTTTCGGCAATAAAACGACGTTCGCTTTGGTCGTGAATATGTTTTTCATAAAGGTCGCTTAACTCGATAAAAGCTTCATAAGGCTCTTCAAACCAATAACGCATAACGCTGGCATTATTATCAAGTTGATGGACAAAAGAGAGATCTTCTCGTTCGAGAGGACGTAATTTTATAGGTGGAACTTTCTTACCACCAGACATAAGCACCTCGGTGAATGCATTGAATAAAAAGAGAAAAGGGTGACACAAAAAAAGTCACGTGGGCTACATTGTAGCACAATGTGACTTTTTATCTTAAACGAAATAGTTAACCAAGGCTGTCGAAAAGCGCAATGTCATCGAGAAAAGCTTGATTATTCTTCATTTTTAATCGTTCTTCAGCTAACCAACCGATCGCTAATGGGTAAATACGATACTCTTCCGTTTGTATTCTTGTTTGTAATGATTGTTCAGTATCATCCGGTAAAACAGGAATGCGAGCTTGAATAATCATGGGACCTCCATCAAGTTCTTCTGTCACAAAATGGACGGTCACGCCATGAAAAGCGTCTTTATTCGCTAAAACTTGGCGGTGAGTGTGTAATCCGGGGTATTTAGGAAGCAAAGAAGGATGAATATTTAATAATTTATGCTGATAATGTGTCACAAAATCAGGCGATAAAATACGCATAAAACCAGC
Organism: Proteus vulgaris; assembly: GCF_033708015.1. Classification (NCBI taxonomy): domain Bacteria; kingdom Pseudomonadati; phylum Pseudomonadota; class Gammaproteobacteria; order Enterobacterales; family Morganellaceae; genus Proteus; species Proteus vulgaris. The sequence goes on along the minus strand of NZ_CP137920.1, from coordinate 2,396,976 downwards.
TAAAACCACAATGTCGGGTTGATAAGCATCGATTTGTTTAATTAACGCACTATCGTAGTCAGCTCTGTCGTTATAGAGAGTCGGATCAACAAAATAAGCGGGAATATCAGCAAGTTTTGCCCGTTCAAGACCATATGCATCAGCTTTATTACTTAAGACAGCAACCACATTACCCGTGATTTTATTCGCCCTACAGGCGTCAATAATCGCCTGTAGGTTGCTGCCGTTTCCTGAGATGAGGACGACAATATTTTTCATTCACATACTTTCATTAGTTAATAATAACTTGTTCTTCACCCGTAGCTTGTGGCGCAATTTCACCAATTAACCAGGCGTTTTCACCACACTCTGCAAGGTGTGCTAATGTTTTTTCAACGTCATTTGGGTTAACAGCAATTAATAATCCAACGCCGCAGTTAAAGGTACGATACATTTCATGTGTGCTGACGTGTCCTGCATCTTGCAACCATTTGAAAACCACTGGCCATTCCCAGCTTTTACTGTCAATACGTGCTTGAGTGTTTTCTGGTAATACTCGAGGAATATTTTCCCAAAAGCCACCACCTGTAATATGTGCTACTGCATGGATATCGACATTTTCAATTAATGAAAGCAGTGATTTTACATAAATTCGAGTGGGGGCTAATAGGTGATCAGCTAATGATTTATCACCTAAGGAAGTGTTTTCAGCATGGGTATTGCTAACTTCAAGAATTTTTCTGATTAATGAATACCCATTAGAATGAGGTCCACTTGATGCCAAAGCAATCAGCGCATCACCCGCTTTAACTTTGCTACCATCGATAATTTCTGATTTTTCAACCACACCGACACAAAAACCAGCGATATCATAATCATTACCGTGATACATTCCCGGCATTTCAGCCGTTTCACCCCCCACTAATGCACAACCCGATTGCTTACAACCTTCTGCGATACCTGTTACTACGCGTGCTGCGGTATCGACATCCAATTTTCCTGTGGCATAGTAGTCAAGGAAGAAAAGGGGTTCTGCACCTTGAACAATTAAATCGTTGACACACATTGCGACTAAATCAATCCCGATGTCATCGTGGCGATTTAAATCCATCGCAAGGCGAAGTTTAGTTCCTACGCCATCGGTGCCTGAAACTAAAATAGGTTCACGGTATTTAGATGGGATCGCACAAAGTGCGCCAAAACCACCTAAACCTCCCATAACTTCAGGACGGCGGGTTTCTTTTACTACACCTTTGATACGATCGACTAAAGCATTACCTGCGTCAATGTCGACACCGGCATCTTTATAGCTGAGAGAGGATTTGTTAGTCACGTAGAGCCCTCACGGCAAGTTGCTGTTAAGAAAAAATGTGTGCGGGGGCTATTCTAACAGGCAAAGCAAACGTTTGCGAGGATCTTCTTTATAGGTCACAATTATTCATGTTGGTGTGGTTAAAAGCTGTGCGTTTGATCAATATCAATAGAAAAACGATGGAATGTTGGCAAAAAAGCGGTATAATCTCGCGATTTTTTTGTCAGGCTGCGTCGTACATTAGGAGAAATTATGAAGATCGTTGAGGTAAAACACCCACTCATTCAACATAAATTGGGGCTGATGCGAGATCATGATATAAGCACTAAGCGCTTTCGTGAACTGGCTTCAGAAGTTTCCAGTCTACTGACGTATGAAGCTACCGCCGATTTAGAAACAGAGACGGTAACAATAGAAGGTTGGTGTGGTTCGGTAGAGATAGAACAGATTAAAGGAAAAAAAATCACAGTAGTTCCTATCCTCCGTGCCGGTATCGGGATGATGGACGGAGTATTAGAAAATATTCCTAGCGCCCGAATCAGTGTAGTTGGCGTTTACCGCGATGAAGAAACATTAAAACCTGTCCCTTACTTCCAGAAATTAGCATCCAATATTGAAGAGCGTATGGCTCTTGTTGTTGACCCTATGTTAGCAACAGGCGGCTCTATGATTGCCACAATTGATTTATTAAAAAATGCGGGCTGTACTTCAATTAAAGTATTAGTTCTGGTTGCTGCTCCAGAAGGGATTAAGGCATTAGAAGAAGCTCATCCAGATGTGGAGTTATATACTGCATCTATTGATAGTCATCTTAATGAGCACGGGTACATCGTTCCAGGTCTTGGCGATGCGGGCGATAAGATATTTGGTACAAAATAATAATTAAGCCGACTTTGATAGTCGGCTTTTTTTTGGATCACATATTTGTTCTATATTTTAAATATTTTAAGGTGCTGCTAGGTGACGACGATGTGTAGGTGTAGTCAGCAATGCGGCGATTTAAAGTAGGACAAGTATAAAGTTAAAAATATAAACCAATTTTACATTCATATTAAAGAGAGGTCGTAAGCATGACTCGTCGTGCAATCGGGGTAGAAGAGCGCCCACCATTATTACAAACAATTCCGTTGAGCCTTCAACATTTGTTTGCAATGTTTGGCGCCACCGTACTTGTGCCAATTTTATTTAAAGTTAATCCGGCAACAATATTGTTATTTAACGGGATCGGAACCCTGCTTTATCTCTTTATTTGTAAAGGACGCATTCCTGCTTATTTAGGTTCAAGTTTTGCATTTATCTCACCTGTACTTTTATTATTACCTTTAGGGTATGAATTAGCACTCGGGGGATTCATTGTCTGTGGTGTGTTATTTTGTCTCGTTGCCGGTATTGTCAAAATAGCAGGGCGAGGTTGGATTAATGTGATGTTTCCGCCTGCGGCAATGGGCGCAATCGTTGCCGTCATCGGGCTTGAATTAGCAGGAACGGCTGCTGGAATGGCAGGATTATTACCCAGTGAAGATACACCGGTTGATAGCCAGACACTGCTTATCTCTATGGTCACTTTAGGTGTGACTATCTTAGGTTCTGTAATGTTTAGAGGATTCCTTGCTATTATTCCTATCCTTATTGGGGTATTAGCAGGTTATGCACTCTCTTTCTTCTTGGGCGTCGTTGATATTACACCCATAAAAGAAGCTAACTGGTTTGCACTACCGACATTCTATTCTCCCCGTTTTGAATGGAGTGCAATCTTTATTATCCTACCGGCTGCATTAGTTGTTATTGCTGAGCACGTTGGACACCTTGTTGTTACAGCCAATATTGTACAACGTGATTTAATGAAAAACCCTGGCCTACATCGTTCTATGTTCGCAAACGGTTTCTCTACCATTATTTCCGGTTTCTTTGGCTCAACACCCAATACCACATATGGTGAAAACATCGGTGTTATGGCTATCACTAAGGTTTATAGCTCATGGGTTATTGGTGGTGCGGCAATTCTCGCCATCTTATTATCGTGTGTTGGTAAACTCGCGGCGGCTATTGCTGCTGTACCTGTTCCAGTTATGGGTGGCGTTTCATTACTGCTTTACGGTGTCATCGGTGCATCAGGTATTCGTGTCTTATTAGATTCAAAAGTGGATTACAACAAACCTCAAAACTTGATATTAACGGCAATTATTCTGATTGTTGGTGTCAGTGGTGCATCGATTCAGATCGGTGCGGCGGAGTTAAAAGGTATGGCTTTAGCGACGATAGTTGGTATTGTTTTAAGCCTAATCTTTAAATTAGTCAGTATTGTTCGTCCTGAAACAGAACTCGTAGATAACACCATTGAATCGGTTAGTGGGACCGCAAACAAAAAGTAATTAAGTCAGAAGATCAGAATTTATATTCTGGTTTGATATAGGTTGATAATTTTTTAGGCATAAAACGCTCGATGAACTTCATCGGGCGTTTTATAGTTTAATGATAAGTGTGGTCGTTTTTCATTATAGAGCTATATTGATCCTTCCGGCATTTTCCCCAATCTATTATTGAAGAATGTTGCGGAATCTATTATTAAGGCCGTTCCGTAATTATTTATGTTCTTTTTAAATTGCATTAATAGCGATATTAATTCCCATCCAAATCATCATCACGATTTGTGTAAAGAAGAAAATAAACCGCCATGTTGCTACTTTGTCGGTTTGTGTCAGACAAATATGAATAAGACTTTGTGCAATTCGGCTGATAAAAACAATAATTGCTAAAATATTAAGAAGATAACTTTCTGTGTGAGTGAAATTCATGGCGACAACAATCGCCGTATACACGGGTAAGTTTTCAATACAATTACGGTGGGCTGCAATAGCACGCTGATACCAATCGCTACCTTGTGGTTTATTTGCTTGCCACTCTCCAACGGTTGCGCGGCCAGTTAAAATACGTGACCAGCGGTATACACCAACGGTGCCAAATAAAATGAGAAGTGTCCAGCCAGCAAACGCTAATAAAATCCAAGTTGGTGTATTCATTTTGTGTTCCAATTAATTAAATAGGAGAAATATTATTTAGTTTTAAAAGACAGCGGGATTTTTAAATATTGTGTGCCGTTTGATTCTGGCTCAGGAAATTCTCCTGCTTGTATATTAACCTGAATAGATGGCAGTAATAATTTAGGCGCTGCAAGACCTGCATCACGTTGTTTGCGCATAGTGACAAACTGTTCTTCAGTGACGCCTTCGTGGACATGGATATTTGAGCTGCGCGCCTCTGCAACAGTCGTTTCCCATGCGTAGTGGTCGCGCCCTGGCGCTTTGTAGTCATGGCACATATACAGGATTGTTTCTTCAGGGAGTGCAAACAATTTTTGAATCGAGCGATATAATTTTTTTGCATCCCCACCGGGGAAGTCAGCTCTTGCCGTGCCGTAATCTGGCATAAAGAGTGTATCACCAACAAAAACAGCATTTTCAATATGATATGAGACACACGCAGGTGTATGCCCTGGAGTATGGATCACTTTTATCGGGATCTGCCCAAGCATGATCTCTTCACCGTCAGCTAAAAGTTTATCAAACTCAATACCTTGAGTTGAAATATGCGGTTGATTGAATTTCTCAGCAAAAATCTTTTGCACATCTTTAATGTGTTCACCAATGGCTATTTGGGCTCCTGTAAGTTTTTGTATGTGCACTGCTGCACTCAGATGATCGGCGTGTGCATGAGTTTCTAATATCCAAATGATGGTTAATTTTTGTTCTAATGCACTTTTTAATACTGTATCAGCGGAAGTTGTACTCACGGTTCCACTGGCATGATCATAATCCAGTACAGGGTCGATGACTGCGGCCTGTTTTGTTTTAGGATCGGAAACCAAATAAGTCACTGTATGGCTTTCTTCATCAAAAAACGCTTGAATGTTGATTGCTGTATTCATGATGTCCTCCTCTCTTATCGAAAATTTATTATATTAGCAGATACTAAATTAGCAAGATCTAATTTACTAATTTCTAATTTAGAAGTGTCTAAATTAATATTTGCTAATATTTAGGTTGTGCTATACAGTGCACAGTTCGGAAAGGAAAGGGGCTAACATCTCATTGCATACAAAGGAGAAAGCATGACTAATCAAGACGACTTTTTACGAGATGGAACCAAAAAGGCGGCACAATTATTGAAGGCAATAGGAAATGAACATCGATTGCTCATTTTGTGTTTATTGCTGAAATATGATGAAATTGCGGTGGGAGAACTGCATAAATTAGTGTCGTTGAGCCAATCTGCTTTATCTCAGCATTTAGCAAAAATGCGAGAAGAAGGTCTTGTCGCCTTTAGACGCGATGCACAGGTAATTTATTACCATATTGATAATCCAGATGTTGCTAAAATTATTGGTACATTAAGGGATATCTACGCACCTTAGAAGTGGGAAGACTCGCCGTTTACGGCGGGGAGCAGTCACTTATCGACGTTAAAAATACCCAATAAACCTTAATGTAAGGTGAGTAAAAAGGTATAGGTTTCTCTTTACCTTCGTTTTCTTCTTTGTGTCATACCACTGTTTCTCATATTTTCTACAGTGTCCACATATATCAAATGAATATATTCTTAAGATGATGATACGAGTTAAAAAATCATGCCAATTATTGATATCGCAATGAAACGTTATGCAGCAAAGTCATTTGATCCCGCTAAAATGATCCCAGATGCGTGGTGCTATTCTGCACAAAAACAAATGTTGATACGACTTATACCAATAGAATCCTTGAACAAGAAACCTTAGATGGTCGGTATGCGTTAGAGGAACATAAAGCGATGATGGCTGGCGCAAGGGATTTCTTTGTTAACTATCATGAAAATGTATTAAAAGACTTACCTCAGTGGTTGAAAAATCAAACTTTTATCAATTTAGCGAAAAACGCCGTAAACCCTCGCCCAGTGCGGGCGGGGATATAAGGCGAAAAGCCCGCAGGGCTTTAAAGATCAATCAAGCGTTGACTGGCTCTGAACGTAGGCTCTGAGTGTTTCAATCGTTGCCCCTCCGGTGCTACAGACAAAGTACGACCTTGACCACAAAAGTCCCGTTTTACTTTGTGTCCGTAAATGTGTGTTTTGCTGGCGCAGCAGGCGCGACGATACTGATTTCAGATTGTTGACCATCACACTGACCGCCAGTTTTGGCGGGTAAGCAACCAGCAGATGCACATGGTCAGGCTCTCCGTCCATCTCAATAATTTCGCATTCAAGTTTTGCCGCAGCGGAGTCAAATGCATCACGCAGTTGAGCGAGCATCAGTCCGTCAAATAGCTTACGTCGATACTTTGTCGTAAAGATCAGATGCACGACCAGTTTACTGACACTGTGCCGCTTTCTGAGGAATTCCGCCAGTAAATCATTATGATTACTCAATTGATATGTTTCCCTAACATGTTAAAATAAAAACATTATATCAATGAGCGCTGATGATGTTAAGAGCAACAAAAGTACGCATCTACCCAACACCAGAACAGGCTGAATATCTCAACGCTCAGTTCGGTGCGGTTCGTTTTGCGTACAACAAAGCGCTGCACATCAAGAAAGACGCTTACCAGCGGCACGGCGTAAATTTAAACCCGCGTAAAGACCTTAAACCGCTGCTTGCCGTGGCGAAAAAATCCCGCAGATATGGGTGGCTTAAAGAATATGATTCAATTGCATTGCAGCAGGCGGTGATTAACCTTGACGTGGCTTTCTCCAACTTTTTTAATCCGAAACTAAAAGCCCGTTTTCCCACGTTTAAAAGTAAGCATGGCAGACAATCTAGCTATCATTGTGTCGGGATCAAAGTCATTGATGGCGCGATAAAAATCCCGAAAATCGCACCGATTGAAGCGCGTTTACATCGTGAAATTACGGGGGCGCTGAAAAGTATCACACTGAGCCGCAGCGCAACCGGAAAATACTATGCGTCACTACTCTGTGATGACGGGGTAGAAGCACCGGCAAAGCCAACATTGATATCAAATATCACGGGGCTTGATGTGGGGCTGAGTCATTACGCCATCAAATCAGACGGCAATAAGATTGCTAATCCGCGCCACCTTATCAATGCCAGCCGTCACCTACGTCGAAAACAAAAAGCCTTATCTCGCAAGCAAAAAGGGAGTGCTAATCGCCGTAAAGCCCGAATACAGCTTGCAGGTGTACACGAACGGGTAGCCAATGCCCGTGCTGATTTTCAACACAAACTCTCTCGTGCAATTGTTGACGAAAACCAAGCGGTAATTGTAGAGACACTGAAATCGGCGAATATGATGAAAAACCACTGTCTGGCTCGCGCTATCGGTGATGCAGGCTGGCATGGTTTTATCACAAAGCTGGAATATAAAGCCGCAGAAAAAGGCGTCCATCTGGTAAAACTGGATCAATGGTTTGCCAGTTCGAAAACCTGTCATTGCTGCGGTCATAAAATGTCAGAAATGCCACTACATAAGCGTATCTGGCAATGCCCTGAATGTGGAGTTGAACATGACCGAGATATCAATGCGGCAATCAATATCCGACACAAGGGCATATTGGAATTACAAGCGGCGGGACGCGTCGTTTCAGCCCATGGAGACCCGCGTAAATCCGTCGTACAGAGGGTTGCGGTCTGAGAAGTGGGAAGCCTCGCCGTTTACGGCGGGGAGCAGTCACGTAGTTTTTTATTAGGTGTTGCAGCATTAGGTCTTGATGCCGTTCCAATGGAAGGTATGGATTTCGCTATCCTTGATCACGAATTTTTATTGACAGAGCAAGGGTTAGAACCTATTGCAATGGTAGCGCTGGGATATCATACAGAAGATGATTTTAATGCGAATTTAGCTAAATCTCGTTTACCTGAAGAAGAGATCATCACTGAAATCTAATTGAGTACAGATTTTTGGGTGATAAGAAAAGCGGGCAATAAGCCCGCATGTTTGCCGATTACGCATTTTGTGGTGCTACAATCGATAGCGTGACGGTTTTTCTTTACGATCTTCATATTCTTGTCTCACTCATTCAGGTTAAGAAGAGTCAACGGATTATTTCTGCTTTTTTTATTGTGCTTTGCTTTATGCTAATATGAAAAACTAAGATTTTTGTTATTTATAGTGTTTAAATCTTAAAAAAGCCACATTAAATTAATCATAATTTTTTTTAAATAAAATAAATGAGACAATGGGGCTGTTCTTATGCGAAATAGGCACTTTATCTGCTATCTAAGTGATTTTCGTTTTAAAGTTGAGGTGTCTAAAAAAAGGTATAGCGCAATTTATGGAAAAGTTGATTGAAATTTATGATTTCATTACATCAAAGCAGATATTTACCACAATATTTTTAGTTATTGTGTTGCTGGTGGTGTGGTTTCTCGCCAAAATGATTTTCCGCCGAATAGCCAAGCGTTTACTTTTTTTATTTACTGAGCTTTCAGATGAAGAAACCATAGAAGATATTGCTAAAAAGAGTGCATCTATTGTTGCCGTTACACTCGTTCTCTATATTAATCAGCTCCTACCGTCTTTTTCAGCTGAAATAAATATTATCTTTGAGACGGTTGCTCGCGCCTTTATTATCATCAATATTGCTTCATTACTGAATAACGCGCTTGATATCTTTAATATTAGGCATGCTAAAAAAGCGTGGCATCGGAATAATTCCATCAAAGGCTATATTGAAATTGCCAAAATTGTAGTCTGGATTATCTCTTTTATCTTAATCATTGCGTTATTTACTGAACAATCACCACTTATTATTATCTCAAGTTTTGGTGCTATTGCTGCGGTGTTGATGTTTGTTTTTCAGCATACACTTATCTCTTTTGTCGCCAATATTCTTATCTCTAATGGAAAAGTATTAAAGCTTTATGATTGGATTGAGTTACCCAGTAGTAATATCAGCGGTGAGGTTATTGATATCGCATTACATACGATCACTGTACGTAATTGGGATAATACAATTTCCCGTATTCCAACCAAAGATTTTTTGACCGAAAAATATACTAACTGGCAACCGATGTTTTCATCAGGAGGGCGTCGGATTAAACGTAGTTTTTATATTGACCAATCTTCGATTTCATTTGCAACACAAGAGTTAGTATTAGAGTTAAAAAATACAGCACCGCTGCGTAAAAGTATAGAAACGATGTTAGAAGGAAAAGAAGAAGAGATTGGCGATATTAATGAGTGGTTAGAAACAAAAGGAGTGACTAACTTACAATTGTTTCGTAAGTACATGCTAAATTGGATAAAAATGCGTGGTGATGTTCGACCTGATATGTATTTGGTGATCAGAACTATGCCACCTACACCAATGGGACTACCAGTAGAGTTATATTGTTTTACTCGCGCAACCACTTGGGTTGAATATGAAGAGACTCAATCTGAAATTTTTGAGTATATTAATGCATCAGCCAAATATTTTAAGCTCGACATTTATCAACAACCTTCCGGTAATGATGTGGCGAAATTAAAACTGAGATAATAACGTGAAGCTAATTAAATATGGAATGTTTTCTAAATTAGCACTAAATAACGCAACGTAGTGCTAGATGGTCATTTAATGAGGTACGAGAAGTATATAAAATAGACTTATCACGCTGATCTTGCTGTTATCTTAATCAGTGTCATGTGCTTTTTTAATATTGGTTCTGACCTTGTGAGAATTTGTGTTAGAATCACCACGTTTATTAAACTATTCAGGTGAGGTGCTTCTGAATACGCCGTCACAGCTATCATTACCACTCTCTCTACCCGATGATGAGACATTCGATAGCTTTTATGCAGGGGAAAACGCGTCATTAGTCGCGGCAATTCGAACCGCCATTCATCAATCTCATGGCAGTTATATCTATTTCTGGTCCCGTGACGGAGGTGGAAAGAGCCATCTATTACATGCCGCTTGTGCTGAACTTTCATTAAAAGGCGATGCTGTTGGGTATGTTCCTCTTGATAAACGCGCTTACTTTGTTCCCGATGTTCTTGAAGGTATGGAACATTTATCCTTAGTGTGTATTGATAATGTTCAATGTATTGCGGGTGACGAAGAGTGGGAGCTCGCCTTATTTAATCTTTATAACCGCGTGTTAGAGCATGGACGAACCTGTTTATTAATTACAGGGGATAGACCACCTCGCCAAATTGAGCTACAACTTCCTGACTTAGCGTCTCGTCTTGATTGGGGACAAATCTACCGTTTGCAACCTTTAAGTGATGAAGAAAAAATTCAAGCGCTACAATTAAGAGCCAAACTTCGTGGTTTTGAATTACCTGAAGATGTTGGTCGTTTTGTATTAAAACGCTTAGATAGAAAAATGCGCACCTTATTTGAAATGCTTGATGAACTTGATCACGCTTCTATTGTTGCTCAACGTAAACTGACCATCCCATTTGTGAAAGATATACTCAAACTTTAAATAGCCTCATTCACTTTATTTGGTGAGGCGAATAATCTCAATCCTATCTCTATTTTTCTAAATTCGACACTCAAAGAAAATAAGTATTTTTTGTTATTTATTAACGATGAACGTTCTGTCTTTATCGTTTCTGATAAAAATATGAGATAAAAAAACCGCTTGTCTTGTATCAAGGCAAGCGGTGAGAGACACAAACAATAAAGGAGGAGGGGTAAATAATTAGTTTGCTTCTACTATTTTGGTTTTCTTCTGAGGAACCAGTAAGAAAATCAGATAAAGTGCAGTAATAGCAACAGTGTAGCCAGTGAAGATTAACCAGAATGATTTCCAATCAACCGCACCATTGGTGGTATATAAATCAATGACCCAGCCACTTAACATTGCACCTAAATAAGTACCAAAACCGTTCACTAAGGTCATAAACATACCTTGTGCGGTTGAACGGTATTGTAATGGGATCTCTTTTTCTAAGAATAGCGAACCAGAGATATTAAAGAAGTCGAATGCACAACCATACACAATCATTGATAACAATAAGACGATTTGACCTAACGATGTGTAGTCGCCGTAAGCAAAGAAGCCGAAACGTAAGATCCAAGCAATCATACTAAATAAAACGATAGTTTCGATTTTTACACGTTTTAATAACAGTGGCAGAAAAAGAATAAATACGACTTCTGAAATCTGTGAAATAGACAAGAACACGGAAGGATAACGAGCAAAGAATGAATCATCTGCATTTGGAGATTGTGCAATATCTTGTAGGAATGGCACACCAAATGTATTAGTAATTTGTAATACCGATCCTAATAATGTTGCGAAAAATAAGAAAACAACGACATTTTTCTTTTTAAATACTTGCAAGATATTGGTAATACTAAATGCCACTTCTTCGGATTTCGTTTCGTTTTTATCAGTCGCTTTAGTTGCAGGTAAGAACATTGCAAATACAGCTAGAACGATAGAAGCGATCGCTGCAACAAAGAGCTGGTGGTAGCTATTACCTAAACCTAAGAAGCTAATAACCCACATGGCTGCAATAAAACCAACAGTCCCGTAAACACGAATTTTAGGGAAATAGTTATTAGGCTCTAACTGTTTTTGTTCTAACAGTTCGAAAATGATGCTGTTTGCCATTGAGATACTTGGCATAAAGAACAATAAATGTAATAAAGTCGCAAAAAATAGCGTGGTGACTGTCGTCATTTGCGACATTAACACTAATGCTAAGGCGGATAAAATATGCAGGGTAATATACACTAATTTGCGGTTATTTATTTTATCTGCAATGAATCCCATGATAACGGGGGCGATAAGTGAGGCAAGTCCAAGAGCACTGAAAATAAGCCCAACATCACTGCCTTTAAAATGCAGTTCTCCAAAGAGATACGAGGCAAATGTGACAAGCCAGGATCCCCATATAAAGAACTGGAGGAATGAGACAAGTTTTAATCTAAGTACGATATTCATCTGTTTTCCTATTAGCCGCCTAGCAATCACCCGACACCAATAATGGTGATTGGTCAGTTTTAATTGCCCATCATGTTGGCTATAACGTTGTTTATTTCATATGCATCTATAACTTCATTTCACACTGATTAATTGTAATCAAGTTGAAAAAACAACAATAAAAGAAGAGATAGAGCAAATAACAAATTGAAAGCTTATTGCTGTGTTGCAGTATTGTTTTAAATGTATATGTCTTGTTAATTTCTTTCTTGGATGATAGTGAAAAAATATTTTGGCGAGAATTTATTGTTTAGCAATTCTGCTATCATATTTTCTGATGACCATGATATGTAGGAATGCATTTGTGTAAAGAGACTTGAGTCACAATATAAATGAAACACATGATTATTTTTTTCTTATAATTGTGAGTTTATGCGGTGAGATGTGATCTTGATAAAAGTTTTCAAAAATGTCGATTTCTTACTCATAAAAAATATGAAATTGAGATGAAAAATTTTGAAAGCATAAAGCGGTTAGTTTTTTTCTATTGTGGAAATAAGGAACACTTTGCTAATTGTAATATTTACAATTTTACAACATTAAATAATTTATTTCTTAATTGAGAAAATAGAGTAAACGATTGCGGGATGAATAATGAAGTAAATAGAAAAAGCCCATAGATGTCAGAACATAAATATGGGCTTTGAACCTTGAAGATTAATTAAACAGTTCTTTTACTTGCTCTGGTGGGCGACCTAGGCGGGCTTTATTACCGACAACCACAATAGGGCGTTCAATAAGCTTAGGATTTTCATGCATTGCTTGAATTAATGCATCTTGTGATGTTTCATCAGCGAGTTTTAGCGTTTTATAAATGTCTTCTTTTGTACGCATTAATGCTCTTGCATCATTAAAACCTAGTGCTTTCAGTAGTGTTTTCAGCTCGGTAACGGAAGGTGCTGTATCTAGATAGTGAATAACATTAGGCGTTATTTGCATTTCTTCTAGTAAATGTAAAGTTTCACGACTTTTTGAACAGCGTGGATTATGATAAATAGTCACTTTCTTGGTCATAGTGTCCCTTATTTAAATTGACTGTCTCTTTGTTGTAGTTTTCTTAACTGGTCAATGCGCGCATCAAAGCGAGCTTGATCATTACTACCTAGTTTAACTTGTCTACTTGCATCACCTAAGTATCGAATCGCTGTTTCAAAATCACCTCTAAGTGCTAGATCCTCCGCATAAGCGGCTAATTCATGGGCTCGGTCACCTTGTTTAGCTGCGTTTTCGGCCATTAATTGCCAGCCAATAGGATCATTTGGATTATCAAAGGTATAACGATAAAGCAGTCGATTCGCTTCGTTATATTGCTTATTATGCATATAGGCATTTGCCAAGTTAGCAATAATAACATTGTTATTAGGTCTTTGTTTTAACGCTAATTGTAATCTTGCAACTGCATCACTTGCCCGATTTTGTTCTAAATCGATATCCGTCATGGCATCAATAAGCCAAATATTATTTGGCTCTTTTTCTAACATCGGAGTGAGTAGTTTTCTTGCATCATCAAATTTGCGATCACGAGAATAGATCAGGATTTGCGCATAATTTGCGGCTGACTTTTCAAGCGCTGTACCTTGCTTAAATTGATCAAGTATCGTTTGTAATGCATTCTCTGATGTAGGATTTTTCGTCAGCATAGTTAAGACACGCATTTTAGCAAACAGAAAGTCAGCCGACTGTGGAACCTGTTGCGCAGGATATTGACTTGCTCGGCTTCTTGCATCGGATAATCGACTATCGGGTAAGGGGTGCGTTAATAACATTTCTGGTGGTTTGGAGCTATATCGCACTTGGTCAGCAAGAATTTGCATAAAGTCAGGCATTCCTTTGGGATCAAACCCTGCACGATAAAGTGTCTGTATTCCGATACGATCTGCTTCTTGTTCGTTCATTTGTGTGAATGTGATCATATTCTGCTGCATTCCCGCCATACTTCCCGTGAAAGTTGCAAGGCCTGCATTTGGGTTTGCCATAAAGATTAGAATAGAGCCTAATACACCAGCAAGGGCAAGAGGCGTTGTTTTAGCTTGATCTTCAAGCATTCTCGCTAGATGTCGTTGAGTAACGTGTGTGATTTCATGTGCTATGACAGAAGCTAATTCACTCTCATTTCGGCTATATCGAAAGAGGGCTGAATGTAAAACAATATTTCCCCCAAAATAAGCAAAGGCGTTAATATTAGGATTATTAACGAGATAGAAATGAAAAGGGGTTTTTACCGAACTGGCATTAGAAACAAGTTTTTGCCCTAAATTGTTAATATAGTTAGAAAGTAACGGATCAAAAACTAATGGTGCACTATTTCGCAGTTGGCGAGTATAGTAATCACCCATAGCGATTTCTTGGTTAATACTCAGCGTTGAACCAGCAGTGGTTCCCATATCAGGTAAGGAGTCTTCAATATCAATCGCAGCATGTGCTGGCATTACTGATGTTGATAGCAACGCAGAAACAAGAAGCGCGACTAAGGGTTTTTTAAGTCTGAGTTTCATACAACTGTATCCTGATGGCTATCTTAACGAAAAATTAATAATTGATGATGTATGATAGCAAAACCTAACGTAAAATCTGTCAAAAGATTATTGCTTATGTAAATGAATACATACAGCTCTATTGTTTTGATTATTATAAAGGATCTTTATTTTCATGCTGGACTTGCTTGTTCAATGGTACAAACGCCGATTCGCTGATCCACAAGTTATCGCCCTTGTGGTCATTTTGATTGCTGGCTTTTCAATTCTGTATTTCTTTAGTGGCATACTTGCTCCTTTATTAGTGGCAATTGTGCTCGCTTATCTTTTAGAGTGGCCAACGCATTTACTTGAAAAATTAGGATGTGCTCGTATATGGGCAGTATCGATAATTCTGACACTCTTTATCGGTATTAGTGCCATTGTTATTTTGATTTTAGCGCCAACCGTATGGCAGCAAGGGATGACATTGATTTCAGACATCCCTAATATGATCAATAAGTTCAATGCATTTGCACATGAATTACCCGATCGTTTCCCCGCATTAATGGATGCTGGCATTGTTGATATGATGGCAGAAAACTTACGCAGTAAGTTCTCAACAGTGGCGGAATCAGTATTAAAAGTGTCTTTAGCTTCGTTAATCGGCATTATTACACTGTCAATTTATCTTATTCTTGTTCCTTTAATGACGTTCTTCTTACTTAAAGATAAGCAACAAATGCTCAATGCAGTTCGTCGTGTTTTACCCAAAAACAGAATATTGGCAGCACAAGTTTGGATTGAAGTTAACCAACAAATTACGAATTATATTCGCGGTAAAGTCACTGAAATGATAATTGTGGGTATTTTCACTTATTTTGTATTTGCTTTCTTTGACTTACGCTACTCTGTATTACTGGCTGTGATTGTTGGTGTTTCTGTTTTAGTCCCTTATGTTGGTGCCGTTTTAGCAACAATCCCCGTTATTGTGATTGCATTATCTCAGTGGGGATTAGGCTCTGATTTCTGGGCATTATTTATTGCTTATCTTGTTGTTCAAGGATTAGATAGTAATTTATTAGTGCCAATTTTGTATTCTGAAGCTGTAAATATGCATCCTTTAGTCATTATATTATCAGTGATTATATTCGGTGGAATGTGGGGTTTTTGGGGGGTTTTCTTTGCTATCCCATTAGCAACACTGATAAAAGCAGTATTGCATGCATTGCCTGATGAAATTGCAAATGAGCAACATATAAAGAAAAGTTAAGTTTTTTGAACAGGGAATGCATTAAAAAAACAGACAGTTTACACTGTCTGTTTTTTTATCAATTCGAAATCTTTATTATGGATGCTGAGCGAGATATTCAAGAACGATTTGATGGTGATTACTGGTTTTAAAGTTATCAAATACGTGTTCGATAACCCCATTTTTATCAATTAAGAATGTGGTACGATGAATTCCATCGTAAGTTTTCCCCATAAATTGCTTTTCTCCCCAGATACCAAATTCTTCTGCGATCTTATGATCTTCATCTGAAAGTAATGTAAAATTTAACATCTCTTTTTCAGCGAAACGAGAAAGTTTCTCTGATTTATCTGTACTGATGCCTAATACTTCAACTTTGGCTTTTTTTAGAGCATCCATTTCATCACGTAAGCCACAAGCTTGAGTCGTACAACCCGGTGTCATTGCTTTAGGGTAAAAATAAACGAGCACACGTTGGCCTGCGAAATCAGATAAATTAATTGTTTCTCCATCTTGGTCGGGCAGACTAAATTGAGGCGCCTTTTCACCGGCTTTTAATGGGTTCATTAGGTCATTCTCCATTTTTACTGTTTCATCATCAGACTATTTACGATACTTATTGTGCCTTGAGCGTTCAGCTCTGTACATAATTGATTAAATTTCTCATTAATAACAAGACCATGATCATCTAATGGATTATGCGCCGTAATTTGTATTTCTAAACGGGCAGGTGAGCCATCTTCTGATGGATGTGTTTTAGATATTAATTCAGCAAGATTAAAATTATGTTGGCTAAATAGATTAGTAAAGCGTTCTACAATACCGGGCGCATCTTCAATATCAACTTTCGCTGCGATGGTTGAAGGATAGGTAATCGGTGCGCCATTGGTGGTTCTTTTCATTACGGTCAATAAATCCAGTTCCGCACTTTTAATGGGCAACAACGCTTCTAATTGTGCGATAGCGTTCCAGCCACCTGAAAGTAGCATGATAAACGTAAACTCTTGACCAAACATCGCAAGTCGGCTGTCCTCGATATTACATCCACACTGGCTGACTAATTGTGTAATGGTATCAACAATACCAGGACGGTCAGCCCCCAATGCAGTAATGACGAGAAAATGTTTATCAGGTATGGGCAAAATAAGGTTCCTTTTGACTTTCAGTTTATTCTTAACAGGTAAACACAAATTTTGATTTCTGCCAAGATCCCTTGCTCACTATCTTCAATTATTATATCTCTTTAATTCATATCAAAGAATATTAGCAAATTTCATTAGAAACCTAGGGTTAAGTAGTTTTCAATAGAGCAATGAATGAGTACCATTGAGTATACGTCTATCTCGGAGCAATGATTATGGTGAATAACGAATTTAATTTTACAGGCAGTATGGTGGCATTGGTTACACCAATGGACGCAAAAGGCAATGTTGACCGGGTTAGTTTACGTAAATTAGTTGACTATCATGTTAATGCAGGCAGTGCCGCCATTGTTTCTGTCGGTACAACAGGAGAATCTGCAACATTAAGTCATGACGAGCATGTTGATGTGGTTCTGATGACGCTAGATATGGCTGATGGGCGTATTCCGGTCATAGCGGGTACAGGTGCTAATGCAACATCTGAAGCTGTCTGGTTTACACAACAGTTTGAAAATAAAGGTATTGCAGGTTGTTTAAGTGTAACACCATATTATAATAAACCTTCACAAGAAGGGTTATATCAGCACTTTAAAGCGATTTCTGAAAGCACGGCATTACCACAAATCCTGTATAATGTACCAGGTCGTACTGGATGTGATTTATTGCCTGTAACAGTTGCACGTTTAGCCAAGTTGGATAATATTGTGGCAATTAAAGAGGCGACAGGGAACTTAAGTCGTGTTAGTCAAATCCAAGAGTTGGTTAATGATGATAGTTTTATCTTATTAAGTGGTGATGACGCATCATCATTAGACTTTATGCAACTTGGCGGCCATGGTGTTATTTCGGTTACTGCTAACGTTGCAGCGTCAGAGATGGTAGAATTATGTCGATTAGCAAATGCGGGTGAGTTTACGAAAGCACGTGAACTGAATCGACGTCTGATGGATCTACATCATCAGTTATTTGTTGAACCTAATCCAATCCCTGCTAAATGGGCGTGTCAACGTATTGGATTGATTGAAGACGCCACATTGCGCTTACCTATGACTCCATTGACATCATCAGGTCAGCAAATTGTTGAGAAAGCGCTGTTAACAGCGGGAATACTGTAAAACTTAGGGAATTTTAATGGCAACACTATTGCATAAATCAAAGATTATGAAAGTCGCGGGTCTGTCGCTGGTGGTTTTACTGGCAGCCTGTTCAAGTGATCAGCGCTATAAACGTCAGGTCAGTGGTGATGAGTCTTATTTAGAGACGGCAGGGCTAAAGAATTTAGCGATTCCGGCGGGTATGGTGTTGCCTTTGCAAAATGGGGAATATGATATTCCAACCCCTAAAAAAACTGAACCTGTTGGTTTAGCGCTTGATATTCGTCCACCAACTCAAGCACTGAATTTGTTAAGTGGTTCACGTAGTGAAAATAATGCAGATAACAGCCGTCTGTTATTACCAAATTCACCTGAAAATACAACCTTGTATGAGCAAATTAATACTATCTTAAAAGAAAAAGGGGTTGCGATTGCTCAAAGTGATGCAGGGCAAAAAGAGATCCATACTGATTGGATCACATGGTTACGTGCTGATGAAAACGTACCTTTCCAAACACGTCAGCGTTTAGTGATTGCTCAGTCAGGCAATGTGATTTCGTTAACGGTGACTAACGAAGGTTTACGTCAAGGCGAAACTGAGGTGACGGATCCGTCTGAAGTGAAGCGTTACAATATTTTAATGCTTAACGAATTGGTTGATGGTTTAAACCGTATGCGTAATTTAAGCGAAAATACGGCAAGCAGTAGCTTACAAGGTATTATTGATGTCCAAAGTGGCAGTGATAATGCAGGTCTTCCAGTGATTATCGTTCGTGCACCATTTGATGTCGTTTGGGATAGATTACCTATTGCATTAGAAAGTGTGGGTATGAAGATGGGCGATCGTACACGTTCTAAAGGTTCAATTGAAGTAACCTATAAAGGAATGAGCAGTGCAAACTGGAGTTCGTTAGGGGTTGATAGACCAACGGTTGAAGAAGCTGATTATAAGTTACAAGTTGGCGATTTAAATAACCGCAGTAGTTTACAATTTATCAGTGATAAAGGTAAACCATTAACACAATCACAAAATGATCAAATGGTTGCTGCACTGAAAGCTGCTTTTAGTAAGCCTGTTAAATAAGCACTATTTTTTAAAAAAATGAGAAGCCGCGCAATAAATGTTGTGCGGCTTTTTTATGCTCTTAACTTAATTTTATTAATATAAATTGAAATTTATTTATCAAAATATAATTGGAACGATCAGATTAAACATCATTAATGGAATACTCTTTTAATGATAGGTTTAGCTTAATTTTATTAATAATATTAATCTTAATGCAATATGCTTAATTTTATGCAATATTGCGTCAATTCTTATTCTTAAATAAAAATAACAAAGCATTCTCTGACTATATGAAGGAGTATTTATGAGTGCAGGTGATATGATTATTCACTTGATATTAAGTGGAATACTTATTGTAGGTGTTTATCAATTTTATTTTTTTACTCAACGATATACATTGAGAGAAGTGAAAATTATTAATTCACCAATCGATGAAAAAATTCCCTTCTGGCCATGGTGGTCATGGATCTATAGTTTTTTATATTATCCTGCAATTTTATATCTTAATTGGATCATTCAAGACTCAAGACAATTTATTATGATTGTTTTTAGTTATATTGTTTTGTTAGTTATGCAAATGTTTTTCTTTATTGTGTTCCCTGTGGCAACCCCAGCGCATTGGCGTACCTTAAATCCAGGAAAAACGGCGTCAGAGAAATTTCTTAAGTTTGTTCAATATTTTGATGATTCCTCAAACTGCTTCCCAAGTATGCACGTTTCCGTTGCAACACTCACAGCATGTCTTGCTTATGCAACTTTAGGACCCTGGGTTTTCTTATTCCCTTTATTGATTGCATTATCTTGCATGTTTACGAAACAACATTACTTAATTGATTTACCCGCTGGTGCTTTATTAGGCTGGTTTGCTTATGAGATCTACTGTTTTATTATTTAACTAAAGCAGACTATGATTAAGCGATAACATGTGTTTTTAAATATAAAAACAGGTAAGGGATAAATCATTAAAACTTAGTCATATTACCCTTGATAGCCAGATTAATTTTTAATAAAAAGAAATTAATCTGGTTTTTTATTATTCATTACTCAAAATAAATGTTGTTTGAAACAGATCTAATATTTGCTAAGAATATCATCTGAAAATATAAATAATATGGTGATATAATCTATTAATATTCTTATTCTGACTTTTTATATTTGATAATTTTATCAAACCATTTTTTATTAGTGTAATCATTCAATAAAATTAATTAAAATATGATTTTTAATCATGGCGAGGTGTTCAATAAAAAATGTTGTGAACAGTGTGTTGTGGATAAGATTTTTAGTGATAGTACTCACGTTTTAAAAGCTTTTTTATCTAATCTAGAGTAGAGTATGGGAAGCAAATTTCTTGTTAAACCTATCACATCTTTGGAGTGTGTCAGATGCAGAAAAAAGCTGAGTTGTATCGTGGAAAAGCCAAAACGGTCTATACCACTGAATCTTCTGATTTTCTTATCCTTGAATTCAGAAATGATACATCAGCGTTAGATGGCCAACGTATTGAACAGTTTGATCGTAAAGGAATGGTAAATAACAAATTTAACCATTTTATTATGAATAAACTGGAAGAAGCGGGTATCCCAACGCAGATGGAACGTTTGCTTTCTGATAATGAAGTGCTAGTAAAAAAACTCGATATGGTACCTGTTGAATGTGTTATTCGTAATCGTGCAGCAGGATCATTAGTCAAACGTTTAGGTATCGAAGAAGGTACACTTTTAAATCCACCAATCTTTGATTTATTCTTAAAAGATGATGCTCGCCATGATCCGATGGTGAATGAATCTTACTGTGAAACCTTTGGTTGGGTGTCTAAAGAAAACCTCGCAGAAATGAAGCGTTTGAGTTATAAAGCAAACGATGTCCTTAGCGAACTCTTTGATAAAGCAGGACTTATTTTAGTTGATTTTAAACTAGAGTTTGGTCTATTTCATGGCAAAGTTGTATTAGGTGATGAATTCTCTCCTGATGGAAGCCGTTTATGGGATAAAAATACCTTAGATAAAATGGATAAAGACCGTTTCCGTCAAAGCTTAGGCGGATTAATTGAAGCATACGAAGAAGTTGCACGTCGAATCGGTGTTTCTTTAGACTAAATACGCAAACGATTACGTCAAGTTAAACAAGATGTAATTAGAAAAGGTCAGCTTAAAAGCTGACCTTTTGTCTTAAATAGTCCGTTTTAAATGGGATGTGTTAAACGAATATAACTCAGTAGCGCGATACGGATAGCTTGATTGAGTGGCGTTTAATCATAAAAAATTTATCGCAATCCTAAGCTTTCTAATAATTGTTTAATTTCATTATTAAGCGCGAGGCTATCAATATATTGATTAATCAGTGGCGTAGGTTGGATAAGTGCATATTTGCATAAAAATATAAGGAAATAGCCAACATAAACATCAACAGCAGTCAGATTTTTACCACAAAGATAAGGTTTTGCGCTGGCTAAGCCTGCTTCTAAACAATGAAAAGTACGTTCAAAAGAGCCAAAACCAGATGATTTCTGCTGTTCTTCATTAAGTGTAATACCCAGTTCTTTTACCGTAAATGCGGATTCAATAGGACCCGCAGTAAAAAAGAACCAGCGATAGTAAGTCGCACGCTCAGGAGAATGGAGGGCAGGGGCAAATCCTTTTTCAATATATTTATCAGCTAAATAAGCACAAATTGCAGCTGTCTCTGTAACGATAATTTCGCCATCAACTAATGCTGGAACTTTTGCCATCGGATTAATAGCAAGATATTCAGGAGTGCGCATTGGCTCGCCATATTCTAATTCAACACGCTGATAAGGCACATCTAATATTTTTAAGAAAAGCTCAACTGTGTTGCCGCGAGACATTGTATTAGTATAAAGAATAAGTTCGCTCATAATGTTTCCTTACTATGTTGATTAATAGGATGTTGTTTAAACTGAAACAGCTAAACCAAGAACAACTGAGGAAAATATTACGCAAACTGTGTGTCAATTTTTGTCAGGAGTCTCTTTCAAGAGCTCTTTTTTCCAGCGTGAGAATAAATAGCTTTTCGGGTAAGGCAAATTATCACTTAATACATCATAAGAGATAATTCTATCGAGTCTAAAATGGCGATAGCTTTGACGTAATTCACACCATGCGGCAATAACTTGAGAATCTTGAAAGTAACCCACAGCAATAGGCCAAATAATCCGAGAGCTTAATTTTTTTTGAGCATCTTTATAATCTATTCTGGCTTTCTTTTCTTCACGTAAACTAAAACGCATATCTTTAGCGATGGTATGATCAACTTCAATAATTTGGTTAGTGGGAACGAATAAGGTATTTTGTTCAAGCAATGTTTGATGTTGTGTGGTCACCACGGCATTGATTTTATTAATTGCCCGTAATGCGGAGTGGCTTAATTCTTTATCTGTATGACTTTCTACCCAACGTAAACCCAAAATAAGCGCCTCAAGCTCATTAATATCAAAGGTTAATGGTGGCAGGAGTAATCCTGACTTTAGTTGATAACCGATACCTGCTTCACCCGTGATTTCAGCACCTTGATGACGTAAAGAGTCAATATCACGATAAATAGATCTGACACTAATTTGTAATTTATCTGCAAGTACATCTGCCGTTATCGGGTAGCGATTTTCTTTTAAAATCTGCAATAAAGTGAGTAAACGTTGAGTTCGAGTCATTAAATTATCTATTTATGAGTAAATAAAGGATACAAGGGTAGGAACAAGAATTCTATTATGAACTCGTTAAAAAAACAGTTTTAATTTCTTATGATATATATTTATTTCTTGTGACAATGGAGGCTATTTTACTCTGATAGTCCCTATTATCTTGCTCTTAAAAAATAGGGAATAGAGATTGCAATTTTTTGTTATTATCTCAAATCAAGTGATAAATTTGTTCATAATAAAGCTAAAATCGTCTATTTAAACTGTGGGGATAAGTTATGCGTTGGAATGATCGCCGAAGAAGTGACAATGTTGAAGATAGAAGAGGGCAATCTTCCTCCGCATCAGGCGGTAGTAATCTCCCTTTAGGATTAATTGCACTTTTACTCCGTACTAAATATGGGTTTGTGATTATTATTGTTTTAGTGTTAGCGAGTTTTATGGGGTTTGATTTTAACTCTTTAACAGGTGAAACCAACCAAGTGCCACAACCTAACGAACAACAAAGCGCTCTTTATAATGAGGCCGCAGACTTTAGTAGCGTTGTTTTAGCCAGTACAGAAGATTTTTGGCAAACTCTTTTTGCACAAGCAGGCAAACAATATCGTTATCCGAAACTCGTTTTATATACCAATAGCACCACAACGCAATGCGGCACAGGGACAAAAATAATGGGACCTTTTTATTGCCCCGCGGATAGAAAGATTTATCTCGATCTCTCTTTTTATAATGAAATGAAACATAAACTGGGTGGCGGTGGTGAATTTGCTCAAGGCTATGTAATTTCACATGAAGTCGGGCACCATGTTCAGCATTTATTAGGCATCACTAATCAAATGCGCGAACAACAACAAAGGGCGCGTTCAAAAGCAGAGGCAAATCGTTTATCCGTAAAATTAGAGTTGCAAGCAGACTGTTTTGCGGGAATGTGGGGACATTTTATTGCAGGTGAAGGCCGTATTGACGAAAGCGATTTATTAACGGCGATTAAAACGGCGCAAGCCATCGGTGATGATAAATTACAGAAACAACAGCAAGGTTATGTCGTGCCTGACAGTTTTACACACGGCACAGCAGAGCAGCGTAAAACGTGGTTTATGAGAGGCTATAATAGTGGCAGTATCAAATCTTGCGATACATTTGCTTCTTCGTCTTTGAACTAATACCATTCGTCGTTGAATAAAAAATAATTAACGCGATAAAGAGAAAGGCTTAGGAACAAACATGAGTAACGTTGATCCCTCTCTATTAATTTTGCTGGTGCTCGCAGGGCTTGGCATTATTAGTCATAATATGACTGTAACGTTAGCAATGCTTGCTTTGCTAGTGATAAAAATTACACCGCTCAATCAATATTTTCCTGTTGTTGAAAAATATGGCATGACTATCGGGATCTTAATTTTGACCATTGGGGTAATGACACCCATTGCAACGGGGCGTATTTCAGGACAGGAAGTTCTCAATTCATTTTTAAATTGGAAATCACTGCTAGCAATTGCAATAGGTGTCGCGGTGTCTTGGTTAGGCGCTCGGGGCGTTTCTTTAATGAATAATCAACCTTCCACGGTTGCTGGTTTATTAGTCGGTACCGTTATTGGTGTCGCACTTTTCCGAGGTGTACCTGTTGGACCATTAATTGCAGCGGGTATTCTGTCATTGTTAATCGGTAAATCCTAGCTGTGCCATTTTCCTATTTACATCAATATCAGCAAAAATTAGCGCAATTAGGGCAACGTCAGTTACTGCTATTAACAGGCGACCCTACGTGGCAAATGAAGCAGATCCAACAAATTACTCAGTTATGCCAAGGTGATTGGATCACGATATCTTCAAATCAACCCCATGCTATTTTGCCAGAACAAGCAATTCGCCTATTAGGTCGTGAGTTTCTTCATGCCGTTTTTGATGCCAATCTAGGATTTAACACGGATGCTTTAGCCATGTTAACGGGCACATTAAAAGCAGGTAGTATATTGATCCTATGTCTGCCAGATATTGAAAGTTGGGGCAATTATATTGATAACGATAGTCAGCGCTGGAATGATGCTCAAGGTGTACTTTCAACACCAAATTTTATGGCGTGGCTAAAAAATATCACTTTAGGTGATGACCAAGTGATCGTCTGGCAGCAATCAGCATTATTACAATTACCCGTCATCATTGAAACGGCTGGCTCTTGGGCACTTCCACAAGGTAAACCAACCGCAGAACAGCAAGTAATTTTAGATAATTTGCTCTTATCAACATCCTGTGTTTGGAGTGTTATTGCCCCAAGAGGTAGAGGAAAGTCAGCACTAGCGGGAATGTTTATCGAACAATATCCAGGAAATGTACTGGTCTGTGCGCCAGCGAAAAAGAGTATAGATGTTTTATCTTCACATACCAATAAAGCGATTTTATTTTACTCTCCTGATAATTTATTAGCGCTATGTGTAAATAACAATATTCAAAGCGATTGGCTGATTATTGATGAGGCGGCTTCTCTGCCCATTGCACAACTAGAGGCATTGTGCCGTTATTTTCCTAATGTATTAATGACAACCACAGTACAAGGCTACGAAGGAACAGGACGAGGTTTTATGCTGAAATTAGGAGACAGTATCCCTAATTTGCGTACTTATCAATTACAAGCCCCCATTCGTTGGGCTAAAGATTGTCCATTAGAAAATTGGCTTAATCAATTGTTATTACTTGATGAGCCTGAGTATGATTTTGATTATCAGCAACAAGGTGAAGTCGATATCCAGCAACTTCAAGGAAATTGGCATAATAATATTTCACAACTTCATAATTTTTATCAATTGCTGACGAGTGCACATTATCGAACAACGCCACTTGATTTACGACGTTTGCTTGATGGTCAAAAACAGCGTTATTGGTCAGCGTCAATGAATAAAAAAATCGTGGGTGCGGTGTGGTGTATTGAAGAAGGGGGAGCACCTTTCGAACTTGCTCACGATGTCTGGCTAGGGGTTCGTAGGCCGAGAGGTAATTTGGTTGCTCAATCATTAGTCACTTATGGTTTAACTCCTGATGCCATGTGTTTGAATTCATTGCGTATTAGCCGTATTGCTGTTTTACCTCAATATCGGCGCCAAAAAATTGCCGCGACGTTAATTGCTAATATTGTAAAAGAGAGCCAAAAACAGGCTATTGATTATCTTTCGGTGAGTTTTGGTTACACTGACGTATTAGCGCAGTTTTGGAAGCAATGTGGCTTTCAAATAGTACGGTTAGGCGTACATAAAGAGGCAAGCAGTGGATGTTACACTGCAATGGCGATTTATCCGCTAACAGAACAAGGTGAGACGTTATTACAATCTGCTTTAAGTGCCTTTTCTTTACAATATCCGCAGATAAAACAGCAAACAAAATGCTATTTAGCGGATAATTTAATATCAAATCATCTTGCTACACCGCAAGACAGCTGGTTAATGATGGCGGGTTTTGCATTTGCTCATCGTCCAGCCCTTACTGTTTATGAGAGTGTTGCTAACTTTTTGGTCGGTTATGAGCAACACTATCCGTTATTGGTGGCTTTTTTTGTTGACAATAAGTCAGTTGAACAGTGCGTATCTGAGTTTTCTTTATCGGGAAAAAAAAGCTTAACTAAGCAATTAAGAGCGCAATGTGCACAATTAATGATCGAAAAAAATGCTCAATTAACATCGCGTTATCAACAATGGTTAGCTACTTATTCTCATCCTTCTTGTTTTGATTTTGTTTAGGCCAATCATCTTCATCATCCCATTTATCATTAAAATCACGATGTGGAGGGAGTTTTCGCTTATTTTTAAGAAATTTTTTAGGATCAACTTTATTCATCTCTTTAATAGCGTTAATAATAATTCCCACTAAAAGAATTAAAATTACCCACCAATAATCAGCAAACCAGTGCATAAATACGCCTTCTGTTTTAAAATTGTTATTGAGAATGAGGATCTTTTTTATTTAACTCGATAAAATAACGCAATACAGCATGAGTTGGAAAAGCACTGCATGAAACGGATATTATTGATTATAGCAGGTTGGTTATGCGTTGGATTAGCTACGCTAGGGGTTATTTTACCTGTCTTACCCACTACACCTTTCTTACTACTTGCAGCATGGTGCTTTTCTCGTTCGTCAAAGCGCTTTCATTATTGGTTACTTTATCGTTCTTGGTTCGGCCCTTATTTACGATATTGGCAAACTTATCGCGCTATGCCTAAAGGGGCGAAACCTAAAGCTATCTTGGTGATCTTAATTACCTTTGCGATTTCACTGTGGTTAGTGTCTATGCTTTGGGTCAGAATATTATTACTGATAATCTTAGTGTGTTTATTGATATTTATGTGGCGACTTCCTGTTAACGATCAACACGAAGTCCCATATAAAAAATAAGATTATTCAGGCAAAACAATATAACGAGCATATACCTCGTCAAGATTCGCTAATAGCCACTGTTTACCATAAATATGCTCTTCTTCTAACACCGATTTCAGAATATCAGGTGTATAAGCAAGAGAAGCTTCATGAGAAAGAGGCCAATAACTGATATGCCATGGCTCATAAGCAATATCACTCTTTTTATGAGTAAAAGGGCGATAAAAGTCATATGCTGACATATTTTCCGTTAACCAATCATTAAGCTCTGCAAAATAACCACTATCCTCGTATTCCCAAGGTTCTAATTGTAATGATTGACCTTCAGGCAAACGAAAAGGATCGTAAATATCAATTTCAGTACCCCAATGGTGGCGACTTGCACCAGGTAATGCTGACCATTTTAAAATAGCGATACAGCGTTCACCTTCTGATAATGCATGAATATCCATTGGCTGGCTTTGTGCATCTAAAACAGGACGAGTACCTTCAAACTTTCCATTCCATATAGCTAACTGGCGATTAAAATCACGAAAAGAGCTGGCTGGCATTAATTTAAAGCCTGCTTTTGTGGCTTGTTGTTGTAATGCTAAAAAAGCCTTAGTGGCATTAAATTGCAAACGATGCTGACCAGATAAAGTGACTAAATGGTCGGTAGAACGGCCTGTGAGCATTAAAGGTGTCATCATAAAATAAGTTGCTCCATGATCCGCTGATAAATTCGGCTAAGCTGTTGTAAATCTGCTGCACTAATACACTCATTGACTTTATGAATTGTTGCGTTAACGGGGCCTAATTCGACGACTTGAGCGCCCATTTGGGCAATGAATCGTCCATCAGAAGTGCCTCCGCTGGTGGAGAGTTCTGGCTCTAAATTGGTGTAATGTTTAACGGAGTAACGTACAGCTTCAAGTAGTTTGCCTTGCCCAGTAATAAAAGGCTGACCAGATAAAGCCCATTCCAGCTGATAGCGAAGTTGGTGCTTTTGTAATAATGCCTCAGTGCGTTGGCGGATTTCTTCATCGGTAATGGCCGTGCTAAAACGGAAATTAAATTGAAGAAATAGTTCACCGGGGATCACATTATTGCTGCCTGTGCCTGCATGGATATTGGCAATTTGCATTGTGGTTGCTGGGAAAAATTCATTACCTTCATCCCAAACAGTATTAACAAGCTCTTGGATAAAAGGGGAAGCAAGATGAATCGGATTTTCAGCAAGGTGAGGATAAGCAACATGGCCTTGCACACCTTGAATAATTAAATTTGCTGTTATTGAGCCACGACGACCATTTTTTACCATATCACCTAAATGATGTTGGCTTGAAGGTTCACCCACAAGGCAGTAATCGAGACGTTCGCCACGAGACATTAAAGATTGTACGACTTTAACCGTGCCATCTGCAGCTTTCGCTTCTTCATCTGATGTAATTAAAAAAGCGAGTCGTCCACGGTGATCGGGATAAGAGTGAACAAAACGTTCAGCCGCGACAATCATGGCGGCAAGCGAGCCTTTCATATCTGCCGCACCGCGCCCATATAATAGTCCATCACGAATAGACGGCTCGAAAGGTGGGTTATCCCACAAATTAGGATCCCCTGTTGGTACAACATCAGTATGGCCAGCAAAAGCCAGTGTTTCACCTTCACCACCACGGCAAGCCCAGAGATTTTCAGTTTCACCAAAAGGCATTCTTTCAATAGTAAAACCAAGAGGAGCAAGCCTATTGATAATCAGTTGCTGACAACCTTGATCATCAGGGCTGATTGATGGACGCGAAATCAGTTGTTGTGCAAGCTCAATAACAGGACAGGACATAAAAATTAGGCTCCTGTAAAGGTCGAATAATCATTGACACCAAAACCAACCATAAAGCGGTTGTCTGATGACACAAGGATAGGGCGTTTAATGATGGCTGGTTTATCTAACATTAGTGAGATTGCAGAGGTAACATCAGTGATAGTGTTCTTTTCTTCATCAGATAATTGACGCCAAGTTGTTCCTCTTTTATTCACAAGTGTCTGCCAATCTAAATTTTCTGTAAAGGTGCGTAATAATGCTTCCGTCAAACCCTCTTTGCGGTAATCATGAAACACGTAAGGAATATGATTATCATCTAACCATTTACGCGCTTTTTTGATAGTATCGCAATTTTTTATGCCGTACATGGTGTATGTCAGGTTTGTCGTGGACATGATATTTTCCTTATATGACAATACGTAATATTAGTATTGATGAGAATGAGTGTTATACAATTCCAAAATAACAGCTTTTGTTGTAGTGAAAAATCCTATTTACATTATAAAATATATCGGATATTAAACTGTCACGTTAGTGTAACGAATTGTGTAGCGTAGAGTAATACAAATACGAATAAAGATTTCCGTTGGTAAAAGAAAATATGAAAAGTATTTCACTGAGTCTTATATTGCTTTTACTCTCTTCTTTTAGCTGGGCTGACGAAGAAAAAGACAGTAGAAAAGTTGATGAGTATAAAATAGCCTTAGAGGCTTTTTTTAACAGTGATTATTTATTGTGTTTGGGCGAAGGGAAATGGCCTGTGTACAGCAATGAAGATGATGCACCATGGGTATTAGAAAGAATGCATGCATTAGTTGAAGCTGGATTGATTGAACAAACCGAAAATGGAGAAGAATGGGTGTTTAATCTTAGTGAAAAAGGACGTAAAGCTTGGCAACCTTATCAAGACTTTTGCTACGGTCATCTTTTTATTAGTCAGATAAAAGAAATTCAACCAATAGACTCAGATAAAAGTAAAATTTATTTCTATTATGGTGTGAAAGGGATCCCTTCATGGGCAACCAATGAAGAAATACAATCCGCTTTTAGTGAACTTGATATTGTGCTGAATGGAATAAATCGCGAACTGTATCAGTTAAATATCGAAAAGTTACCCGATAACCATTTTAAAGTATTGAGTTATCCAGTACCTATTGAGTAATCAATGGCTTGATATAGACTTAAATGAAATAATAAAGCGATATCTCTTTCTTACCCCGACCCAGTGTCGGGGTAATACGTTTAATACTGATGTTTAATAAGAATAAGACTGGCAGCTAAACGAGAAGTGACTTGCAACTTCTTTAAAATATTACGAATATGAACTTTCACTGTTTCTTCAGAAATAAATAAATTTTCAGCAATTTGCTTATTTTTCATTCCCGCAGACACTTCATGAAGCACATCTAACTCTCTTTTAGTCAACGCTGAAAGTGGGTCAGAATAGTTTTGCCTAAGCTGAATATATTGCCACACTCGCTCACTATAAACGGGATGTCCAACCGCAGCTTTGCGTAGGCTCAGTAATAGCATGTCTAATTCACACTCTTTTAAAAGATAACCGTTTGCGCCTGCATCCAACGCAGCATAAACATCATTACGTGAATCAGAAACGGATAAAACAAGAACATAAGATGTTAAACCAGAGCGACGAAGTGTTCGAATAATATCAATACCTGAACGCCCTTGTAGATTTAAGTCCATCATAATTAAGTCTGGATTTAACTGTTTTGCAGCAGTTACTGCCTCTTGAGCATTGCCACTTTCGCTTACTACGACAAAATCCTTGTCTTTTTCTAACAATAGCCGTAATCCATATCTCATGATAGGGTGATCATCCACTATCATAATTGAGTAGCTAGGCATAACCCCTCTCCCTAAAAAAAAATAATAATGTGCGTAATCTTTCCAATAGCAGAAAATAAAAAAGTAAATTCCAAATGAAGAATAAAAATTAGAATCAGACATCTTATTAAAACAATAAGAAAATAAATTGACGGTTGGCAATATTACACCAATTATTGTTACGGGTAAAAAAGAAAATAACCCAAAAGACTAACAAAAAATCTAATTCTATAAAATCTTTATAGTTACAATGACTTGTATGATGGTCAGGGTATATTAAAAATACACAGAAAGTGAAAACAGTTATTGTTTTTTTTAACTATATAAAAATTTTAATTATTTTAAATGTTAATTTAATATTTGGTAAATAATAAACAAATATTGTCTTTTTTCTGTTCGCGTTTATTACACCGATGAAATTAAATAGTGCTAATAATATACCTATAACTAGGTATTAATGGTTTTTAATAAATCGAGTTTACTAATTTGAAAAAAGTGTCGGAGCCGTCATGATTTAACGCTCCATTACCATTATACTAACGAAGCCCTTACCCTATTGATACAAAGGATATGAAGATGGAAGACAAATTAAAACAAAGCGCCCTAGATTTTCATGAATTTCCCGTACCAGGCAAAATCACCGTCGTACCAACAAAACCACTCATAACCCAACGTGATTTAGCATTAGCTTATTCACCTGGTGTCGCTGTTCCTTGCTTAGAAATTGCAGCAAATCCTCTTGCCGCTTATCGCTACACAGCCAAAGGCAATCTTGTCGCAGTGATTTCAAATGGTACTGCGGTATTAGGACTTGGCAATATCGGCGCTTTAGCAGGTAAGCCTGTAATGGAAGGTAAAGGCGTTTTGTTTAAGAAGTTTTCTGGCGTTGATGTTTTTGACATCGAAGTGAACGAAACTGATCCTGATAAACTTGTTGATATTATTGCATCATTAGAGCCAACATTTGGTGGTATTAATCTCGAAGATATTAAAGCACCAGAGTGTTTCTATATTGAGAAAAAACTGCGTGAAAAAATGAATATTCCTGTATTCCATGATGATCAGCATGGTACAGCGATTATCTCTACTGCCGCTATTCTCAATGGATTGCGTATTATTAAAAAAGACATTAGCAAAGTGAAATTAGTGGTATCAGGCGCGGGTGCCGCATCTATTGCTTGCATGAACTTATTAGTTGCATTAGGGCTAACACGCGAAAACATCACTGTATGTGACTCTAAGGGTGTGATCTACCGCGGTCGTGAAGCGAATATGGCAGAAACCAAAGCTGCTTATGCGATTGAAGATAACGGTACTCGTACATTAGATGATGTTATTAATAATGCTGATATTTTCTTAGGTTGTTCTGGACCTGGCGTATTAACGCAAGAAATGGTCAAAAAAATGGCACGTGATCCACTGATCCTCGCCCTTGCAAATCCAGAGCCAGAAATTCTACCACCATTAGCAAAAGCGGTGCGTTCAGATGCGATTATCTGTACAGGGCGTTCTGACTACCCAAATCAAGTTAATAACGTATTGTGTTTCCCATTCATTTTCCGTGGCGCATTAGACGTTGGTGCAACCGCAATTAATGAAGAGATGAAACTCGCTTGTGTTCATGCGATTGCAGAATTAGCACTCGCTGAGCAGAATGAAGAAGTTGCTTCTGCCTATGGTGATCAGGAACTCTCTTTTGGTCCTGAATACATTATTCCAAAACCGTTTGATCCACGTTTGATTGTGAAAATTGCGCCGGCAGTTGCAAAAGCGGCGATGGATTCAGGTGTTGCAACTCGTCCAATTGAAGATTTCTCTGCTTATATCGAACATCTTAATGAGTTTGTTTATAAAACGAACTTATTTATGAAACCTATTTTCTCTCAAGCGAAAAAAGAGAAAAAACGTATTGTGTTAGCAGAAGGGGAAGAAAATCGTGTACTTCATGCAACACAAGAATTAGTCACATTAGGATTAGCCTCACCAATCTTAATAGGTCGCCCTAGTGTGATTGAAATGCGTATTCAGAAATTGGGGTTACATATTAAAGCGGGTAAAGACTTTGAAGTCGTGAATAATGAAAACGATCCACGCTTCAAAGAGTATTGGCAAGAATATCACCAAATCATGAAACGTCGCGGTGTATCACAAGAACAAGCTCGTCGTGCAATGATTGGCAATCCAACACTTATTGGTGCCATTATGGTTCGCAGAGGTGAAGCAGATGGTCTGATTTGTGGTACTGTGGGTAGCTATTCTGAACATTTTGAAATCTACAAAAATGTATTTGGCTTACGTGAAGGAATGGAAACTGCGGGTGCAATGAACGCATTGTTATTGCCAAGTGGTAACACTTTTATCACAGACACTTACGTCAATGAAGATCCGACTGCAGAACAACTTGCTGATATTACGATTATGGCTGCGGATACTATCCGTCGTTTTGGTATTGAGCCAAAAGCAGCGCTGGTTTCTCGTTCAAGCTTCGGCTCATTTGATAGCCCATCTTCAATCAAACTCAGAAAAGCATTAGAGCTAATCAAGCAACGTGCACCTGAATTAGAGATTGATGGTGAAATGCATGCAGATGCAGCATTAGTGGAATCTATTCGTCGTGATGTGATGCCAGATAGCCCATTAAAAGGCTCTGCAAATCTATTAGTTATGCCAACAATGGAAGCCGCACGTATTAGTTATAACTTATTACGTGTCACCAGCTCTGATGGTGTAACAGTAGGGCCAGTATTAATGGGTATTGCTAAACCGGCCCATATCTTGACACCCATTGCCTCAGTACGTCGTATTGTGAATATGGTGGCATTAGCTGTTGTTGAAGCTCAGACACAGTCTCAGAATTAATTGTTACTAATCAAATGATTCTATTTATAAAGCGCCTTTTTATACACTTAAAATGGATAGATCAAACATTAAATGCAATTTAATATCAAAATGATATTGATTATTATTAGCATTAATACTAACCTATTCGTTTAATCAGGGTAAGTATATATAGCTAATAGGATGATTATGTTTTTCTCACTGCCAAAAAGGATCTTACTACTCGTTTCATTAATAAATCTTTCAGCATGTCATTCGATAGAGAAACAGCCAGTATCAACCGTAGAGCCGGCAATTATTCAGTCGGCAAACATCATTGATACCCAAACTGGGCAATCCATTACGGCAGATACGTTGTTAACACGATTAGCAAACCAATCACGAGTGATTATTGGTGAAAAACATGACAATACTTATCATCATGATATTGAGTATTGGTTAATAACAGAATTGCCTAAAAAACGTCCTCAAGGATCCGTTTTACTTGAGATGCTAACACCAAGCCAGCAATCATTAGTTAATAATACAAAAAAACGTTATTCTGGCTCTGAATACTTGCGGGATGAGCGATTAATGGCTGCATTGAAATGGAATTCAGGTTGGCCTTGGAAATGGTATGGCAATATTGTTAAAGCAGGGCTAAGCGCTAATTATCCTTTATTAGCTGCAAATATTGATCGCAGTGAAATATATAGTGCGTATAAAAACCCTCCTATTATTGATGGTGTGCATTCAACGGATATATCTGTTCGCCAACGTATTCAAAAAACAATCGAGTATTCTCATGGCGGTGAGCTTGATAAGACACAAGCAGAAAAAATGACGGTTATTCAGCAATTACGAGATCGTGCAATGGCTAAGCGTTTATTAGATGCGCCGACACCTGCACTTTTAATTGCGGGTTCTTTTCATGCCACGAAAGTCATGGGTGTACCTTTACATGTTGCTGACTTAGCGCCAAATGAAAATGTGACCGTCGTAATAATGGCGGAAGAGGGGAGTGATGTGACTTCAGTTCATGCGGATTATCTTTGGATAACACCAGTTGCATTACCTTAATTTATTGGCTGCGCGAATATGATTACTTCTTCTTGTATGGATCAAATGCCAAAATTTCAGCTTTGTAGTGCTAAAGCGTTTATTTTGGCAATCGGTATACATGCTATTTATGTCATGGCTTATTTTTATTTCAATAAAGAGAATACGGTATTAATACAAGAGCCAGAATTAGCGGTAATGATGAGCTTAAGTGAAAACGTACAAGCGATCAGCGACGAAAAACAGATTGTAGGTGTTGATCAACAACTGGCGGTGGCAAGCCAAAAAAAGGTAGAGCAAGACGTTGCTGAAAAACAGCCTGATCTGATTGTGAATGAAAATGCAGATATTCTTATCGAAAAACCTAAAAAAAGGGTCAATCGAGAGGAAATGGCTAAAGTAACACCCGTCATCTCTCCTGTAAAACCTTCACCTATTATTAGTGAAAATGTGTCTAGTCAATCAGCACCTTCAAGCAGTCGCTCTGTGGCGAAACAACAATCTAATGATGTTAGTGCAAACTATGACAGCGATTCTGAGAGTTCAGAAAGTGCGTTAGCATTGTGGCAAGCGAAAACAAAAGGGCATCTTAATCGCTATAAAGCCTATCCTGAAGAAGCAAAAAGCAAAGGTAGAACGGGAGTTTCTAAAGTACGCTTTATTGTTGATGAACAAGGTTATGTCATATCAAGTGAATTAATTCTCAGTAGTGGCGTGCGTTCTTTAGACCGAGAAGCACAAAGAGTACTCAAACGTGCAGAACCCTTACCTATACCGCCAATAGAGTTATTGTCACAAGGTAAAATAATGGTTGAAATGCCTATCGAGTTTTCTACACTAACGTTCTAACAACGGGTAAAAAGGAAATAAAACGTTATGCTAATCGCAACAAAAAAACGGATGACGTTGAAATTAACGAGTGCGATCATAGCATTGTTAATTTCAGCAACACCTGTATTGGCTCAAAATCAGAAGGACTCCCTAGTGATGCCACCAAAAGCAAATAAAGTACCTCACGTGATGACAGAGCATGGGGATACGCGCACCGATAATTATTATTGGCTACGAGATGATTCACGCAAAGATCCTAAAGTACTTGATTATCTGAATGCGGAAAATGCTTATACTGAATCAGTGATGAAAGAGGGTAAAGCCCTTGAAGAAACGCTTTTCAATGAGATGGTAAGTCGCATGGCTCAAAACGATGAGTCAGTACCTTACATTTACAATGGCTATACTTATCGTACTATTTACCAAGAAGGTAAAGATTTTCCTATTTATCAGCGTAAACCCGTAAATAGTGACAGTGAATGGGAAGTTCTCGTTGATGGA
Organism: Proteus vulgaris; assembly: GCF_033708015.1. Taxonomy (NCBI): domain Bacteria; kingdom Pseudomonadati; phylum Pseudomonadota; class Gammaproteobacteria; order Enterobacterales; family Morganellaceae; genus Proteus; species Proteus vulgaris. The sequence continues at coordinate 2,360,895 of NZ_CP137920.1, read as the reverse complement.
AACGAACGTGCTAAAGGGCATGAGTTCTATCAATTAGGTGATCTCACTATCAGCCCAGATAACAAACGCATTGCTATTGCAGAAGATAAAGAAGGCCGCAGAAACTATAATGTTGCCTATAAAGATTTATCAGATAACACATGGAAAGAGAATGTGTTAACTCATATCTCAGCAAACTTAGTGTGGGCAAATGATAGCAAAACACTATTTTATGTTGATAAAGATCCGCAAACGCTACTGCCTTACCAAATCTATCGCCATCAATATGGCACTGATCGTAAACAAGATATCAAAATCTTTGAAGAAAACGACGATCGCTTTTATACATGGATAAGTAAAAGCAAATCTGAAGATTACATTCTTGTCTCTATCGAAAGCTCAACAACCTCTGAATCTCGTTTAATTGACGCAAATGCACCAGAAAAACCGATGGTTATCTTTTCTGCGCGTCAAGAAGGGCGTGAATATGATATCGACCATTTTAATGGTGAATTCTATATTCGTTCGAATCATGAGAGTGAGCTGTTTGGTCTTTATAAAACCGCATCAATCGATAAACCTTGGGAAACCGTCATTGCACCCCAAAAAGAGGTCGATTTAGAAGGTTTTGATCTTTTTAATCGTTGGTTAGTTGTTGAAGAAAGAAAACAAGGTTTAGTGTCATTACGCCAGATTGATTGGAAAACAGGTCAATCAACATATGTTACGTTTGACGATCCTGTTTATATGGCATGGCTAGGATTTAACCCTCAAGCAGATAGTGAAGAGCTTCGCTTTGGTTATACGTCTATGACGACACCTTCTTCAACTTATCAATGGAATATGCAAACGCATCAAAAGCAACTACTGAAACAGCAAGAAGTAAAAGGCTTTGAACGTGATTTATATGAAAGTGAGCGTATTTGGGTAAAAGCACAAGATGGTGTTGAAGTTCCTGTATCATTGGTTTATCGCAAAGACTTATTCAAGAAAGGTGAAAACCCTATCTTAATTTATGGCTATGGTTCTTACGGTAGTAGCATCGATCCTTCATTTAGCTCACCTCGTTTAAGTTTGTTAGATCGTGGTTTTGTTTATGCCATTGTGCATGTGCGTGGTGGTGGTGAGCTAGGCAAGCGTTGGTATAACCAAGGTAAAATGGAACATAAAGTTAATACTTTTACCGACTTTATTGATGCTACTAACGACTTAATAGCTAAAGGTTACGGAGCACCTAAACACGTTTATGCTATGGGAGGGAGTGCAGGCGGTTTATTAATGGGTGCTGTTGTGAATATGGCACCGGAATTATACCGTGGTGTGGTATCTCAGGTTCCCTTTGTGGATGTGTTGACAACAATGCTCGATGCTTCAATTCCTTTAACCACTGGGGAATATGAAGAATGGGGAAATCCGGCTGATAAAGAAGTTTATTTCCGCTTAAAATCGTATAGCCCATACGATAATGTGGTTGCTAAAGCTTATCCTCATCTATTAGTCACAACAGGATTACATGATTCACAAGTGCAATATTGGGAACCTGCAAAATGGGTTGCTAAATTGCGTGAATTAAAAACGGATAATAACTTATTATTACTTGATACTAATATGAGTGCAGGGCATGGTGGTAAATCAGGACGTTTTAATCGTCTGCGCGATACTGCAAAAGAATATGCCTTTATTTTGATGTTAGAACAGCCTGAAGTCTATTTTAACACTCAGAATATAAAATAGAATAATCAGTAATAAGCAATAATTTTAATAAATAAACCTGTCTCTCTTAAAGAGAGACAGGGCTATTATTTAAAGTAAATACAATAATAATATTTTCTAGTTTGTGACTTTATATAAAGCAACGTGAGCCTATTTAAATAAAAATAAAGAATAGGTTTATTATGAAATTTACAAGGAAAATACTTAGCACTCTTATTTTATTTTCGGGTGCTAATCATCTTGCCATTGCATCTGAAACAGATAAAGCGATTCAATTTAGTAGCTTAAAAGTTTCATCAGCACAAAAAGAAACACCCGAACAAAAAGCATTGGGAAAGCCTGGTGCTTATAGCGCTATTGGTGAAATTAATAATCTTGAATCTGTTGAACAAACATTACGTTCAACACCTGGCACATATACTCAAATGGATGTGAGTCAACCGGGTATTAGTGTTAATATTCGCGGGCTTAGTGGTTTTGGTCGCGTGAATATGATGGTGGACGGTGTCACACAAACGATGTATAGCACATCACCTAGCCAATATGCGCATGGTGCACAACCCTACAACCAATTTAATAGTATGATCGATCCGAATTTTATTATTCAAATTGATATTTCTCGTGGTCAACAAGATGGTGAAAATAGTATTAATGCGCTGGCAGGAAGTGCTAATTTTAAAACTATTGGTGTAGAAGATATTTTATTTCAAGGACACTCTTGGGGAATTAGAAGTAAAGCGGCTGGTGGCACAAATGGATTAGGTTATAACGGCATGGTTGCTTTTGCAGGGCAACGTTCATTATTTAATGATGACGGTAGCATTGGTGCAATGCTTGCCTTAAGTGGGCACAAAATAGAATCTTCCTATAAAAATGGTGCTGGTTTTAATAGCGAAGAATTCTCGACAAGCAAAGAATTCAATCAACGACCGCATTCAGAACTGACTAAAATTAAGATTAAACCCAACGATTCTCATGAATTAGAATTAAGTGGTCGTTTTTATCACAATGATTTTAATCGACGAAAAATTGAGGCAAAAGATTATTATGCGAAATATCGCTATACACCGCTAAACGATCTATTTGATAGTGAAATTCTGCTTAGCCATAGTCAGGCATCACAAAAATTTGCAGGTGATTCTCTCGTTAGTTTACGTGAAGCAAATGCAAAAAATATATCTGATTCACTAGTCGCAAAAAATACCAGTCGCTTTAACTACGGCGAATTAGATATGGCATTAACACTCGGTTCTAAATTAATGTCAACGGAATACAAGCGCAGTGTTATTGCACCTTCTACTGATCTGTGGCAATCACAAAACATGGTTGAATATAATACGTTTGCACCTCAAGGAAAAAATGATTTAACCAGCTTCTTTTCACAAATGAAATTTGAATATGATATTTATACGCTCGATCTTAATTTAAATTATGTCGATTATCATATCAAAGGGCGAAAACCTGCTTGTGATCCACGAGCCGCATGCTTCCCTGAAGGGGAAATGAACCTCAATCGCCATGATAGAAATTGGGATCCTGGTATGTTGTTTTCTGCCGAAATTATTCCTGAATTTCAGCCTTTTGTAAGCTATGCACACACCATGAGAGCACCAACATCACAAGAGATTTTTTTTGCTAATGAGGGTGGTGCTTCAATGAACCCATTTTTAAAAAGTGAAAAAGCCGATACGGTGCAAATTGGTTTTAATAGTTATCGTCCAGATTTAATTTTTGAAGGTGATAGCTTACGATTTAAAGGATTGTGGTATCACACAAAAATTAAAGACTACATTTCCAGTGATTCTTATTTTGTATGTAAAGGTGGAGTGCGTTGTAAAAATGACGGTTCTTTAACTGGCGAGGATTACGCGGGGATAGAATATGATGGGAATATTTTTCTGTATACCAATAGCCTAGAGCCAGTGACTTTACGTGGTTATGAGCTACAAGCGAATTATGACGCAGGAGTGTTTTACACTCACTTATCATACAGTGACCAACGAACTTCACAGCCGACGTCGATTGCCAGTACAGATTTTGGACAAACACCCGCCTCTGAGCTTCCTAAATATTACGCCACCATCGATACGGGTGTTCGCTTCTTTGATGACCATTCATTAGAAGTCGGTACTGTGATCCAAATAACGGGGAAATCGCGTAAAACTTCACCTGAAGGCGTAGATTATGACACAGGCAAGGTACCTATGGTACAACAAGATAATATTCCGACAGTTATTGATCTTTATAGTAATTACAAAATTAATAAGAATATTTCTTTGAAGTTTGCGGTGCATAATTTAATGAATAAAAACTATTCTAATGCACTTGATAGAAGTAATTCAGCGCCAATTATGCAAGATCCGGGTGCAAACACACAAACTGCCCGTGGCAGAAGTTACCTTTTTGCAGGAGAAGTCCGTTTTTAAAATAACGTAATAATGATATTAAGACATAATAAAAAAACGGCATCAAAGGAAAATGGGTGCCGTTTTCTATATCACAATTCACTAAACAACAAGAATTAAGTTAATCATCACTTTTAGGTGTTGTTTTACGTTTAGCTCTTATTTTTTGTGTTTTAACCACTTCACTGGTGATCCAACCATCTTCAACGCGTGTTTTCAACGGATCGCCCACTTTCACTTGTTTGGTCTTTTTCAGCACTTCGCCAGACGCTGTTTCACTAATACTGTAACCGCGAGATAGTGTTGCGAGAGGACTCACACTTTCTAAACGAGAACAGCTAATAGCAAACTGTTCACGTTGACGTGATAACCGTAGTGAAATACTTTCTCTCATACGGTAAATCAACTGTTGTTGTTGGCGAAGTAATGCTTGGATTTGTGAACTAGGCTCTTGGTAATTAAGGCGTTTTTGTAGTTGTAGTTGTTGATGTTGCTTGGTTTGCAATAGCTGCTGAAAACTAGTCACTAAACGCTGTTGTGTGGAAGCTAATACATTTTGCTGACGCGCAAGACGTAAATGAGGATGCTGTTGCTGTAAACGATGATGAAGCTGTGTTATTGCGCGTAATTTTTTCGCTAAATAGTAATCCATAGCCATTTCAAGGCGTTGTTGCTGTGACTGCAATTGGCGCAATAGCTCAAGTTTGTTACGACTAATAAGTTCTGCCGCAGCAGAAGGGGTTGGTGCTCTAAGGTCGGCAATAAAATCAGCAATGGTCACATCGGTTTCATGACCAACTGCACTCACAATCGGAATTTTACTGGCAAAAATAGCACGAGCAACGCGTTCATCATTAAATGCCCAGAGATCTTCTAACGAACCGCCACCTCGACCAACAATTAAAACATCACACTCTTTACGGCGGTTAGCAAGTTCGATGGCATGAACAATCTGCATAGGCGCTTCAGCACCTTGAACCGCAGTTGGGTAGATAAGTACGGGCAAAGAAGGATCACGACGACGAAGAATATTTAAGATGTCGTGTAGTGCAGCTCCTGTTGATGAAGTGATTACACCAATCTGTTTTGCGGGTGATGGCAGCGGTTTTTTATAAATAGCATCAAATAACCCTTCTGCACTAAGTTTTTGTTTTAATAGCTCAAATTGTTGTTGTAAGAGTCCGTCACCAGCAGGTTGCATACTTTCAACAATTAATTGGTAATCGCCTCGTGGTTCATACAATGTAATTGTTGCCCTCACTAAGACTTGCTGGCCGTGTTGAGGACGAAAAGTGACTTTACTATTTTGCCCACGAAACATCGCCGCTCTAATTTGGGCGTGAGTATCCTTTAACGTAAAATACCAGTGACCAGAAGAGGGTTGAGTGAAATTAGAAATTTCAGCACTGATCCAAATGCGACCCATTTCCATTTCTAATAACTGGCGAACGGTCTTATTTAGACGGCTAACAGTAAAAATATTATTGTTTATCGGTAGTGTCATGTGAGCCAGATCAAATTTTAAAACAAAGACTTAATTGATTGATACTACCTAAGTTAGTGGCAGGATCAATAAAAATTTTGAAAAAAAGCTAGAAGCAACCGATTACGGTGTGTATAATTCCGCGGCAATATTTTCTATTTCCTAAAAGCCGCCTTGGTGAGATATTGCTATGTTACGAATTAAAAAAGAAGCACTTACATTTGATGATGTTTTGTTAGTTCCTGCACACTCCACAGTTCTTCCTAATACCGCCGACTTGTCTACACAACTGACTGAAACAATCCGCCTAAATGTTCCTATGCTTTCTGCTGCAATGGATACTGTAACTGAGGCACCTTTAGCTATCGCATTAGCTCAAGAAGGTGGGATCGGTTTTATCCACAAAAACATGTCTATCGAACGCCAAGCTGAAGAAGTCCGTCGTGTGAAAAAACATGAAAGTGGTGTTGTCACTGATCCTATTACCGTAACACCAGAAACTTCTTTACGTGAAGTTCAAGCAATGACTGAACGCAATGGCTTTGCGGGTTACCCAGTTGTGACTAATGATAACGAATTAGTGGGTATTATTACGGGTCGTGATGTTCGTTTTGTTACTGATTTAGATCAACCAGTTACTGCGGTAATGACACCCAAAGAGCGCTTAGTGACTGTACAAGAAGGTGAAGCTCGAGATGTTGTCATGCAAAAAATGCATGAAAAACGCGTAGAGAAAGCCTTAGTGGTAGATAACAACTTTCACTTGAAAGGGATGATCACTGTAAAAGATTTCAAAAAGGCAGAGCGTAAACCAAATGCATGTAAAGACGAACACGGTCGCTTACGTGTAGGTGCTGCTGTTGGTGCTGGTGCCGGTAACGAAGAACGTGTTGCAGCATTAGTTGCTGCTGGCGTCGACATTTTACTTATTGACTCTTCTCACGGTCACTCTGAAGGCGTATTACAGCGCATTCGTGATACTCGTGCATTATATCCAAATCTCCCTATTATTGGTGGCAATGTTGCAACCGCAGAAGGGGCTTTAGCATTGGCAGATGCAGGTGTAAGTGCGGTTAAAGTTGGTATTGGTCCTGGTTCAATTTGTACAACACGTATCGTAACAGGGGTTGGTGTACCGCAAATTACCGCTATTGCGGATGCAGTTGAAGCATTAAAAGATCGCAATATTCCTGTTATTGCGGATGGTGGTATTCGTTTCTCTGGTGATATCGCAAAAGCATTAGCAGCAGGTGCAGCTTGTGTTATGGTTGGTTCAATGTTTGCAGGTACTGAAGAATCTCCAGGCGAAATCGAACTTTTCCAAGGCCGTTCTTATAAATCTTATCGTGGTATGGGTTCATTAGGTGCAATGTCTAAAGGTTCATCAGATCGTTACTTCCAAACTGATAATGCGGCAGACAAATTAGTACCAGAAGGTATCGAAGGTCGTGTTGCTTATAAAGGTTTATTGAAAACGATTGTTCACCAACAAATGGGTGGTTTACGTTCATGCATGGGCTTAACAGGCTGCGCAACAATTAAAGAGTTGAATACTAAAGCTGAATTTGTCCGTATCAGTGGTGCTGGTATTCAAGAAAGCCATGTTCATGATGTGACTATCACGAAAGAATCACCTAACTATCGCTTAGGTATGTAATTTATTCCGAGAAAGGCTTGTTTTGATGCTAGATTAGCAAGCCTTTCAACTTTATGACTTTATCTGTTTTGGAATTCACCACAAATGACAGCAAATATCCATAATCATCGCATTCTTATCCTTGATTTCGGTTCACAGTATACGCAGCTTATTGCTCGCCGTATCCGTGAAATCGGCGTTTATTGTGAACTCTGGGCATGGGATGTTACAGAAGAACAAATTCGTGAATTTAATCCTAATGGTATTATTCTGTCTGGTGGTCCTGAAAGTACGACTGAAGATAACAGCCCTCGTGCACCAGAATATGTATTTAATGCAGGTGTTCCTGTATTAGGCATTTGTTATGGCATGCAAACGATGTCGATGCAATTAGGTGGCGACGTCGAAGTTTCTGGTGAGCGTGAATTTGGTTATTCACAAGTTGAAATTCGTGAAACTTGCGCACTATTCAATGATATTCAAGACTCAGTTAGCGAAGATGGCAAACCATTATTAGATGTATGGATGAGCCACGGTGACAAAGTAACGGCTATTCCATCAGACTTTGTCACAGTAGCTAGCACTGAAACTTGCCCATTTGCAATTATGGCGAATGAAAAGAAACATTTTTATGGTGTTCAATTCCATCCAGAAGTTACACACACACATCAAGGTTTAGCGATTTTAAAACGTTTCGTTTTAGATATCTGTGGTTGTGATGCCTTGTGGACTTCTGCCGCAATTATTGAAGACACGGTTGCTCGTTTAAAAGAACAAATTGGTGATGATCACGTTATTTTAGCGTTATCAGGCGGTGTTGACTCTTCAGTGACCGCATTACTGTTAAACCGTGCAATTGGTAAGCGTTTAACATGTGTGTTTGTTGATAACGGCTTATTGCGCCTGAATGAAGCAGAACAAGTCATGGAAATGTTTAAAGGTAAATTTGACCTAAATATTATCCATGTTGAAGCGGAAGATCGCTTCTTAACTGCGTTGAAGGGTGAAAACGATCCAGAGAAAAAACGTAAAATCATTGGTCATACATTCATTGAAATTTTTGATGAAGAAGCTATTAAACAGCCGCAAGTTAAATGGTTAGCTCAAGGGACTATTTATCCTGATGTGATTGAATCAGCAGCATCAGCAACAGGTAAAGCCCATGTGATTAAATCACACCATAACGTAGGTGGTTTACCAGAAGATATGAAGCTGGGCTTAGTTGAGCCATTAAAAGAACTGTTTAAAGATGAAGTGCGTAAGATTGGGTTAGAGTTAGGCTTACCATACGATATGCTTTATCGTCACCCATTCCCAGGGCCTGGTTTAGGGGTTCGTGTATTAGGTGAGATCAAGAAAGAGTACTGTGATTTATTGCGTCGTGCTGATGCTATCTTTATTGAAGAATTGCATAAAGCAGACCTATATAACAAAGTAAGCCAAGCATTTACCGTGTTCTTACCAGTACGTTCAGTGGGTGTTATGGGCGACGGTCGTAAATATGATTGGGTTGTTTCATTACGTGCCGTTGAAACCGTGGACTTTATGACCGCACATTGGGCTCATTTACCTTATGATTTCTTAGGCCGTGTTTCTAACCGCATTATCAATGAGGTGGGAGGTATCTCTCGTGTTGTTTATGATATCAGCGGTAAGCCACCAGCAACCATTGAGTGGGAATAAAATACCGTTTATCAGCAATAGTTGATAAAGGTTAAAAAACCAAGAGCCATCAGTATGTTACTGGTGGCTTTTTTTATATATTACTTTTTTCTGGCGAGATTATTTTTATAAATAATAAATTCAATAAAGTTTTGAATTGATATTTTTTCACTTAAAGGTAATTTTGAATAAGCTTTTCTATCATAATTAATAGTGCCTTTATCATTCTTAGGGATTAACAATTCATAAGCTTGACGTCCCATAGCTTTTGCTATTGCATCAATGCTCTCTACAGTTGCACTAGATTCAGAATTAATAATTCTATTCACCGTAGATTGGCCAAGATCTGAATCAGTTGCCAGCTTTACTCTGGATTTAATACCATCATGTAACATAAATGTTGTGATGTTATCTGAAAGGATATTGCCGATTTCTGTTGGAATATATTCTTTTGTTTCTGATACTGTATGATCTTCTTTCAGATGGTCTATGTCCATCCAATATTTGCTAATTTTAGTTATATATTCAATTTTTCGTGACATGGGATCGGTAAGTTCACGATGACTTTTTAAGTCTTTTGATGACAGGTAACGAGATATCATACTTGGAGCAATACCAAGGGCATTAGCTAATCGATATTGTTTACCATCGTAATAGCGTTCAATCACATAAATTAAATTATTTTTTCTTATCTCAGTAATACTTTTTAGATCTTTAGTATTCATAGATTATCTCTTATGGTTATATTTTATCTGTAAATATTTTTGTTATTTATATAATTAAATTTAACTATTTGACGAATAAAAATAAAGATAAGTTGATTTTTTGATAACAATAAATGTCTATTTATGGGTTGTAAATATCAGAACAACTAACTGATTAATAATGATAAAATTGACACTTAAAAGTTTTATTAAAATGAAAAAATAATTTTAATAACAATGTTGTAATTGATTAAAAAGAACATAACGCGCAGAGTTACAAGGGACTATCCAAAAATCTTGCTGAGGAGATAACTCACAAAAATAAATAGTAAATAATTTATCAACAATATCCTAATGTTCAAAAAGAGTTATCTGAGCTTGCAAAACTCTATTATCAACCCAAAGTCATTGTTCATCATTACAGAGGAATTGCTAAGTGGTGAGTGGCTATTCTCCGGAAAATAACCCTAAAAATGAGATTAGAGCAGAGTCAATAAAATTAAAAAAATGGTTTTATATGTTACGTTCTCTTTTATCCGCTTATTGGACTGTGAAAACAGGTGATATTCCACCTATGGAATTGAGTGAGCTGATAAAAATTTTAACTATTGAAGAGCAAAATGCCATCAAAGAATTAGTAGACTTCAAATCAGATAAAAATGAACATTTTACTTGGATCCCAACAGAGGCGATGCAACATTTAGTAATTTTTTTATGGCAAGAGACAAATATTCATTTAACTAAAAGAACAGTACCCGATAATGATATTTTAAATAATTGGGTTAGGAATAAATTAGATGAAACTGACTATTGAAGATATAAAACCTTACCTTTTATTTGAAAGTATCGCTGGAAGTCGTTCACATAATCTTGCAACGGAAACGTCAGATACTGATATAAAGGGTGTCTTTTACCTCCCTAAAGATCTTTTTTATGGGTTGAAATACACACCACAAGTCAGTAATGAAACTAATGATATAGTTTATTATGAGCTTGGAAGATTTATAGAACTATTGTGTGCATCTAATCCTAATATTTTAGAGCTACTTAATTCACCCGAACAGATGGTTATTTATCGACACCCTTTAATGTCACTGATAAAACCAGAATGGTTTTTGTCTAAAACTTGTGTTCAAACATTTGTGCATTATGCCAAAGGGCAGATTAAGAAAGCTCAAGGACTCAACAAAAAAATAGTAAATCCAGTTGAGAAAAAATTAAAAACTATTCTCGATTTTTGTTATGTCATTGAAGATGGAAAGACAATATTAATCAATACTTGGTTAGGATCTCGACATTGGAAACAAGAGCATATTGGGTTAACAAAGCTTACCCATGCTCAAGATATTTATGCAATTTATTATAATGATAAATTACCTTATCAAGGAATAATAAAAAAAGAAAATGCGAGTGATGTATTACTCAGTAGTGTTTCTAAAACAGCAAAATTAGAAGGTTATCTTAGCTTTAATAAAGAAGGTTATAGTGCATATCGTAAGCAATATCATGAATATTGGCAGTGGGTTGAACAACGTAATGATGTTCGTTACCAGCAAAATATCGACCATGGAAGAAGTTACGATAGCAAGAATATGATGCATACTTTTAGATTACTCTATATTGCATTAGGGATCGCACAAGAAGGAAAAGTGAAAGTGTGGTGTGATAATAGAGATGAATTATTAGCAATTAAAGCAGGTCAGTTTAGTTATGATGAATTATTAGAGCGCAGTGAAATTCTTATTAAAACTATTAAGAGTGCATTTCAACACAGCCTATTACCTGATGAAATTGAACCTTCAATTGCAGAAGTTGCTCTTATAAATATAAGAAAAGAGCTTTATAAATAGTATAAAAATGAACCAATCCAAAAAACTAATATCCCTTACGTAATGTAAGGGATATGCTATTTTTAATATTTCAAGTATACAAACTAAATACGAAAATATTGATTAAATAGCGTTAGCGTATAAAGATATTAATTAGTTGCAAGATACTCTGGATAAGCATCTGTTAACTTCATATATATACGCTTATGCTCTGCATTCTTTCTGAAATCCTGTTTTAAACAGACTTTAGCTGTATTTTTTAACTCAGCAGGTATATTTTCAGCGTTTGTAGAGGCAATAATGGAAAAACGCACTTTCTTTTTAGACCGACTTAAATTATAAGGTAAACCTAAAATACGTCTTGCGACTCTGTTTGTTTTCACAACTCACTCCTTTTTGTTTAATTTAGAGAAAGCCTATTTATTATAACAGAAAATAAAAAGAATAAGATGTTGGTAACCTTATTAATTTAGTATTAAAAGCTATTTATCTATGTATTTAAAAATATTCAAACTTATAAAGTGTATTGAAAATACTTTTCATAGTTTAAAACAAAAAGTTTAGCTTAATATTAACAATGAGTTATTTGTCTCATAATTTAGATGGTATAAGATACTTTTATTTACAATTAATTATCATTTTTTTAAACAAAATATCAGGAATGAGACCTCAGTAAAAATTTAACGTTATTTTAATTCAACGAGGTATGTACCCAATTAAGATAACCTTTAAAACCATTTTCAATCGGTATTATAATCACTTCAGGAGTATCATAAGGATGTATTTCGACAAGAGTATTAATTAAGTTTTGCTGTTTACTTTTCTCGGATTTTATCATCATAAGTATTTCATTATCTTCAATAATTTTATTGTCCCAATGATAAATAGATTTAACTTGAGGTATTAAATTTACACAAGCGGCAAGTTTTGTATTGATGAGGTAGTGAGCAATTTCATTAGCGATTTTTTCATTTGGTGCTGTGGAGTATGCAATTATCATTATTTTTCCTTTTAAAATTAATTGATTGTTGATAGCAACAATAATACTTGGGTGATTTTAATTTTATCAAAATAAAACTTTTTAAAACTTAAAGCTAATATTTTTATTTCTAGCAAAATAAAACAGTATTTTCAAAAAAAACTTTCTCGATATGAACTGTTTACGGCATTATTAAGGGCTTTTTACGTATTATAAGATTCTTGTAGTAAAGAAAAATATCAGGGTGCCGATACTATTAGTAGATTAATGAAATGTATCTATTTGTGTTATAAGGATTAATTTGTCTAAAGGCATTTTATCTTTAATAATATCTCTAATATAAAATAAACTAATTAGTCATAAGATTTATAAAATTTGTGGGGGTTAAAATGGATAATAATTCGCTAAAAAACGCGAGTTTATTTGATAATGATCCCGTTCTCTATGCTGCGTGGCTTTACTATCAGGACGGACTCAGCCAAAGTGAAGTGGCAAATATTATGGGCGTGTCTCGTGTCACCGTCGTGAAATATTTGCATCTAGCTAGAGAAAAAGGATTCGTAAATATTAACTTGGATTCATCAGTATTTTCTACGATTGATTATGCCATCAGAATAAAAGCAAAATTCGATCTTAATAATGTGCTTATTTTACCCGATGAAGAAAAGAATAAATCGCAACACACTTTAAATATGAACAGAGAAAGATTAGCAAAAGCTGGAGCGATGTATCTTTCTCAGATAATTAATGACGATGATATTTTAGGTGTTGCATGGGGACGAACAATTTATAAATTGGGTAATTATCTTCCTCCCAAGTTATTAAAAAATATCACAGTATTACAAATGATAGGTGCAGTAGCGCCACAGCCTGATTTTAAAACAACAGAAGCAGCTGCGTTAATTGCAAATAAGTTGTCAGGATGCAGTATTAATTTGCATGTACCTGCAGTGGTTTCTAGTGCCCGTTTAGCAATGGAGCTACAAGCTGAGCCTATTATTAGGCGTAATTTTTCAGCGTTAAATCAGTGTAATAAAGCTCTTTTTGTTGTAGGCAATACATTTGATGATAATCCTTTAGTAACAACAGGTGTTTTAACGAGTAGTGAAATGGCTCAATATCGTGATTTAGGCGCTGTTGGTGTAATTTGTGGACGTTTTTATGACGCACAAGGTAATCCATTGGTTTCTGATATTGACCTGAGGATAATGGGAATAAGTCTTGCTCAATTAAGGCAAATAACACAGCGTCTTTTTATTGCTGGTGGTGTGGAAAATATTCAGGCAACAATAGGGGCGATAAAAGGAGGTTACGCCACTGATATTGTGATTGATGAAGTGACTGCGCTGGCATTATTAGAGCTAGATAATTAGTCATAAAATCCTCGTGAAAGCGAGGATTTGTTGGCAAATAACTATTTAAGATCTACTTATATTCTAATAAAAATAAGTATTTAAAATATTTTTTTGATCAATTTCTTTTGTAAGGCTAAGACATAAAGAAAAAGATAAAAAATGATATGTTGTTAACATTTTTCTCTTTTTTTATGTGAGCCACTTGCCTTAGACGCTTGCATCATTCATTATATAAAAAATTATATAGCGATAATTAGGATCCCACTATATGAAACGCCCATTGCTTGCTGGTTTGGGACTAGCTTTAGGATTAATTTGCCATAATACATTTGCAGCTGAGCTTCATCTTTATGCCGGTGCTGGATTAAAACAACCGATAGAGCAAGTTGTAAATCTTTTTGAAAAAGAGACAGGAAACAAAGTTACTATTGAATATGGTGGTTCAGGGCAAATATTAACACGCTTTAATTTAACTAAGCAGGGAGATTTATTTTTTCCTGGTTCACAAGATTATGTGGAAAAATTAGATAAAGAAGGACAAGTCGCTAATCAATATTCTATTGTTCGCCATATTCCCGTTATTGCTGTACGTAAAGATAAAGCGGGTAATATTAAAACAGTAGAAGATCTTGCAAATAGCTCATTAAAACTAGGTATGGGTGATGCTAAAGCTATCGCATTAGGAAAAAGTGGTGAGCAACTTATCGAGGCATCAGGTCAAGGCGATAAATTACGTGATAAGGTTGTTGTACGCACGGCAACTATTAAACAATTGCTTATGTATTTATTAAATGGAGAGGTGGATGCCGCTATTATTGGATATGCAGATGCAATGAAAAATCAAGATAAACTTGTTTTACTTCCAGTTCCTGAAGGCAGCCCAGAAGAAGTAGCAACACTTGCTGTTTTAAAAACATCAGCAAATCCGAAAGAAGCACAATTACTTGCTGACTATTTTTCTCGCACTGAAGGGATAAAGGCTTTTACTGATTATGGTTTTCTTCCTGTCATTTCGAAACCATAGATTTTTCTCACATACATTGTGTTTATTCGCCACCAACTCACAGGTGGCTTTTTTCATTATTACAGCAAAATAAATATCTATCTCAAAAAAGGAAATAACGTGTTTCGATGGGCATTAATTCCACTTTTTTTATTGTTATTTCTGATATTAGGATCGTTAATTGCGCTGATATGCCAGCTTTCTTCTGTTGAGTTGAAGCAAGTTATTACCGATCCTGAATTCCATTTTGCTATTGGTATGTCACTGAGTACCGCGTTAATTTCTTTATGTTTAGCAATTATCTTAGGTGTGCCTGCCGCATGGGCAATGGCAAGGATCCCTTTTAAAGGATATCGTTTTATTGATGCGTTATTAGATTTACCTTTGGTGACGCCTCCATTAGTGATCGGTATCGGATTATTATTATTGTTAGGAAATCAGGGACCTTTAGCAGGGGTTTTTCCTGAATTATCTCGCTCTCTGTTTTCACCATTGGGCATTATTATTGCTCAAACTTATGTTGCTAGTGCAATTATTATGAGAAATGGTCTCTCGGCTTTTAAGTCTGTTGACCCTGCTTATATTCAAACTGCACACAATTTAGGATTAACACCAACAAAAACATTTTTTTTAGTTGAAATACCATTGTGTTGGTCGGCTTTAATAAGCGGAAGTATTATTGCATTCTCTAGAGCCTTAGGTGAATTTGGCGCTACGTTAATGCTAGCTGGTGCAACAAGGTTAAAAACAGAAACATTGCCCATGGCAATTTATTTAAATATTGCTAGTGGCGACTTCACTTTGGCAATAGGTTGTGCGCTTGTTCTTATCGCTATCGCGATTATTTTATTATTTGCATTACATCGTTTACAGCGAGAAAAGGAAAGATCATGCTAGAAATTCATTCATTAACAACCGGTATATTAAAAGATGTTTCGCTGTATGTAGAAAAAGGAACATGTTTAGGAATAAGTGGGACATCTGGAAGTGGCAAAACAACACTTTTAAATGCGATTGCTGGATATACTTCATACTCCGGTGATATCTACCTTGCAGATAAAAATATAAATGAGCAACCAGTATGGTTACGTTCTTGTCGATATTTAAATCAACGGCTTTATTTATTTCCGTTTATGACGGTGACTCAAAATTTATGGCTAGCACAATATGGAGCAAAACAGAAACGAAGTAAGGAGAGGGAAAAGATGATATTAGAACAAATGGGAATTGTGCATCTCGCTGCACGTTATCCTTATCAAATTTCAGGAGGGGAGCAACAACGCGTTGCATTGGCAAGAGCACTTATTAGCCAACCCAAACTTTTACTATTGGATGAACCTTTTTCAAGTTTGGATTGGGAAACACGTTATCAGCTTTGGGATGTAATTGATTTCTTAAAATCTAAGGAAATAACGATGATCATGGTTACTCATGAACCTCGAGAAATCGAAGCATTAGCAGATAAAACGGTTTTATTGTCTAAAGGACAAGTGGTGACTGAACATTCTATATTATGAAACTATTGTCTTGAATATTGATTACCAAGCCATTACTGACCAATGGATAATACGGCCCATAATTTTTACAGAATCAGTTTCCGCTGATTCATCAGGAAATTCGTCTTTATTATAGCTACGTATAATCAATTTACCGCCTGGTTGACGATAGAGTAGTTTTATTCTAAACAAGGCATCTTGTTCGATAGCATAAATCCCACCATCAACAATACGTGTATTGCCTGTATCGACAGTGACTGTTGAGCCATTAGGAATAACTGGTGACATACTATCGCCATAAACGGAAAAACAAATAACGTTTTGAGAAGATGCGCCATAACGGCGTAATGTGCTTTTTGAAAATCTCAATTTATATCCATTATGATCTTCGTTAGTACAACAACCGTCACCTGCTGCGAGTTCAATACTTTTAAAATAGGGAATTTCCACTTCATCAGCACCTAAAGGAGTATTACTGTCCCATTCACTGACAGCTTGCCATTCATTTTCGGGGGGAATTTCAGAAGTTGCATTGGGACGTTCTTCACCTTCAAGCAGCCAAGCTAAATCACAATTTAATGCTTTTGCTAATTCAGGTAAAAAACGGGGACGTTTAGTTTTACCACTTTCTAGTTGTTCTATGGATTGTTGTGTTGTACTTGCTAAAGTAGCAAGCTCTGATTGTGTTAAACCTAACGCAATGCGTTTATCTTTGGTACGTTTCGCAATAGACATTAGTGACTCCTAATACGTGTCCTTACATATTCAAGTACAAAGAGTATATCGTAAAAAGAAAACAAATTAAATTGTATTTTATCTTAAAAATAAAATTAAGAATAGAGTGATTACTTAATTTTGAAAACGTCATCTGCGCTATCTGGTGGGGTGAGATAAGGATTTTCATCAGTAACTTCAGGATCTCTCAAGACTTCTCCACAGAAAATAATAAGGTCAGGTCTTTTTTGTTTTAAGTAGTTAAGTCGTGTTGTACATTCATCCTTAGTATAAATAGTTTCTGTAACAGGAACTGCATCACAAGAATCATTTCCACAAGGGCTTACCAACAACACATAACCGACCAGCATGAGCTGTGAAGTAAACATAAAATATCCTTTTAACTATTCATGTTTGGTCATCAAAATCAGATTGCTAGATTACCTATTTGTTGATAAAAAAACAGTTTCTATTTGTCTTAAATAGCATTAATGATGCAAAAAGGTGTATGTGATCACAATTTTTCTAGTGTTTATTTGTATTTTTTGGCAATGTGTTATAGGCAAATAACCTAAATATTACACAATGATGTACTATGATATAGAATGAAAACAAATAGAATTGTTTTTTAGTCTGCTTAATTGTTGTAATGTTGTAATGTTGTTATTTGTTAATACTAATTAATTTTCCCCATGAAATATGAAGTTAAATGATGTTTATTAATTAGATAGATTCAGGTAAAAACATTATATTTAGCTTTTGCTCGAGATGAGGTGCTTGTTGGCGCGAACTTGTTGTTACGGCATGGTTAAAAGTAAAGGGTTCTATTTTCATGGAGACTCGAAAATTATATGCACCATTTATTTTTGATAGCGAGTTTATTTTTCCAAATAACTTGATTAAATCTAAAAATGTTGTGCTTGATTTAGAACAAGAATAATTAATGATGTCCCCCACTTTCTAGTCATATAGAAACCAAAAAGTGGGAGTTTTATTACTAATTAACCTTTACCAGATTGGAAGGAGGAATAAAGAGTCATCCCTCCATCAATAAAAATAGTCTGCCCTGTGATATAGGTTGATTGTTCAGATGCTAACCAAGCGGCTACATTAGCAACAACTTCTGGTTCAGCCGCATATTTCATTGGGATCATCTCTTCTAATTCTTCACGAAGCGTATCATCTTGCATTTTTTCTTGGTTGATGGGGGTGTTGATTGCTCCAGGACCAATTGAATTAATTCTAATACCCTGACTTGCATATTCAAGAGCGAGAGATTGAGTCAGCATTCTTACTCCACCTTTACTTGCTGCGTAACTTGCAAAAGTAGGCCAAGGGATAATCTCATGAACAGATGACATATTAATGATATTGCCTTGAAGTTTATTTTCTACAAAATATCTTAGTGCAGCGCGAGCGGTAAGAAAATAACTAGTTAAATTCACATCTATAATTTTACGCCAATCGGATAAATCAACAGCGTGGGAAGGTGTTTGTGCTTCAATTCCAGCATTATTAATAAGTAGATCGAGTTTACCAAAATGGTTTATGGCACAATAAATAAAATTATGGGCAACATCTTCGTTACTAATATCTCCCCCAAAAATAATGGCTTTACCTAAATTTAATTTATTTAAATCATCGGCAAGGCTTTGGGCCTCTTCTTCGTCAGAATGATAGTTAATCACGACATTCATTCCTTCAGCGACTAATCGTGATACAACAGCAGCACCAATTCCTCTTGATGAACCCGTAACGGCAGCTACTTTTCCTTGAAGATCGTTGTACATATTTCCTCCGACATTCGATTTGAGAATTAAGCAAAAAGTAATATAAGAGATAAAAAAGGTTATTTATCTAGCACTCTACTAAGCTTATGGTTAATATAGCTACTTATTTTATTTTCACTTCTCTTTATTGTAGGTCGTTATTATGTAATACGCATTAAGGCACTGAAGGAATAGTGCAGATACAGAAAAATTAACTTACTAAATTTTTTTAAATTTGGTAGAGATTCTGTTACTTAATGAGTATTAAATAATGAATAATCAATCACAAAAATATGATAGAACCTATCACTATCCTTTTTCACCAGGCACAACAAACGACGATCGTATAAATGCGCAATGGTGGCAGGATATTTGCCAAATAAAACAACTTATCCATACAGAAAAACTCGATGGAGAAAATAATTGCCTAAATAAAATGGGCGTTTTTGCACGCTCGCATGCGACTCCGACACAATCAGCGTGGACATCTCAATTACGTCAACGTTGGCAAATGATGAAAAATGATTTAGGTGAGTTAGATATTTTCGGTGAAAATCTATATGCCATCCATTCTATTGAATATGCACATCTAGAAGAATATTTTTATGTGTTTGCAGTTCGTTATAAAGATAAATGGCTTAGTTGGGAAGAAGTGCAGTTTTATGCTTCTTTGTTTGATCTTCCAACGGTACCAGAGATTACACTGCCTAAATGTCAGGATAAAACTGATTTTGAAAATATGATCGTTTCACAAGCTAAACAGGCAAGTTTCTTTCAATCTTATGATGTTTTAACGCAAAAAATGAGCCCAATGGAAGGCATTGTTACACGAGATGCACACGCATTTTCTTTAGATGATTTCTCACATCGTGTTTTTAAATACGTTAGAAAAGATCATGTTAAAACAGATGTTCATTGGAAAAAAAATTGGCGACGAGCCCCTCTGATATGGGAAAAAGTACAGGAGTCTCAATGATGCTTCATAATAAATTACACACTGAAATGTCATGGGAATACCTCTGTGAACGGTATGACGAAATGCGTGATATGGCTGGTGTTATACAAGATCCTATTCATCATGCAGAAGGTGATGTGGCGATTCATACACAAAGAGTAATCAATTCAGTTAAATCATTGCCAGAATATAAGACACTAACTGAAAGAGAGCAGCAAATTTTATGGATCTCAGCACTATTTCATGATGTGGAAAAACGTTCTACAACACGAGAAGAAGAGGGGCGTATTGTTTCACCGGGTCATGCACGTAAAGGTGAATTAACAACACGTCTTTTTCTGTATGAAAAAGTTCCTTTAAACTTTGCTGATAGAGAACAGATTGCAGCGTTAGTTCGCTTCCATGGATTACCGTTATGGGTGATGGATAAACCTGATCCTAAAAAAGCACTGCTTTCTGCATCATTAAGAGTAGATTGCTATTTGTTGGCATTATTGGCTAAAGCGGATGTTTTAGGGCGAGATTGTGAAGATCAGCAGGCACTTTTTGATAAAATTGAACTATTTATACTTTATTGTGAAGAGTTAAACTGTTGGCGCAAAAGCGCTCTATTTCCTTCAGATGATGCCCGCTTTCACTATTTTTATACAGAAAATAGCACAGACTGTAATTATGAGCCTTATCCTGAGAAAGGAAGTGAGGTTACGGTGTTATGTGGATTACCAGGTATGGGAAAAGATACCTTTATTCGTCAACATTGTGCAGATCTTCCGATTGTGAGTTTAGATGAGCTCCGTCGCCAGAATAATATCAAACCAGATAATAGAGATGCTAATGGTTGGATAGCACAGCAAGCAAAAGAGCAAGCTCGTATTTATTTACGAGAGCATAAATCTTTTGTTTGGAATGCCACCAACATTACAAGAAAAATGCGAGATCAACTTATCTCTTTGTTTTATCGTTATAATGCAAAAATTACGTTGGTTTATATTGAAGTTCCATATGCGCAATGGCAGAGACAAAATAATGCAAGAAACGAAGCTGTGCCAGCTAAAGTAATGGAACGTATGTTGAGTAAATTAGAAATACCAACACCAGAAGAAGCACATAAAGTGATTTATTGGATTGAAGGGCAATCTCAGAGCATATTTTAATGATTTGATTAATTTCGGCAAAATGAGAAGTAAGCTATAAAAATAAAATAAGGGTTACTTATTTTTATAAGTAACCCTTATTTATATATTGAGTAAGATTAATTTACAGGTAAAACAACGTACTAAATTTATTTTTTAACGTGATGAATAATATCGAAATAGGTATTACGATCATCAGCATTTGGATAAATACGATAAGTATACTCGTCATTTTTAACCGTGATATTTTCTACATCACGGGTAAATAGCGTTTTACCTTCAGTATCTTTGGCAACTAAGGTACGTATTTTGCCATCATCTGACATTGACCAATCACCTTGCATTTTTTGTTTACCTTCAGGTGTAAACATAATAAAGGTGCCATTAGGATAATATTCAGCAAGTCCAAAATAGTTACTCACTTGCGCATTATCTGGGGCTGTTTTATTTCCTTTTTCATCGATAGCATCGGTCGTTACCCAAACTTTTTCTATCATGATTTTCTCATAGTCATTCAACTCTTTTTGAGCCTGGATGACGCCTTGAGTTTGAATATTTGCAGATGATGTTGAATTTTCTGCAGCAAAAAGAGAAAAACTAGCGCTTAATAATGAGATTGCGATAAGTGATTTTATTTTCATTAATATATCCTTATTTTATGTTGTGCTTTTTGTCAGAAATTTATGTTGTGACTGACGGTATGAATAAATTTAAGTATAAAATGAGCAAAGTGCTAGGAAAGAAGTATGTCCAAATGTTTCTAATAATAATGTTTCTTTACAAAAATAATTAGTTGAATGTATCTGTATGTTTATATTTACTAGTGTTATTAACTGCATTTGTTCTTATTCTAGAAGTAATTGCTATTTATAGAATGACTAAAAAAACAAATTATATTTATAAATGGTGTGGAAAATAGATAAAAACCTTTCTTGATTTACAATATGAACGAAAAGATTGACTCATTGATGAACTAAGTCGACAAAGTTTGATGACTTTTTATCTAACTAAATGTTATTTAGATCACAAAAATGAAAGATGAAAACTGAGTGTGTTTTAAGCATTGCTTTTGTATTGCTTAAGTAACTGACGGTCTTTGGTAAAAGGATATCGTTTTCTTTGGCATTTAATGATTAGAATTTCTTTATAGTAGATGTGTTTTAAAAAACAGAGATGATAAAAATAATTAATGCATTGCTCGATTCAATTGTATTGTGTTTTATTTAAGCATTATTACGGATAGTTTGCAGAGAAATGAGAAGAGTTTTTTGTAATGTCTTATTTATAAAAGTAAATTTTATTTTTATAAATAATTTTATAATATTATTTTTTATTTTTATATAGGAAATAATATTAAATTTATTTATGCTCAGTAAATTAAAATGACGTTATTAGTTAATTCGTTTTTTTCTAAAAAAGAATAAATTCTAATTTTATTTATTAAATATGCTTACTATTGTCATTGTTTATTTCTGTTTATTTTTGTTTTTTATTTTTGTATTTCTGCTTTTTTTTGCTTTTAATAAATAACATATGATTGTAATCACAATCCCATAACAACTAATAAACTAAAGTTGTTGCCATAGAGGTAACATTAAATGAAAGCAGAACGTCATAAAAAAATAATTAATCTGATCAAAGGTAATGGTGCAGTAAAAGTTTCTGTTTTGGCTAAAGAACTTCATGTTACCAAAGAAACAATACGATCAGATTTAAATACACTAGCAGAAAAAGGAATTATAAAAAGATGCCATGGTGGTGCTTTTATAGAATTTGAAACATTAGATAAAGTCGCTAAGAAAGAAATTATACAATTTCTAGAATGTAATGATCAAATTGATAAAAACGATTTAGCAAATAAGACAGCAATAAATAAGGTGTGCGTGCTGGGTTCATTTAATGTTGATATGATTAGCTATCTTCCCAGATTGCCAGAAGCCGGGGAATCCTTATTATCGAATAAATTTATCTTTTCACCAGGAGGTAAAGGCTGTAATCAAGCACTAGCAGCGAGTTATGCTGATGCACAGGTACACTTTATTACGAAGATTGGTACAGATCAATTTAGTGATTATGCCGTTAATTTTATATCGTCATCAAGAATAAAAACATCAACGATATATCAAACAGAAAATTATCAAACAGGAACTGCATCTATTTTTGTTTCGGAAGAGAGTGGGGAAAATATTATTTCTATTTACTCTGGTTCTAATATGGATATCTCTGCTGATGAAGTAAAAATCCAGAAAGATAAAATTATTGATGCAGATATAATTTTACTTCAATTAGAAACGAATGTTGAAGCATTAAAAGAAATTATTGCTATTGGAAACGAAAATAATATTCCTATTATTCTTAATCCAGCACCTTACAATAAAATAGTGAATGAATTACTTCCAATGATAGATATATTAACACCTAATGAAACGGAAGCCAGTTTATTATCTGGGATAGAAGTACTCGATTTAGAGTCCGCAAAAAATGCTGCCGTTTCCATTTATCAGCAAGGTGTGAATAAAGTAGTTATTACGCTAGGTAGTAAAGGTTCGTTAGCTTATGACGGATATAAGTATATTTATTCGCCGGCATATCCGGCAGTTGTAAAAAATACAGCAGGGGCAGGTGATGCTTTTAATGGTGCGCTCGCTGCCTCGTTGGCAAAAGGAAAGCAGTTTTCTTATGCGTTACGCTATGCATCAGCTTTTTCATCTTTAGCTGTTGAGACGAGTAATGCTTCAGAAATGCCTGAAGATATTAATGTCATGCATCGCATCAATCAAACAACATATTCACAGATTGTCACCCAATCCCCTGAATAAATAATCTTTTTTGAAAGAGGAATAAAAATGAAAATCTTATTTATTGGTGAGTCATGGCATATTCATATGATCCACTCTAAAGGTTACGACAGCTTCACTTCCAGCAAATATGAAGAAGGTTCAACGTTCTTATTAAGTTGCTTAAGAGAAAAGGGTATTGAAGTTGATTATATGCCTGCTCATACCGTTCAGGTTGCATTCCCACAAACGGCAGAAGCATTGGCTAAATATGATGTCATTGTTATTAGTGACATTGGTGCAAATACCTTCCTTCTACAAAACGATACCTTCTACAACATGAAAGTTATCCCTAATGCATTAGGGATAATTAAAGAGTTCGTAGCTAATGGTGGCGGCTTATTAATGATTGGTGGTTACCTGTCATTTATGGGTATTGAGGCTAAAGCAAACTACAAAAATACATTACTTGCAGAAGTTCTGCCTGTTGAAATGTTGGATGGAGACGATCGCGTAGAAGCACCAGAAGGTGTATTTGCTAGTGCGGTGAATGCTGAGCATGCGTCAGTAAAAGGTTTTGGTGAATGGCCTATGTTCCTTGGTTATAACAAGGTTTCAGCTAAAGAGAACACAGAAACGGTATTAAATATTGGTGAAGACCCATTGCTGGTATTTGGTCAGTTTGAAAAAGGAAAAACAGGCTGCTTTATGAGTGACTGTTCTCCTCACTGGGGTAGCAAAGAATTTTTAGCATGGCCTCATTATGCTGATATGTGGGTCAATATTCTTAAACAAATTGCCCGTTAATTTGAATTAAGAATCACTGTCATAAAAAGTAAAAAAGCGCAGAGTTGCCGCTCTGCGCTAATAAAAAACCGATTACTTGAAAAATAAAAAAAGAAATCACTCATAGCCAATAATCCAAAAGGAACATCTTATGAGTACAAAAAATTTATCAACACCATTGCTGATGTTAGCAACGGTTTTAGCAGGTATGCTATCACCAATGCAGTCTGCGGTGAATGGGCAGTTAGGGCATGTTTTAAAAGATGGTAACGCCAGTGCCGTTATCTCTTTTGCCAGTGGCTTAGTGGTGATGTTTTTTATCATCATGTCAAAAAAACAGTATCGTCAGCAATTTGCTTCAATTCCAAGTTTAATTAAAACGCGCAAAATTCCATTATGGAACTGGTTTGCGGGTCTTTGCGGTGCAATGGTTGTATTCTCTGAAGGGGCTTCTGCGAGCGCATTAGGGATTGCAACATTCCAAACAGCATTAATTTCAGCACTCTTATTATCAGGCTTATTATGTGACCGTTTTGGTATTGGTGTTGATGAGAAAAAATATTTCACTCCATATCGAGTGCTAGGTGCTGTGTTAGCTGTTGTTGCAACTTTATTTGTCGTTTCTCCACAATGGCATTCAACCTCGTTTATTTATTTAGCAATTTTACCTTTCCTTGCTGGTTTATTAGCGGGTTGGCAGCCAGCTGGTAACTCTAGAGTTGCAGAAGCAACCGGTTCTATGATGGTGTCTATCACTTGGAACTTTATTGTTGGCTTCACTGTTTTAACGATTGCGCTTATTGTTCGTATGGCATTAGGCCATATCACTCTTGAATTACCGGGTACTTGGTGGATGTATTTAGGGGGTCCTTTAGGGCTGATGTCTATCGCATTAATGGCTATTTTAGTCCGTGGTTTAGGTTTACTGATGTTGGGTGTTGCGTCAACAGCGGGTCAATTATTAGGCTCTGTATTAATTGATTTATTATTACCTTCATTAGGCAATACCGTTTATTTAGTGACAATCATCGGCACATTATTTGCGTTAGTAGGTGCGATTGTAACCACAATTCCTGAATTTAGAGCGACTAAGTCAGCAAAAGCGTAGGAGTATCGTGATGAAAGGTTATATCCAAACTGTAACAGGCCCCGTTAAAAAAGAAGATATGGGGCTAACATTGCCCCATGAACACCTCTTTAATGATCTCTCAGGTGTTGTTGATGAACCTTTTTATGAATTCTCGCATGCGTTAGTTGATAAAAAAGTGAGTGCAGATATTCAGTGGGGACTTAAATACGATCCATATTGCTGTTGCGATAATATGGATAAAAAACCAATTGAAGATGTTATTTTTGAATTAAATAATTTCAAAGAGTTAGGTGGAAGAACCATCGTTGATGCAACAGGCTCTTCATCAATTGGGCGTGATATTAGAAAACTAAGACAAGTTGCAGAGATAACGGGCATTAATGTTGTTGCTTCTTCAGGGCTTTATATTGAAAAATTTGAAGGGGAACGACTGGCGAATAATATTGATGCAATGGCAAAAATCATTGATGACGAATTGAATATAGGTATTGATGGTACTGATATTCGTGCTGGCATGATCGGTGAAATTGGTGTTTCTCCATTCTTTACCGATGGCGAGAAAAATAGCTTACGTGCTGCTGCTATTGCACAAAATAGTAATCCTCATGCTTCGATGAATATTCATATGCCTGGTTGGCAGCGTCGAGGTGATGAAGTTTTAGACATTTTATTAACAGAAATGAGATGTAACCCCTCTAAGATTTCATTGGCACACTCTGATCCATCCGGTAAGGATATTGATTATCAATGCAAAATGTTAGATCGCGGTGTTTGGCTTGAGTTTGATATGATCGGTTTGGATATCTCTTTCCCTAAAGAAGGTGCAGCACCAAGTGTTATGGATACAGTAGAAGCTGTCGCAACCTTAATTGAAAGGGGGTATGGTAGCCAAATCGTATTAAGTCATGATGTGTTCTTAAAACAGATGTGGGCGAAAAATGGGGGAAATGGTTGGGGATTTGTTCCCAATGTATTCCTTTCATTATTGGCTCAACGTGGTATTGATAAGTCTATTATCAAAAAATTATGTGTTGAGAATCCAGCCAATTTATTGGCTTAAATCTGAAGTGACTAAATAAAAATAAACATACCCCTTGAAGTCAATTTAGCGGCACCTTAATAAAGTGCCGCTTTTTTATGTCTCAGAGAGAAAGATCCATTGATATATTAGCGTAAATGGTAATTTTCAATATAACGTAATGAATGTGTTGAGCCATTAATGACTAAAGAGTGTGTTTGTAAATATTGAGCTTGTTGATTAACACCAGCTAAGAAATCACCTTTGGTAATTGCGGTTGCTGCAAACATAACATCTTGATTACGTACTAATGTGTCTAATGACAATTTAATATTTACATCAGTACCCATTTGATGACAACGAGCAATTTCAGAAACAGCATATTCTCTATTTTCTGCACTATTTCCTTTTGCAATATCACGAGTAATTAAACGTGCTTGCATATCACCACCTAATGCCTTAGCAATAGCTGCACTAATTACACCTTCAGGTGCTCCACCAATGCCATACATAACATCAATACTGTTGTTTGGTATCGTGGCATATAAAGAGGCTAAAACATCACCATCAGGTAGTGTAATAACATTAACGCCTTTCGTGCGTAGATCTTTTATAATATCGTGGTGACGCGGTTTATCTAAAATAGCGAGAGTTAACTGCTCAAGAGATTTATTTAATGTCTGTGCGATAGCATCAAGGTTATATTCGAGGCAATGGTTAAGATCAATCACACCGGCAGCTTGCTTACCAACCACTAATTTTTCCATATACATATCGGGAGCTTGTAAAAAACTGCCTTCAAAGCCAGCGGCTAAAATAGCTAGAGAATTGTTTTCACCCATGGCGACCATACGAGTGCCGTCAATTGGATCAACCGCAATTTCTATTTTATCACCTTTCCCATTACCCACTTTTTCGCCAATATAGAGCATCGGCGCTTCATCTATTTCACCTTCACCAATGACGATTTCACCATTGATATTCAGGCTATTTAAACGCTCACGCATGGCACTAACAGCAGCATCATCTGCTGCATTTTTATTTTGTTTTCCAATCCAAGGCATTGCTGCAATAGCTGCGGCTTCTGTTACAGAAGCGATAGCATTAGTTAATTCGTCATTTAATTTCATATTATGAATGTGTTTTGCTATATAAAGGAAGATTAAGATAGGTTACTGATCATACCTTTTTTTTAAAATTATGTGCTAGGTTTAAATCAAGAGTTCTCAAAATAGGTTATTTAGGAATAAACTAAGATAAATTAGTAAAAATTAAAGTATAACTAAGGGTTAGAGATTAAAATCAAGTGACGCTTAACGCAAAAGGATTAGATTTATGGACGACTTTTTGGCGCTCGTTGTTATAATATTTGTTGTGGTATCTTTGTATTGGCAATACCACGCTTATACAAATAGCAACTCATTGTTGCGTCGAATTAAATGGCTTGAAGAAAAGCTTACTGAGCAACAAGAGAAATTATTTAAGCTATTAAATAAAGACAGTACTGTGGATATTCGCACAGAACTTGACGCTCAGAAAGGCGAAGTTAAGGATGTATCTCGTGATATAAAAAAAGATCCTCAACCAACCGGTTCACCAGCTTCAACTTATCAATCCAAAACAGTTGAACCTATTAACACAATAGAACATGTGCAAAATAAGGTTGAGAATAAAAATGTGCCGGTATATCAACGTGCACAAGTATCACAAGAAACGGCAGTTAATAAAGATTCCCCTAAAAAAGAAAATGCTGTTGTTCAATCTCCTATGGTTAATGATATTAACCTTGAAAACAAACAGTCTAATAAGCCAGAAATATCAACAGCCCCTACGCCTAAAGAGGTTGAGCCTTATCGACCTAAGGTAGCAACAAGTCGTTTTGCTCATCATTACCAAAAAGAGGCAAAACAAACATATGTTAAATCAACATCTGATCAGCTTGTAGAGAATAGAGCGAATGGGGCAAGTGCAAACCTTGTGGGATCGGAAACAGATTATTTAGGGGATGCAACGCCTCAAGCAAATAGACCTGCATCGCAATATCGGCCTAATTTAAATTCTCGTCCAAAACGTCAACAAAAATCGATTTTGGGACTTATTTGGAATTGGGTGGTAACCGGTAATCCGCTGGCTAAAATAGGGATGTTATTACTCTTTTTTGGTCTGTCATATTTACTTAAATACAGTATTGAGAATGAGCTAATCTCAGCATCAACACGTTTAATGATGGCAGGAACAGGATGTTTAGCCTTATTAGGTATTGGCTGGTGGCTTAGAAAGAAAAATCTGATATATGCATTAATTTTACAAGGTGGTGGCATTGGTGGGTTTTACATTACTATTTTTGCGGCCACTAAAATTTATGACTTTATTCCTATTGGCATCGCTTTAGCCATAATGGTTTTTGTTTGTATTGTCAGTGTAATTTTAGCCGTTCTTCATCGAGCAATTAGCTTAGCAGTGTTAGCCTCGCTAGGAGGGTATTTAGCACCTGTTTTATTGTCCACAGGAAGTGGCAATTATATTGCGTTATTTAGTTATTATCTTATTCTTTCAATCGGCATTCTTATTATTAGTCATTGGCAAGTTTGGCGTTTATTAAATCTTATTGGATTTGCTTTTACTTTTGGTATTGGTTTTATATGGGCAATACCAAATTACACTCATGCAGATTATTTACCTTGTCAGCTATTTTTAATTGCAAATTGGTTGATTTTTGGTGTTGCAACGGAACTATCAACACTAAAAAATAAACTGAAACTTAATATTCCTTTTGATGCAACATTACTATTCGGTACGCCATTAATTGGTTTTATTTTCCAACATCGGTTAGCTTCAGAATGGCAATATGGTGTTGCTATTGCTTCATCACTTTATGGGTTAGCTTATTTTGCACTAAGTTGGTTTGCGCTTAAGCGTTATCGTGAAGAGGGTAAATTACTGGCAATTGCCTTCTTTATGCTCTCGGTTACCTTTGCCACTTTAGCCGTACCATTTGCATTCTCTGCTGAATGGACATCGATTGTATGGGCAATTGAAGGGGTAATGATCCTTGCATTTTCTGTTTTACAGCAACAAAAGAAACCAGCTATTGCAGGGACTATTTTAGTTGCTGTTTCTTTTGTTTTATTAGTTAACATGCCTATTATCTCATTAGGTGATTGGCTAATGCTTGTGACACAAGTCATCGTTGTATTTGCTGTCGGAGTATTGTGGTATCAAGCTCGATTTACTCATCTTGATAATCGAGCTATTGGATATGTAACATTATTTATCGCCGCTGTAAGT
Source organism: Proteus vulgaris (assembly GCF_033708015.1). Taxonomy (NCBI): domain Bacteria; kingdom Pseudomonadati; phylum Pseudomonadota; class Gammaproteobacteria; order Enterobacterales; family Morganellaceae; genus Proteus; species Proteus vulgaris. The sequence continues at coordinate 2,331,121 of NZ_CP137920.1, read as the reverse complement.
TGGGGATATAGCGTTTTACTTTTACAAGAATATGGCGAAAATTGGCTCTCTCCAGAAGTAAAATCTATTACCTTTGCTTATATTCTGATGAGTTGTTGGGGCATGTTTTTTGCAGGGAAGAAAACCCAATTTTCTGAGTTGGCAAGTTGCTCTATTTTATTATGGCCGATATCAGCACTTATTATGTTGGTGTACATCTATATTGCAGATTCGTTAATTAATAATTGGTTCAGTGCAATTATCTGGATCACAATTTTTGTGAGTGGTTTCTACTTGCTTAAAGTAAATACGTTATTATCCAAACAAAGGATAAATAAAGCATTGATCCACTGTATGCATCTTATCTTTATTGGCTTATTCTTATTTACTGAAATTATTTGGCTTATGGATGCTACGTACCTTTATGTGAGTTTACATTTTGCTAGTGTTATTTTTGCTATAAGCTTATTTATTGCAATAAGCTATTTGCTAGCAATGAAAATTAATTGGATAAAAGAGTATCAAAATGCTTATTGGATAGTTACTTTACCTATTTTAGGTCTACTGGCTCTTTCATTAATTTTTGCAAACTTTAATGCTGGAACTGAAAGTGGAGTTAAATTTATTCCATTATTTAATTTAATGGATCTAATGGGTATTGTTGGAATTTGGGTTGGTTATAAATTTATTTCATTAATAAAACAATCACCTAAATATCAAGCATTATTGAAAAATAACGTAGCCATATTTAATTACATTATCCCTGCTGCAATTTTTTGGTGGGCAAACGGTATATTATTAAGAGGATTAGTCTTTGCAACAGATATTGATTGGTCGAGTTATGCAATAATTAATTCTAAAGTTATTCAAACAGTATTAGCTATTGTTTGGGCAATTACTGCGTTGGTAACTATGGTGATGGCGACACGTAAGAAGTCACGTTCACAATGGTTTATTGGTGGGGGATTGTTAGCTGTGGTTATCGCTAAACTTTTCTTAATTGATACATCATTAAGTAGTGGATTGCTCAGAGCATTGGCCTTTATTGGTGTTGCAATACTGATTTTATTAATCGGGTATTTCTCACCATTACCACCGAAAAAACAAAGTCATAATACAGGTGTGTAGATAATATTTATGCTTGTATTATGTTTATTTTATAAATTAAATCATGCATATAATCTTAAGTGATTAATGCATGATTTAATGGAAAGGAGAACGAGAATGCATCAAGGTCAATGTTTATGCGGTAAAGTTAAATTATCCACAGCACAAGATATTTCTGAGATCAGTGTTTGTCATTGCAGTATGTGTTTACGTTGGAATGGTGGCCCTGGTTTTTCAATTGATTGTAAATCAGATTTGAAGATTGATGGTGAAGAAAATATAACACGCTATGATTCATCTCTATGGGGAGAACGAGCATTTTGTAATCAATGTGGCTCTCATCTTTTTTATCATCTAAAAGAAAGTCAGACTTATTATGTATCAGCTGGGTTATTCCCTGATGCGAAAGATAGCAAACTGACAATGCAAATTTATATAGATAGCAAGCCTCATTATTATAATTTTGTAGAAAAAACATCAATGCTAACAGAACAAGATATTATGAATATGTTTAATAAATAATATTTTATTTATTAATTTTTTATATTTTTAAAGACTCTTTTCTATATGAGTCTTTTTTATGATTTAATTTTATTAAATAAATCTTAATACGGTGTTAAAAAAGTAATAGGTCGATATTTTTTACTATAGTATGATATTTATATTAAAACTTATGGTAAGTTGATTGAATGCTCTTTGTTATAGTGTAGTTTTGAAGGAGAGAGTTATTGATAAACACATTGATAATAAGTCGAGTTGAAATATTTAGCTTGGGAATAAAAATACTTCTTAGTCAGATCAAAAAAATTAATGTCCGAAAAGTGATGAATGATGAAAATGATGCATTTCGTTATTGTCGACAGTTTTCGGTTAACCTTATTATTATTTACTCAACGCCCTCAGTCTTATTAATTGATTCTATAAAAAAAATAAAACGATCGTCTTCATCAATTAAAATCATTGTTATTTCACCAAAAACAGACTCTATATTATCAATAACACTTCTGCAATTGGGTATTGAGGGATTTATTATTGCTGATACTTCTTGTGAAAATATTTTGCAAGCTATCCGACAAGTTTGTATTGGTCAACGGTATATAAGCCAAGAGTTAGCGATGGAAATCGCGCTAACAAAATTACAACAAGAACTAAATCCTTTACATCATTTGTCTGAAAGAGAGTTGCAAATTATGTCGATGATCATTAGAGGAAAAAAAATCACACAAATTGCAAGTGAGTTGAATATTAATACAAAAACAGTAAATAGCTATCGTTACCGAATGTTTAGTAAACTTAAAATCTCAGGTGATGTAGAATTAACACATATAGCAATACGCTATGGGTTAATTGAGATAGAGAGTCATTTACAAAGTGGAAGACAAATTTGACGCCAAAGCATTCTTAAGCCGAGTCACAGATAAGCCGGGTGTGTATCGGATGTATGATGCGACAGACACAGTGATCTATGTTGGTAAAGCTAAAGATCTGAAAAAAAGACTTTCGAGCTATTTTCGTACACAGGTGAATAGTCGTAAGACCGAAGCTTTAGTGAAGTGTATCGCCAATATTGATGTCACGATCACGCATACAGAAACGGAAGCTTTATTGCTTGAACACAGCTATATCCAGCGTTATCAACCTCGTTATAATGTGCTATTACGTGATGATAAATCCTATCCTTATATCTATTTAAGTGGTGATAAACACCCTAGACTTGCAAGTTACCGCGGTGCAAAACATGCCAAAGGCGAATATTTTGGGCCTTTTCCTAACTCATTTGCAGTAAGAGAAACATTGGCATTAATGCAAAAATTGTTTCCTATTCGTCAATGCGAAGACAGTGTTTATCGCAATCGCTCAAGACCTTGTTTGCAATATCAAATTGGCCGCTGTCTTGCACCTTGTGTAAAAGGCTATGTTTCTGATGAAGAATATGCCCAACAAGTTAATTATGTGCGACTTTTTCTCTCAGGCGATGATACGCAAGTTATTAACGGATTAGTTAAACGTATGGAAGAAGCTAGCCAAGAGTTACATTTTGAAGAGGCAGCTCGTATTCGTGATCAAATTCAAGCCGTGAGGCAAGTGACCGAAAAACAATTTGTCGCCAATATTGGTGATGATCTTGATGTTATCAGTGTTGCTTTTAATGGTGCGATTGCTTGTGTTTATGTTCTTTTTTTTCGTCAAGGTAAAGTGTTAGGAAGTCGGAGTTATTTTCCTAAAGTCCCTGCAAATACCTCAATCGATGAAGTGGTTCAGACTTTTATTGGCCAATTTTATTTACAAGGTAGTGCAATTCGTACTTTGCCAACTGAAATTTTGCTCGATTTTAATTTAGAAGATAAAGCCATTCTTTCTGAATCAATATCTTCAATTGCTGGGCGAAAAATTCAAATTCAGACAAAACCGCGTGGTGATAGGGCGCGCTATTTGAAATTAGCTAGAACAAATGCAGCAACAGCTTTAGCTTCAAAACAAGTCGAGCAATCGACAATTTCACAACGTTATACCTCTTTAATGTCTCTTCTTAATATGAAAGAGATAAAACGAATGGAATGTTTTGATATTAGTCACACTATGGGAGAGCAAACTGTGGCTTCATGTGTAGTATTTGACATGAATGGCCCACTAAAATCTGAATATAGGCGCTATAATATCAGTGGTATTACTCCTGGTGATGATTATGCGGCGATGAATCAAGTGCTCACTCGACGTTATGGCAAATCATTAGAAGATAGTAAGGTTCCTGATATTATTTTCATCGATGGTGGTAAAGGACAATTAGCACAAGCAATAGAGGTATTTGATGCTCTTAATGTTGATTGGGACAAATCACACCCTAAATTAATTGGTGTCGCAAAAGGGAGTGATCGTAAAGCAGGGCTTGAAACTTTATTTTTTGTGCCTGAAGGTGAAGGAATGGCGTTACCTTCTGATTCACCGGCATTACATTTGATCCAACATATTCGTGATGAATCGCATCGTCATGCAATAACGGGACATCGTCAACGTAGAGCAAAGGTAAAAAATACCAGTTCACTGGAGTCTATTGAAGGTGTAGGGCCTAAGCGTCGTCAAATGTTGTTGAAATATATGGGAGGACTACAAGCTTTACGAGATGCAAGTATTGAAGAAATTGCGAAAGTCCCCACAATTTCGACTGCATTAGCAGAAAAAATTTTTAATGCGTTGAAACACTAAGTGTATTGATGCACCATATTAATAACTCTCACTTTTCTAGGTCGTGTAGAACGCTATGCAACTAAATATCCCAACTTGGCTAACTCTATTTCGTGTCGCTCTAATTCCATTCTTTGTTTTGGTGTTTTATTTACCATTCAAAGATGCACCATTAGTTTGCGCCATTATTTTTATGGTAGCCGCTGCAACAGACTGGTTTGATGGTTTTTTAGCTCGTAGATGGAAACAAACTACCCGCTTCGGTGCTTTTCTTGACCCAGTAGCGGATAAAGTAATGGTTGCAACAGCACTTGTTTTAATCACTGAGCATTATCATGAGTGGTGGATAACCTTACCCGCAGCAACAATGATTGCTCGTGAAATTATAATCTCTTCACTAAGAGAGTGGATGGCTGAATTAGGAAAACGTAACAGCGTTGCAGTTTCTTGGATAGGAAAAGTGAAGACGACAGCACAAATGGGATCTCTTGTTGTGTTATTATGGCGACCTACTGTTGAAGCTGAGTGGTTTGGATTCGCTTTATTATATATCGCAACAGTGTTGACTTTCTGGTCAATGTTTCAATATTTGAGCGCTGCGTGGTCAGATTTGCGCGAAGGTTGATCGAAATGACTGAAAATTCACCGAACAGTCAAAAAGATGCAAATATAGTGTTGACTAGATTCAGGAAATCAGTAGAATGCAACGCATCGAAAGGCACAACGGTTTACAGAAATAAATAAGTAAATCAGCAAGTTCGGTAAAGCGGGAATAGCTCAGTTGGTAGAGCACAACCTTGCCAAGGTTGGGGTCGCGAGTTCGAGTCTCGTTTCCCGCTCCAATCTCTGATGAGATTGAGTAGTTGAGGCGCGTTGGCAGAGTGGTCATGCAGCGGATTGCAAATCCGTGTACCTCGGTTCGATTCCGGGACGCGCCTCCATTAATGCCCAGGTGGTGAAATCGGTAGACACAAGGGATTTAAAATCCCTCGGCTGTAAGGCTGTGCGGGTTCAAGTCCCGCCCTGGGCACCATCTCTTTTAATAAAAGAGTTTGGTGCAAAAAAGAAAGTCCATTAAAAATGGCATTGTTGAGAAGTCAATAAGTCGTCCATACCAGTATTTATCTTAGTAATAAGAACTTACGGGCGCACCACAGAATTTAGCCCAGGTGGTGAAATCGGTAGACACAAGGGATTTAAAATCCCTCGGCTGTAAGGCTGTGCGGGTTCAAGTCCCGCCCTGGGCACCATATAAATACGGACCTTATCCTAGGTCCGTTTTTTCTTCCTCTATCAAAAAGTTAGTGAGTGATAGAAGGTAAGAAATAATGTGAGTTATTTTAGATTTAGATGATTTAAATTTATTTGTTATTTAGCTTGTTTGATACACAAATAATAAGCATAACAAGTAAATACAATTTAGCCCAGGTGGTGAAATCGGTAGACACAAGGGATTTAAAATCCCTCGGCTGTAAGGCTGTGCGGGTTCAAGTCCCGCCCTGGGCACCATATAAAAAAGCGGACCTCATTGAGGTCCGTTTTTTTGATCATAAAAAAGTAAAAATTAGATCAAATATATTATCTTATTGCTACTTAAATATAATTTTATCAATGTGATGGGGGAAATAAAAAATCACCTTATCAGTTGTCGTAATAGGGTGATTTAGATTTAGTATTGTTTCTTATGAGTTATCGACAATTAGCTATTTGCATTTAAATCAATAACGCGCTCTCTTAGTGTAATAAAACGAGTCAATACATCGTCTATCGTAAGAAGCCCTACATTATCTTCAGGTGCCTTCAGTACTTCACTGGCAATATGCCACGGTCCCCAAAAATCTGCATCACTATTACCAAACATCGCGACTGTTGGCACACCAACACCGACTGAAATATGTAATGCACCACCATCGCTGGTTAGCATCTGATCACATAAGGACATACCCGCCATTAATTCTCTAAGATTTTGTGTAGGTACTGGCGTAATAAGGATATCTTTACACTGTTCAAGGATAAACTGTGCTTTTTCATCATCACCAGGGTGCTGTTTATTATCGTTGTTTCCTGGCGACCAAAAGAGAAGAATTTGGCATTTTTCGCGTTGTGTTAATTGATGCGCTAACGCGATAAATTTTTCTGCTTGCCAACGTTGTTGTGGTTTACGTGAACTGATTTGTAGGCCGTAAACAGGAATGTTTTCAGCTATCTTAATGCGTTGACGAATGGCAGAGATCTCTTCATCTTTGACATATAATTTTAAAGGACCGGCTTTTTTTTCTATTCCCAGAGGATGGGCGAGTTGACAGAACAACTCAGCAATATGGCCTTTATGAGTTGGTGTTGGAATTGGATCTGTCACTGCCGAAGGCGCGTCATCGCCAATAGCGATAATACGCTTAGCACCAGATAATTTTGCCCATTGCAGTGCTCTTTTCGCCCAATGATCACGCGCTACAATCGCAATATCATAATGCTGACGACGCATATCAAAAATAATTTTCAAGCGACTCAAAATAAGCTTTAAGGATGATTGTCCTGATTTTTTATGATGTAACTTACTGTAAATATGTACATTCCCGACGGAAGGATTACCTTCCAGAATGGCTTGATTATAAGAGTTTACTAGCAGGTCTATTTTTGTATTATATTCACGGGCAAGAACGTCAATTAATGGTGTTGTCAGTATTAAATCACCAATGTTATCTCTTTGTATTATTAATATTTTTGGCATAATTATATATATATATTTGGATGAGAAGATTCATTACTGGTAAGCATGACTTCATCAGTAATTATATTAAATATTTATGATTATAAACGATTCGATATGCAGAGGCATCTTTATTAGAGAGTTAATCTAATTTTTGGAGAGGGTGTGAGAAGAGGATAAGCTCAAATGCTGTGCAATTGATAATACGATGACTATTTTTTTAGATAATCATCGTATTTATTATATGCCTTAAATGGAATTTATCGTTAGTGACTAAAACTGTGTTTATAATGGTATTGACGAATAATTAAAAACACGCTTCCAAAATATCGAGCACATCTTTAGTCGTTAGCTTTTTATAGCCTCTACCCAGAATTGTGGTTGATTGTGCAATTTCAGGAAGCATCTCTCTTGTTGCACCTAAAGCTTTTAATGATGTAATAATGCCGCATTCCTTTGTAAAACGTTCTAGAGCATCAATACCTTCAAGAGCAATTTGATCTTGCGTTTTTCCTTCTGCGGAAATACCCCATACCTGAGTTGCAAATCGTACAAATTTCTCTATACCAAACTTATAGATGAAACGATAATAAGGCAGAGAAATTGCTGCAAGTCCCATTCCATGAGCACAGTCTGTATAAGCCCCTAATTGATGTTCAATCATATGAACTTGCCAATCTTGCGTTTTTGATAATCCTGTGAGGGTGTTTAATGCAAGTGTTGCATTCCACATAAGATTACTTCTTGCTTCGTAATCATTTGGATTTTTAAGTGCTATACGTAAATTATCAATTGAAGATTTTAATAAACTTTCAATTAGATAATCGGTTGTATTTGCACCTTGATCAGAAAAATATTGCTCCATCAAATGCGACATAGTGTCAAAAACACCACTGACCATCTGATACTGAGAAACAGAAAAAGTATATTCTGGGTTTAAAATGGAGAACTTAGGATATGCATTTGCAGGAAATACACGTCCGATTTTATATTTAGTTTCTTCATGGGTGATCACTGAGCCACCATTCATTTCAGAGCCAGTGCCTACCATGGTAAGAATTGATGCGACAGGAACAATTTTATTTGTTACATCTTGATATTCAACCCAGTATTTTTGAAAAGGATCTTCATTTTCACAATAAGCTGAAATGGAAATCCCTTTCGCACAATCAATGACGGAGCCACCACCAACCGCTAAGATTAAACTGACATTGTGTTCACGAACTAATTGAGCACCTTCCATCATTTTTTTATAAGTTGGGTTCGGCATGACGCCTGATAATTCAACAATATTTTTACCTGCATGGCGAAGTATTGCTATAACATCATCATAGAGTCCATTCGATTTAATCGCGTTACGGCCATACATCAGCATAACTGTTTCGCCATAATGTGATAATTCATCATTTAATTTAGCAAGGGAGTTCTTACCAAAATGAATGGTGGTTGGATTATAGTAAGAGAAATCGAGTTGCATTTGGATATCCTATTACCAGATTAAAGAGGATCTAATCAAAGTTTATTGTGCTTTTAACTTCAAATAAGATAGGAATAGATTAATTGTTGAGGAGAATGCTATCGCTTTTGTAGTTAGAAATGAATGTCTGATCTTCTTAGTCTCTTGCCTATTTTTCCAAAAAACGAAAATACGGATTATGAATAATATACATTAGGTAAGAGAGAGAATAAGAGAGTTATAACGGTTAAATACGATCCGTTTCTTTAAGCATCTTTATATCTGTTGCCGGTGGAGCTCCGAATAATCTGCTATATTCACGACTAAACTGAGAAGGGCTTTCATAACCCACGCGGAAAGTTGTTGTTATTGCACCTAAATTTTCCGTTAACATTAATCGGCGAGCTTCACTCAGTCGTAATTTTTTTTGGAATTGGAGCGGTGTCATTGATGTCATTGTTTTAAAATGAGTATAAAAAGCAGATTTGCTCATTCCAGAGCACAAAGCCAATTCATTGATATTTAGTGGTTTTATGTAATTGTTTTTTAACCAATCAATTGCTTTCGCTATTTGATGACTATGACTACCCGCGGTGACGATTTGATTCAATCGTTCACCTTGCTCTGTAACAAGTAGACGATAAAAAATTTCACGCTTTATACCTGGAGCGAGAATTTTAATGCTATTAGGTTCATCAAGAAGAGTGAGTAAGCGAATAAAGGCATTGACTAAAGGCTCTGATAATTCGCCAATAGCAATTCCTTTTTGAGCATTTGAATCAGAGTTAAATGTTAATTCACTATCAACGATGAGTTGTGATATTTCTTGCAAATCTAACTCCATAACTAGCCCTAAAAACGGTTTTTCATTACTCGCTTTCATAATATTCGCCATAACGGGGAGTTCTATTGAAGAAATTAAAAAATGGCTGGCATCGTAAATAAAGCTTTCTTCGCCCAAGATCACTCTCTTTTCACCTTGGGCAATTAAACATATTCCTGATTTGTGAGTGTGGCTAGTAATTGGTGTAGGAGAAGTCCAGTGTGTCAGCGTTAATCCCGGGATCGGGGTTTTTAATTGATTAGTATCATAAGTCCATTTTTCTATCAGCATAGCGAGTTTTTGAGTTAATGACGCCATGTTTTCTAAATTATTCATATGGACTCCATACTGGATAAAGCGATTAATATTGTAGTCGTCACAAAATTATAATATATGAGATGAATATTAGAAAATTATTTGATTTATTTCTAATAATAAACTGGAAGGGAATATTAAAAATAAAGTAGGCTGCGCCTAATAAATCACAGCCTTATGAAGTTATTATTTATTATTTTTATTTTTTTCTAACCATTTTTGCATTTGCTCTATTTCAGGGCCTTGTGCATCAATAATAGCTTGGGCGAGTTTACGCATTTCAGGATCGGTACCGTATTTCAGCTCAATTTTAGCCATATCAATGGCGCCTAAGTGGTGTGCAATCATGCCATCAGCAAATGCAACATCTGCATTATTAGTATTCATTCCTTTTGCCATATCGGCATGCATTTTGTTCATGGAATCATTGAGCTCTTTTTGCATTGGTGAACTGCCATGAGGTGTATCCATATTCATGTTCATATGAGTATTATTTGCCATTGCACCAAAAGAGATGACGCTCATTAAAATAACCGTAGCAGGTAAGATTTTTTTCATAACAGTTTCCTTTGATTTATCGTGAAATTGTTATCACTTTAAAGATTCCCCTTAGGGGAAGGTCAATGTTGTTATTCAAAGTTTAATGTTCTTTACTTTTAATGACGTAATTACAAAATAGCCTTTTAATCTATTTTATTTCAATTGGTTATATACCCATATTCAAATTGATATCATCGGAGTTTCTTGGCAAAAAAGAAGATTAATACTAACTGTTCTTATTTTAAATATGTCATTATAAAGTTATATTATTGATGCAATATAATAGCAGGTTATATGAAACATTAAACTCCAACACAGTCTATGTCTCAAGTACACTCAAAGATCGGGCATGAGTTATTTATTAATATTCGCTTCCAGAAGTATAAATAATATCGGGTAACATAAGTTTAATATCACTTATTGGTTTAATTTTTGATGAAGGCTTATTTAGAATAATCAAGATAATTAAGAATAAGTTGTTAAATAAGTAAAATAGATCATATTTTATCCATATTTCATTTTTTATAGAAAATAGGCATAATTTAAATTATATTGCGTGTTGTTCTAAAAAATAAATTTATTAAATAAAATTTATATATTATTTAATGCTAATCAAGTAAAATTAGGTGCTTTTTCTATAAATAAAAATAAATAGAACTGTATACCTCCGTAATAAAATGTAAAAAATAAAAAGAATCGTAATCCAGATTGAACCTAATTTATTTTAATTATATAAATTAAAAATAAATCTTGAAAAAGATATGGTTTATATGTGGAGTTTACGATGAAACAGATACTTATTATTGCAGGAGGGATTTTATCGCTGACTATAATACTGGCTATTCTTGTCGCTATTCTGATTGTGTCTGTCGTTAAAGAAAATAGCGATGAGTTTTTGAATGAAAGTTGCGAAGTGATTGAAAATTCGTCATCAACAGTACGTAAAACCCTTTCTACGGTAGAGGCAAAACGCGATACGCTTATGGCGGTTTATCAATCTAAAGATAATTATGGAAGTTGTCAGCAGTTAACTGAAAAGTTAGATGATGTTGAAAAAGCACTCTCTAATGGAAATTTAATCCTACCACGAGCAGCAAAAGAACAAATCTTGACGATCAAAAATGATTTTGATGGTTCAACATCACCGATGAAAAACATTGCTTGCAAGCAAGCACTCCAAGTTATTAATGACTTAAGTCAGTGATCTCATTATCCCCTCTATTTTTATTTATCTTTTATCCGATAGTAAGATTATTTTCGGCGATTAAATTAATATTTCTTAACTTAATCCAATGAATATACAATATATTTTTCTTAAAAACAGTCTGTTTTTCTTCTTCGACATAAAATAGTGATAGGTTATCTATATTGATAATCTTGCTATTAGACGATTATGTTAACGTTAAAAAGAAGTGGCTAAGGGGATTTAAAGTCGTGATATGAATATGCTAAAATTGATAGCTGATTCGCTTTAGCAGCGAGATTTAGTGATAAGTTGGTTTATTTTTTGTTTTTAATAAAATGCATTTTCATTTTTATGCTATTTTTTATTTTTAATATTATAAATCTATTTTAGCTAGAGTAAGAAAAGCAAATCGGATAAAAGCTCCGATAAAAAGCATAGTATATATATCAATATAATTTAAGAAAACATCAATTAATTATGAATATCGCGACATCAAATGTAAATGAAGTTAGCCGTCAAACAGCGTGGATCAGGGTAATAATATTATCATTCGCGGCTTTCGTTTTTAATACAACAGAGTTTGTTCCTGTTGCACTGCTAAGTGATATTTCTGAAAGCTTCGATATGCTTCCTGCCCAAACAGGTTTAATGATCACAATATATGCTTGGGTTGTTGCTTTAATGTCTCTTCCTTTAATGATTATGACGAGTAAAGTTGAGCGACGTAAGTTACTTATTATTTTATTTATGCTCTTTATTTTAAGTCATATTTTATCTGGCGTAGCATGGGATTTTAAATCGCTGTTAGCAGGGCGTATTGGTGTCGCTTTTTCTCATGCCGTATTTTGGTCTATTACCGCATCACTGGCTATTAGGGTGGCACCTGCTGGTAAGCGCGCTCAGGCGTTAGGTTTATTAGCGACAGGAACTGCATTAGCAACCGTACTTGGTTTACCTTTAGGCCGTGTAGTTGGACAGTGGTTAGGATGGCGTGCAACATTTATGGGAATTGGCGTTTTAGCTTTACTGACCATGTTTGCGTTAATGCGTTATTTACCTCTGTTACCAAGTGAGCATTCAGGATCACTAAAAAGTGTACCTGTGTTATTAAAACGTGGCCCACTCATGGGCATTTTTCTGCTAACAGTGATCGCGGTTACTGCGCATTTTACTGCTTATAGTTATATCGAACCTTTTGTGGTCGATATCGCACATTTAGATCAAAACTTTGCTACCTTAGTGTTACTTATTTTTGGTGGTGCAGGCATTGTGGGTAGTGTTTTGTTTAGTCGATATAATGCTAAAATGCCTACATCTTTCTTGTTCTTTGCCTTAATTTTGCTGACATTTTGTTTAAGCTTATTAATGATGAGTAGCCAAAATTTAACGTCATTTATTATACTGATTATATTTTGGGGGATCGGCTTTATGTGCATTGGTCTTGGAATGCAAGTCAAAGTGATTGATTTAGCCCCTGATGCAACAGATATCGCTATGTCTATTTATTCTGGCATTTTTAATATCGGTATTGGTGCCGGAGCATTGATTGGTAATCAAGTTATTTTACATGCCGGAATGACAAACATTGGCTATGCAGGAACAATATTAAGTGTTATTGCAGTGATTTGGTGTGGTTTTATTTTTAACCGCTATCGTGTCTCTATGGGGGGAAAACCCCGAGAAAAGAATCAACTTCATCAACACTAAATAAGCATTTCCACGGTAAAAGGCACTTATTCAATAAGAAGAGTGCCTTTTTATTTGTTGTAGATAAATATCCTCAATCTCGCTTGTGATAGAATTCACAAAATTGACTTTGTATAGGATTAAGACGAAAAAATGAATGGATTAACTTACCTAATGTTGGCAATTATATCAGAAGTTATTGCGACAACAATGCTGAAAGCTTCTGATGGTTTTAGCCGATTATATCCTTCTATTGTCGTCGTCATTGGTTACTGTCTTTCTTTTTGGGCACTTTCTCAAGTGGTAAGAGTCATGCCATTAGGTATTGCTTACGCAATATGGAGTGGGTTAGGAATAGTTTTAGTTTCTGTTGCTGCTGTGTTTCTCTATCAACAAAAACTCGATTTACCTGCCATTATTGGGATGAGTTTAATTATTGCTGGTGTTTTAGTGATAAATCTACTTTCAAAAAGTGCTTCACACTAATAGGTATAACAGGAAGAAATTAGGGTGTCTTTGATGCAAAAGAAATTTAAAACAGCGGGTTATCTATTTATATTAGCTAGCTTTGCTTTTATTGCAGGATGCAGTCATTCAGCGCAGACACAACATTCATCTACACAAATGGTGAGTAAAAGTCGAACAATACCGACAACCAGCCTTGATATTCCCTTAGAAGAATCAGCCAAGGCAACCTGTGTTTTTTCAGGTGGCGTGCCTTCTTTAAACTATGAATTACATGGCGGTCAGACACCAGTGTGTCAATTTGCGAATGGTAAGCGTTGTAGTGAACAAGCTTTAATTGAAGGGGCTTGTATTCCTGGTTAAAGCTTATTTGGGATTGAATGCTTAATCACCATTTCTCTATGATAAAAATAGCCCTTAGTTTATTGCTAAGGGCTATTTTCTTTATTCTTTTGTTTTAAAAGAACTTGTTATTTGGCTCATTAATACTAATAAACCGACAACAAAATAAGCAGAGAAAATAATCAGCATCCATTGTGGCATTTCTAAAGTTAAAAATTGCCATTGACTGACAGAACAGTCACCCGTTGCTTGGAATACCGCAGGGAACCAATCTTGCAGGGCAAACCATGAAGGTAAAGTAACAAAAAAGTCACAGGTTGCAAAAGGTGATGGATTCAGAATAAGTTGTGTATGCTCCCAAGAAAGTTCAATTCCTCGGTATGCGGAATAAATCCATAAAAAACCACCTGCCATGCGCATAAGTGCCATTTTAGGCGCAGATGCCCCAATCAATGCAGCAACTAAGATCCCTAATACCGCGATGCGCTGATAGACGCACATTACACAAGGCATTAATTCCATTCCGTACTGAAAATACAATGCAGCACCTTCAAGACCTATTGCTGTTAATGCAAGCAATAGCCATGAAGAACGGCTTTGTGACCAGTGACGAAGAGAAGTCAGCATAATAATATCCATTTAAATATTAAATAAAATAAGTATCTATTCTGCCCAAAAATCAAGAGCAAAAAAAGTTAGAACCCGTTATTTCACAAATATTTACATTTAAGCTTTTTTTAATGAAGAAAATAGGACTTTTATTTAATAAAAGTCCTATTTATGTAGTGTAACTGTGGATCTATTGTTACGGAATAGCAACTAAACCAATTTCATAGAACCAATGTGTTGCAGGAACAAGCCAAAACTCAACGGCGAGTAAGCCAAGCAATGTCATTACAATCGTATACGGCAGAGCCATTATCACCATACGGCCATATGATAAACGGATGAGTGGTGATAGTGCTGATGTTAATAAGAATAGGAATGCGGCTTGACCATTTGGGGTTGCAACAGAAGGTAAGTTTGTACCTGTATTAATAGCAACACCAATATGTTCATATTGTGATTGGCTAATTAATCCATCTTGCAATGCGGTTAAAGCTTCACTGATATAAACTGTACCCACAAACACGTTATCTGAAATAGCAGAAAGTAGACCATTAAAGAGGTAAAAAAGAGACAGTTGTGAAGATTCTGAAGCTTGAAGAACAAACTGAATAATAGGGCCAAATAATTGCTGATCGATAATAACCGCAACAATAGAGAAGAAAACGGTCAATAATGCAGTGAAAGGCAAGGCTTCTTCAAATGCTTTACCAAGAGCATGTTCTTCTGTGATCCCACAAAATGCAGTGGCAAGAATAATAACAGATAAACCGATAATACCGACTTCTGCTAAATGGAGTGCTAAAGCAATAATCAACCAAATACCAATTAATGCTTGGATCATCAGTTGTGCTTTTTCTTGAGAAGTGCGTTTTTCACTGTTTTTCTTGTCGTATTCAGTAAGAACTTTACGAACTAAATCAGGTAATTCAGCACCATAACCAAAGAGTTTAAAACGCTCTACAAAGTAACACACAGCAAGACCCGCAAAAAAAACAGGGATCGTGACGGGTGACATTCTGATAAAAAAGGTTACAAAATCCCACTCTAAATGTTTTGCAATAATCAGGTTTTGTGGTTCACCCACCATGGTCATTACGCCACCTAATGCAGTACCTACACCAGCATGCATCATTAAGCTGCGTAAAAAAGCACGGAATTGTTCTAAAGTTTGTTTTTTTTCTGCAGTATCAATAAATCCATCATTATTTAATTCTGCCCCTGATTGATTAGAAGCAAAATTATGATAAATAGAGTAGAAACCGAGAGAGACACTGATTACAACCGCGATAACGGTTAAAGCATCTAAAAAAGCAGATAAAAAGGCACTTGCGAAGCAAAAGGCAATAGATAACATTCGTTTAGAACGAATGGATAACAGCAGTTTCGTAAAAGCAAACAGCAATAATTGCTTCATAAAATAGATACCCGCAACCATAAAGACAAGAAGCAAAATCACTTCAAGGTTGTTGGCAATTTCATGACCAATCTGTTTTGGGCTTGTCATACCAATGATGACGGCCTCAATAGCAAGTAATCCTCCGGGTTGTAACGGGTAACACTTTAGCGCCATAGCCAGTGTGAAAATGAATTCTACAACTAATAGCCAGCCGGCGACAAAAGGGTCAATAAAGAAAAAAATAAGTGGGTTGATAATTAAAAAAGTAATAATAGCAAGCTTATACCAATCTGGGGAGTTTCCCATAAAATTCTTTAGTAGTGCTTGTCTTATACTCATATCCATTAGGTTTCTCATCCTCCAAACAGAGATTTTAAGCGCAATGATGCGCAATCTAACCATAGTACGCGCTAATCGCTGTGAAATTAAGCGTATTAGTAATAATAAATTGATAAAACGACATCAAGTTTTATGATGCCATTCACTATTTAATGATGGTTGAGCTATATCAAAATTACGCATTCTGATATTATCTTTTCCATTATTAGCAGAAAAATCGCTTCGGAAGAAATAAAAATATGGTTATTAAGGCTCAAAGCCCCGCAGGTTTTGCGGAAGAGTATATTGTTGAAAGTATCTGGAATAATCGCTTTCCTCCTGGATCTATTCTTCCAGCGGAACGTGAGCTCTCTGAATTAATCGGTGTTACAAGAACCACATTAAGAGAAGTATTGCAGCGCCTAGCCCGTGATGGTTGGTTAACTATTCAACATGGAAAGCCAACAAAGGTAAACAATTTCTGGGAAACATCGGGCCTTAATATCCTTGAAACAGTCGCTCGCCTTGATCATGATCGCGTGCCACAATTAATAGATAATTTATTGGCTGTTAGAACCAATATTTCAGCTATTTTTATACGTACCGCATTTAAAAATAGTCCTGAAAAATGCATTGAAGTTTTACACCATGAGCTTACCACTGAAAATAGCGCTGATGAGTTTAGTGAGCTGGATTACAACATTTTCCGTGGATTAGCGTTTGCATCAGGTAACCCAATTTATGGTCTTATTTTAAACGGCTTAAAAGGGCTTTATACTCGCGTAGGCCGTTATTATTTCTCAAATCTTCAAGCCAAAGAACTCGCGTTAGCTTTCTATAAAAAACTGGCTATATTATGTGAGCAAAAAGATGTCGAGCATGTTATGGAATGTGTCCGTCAATATGGTAAAGACAGCGGCATTATCTGGCAAAGTTTACAGTCCCCATTACCGAGTGATCTAGAAGAAGTAAAACGCTAATTACGTTTACTGCTTTATCACAATAGAAAAAACCAGTACTCATACAATTTGTGATACTGGTTTTTTCGTTTTTAAAAATAATGTGTCATTTTTAGGCAATGCTTTAAATAGGTTATTTTTAGTAAAAAGAATAACCAAAGTGAGTTATTTTAAGTGTTATCATCTAAAAACAAATTGTTTTATAGATTTTAATAAAATAAAAATTTTCTTTATATCCGCTTTAAACTCTCTTCAATTTAAAATAATCTACTAATTGATATTTTGATAATTAATAGTAAATTTTTTATCTATTTGATTTTATGGGTTAATTTTGAAATTTTTTTTGAAAATGGCTTGTCGAATAACAATCAAATGTGACTTAACTCTAAAATCTATCTTTTTATTGGCTCAGATGATTATTCTATATTGGCTTTTTGTGTATAGAATATTATTCTTATGTTATATCAATGTAAATTATTGGAGTCTTGCCATGAAAGTGATCATCTTAGGTGGCGGCGTTATTGGTGTAACAAGTGCGTGGTATCTTGTGCAACAAGGTCATGAAGTTATTGTTGTTGATAGACAAAATAGTGCAGCAGAAGAGACGAGTGCAGGTAATGCGGGTCAAATATCTCCAGGATATGCGACCCCTTGGGGGGCTCCTGGGATCCCATTAAAAGCCGTTAAATGGATGTTCCAGAAGCACGCCCCATTAGCGATTAAACCTGATGGCTCACTTTTTCAATTACGTTGGATGTGGCAAATGTTACGTAATTGTGATGCGTCACATTACACTATGAATAAAAGCCGTATGGTACGTATTGCCGAATATAGTCGTGATTGTATTCGCCAATTACGCCAAGACACAGGCATTGAATATGAAGGACGCCAAGGCGGTACTCTGCAACTTTTCCGTGATCAAAAGCAATTTGATAATGCGGCTAATGATATTGCTGTATTAAAGCAAGAGGGTGTTGCTTATGAATTGTTAACGGCAGACCAACTAAAATTAGCAGAACCAGCACTCGAACATGTCACTCATAAATTGACCGGTGGTTTACGTTTACCAAATGATGAAACGGGTGATTGCCAAATTTTCACAAAAAAACTCGCTAAAATGGCAGAAGATGCGGGGGTTACGTTCTTATTTAACAAAGAAATCAAACATTTGTTATTTGATGGTGATAAAGTAGTGGGTGTCCAATGTCATGATGGGCTATTAACAGCCGATCACTATGTTGTCGCCATGGGCTCTTATTCGACAGAATTTTTGAAAAATAAAGTTGCTATTCCTGTTTATCCCCTTAAAGGCTATTCACTTACGATGCCGATTATTGATGCATCAAGAGCACCCACATCTACGATTTTAGATGAAACGTATAAAATTGCGGTAACACGATTTGATGAGCGAATTCGTGTCGGTGGAATGGCTGAGGTCGTTGGTTTTAATCTGAATATTTTAAAATCGCGCTGTGAAACATTAAAAATGGTTGTACAAGATCTCTATCAGGGTGGGGGTGATATTGAAAAAGCCACATTTTGGACGGGGCTAAGACCTATGACACCTGATGGTACACCTATTGTAGGGCCTACGGCTTATCGCAATTTATCATTAAATACAGGGCACGGTACATTAGGTTGGACAATGGCATGTGGTTCGGGACAATTATTGGCTGATTTAATTTCAGGGAATAAACCCGCTATTGCCGCTGATGACTTATCTGTGTTTCGGTATATCGATGGCTTTAATACTAAATTGCTCTTACCGGGGCAAAAACTTGATACAGCTTATTAATTGAGGAAAAACCATGTCCAGACCCACAAAAGTAACCATTAACCTCGATGCATTAAGCCATAATCTGTCTGTTATTAAAGAGAGAGTCAAAGGCAGCAAAGTGTGGTCTGTTGTGAAAGCAGATGCTTATGGACATGGATTATCCTGCGTTTGGCCGGCATTAAGTCATACTGATGGTTTTGCCTTAATTGAGCTAGACAAAGCTATTATGTTAAGAGAGCAGGGATGGGTAGGTCCTATCCTTTTGCTGGAAGGTTTTTTTAAGTCAGAAGATGTTTATTTATTAGAACGCTATTCTCTAACAACCGTAGTGCATTCTGATTGGCAATTTGATGCCATAGAAAATGCGCAATTAGAAAGACCGATTAATATCTATCTTAAATTGAATAGTGGAATGAATCGGTTGGGCTATCG
Organism: Proteus vulgaris; assembly: GCF_033708015.1. Classification (NCBI taxonomy): domain Bacteria; kingdom Pseudomonadati; phylum Pseudomonadota; class Gammaproteobacteria; order Enterobacterales; family Morganellaceae; genus Proteus; species Proteus vulgaris. Next base: position 2,311,838 of record NZ_CP137920.1, on the reverse strand, counting down.
ACCAGACGCCTATAAACAAGCCATTGCTCGTGCAAAAAGTATCAACAATATTGGTTCTATTATCCAAATGTCGCATTTTGCTAATGCAGATACTGGGTTGAACATGGATATACAAAAAACCGCCATTAATCAGGCAATGGTTAATGAATTACCTCGGTGTTTGGCAAATTCAGCGGCAACGTTATTTGATCCTGAAACTTATCAAGATTGGGTACGCCCAGGTATTATTTTATATGGTGTTTCGCCTTCTGGGGTTTGGCAAGATATTGCTGGTTTCGATTTACAACCCGTCATGACATTTAAGAGTGAAATACTCGCCATTCAACAAGTTAAAAAAGGTGAGCAAATAGGTTACGGTAGCCGATATACCGCTGATCGTGATATGCGGATTGGTATTGTTGCTTGTGGTTATGCTGATGGTTATCCAAGGCATGCACCAGATGGTACACCTGTAATTGTTAATGGGCATAAAACACAATTGGTTGGACGTATTTCAATGGACATGCTAACCATTGATGTTACAGATTTTCCTGATGTTAATTATGGTAGCCCCGTTGAATTATGGGGAGAAGAACTGCCAGTTGATGATGTTGCAATGGCATGTGGCACTATTGGCTACGAATTACTGTGTGCAATCACACCAAGAGTGGCAGTAGAAGTGATGATAAATTTACCTAATGCCACTTTTTCTGATCTAAATGAAAGTTGTTGATAATCACTAAACTAGAATAAGACTAAATTTATTTTGATTTGGTGATCCTATGAGTAACGGCATTGCATTGCGTGTAAAAGGAAAAGTTCAAGGCGTTGGGTTTCGCCCATTTGTTTGGCAATTAGCCCATCGCTTTGGTTTATTAGGGCAGGTGAGCAATGATAGTTTGGGGGTATTGATACATTTAATGCCTTCACCTAAAAATGCACTCTTTATAGAAGCATTAAAAGCAGAATGCCCACCACTAGCACGTATTGAACGTATAGAAGGATCTCCTTTTCAATGGGAACAGCTACCGACTGACTTTATTATTGTAAAAAGTGGTGGTGGCGAAATGGATACGCAAGTTGTTCCTGATGCAACGACTTGCCAAGCTTGTATTGATGAATTGTTTGATCCACAAAATCGTCGTTATCATTATCCCTTTATTAACTGCACACATTGCGGACCGCGTTTTACCATCATAAAAAAAATGCCTTATGATCGGCCTTTTACTTCAATGTCTGAATTTCCATTCTGCCCTGAATGTAAACATGAATATGAAGATCCCTCTGATAGACGGTTTCATGCTCAACCTAATGCATGTCCTGTGTGTGGACCCCATATCTGGCTTGCAGATAATCAAGGTAAAGTGTTAGCAACAAAAGAGCTTGCATTAACTCAAGTATGTGAAGCTTTACTTGCTGGAAAGATTGTTGCCGTTAAAGGGATTGGGGGGTTTCATTTAGTCTGTGATGCACGTAATAATACCAGTGTTGCATTATTACGTGAACGTAAATACCGACCAGCTAAGCCACTAGCGGTGATGATCACTGGAATCGATCAAATTAAAGCAGATAAGCACGATCCAGATTTTCTTCCAACAGCCATTCAAACATTGCAAAGCACGGCAGCCCCTATTGTATTAGTCCCTAAAACCGCCACACCTAAACTAGCGGAGCTTATTGCGCCGGGATTAACTGAAATTGGTGTTATGTTACCCGCTAACCCGTTGCAACATTTATTAGCACGTGGCACGAACATTCCTCTTGTTATGACATCAGGAAATGCATCAGGTCATACACCTGCATTAAGTAACGAAGAAGCTTTAATACAATTGAAAGATATTGCGGATTTATTCTTAATGCATAATAGAGAAATTATACAAAGGGCTGATGACTCATTGGTTCGCATTGAGGGTAAACAGAGCGTTATGATCAGACGCTCCCGAGGTTATGTCCCTGATGCGATTTCACTCCCTGAAGATTTTGGAGCACAACCCTCAGTACTCGCTATGGGGGGGGATCTTAAAAATGTATTTTGCTTATTACGTCAACATCAAGCCATTATGGGGCCTCATTTAGGCGATCTTGATGATTTAAGCGTGCGACAACAGTTGATAAAATCGTTGGATCTCTTCCAACAGATTTATCGTTTTGCACCTAAAGCCATTGCAATAGATGCACATCCTAACTACATCAGTCATCAGTTGGGTAAACAGTTTGCTCATGAGCAAAATCTTCCTATTATTGAAGTCTCTCATCACCATGCACATATTGTTTCTTGTCTTGCTGAACATGGTCATACACATCAACAGGGAGCTGTCATTGGTATTGCTCTTGATGGATTAGGCTTTGGGCAAGATGGCACGCTATGGGGAGGGGAATGCCTGCGGGTGGACTATCAAAATTCAGAGCGGATTGGTGGACTCCCAGCTGTTGCGATGCCTGGAGGTAATCTTGCTTCTATTCAACCTTGGCGAAACTGGTTCGCACATTTAGCTACTTTTTCTGAAGATTGGCAAGGTAGTGTTATCACCCAAATGATACCTAACAATGAGTTGCAGATATTAAGTAAAGCCCTAAAACGTGGCATAAATTCACCTAAAGCCTCTTCTTGTGGCCGTTTTTTTGATGCCGTCTCGGCATCATTAGGATTAGCCCCGAAAGAGATAAGCTGGGAAGGCGAAGCCGCATGTTACTTACAAACTGCTGCATTGGCGTGTCAGAACGAAAAACAAACAGAAATTATTAAGCGATATGGGCATTTAATGCCTATAAAAAATAACTTGCTTGATCTGTCTGTTTTTTGGTCTCAATGGGAAAATGTAAAGCTTAGTGTCAGTGAAAAAGCTTGGCTATTTCATTATCTATTAGCGGAAAGCTTGGGCAATATTGCATTGCAATATGCTGATAAGTATCAGATTGATACCGTTGTACTTACGGGAGGGGTGTTAAATAATACATTACTCAAACACCTGTTTAAGAAAAAATTAAACAATAAAAAAGTACTTATCCCTATGATATTACCCGTTGGAGACGGTGGTATTGCATTAGGACAAGCATTGATTGCTACACATTTAATGCAAAATTAAAATGATTATAGGTAAAATGGTATCAATCTTAGTTATTTGTGACTGAAATAGGGTTTTGGTTGCTACTTTATTAATGACAATAATGGAAAATCATCGTGAGTAATAAGAAGATTATCATTTCTTTAGCCGTTATCGCAGGGCTTAGCACACCAGTAGCATTTGCTGGAGAATGGTCAATAGGGGGATCCGTTTTAGCACAAGTTACTCCTTATAAGGGGGCTAAATCAAAAGATTATTTATTACCCGTACCGCAAGTTAACTACCAGTCAGAGAATTTCTATTTCGCCACATTAGCGGCGGGTTATTACCTGTGGAATACACCTAAAGATCAACTCTCTGTTGATTTACACTATTATCCTCAGGCTTATAAACCAAGCGATAGTGACGATGAGCAAATGAAAAAATTAAATCGTCGTCGTGACACTATGATGGGGGGCTTTACTTATAAGCACCATGAATCATGGGGTAGCTTAAGGGCAATTGTATCGGGTGATATGCTAGGCAAAAGTAATGGTATTATCGCTGATGCTGCTTATTTATATCCTTTCGAATTGGGTAACTGGTCTTTACAACCCGGTATCGGTTTTGTTTGGGAAAACAAAAAGCAGAACCGTTATGCTTATGGAATTAGTCATGCAGAATCTCAACGCAGTGGTTTAGCTGAATATACGCCAAATGATAGCTGGAGACCTTATTTTGAAATCTCTGCTAATTATAAATTTACAGAAAAATGGAATTTCTTTGCGATGGGACGTGTTGACCATTTACCGAGCGAAGTGAAAGACAGCCCAATGGTGAATAAATCTGTGACTGCGATTGTGTGGACAGGTGTGACTTACACATTCTAATTCGCTAAAAATCAGTGTGATTAGCTATGATAAAAAAGCTTCGATTCAAACTCGAAGCTTTTTTATTGTGTCAAATGTCAGTAATGCTTTATTTTTCAGCAATATTTTTACGTACACGAACGACCAGAGATAAGCGACCAGGATGAACGTTATCGGGTTTTAAGGGTTGGTGGATACGAGCGGTTTCTACACAAGCCATCTTACGATAACCACCTGCGCTCATATCTTTCATTGAACTTGCAAGCTCTGCACCGGGGTTCCAACATACGACATCACTATGATGGTAATGATGAACTTCAATTGTGCGATCCCAACCATCGTCATGTATAAGATTGAAATCGTCAGGCTCTGTATAAAGCCTGTCAGTACGCCCATTAAAACGTAATGAGGTTTCATCAGTGTAAACCTCTTTATCTGCCACTGTGTCAATGTAGTGGCTTCCTAGACCTGTTACAGAGACATTATCAATGTCACTCACATTAAAATAAGAGTGAAGGGCTGCTGTTGCTTCATAATCACCGTAAGATTCTAATTCAACCTCACAAGTTGCGCCTAATTTAAAACGAGCAATAACCGTAAAGGGATGTGGCCAATATTTTTGTGTTTGTTGGCTCTCTTTTAATGTCATGGTGATGAGAACACTATCATCTTGTTCGGTATGGGCACTAAATTCCCAAGGAAGAATTCGCGCAAATCCATGACTTGGTGTACCCGCAGAAGCAAACCAAGGCCAGCAAATAGGAATACCGCCACGAATGGCAACACCAGGAGTAAAGAGAGAGGCTTCGCTTACCCAAAAGACAGGATGCTCTTGTGCGGGTTGCCAAGCAATTAAGTGTGCGCCCTGAAGGCTGATAGCAGCACGTACTTTAGGATGCGAAATAACAAGGATAGGAAGTTCGCCTAATTGCCGACGACTTAAGTAAGGTGATATTTGTTCAATAATCGGCAAAGAAAAAATTTTCTCATTCATTATCTATAACCTTATGTCACTGACTATTTTAATACAATAAACTGACTGGCTAGAAAATAAAAGAGCCACCGAAAAGGTGGCTCTAAAAGAAATCGTGACTTTCTAAACTCTAATTATTTAGAGATATGAGAAATCAGATCCAGAACTTTGTTTGAATAACCAACTTCGTTATCGTACCAAGAAACTAATTTAACAAAGTTGTCATTCAGCGCGATACCTGCTTTAGCATCGAATACTGAAGTTAATACTTCACCGTTGAAGTCAGTTGAAACAACTGCATCTTCAGTGTAACCCAGAACGCCTTTCAGTTCGCCTTCAGCAGCTTCTTTGATTGCTTCACAGATTTGAGCATAAGTTGCTGGTTTTTCCAGACGTGCAGTTAAGTCAACAACAGAAACGTTAGGAGTAGGAACACGGAAAGACATACCAGTCAGTTTGCCGTTCAGTTCAGGAATAACTTTACCTACTGCTTTAGCAGCACCCGTTGATGAAGGGATGATGTTTTGAGAAGCACCACGACCACCACGCCAGTCTTTCATTGAAGGACCATCAACAGTACGTTGAGTTGCAGTTGTTGCGTGAACAGTTGTCATCAGACCTTCAACGATACCGAATTTGTCGTTGATAACTTTTGCTAAAGGCGCTAAGCAGTTAGTTGTACAAGATGCGTTAGAAACGATATCTTGACCTGCATATGATTTGTGGTTTACACCCATAACGAACATAGGTGTGCTGTCTTTTGAAGGACCAGTCAGAACAACTTTTTTCGCACCAGCTTGGATGTGTTTACGAGCAGTTTCATCAGTTAAGAACAGACCAGTTGCTTCAGCAACAACATCAACACCAATTTCGTTCCATTTCAGGTTTGCTGGATCTCTTTCTGATGTTACGCGGATGGTTTTACCATTAACAACGAGGTGGCCATCTTTTACTTCAACAGTACCGTTGAAACGACCATGAGTTGAATCGTATTTCAGCATGTATGCCATGTATTCTGCGTCTAACAGATCGTTAATACCTACGATTTCGATATCTGAACGTTCTTGAGCAGCACGGAAAACGATGCGGCCGATACGACCAAAACCATTAATACCTACTTTGATAGTCATATGTATTCCACCAGCTTTAATTTAGTGAATTAAAAAGTTGATTCTAAAGTTACCAAAACCGCGCCAATCGTCAAGCGGAATCGTGTCAATAATTGCAAAAAATCAATTAAAAAAACACTTTTCGCTTAAAGATTGGTCGTTTTAGCTAAATGTTACGCTGTGTATTATCGGGATCAATACCGATAAATGAAGTTACCTTTGCTCCGTTATGTGAAATTCATCACATTTCAAAAACTAAAGATTACTCTTGATGATTTTAGACTATATTTTTCAGATTTGTTGTTAAATCTTTGTTATTATTCACTGTTGTTTTAAAAAGCATTTTACTGGGCAAGAGGTCGATATGGCAGATAATGAAAAGAAAGTGAATATTTCAAGTAATAACAATCACATTGATTTATCAACACTCAATGAAATGCAACGTTATGTGACTCAACAGCAAGGTACAGAACCTCCGTTTAGTGGTAAATTATTACACAATCGTCAAACAGGGATTTATCACTGCTTATGTTGTTCTGCGCCTCTGTTTTATTCAGAGACGAAATTTGATGCGGGATGTGGTTGGCCCAGCTTTTATCAACCCGTTAGTGATAATGCAATTCGCTATATTGATGATTTTTCTCATAATATGAAAAGAACTGAAATACGTTGCCAGCAATGTGATGCACATTTAGGCCATGTTTTTAATGATGGCCCCGCCCCAACAGGAGAGCGTTATTGTGTTAATTCAGCCTCTCTTTCATTTACGAATAGTGAAACAGGCGAAAAACAAGTTGGTTAATTTCGTTAAATTAACAAAATAACAACAAAAGAAAAAACGATTCAGCCATTTCAAGTGATTATTTAGCTTATGGAGCAATCAATGGAAGTTAATGAACTTATTTCGATGGTAACCCCTGAGATTTACCAGCGTATTTCAACAGCGGTTGAACTAGGTAAATGGCCTGATGGCGTTGCATTGACTGATGAGCAAAAAGAGCATTGTATGCAGATTGTTTTATTATGGCAGGCGAAAAATAACCACACACCTGAACATATGACAGTAGGAACGAATGGGCAAATTACCATGAAGAGTAAACAAGAATTAAAAGCTCAGTTTCAATCTGAACGTTTGGCAACGTTAACGCCAATGGATGATGACTAAAAAGTGTGTTGAATGGATAAAATAGAGATAAAAGGGGATGTTTATTAACCAGGTTGGTTAAAAATAGCCCCTTTCTCATTTTATTAAGATAAAGAAAATAACGAACCTATTGATTGTTACGATTAAGCCAATGTGCTGAATCAATTAATGTCGCGCCCTTTGCCTGCATCTCTTCCAATGCTTTTTCGCTATCGCCTTCTTGAATATTGACGCCACGACAACCGTCTGTAATGACTGAGACTTGATACCCTAATAACAGCGCATCTAGCACTGTAAATTTGACACAGTAATCCGTAGCAATTCCTAAAATATAAAGATGTTTTATATTTAGCGTGTGCAAAAGTGTGTGCAAGCCTGTTTGATATTCATGGTCGTTATCAAAAAAAGCACTATAACTATCAATAAGACGGTTTTGCCCTTTATAAATAATGTGATTAATCTGGGCTTGGTTTAATTCAGGATGAAATGCAGCACCATAAGAATTTTGTACGCAATGAACGGGCCACCAAACCTGTGGTAATCCATTAAGGGTGCCAATTTCTCCCACCACAGTGCCTGAATTTTCAGCAAAACTAAGATGATCGGCTGGATGCCAATCTAAACTGGCGATAATCGGGTTTTTAGATTGATTGAAAGTATGAATAAGTTGGTTGGCGGTTTGTATCACTTTATCGCTTTCATTAACAGCTAATGCACCACCTGTACAAAAATCATTTTGTATATCAACTAATAACAGTGCCGCGTTTTTCACCTATTTTACCTTTTGATTAAACTTAGTTGTTATCGTCTAATGTCATTTCACCGCGTAGGTTTTGTTGCATTAGTTGGCAGATTTCAGTGTAATGATATTGTTGACTAAGAAGATAATGCAGTTTAGTTAATGTTGCTTCAAATGTCATATCAAAGCCACTGATCACACCCACTTCCGCTAATGCTTGACCTGTTGCATAACCTTCCATATTGACTCGACCAGAAATACATTGTGTAAGGTTGATAACAACAATACCCCGCTCTGTTGCTTCACGTAGGGTAGAAAGTAGAGCAGGGTGTGAGGGGGCATTACCGACACCATAAGAGCGCAATATTAAGGCTTTCACAGGTTGCATCAGGATATTTTTAACGACTTCATCTGAAAGCCCTGGATAAATGGTGATCACACCGATAGGTTGAGGCGTAATATTATGTGCAATAAATTCCCCATTTCCTTTAGGAAAGGAATTAATTTTAAATTGTTTAATATTAATGCCAGCTTCTAATAATGGTGCGCTATTTGGTGACGCAAAGGCATTAAAGCCATCCGCATGTGCTTTTACTGTACGGTTTCCACGATACAGTGTGTTATTGAAAAACAGAGCCACTTCATTAATTGGATGATGTGCGGCGAGATAAAGTGCATTTAATAGGTTTGTTTGTCCATCAGACCGTAAGGCTTCCAAAGGAATTTGAGAGCCAGTCACGATAATCGGTTTGCTAAGGTTTTCAAACATAAAAGAGAGTGCTGATGCGGTAAATGCCATGGTATCAGTGCCATGAAGAATAACAAACCCATCATAATTGTGATAATTTTCATTAATATCATCTGCGATAGATTGCCAATCTTCGGGGGTGATATTTGAAGAATCAATTAAAGGAAGGTGCTCTTTAATTGTAAAATCAGGCATCTCCTCACGGTGAAATTCTGGCATTTTAGCTAATTGGCGTTGTAAATGTCCTGATACCGGGATATAGCCATGTTCAGAATGTTGCATACCAATAGTACCGCCAGTATAAACAACGTAGATTGATTTCTTTTGCATCAGACAAAGCACTCTTATTAAGCTGTGAGAAATACCTGATTATAGGGAGTTTGCAGAATAAAAAAAGGAAAGGATGCTAAAAAAAGAAAATAGAGAATAACTAATATCTGCTTTAAATCATTGTGTTAAAAATAGCATGAAGACAAACAAACAAAAATTTTCATCAGAATATCATTCTATAAAAGTCAGAAAAAAGAGAGGAATACACCTGTTCCTGATGAGCAGGTGTATGAATAGACAAGATTATTGAATATCGCCACAAGATAAACAATACGCATAGCGATTTAGCGGATCATTCATGTTGCGATAAAACTCTGTCTGTGTTTTGACTTCTTTTAAAACAGGTGCAGGTATATATGCTTGTAACGGATCAGGAATAAGTGCTTTTGCGTTAGATGATAAGCTCATAATGATCTGTTCAGAGAGACTTAATTCTGGCTTCATCCAATCAATAACGGGGTGCTCAATTTTTGCCATTTTAGCAACAGCATCAATGGCATCATCAAAATCACCAAATTCATCAACTAAACCAACCGTTTTTGCATCTATTCCTACCCATACTCGACCTTGAGCAATACGATCAATTTGAGCAGGTGTTTTCTTACGAGATTCTGCCACTAAATTAAGAAACGTTTTATAGCCACTTTCGATATTTAGCTGTAAAAGTTCTGCAAATTCTTCAGGGAGTTTATTTGTAACAGATAATCCGGCTAATGGTGAAGTTGTGACACCATCAGTATAAACACCAATAGATTCTAGGCTATTTTCAAAGGTATTAATAACGCCGAAAATACCAATTGAGCCAGTTAACGTTGATGGGCTCGCAATAATCTTGTTTGCAGGGGTTGAGATCCAATATCCACCTGATGCGGCTAAGCCTCCCATTGAAACAACCACATGTTTTTTCTGTTGTTTAAAGGCGGCAACTTCACTGCGTATTTGCTCTGATGCAGAAACGCTCCCCCCTGGACTATTGACACGTAATACAAGTGCCTTAATATTCGGATCTAAACGTGCTTGGCGAATTTGATTCGCAATAGTTGATCCCCCCGCAGACCCAGGAATACTTTCACCATCAATAATGGCGCCTTGAACAACGACTACGGCAATATTACCTTCATCATTTGCAGGTAATGATGAAGTTAACGTATCGGCATAATCATAAATGCTGATATTGTTAAATTGCTGGTTCTCTTTATCCCATTGGAAGGTTTCTGTCATATCTGCTTCAAATTGAGCGTATGAGCTTACTGCGTCCACTAATTTACGATTTAGCGCATAAGTTGCGTTGTCCCCATCGGCATTGCGTAGCTGTGCAATCATCTCTTTTGCACCAGGGAAAACATCCTCGGTGGTAATACTACGATTTTCTGCAACTTGAGTTAAATAAGTAGACCACAGTGCATTAACTAAACGTAATGAAGCTTCTCGAGATTCTGCAGACATGTCATTACGCATTAATGGTTCAACGGCAGATTTATAAGTCCCTACACGGAAAATATGAGTACTTACTTTTAAATTTTCTAGCAGTGTTTTGTAATAGAGATTTTGAAAGCCAAAACCATAAACCCCGACTGCACCTTGAGGAGTGAGATAAATTTTATCTGCATAAGACGCAAGATAATATTGTGGCTGGTTGTAATAGCCACTCACGGCAAAAATCGGTTTGCCTGTCTTTTTAAATTCATTAAGTGCTTTACCAATATAATTTAGCGAAGGTTGATCTGCACCTGCAAATTCATCAAGTTTGAGCACCATACCTTTAATTTTCGGATCTTGAGAGGCTTTGCGTAGCGTATCGACGATTTCGAATAATGAATTTTCTTGGAGCTGGCTATTAGAAACGCCTAAAAGCTCACGTCCAACTTCTCCTAAAGGGTTTTGGGTCGCAGTTTGGTCAACAATCACACCTTTAAGATCAACAAGAAGGGCACCTTCATAACTCATCGGTTTTTGTGCTTCTTTACTAATTAAGAAAATACCAATGACCATAAAGAGAAGAAAAAAGAAAATAACGTTTAAGATTAATTTCCGGATAAAGTTAATGGCTTGCCAACTGAATTTTAATATTGCGCCGATTAACTCCATAATTTTATTCATACTATCTCCACATCATGTAAAGCTAAAATTTAATCCTAAACAGTCATGCTAGAATTATTGGTAAGCAGGCTATATCCACATAATCTCATACTATTAAAACAAAAAGTGTTGTTAACAATAGAGAGAATAGCAATAACAATGAAGGAATATTCTAATATAGCTCTTATTGAATGTCTGTCATTGATTTTTAGGAAACCACTAATGATAAATTTTTACTTAAGATGTTATTAAGTAAAAATTATCTTACGTAAAAATAGCTAAATAAACTCACACAAAAAGGCATCAAAGTGATATAGAGGAGCGCTGAGTTAAAAAGAAAAATAAGCTCAAAGCAAACTTAAACTAACTGAGTAAGCCAAGATTAATCATTTTATGAACAATAAATTACGATAAAATAACCACTCAGCTGATTTTTAGAAAAATTTCCGCCTAAATCTGCGGATGGTGGTAATATCACAGTTTGTTATACTGCGAATTGATAAGAACTGTCCATCCCCATAAGAAGGGGATCTTGCTAAAATAAAATGCTGACAGGAGAATAAAAATGGATGCATTAACACTGCTTTTGAACCGCCGTTCAGCTTCTCGACTGACTACGCCAGCCCCTGATAGTGAAGCCCTCAATACTATTTTACAAGCAGGTATGCGCGCGCCTGATCATGGTGCACTTAAGCCTTGGCATTTTATAGTGATGCAAAATGAAGGCATTGAGCGTTTTAGCCAATTACTGCATAAGGCGGCAATAGCGAGTAATTTAGGACCAGAAGTTGAAGAAAAAGCAAAAAATGCACCTTTTCGTGCCCCATTGATTATCACGGTTATTGCGAAAGTGAAAGAACACCCTAAAGTTCCTGAATGGGAGCAAGTTGTTGCCGCTGGTTGTAGTGTGCAAGCAATGCAAATGGCGGCTGTTGCGCAAGGATTTGGGGGAATTTGGCGTTCAGGCTCTTGGACTCATGATGCCGTTGTAAGAGAAGGACTTGGCTGTAGCGAACACGACCAGATTATTGGTTTCCTTTATTTAGGTACGCCAGCCTTGAAAGCACCAATGACAGTTTCTCCTGCCGACTTAACTGATTTTGTGACTTATTTTTAAAAAGGATGGCATGTTATGTCTGAAGCAATTCGTTTAACACAATACAGTCATGGTGCAGGTTGTGGTTGTAAAATCTCGCCAAAAGTTTTAGAAACCATTTTACACAGTGAACAAGCTAAATTTCATGATCCTCATTTACTTGTCGGTAATGAAACCAAAGATGATGCTGCTGTTTATGATTTAGGAAACGGTACAGGTATTATCAGCACCACTGATTTCTTTATGCCAATCGTTGATAACCCCTATGATTTTGGGCGTATTGCGGCAACAAATGCAATTAGCGATATTTTTGCCATGGGCGGAAAACCGATTATGGCGATTGCTATTTTAGGCTGGCCAATTAATAAACTGGCACCGGAAATCGCACGCGAAGTGATTGAGGGTGGTCGAGCTGCTTGCCAAGAAGCAGGCATTTCACTCGCTGGTGGTCACTCAATTGATGCACCTGAGCCTATTTTTGGTCTTGCTGTAACAGGGGTTGTGCCCGTCAGTAAAGTGAAGAAAAACAGCGAAGCTAAAGCAGGATGTCAGCTTTTTTTAACGAAACCTTTGGGTATTGGTGTATTAACAACCGCTGAGAAGAAAGGGCTACTAAAACCAGAACACCAAGGTTTAGCGACAGAAATTATGTGCCGTATGAATAAAGCCGGTTCTGATTTTTCTGATATTGAAGGTGTCACTGCAATGACCGACGTTACAGGGTTCGGTTTATTAGGACATTTAAGCGAAATCTGTGATGGCTCTGGTGTACAAGCGACTATTCATTTCTCACAAGTCCCTAGATTGCCAGAAGTCGAGTCTTATATAGAACAAGGCTGTGTTCCTGGGGGAACAGGTCGTAACTTTGAAAGTTATGGTCATTTAATTGGTGAGATCACTGAAATGCAACGTAAGTTGCTCTGTGATCCACAAACATCAGGGGGTTTACTATTAGCCGTATTACCTGAAGCGGTTGAAAAAGTGAAAGAAGTTGCCTCACGTTTTGATATTGAATTAACGTCTATTGGTGAATTAACGGCACCAGTAGCGGGAAAAGCGTTGATTGAAGTGACTGACTAACGTAATGAGATTATTTATTGCAGAAAAACCCAGCCTTGCTCGCGCTATTGCTGATGTATTGCCAAAGCCTCACAAACGGGGCGATGGTTTTATTCTTTGTGGTGATAACCAGTATGTGACATGGTGTGTTGGTCACTTACTTGAACAAGCTGAGCCGGATGCATACGACCCGCGGTACGCCCGCTGGTCGTTAGATGATTTGCCCATTATTCCTGAAAAGTGGCAACTCAAGCCCAGAGCTGATGTAAAAAAACAGTTAGAAACCATCAAAACACTACTTAAGCAGGCAAAAGAAGTGATCCACGCAGGCGACCCAGATCGTGAAGGTCAGCTGTTAGTCGATGAAGTGCTTAACTATTTAAATATCAGCGAAGAGCAAAGAAAACAGGCGCGTCGTTGCTTAATTAATGACTTAAATCCAGCGGCAGTGACGCGTGCTATTGATAAGCTACGCTATAACCATGAATTTGTACCATTGTGTGTATCTGCTTTGGCGCGAGCAAGAGCTGATTGGCTTTATGGTATTAATATGACTCGAGCCTATACGCTCTTAGGTCAACGCAATGGTTACCAAGGTGTATTATCAGTAGGGCGAGTGCAAACACCCGTATTAGGTTTAGTGGTTCGGCGTGATGAAGAAATTGAAAACTTTGTTCCTAAAGATTTCTTTGAAGTTAAAGCGCATGTTGTAACACCTGCCGATGAACGCTTTACTGCGACTTGGCAACCAAGTGAACATTGTGAACCTTGGCAAGATGAGGAAGGACGGTTATTAAATCGTAAACTTGCAGAGCATGTTGTTGAGAGAATTAAAGGCAAACCTGCGAATGTAACGGATTATCAAGATAAGCAAGAGTCTGAAATAGCGCCGCTTCCTTTTTCACTTTCCGCATTACAAATTGAAGCGGCAAAACGCTTTGGCTTAAGCGCACAACAAGTCTTAGATACGTGCCAACGCTTATATGAAACACATAAGCTCATTACTTATCCACGTTCTGACAGTCGTTATCTACCCAATGAACATTTTGCTGGTCGTCATGCTGTGATTAATGCGATTAGCACACATGACGCAAGCTTATTACCGCAAGATACCCTAGATATAGATAAAAAGAATCGTTGTTGGGATGATAAAAAAGTTGATGCTCACCATGCAATTATTCCAACGGCAAAAACAGGTAAGATCTCATTAACTGAAAATGAGAAAAATATTTATTATCTGGTGGCTCGTCAATATTTAATGCAATTTATGCCTGATGCTGTTTATCGTAAATGCGTTATTGAACTTGATATTGAGAATGGCAAATTTATCGCTAAAGCGCGTTTTTTAGCACAAGCAGGATGGCGAATATTATTAGGTGCGAAAGAGCAAGATGCTGAAAATGACGGTTCTGCATTGCCAATAGTGGCTAAAGACGATGAGTTGTTGTGTGAAAAGGGAGAGATTGTTGAAAAGCAAACGCAACCCCCAAGGCCTTTTACTGATGCAACATTGCTGTCTGCTATGACCGGAATTGCGCGCTTTGTTCAAGATAAAGAACTTAAAAAAATACTAAGAGCAACGGATGGATTAGGCACTGAAGCGACAAGAGCGGGAATTATTGAACTGTTATTTAAACGTGGCTTTCTGCAAAAAAAAGGACGAGCGATTAATTCAACGCCAGCGGGAAGAGCGTTAATTCATGTATTGCCAGATATGGCAACTTTACCCGATATGACCGCACATTGGGAATCGATACTTACGCAAATTAGTGAAAAGCAATTTAAATATCAAGACTTTATGATGCCATTAAATAGCACTTTAATAGAGTTGATTACTCAAGCAAAACGTCGTCCGAATATTCAAGCGTTTAGAAATCTTCCTGCACCGGCACATAATAAAAAGCGAAAGGCAGCTTCTAAAGGAAGTAATAAAGGAAGTGCTACAAAAAATAAAGCGCAGAGTAAAGAAGCGGCTACGGATCATTAAGTACAAATAAAAAGCACTTCCTTCATTATTTAGGGAAGTGCTTTTATGAAATGAAGATTGGATCTATTTAGATTTTAAATTCAGCCCAAACGGGTGCATGATCGGATGGTTTTTCCATCCCTCGGATCTCGTAATCAATGCCTGTTGAAATGCAATTCTCCGCTAAGCAGCGACTTGCTAGAAGTAAGTCTATACGTAAGCCTCGGTTATCATCAAATCCTTTAGAACGATAGTCAAACCACGAAAATTTATCATCAGCTTCAGGGTGTTGTTGGCGGAATGTATCTGTTAATCCCCAGCCCATTAAAGTTGCCAGCCATTCCCGCTCTTCTGGTAAAAAAGAACATTTACCCGTTTTTAACCAGCGTTTCATATTATTTTCGCCAATACCAATATCTTTATCCGTTGGGCTAATATTTAAATCCCCCATAATAAGTACGGAAGAGGTCGGTTTTAAGCTGTTGGTTAGGTAATTTTGAAGATCCGCATAGAATTTTTCTTTTGCTGGAAATTTAGTTTCATGATCACGGCTTTCACCTTGAGGGAAATAACCATTCATCACAGTCAATAAACCCGCGGGTGTTTCGATATCAGCCATTATCATTCGACGTTGAGCATCATCGTCATCACCAGGAAAGCCTTTACGTACTGCGACAGGCTTTTCTTTTGTGAGTAAGGCAACCCCATAATGTCCTTTTTGACCATGATAGAAAACATGATAACCCAAGGCACCCACTGTATCTAATGGAAACATATCATCATGAACTTTCGTTTCTTGAAGACCAATAACATCTGGCTGATGTTTTTCTATGATAGCTTCAAGTTGGTGAGGACGAGCGCGTAAACCATTAATATTGAAAGAGACAAATTTCATGTGACTGTAACCATTTATATATTGAATAATAGGATGTCTAATACTAGCAGGATCATAAAATGAATGTAAGCAAATCACGGAAATGATGGCACAGCTTATCAAGAGAAAGATAAAATTAGATAAAAATAAAAGCGATTAAATAGAGTGTGTTAATTTAATAAAAATAATTAATTGCATAACAAAAAATATTAATTAAACAAACTAGAAACATAAACTAATCTTTGATAGAAGAATATAAGTATTATTATTCTTTATATGTGAAGAATGATGACATAATAAAAATAATATTGTAGTTATAAATTGTATTCATTAAAAGGAGGTAAAAAAATATTTATATAAAACTGCTTTTATATAAAATTAATTTTTAAATTAATTAATCACTATTTTATTTACATAAAATGAATCAATGAAATTATTTTATTCTACACAGCAAAGGAATGGTGAATTATGTTTTTTTCTCGTAAGTTAGAAGCCTTTATGGCTGTTGTCGAAAATGGCTCGTTAAGTAAAGCTGCGCGGGTGATGAATCGCACGACGCCTCCCGTCGCTAAATCTATCAAAGACTTTGAAGCCGTATTAGGTAAGCGTTTATTTAAGCGAGAGAAGTTTGGTATGAGTTTAACCCAGGAAGGGCTTGAACTTTATAATGATTTGAAATCGCTTTATCTTCAAGAAAAAGAGATAACTAAAAAACATATCTCGGGAATTATAAACAATAGCATTCATGTTTATTATGATTGGGGAAAAAGTCAGTATTTAACTCAGTTTTATCAAGCAGCAAATAAAAATTATTCCCATATAAATATAATGCGATTTTCAAGAGAAAACTTTGAAGAAATACCTGATTATGATGGTAATACATTAATATTAAGTTCTGAGAAAATTATTAGTGAAAAATTTAGCCTTCTTCATAAAATAGAAAATAAGCACTTGGGCATTTGTTGTCAAAAAACACTGGTGAATAGTGTAAATAATAATCTTGATAGACTCTTAAGTGAAAATATTTGGCTCTGTGATCCGGCATTATACAAAACTGCTAAGATAAAAAAATTAGAGAGTGAAATTGGAGATAGAGGAAAGGCTGTGAGTGTCAGAATAATGGATGATCTTAATTGTTGTTTACGTTTTATTCAAACACACCACTCTCTTTTATTAACAGATGAAAATCCATTGAAAAGTGAGTATGAAGCCGACTTATGCTTTATACCATTAACTCAACCGGAAATGCGGTATAGCTGTTATATCTATAAATCTAAGTATCATTCAAGCATATTGAATCGATTTTTGGATTTAATTGATAAAATGGAATAAGATAATTTTAGAGAAGAAAGCGAAGAGGAGATGGTGGTGGGAGAAGGATTCGAACCTTCGAAGTCTGTGACGGCAGATTTACAGTCTGCTCCCTTTGGCCGCTTGGGTATCCCACCAACATTAAATTGTTTTGCTGTCCGTGACAGCGGGCGCAATAATACCAAATACCTGAAATCTGTAAAGCGCTATTTTGCTAAAAATAGACTGACTGCTGTAAAAATGTGCGTATCGTTCAAGCTTTATGCGCTATCATATTGATTTTAAGCAATATCATCTTTATTAATAAGAGATAAAAAGTAAACCGCGATATGTTTTATATCGCGGTTTACTTTTAGATAGTCATCATGTTTGCATTATTGGTGACAGAAAATTTATAAAATGATTGTTCTGTTACCGTAAACGAAGACACGTTGTGAAAGTACCCAATATAAGGCATGGCTAAGTACATTCTTTTCAACATCTCGACCAGCTCTCATCATATCTTCGGCAGAGAACGTATGATCAACATTAATCACATTTTGAGTGATGATTGGGCCTTCATCTAAATTATCATTTACGTAGTGCGCTGTTGCACCAATGATCTTGACACCGCGCTCATAAGCCTGATGGTAAGGACGTGCACCAATAAAGGCAGGTAAGAAGGAGTGATGAATATTGATAATTTGATTTGGGAAGTTTTGTACAAATGCGGGTGTTAGTACACGCATGTATTTTGCGAGTACAACATAATCAGGTTTGTATTGATTAATTTGCGCAATTAACTTTTCATCATGTTGATCACGGGTTAAGCCTTCATGGCTAACAAGATGGAAAGGAATACCAAATTGTTCTACTAAATGTTTTAGTGTGTCGTGATTACCAATGACAGCGGCAATTTCAACATCCAAATCACCAAATGCACTTTTCATTAATAAGTCGCCTAAGCAGTGTGCTTCTTTTGTCACCATAATGACAATGCGACGACGGCCTGCGGTATTTAATTCACGTTTTGAGCCTTGTGGTAAGGCATCATCTAAATCGGCCAGAAAGGTTTCATCATTAAAGATGCCTTCAAGCTCGGTACGCATAAAAAAGCGACCTGTACGATGATCAACAAACTCACTATTTTGAACAATATTTAATTGATGTTTGTAGCAAATATTCGTGATTTTAGCGATAAGTCCTTTTGCATCAGGGCAAATAGTACGCAGTATTTTTTTTTGAGTATTTTGGTGTTGCATGTATGGATAAATCCTTTCTTTTACTTCTATGTTTGCAGTTATTTGATGTTATTTTCACAACATTTTTTGTATTTACGTCCAGAACCACAAGGGCAGGGATCGTTTCGTCCCACTTTCGGTTTCACACCGTCAATATAAAACCAACAGTTATCTATTTTTAGAAAACGAGAGCGTTCATGTAAGTACTGTTTATCATCGGCATTTCTTTCAATAAAGCAAGCCGAGAATTCAACATATGCCTCATTTTTATTTGTGCTCGCTTGCGATGAAATGACATTGAGTCCAAGCCACTGTGTATTTGGAAAGCCTGAAACTAATTCATCATGCAAAGATGCAACACGACAAGAAGGGTGCCACGTTTTTATTAAGTAATCAGCATTATGTTTAACAAACGCGCTATAACGCGAACGCATCAATGCTTCTGCTGTTGAAGCGTTTTTTTGACCTAAATGGTAAGGCTCACAGCAATCAGAGTAGAATAATTGACTATTGCAGGGGCATAAACTTGACAAAATAATGTCCTAAATCACGTTATTAGTATGACGATTTCCCCGTAGATTGAAAAAAGTAACGATTGGGAATAATTAACGTCAATGTTGAACTAAACTAATAATGTAGCGCTAATTAATCAGCATGTGAAACGATAGTTACCGGAGTCACCAATGAACAAAGCCTTAGTGGGTAAAAAAATTTTAATAATTGATGATGAGGTCGTTTTTCGCACAATGTTGACGGAATATTTCTCACATGAGAAAGCTTGTGTTTATACAACAGATAACGGTAGCCAAGCATTATCTTTATTAGAAGGGGGAGTACTCCCCGATCTGATTTTATGTGATATCCGTATGCCAGTAATGAATGGCCCCACTTTTTTGTGCCACCTTGAACAACGTAAATTGGATATTCCTGTTATTGCTATTTCATGTACAGACAATATGGCTGAAATAGATGATATGTTGCGTTTAGGGGCGCAAGAGATTTTTCTAAAGCCAATAACACATCTTGAGAAATTAAAACAAAAAGTTATTGAAGTATTATGTCCTGGCTTTTTTGAATCAGTATTAATAGAAGGTATACATTTTGAACCACTTTGGAATAGCTTACGAAAAGATACCCATTATATTCAGTCGTTCATAAAACAGATGCAACCTCAAGTTAAACAGGTTGTTGCGGGATATTGTGTTAATTATCGTCAATTAAATGATATCACTAAAATGGGGTTGTTATTTGATATTGCAGCTTTATCTGAAGACCAAATTATTTTCTATTGTGTTGATATATCGAGGGATGATGAAAATGGACTTTTGGTCGCTTTACTCTTACGGGTTGTTTTTAATGATGTATTAAAGTCATCACAAAAAGTAAAAACGTTGCCAAGTATGTATAATATGTTGAATAAACTAAATAAAATGCTTAATGAAATTGGAGTGAAAGGGACCTTTCCTATTATACTTGGTTATTATCATACACAGAAAAAGAATATCCTTTTAGCTTCAGCAGGTTTAAAAGCCGAAATAAAAACAGAAAATAAAAAATTTGAGTTAAATAGCGGTATTCCTTTAGGCACGCTGCAACTTTTATATATTAATCAAGTAAAATGCGAAGGAACAAATTGGCAATGTAAAATTTGGGACAGCAGAAATCAGATTAAATTAATGTTTTCCCCTATCTATAAAAGTTAAATGTAGATTAAATAAAATAGAATATTGTGCATATATTAAACATAAATGAAGAACTATCTCAATTAACGGGTAGGGCTCTGTTTATCCTTAGATATTAGCTGGTATACTCTGGCAATTATTTTTAATTGTGCCCATTCAAAGCTGAAAGTAGAACGGTACTAATTGCAGGAGAATTATAATGTCATCAGCAGTACGTAAAGTAAGAAAAGCGGTGATCCCTGTTGCTGGATTAGGAACAAGAATGCTACCTGCAACCAAGGCAATTCCAAAAGAGATGTTGCCAGTGGTTGATAAGCCTCTTATTCAATATGTAGTGAATGAATGTATTGCAGCAGGTATTAATGAAATTGTACTTGTTACACATTCATCTAAAAATTCAATTGAAAACCATTTTGATACGAGTTTTGAATTAGAAGCGATTTTAGAAAAACGCGTTAAACGCCAGTTATTAGAAGAAGTACAAGGTATTTGTCCAAGTCATGTCACTATCATGCAAACTCGTCAGGGAATAGCAAAAGGATTAGGCCATGCTATTTTATGTGCTAAGCCATTAATTGGCGATGAACCTTTCGCTGTTATCCTGCCTGATGTTATTTTAGATAGATACAGTGCTGATTTAACGAAAGTTAACTTAAAAGAGATGCTTTCTCACTTTGAACGCTCTGGCGCAAGTCAAATCCTTGTTGAACCAGTGCCTGAAGATGAAGTCTCTAATTACGGTATTGTCGATTGCATGGGTGAAAATTTATGCCCAGGTGATAGCAAACCAATCACACGTGTTGTTGAAAAACCTAAGAAAGAAGAAGCACCTTCAAATTTATCTATCGTAGGGCGTTATGTATTATCTGAAAGTATCTGGCCACTATTAGCGAAAACAGCACCCGGTGCTGGAGATGAAATTCAGTTAACTGATGCGATTGCCATGTTGATTGAAAAAGAAGCCGTTGAAGCTTATCACCTACAAGGGAAAAGCCACGATTGTGGTAATAAATTAGGATATATGAAAGCCTTCGTAGAGTATGGAATACAGCACGAAGAGTTTGGCGAAGATTTTTCACAATGGCTAAAATCATTAAAAATACAGTGAAATAAAGCGGCTTAATAAGCATTTATATGGTTGCTCTCATTGTATAAGCTCCGCAAATACATGATGTATGACAAGCTGATTATTTTATGAGAAAAGCTAGATAAAGCGACGGTAAGATATTAAGGTATGGCTCAATACATTGAGTATTGAGCCATGTTGATTTCTGTAATGTATGATGATGTAAGCGTTATGATGTTTAATCGAGGTGATATTAAGCATGATAGCGTTGGCATAAAAATAAATTATTGGGTTATTTGAGTGATTATATGAAAATATTGGTAACAGGTGCTGCGGGGTTTATTGGCTATCATATGAGTCAGCGTTTAATCGAAATGGGTTATCATGTTGTCGGAATAGATAACATGAATGATTATTATGATGTGCGCCTAAAAGAAGCTCGATTAGCTAAATTACAACAGCTAGAAAAATTTCATTTTGAGAAACTTGATATCGTTGACTCAGTAAAAGTGGCTCAATTATTTGTATCACACCAATTTGACCGAGTTATTCATTTAGCGGCTCAACCGGGGGTTCGCTATTCAATTAAAAACCCAATGGCATATATTGATGCGAATATTATTGGTCATATTAATATATTAGAAGGATGTCGCCATAATAAAGTTGGACATCTTATCTACTCCTCTTCAAGCTCTGTTTATGGTTTAAATCAGAAACAGCCTTTTTCAACAGAAGATAGCGTTGATCATCCTGTTTCATTATATGCGGCAACAAAGAAAGCGAATGAGTTAATGTCTCATAGCTATTCACATTTATATCAATTACCAACAACGGGATTACGTTTCTTCACTGTATATGGTCCTTGGGGACGTCCTGATATGGCATTATTTAAATTCACTAAGGCAATGTTAGCTGGTGAGCCTATTGATGTTTATAATAGTGGAGAAATGACGCGCGATTTTACTTATGTCGATGATATTGTGAGTTCAGTTGTTCGATTGATCAATGTTGTACCAGAAGCAGATAAAAATTGGACAGTAGAGAAAGGCGAAACGTCTTCAAGTTCTGCACCTTATAAAATTTATAATGTGGGGAATGGGCAACCAACTAAATTGATGTCATTCATTGAAGCAATAGAAAAATCATTAAATATTAAAGCTAAATTGAACTTAATGCCGATGCAAGATGGTGATGTTCTTTCGACTTGTGCGGATTGCCAAGACTTGTCTGAGACAATCGGTTTCTCGCCGAATACCGCCGTAGAATATGGCGTAAAACAGTTTGTTGATTGGTATTTAACTTATTATAAAAACTAATAATATTAGTCTAATTAAATCAAATCAAAGAAAAGGAGCTATAAAAGCTCCTTTTTCATTATAAATAAAAATAAATAACGCAGTTGTTATATTTTTATTTTCGCTTACCCCTATCTAACACAAACAACATCAGCACATATTAAAATTAAACGCTTGTTTAATTAAATGGAGCAAACAAGAAAATACCCTTTTAAATAATTAAAAGGGTATTTTAAATAGAGTATTGACTTAAATTACAGCAGGAAATCGTCTAATGATTTGCCTTCTTCATCAATAGCACGTTTGATTACAGCTGGTGTACGACCTTGGCCTGTCCAAGTTTTAGTTTCACCATTTTCATCAACGTAAGAGTATTTAGCTGGACGAGCTGCACGTTTAGCACGGCCAGTTTTATTAGTCGCACTTGCTTCAAGCAAGTCTGTTGGATCAATACCCGCTTCTTCTAACATTTCACGGTATTTTTGTAATTTCTGAACACGTTCTTCTTCAGCTGCTTTTTCTAATGAGAATTCTTCACGACGCTCATTAACGACAACTTCGAGTTTCTCCAACATTTCTTCTAAAGTTTCTAAAGAAGTTTCTCTTGCTTGTGCGCGGAGAGTACGGATGTTATTTAATATTTTTAAAGATTCGCTCATTTTCCTGGTCTCAAATAAATGTTGTTGGCTGATGTAATACTAATAATAGATTGCTATTTAAATTTCTGCAATACCTAAATACAAACCTTACGTAAAATTTCTTTTTTTTAAACTAATATCTCAACGAAAAAAATAATAAAACTTGAGGCATCTTTAGTCAATAAAGGAAATATTAGTAAGGAGATGCATCTTTTAACGGATGATAACGCTAATGCTAAAGAATAGAAAGCTTTGTTCATTTTTTTATAATAACGGACTTTTTTCTAAAAATGGAATCGGACTAACTTTCATACTTTAATAAAGGTATATCAAGGTGTGTTTTAATATGTTAAGTACTTATTAAAGCTATTTATTTTTTAAGCAAAAATTAGCATTAACAACGAACCTCATCTTTTGATGGTATATCTAGAATAGAAATAAAGGTAATAAATACTTGTTATGGATAACTTGTAGATTGTTTATGTTAGACTGTCGCTCGTGAAAATAAACACTATTTAAGGAGAGAGCTGATGGCTCAGCTTTACTTTTATTATTCAGCCATGAATGCTGGAAAATCAACATCTTTATTGCAATCCTCTTATAACTATAATGAACGAGGCATGCGCACATTGATTTTTACTGCGGCTATTGATACACGCTTTGCAAAGGGAAAGATTAGTTCGAGAATAGGATTAAGTGCGGATGCATTACTCTTTAGTGATGATATGAATATTCGTGACGTTATTGTTGCTGAGCATAACAAACAGACTATTCATTGTGTATTGATTGATGAGTGCCAATTTTTAAGTAAAGCACATGTCGAACAACTTTGCGATATAACAGACACCTATGATATTCCTGTTCTCACGTATGGACTAAGAACGGATTTTAGAGGAGAGTTATTTACAGGTAGTGCTTATTTATTAGCATGGGCTGATAAGCTCGTAGAACTTAAAACAGTCTGTTATTGCGGTAGAAAGGCAAATAAAGTATTACGTTTAGATGATAAAGGAAATGTCCTGAGTGATGGTGCTCAAGTTGAAATTGGTGGAAATGAAAAATATGTTTCAGTCTGCCGTAAACATTATACACAGGCAACGCTAAAAGGGTGTATTGAACAAGAGTAACCTTTTCAAATTCTCTCTTTCACTAAATTGCTAAGGTGAAAGAGAGATAAAATAAGCCTACAAATAAAATGTTATATTAGGTAATACTAAAAAATGTTTATATATTTTTAAGTTTTAGTCAAATTATTGGCTTTTTTTATATCAAATTGCAGTGAGTTTGATTTTCTTCTGTAAGGATATGTTATTTTTTGATGGAAAAATTTATTTGTTTCATCGATTTCTTTATCATTAATCAAAAAAGGCATAATCAAATATACGTAAGGTGTTTGTTTTGTGATGCCGATATTGTTTTTTACAAATGATAAGAGAGAAAGACATTTGATGCATTTATATTATTCATAGTTTAATAAAATTGAATAAAGATAGTCATAAAATACCCAAAAACATTTTTTATCTAGCGTGAGTATAATGAAATATTTATATCAGATTTTATGGATGCTGATTATAGGATGCTTAAGTTGATATTAAATAAATAAAGCTTTTCACTTTATGCCTGTTAATAGGGATAAATAGGCTCCTTTTATACTACTAAAGGAGTACTTTCTAAGTACAATGCACAAATAGCAACCTTTATTACGTTATTACTTGAGCAAGCGAGCAAGCTTCATTTTGATAATATTTTATTGAAATTATATTTTTTATAAATTCAATACAGCTAGAGATATAAAATATTTATATATCTATATTGTGGTCACTCATTAATAACAAAAATGATGAGGTCATTTGTTCTTTATGGGATAAGAATAAAAACTATGGTTATAAATCGTAAAGTGAACACGAGGGTTATAAACAACATTTTGTTATCATCACTTTATGAAGCAAATAAGGTAAGAGTGAAATAATATACCAACTAATGAAAGGAGAGGCGAGTTTGACACCTCCTGTAATCGTCTATAAGACGTTTTTTATAATGTGGTAATACGATGAGATGGCTTAAGATATACGTCGCTCAGAGGCTTTTTTAGCACTAATCATGAATGCATAAAGTAAGACACTCTTTTTATATTAAAAATCAAACGCCAAAACAAGTACAAATACCTATTAGCTGTGATGGAATAGTGACGCATTACGCCTTATTCCTTAGTATCAGAAATCAGTAGCAAGATGTACATAACCCAATGAGAAGCTATAAAAAAACCCAGCCATAAAATAATAGGACTGGGTTTCTCTATTTAAGAATAAATAATCGAAATAGTGAGGATCACACTAACACAGCGTGTTTCGATTATTTTTTACTGCTTTTTTTAGCTGGTTTTGTCTCTTCTTTCACTTCAACAGCGGGATGTTCATTAAATTCACGACCGTAGTAAGAATCTAATAACAGTTGTTTGAGTTCAGAAATCAGTGGGTAACGTGGATTAGCACCTGTACACTGATCGTCAAACGCATCTTCAGATAATTTATCAACTCTTGCTAAGAAATCATTTTCTTGAACACCGGCTTCGCGAATAGAAGATGGAATTCCTAATGAAGATTTCATTTCTTCTAACCACGCTAATAACTTCTCAATTTTTGCCGCAGTACGGTCACCAGGTGCCGAAAGCTCCAGGTGGTCAGCGATTTCTGCATAGCGACGACGTGCTTGAGGGCGGTCGTATTGGCTGAATGCAGTCTGTTTTGTTGGGTTGTCATTAGCGTTATAACGGATCACGTTTGAAATTAATAACGCATTCGCTAAACCGTGAGGAATATGGAACTCAGAGCCTAATTTATGCGCCATTGAGTGACAAACACCCAAGAATGCGTTAGCAAAAGCAATACCTGCAATAGTTGCTGCATTATGAACACGTTCACGAGCAACTGGGTTTTTAGCGCCTTCATGATAACTTGCTGGCAGATGCTCTTTCAGTAATTTTAATGCCTGCAACGCTTGTCCATCAGAATATTCGTTCGCTAATACAGAAACATAGGCTTCTAATGCATGAGTCACCGCGTCTAAACCACCAAACGCACATAGTGATTTAGGCATGTTCATAACAAGGTTTGCATCAACGATAGCCATATCTGGTGTTAATGCATAGTCTGCTAATGGGTATTTCTGACCAGTTTCGTCATCAGTGACGACCGCAAATGGGGTGACTTCAGAACCTGTACCTGATGTTGTTGTGATAGCAACCATTTGTGCTTTCACACCCATTTTTGGGAACTTGTAAATACGTTTACGGATATCCATAAAACGTAATGCTAATTCTTCGAAGTGAGTTTCTGGGTGCTCATACATAACCCACATGATTTTTGCAGCATCCATTGGTGAACCACCACCTAATGCGATGATCACGTCAGGTTTAAAGCTATTCATCTGTTCTGCGCCTTTACGCACAACGCTTAATGTTGGATCTGCTTCAACTTCAAAGAAGACTTCTGTTTCAACACCAAATTTTTTCAGTACACGGGTGACTTCATCAACATAACCATTGTTGAATAAGAAACCATCGGTCACGATAAAGGCACGTTTTTTACCATCTGTCGCAATCTCTTCCAGTGCGATAGGTAAACAACCACGGCGGAAGTAAATAGATTTAGGAAGTTTATGCCACAACATATTTTCTGCTCTTTTCGCCACGGTTTTAGTGTTGATAAGGTGTTTTGGCCCTACGTTTTCAGAAATGGAGTTACCACCCCATGAACCACAACCTAACGTTAGAGAAGGAGCAAGTTTAAAGTTGTATAAGTCACCAATACCACCTTGAGATGCTGGCGTATTGATTAAAATACGGGATGTTTTCATTTTGTCGCCGAAGTAGGCGACATGCTCAGGACAGTTATCTTGGTCTGTATATAAGCAAGATGTGTGACCGATGCCCCCCATCTCAACTAATTTTTCAGCTTTTAGCACAGCATCTTCAAACGATTGAGCATGGTACATCGCTAATAGCGGAGATAATTTTTCGTGAGCAAAAGGCTCTGCTTCTGTGGTTTCTTTTACTTCACCAATTAAAATTTTGGTATTTACAGGAACTTCAATGCCAGCCATTTCAGCAATTTTTGTTGCAGGCTGACCCACAATAGCCGCATTTAAGTTACCCTCTTTTAAGATGATATCTTGAACTGCTTTTAATTCTTTACCTGTCAGCATGTAACCGCCGTGAGTTGAGAATCGCTCACGAACTTGTTTATAAATACTGTCAACAACAATGACAGATTGCTCTGACGCACAAATGACACCATTATCAAAAGTTTTAGACATTAAGATTGAAGCCACGGCACGTTTGATATCAGCAGAGTCATCAATAACAACAGGCGTGTTACCTGCACCCACACCGATAGCCGGTTTCCCTGAACTATACGCAGCTTTAACCATGCCTGGACCACCCGTCGCTAAGATCAGGTTAATATCATCATGGTGCATTAATGCGTTGGATAGGGCGACAGAAGGCTCATCAATCCAACCAATAATATCTTTTGGTGCGCCTGCAGCGATAGCCGCATTTAAGACGATTTCAGCAGCACGGTTTGTTGCTTCTTTTGCACGAGGGTGTGGAGAGAAAATAATACCATTACGTGTTTTTAAGCTAATTAATGCTTTAAAAATCGCAGTAGAAGTGGGGTTCGTTGTTGGTACGATACCGCAGATAATTCCAATAGGTTCAGCGATGGTGATTGTACCGTAAGTGAGATCTTCAGATAAAATCCCGCAGGTTTTTTCGTCTTTATACGCATTGTAGATATACTCAGAAGCAAAGTGGTTTTTGATCACTTTATCTTCAACGATACCCATACCAGACTCTTTAACCGCTAATTTTGCAAGAGGAATACGGGCATCAGCGGCCGCTAATGCAGCTGCACGGAAAATAGCATCAACTTGTTCTTGAGAGAAGTTAGCAAATTCACGTTGAGCTTTTTTTACACGAGCAACCAAATCATTGAGTTCAGTAACGTTAGTTACAGACATAAAGAGACTCCTGATAAAATGTTAAATTTTTTAAGCAAATTAGCCGTTATCATCGTAACTAATAAGAATAGCCTAGATAGATGATTATGTGCTCATTTCAGTAATAATTATTAGAGGGCATAATTTGCTTAAAAAACTTAAAAAAAACAATAATAAAGATAAATATATTTTCGAAGTACCCCTCTTTCTTCGAATGATAACAGCTTACCATCTTTCTAATTAATTAACGTGATATACATCACAAAATTAGCAAGCTGACACCTTTCAGCATGGCTTTTTATGAGAATAATTCTTATATGCGATCAATGTTCAACGATTTTTTTGTCGTACACTTTATTTCGATATAAAATTAAACCACTAGGTTTTGATCGGTTTACAAGAGAATATTTTAGGTAAAAACTTGTTAACTAATAGAATTAACTGGTTTATTGATTTAAAGTAACGCGCATTTTTTGGAGTTACTCTATCTTTTATAGAATAATTCGCATGTTTATTAGCCAAGAAGGGGCTTTTCATGGAGTCACTGCTGGATTTATCCGGTTATATTAAATTTTTTGTCGGTCTTTTTGCGATTGTAAACCCAATTGGTATTTTGCCAGTCTTTATCAGTATGACAAGTTATCAAACTGATGCAGGGCGCAATAAAACAAACTTAATTGCGAATGGCTCCGTTGCAATTATTTTGGTTTCTTCTCTATTAATCGGTGATTCTATACTGAGTATTTTCGGTATCTCTATCGATTCGTTTCGTATAGCAGGGGGAATGCTGATTGTGACTATTGCGATGACCATGATAAATGGACGTTTAGGAGAAGATAAGCAAAATAACCAAGAACGAAACGAATCCGCAGTACGTAATAGTGTTGCTGTTGTACCTTTAGCATTACCATTGATGGCAGGGCCTGGGGCGATCAGTTCTTGTATTGTCTGGAGCTCTCGTTGGGAAGGTTTTACTAACTTTTTAGGATTAGCTGCAACCAGTATCTTTTTTGCATTTTGTTGTTGGTTGCTGTTTCGTAGTGCAACGCTATTAGTGAAATATTTAGGGCAAACTGGCATTAACGTAGTTACTCGTATAATGGGCTTATTATTAATGTCGTTAGGTATTGAATTTATTGTGACGGGATTGCGTTCTATTTTCCCCGGCTTGTTAGCTTAAACACAGCGCAGAACAATTAAAAAACGGTACAATACTCTTAGAAAGAGCAGTATTAATAACGTAATACTGCTCGGATCTCTTCTTTTATCTATTCTCGTTTATTTCAATCAAGACGATGTATCCCTTTTGATAACGCATCTCGATCATAATGTTGTGTTAGTTCACCATTTTCCATTAATGCCGCTCTATCTGACATATGTGCAATGACATCCGCGTCATGGCTGACTAATAAGTATGTCATATGGTGTTCCTTTTTCAGCGTGTTAAGCAGATTTAAGATCTCGGCTTGTACTGACATATCTAGTGCTGAAGTTGGCTCATCTAAAAGCAATAATTGAGGTTGTAATAAAAGTGCTCTTGCAATGGCAACACGTTGACGTTGCCCACCAGAAAGTTGATGAGGATAACGGCTTGTTACATCCGCAGGTAAACCAACTTGGGCTAATGCTTGTTCAATCGTACTTTTATTAAAAGGAATTTGATGGATTTTTAAAGGCTCAGAAAACGCACGTTCAATACGGTGTTGAGGGTGTAAAGAAGCGTAGGGATCTTGAAACACCATCTGTATATTACGGCGTAGCGCTCCTTGAAAACGTTGTTGTGGTTTAATGGTTTGCCCTAAAAGCGATATATCACCTTGCCAATGCGACAATAATCCGGCAATCACTCGTAAAACAGTCGATTTTCCACAACCAGAACGACCTATTAAGCTAAAGGTTTCACCTTGTTGAACATGTAAATTTATCCCTTTTACAACGTGCTTTGCTTGTTTACCTTGCTCAAATTGAACATGTAAATCATGAATATCAATTAGCATGATGCAGCCCCTTGAAATTAAGCGTTCTATCTAATACGGGCAATTGAGTGCCATAAGTGCTTGCACTCGGTCTGCATGTCCAAAGTGTACGAGTATAAGGATGCGTGGCAGTTGGCAACGCTTTGGCATTGAGTTCGTCAACTTGTTCACCTTGGTACATCACCATCACACGTTCGCAATATTCAGCAACAAGAGGCAAATCATGGCTAATTAGCAATAAGCCCATGTTACGTTGTTCACACTGTGTGGTGATCAGTTCAAGAATTTGATGACGAAGCTGAGCATCAAGTGCAGATGTTGGTTCATCAGCAATTAAAATAGTAGGGTTATTAATTAGTGCAATAGCTATCATTGCTCGTTGCCCCATACCACCTGATAATTCACCGGGATAGCGATAAATATTCTGTTCAGGTAAGCCAACAGACAGCAGTGTATCGATGATAAGTTGGCGTCTATCTTGGCGCGAAAGTTTTTGATGCTGTTTTACGGTTTCTTCTACTTGTTGATAAATCGTTTTTACAGGATTTAAGGCATAACGAGGATCTTGTAATACCATTGAAATCGTATTACCTCGAATGTTATTCCATTGGCGAGATGAGAAATTCAATAGATTATTTCCCTGCAAGTTTAATTTATCTGCGCTGACTTTTCCCGGTTGACGAACTAATCCCATTAATGCACGAGCAGTCATTGATTTGCCTGAGCCTGATTCACCGACAACGGCGAGACGTTCTTGACCTAAAGTGAAGGAGACATTGTTGACTACTCTTGCCTTAGGGAAATCGATACAAAGATTATTGACCTCAATTAATGGTGTTTTATTCATGGGTATCTCCCAATACATCCCGTAGCCCATCACCCAATAAATTAAATGCCAGACTGCTGATTAAAATTGCTGTACCCGGAATAGCGGCAACCCACCACTGATCAAAAATAACGGGCATACCTTCTGCGATCATTGCTCCCCATTCTGCCATGGGGGGGCGTGCGCCTAATCCAAGAAATCCCAATCCTGCAGCAGCGAGGATAATTACCGCTAAATTCAGCGCTAAACGTACAATGGCTGAAGGTAAGCATAGCGGTAAAATATGTCCCCATAACAGTCGTAGACCTTTAATTCCCATCATTTCAGCCGCAGCAAGATAATCACTATTGCGTAAATGCTGAATTTCACTGCGTGATTGTCGCGCATAAGCAGGCCATGCCGTTAACGCTAAGGCTAATGCACCATTGAGCAGACCAGGGCCTAACATTGCAACAAAGGCGAAAGCGAGAATAAGAGAAGGCATTGACATCACAATATCGGTGAAGCGCATTAAAATACGTTCAGTCCAACCACCGTAATATCCAGATAAAATCCCAATGAATAATCCCAAAGGTAGCGTAATAATTGCCACCAGTCCCACTAAACCTAACATTGGACGAGTTCCATAGATAAGGCGAGAAAGAATATCACGTCCATAATTATCGGTGCCTAGCCAATGTTCAGCATTGGGGGCTAACAGACGTTGAGCAGCATGTTGCCAATTGGGATCATAAGGGGCTAACCAAGGTGCAAAAATCGCAATAATTAATAACAAGATAAGTAACGATAAACCGATAAATGCGGAAGGCGAACGCGCTATTTTTCTTAAAAATGAGTGTGACATTAGCGGAGCCTCGGATCAGTCAAACGAATAACGATATCGGTCATATTATTAATAAAGACAAAGCATAAGCCGATAATTAAAGTGCCGCCCATAATGGCTGTGGTATCGCCTGCAAAAAGCGCCGTAGTAAGATATCGACCAATTCCAGGCCAAGAAAAGACGGTTTCTGTCAATACAGCACCTTCTAACATCCCCGTATAAGATAGGGCGATAATGGTCATTAAAACACCGCGAATATTAGGTAGTACGTGATAAAAAAGAATACGCAACTCACCAATGCCTTTTGCTCTTGCTAACGTGACATACTCTTTATTCATTTCGTTTAAGCAGGCTGATCGAGTCAAACGAGTGATAGAAGCAAGGGCAAAATAAGCTAATAGGGATACGGGTAAAATCAGATGTGATAATGCATTAAAAAAAGCATCTTTATCGCCCGCTAATAAGGTATCAATTAAGGCAAAACCCGTGATAGGCTCAATGGTGAATTGATAGATATCGTCTAATCGCCCAGGACCAGCCGTCCATTGTAATGTGGCATAGAAGATCAATAGCAAAATCAAACCTAGCCAGAAAATAGGGACTGAGCTACCTAATAACGTTAGGATCCGCAAAATAAAATCAAAGGGGGTTCCCACAAACCGCGCACATAAAACACCAAATAAAATCCCGAGACTGGCACCAATCAGTAAGGCAACCGTTGCTAATTCTAATGTAGCGGGGAAAGTCGCTAATAAATCATCAAGTACGGGCTGACCTGTTGATGTTGCTGTACCTAAATGTCCTTGTAGCAATGCTTCCACATAGTGAAAGAACTGCATATAGATAGGTAAATCCAATCCTAATTCATGTTTTACTTGGTTATAGGTTTCAAGGCTTGCGTGATCACCGACAATTTGTAAGACAGGATCGACAGGTGAAAGTGCAGAAAGCGTAAAAGTGATGACAAGAAGGCCGAGAAGAGTCAGCACCAGTGTCAGTATTCCTTGCGCAAAGGTAATTAACTGACCTTTTAGACGAAAAGGTAACGTCATAGCAGTATTCATACAGCAATAGCCTAGTGAAATGGCAAAAAATAGACCATCCACGGTATCATGACTGTGGATGGTTTCAGAAAAAATATTACTAATATTACTTAGTTACTTTGTCATAATAGACCATATCTGCATTCAGGCCTTGCGCATAACCTTTGACGTTATCGCGCATGACGATTTGGTTTTTACCTTGATCGATAAATACATAAGGTGAACTACGT
The DNA here is from genome assembly GCF_033708015.1 of Proteus vulgaris. Lineage (NCBI taxonomy): Bacteria > Pseudomonadati > Pseudomonadota > Gammaproteobacteria > Enterobacterales > Morganellaceae > Proteus > Proteus vulgaris. The sequence goes on along the minus strand of NZ_CP137920.1, from coordinate 2,278,721 downwards.
TGTAACTCTTTTTGCATTTCTGTATAGAGCGATTGACGTTTTGTTTTGTCTGCTTCATTAAGTGCAGTCAATGTTTGCTGACTTAATTCAGGAATATTCCAGCCATTTAACCAAGCGACCGTATTGGATTGTCCATCATTATAAGCAAAGGCACTGGCATTTGAGTGTGCATCAAAATAATCAGGGATCCAAAAGCGGATCGCTGCTTGATGTTGTTTCGCGCGCACACGGCTATACACTTGGCTACCTGCTGCTGGTAATAAATCGACTTGCACACCCGCTTGAGCAAAGCTTGCTTGAATAGATTGCGCCACAGTGATGTAAGGGACTTTATTTTCGACATCTAACGTAAAGCGTGCATTGGTGATCCCTGCTTTGGCTAAAATTTCTTTGGCTTTTTCGGGATCAAAAGTGAATGGATTATCTTTTAGTGCACCGGGCAAACCTACGGGTAAAAAGCTTTGATGAATAAAATACTGACCACGCATTAAATCTTCAGTAATACCTTTGTAGTCAATTAAATAACGAGATGCTTCCCAAAATGCGGGATTACTCAGTACAGGGTTTCCGCTGGCAGTATTAAAAGCCATATAAACCTGTTCTGCCGAAGGGATATCTAAAATTTGGATCCCAGCCTTGCCTGCTAACGCGGCTGTTTGATCGGTACCCAGTTCACGGGCAATATCTGCGTCACCTTTTTCAATCAACAAGCGGCGTGATGCTGGGTCGGGCACGTTTTTAATAATAATATTCGCCATTTTAGGCGCGCCAGTTGGTGATAGCGGGTTTGCTTCTAACACAATAGCCTGACGTGGTTGATAAGCGCGCATTTTGTATGCACCGCTTCCTGCTGAATTCATTTTCAGCCAGCTATTACCAAAGTCATTATTTTTAATGTGAGCAGAAACCAGTTTTTCATCAACAATAGAAGCAATTGGGGTTGAAAGAATATTTAGCACAACATCAGGGCTGACATCGGCAGTCCAACGTACTTCCAATTCGTTATCACTGACTTTTTTTAGTAACGAATGAATGTTATCCGCTTTCCAACCCAAAACATTTAGAATAAAGGCGGGGGATTTATTCATGGTGATCGCACGCTGATAAGAGAAAATAATATCTTCAGGGCGAACAGCGTTACCTGATGCAAATTTTGCATCTGGCTTAATTTTAAATACGATTGTTTTTTGTTCAGGGTTAGCTTGCCAACTTTCAACTAAAATCGGCTCATTTATTTCAGGGTTATCACGATTAGGTTGAACAATACGCTGATACAAACTAGGAACGGTTTGAATACTAGACAGTTCATTACTTTCTGCGGGGTCAAGACTGACAATATCATCAAGCCCTTGTACCACAATTAATGTATTAGCTGGTGTTGCTGCAAATGCAGGTACGGAAAGGGCACCTACAACGAATAATGATAATAATTTTGCTTTCATGAGACGCTCCCTGAAACGGTATAGCTAAAGTCGTTATGTCAATAACTTATTAGTTATTACTTTGTGAAATTAACTTAGGCAAAACGTGACCAATGCGCAAAGTTTTAATTACGCTTACATATAACACTTCGTTATAAGCAATCATGATTAATTATGGTGGAAGAATAATTAACCGCAAGAGCATGATGATGAAATACTCGCAATCATTGGTAACGGTATGGTAGGACATCGTTATATCGAGAAGGGACATTAACAACACAAAAAGTCGTTGTTGGTCAATTACGTCAACTAACAGAGATGGCAGAAACCATGAAAAGCCCCGTTTTGATGATTGTGGGAGAGGTCGTCAAACTGAATGAGAAGCTACAATGGTTTCAATCAAAATCAGCTAACTAGCTGAAAAAATTGAGGGTATCATTTTAAAACTAAATACCTCTTTAATATCCGATATGTATATTAAAGAGGTTTTTTTATCTAACATATAGAAATATAAATGAAAAATGGCCTAATTCTATTTCAACTAAAAATTTAGACTAATTTTTAAAAACAAATAATAAAAGTGAATATTTAATAATCTATAAATATTTTTAGATTAGAATTGTTATTCATCTTAAAGGTGAATTTATTGTTATTTTCAATTAATTGTAAAGAGAAATTCTTTACAAATAAAGCACCATAAAGTTCTGTTAGTCGGATAAAATCCATCCTAATTATATTAATTTTGTGAGCTAAGTAGGTTTTCTATCTATAAAACTTGCATGATGTTAATTTAATGTTTATTTGTTGTTTTGCTTCTCTCGATATATATTTTTTATTTTCTCAGGATAGAACTCTAGAGGGCTCAATAAAGTTAAGTGATAAGAATACCGCATTAATTGACAAAATTTACGATAAGAGTAAAAAAGAAGAGTGTTGGTATCATTTTTATCTCATTAATATTATTAAACGTTTGAGAGCCATAAATATTACAATCAAAATTTAACAACGATACATATCGTTAATTGCGCGACCCCGCTATAAATTATTGTTTATTAGGAGAGGTACCCATGAAAAATAAAGTTACGTTAAAAACAGTGTTTCCACTCAGTATCATGTCACTTGTCTTAACCTCCTTTTTTTCTCATGCCGTCACTCTTCCTGAGGGCACTATTCTGGCGAAACAACAGAATATTGTGATTAATAACGGCACTGAAGTTTCATCCCTCGATCCGCACAAAGTAGAAGGTGCACCAGAAACGAATATTATTTTAAATTTATTAGAGGGATTGACCTATGTTGGACCGAATGGTGAAAGTATGCCTGGTGTTGCACAACGTTGGGAAACGGATGATAACAAGGTGTGGACATTTTATTTGCGAGAAGATGCAAAGTGGAGTGATGGCTCACCCGTTACCGCTGAAGACTTTGTTTATAGCTGGCGCCGAGTGGTAGATCCTAAAACAGGTTCACCTTATGCCAGTTATCTCGAATATGCTTATGTTGAAAATGTTGCAGATATTCTTAGTGGCAAAAAATCCCCTGAAACATTAGGTGTGAAAGCGATAGATCCTCATACTTTGCAAGTCCGTTTAACCAAGCCAATTCCTTACTTAGTTGATATGGTCAGCCATACTCCATTAAAACCAGTTAAAAAAGAGATTGTTGAAAAATATGGTGTAAATTGGACTCGCCCAGAAAACTTTGTTGGTAATGGTGCTTATGTTATTGAAGATTGGGTTGTAAATGAAAAGATCACTTTAAAACGTAATCCACTTTATTGGGATAATAAAAACACCATTATTGAACAAGCCACATTTTTACCAATTAGCTCAGAAACCAGTGATATAAATCGCTATCGTAGTGGTGAAATAGATATCACTAATAGCGCTATTCCTCCTGTTCTTTATAGAAAGATGAAGCAAGAGCAGCCAGAGAATTTACATGTCACACCGTATTTATGTACTTTCTATTATGAATTAAATAATAAAAAAGCGCCTTTTGATGATCCCCGTGTTCGTGAAGCAGTGAAACTGACTCTTGATAGACAAGTGATTGCTGAGAAAATAATGGGACAAGGGCAAATACCCGCTTATTCATTTACTCCTTCTTTTATTGGTAATGGCAATTTTAAACCACCCAAATGGTCGTATTGGACACAACAACAACGTAATGAAAGGGCGCGTGAATTATTAAAAGAAGCAGGATTTGATGCACATAATCCACTGACTTTTACTTTGCTCTACAATACTTCAGATCAAAACAAACAGCAGGCAATAGCGGCAGCATCAATGTGGAAAAAAAGTATTGGTGCAAATGTGACGTTGCAAAACCAAGAGTGGAAAACGGCATTAGAAAACCGTAATCAAGGAAATTACCAAGTCGCGAGGGCGACATGGTGCGCGGATTATAATGAACCAACCTCATTTTTAAACTCGTTTCTTTCCACAAGTAGCCTTAATACCGTCTTTTATGAAAATAATGATTACGATGATGCATTAAATAATGCCTCAATTGCCGTTGATAAAGAGGCTCGCCATCAGCTCTATCAACGTGCTGAAGCCCTGCTAGACAAGGATTCTGCGATAGTGCCTGTCTATTACCGTGTCAGTGTTAGATTGGTTAGTCCAAAAATAGGTGGATTTACAGGCAAAGACCCCTTTGATTATACGGACTTAAAGCGCTATTTTATAAAGGTAGATAACTAAAACTGGTAAATTATCGATTTTCTATAGTTATGTACGATTTGAATCATTCGACGTCATTTAAAAAGTAGCGAAACAATAAAAAGCTACATGAAAAAGATAGCGGCATAAAAAATTATAATGCTATCTGGCAATTAAGCACAGATAGCAAATAAGCAAGATTTATTTATTTTTTGTAAAAACAATAAGTTGTGTAAACCGTTCTAAAACACAACCGAACATCACAGAATGGTTGTCTAACAACCAACTCACTAACTGGGAGTACTTTATAAGATGAGTCATTTAACTAAAAAGAGTGCGTTGGCGATTGCAATAAGTGCAATCTTTGGATTGTCAGCGCTAACGGCTAACGCCGCAGTTGTTCCTGATGGGGTGAAATTAGCTGAAAAACAAGTCCTTGTACGTAATAATGGCTCTGAGCCACAATCGCTTGATCCTCATAAAATCGAAGGCGTACCTGAATCTGCATTAGCACGTGATCTCTTCGAAGGCGTTACGATTGTTGGACCAGATGGCGAAATTCTACCAGGCTCTGCAACTAGCTGGGAAAATAAAGATTTTACTGTTTGGACATTTAAAATTCGTGAAGGTGCTAAATGGTCAAATGGTGACCCCGTTACAGCACAAGATTTTGTTTATAGCTGGCAACGTTTAGCCGATCCTAATACGGCATCTCCTTATGAAAGCTATCTGCAATATGCACATATCGTGAATATCGACGATATTATCGCAGGTAAGAAAAAAGCCACAGACTTAGGTGTTAAGGCATTAGATAACAACACATTAGAAATTACTTTATCTGAAGCGGTGCCTTATTTACCAAAACTATTAGCTCACTCCTCCATGTCGCCAGTTAATCAAAAAGTGATTGAAAAATTTGGTGAAAAATGGACACAACCCGCTAATTTCGTCGGCAACGGCGCTTATAATTTAAAAGATTGGACAGTCAACGAACGTATTGTTTTAGAGCGTAGCCCGACATATTGGGATAATAAAAGTACTGTTATAGATAAAGTCACATTTTTACCTATTTCATCAGAAGTGACTGACGTAAACCGCTATCGTGCGGGTGAAATCGACATGACATATAGCAATTTACCGATCGAACTTTTCCAAAAACTGAAAAAAGAGATCCCAGATGAATTGCGTATAAGCCCATACTTATGTACATATTATTATGAAATTAATAATGAAAAAGCCCCATTTAACGATCCTCGTGTTCGTGAAGCGCTGAAACTATCAATGGACAGAGATATCATCACTTATAAAGTGAAAAACCAAGGTGATATCCCAGCCTATGGCTTTACCCCACCATTCACAGATGGAATTAAAGAGAGCAAACCAGAGTGGTTTGCGACTTGGACTCAAGAGCAACGTAATGAAAAAGCACGTCAATTGTTAGAAGAGGCGGGCTACAACAAAGCAAACCCACTGAAATTTAAACTTCTGTACAATACTTCTGATCTTCATAAAAAAGTGGCAATTGCCGCTTCTTCAATTTGGAAGAAAAATTTAGGTGCAGAGGTGTCTCTTGAAAACCAAGAGTGGAAAACGTTCTTAGATACACGTCACCAAGGAACTTATGATGTTGCACGTGCGGGCTGGTGTGCAGATTATAACGAACCTTCTTCATTCCTAAACATGATGCTGTCTTACAGCAGTAACAACACGGTTCACTATAAAAACACAGAATTTGACGCATTGATCAAAGAATCTTTACGTGTGAAATCTGATGACGAACGTGCCGCCATTTATCAAAAAGCTGAAGGCGTATTAGATAAAGATTCGGCGATTGTTCCGCTTTACTACTATGTAAACACCCGTTTAGTTAAACCTTATGTGGGTGGTTATTCAGGTAAAGATCCATTAGATAATTTACATACTAAAGACTTGTACATTATTGCTAAGTAATCGGGCGAGACCTTGTCTGCTTAAGACAAGGTCTTTTTATCGTCACGCCTGAATAGGTTTGTGTTATAGGAACGGGCAATGCTCAAATTTATATTTCGTCGCTTTTTAGAAGCGATACCGACTCTATTTATTCTAATAACGATTTCGTTTTTTATGATGCGTTTGGCACCCGGTAGCCCTTTTACAGGGGAAAGAAAACTTCCACCGGAAGTTATGGCAAATATTGAAGCGAAATATCACTTAAATGATCCCATTTATAAGCAATACTTCGATTATTTAATTCAATTGTCGAAAGGGGATTTGGGGCCTTCTTTTAAATATAAAGACTACAGTGTAAACACCTTAGTCGGTAAAGCATTCCCTGTTTCGGCTAAATTAGGGTTGTCGGCATTTATTTTCGCTGTCATTTTAGGTGTGGGGGCAGGCGTGATAGCCGCACTGAATCAAAACACCAAATGGGATTATACCGTCATGACTTTTGCCATGACGGGGGTTGTAATACCGAGTTTCGTTGTCGCACCATTACTGGTTCTTATTTTCGCTATCTCGCTAAGGTGGTTGCCGGCGGGGGGCTGGAATGGGGGAGCAGTGCAATATATGTTGCTACCTATGATTGCGTTATCGCTTTCTTATATTGCCAGTATCTCGCGTATTACCCGTAGTTCAATGATTGAAGTTTTACACTCAAACTTTATCAGAACGGCAAAAGCGAAAGGCTTGCCGATGAAAAGAATTGTACTGCGTCATGCTTTAAAACCTGCGTTGCTACCTGTTATCTCTTATATGGGGCCTGCATTCGTCGGTATTATTACGGGCTCTATGGTGATTGAAACTATCTTTGGATTACCGGGTATCGGACAATTATTCGTGAATGGTGCTTTAAACCGAGATTACTCATTGGTATTAAGTTTAACCATTATCGTAGGTGCATTAACGATTTTCTTTAATGCGATTGTCGATATTTTATATGCCGTTATTGATCCGAAAATTCGTTATTAATAGACACTGGAGCACGTTATGTTATCACTGAAAGAAAACAGCGAAGCTCTGGGGAATTTCTCGGAGCAGCTAGATATTGAAGGTCGTAGTTTATGGCAAGATGCTCGTCGTCGTTTTATGCACAATAAAGCGGCCATCACGAGCCTTGTATTGCTTTTCTTCATTATATTATTTGTTATTTTTGCCCCTATGTTATCGCCTTTTGTTTATGACGATACTGATTGGGAAATGATGTCAATGGCACCTGATTTTGCCTCTTCTCACTATTTTGGCACGGACTCATCAGGTCGTGACTTATTAGTCCGTGTTGCGATTGGTGGACGTATTTCATTAATGGTGGGTATTGCAGCAGCCTTTGTTGCCGTAATTGTTGGTACGCTGTATGGCGCAATGGCAGGTTATATTGGTGGACGTGTTGACTCTGTGATGATGCGTTTACTGGAAATCTTAAACTCATTCCCATTTATGTTCTTTGTTATCTTATTAGTGACCTTCTTTGGTCAAAATATCTTACTGATCTTTGTTGCGATCGGAATGGTATCTTGGCTCGATATGGCTCGTATAGTAAGAGGACAAACCTTAAGCCTAAAACGCAAGGAATTTATTGAAGCTGCGTTAGTTTGTGGGGTGTCATCACGCAATATCGTGTTAAGACATATCGTCCCTAACGTACTGGGTGTGGTGGTGGTTTATGCCTCTTTATTAGTCCCTAGTATGATTTTATTTGAATCCTTCTTAAGCTTCTTAGGGTTAGGAACACAAGAGCCATTAAGTAGTTGGGGAGCACTATTAAGCGATGGTGCAAATTCAATGGAAGTTTCTCCTTGGTTGTTACTTTTCCCGGCTTCGTTCTTAGTTGTCACACTGTTTTGCTTTAACTTTATCGGTGACGGCTTACGTGACGCATTAGACCCGAAAGATCGTTAAGGAGAACAAAATGACAAATTCAACAAGCAAGTCGTTATTAAGTGTTAAAGATCTCTGTGTGACTTTTGGTACACCAGATGGTGATGTTACTGCCGTTAATAAACTCAACTTTGAATTAGCCGCTGGTGAAACCCTAGGGATCGTCGGTGAATCGGGTTCAGGTAAATCCCAAACCGCATTCGCATTAATGGGCTTATTAGCGAAAAATGGTCGCACAGCGGGTAGTGCAAACTTTAATGGTCGCGAGATCTTAAATCTGCGCCAAAGTGAATTAAATAAAATGCGTGCTGAAGAAATATCCATGATATTTCAAGATCCAATGACCTCATTAAACCCGTATATGAAAGTCGGTGCGCAGCTTATTGAAGTATTAATGTTACATAAAGGCATGAGTAAAAACGATGCTTATGCAGAATCAGTACGTATGTTAGATGCGGTAAAAATGCCAGAAGCCCATAAACGTATGAGTATGTATCCTCATGAGTTTTCAGGAGGCATGCGTCAACGCGTAATGATTGCTATGGCATTGCTCTGTAAGCCAAAACTTTTAATTGCTGATGAACCGACAACGGCACTTGATGTGACGGTTCAAGCTCAGATCATGACCTTACTCAATGAGCTTAAGAGTGACTTAAACACCGCGATTATTATGATCACCCATGACTTGGGGGTTGTTGCGGGTATCTGTGATAAAGTCTTGGTGATGTACGCAGGTCGTACCATGGAGTACGGTAAAGCGCGTGATATCTTCTATCAACCCTCACATCCATACTCTATTGGATTGTTACAGGCTGTTCCTCGCTTAGATGGTGAAGATGAACGACTCGCCACCATTCCAGGAAATCCGCCTAATTTATTGCGTTTACCAAAAGGCTGCCCATTCCAACCACGTTGCCAGTATGCAACAGAGCAATGCTTAACGAGTGAACCTCAATTAGCGCAATTTGCACAAGGGCGATTACGTGCCTGTTTTAAAGCGGTGGAGGAATTGGTATGACTCAAGCCACATTACAAGAGAGAAAAGTTATTTTAGAAGTAAATGATTTAAAAGTTTACTTTGATGTTCAAGATAATAAACAGTGGTTCTGGCAACCTAAAAAAAGTCTTAAAGCCGTTGATGGTGTCACATTACGTTTATATGAAGGTGAAACATTAGGGGTGGTTGGTGAATCGGGTTGTGGTAAATCGACATTTGCGCGAGCCATTATTGGATTAGTCAAAGCCTCTGGCGGTACAGTCACTTGGTTAGGCAATGATTTACTGGGAATGGGTAATAAGCAATGGCGCGATATTCGCCAAGATATCCAAATGATTTTCCAAGATCCGCTGGCCTCCTTAAACCCAAGAATGACGATTGGCGATATTATTGCTGAACCGCTTAAAACCTATCACCCTAAAATGAAACAGGCGCAGGTGGTTGAAAAAGTCAAAGCAATGATGATGCGAGTCGGATTATTGCCAAATTTAATCAACCGTTATCCTCATGAATTTTCAGGTGGACAATGTCAGCGTATTGGTATTGCGCGTGCGTTAATTTTAGAACCAAAATTAGTAATTTGTGATGAACCTGTTTCAGCATTAGACGTATCAATTCAGGCTCAAGTGGTTAACTTGCTGAAAGATATTCAAAAAGAGATGGGATTATCTTTGATCTTTATTGCGCATGACCTGGCAGTGGTAAAACATATTTCAGATCGTGTCTTGGTGATGTATTTAGGGCATGCAGTGGAGTTAGGAACCTATGATGAAGTTTATCATCATCCACTTCATCCTTATACTAAAGCGTTGATGTCAGCAGTACCTATTCCTGATCCCGATAAAGAGCGTAATAAGCACATTGATTTATTAGAGGGAGAATTACCTTCACCGATTAATCCACCATCAGGTTGTATATTCCGTACACGTTGTCCGATGGCAGATGAAGAATGTGCCAAAACACGACCTTTATTAGAAGGGAGCTTCCGCCATGCGGTCTCTTGCTTAAAAGTGGATCCGCTTTAAATTTTAATGAAAATTTATTAATGAATAAAAAAGTCTGAAATTATTCAGACTTTTTTTTTACCTAAAAGATTGTCGTCAATTCTATGTTGTCTAATAGGTAAAAGATATTTTATTAAATTGTCTTGCTTTAATATTTATCGTATTTTTATTCAAGAAAATTTAAACACATTGTTTTATTATTAATATTTTAATTATCAACCTATTAGAGTGTTTATTTTTAATATCAACGATATTTGCTCTTTTTAGGGACCCCTACATATTGAAAAGAATACAGTTTTTAATGTGTTAGATGTAACTTAAATGAAATTTAAGTTTTTTTAATTGTAATAAAAAATTAATAAACATAAAGATTGATTTTTATCAATAAATTCCATATTGGATGGCTTTTTTTCTTTTATTTATAAGGTTAATTAATGATTTATCTTTTTTTAATTTAATTTGCGAGGGTAAAAAAGTGTTTTTTTATCTTTGTCTTTATCTTTTTCTTTGCTGTTGTATTCAACGGAATATTAAAATCCTAAAAAACACCTCTCAATATTAAATGATAAGTATTAACCCTCCCCATTTTAACAGAATAATATCTTTTATTTTCTTAAATAATAATTATTTTTTAGAGTTTATCCCTGTACAAAAAAGACAGTATAACTAAAGTGCGTCATTAACTTCCTGATATAAGGTAATTGCGTATATTTACTTACACTTATTTAGTGTTTTATTATGCGTATTTTAATTGGTTAGAAAAATTTGAATGTTTGATTTTATTAATCTCATAACGTAAATTAAATACAAATACATTTGAGGAAAGCGATTTTGGAAATAAATGATTTCTCATTGAATTTTAAATATATTTCAGAAAGAAAGATATTTTGTCATTCGATAGGATATGAACTCTCTCTTTTACGACAACGCAATTTAATGACGGGGGCTGAACTAGGAAAAATATTAAATATTTCTCAACAACAGATATCTCGTTATGAACGAGGTATAAATAAAATACCTGTTGATATGTTATTTTATATATTAAACATATTTGATATTTCAATTAGTGATTTTTTTGAACGAGTTAGAAATAGAGTAATAACATTAAAATATAAGATAAAATATGATTCTGATAATAACATTCCTTTTTTCAAAAATGTTATTTAATAAACTTTAATCTATTAATTTATTTATGTGGATATACCAATATTACACTGTTTAATATGAATTTAAATTGAATTCTATTTATGTGATATCGACATATCTATTGAACCATTTTTTCGTGCCGTTTATTTTAAATATTTATATCTAAAATTTAAATTTAGATATTATTGTCCATTCTTAATATTATATTTTTAATATAGCCTTATTATTTTGAGTCTATTTTGAAGTGAAGATGTTGTTTGTATTTACCTGAAATATAAAAAGGAAAAGTCAATGCTTAAAAGAAAAATGCTAGTTAAAACCGTATTTGCTGTATCAGTTTTATCACTGAGTAGTATTGCTTCGGCGGCTACTGTTGTTAATGGTGGTAAAATTAATTTTACGGGTCAAATAGTGAATGCAGCATGTGCTGTTAGCGCAAAATCAATGAATCAAACAATCAATATTGGTCAATATCGAACCGCTCAATTTGATAGTGTCGGAAAAACTGTTGGAAATACGGATTTTTCGATTGATTTAGAAGAGTGTGATACGACGGTTGCAAAAAATGCCTCTGCATCGTTTTCAGGCGTTAGCGATTCAAATGACAAAACAGTATTAGCAGTCAGTAATATCACAACGGGTGGTGCAGGCGCAGCTACTGGCGTGGGTATTGAGATCGCCGATCATACCGGTAAGGTTTTATCACCAGATGGTTCTGTATTCTCTACGGCTAAGCAACTAATTGACGGTGCTAACACGTTGAATTTTGTTGCTCGCTATAAATCAACATTAGATACAGTAACACCGGGTCAGGCTGATGCCAATGTGACTTTCAGAATGCAATATGAATAAGTCTAATTAGTTTATTGAGAAGTATGGCCTGATAAAGGTCATACTTCTATATCGAGGCAAATATGAAATATAGTTTAATATATTCTATTGCGCTGTTTTTTTCTATTTCATTTACAACATATTCGATGGAACGGAATAAAGTATTTTTAAATGATGGTATTGTTTATTTTAGGGGCGGGATTGTTGAACCAGCATGTACAGTATCTCCAGAAAGTGAAAATCAGGTTGTAGATTTAGGTGTTATTAGCAGTAATCAATTTAATGGTGTAGGAAGCCATTCAATAAAAATTCCTTTTTTTATTAAGCTAATGAACTGCAATAAAAATATGGCTGATAAAGTGAGTGTATACATTTTAGGTGATGTGGATAATAAAGATAAACGTTTATTTAATATTACAGAAAAACAAAACTCAGCTTTAGGCGTTGGTGTCGCATTATTTAACGCTAAAGATGAAATAATAATTCCAAACAATATTAATAAATATAAGTTTATTGAAGAGAATGAATTAAAGCTAGAATTTAAAGCAAGCTATTTAGCAACAAGAAAAACGGTTATTGGCGGTAAGGCTGATAGTGTTGTTTGGTTTGTTTTTAATTATCATTAATTAAACCTATTACTCGAGGTTCATATGTATTTAATGTATAGAAATTATATTTTTTTATTTTTTCTCTTCTGTTTTTCTTCATTTTCTTATGCTGGGGGAGTGGCATTGGCTGCAACTCGTATAATATATCCAATGGATGCTAAACAAACATCAATTACTATTAATAATACAGATAAAAAACTACGGTTTTTAGTTCAATCATGGATTGATGATAACAACGATAAAAAAACAGATGAATTTATTGTAACGCCGCCCCTTTTTGTGAGTAAACCTGAAAGTGAAAATAAATTAAGAATAATATATGCAGGAAAAGTTTTACCTACTGATAGAGAAAGCTTATTTTGGTTGAATACAAAAGCAATACCTGAAATAGAAAGAGAAGATATTAAAGATAAAAACATATTACAATTAGCCGTTTTATCTAGAATAAAAATATTTATTAGACCTCAAGGGTTGGAATTTAAAACGGAAGATATTCCTAATAGCCTAGAATTTATATATTCACAGGGTGGGATAGTAATAAATAATCCAACGCCATATTATGCGACTTTAATTAATATAAAACTGGGAGATGAAAGGTTAAATAGTACTATGGTCCCACCCAAAGGGTCTATAGAAATAAAAATTAATAATCCTAGCTATAATCAAATATCTTATCAAACTATTAATGATTATGGTGCTAGCACGCCGACAATAATAAAAAAGGTTGGTAAATAATACTGCAAGATTAATTAATGATAAGGTTTTATTATGCTAAAATCTAAAACTATAATTTTTAATCTCCATCTCATTTTAGGTACTTTTTATTCGGGCATTAGCCATGCAGATAGTTTTTTTAATCCTAATTTGATATCGAGTGTTGATAGTGAAGTTGCAGATTTATCACGCTTTGATAAAGGTGAAGGTCAGCCTGAAGGAATGTATTCAGTAGAGATTTATGTCAATAATGAATATATTGAAACTAAAAACATTTCCTTTTATGAAGATAATAAATCATCTGATGGCACAGGATTATTACCTTGTTTGAATAGTCAAACATTAAACAATCTAGGCGTGAGTCTAAATGAAAATAGCAAGAGTATTAATAGTGAAAGTTGTATTAATATTTTAGATGAAATTGAAAAATCAAGTATTAGATTTGATTTTGAAAGTCAAAAATTATTTTTAAGTATTCCACAAGTAATGTTTAAAAATAATATTCGTGGCTATATTCCTCCAGAAAAATGGGATAACGGTATTAATGCATTTTTATTAAATTACAATTTTACAGGAAGAAATAGTAAAAACTATAAAGATAATATTAATAATAATAACTACTTTTTAAATATAAACCCGGGTATTAATGTGGGGTCATGGCGTTTACGTAATGAAAGCACATGGACGTACGCTAGCGGTGAAAGTGATCAGAATAAGTGGCGTAATATAAGAACATATGTACAAAAACCTATAATTCCATTAAAAGCAGAACTGACAGTAGGTGATTCATTTTCTAGTGGTACCATTTTTGACAGCCTTGGTTTTAGAGGTGCTAAGCTAGAATCTGATGATAACATGCTACCAGATAGTATGAGAGGTTTCGCTCCTACAATTAAAGGGATTGCAAATAGCAATGCGATCGTTACTGTTAGACAAAATGGTTTTGTTATCTATCAAATTTCAGTTCCTCCCGGTGCATTCGAAATAAAAGATCTCTATGCAACATCAAGCAGTGGAAATTTAGATGTCGTAATTAAAGAGAATAATGGAGAAATAACTCAATTTGTTGTGCCTTATTCTAATGTGCCTATTTTGCAACGTGAAGGACGTCTTAAATATGAATTTATTGGTGGGGAATTTAGAAGTGGGTCTGATTTTCAAGATAAACCAAATTTTGGGCAATTAAGTTTAATTTATGGTTTGCCTCATAATTTAACGCTCTATGGAGGAAGTCAGTTTTCGAATAACTATCAAGCTTATGCTATTGGTCTTGGTGGCAATTTGGGAAATTTAGGCGCGATATCAGCTGACGTCATTCAAGCAAATAGTATTTTACCCAATGATGAACATAAAAAAGGACAGTCATTCCGTCTACTCTATGCAAAGTCAATTAATAGTACTGGGACTAATTTCCAAATTATGGGATATCGATATTCTACACAAGGATATTATACGTTAAATGAAGTGAGTTACAAAAGGATGGAAGGGCGTGAAATTATCACTCCTGATGGAATAATACGAGATAATGAAAATCTATCTAACTATTATAATTTAAATTATTCTAAAAAAGGACGTTTTCAAGTTAATATTAATCAGCAAGTGACAGATAACAGTTCTTTATATCTATTAGGCTCTTATCAAAATTATTGGCGCACCTCGGAAACGGAACAACTATGGCAAATTGGTTATAATGGAAATATAAAACAAATTAATTACAGCTTGAATTTTTCTAAATCTAAATCGCCTGGTATGAGCGGAGATAATAAAAATATTGCCTTTAACATTTCTATACCTATCAATGATCTTTTTAATCAAAATAGAGTTAATGATTTAAATTCTAGCCAAAATAGTATGTATGCCGTTTATTCTATGAATAGAAGTAATGACAATATGTGGGTACAGCAGGCGGGATTAACAGGGACATTACTTGAAGATAATAATTTAAATTATAATATCCAACAAGGATATGCACATAATGGCGGCGGATATTCAGGTATGGTTTATGCTAATTATAAAGGGAAATATGCGAATATAGGAAGTGGATATAATTATAATAATGATTGGCATGAATTAAATTATAATTTAAATGGTGGAGTGGTTGCACATTCTGGTGGAATAACGTTAAGTCAACCTTTAGGTGATACAAATATTCTTATTAAAGCAAATGATGCTAATAATATTAGAGTAGAGAATGCTAATGGTATATTAACTAACAGTAAAGGATATGCTGTTTTACCTTATGCCTCTATTTATAAGAATAATCGTGTTTCTTTAGATATTAATTCATTAGGTGAGAATGTTGAATTAGAAAATGCAATTATGAATGTTATTCCTACTAAAGGAGCCTTAGTACAGGCTGATTTTAAAACAAATATCGGTTATCGAGCGATAGTCAATTTAAAGAAACAAAATGGTGCGATTATTCCATTTGGTGCAATGGTTGTCGATGAAGAACGTTCTGTGAGTGGGATCGTTGGTGATAACGGTAATGTTTTTATTTCTGGATTAGCACCGATAGGGAAATTAAAAGCCAAATGGGGAAGACAGGAAGATCAACAATGTGCATTTAATTATGAAATTAACGATAAATTATCTAAAGAGAAAGGGATTTATTTTATTTCTTCTACGTGTCAATCAGATAAATAGCAACTGAATGGGTTTTATTATGATGAGAATATTATTATTTACAATAATAGCCATTGCTTCAAATAGTGCTATTGCTGTTAGCTGTATCAGTGGTTGTAATGCTAATGAAATTTCAACACTAAGTGGACAGTTAACAAAAAATGAAAATAAGGTAGGGATCACTAAAGATGCTTCTGATATTAGTTTAACAAATCGAACCACATTACGCTGGAATGCAGGTCAAGGACAAACTTGGGCAACATATTCTAATGGCAATATTCCTACTGCAAATACGAGTAATAATGATTGGGTATACTCAAGAATAGATGATTACATTTCAGTGGCTTTAAGGATGACAAATAATTGTAGAACAATTTATGTACCTTATAATGTGCCTACTTTAAGTTCTACTTGTGGCCCGCGTTCTTATAAAGAAGGTGAAGAAGGGGTTGTATCCACACGAAAATATCAGACCCGAATAAAAATTGATAAAGCGATTATTTCTGGTACTTATGTAAAAAATATTTTTGTTGGTGAATTTGGGTTTTGCCAACCCCAAAATTGCGCCACAAAACAAGCTGTGATCACTCAGTTATTTTTAAATCTTTCGATATCTGTACCACAATCTTGTGTTATTAATTCAGGTCAAGTGTTAAATATTGATTTTGATAATATTCCTGCATCAAGTTTTAAAGAAGCGGGGAAAAAAGCCGAAGGTGTAAATACAATTTCCCGTAACTTAAGTATTCAATGTGACAATATAGATGCCAGTGCCGATTTAACGATGCGCTTACAAGCCGATTCTGTGCAGGGTAATGCAATAGTGTCTACTAATAAAAGTGTTGGATTTATTATTGCGAACGCGAATGGTGCGGAATTAACCCCTAATGATTTATCCAGTTTCATTCCTTTTAAACTAAATGGGAATTCTGACTCTAATGTTACCATCAATGTGTATCCTGTCAGCATTGATGGTAAAACACCGACAGAAGGGGCTGTGACATCGAGTGGTTTTCTAAGAGTCGATTTCCCTTAATTTATATAGGCTCATATCATGAATGAATTATTTTATAGTAACAAGATAATACGCTCTTTATTATGGTTACTCTTTTTAGTGGTCGGGTGTTTAATATTTCTCGTTCAAAGCGCAAAAGCTGAATTGGCAAATACCAATATTGTTATAAAAGCAAATATTGTTGCAAACACATGTAGAGTAAGCCCTGAATCCATGAATAAATTTGTAGATTTGGGAGTATGGGGAACGAAAGATCTTAAGCAAAACAAAACAACAGAACCGATAAAATTTACGCTTAATTTAACGGATTGTGGTGTATTTACAACGGGAGTGAAAGTGACCTTTAAAGGGGATACTGATAGTCAAGATAATACACTATTTAAATTGTCAGAAAATGATTCTGCAAAAAATATTGGAATTGCAATTTTAGATAAAAATAAAGATAGGGTATTACCAGGGAAAAGTAGCATTATTTATCCCGTAGGAACCATCAATAATATTGCGCTTGATTTTTATGCACAATATGCAGCGACGGGTTCGGCTGTTGTGAGTGGTAGTGCAAATGGCGAAGTTTTGTTTTCTTTAGAATATCTTTAAATGATAAAGGGAACATTTTAGTTCCCTTTATGCATAACCCATTATAAATTAATTGGAATAAAGTTAAATCCAACCTTTAGCCCTAAAGGTTTTTAATGTAGCTACAAAATAACGCATCTCTTCTGGGGTCCCTAACGTTAAACGACTCCAACCAAAAGCAGGCGGGAATTCACGACCTACCATAATATTCGCGTCTTTCATTCTATTTTGATAGGTTTTTACATCGCCTTTCACTTTATGAAATATAAAGTTTGCATGAGAAGGGGCGTATTCAATATTCAGCTCTTTTAAGACATCAACCACCATTTGACGTGAAACATCAATTGATTTACGGCTATATTCCACATAGGCTTTATCTTTTAGCGAAGCTAATGCAGCTACCGCACCTGCAGTATTGGTATTATCAATGGAAACAAACACATCAACATCGGTAATAATTTCAGGTGCGGCAACACCATAACCAACACGTAGCCCAGCTAGCGCATAAATTTTAGAGAAAGTACGCGCAACAATCAGATTTTTATAACCTGCTTCAACTAATGCAATAGCACTGGTAAATTCGGGCGTTGAAACAAACTCAGCGTAAGCCTCATCAATAATAAAAAAGACATTCTCTTTTGCTGATTTCACCCAATTCGATAATTCGGCGCTCGGGGTTAACATTGCGGTTGGGTTATTTGGATTACACAAATACACCATACTAATACCATCAAACTCTTGCGCTTTTTTCTGCATGGTTGCTAAATCAAATGCCAGTGTTTTATCAACAGGGACTTTAACGATCTTTACACCTAAAGGTTCAGCATAAAGTTCGGCATAGTTAAATGTCGGGTCAGGCACAATAAGTTGAACCGCTTTACCTTCTTTTTGACCTTTATTGGCGACATATTGAACTGCTGCTTGAATTGTCTCAGATGAGCCATTTCCCAAGGTAATGTGTTTATCAGAAAGTTTAAATTCCTTTCCTAATTCGCTAATTAATTCGCTACGCGCATCATCTGGATATCTAAATGCATTGGGTAAAGCAGCGATAATCGCTTTCTGGGCGTTGGGCGACATACCTAATGAATTTTCATTGAAATTAAGCAGTAACGGATTTTCTGCATTAACTGCCAATTTACTTTTCAGTACTTCATTTGCATAAGCTGAACTCACAAAAGAACTTAATGATAATCCGCTAATAACAAGGCTGGATGATGTTAAAAATGACCGACGATTCATGTTATGTTTCCCAAGTAAATTATTCTATGTTTTATTAGTTTTTATAGATTACTAAAAAAAAGACAGAAGTAAATAAATATGATGAATAAATAATTATTTATTCATCTTGATTTTATGGGAGTAAACAGATAATCAAGTATTTTGAGATGAAAAGAGGCTTATCTCGATGAGTCTTTAATTGCGATTGCACATTTCTCTGCTTCAGCAATGATCCAGTTTTTAAACTTATCTTGCTTAGAATTAGGCATGATTTCACGTGGTGAGAGCAAGTAATAGCTTGAACTATCTTTAACGAATCCATGTGTGGCGATAAGCTGTTGATCTTTTAGTTCATCTTGTACCATAAGAAAAGAGGCAATTGTTGTACCTAATCCAGCAAGCGCTGCCTGAATAGCAAGGTAAAAATGTTCATATTGACTGGTATGAGAATAAGTAGATTGTATACCCGAATATTGATACCAATCTTGCCAAGCTTGAGGACGCGATAACGTTGTTAATTGATGATTTGCATGATGGATATTATTAGGCTTTATTACAACGCCAATTCTTTCATTACAGACCTTTGTTGCATAAATATTCTTATGCCATAGGAAGTCATTTCGTCGAAATGCTAAATCGACACCTTCTTTATTGAAATCAATAGCGCCACCAGCCGCCACTAAATGCAGCGTTATTTCAGGATATAAAGCGTAAAAATAAGATAAACGAGGAATAAGCCATTTCATCGCAATAGTCGGCTCACATGAAACCACTAACACGGGGCTATTTAAAGGGGAACGTAGATGTGAAACGGTTTCTTCAAGTTGTTCAAAGATGGAAGAGGTTGTTTTATATAAATATCGTCCCGCTTCATTTAAATAAACCGCCCGATTACGTCGCTCAAATAAAGGAATGCCTAATTCATCTTCTAATAATCGTATTTGTCGACTCACCGCACTGTGAGTGACATGAAGTTGTTCTGCCGCACTGACAAAACTGCCTGTTTCTGCTGCACTATTAAAAAAACGCAATGATGTTAAAGAGGGCATTTTCATAGGAGTTGACCATAAATTAAGTCATAAAAATAGACGATGAAAAATCACAGATATATTGCAAGATAAATCGCTTTTTATTTTTAGTCAAATTAGCAAAATAGAGTGGTTCCTAGTGAGATAAAGAGTTTTTTATTAAAGTAAAAACTTATTTTATGTCACTTTTTATGACTTATTATTGATTCAAAAGTGAGAGTGAGAAAAACAATGAGTGAGCTAATTGCGGTGGCGATGATCACTATATTGGCAGTAATTAGTCCTGGGCCTGATTTTGCTATGGTGACAAAAAACAGTTATTCCTATGGTGTGAAGGTTGGACTTATTACCGCAATGGGGATTGCGATTGGAGTACAAGTCCATGTCTTTTACACCGTATTTGGTATCTCTTTTATTATTATGGGGTCACCAATGCTCTTTTTTATTATGAAATTATTAGGTGTTGGGTATTTAATTTACTTAGGTTTTAAGTCATTAACCAATAACGCACAATTGACGATTGAAAATGCATTAAATTCAGCCCCTAGTGTATTTCAGGCATTACGTGTTGGTTTTTTTACTAATGCTTTAAATCCTAAAACAATGTTATTTGTGATTGCGCTTTATACTCAAGTGGCTAACTTAAGTAATCCTCTTTGGCTAAATCTCTCTTATGGTATGTTTATCTCGATGGTGCATTGGATTTGGTTTAGCTGTGTTGCACTCTTTTTTTCCACGCCACTTCTACGAGCTAAAATACTTTCTCATCAGAAAATTGCGGATAAGATTATTGGTGTATTATTAATTCTCTTAGGTGTTGGATTGTTGTTTATTTCAGTAAATTAAAAAATTAATTTAATAAAAAGGAGATCAATAAGTGATCTCCTTTTGTTATTTTTAGTGCCTATTTAATTTGATTCTGGGAACGTTAATGTCGTGCCGGGTGCTTCACGACTAAGGTGAATAAAATTCAGGTGTTTTTCATATTGATCTAAAATATCTGTAATAACCTGCTCTTTGGTGTAATCCATTAAGTCATTCCCTTGTGTGCCTTCCCATAAATACGTTTCTAAACGGTAATAATCTGATTTACCTCGACGAGCACGATAGGTAAATGCGGGCACTGAGTATTTCTGGGGCCAAATTTGATAAATAAAATTCTGTTCTTGGTCAAGATCGACGACAAGTTCTAAATGGTGTAAGCGTTCATTATCTTCAATGGGGTAATAATTGAATTCGACTTTAGCCCCTCGCAATAAAAGCTCTTTAGCTACATCTTGCATGGCTGGCATACAGGTTAAATCTAACATGCGTTGTGTATAGGTTGTTCCTGGGAAATTCATAACCCGTCCTAAACGCTGTTTCCAATTCATCGTGGTATTACCATAAAGTGGAGCGGGTGCATTGGTATTGAGTGAACTAACACGTCGAAAGTCTTCGACTTTTAATGATTTATAAAGTCCTGCCATTATAAAGAAAATAACAAAACTAAAAGGTAATCCCATTATTATTGTTGTGTTTTGTAAGGCTGAAATACCATCAGCCATTAACATACCCAATGTTAACAATCCAATAGCAATAGACCAGAAAATACGAAGCCAGTTAGGTGCATCGTTATTAACATGACTTAATTGAGAGGTAAAATTACCTAATACTAATGAGCCGGAGTCGGCAGAGGTGACATAAAATAGTAGTCCTGTAATGGTGGCAACAGAAGCGGTTAAACCAAAACCGGGATAGAGTTCTAATAATGAATAGAATCCTTTTTCGGGGGCTTCTAAAACAGTTAGTGCCAGTTCTTTATTGCCATGGATCACTTCATATAAAGCACTATTACCAAAAATGGATAACCATAGCAGGGTAAAAACAAAAGGAATAATTAAAGTACCGATAACAAACTGTCGAATGGTTCGTCCTCTTGAGATCCGTGCTAAAAATAGACCAACAAAAGGTGACCATGCAACCCACCAAGCCCAGAAAAAGAGTGTCCAGCTATTCATCCAATCGGTTGGTTTATCAAATGCAAAGCTATTTAATGTCATACCTAAAAAGCGACTAGTATAATCACCAACATTTAATACCAGCGCATTTAATAAAAACTCAGTATCACCCGCAAATAAGATAAATAAAATCAGCCCCAGTGCGAGTAATACATTGAGTTCAGATAAAATCCTAATTCCCTTGTTAACACCTGATGTTGCCGAAATCACGGCCATAATAACCGATAATAGAATTAATCCACCTTGAACACCTAGCCCTTGGGGCAAGTCAAAAAGAACCTTTAAGCCATAATTAAGTTGTACAACACCAATACCTAGCGTCGTGGCGATACCAAAAATAGTGCCTAATACTGCGGCAATATCAACAGTATGACCAATTGGACCATAAATACGATTCCCAAAAATAGGATAAAGTGCAGAACGTATGGTTAACGGCAAATTATAACGATAGCTAAAATAACCTAGCGCAATACCAATAAGTGCATACATAGACCAGCCCGTCAGGCCATAGTGGAATAAAGTCCACACCATCGACTGACGGGCTGCTTCTATTGTTTCACCTTCGCCAGTTGGCGGTAGCATATATTGTGTAATTGGCTCTGCGACTGAGAAAAACATCAAATCAATCCCAATACCCGCTGCAAATAACATTGCAGACCAACTTAAAACACTAAATTCAGGTTTTGATTGTTCGGGCCCTAATTTGATATTTCCAAAACGAGAAGTGGCGACAAAAATAACAAAAACAATGTATAACGTTGCGGCTAATAAATAGTACCAACCGAAGGTTTTTGATACCCATCCCAGTGTGGCCACAATCCAAGTATTTGCGGTTTCTGTCATCAAAATAGTGAAAAAAGAAAACGCTAAAATTAGCGTTGCTGAAGCGAAAAAAACAACAGAATTTAGCTTATCTTTCTGTGGTTTTTTTGTGCTGTTAAGAGTTGTCATCAGAAATTCCAAAAATTTATTTATCTAAAAGTTAAAAGTTGCATTCTTTGTTAACTAATTGAATTAGTTGCAAAGATTCAAATTTTCACAATATCCTCCTAAATCAAATTGTAAATTAATTGTGATAAACAATAGTTAATATTGATTGAATGTTCAATTAAAAAAACGTTTAATAACCGTGTTCAATGTATTTTTTAGGTCTTTAAAACATGCCGAAGATAGGAATGCAGTCGATACGTAAACAGCAATTAATCCAAGCGACGTTAGCCGTCATTAATGAGGTTGGAATGCAAGAGGCGAGCATCGCGTTGATAGCTCGAAAAGCCGGTGTTTCTAACGGCATTATTAGTCACTATTTTCGTGATAAAAATGGATTATTAGAAGCCGCTATGCGCCATATTCAGTACCAATTAGGTTTTGCAGTGGCGATACGCTTAAGAATGTTAAGTGATGCAACACCAAAGCGACGCATTCAAGCCATTGTTGAAGGTAACTTTGATACGACTCAAACCAGTGAAGCAGCAATGAAAACATGGCTAGCATTCTGGGCAAGTAGTATGCATCAGCCTAATTTGAATCGTCTACAAAAGGTCAATGATAAAAGGCTTTATTCCAACTTAAGTTACGAGTTTGGGCGTGTTCTTACGAAAGATCAAGCACGTTTGGCAGCAAAAGGGTTAGCTGCATTAATTGATGGTTTATGGCTACGAAGTGCACTAAGTAATGTGCCGTTCTCTCTTGATGAAGCCAAAATCATTACCAATGAATATATCGATATGCAACTGAAAAATCGGAGTCAAATAAAGACTTAAAAAAGTAATAATAAAGGAGAAAATATGCCAAACCCACCGTTACATAAACTCTATATTCATGGTGGATATGTCGATTGTGCAGAGCCGGAATGTGAACAATTTAATGCGATCAATCCCGCTAATGGCGAAGTCATTGCTCATTTACAATCGGCAAGTGAAGAAGATATCAATTGGGCTGTCGAGAGTGCAAAGCAAGGGCAACAAATTTGGAGTGCAATGACTGCGATAGAACGAGCTCGAATTTTGAGACGTGCTGTTGATATTTTACGTGAACGTAATGATGAATTGGCTCATTTAGAAACCTTAGATACGGGTAAACCGCTATCTGAAACACGTTATGTCGATATAGTGACAGGCGCTGATGTATTAGAATATTACGCAGGTCTTATTCCCGCACTTGAAGGAACACAAATCCCACTTAGGAAAACTGCTTTTGCTTATACTCGTCGTGAGCCTTTGGGGGTCGTTGCGGGTATTGGTGCTTGGAATTATCCTATTCAAATCGCATTGTGGAAATCTGCACCTGCACTTGCCGCAGGCAATGCCATGATCTTCAAACCGAGTGAAATGACCTCACTTACCGCCTTAAAACTGGCTGAAATATACACAGAGGCGGGATTGCCGAAAGGGGTTTTTAATGTTGTTACTGGAAAAGCCAATGTGGGGCAATGGTTAACACAACATCCTGACATTGCAAAAGTTTCTTTTACTGGGGGAATTGAAACTGGCAAGAAAGTGATGGCAAATGCTTCTGCATCAAGTTTAAAAGAAGTGACAATGGAACTTGGTGGAAAATCGCCTTTAATTATTTTTGATGATGCCGATTTAGATACTGCTGCGGATATTGCAATGATGGCTAACTTTTATAGTTCAGGTCAAGTTTGCACTAACGGAACGCGCGTATTTGTACCCGAAACGTTAAAAAAAGCATTTGAAGCCAAAATCACTGAACGTGTCTCTCGCATTCGAATCGGCTCTCCTCTTGAAATGGACATCAATTTTGGTCCTTTGGTCAGCTTTTCACATCTTGAGAAAGTCTTGAATTATATTGAGTTAGGTAAATCTCAAGGGGCGAGATTACTTTGTGGTGGCCATCGTTTATTAGACGGTGATTTTGCACAAGGTGCTTATGTTGCGCCAACTGTTTTTACTGATTGCACAGATGATATGCAAATTACGCAAGACGAAATATTTGGTCCAGTAATGAGTATTCTGAGTTATCAAACGGAAGATGAAGTGATCTTACGCGCAAATAATAGCGTTTATGGTTTAGCGGCGGGTCTTGTTACCAAAGATCTTACAACCGCTCACCGTGTTATTCACCAATTGGACGCTGGGATTTGTTGGATTAACACATGGGGTGAGTCGCCAGCAGAAATGCCCGTTGGTGGTTATAAACATTCTGGTGTCGGGCGTGAAAACGGGCTGGTCACATTACAGAATTATACGCAAATAAAATCTATTCAAATTGAACTTGGGGAGTTCTCATCCGTTTTTTAATCCATTCTTTTTTTAATGACTGAAACAGAGGAGATAACAATGGTCTATGACTACATTATTATCGGTGCTGGTTCAGCCGGTAACGTTCTTGCAACCCGCTTGACAGAAGATCCTGAAGTTACTGTGCTGCTCCTTGAAGCTGGAGGTCCGGACTACAGGTTCGATTTTCGTACACAAATGCCAGCGGCATTAGCTTACCCGTTACAAGGCAGGCGATATAACTGGGCTTATGAAACAGAGCCTGAACCACATATGAATAACCGACGCATGGAATGCGGTCGAGGTAAAGGGCTAGGTGGCTCATCACTGATTAACGGTATGTGTTATATCCGTGGTAATGCGATGGATTTTGATGGATGGGCAACATTACCCGGTCTTGAAGAGTGGGATTATTTAAGCTGTTTGCCTTATTTTCGTAAAGCGGAAACGCGAGATATTGGTGCTAATGATTACCATGGTAATAAAGGGCCTGTTAGTGTAACAACACCCAAACAAGGCAATAATGTTCTCTTTCATGCGATGGTGGAGGCGGGTGTACAAGCGGGATATCCTAAAACCGACGATCTTAACGGCTATCAGCAAGAAGGTTTTGGCCCTATGGATAGAACGGTGACGCCTAAAGGCCGCCGAGCAAGTACCGCGAGAGGTTATCTTGATCAAGCAAAAGCACGAAAAAACTTAACGATTAAGACTCACGCTACAACAGATATTATTGAATTTGAAGGTAAAAAAGCCATTGGTGTTCGCTATTTTTTAGGGGAAAATACCACACCTATTCATGCCAAAGCTAATCGAGAAATATTACTTTGCGCAGGTGCAATTGCTTCTCCTCAAATTTTACAACGTTCTGGTGTTGGATCTGAGGCAGTATTAAATGAATTTAATATTTCACCGGTTCATGTATTACCCGGGGTTGGGGAAAATCTTCAAGATCATTTAGAAATGTATTTGCAGTATGAATGTAAACAACCCGTTTCACTTTATCCTGCTTTAAAATGGTATAATCAGCCGAAGATTGGTGCACAATGGCTATTCCAAGGAACAGGGATCGGGGCAAGTAATCAATTTGAAGCAGGCGGTTTTATTCGCTCGAGTGAAAAATTTGCATGGCCCAATATTCAATTCCATTTTCTGCCGGTTGCGATTAATTATAATGGAACCAACGCCGTAGAGATCCATGGATTCCAAGCACATGTGGGATCCATGCGTTCCCCTAGCCGAGGACGTGTAAGATTAGCCTCTACGGATCCTCATCAACATCCTCGAATTTTGTTTAATTACATGTCAACAGAACAGGACTGGGAAGAATTTCGAGCCGCAATTCGGATCACGCGAGAAATTATGGCCCAACCAGCGTTAGATGCTTATCGCGGGGAAGAAATTAGTCCGGGTAAACATATCCAAAGTGATGAAGAGCTTGATACTTTTATTAGAGAACGAGCAGAAACGGCATTTCATCCTTGTGGTACGTGTAAAATGGGAACAGATGACATGGCTGTTGTTGATAGTGAAGGGCGAGTGCATGGCATCGAAAACATAAGGGTTATTGATGCGTCAATTATGCCTTTAATCATCACGGGCAATTTGAATGCGACAACCATTATGATGGCAGAAAAGATAGCGGATAAGATCAGAGGAATTAAACCGTTACCTAAAAGTCAAGCGAAATACTATGTTGCAGGGAGTGCTCCTGTAAAAAGACTCGCTTAAGTGAGTGATCCACAATAGGTAAAAGAGGGATAGAAATCCCTCTTTTTTGTTTTTATCAATATTTCTTTTTATGGTTCCTCTAAGTTTATATAAAAAATATTTATGTAAGTAGAGGTTTTTGGGAAAAGGAATATGATTAATTCCTATTATAAATATTTCTAAATAAAATGACTTTATAAAAGTCATTCAAAATAATGAGATAAATTCAACAAAGACAACGATTTTTCTCCTGTTTTTGTGATGAATATCAACTCTCTGTCAATGACACTTTCCATTAATTATCGTAAACAGACAACGAAAACGTTTGCATATTATTTTTATGTAGATAGAATTCGTCAGATTTTTTTGGCCTGGTGAAATTAATAGGGGGTTAAAGTGTCTCAGGACAACAATTACAGTCAGGGCCCTGTGCCCATATCCGCAAGAAAGGGTGGATTGGCGTTAACCTTTGTGATGTTGGGATTAACGTTTTTTTCAGCCAGTATGTGGACTGGCGGCGCTCTTGGTACTGGTCTTTCCTTTAATGATTTCTTCCTCGCAGTTCTAATTGGTAATCTTCTTCTTGGTATCTACACCGCATTTCTTGGTTTTATTGGTTCAAAAACAGGTCTTACTACTCATCTCCTCGCGCGTTACTCTTTCGGTATTAAAGGTTCTTGGCTCCCTTCATTTTTACTCGGTGGTACTCAGGTCGGTTGGTTTGGTGTGGGAGTGGCAATGTTTGCCATACCAGTAGGAAAAGCCACGGGTATTGATATTAATCTCCTTATCGCCGTTTCTGGCATTTTAATGACCATCACTGTTTTCTTCGGTATTTCCGCGCTCACTGTCCTCTCTATCATTGCTGTTCCTGCCATTGCTATCCTTGGAAGTTACTCGGTTTATCTTGCTATACATGATATGGGAGGGCTTTCAACGTTAATGGCGGTTAAACCTGCTCAGCCATTAGATTTTAATTTAGCGCTGGCAATGGTCGTTGGATCGTTTATTAGTGCGGGAACGCTTACCGCTGACTTTGTCCGCTTTGGACGAAACCCGAAAGTTGCCGTGATTGTCGCCATTATTGCCTTCTTCTTAGGAAATACATTGATGTTTGTCTTTGGTGCCGCGGGGGCCGCATCATTAGGAATGGCTGATATTTCGGATGTGATGATAGCGCAAGGATTATTACTTCCGGCTATCGTGGTGCTGGGTTTAAATATCTGGACAACGAATGACAACGCGTTATATGCATCAGGATTAGGTTTTGCCAATATCACGGGCTTATCAAGTAAAAAGCTTTCAGTGATAAATGGCATTGTTGGTACACTGTGTGCATTATGGCTCTATAATAACTTTGTCGGTTGGTTAACCTTTTTATCTGCAGCCATTCCGCCCGTAGGTGGGGTTATTATTGCAGATTATCTGATGAATAAAGCGCGTTATAACACTTTCAATGTTGATAAAATGCAATCAGTTAATTGGGTTGCGTTACTCGCTGTTGCCATTGGCATTATGGCAGGGCACTGGTTACCAGGTATCGTACCTGTTAATGCCGTATTAGGTGGTGCAATTAGTTATGCTGTATTAAATCCAATATTAAATCGTCGTGCAGCTCGACAAGCGGAGATAAGTCATGCTGGGTAAGAATATCGAACAAATTAATCATGCACGTCTAGTTAAAAAAGAAGGTTTATGGCGTATTACGCTTAAAAACAACAAAATTGAAGCGATAGAGCCACAACCTGAATATGATTTTCATCCTGAAGCATTAGATGCGCAAGGTGGTTTAGTTCACGCTCCTTTTATTGAACCTCATATTCATTTAGATACCACACAAACAGCAGGGCAACCGAATTGGAATCAATCGGGAACGTTATTTGAAGGTATTGAGCGTTGGGCTGAAAGAAAAGCACTGTTAACTCATGATGATGTTAAACAACGCGCATGGCAAACACTTCAATGGCAAATTGCTAATGGTATTCAACATGTTAGAACTCATGTTGACGTTTCGGATGCATCACTCACAGCATTAAAAGCCATGCTGGAAGTGAAAGAAGAAATTAAACCTTGGGTTGATTTACAAATCGTTGCTTTTCCACAAGAAGGTATTTTGTCTTACCCTAATGGTGAAGCATTATTAGAAGAAGCATTAAAATTAGGTGCGGATGTTGTAGGCGCTATTCCACATTTTGAATTTACGCGTGAATATGGTGTTGAGTCACTCCATAAAACCTTTGCATTAGCACAAAAATATGATCGCTTAATTGATGTTCATTGTGATGAAATTGATGATGAGCAATCGCGTTTTGTTGAAACTGTTGCCGCTTTAGCACATAAAGAAAATATGGGCTCAAGAGTGACAGCAAGCCATACAACTGCAATGCACTCTTATAATGGCGCTTATACTTCGCGTTTATTCCGTTTATTAAGAATGTCGGGTATTAACTTTGTGGCGAATCCTTTAGTTAATATTCATCTTCAAGGTCGTTTTGATACTTATCCAAAGCGTCGAGGGATCACTCGCGTAAAAGAGATGTTAGAAAATAATATTAACGTCTGTTTTGGTCATGATGATGTTTTTGATCCTTGGTATCCATTAGGCACAGCAAATATGCTCCAAGTTTTACATATGGGGCTACATGTTTGCCAATTAATGGGCTATGGTCAAATTGATAATGGATTAGAGTTAATTAGTCATAACAGTGCTAAAACATTAGCACTCACTGATTACGGTGTGGAAGTAGGAAAAAGTGCAAATATGATTATTTTGCCTGCAGATAATGGATTTGACGCTTTACGTCGCCAAGTACCGGTGCGTTATTCTCTTCGCCAAGGTAAAGTGATTGCACAGACAGAACCCGCAAAAGCTGAGATTATGTTAGATAAGCCAACAGCGATTAATTATAAATAATCTGACCGGTTTTATTTTTAAATGGCGAATAAGTCTAATAATGGCTTATTCGTTATTTTTTTATTAGTAATTAACTCATCTTCATCCCATAATTTTGTTTATTTCTTCTATATGCTTTGCACAATAAATCTATATTCGCTGATTTCTCTTTGTATAAAAATAAACCATTGCAGATTTACCTAATTCAACTAAAATAGTGCCTTGTTAGATCCTCTCCGTATTACTGCGGCTGCTATCCCTTTAATCTGAGAGGTTATTATGTCTATACAAAGAGATCGTGGTTGGCGTCAATGCGTTAACCGCAAAAATAAACATCAAGAAATGGGTTGTTCACGAGTAATGTTTAAACCAGAAAAAAAATGGTCTAATTTATATACTCGATCACTGAAAATGACCAGAGCTGCACAACTAGGAATTGAATACCCAAGAATTTCTCGTAGTCAGCGTCGATTAAATGCGTTATCTGATAGTGAATAAAGATGAATATCTTATTTATTTGCAGTAAAAATCAGTGGCGAAGCCCAACTGCGGAACTGTTGTTTGCAGATAGAGAAGGTATTAATACGCTTTCAGCGGGGACGCGCAAAGATGCGCAATGTGTCGTTGATAACGAATTATTAAAATGGGCTGATTTAGTGCTTGTCATGGAATCTAAACATTTAAATCGATTATTGGCATATTTTCCTGCAACAATGCGCTATAAAAAAGCATATTTATTGGGAATTCCTGATAATTATCGCTTTAACGATCCGGCATTAATTGAGCTTCTTGAACGGAAAGTTCAGCTTTATTTACCCATGGAAGCCAAGCTTCCAACTCAATAATGTTTTAATCTTGATAAAAAAACGCTCAGTTCAAAAATTAAAACTGGGCGTTTTTTATTATCTAAAGATTTCTTATATGTATAAGAAGCGCTGACTAGATTTTTACTATTGGCTATTTTTTCTGATCAGAGCCGCTAATTGTGCAAGCTCCTCATCATTCGCTCGTTCAAAATCGTGAGATGAAAGATAACCTGGATATTTATCAAAGAAAATTTTCTGTTTATTTTCAATGGGCGCCCATTTCGTCATATCACCCGTGCCATGCATCGGACTAAGCTTACTATGGACATGATCAACCCCAAATCCTTCAAAAAACATGCCTGAGCGGGAAACATCAGGAAATGTTTTATCTAAGATTTTTGCTACTTTCTTTGTGGCAATCACTAATAAAGCTAAAGCTTCATCACTGAGATCAAAGGCGTAACTTGGATAGTGTTTTTTAGGAATAACAACGGTAAAGCCTTTGGTATTCGGAAATATAGACAGAAATGCAAGGTGATGTTCGTCTTCCCAAATTTTATGGCAAGGTGCCTTTCCAGCAACGATTTGACAGAAAATACAGTTATCCATAGTCGCCTCATAATAAAAGTACTCGTTATACTTCAAGTTGTCGCGTTGTTGACTGCGTTCATTCGCGCTAGTCACATATCTTGTATGCGCCTAGTGACTCATGCATTTGTCACCTAGCTACATCTTGAATTATTTAGAGTATCTACTCATCGAGCATAAGATTGTTAAAGTAGGTTTCTTTCCGCTAAATCAAGTGCGTAGTAAGATAAAATTAAATCTGCACCAGCACGTTTAATGGAGCCCAATGTTTCCATCACAACACGATCTTCATCAATTGCACCCGCTAATGCTGCAAATTTAATTTGTGCATATTCACCGCTGATTTGATAAGCCGCTAAAGGTAATAGCGTGCGTTCACGCACATCGCGAATAATATCTAAATAAGCCCCAGCGGGTTTTACCATCAGCATATCAGCGCCTTCTTGCTCATCAATTAATGATTCGCGGATCGCTTCACGGCGGTTCATTGGGTTCATTTGATAAGTTTTACGATCACCAATTAAGCGAGAGCCCGCTGCATCACGGAAAGGACCATATAAGGCAGACGCAAATTTAGTTGAGTAAGAAACAATACCTGTGTTGCTAAACCCAGCTTTATCAAGTGCGGCACGAATAGCAGCGACTTGACCGTCCATTGCGGCTGATGGAGCAATAAAGTCAGCTCCCGCTTGTGCTGCAGCAACAGCCTGAAGACCTAAATTATAAATAGTTTCGTCATTATCAACATGATCACCATGTAAAACACCACAGTGACCATGTGAGGTGTATTCACAAAAACAGGTATCAGACATGACAATCATTTCAGGTACGGCATCTTTACAAATACGCGACATACGAGAAACTAAGCCATCACTTTTCCAAGCATCACTCCCTGTTTCATCAAGGTGATGAGATACCCCAAAAGTCATGACTGTCTTAATGCCTGCTTTTGCAATACGTTCAATTTCATAAGCAAGACGTTTTTCAGGAATACGAACGACACCGGGCATGCTTTTAATCGGTTGATAATCATCAAGCCCTTCTTCTACAAATATAGGTAGAGCGAGATCATTTTTAGTCAGTGTGGTTTCTTGAAAGAGTGCGCGCAGGTTTTCGGACTGGCGTAGTCTTCTTAAACGCTGGATGGATTGTTCGTTGCTCACAATATCTCCTTTTTATGGCCAGTACTAACAAGTATTTACCGAGGTATTATAAACCTTAATATCGATAGATAGATACTGCATAATTGATACTCGTTATACATCAAGCTATCGCCTAACGACATCTTGAATTATTTATAGAGGAAGAGAAAAAACAAAAGCAAAAGGGAAGAAGAATAATTGATGGAAAGAAATAAAAAAGAGCAGGATAATTTCTACTCTTTAAATTGATTGCTACTCATTTTTTTTAATAAGAAGATTATTTTTTTGACTCTTCTAATGCCGCGACCATTTGAATTTTACAAGCCGCAATAATTTGAGTTAAACCGTCTTGGAATTCTGCACGAGAGCCAATTTCAGATTTGGCTTCACGTAGAGAATTAACAACCTCAATCGCACCTTCAGTGAATTGCGCTTCCGTTGCATCCAGTTTTGCAAAATCAAATTTCTTTGCGTTTAGAGAAGCCATTGCATCTTTAGCAATTTTCTCTGCAGGCTCTTTTGTATCATAAGCTTTAATTGAGATATCTTTAAAGGTATCGCAGTAATCATCTGCCATTTTTGTTGGGTTCGCAAAAGCAACGGCAGGTAATAATAGCAGAGATAAGAGAAGTGGTTTCATTTTAGCCTCATGTTTATTTTTAGTGCGTAATTATTGAGTGTAACATATAAACAGGGATGACGATAAATCAGAATAAGTGCAAAATACAAATGGTTAATATTTTTAATCCTATTGGGTTTAGCTATTTTCGTTATAATTGTGTTTAGGGACAATAAGCTAGCAATTTTTTATTTAATAAAATTTCATAAGTCACAGTAAATAAAAATAACTAAAAATATAGTGATATTAGGATTTATCTTTATTTACATTTTATATTGCTAGTTTTTATTTGTGTTAAAAATAACGAAATGTGTGTTTTAAACATAAAAATCAGAATAAAAAAACTAAATGTTCATCCGTTAGCGTTAAGGTAATTTTAATGCATTGTATTTAATCGCTTAATCTATGTACGTGTTGGCAATGATGGGAAGGATCCTAATTCTATTCTTTAATCTAAATAACATTAAAAAATTTAAACAAAAATTGGTTTGATAATGAATATTAGATAAAAATAAAGAAAATAAACGCATTATCACTTGGTTGGCATGAAAATGGCTTGAATTGAAAATGGGGGATAAAAAGAAAAAAATCCCCTCTATAAAGATAGAGGGGTAGCTAAATGAATAAAGAATGGTTTATTTCGAGAATGAGTATATAGGAAATTTGATCCCAAAATTTGTTTATTTGTGCAGCACAAAAAGTTTAGAGAATAAAGTAAAAATATGTACAAACACTCAATTCGAAAATCAACGTATTATTGACGATAAGCTGTCTTAATTTGGCTAATCGTATTGCGGAATGTCTCTGCTTGTTTTTCGTCATCAACTTCCGCAATTGCACGTTCAATATTTAAAATAACACGTCCCGCATCTGCTTGACCTAATGCTTTTAACATATAGGTGACTAATGTTTTTAAGCAAGCGACTTCTTCTGCTAATGTTTCCACATCTGCTTGTGTTTTAAACTTCTCGTTCATTATCTACGTTCCTGTGTCTTTAATTTATAAATCATATCAAGCTAGGTCATTAGAATAGCAAAGTCTCAGCAAGGTATGAATAGTGATGATAAAAGCATTTTATCATATTGAAATTATTAGCATGATAAAGAGACAAAATAGTCTGTGATCCCATTTATTTGTTGAAACCACGCTATACTTTGAACGTTAATACAAACAGAATGTGATAAAACGCCCATTGCGAGCAATAAGAAAAAATGCAGAAAAAGAAGGGGGCATCATATGAATGAAGAACAACTGTTACAGGCGATCACTCATTATCCCGCACTTTATCAGCGCAAATCAGGAAATACACATAAAGGAACATTCGGCACATTAGGGATTATAGGCAGCGCAGAAGGAATGAGTGGTGCTATTGTGTTAGCAGGTAAAAGTGCATTGAAAGCAGGGTGTGGAAAAGTATTTCTTGGCTTTGCTCAGCCACAACTTCCTGTCCCTTTTATTGATAGTGCTCCCGAGCTTATGCTTAAAACAGCACAAGCATTGATAGATCAGCAAGATATTTCTGCTTGGGCGATTGGATGTGGATTGGGATTATCTGAAAACTCGGAAGAGATGTTATCAATAGCTTTAGCACAGTGTAATGAAAATAGACCTTATGTTTTTGATGCGGATGCATTAGTGTTAATAGCGAAACATAGATCAGAATACTCGCTTAATCAGCAATGTGTATTAACGCCTCATCCCAAAGAAGCGTCTATTTTGCTTAATTGCACGCTAAATGATATCCAAAATAATAGAGAAGATGCGGCGAAGGAAATTGCGAAAATTTATCATTGCTGGGCAATTATCAAAGGACAAAATACCGTAGTGACTTCTCCGAAAGGGGAAATTACAATTAATACAACGGGTAATAGTGGATTATCAACCGCAGGGAGCGGTGATGTGTTAACAGGCGTTATGGGCAGTTTTTTAGCACAAGGAATGACAATGTCTGATGCAGTGAAAAGCGCGGTTTGGATACATGGAATGTCAGCGGATATCTTAGTTAAAAAAGGTATTGGACCAATAGGATTAACCGCATCAGAATTGATCGATAGTATCCGAAATATTCGCAATCAAATATGGACATTAACGCAACAACATAATGCAAACTATTTTGAATGATCACTTTTATTTTTAGCTTAACGTATTAATAATTAAAGTAGGTTTCTATTAAAGTTAGATTGTTTTTAGTTAATTCACTCACAGTAATCTTTGGGTTATTGCGATAAGATTAAGGCAAATGGAGAGTTGAGAGGAGTTATTATGTATAAAACGATTTTAGTGCCTATTGATATTGTGGAAGAAGAGTTAACCAGTAAAGCGGTACGACATGCTGTGTATTTAGCAAAAGAAACAGGAGCTAATTTACATTTAATTCATGTTCTTCCAATCTCTTCAGCAATTATTAATGCTTATTCATTGGGGTATCCAGAAATTAAAGATAAAGCAACCGTGAAAGCAGAGAATGATATGCAAATGTTGGTGGATTCGGTGGATTTACCTGCTGAAAAGGTCGCTTATACGGTTACTTTTGGCTCACCTCGTGATGAAATTTTAGTCACAGCAAAAGATATTCAAGCAGATTTAATCGTGATTGGTTCACGTAGACCGAATATTAGCACTCATTTATTGGGCTCAACGGCAGCGGGTGTTGTTCGCTATGCTGAAATTTCAGTGCTAGTTGTTCGTTAATCTATTACTAATATGCTATGAGTATTTCTCGTAGCATATTTTTTTAGTTTTTGCGTAGCTTATCTTATTTATTCAATATAAGTTTATTGAATAAACAGTCTAGAAAATCGATAGAATGGAAAAATTTACTCAAGAACTTTTAAGGCTCGATCATTTTATTCTACGCATCTTACGCTATTATGTAATAGGCTCTATTTTCTTTTTCTTAGGATTATTACCGGGAGTATTAGGTTTTTATTTAATCGAAGGTCATACCTTTATGGAATCTTCATTAAACGCAATTTCTATGTTAAGTGGTCAACCGGTAGAGCCAGCACCTGCAACCCCAACAGGGCGCTTTTTTATTGCAATTTATGGTTTATTTCTTCAGTGTGTTTTTATTTTATCAATTGGGCTTGTAGTCACACCTTTTATTCATCGACAATTGCATAAATGGCATCTTGAGGAAGATTAAATAAGCAAGCTGTGGGTTTAACGCTACAATAATAAACAGACAATAATCTGATAATGAGGAGTTGCTATGTACAAGACAATTCTAGTACCTGTTGATATTTCAGAAGATGAGTTAACGACTAAAGCCTTACAACACGCTGTTTATATTGCCAAATTAGAAGGTGCAAAACTGCATCTTTTCCATGCTATTCCTGATATTTCACGGTTTTCTATTAGTTATAGCTACCATTACGACATGCTCAGTTCTTTTGCAAATAAAGCACTTGAGCGTGTACAAGAGCAACTGCAAGAATTAGCCAATGGCATTGATTTACCAAATGAACAAGTTGAATTTTCAGCCGTATTTGGTTCTGCAAGAGATAAAGTTTTAGAACTCGCTGAAAAAATTCATGCCGATTTGATTGTAATAGGCTCTCGTCGTCCAAGTATTTCAACTCACCTATTGGGCTCAAATGCATCAGGTATTGTCGCTTATGCTAAACAGTCCGTGTTAGTTGTTCGCTAACTTTTTATAAAAATTAGAAAATAGTTTTGACCCCTAGATCTCTATTTAGGGGTTTTTTATTTTTTGTATTTAAGCCTAACCATTTTAAATTGATTTGTGAATGAGATTGCTTATTAATGCGGTTTTATTTTAAATACCCAGATCTTTATTGATTGAGAATGATAGTCATTCTAAAGTGGAGTCATTGTTATTAATTAGAGATGAGTATTATGTTGAATAATAAAAATTTTATTGTTATGAATGTTGACCAATTTCCAGTGATTACGATGAAAATTTTCCCAGAAACATTAGACGATGCGAATAACTGGATTGCTGAAATGGATGTGGTACTAAACGAAAAAAGAAAATTTGCCTTGGTTTATCCTTCTATCAACAAAAAGAATAAAGTGGATAATAAAGAAGGTATGGAGGGAATGAAAGCGGTTAGACGTTGGCTAAAAGAGGGGAAAGCGCTTCTTAGCGAATATTGTGTAGGCATGATAATGACTGCCGATCCACAAAAAAATGATAAAGAGCAACTCGTTCAACTCTCTTCTGTTATCTCTTCTGTTTATGGTGTATCGGTATTTGTTGCAGAAACACTGGATGAGTCGTATATCCAAGCTAATAAATTAGTGAAGTAATTAAACCTTATTAAATTTCTTAATTAAGTGGGTTTATAAAGCACTTGTATAAGTGCTTTTTTATTAAGACAGTGACAGCCATTTGATTATGTGAGTTAGAATATGAAAGTGTGTTTTATTATTATACGGTACTTTCCTGTAGCAATATTTATGAATATCCATCTATAAAATTGATCTACCTACTGCCTAAAATATTTTATTTGTTCATAATAGTATTGAAAGATAATAGAGCGAGAAATGCGCTATGCTGATGAAGTTTATATTAGCAATGGCTCGTTTTTGATTAAAACTAAGGCATAGTATGGATAATGAGATAATGGCGGAGTGCACTGCCATTTCACAAGATAAACAGCGTGAAATTACCAAGTTATGTATTCAAACTGCGCTGTTACTATTGCAACATGGCGCAGAAAGCATGCTGGTTGAACAGCTTTCAACCCGTTTAGGTTTAGCTTTAGGTGTACATCAAGTCGAAAGTGCAATTTCTGCTAATGCGGTTGTATTAACCACGATTGTTAACGGACATTGCCAAACTTCAACACGAAAGATAGTTGACCGCGGTATTAATATGCATGTTGTGACAGAGGTTCAGCATATTGTTATTTTGGTTGAACATCACCTTGCAGATATTCATGAAGCAAGAAAACGTTTTGAACATATAAAACCCTTACGCTATCCACGTTGGGTAATTATTGTTATGGTTGCCTTATCTTGTGGTTGTTTTTCTAAATTAAATGGCGGCAATTGGGATGGCTTTTTAGTTTCTGCCATTGGTGGTGGTCTGGGTATGTTTGTACGTCAAGTATTAACACATCGCCAAATGAATCCATTAATTAATTTCTGTATTACGGCATTTGTAGCGACTTCAGTCTCAGGTCTATTATTAAAACTCTCTTATTTTCAAACGACGGCAACGATTTCAATGGCTGCTAGTGTCTTATTGTTGGTTCCCGGATTTCCTTTAATTAATGCTGTTGCTGATATGTTTAAAGGGCATGTTAATACCGGCTTAGCGCGTTGGGCAATGGCAACCATGTTAACATTGGCAACCTGTTTAGGCGTTATTTTAGCCATGGCCGTATGGGGGTTAAGAGATTGGGCATAATAATGATAATTCTTACCCTAATTGAAGATATGGTTTTAGCGGCTATTCCTGCTGTGGGTTTTGCAATGGTATTTAATGTGCCTTTAAGAGCATTAAAATATTGCGCATTATTAGGAGCAATAGGTCACGGCTCTCGCACTGTTTTAGTCATGAGTGGGATGAATATAGAATGGGCAAGTTTTTGTGCCGCTATTTTAGTCGGGTGCATTGGTATTCAATGGTCACGTTGGTGGCTTGCACACCCTAAAGTCTTTACTGTTGCCGCAGTTATTCCAATGTTCCCTGGAATAAATGCATATATCGCGATGATCTCAGTGGTGAAGTTAACACAAATTGGTTATAGCGCAGAAATTTTTGAAGCTTTAGTTACTAATTTCCTTAAAGCTTCATTTATTGTCGGTGCGCTCTCTATCGGGCTATCCTTGCCGGGATTATGGTTATATCGCAAGCGTCCGAGTGTATAATGACTTATATTGCGTGTTGTAGAGAGTTTAATGTAATATCCAGTTCGTTTTTATCGGAAATAATAATTTGAATTCGTAGTTTATTCTCAGATTCTAAACTGGCATGCGCTTTAACATCTTCGTTATTCGCATGCTTTTTTGTTATCTCGACTAATTCGTCCATTAAATTCAGCATATTCTCATTCATTTTTAAATTTCTCCAAATCATTGATGGACTAAACCATAGCAAATCCCTTTTGCGTTAATGTCGAGAATAACGGCTTTTTCTATCACCATTCACGCTTATTGTTTTATTTTTTTATACAAAAAATAGCAAGAAAGATTGTCCAAAATAAATAAAAAAAAGGTAATATTAGGATAAATAAAAATAAGGTTATCAGAGAGTTATTAAAGATAATTCTTATTGGGTTTAATAAAATAAAAAGTAAGGCAGATACCACATTGAGAAAAATATTACACTATACCGCGATTGTATTAAGTTTGTTTTTTATCACATCAAATGTTCAAGCTCAGGCTCCTGAAAATTTTACAAAAGCAAAAGAGATAGCAAGAGAACGTATTTATTATGATCAAAATCAAAAATCACAAGGTACTATTTATTGTGGTTGTGATTGGGAATGGGTAGGTAAATCTGGAGGACGGGTTGATTTAGCCAGTTGTGGTTATAATGTCAGAACTCAGCAAACGAGAGCGGAACGTATTGAGTGGGAGCATATTGTACCTGCATGGGTTTTTGGTCATCAACGTCAATGTTGGCAAAATGGAGGGCGAACAAATTGCGTAAAAAACGATCCTGTATTTGGCAAAATTGAAGCGGATTTACACAATTTAGCGCCATCTATTGGTGAAGTTAACGGTGATCGTAGCAATTTTAGTTTTGGACAATTACCTGCAAAAGCGCCTTACCAATATGGTCAATGTCGTAGCCGTGTTGATTTTTCTTCACGGACTTTTGAACCTCGTAATGACGTTAAAGGTCAAGTCGCAAGGGTTTATTTCTATCTGCATGATCGTTATAACCTCTCTATGTCACGTCAGCAACAACAGCTATTAATGGCTTGGGATAATGCTTATCCACCAACAGCATGGGAAAAAGAGCGTGATAACCGTATTGCTCGTATTGTTGGATATCACAATCCCTTTGTGACGGGTGAAATGAAATGGCAATTAGGGCATAAAAACAGTGGTGTTGGATTATCTGCAACAAATAGTACGTTAGTGACTAAAGCTAAAACTGAAATACCTAAGCAAATAAACACATCACAATCTGAAGATATTAAAGGTAATGTAAATAGTAAGATTTACCATTTTTCACATTGCTCGGGTTATAAAACAATGTCAGACAAAAATGCGGTTTTGTTTAAAACAGAGAGCGAGGCGATTAAGGCTGGCTATCGTTTAGCGAATAACTGCAAACAACCTTAATTGTAATTATTTTACATCCAACGACGAACGTGGCGACAATATTGTTGCCACGCTTGCGGAAATAATTCACTTAAGATTTTTTCTTCACGTACTATCGTATAGCGATCAGTAATAAAGTAAAACGCAATTGCCGCACCTAAAAATCCCCAATTACCAAAAATAAAAAACAACCCAATACTCATATCTAAAAAACCGAGATACATAGGATTGCGGCTTATTTTATAAGGACCAGCTGTCACTAATTGCCGAGGTGTGTGATTGGGATTAGGAGACGTTTTTTGTTTAATAAAAAAGGAGAGACAATAAAAAAGCCAGATCCCAGAAGTTGTAATGGTAAGTAAACCGAGGTAAAAAAAGAAGCCCATTTTAAGAGAGCCAGAGTGAAGTTCAAAACCGATAAATGGGATTAGGTTAAGTAGCAGCCAATAGATAAAAGGTAATCGCAAAAAATTCATTAACTCCCCCTAAAATAACATTTATTGTTATTTTTATGTTAAGTCTATCTCGTTATAAAGCATCTCAGTATTGAAAATATTTTTCTTTTGTCATTATACTGTCATAAAGCTTCGTTAATTTTCACTCTAACTCCATGATGGGGAATATGAATGACAGAAGCAATGGAAATATCTCGTTACTTACAGAAAACCGGCAACAACCGTTCATTGATGTTTAATGTTCAGGATTGTGACCGGTTTTTTTGTTTTCTGCGACTAAACCGAGTCTGAAGGGGACTCATCGGTAAGTGAATGGAATATAAACAGAGATGTCGATGACTTTTTGAAGACTAACAAGGGTAAATACCACTATGAGTAGACAAAAAGCAGCAACACGTTTACGCCGAGAAAATAAACGCACCTCACGTAAAGAACAACGTAATGGAGCGCATCGAGATAATGTTATGGTTTTACCAGGCTTTGGGGATATCGATACGATTGGTATGGCGAGAGAAAAACGTGATGAGCGTGTATTATCGCCTCGCAACGAAGCTCAACGTCAATATATAAATGCAATTAAACATCAGAATCTTATCTTTGCCACAGGGGAAGCTGGCTGTGGTAAAACTTTTCTTAGTGCTGCAATGGCCGCCGATGCTTTAATTAATAAAGAAATAGAGCGTATTATAGTGACTCGACCAGTATTGCAAGCTGATGAAGACCTCGGTTTTTTACCCGGAGATATTGCTGAAAAGTTTGCACCTTATTTTCGTCCTGTTTACGACGTATTAGTTAAACGTTTAGGCGCTTCATTTTTACAATATTGTCTACGGCCTGAAATTGGTAAAGTCGAAATTGCGCCTTTCGCTTATATGCGAGGTCGTACTTTTGAAAATGCATTTGTTATTTTAGATGAAGCGCAGAATGTTACTGTAAATCAAATGAAATTATTTCTAACTAGAATGGGTGAAAATGTCACCGTTGTCGTCAATGGGGATATTACACAGTGTGATTTACCTGCTAATGTACCGTCTGGATTAGCAGATGCACTGGTTCGATTTGAGGCTAATAACCGAGTAGGGGTGATTAAATTTATGCAAGAAGATTGTGTACGCTCTACATTATGTCAGCATGTACTTGCAGCTTATAATGATTAAAGAGAGTATGCGAAATTTTGTATAAAAATTAAAAGGTCACATATTAATGTGACCTTTTTTATTTATATCTTTAAATAAACTATTTATTTATCTTTTTTATTAATTATAGAACATTTAAGTTGAATAAAAGATTATCAAAACAAGTCAATTAATAAGCATTCCTTTTCTGATTAGTTATTAATAAATTAATTGTTATTGTTTTTTGGTTTATAATATTTCAATTAGATGATAATGATAGAATATTAATATTTCATATATTTATTAAATACAACTCCAATTATGTTTGACTTAAATCACAATTTTAAAAAACTCAATAAATTGCTCTGTTGGTTTTTTAAAGTATGACTAATATCAAATTGACTAGGGTCTTCATTCTTCACCTTTAGTTAATGATGGCAATAATAGAAGCTTATTTTTGCTAATTAAATATTTATCTATTCTTGGGGTTATATATGTTTAAAAATAAACTCCCACTGTCATTATTATCAGTGGCTATATTGTCGACGTCGGCATTTGCCGCAACCAACAGCGCTGGTGGAATAATTTCTTTCTCTGGTGCCATTAGTGATACCACTTGTACAATTAATGGAGGAAATAGTGCGGACTTTTCCATTTTATTAGATCCTATTACTGTAACGGATGCTGGAACAACGGCAAATACTGTTATTGCCAAAAATCAAAAAGAGTTTGCTTTGACATTCTCTGATTGTGCGCCAGCATCTACGCCGAGTGGAAGTAATTTAAAGATACATTTCTCATCTGCAAATACCATATCCACAAATGGATTATATTTAGTCAATGATACCACTAATGAAAATGATCCCTTAGTGGCAAAAAATGTTGGTTTTAGTTTATCAACACCCGCCGCACCTACGGTTGCGATACCACTGAATGCAACTTTTGATACAGGCATTAAAGGTGATAAAACAGCACCAGATTCAGATACTCTGCGTTTAATTGCCAGTTATTATAAAACAAATGCGACGGCGGCTAAAACAGGGCCCGTGCATTCTAGCGTTATTTATACAGTATCTTATTTATAATATAAAAAGCCAGACTCAATGGGTCTGGCTTTTTTGGGGGCTTATAATGAAAAAATTAATATTTCTTTTAATTATCTTGATATTACCCTCGACTGTATTAGCGAATATTATTATTAATGGTACTCGTGTTATCTATCATGAAGGAACAGACAGTGTTAATATTCAATTAACTAATAATGGTGATTTAGCTTCATTAGTACAAAGTTGGATAGATGATGGTGACATAAATTCAACACCTGAAGATGCAAACTCTCCTTTTTATTTATATCCACCGATTGTAAAAATTGCAGGTAGGCAAGGTCAAACATTAAAAATAAAAAATACTGATAAAACATCATCGGGCAATATTGAGCAAGTCTATTATTTAAATATTTTGGATATTCCAGAGAATGCGGAAGTACTAAAAGGAAAAAGCTATCTTCAATTAGCAATGAAAACAAGAATTAAAATTTTCTATCGACCTGAAGGACTTACTGATAATCCAGAGCGTATTAATGAAAAAGTTACTTATCAATTAAATGGTAATAAAGTTTTAGTTAAAAATAACTCACAATATCATTTCACAATCGCATCTATTTCTACACAAGAGACACCACGTCTTACGCTTACTGATTCTGAAATGATCCCTCCACAATCTTCTCGTGAGTTACCTTTAATTAATAGATTAATAAGTAATTCCGTTGTTGTTATTTATGTTGATGATTTTGGTGTTTATAAATCACAGAATATTAAACTCTAATCGAGATAACATCGTGAATAATCCAAAATATCTCTCAATCCTTATTTTTTTAGGAATACAAAGTTATGCTCAGGATCTGTATGCAGAGGGATTTGATACATCTTTATTAGTAGGAAAATCAAAGAATAGTGATATTTCACGATTTTATATTGATGACAAAATTCCAGAAGGAAAACAACTAGTCGATGTTTATATTAATCAAGTATGGAAAGGACAATTTGAAGTCAATGTGCTAGGGAATAATGCAGGTATTAGTTTTGAACCGAATGATGTAAATAAGTTAGGTTTAAATTTATCGTTGTTAGCAAAACAAAAAATAGCACAGAACAACACAATTTTATCCAATGAGTTGGCAACAGGGGTTGCTTCAACATTAGATGTTAATAGATTAAGGCTCGATATCACTGCACCTCAGATCTCTGTTAAACAATCAGAAGTAGGGTATGTAGACCCCAGTTATTGGGAGCAAGGCATTTCTGCACTGATATTGTCTTATAATTTAAACTATTATAACTATAAAGAAAAAAAAGGAAGTAAAAGCAATAACGAGAATTTTTTTGCCAATATTAATTCAGGTATTAATTTAGGCGCGTGGCAATTTAGAGATGAATCTAACTACTCTTATTATTCTCATGGCAAAAGCCAATGGAAAAATAATACACGCTATGTTTATAAAGCATTAAGCCAGATAACCGCAGGCTTAACAATTGGCGATTTTTATACGCCGGCAACACTTTTTACCAGTATTTCATTTAGAGGAGCGTCATTGGCAACTGAAATGGGCATGTTACCTAATTCAAGCCAAGGATTTGCTCCTATTATTCGTGGCGTTGCACAAACAAACGCATTAGTTAGTGTTTATCAAAATGAAAACTTAGTTTTTCAAGAGAATGTACCACCGGGTGAGTTTTCTTTCCGTGATATTCAGCCAACGGCTGGTGGGGGTGATCTGTTAGTGGTTATTCAAGAAGCCGATGGCAGAAGAGAGTCATTTACAGTGCCATTTTCAGCCGTTCCCGACATGCTAAAAGAAGGGGTTTATCGTTATAACGTGATACTGGGAGAGTCACGAATAAACAATACAGATTACCGACCTAAATTTGTGCAAGGTGAACTTCATTATGGTTTAAATAATCTGGTTACGCTTTATGCAGGTGGCATTGTCAGTGAAGATTATTATTCAGCATTGATTGGTAGTGGTTGGAATTTTAAGTTTGGGGCGATTTCTGCTGATATTACTCATGCAAGTGCAGATTTACAAAAAGACAAAAAAACAGGACAAAGTTTTCGTCTCT
The DNA here is from genome assembly GCF_033708015.1 of Proteus vulgaris. NCBI lineage: Bacteria > Pseudomonadati > Pseudomonadota > Gammaproteobacteria > Enterobacterales > Morganellaceae > Proteus > Proteus vulgaris. The sequence continues at coordinate 2,234,082 of NZ_CP137920.1, read as the reverse complement.
CATATAGCAAATATATGGATGCGACACTAACGAATTTAACATTGGCGGCTTATCGTTACTCTACCCGTGATTATTATAGCTTTGTGGACTCAATTTACGCTCATGACAACTATCAGGCTTGGAAAGATTATCAACATGATCTTGCTAAACAGCAGGGGAATAATAATGCTTCTTCTGATTTAGATCTCACAACGTTTGATGCATTACGAGGTTCTAGAGCAAAAAATACGTTTACTGTAAATCTTAATCAATATTTAGGTGGGCAGCGTGGCGTTATTTTTCTTTCAGGAACACATCGAAACTATTGGAATACGGATGAGAGTAATCGTGAGTATCAGTTAGGTTATTCAAATAACTATAAAGATATTGCTTATAATTTTTCTGTATCGAAATTAAGAAATTACGATAATAAAGAAGAAACTCGTTATTATTTAAACGTCAGTGTGCCAATTTCATTTTTTGACAAAAGAGCCAATATTAATACTTCAGTTTATGCGACTGATTCACGCTATCAGCAATCTACATTGAGTATAAGTGGAACTGCGGGTCAAGATGATTTGATCAATTATACTTTAACCAGCTCAAATCAAACGGGTGGCAATAATTTAATCGGCGCGAATATGAGTTATCGACATCCTTATAGCACCTTATCTGCCTCTTACACTGAAGCCAATAATTATCGCCAAGGAGGATTAGGCACTAGAGGAACGATTGTCGCTATTCCTAATCATATTGTATTTTCTGGAGATACAGGAAATACGTATACCATTATTGAAGCCCCTATGGCGAATAATATGATGGTAAATGGGAATAAAGCGACATTAACTAATAATCATGGTGTTGTTTTAGTGGCGAATACGATCCCTTATCGTACTAACACCTATGTGTTAACGAATACAGAATATCCATCGAATGCAGAAGTTGTAGGAAATATAACGCATGTTACGCCTTATTTAGGTGCGGTTAATCATCTCTCACTAACCACGGATCAACGCCAAACTTTTATTATTAGAGCATCTTTAGAAAATAATGAAAGCTTACCTTTCGGTACTGAAATTTTAAATAATAAAAAACAGAGTATCGGTTATGTGGGGCAATCGAGTGTACTTTATTTTAAAAGCGATGCATTACCTTCTTCTATCTCGATTAAATTAAATGAAACAGGAAAAACAGAGTGTGTGATTAATCATTTAGTTAATACGATGGATAAAAATAGTAATATTTGTCGATAAAGGAACGCCATATGAAATCATCTGCCTTTATATTTTTAATGCTATTAGGAACAATAAGTCAGCAAGCTATTGCTAACTGTAAACCCGATAGCACTATTACTGCACCCAATGTGAGTTTTGATTTATCTGCAGATTTAAATGCAACTTCAACAACAATCACCAAAACGAGCAGAACAACATTTCCTGGTACATTTAAATGCACAGCAAGAGGATTATTTCCCAATACAGTAGGAATTGCTTCACCTTTTAATGATGGTCGAACGGGAACAATTGGTTTTAATGGTGGTAAGCAATTTGTCTCTATTACGTTAACGGCATTAGAAAAAGATAATGTAACGAATATTTCAGCGGGCACACATCCCGCATCAGATTTAGATACTAATTTTACCTTGAAATTTACCTTATTGAGCAGTAAACCCTCAAGCAATTACACAGAAGTTAGTGGTAGTACAGCGATTGTAAATCCTGTTATTTTAGCTTCAGATGCATCAAGTATGGGACTTGTTCAATGGTTATTGACTATTGTTACCAAGTTAATTCAATTTTTATTAACTTGGCAATGGCCCGTTGATCAGAACGATATTTTTTTACAGCCGATGCAAATTACTTATAACCCAGTGATGACAACCTGTAATTTTTCTAATGCAGGTTTAGTTGTTTCATTACCATTAATTAGTATTAAAGAGGCAAAAACGGTAAATAAAGCAGGATATACTCCCTTTATATTAAACTTTACGTGCCAAGACTTTTTAAGTGGTTCAAAAACATCACGTAATATTAAAATGTTTTTATCAAGCCAAAATTTATTGGCAACGGATAAAACGGTATTAACCAACACAACAGCACAAGGCGCGAGTGGGATTGGATTTCGTATAGTAAAAAGTGATAACACGACAAGTCCGCTTATTTTATCTGACAACATTAATACACAAGGTAGTGCGACTAGCATTTTTAGTGTCAATCAAGGTGGAACCTTATCCTCTGCATTCTCTATTAATATGGGAGCTTATTATTATCCTTATAATGTTAACTCCGTCACTCAAGGGAAAATAACAAGCACGGCGACGTTAGTCATGTCTTATGATTAAAGAGTATATCTAATGAAAAAAATAATGAATGCGACTTTTATTTTATTATTTATGCTTATCACATCCATAACCAAGGCGAGTGTAGTACTTGAGCGTACTCGTCTAATTTTTCCTATGGATAATTCAACACGCACATTGCAAATTTTTAATCACAGTGAACAACCCACATTAATTCAAGCTTGGATAGATGATGGTGATATTGCATCAACGCCGGAGACGACAACGGTCCCTTTTATTGTTATTCCCCCGATGGCGAAAATGACGGCAAAGGGGGGATTACAATTAAAAATACAACAATTAGAAAATAGGTTGCCTAAAGATAGAGAATCTGTTTTTTATTTAAATGTATTAGATATTGCACCGAAACCCCAAAATAAAGAAAACTTCAGTACGTTGCAATTAGCATTGCAAACGCGTATTAAACTTTTTTATCGTCCCGCACAACTTAAGTTAACTACCGAAGAGGTTTTTAAACAAATAGTGATAACTCATCATGGAAAATATTTAGAAATAAATAATCCTACTGCTTATTATTTTACAATTTCGAAGCTCTCTTTTGATGATAAAAAAGAAGAACTTTTAACAAATGCTATTATGATTGCTCCTTTTGCAAAACAGCAAATTCAATATCAAGAGCGAATTGACATGAACCAAGACATTACAATCAGCTATATAGATGATGATGGACGTTATCAGCAAAATAAGAAAAATATACATTAATTACGTTTTTATAATAAAACAGGCTGCTTATTATTGAGAGAGTTAATAGGCAGCCTGACGGTTAACGCTTAATTTTTAATGTATCGCTTAGCTTACGTCTTCATTATCCATAACATGGTGACGTTCAGCGTGATAGCCTTCTTCGTCATAACCAAAACGCCAATAAGGAATGGCATAAATCAAGCTACGATCGTACCCGTTATCTCGGCGAATATGACGTCTTAATGCACGAATAATTTTGTCTTCACCGGCAATCCAAAATGCGACATCTTCAGCAGGTAATTCCCATGATATAAATTCATTAATTAAGTTTTGAGTTTGTTCTTCAACAGAACCTATTAACCAAATTATCTCTAAGCCACTTGGGTGGTTAATTTCTTGGCGATGAGTTTCGTCTTCTACGCGTATAACGACTTTTCCTTGAACATTCGGTTGCATGGTTTCAATTAAAGCCATTAAAGCAGGTAATGAACTCGGATCGGCTGCCATATAGTAATGTGAAGCGGGTGCTAATAAAGGCTCAGGGCCACCAGGATTCGTGATCCCAATATAGTCGCCTTGCTGAGCATTTAGCGCAAAGTGAATAGCAGGGCCTGCATCGTCATGTACCGCAAATTCAATATCTAACTCTTTTTGTTCAGGACGAATAGCTCGAACACTATAGGTACGTACGATTGATTTTGGTTCGCCTTCAGGCCATTTAGGACCTTTTTCAGAAAAGCCGGGGACGGTTGGTTTAACTTGACCTTCTAAAGGTAAGAATATTTTTAAATGTGCCCCCGCAGTATTTGCTGGGTAAGTATCTAAATCATCACTTGTAAAAGTGATACAACGCATTCCTGGTGTCACATCAGTAATGCGCTTTACTTGAACTAGACGAGGAGGCGCTGGTTTATAAATCGTTTTTTCTTGAGGTGTTTTTAGGTTACTCACGTTTTTTACCTGACTCATTTAATTGTTTTTTCGACGTAGATATTATCATTTTCAATTAATAATGATAGTCATTATCAACGTTAGCATTGATTTAGTAAAGGAATACGTATTTTTTACTTATATAGTGTGATTAGGGCCAAACGAGTAATAAAAAATTTAAGAATCAATGCGATAAGTTTGATGTAAGAACTCTGTAACATTAATTAGAGAATTCAGAGGTAAATAAAAATAGCAAAGTATAATGCGGTAGGAGATGGGGGAGTGATTTAAAGAAAGGACATGTTTTCAGATGGTCGTAATAAAAGTGGGGAAAATCAATTAATACAGTGAGTAAACTTAATATAGGTACACTCACTGTATTGTCATATTAATTCAGCAATAGATTAAGCTTTAGGGTCTGGGCCGAATCTGTTGTCACCTTTAGTACCTTCAAGGCACATAAAGACAAAAACAATTAATCCACCAATAGCGGGAATAAATGCAAGTAAGAACATCCAACCTGATTTATCTTGGTCGTGGAAGCGACGAATAGTTACTGCAATGCTAGGTACGATAACAGCTAAAGAGTAGATGCCTAAAATAATACCAACAATTGAACCTAATCCACTCATTTCACCCGTATTCATATCTATTGATGAAATTACAATAGCGTATAAAACAGTAATAATAATGGTATTTACGAGTGTAAACATCCAATATTCTTTTCTGCGAGCACGGCCTGAAAAGTTAGCGTAATTATTTTTAATGACTTCCAAATACCAATTCATGACTTCATCCTTAATTTAGTAGCAACAATACGTAAGCCTAGTGTAAGTGATCTTTCTTATCAATTAAGATAAATCTAAATTATCAAAATCTGTATTTTTAACAGAGATTATCCACCCTTTTAATAGGGAGTGTATTTAATTCTTGAATTAAACATATAGGCATATCTAAATGACGCACTTGACGTGTTTTTATTTAAAAATACAGACAGATATAACTGCTCTAGGCGGCGATATCATAATTACTTTGGAAACCTAATTCAACATTCATTCCATCTTATTTCTAGAAAAGATGGCTTTTTATAGGATTATCTATATTTTAATTTATCGTAATAAATGCATAAAAAAGATTTTATCTCTTATTATTAATCAAAAGTGATGTGTTTAAAGTGATTTTATCAAGGAGTATGATCTAAATTTAGTTAATCATAGGAAAATAAAAATATTTGTTTTTGTGTTTTCTTTTATAACAAAGTCATTTATATAAAATGAGCTGTAAAAAAGTATCTAATAAGAATAGTTTAAGTTTTACTGACATTAAAGCGTACCCTTTATCTTAAATAAAGATAAAAGGGCTGAAGATAATTCCAGCCCTTTTTTACTTTTATTCCATAGCTTACCGTATTGGATGCTAATTAATTATATTGCTGTATGGACTTTGCCTTTACTTGACTTTCATTCCCGCTAATGTCATTAAAAAACGAAATAGAGAAGAAACAGCAAATAAAGCTAATACACTACAAAACCAAATAGTAATCAACCATCCCCATTTTTTTAATAATGAGGGTTTATTTTGTATTTGTGGATCAGTGATAACCTTCTTCATAATTTGTTTTTCCTCTGAAAACGTAATAACTCCAGAATGTGTAAACGAGAATGATTGGAATAATAAATAGTGCGCCAACTAGCATAAATCCTTGGCTTTCAGGTGGTGCAGAGGCTTCTACAAAACTAATTGTAGGTGGAATAATGTTAGGCCAAATACTTATCCCTAATCCTGCAAAACCTAAGAAAACTAAAGCCAGTGCACCAAAGAAAGGAAGATAATGACCCCGCTTTTTCACTGAGCGTAAAATTAACCAAGTGCTGTACAACACTAAAAGAGGAACAGGTAAAAAGAAGAATAGGTTCGGTAATGTGAACCAACGTTCAGCAATCGCAGGTTGTGCTAATGGTGTCCATGCACTGACGACGGCAATGACCGCAAGCATAATAAGTGTAAGAGGTTTAGCAACCTTATAGAGTTCCTGTTGTAAATGACCTTCGGTTTTCATAATTAGCCAGCCACACCCTAATAATGAATAGGCGATAACTAATCCAACCCCACAAAAGAGAGCAAAAGGGGATAACCAGTCAAAATAACTACCTGCAAAAGCGCGATTAACAACAGGTAAACCTTGAACAACGCTACCCACGACAACACCTTGCATAAAGGTGGCTAAGATAGAACCCAAGATAAATGATTTATCCCAAAAGCCTTTGTGGTGGTCATCGGCTTTAAAGCGAAATTCAAAAGCGACACCACGAAAAATTAAGGCAACAAGCATTAAGGTTAAAGGCATTGCCAAAGCATCAAGAATAACCGAGTAAGCTAATGGGAAGGCACCAAATAATGCAGCTCCTCCTAGAACTAACCATGTTTCGTTACCATCCCATACAGGGGCAACGGTATTCATCATTAAGTCACGATCTTGGTCACTTTTAATAAATGGGTAAAGTATACCGATACCCAGATCGAACCCATCCATCACAATATACATTAACGTACTAAATACGATAATAATGAACCAAATAACGGGTAAATCAATTCCCATGATGAACCTCCGGCGTACCTTTTCGGATCAGTTTTAACATATAGGCATATCCAACACCGAATACAGAACTATAAACAACTAAGAAGATCAGCAGGCTGATGCTCATATGCATTTCGCCATGTGCAGATACCGCATCTCGTGTTCGTTGTATGCCATAAACAACCCAAGGTTGACGTCCTACTTCTGTTGTAAACCAACCCGCAAGAATAGCGATAAGTCCTGAAGGTGCCATTAAGAAAGTTAAACGTAAGAACGCTTTAGATTCATACAGTTTCTTTTTATATCGCAGCCAAGTTCCCCAAACACCGACTAAAATCATTAACATGCCAAGACCAACCATAATGCGGAAAGACCAGAAAACGATAAGTGAATTAGGTCGATCTTCTTTAGGAAACTCTGTTAATGCTGGAACTTGTTTGTCTAAGCTGTGAGTTAAGATCATGCTGCCAAGATAAGGGATTTCTATCTTATATTTCGTTTCTTCAGCATTCATATCAGGTACACCAAAGAGAATTAACGGTGTTGCTTCTCCCGGTTCATTTACCCAGTGACCTTCAATAGCGGCAATTTTAGCGGGTTGATGTTTTAGGGTATTTAAACCATGGGCATCACCAATGAAGGCTTGAATGGGCGCTAAAATTAAAATCATCCATAAAGACATTGAAAGCATCTTTTTCATGGCGGATGTTTTATGACCTTTGAGCAGATGCCATGAAGCAGATGCAGCAATAAAGAAGGCAGACGCTAGGAAAGCAGCAACACCCATATGAGCAAGACGATATGGGAACGATGGATTGAAAATAACGGCGATCCAATCTACTGGAACCACTTGGTTATTTATAATTTCAAACCCTTGAGGTGTTTGCATCCAACTATTTGAAGCTAAGATCCAAAACGTAGACATTAATGTGCCTAATGCCACCATACAGGTTGCGAAAAAGTGAAGCTTTTCACCGACTTTATTCCAGCCAAATAACATCACACCTAAGAAACCAGCTTCTAAGAAGAAAGCAGTAAGTACTTCGTAAGTGAGTAGAGGGCCTGTAATTGAGCCCGCAAAATCAGAGAAGAAACTCCAGTTGGTTCCAAATTGATAGGCCATCACTAAACCAGAGACAACGCCCATAGCAAAGTTAACAGCGAATATTTTCGACCAAAAATGGAATAGCGCTAAATAATCCTTATTGCGAGTTTTTAACCATAAACCTTCCAATACGGCTAAAAAGCTAGCCAGTCCAATAGTAATTGCGGGGAAGATAATATGAAAAGAAACTGTGAACGCAAATTGGATACGCGCCAAATCAAAGGCACTTAACCCAAGCATAAAAACCTCGTTTTATAGATATAAAAATGTAAATTGCAGGTAAATCGTGTGGATTAGTAGACCATATGACAGTAAACTATAATAGTGACAATAAGTTTAAAAATGACTATAACAGTTCTGAGGTAAACAGTTTTATATGACTCGATATGAACAGCTTGCAGCGCAAATACGCCAACAAATTGAAGATAATATCTGGCAATCTGGCGACCGTTTACCTTCATTGCGGGATACGGTGAAACAATCAGGTTTAAGCTTAATGACCGTTTTGCAATCGTATCAGTTATTAGAAAGCCAAGGATGGATAACCGCGCGACCACAATCCGGTTATTATGTTGCACATCGTAATACACGCTTTGGTCAAGTGACAGCCAGTAAAGGGTTACACATGAGTGAAAATGTTGAAATAAGCACCTCCATTTTCAATGTACTTCAAGCGTGTAAAGATCCTGAAATTATTCCTTTTGGTTCTGCTTTTCCCGATCCCAGTTTATTCATTCAGCCTAAATTAAGTAGTGCATTGGCTTCTGCCGCAAGGCATTTAGCACCTCAAAGTTCCGTGATCAATCTTCCACCAGGAAATGAAAAGTTACGCCGTAACATTGCGCAACGCTATGCATTACAAGGAATTCATGTCTCTCCTGATGATATTGTGATTACTGCGGGTGCAATGGAATCACTCAGTTTTAGTTTGCAAGCGGTTACCGAACCGGGTGATTGGGTTGTGATTGAATCACCCGCATTTTATGGTGCATTACAAGCCATTGAACGTTTACGATTAAAAGCGATTGCCATTAGAACCGATCCCGTAACAGGAATTTGTTTAGATGAACTCGAAAAAGTCGTTGAACAATACGATATTAAAGCCTGTTGGTTAATGAGTCATTGTCAAAATCCATTAGGTGGGACAATGCCTGATGAAAATAAAATAAGGCTAGTGGATATTTTGGCGAGGAAACAGATAACGCTAATCGAAGATGATGTCTATGGAGAACTCTATAATAGTCAAAAAGCACCTATGCCAGTAAAAGGTTTTGATAAAACAAATAGCGTTTTACATTGTGCTTCATTTTCTAAATGTCTTGCACCTGGGTTTCGTGTGGGCTGGGTTGCAGCTGGAAAACATGCAACAAAAATACAGCAGTTACAAATGATGAGTACTGTGTCTGCCAGTATGCCAACACAACAAGCTATTGCTGATTATTTGTCACAAGGTGGCTACGATACGCATCTTCGCCGATTAAGATTATTATTAGAACAACGGCGTTATCGTATGTTGCAGGCGATACAAACGTATTTACCAGAAGATGTGAAAGTGAATATTCCATCAGGAGGATATTTTCTTTGGTTAGAGTTTGAATCAACATTTGATGCGAATAAACTTTATCACTTTGCATTAGAAAGAGGTGTCAGTATTGCACCGGGTTCAATGTTTTCCACTAGCTCTCAATTTAATCATGCCTTTCGTTTAAATTCCTCTTTTCAATGGAATAATCGTACTGAAAAAGGAATGGAAATTATTGGTGAAGGGTGCAGGAAATTACGACGTAAATAGCTGACGTCAGCGCACATTTTTAAAAGTTATTTATTGATTTATTGACGGTAATCTCCAATGATTAATTCTTAACCTCATTATCAGACTGATGCCAGATATTGCAGGAGGATACAATGAAGCTACGTTGTTTTGATCAACAAGAGTTACCGTTTATACCATGGAGTAATCAAAAAGGCACAACGCAAGAAATTGTATGTTGGCCGGTTAATAATGATTTTTCATGGCGAGCGTGTTTAACCTCTATCGAAGAGAATAGCTCATTAGGTCAGTTTCCTGATATTGAACGGCAAATGGTGCTATTAGAAGGTAATGGTATCAATTTAAATAGCCCCGGTTTTCTTAGTCATTCCGTTACAGACTCTTATCAGCCTTTTGATTTTTCAGGTGATATCCATGTTAAATCTGAACTTATTAAAGGTAGCGTAAAGTGCTTAAATATTATGGTACGTCGGACGTGTTGGAAAGCAGATACAACGCTAGTCACACAACCGCTTATTTTACCTAGTTCTCATGCTGGATTAATTTATGTCACTCAAGGTGAATGGGCTTTAATAGGCGCGACTTGTCAGCGTTTATCAAAAGGACAGGGGGCTTGGTGGTTACCTGATATTCGAGAAGGTGAAATAAGACCGTTAACCACAAATTGCCAATTATTATGGGCAGATATTCGACCACTTAAATAGAGGCATTCTTGTGGTCAAATTCTGACTAGAATAATAAATAGTGCTTAGGATTAAGGCTAATTTAAAGCCAGATTAATTGCCGCAAAAGTGAGTAATCCACCTGCAATGCCATCATTACAGCGGCGACGTTTTTCACTAAAACCGCCTTTTAAACCAATATAAGCAAAAAAGGTACCGAGCAGACCATAAATAATTAAGCAAGTCGTGATAAATATCCCAGATAACAGTAATGATTGTGTCGCGATATCATTATGATTATCAATAAAGTTTGGTAAAATAGCGAGATAAACTAAGAGTCCTTTGGGGTTTAAAAAACTGGTTAAAAAACCTTTACGAAATAGGTGAGAGGTTTTTGATGCATCAAGGGCTAATTGGCCTTTTTTGCAGGCAGATATCAACATTTTGGCTGCAAGATAACTGATATAGAACACACCAACCCATTTGAGTAAATGAAATAAAATGGGGGATGCTGATACTAAGGCTGCAAGCCCTAATGCACTCAGTAATGCATGGGTTAAATAGCCTGATATAACGCCAGTATTAGCAATCCATGCTGATTTCATACCACCCGATAGCCCTTGGGATGAAATAAAAAGAATATCGGGCCCAGGCGTACAGATAAGCGGTAGAACCGTCAGTGCGAATAATAATAAAGTGTTAAATTCCATCTTTTCACCTGATAGAGAGAGTTTAAGAGAAATATCGTTTTTGCTGTGAAATTTAGCGGAAAGATTATATGATGTTTTCGAAAAAATCGGGTTGCTTTGTTGCTAACAAAAAGAATTAATTGGCAATAAAATTCCACAAATAGAATTAAGGTTAATCTTTGATGTCAATAAAATTAGATAAGATAGATAAGCATATTTTGCAGGTGCTTCAACGTGATGGCAAAATCCAGAACATTGAGCTAGCAAAAGAGGTTGGGCTTTCACCTTCTCCTTGTCTTCGTCGTGTGCGTTTACTCGAAGAGTCGGGTGTGATCACTCGCTATGTTGCTGTATTAGATGGTGGTAAGGTTGATGCAGGATTATCTTTATTTGCTCGAATTTGGTTTAGAGCTCAAGATGCGGAAACTATTGAAGAATTTGTAAAGGCTATCAAGGTATTACCTGAAGTGGTTGAGTGTCATTTAATGGCAGGTGAATGCGATGCGCTTATTCGAATTGTGACTAAAGATTTAGCAACCTATCGCCGCTTTCATGCCGATTATTTAACGCAAATTCCAAGCATCCAAAGTATAAAAACAGAAGTCCCCATGGAAACGGTAAAAGTGAGTTTTGCTTTACCCCTTTAATATGATAACAACTATCTTATTTGAGATGATTTAATACACATTGCATAGCAAAGTTAGATTAAAGATAAAATAAAAAATAAAGCAAAAAAGCTGAGACAAACAAGATTTGTACTCAGCTTTTTTATTGTTATTGATGTTTACAATAGCGTGTTATTCCTATTTTTTTGTGATGTGATAAATGGTTTTGTTACAATTTCTGCTACCTTAGCAATAATATCTTTACGGTGTTTTGCATCTTGTCTTTGTTGTGTGAAATAGACGACTAAAATTAATGGTGCATGATTGTCAGGCCAAATCACAGCAATGTCGTTAGTCGTACCATAGTCACCACTGCCCGTTTTATCCCCAACAATCCACTGTTTTGGTAAACCGGCTTTAATACTGTGATCACCTGTTGTATTACCTTTTAACCAAGTAACCAGTTGTTGACGTTGAGATCCGCCCAGAGCGTCACCTAATGCCAATACTTGAAGACTTTTAGCCATGGCAATTGGAGATGTTGTATCACGAGGGTCACCATGAATTGCTGTATTTAATTCAGGCTCTTTACGATCTAGGCGATATGTCACATCATTAATTGAGCGTGCAAATTGAGTGACTTTGGCTGGACCCCCTAAATAATCTAATATTTTGTTCATTGCTGTATTATCACTATATTGTAATGTAGCAGCACTTAATTCAGCCAAAGACATTCCTGTTACTAAATGTTTTTCTGTAATAGGGCTGTAAGCGACTAAATCAGATTTTGTAATCGTAATATTCTTATCTAATAATCCAGCTTGTTTTTCACTTTCTTTTAAAATAGCAGCAACAGCCATAACCTTGCTTGTACTTGCCATCGCAAAGCGTTCTTCACCCCGATATGTTATTTGTGAGTTATCTTCCGTGTTGATTAAAGCAACGCCTAAACGACCTTGGCTATATTTTTCAAGCGTACTTAATTGCGCTTCAATCGTATTATTGGTGTTAGCCCATAGTATTGGAGATGCCAATAGAGATATTAATGAAACTGTGATCGTGGCTGCTTGGCGAAATGTTATTTTAAACATAGTTATTGTTGCTCATATTAAGTTGATGAAAAAATATCAATATAAATAGACAGTTATTGAGTAGATATAGAGCCGTTTATTTATAAGTGCAAATATCCTATTTAATTGATTTATTGACAATCGATAATAAATCACTTTAGCTTATAGAAAATCTAATGACTAAGGGTATTATGCGAACTCATCTCCCCCTAAATGCATTACGTGCATTTGAAACTTCAGCAAGACACCTTAATTTCACCAAAGCAGCATTAGAGCTGTATGTCACTCAAGGGGCTGTTAGCCAACAAGTGAGAATGTTAGAAGAGCGACTTGGCGTTATTCTTTTTAAGCGCTTACCTCGGGGCTTAGAAATGACGGATGATGCTCAGATTTTATTTTCTGTATTAACAACGGCTTTTAGTGATATTGAGCGTGTGTTTAAGCAATTTGAACGTGGTGAATATCGCGATGTTGTTTCAATTGCGGCTGTCGGCACATTTGCTGTGGGATGGCTATTACCCAGATTGACTGAATTTAGGCAGTTATATCCAAGAATAGAAGTGAATTTAAGAACTAATAATAATGTGGTTAATTTGGCTACTGAAGGATTAGATTTTGCGATCCGATTTGGTGAAGGCTTATGGCCATTGACGCATAATAAAACATTATTTTCTGCACCATTGACGGTGTTATGTTCATTAAATACGGCGAAACGTTTACAGCATCCGACTGATTTAATAAATGAAAATCTCTATCGTTCTTATCGAGAAGATGAGTGGTTACAATGGTTTGAAAAAGCAGATATGTCGCCGATAAAAATAACGGGGGCTATTTTTGACTCTTCCCGCTTGATGGTTGAAAGTGCAATTTATGAGGGGGGAGTTGCATTAGCACCCGCAAAAATGTTTTCAAGAGAAATTAAACATGGTCAGTTAATACAACCCTTTAAAATAGAAGTTGAAATGGGAAAATATTGGCTAACCTATTTAAAATCAAAGCCAATGACAGCCTCAATGGAAATATTTCAACAGTGGTTAATAAGTGAAGCGCAAAAAGAATGTAATGAGTGATATAAAATAAATAGCACCGATTAATTTCAGTGCTATTTATTGTTTTAACGCGTAATATTTTTTCAATTACAAAGAAAAATGCTCTCTGACTATTTCTCTGCCTATTTCAATAGATGCTGTTGCGGCAGGTGATGGAGCATTACAAACATGCAGTGAGCGTTTACCTTTTACAAAATGGAAGTCGTCCACTAATTTCCCTTCACGAGTTAAGGCTTGAGCCCGAACACCTGCGGGACCTGGATGAATATCGGCTTCACGTAAATCAGGAATGAGTTTTTGTGCATTTGCAGTAAATAATTTACGGGAATATGAACGACGAAGCTCTGCCATTCCTTCACCTAAATAATTACCTGCAATTTTCCAAAATCCTTTATAAGTGAGAACTTCAGCAAGATCTTTTAAGTTAATGTCGCTTTTTTTATAACCTTCACGCTTAAAAGCTAATACCGCATTAGGCCCAACGTCGCGGTGTCCGTTATACATGCGTGTAAAGTGCACACCTAAGAAAGGAAAATCAGGGTTAGGAACAGGGTAGATAAGATGGTTTACTAAGTAGTTTTTATTCGCGTTAAGCATAAAATATTCACCACGAAATGGGACTATTTTCATGCCTGTGTCATAACCTGCCATTTTAGCAATACGATCACTAAATAAACCGGCGCAATTAATTAACCATTTGCCTGTAAATTGGTTATTGGAGGTTGTAACAGTGACAGTATCATCGGTTTCATTAATTGCTGTAACCGCTTGTCCAAACGCAAATTCACCGCGACGTGATTGAATAATTTCAACGTGTTTCGCTGCAATTTCAGGATAATTGACAATACCTGCATCAGGAACTAATAGAGCCGCTATACCATTAACGTAAGGTTCTCTCAATTTAAGCTCTGCTTCAGTCATTTTGATTACTTCAAGTCCGTTTGCAATGCCACGTTGATAGATATTTTCTAACGCTTCTAACTCTTTTTCATTGGTCGCAACAATCACTTTGCCACAACGGTCATAATAGAGATTATGTTGTTGGCAAAACGCATAGGTTGTCATGTTACCTTGTTTTGCCAGCCTTGCTTTAAGGCTCCCTGGTGTATAATAAATACCTGAATGAACAACATTACTGTTATGTCCACTTTGGTGAACCGCAGGGCCTGATTCCTTATCAATCACGAGTAATTTTAGTTCAGGTTGGCTCTCTTGTAGCGCACTTGCAACCCCTAATCCGACTAATCCCGCACCAATAATAATCACGTCATAAGTCATAATATTATCCATTTTATCAATTTTAAATTATCAGGGTTCTTGTTGTAAGCGCTTTAATTTGCCACGTACATTGGTTAAATGAAGACGCATTCTATGGCTTGTTTCATCGTGATCTTGTTGGCGTATAGATTCAACAATTGCCTCATGTTCTGCAATCACTCGCTCAATCTCAGTATCTCGTCCTCTGTTTTTACTTAACGAATACATTAATACGCCAAGGTAAAGTTCGTGTAAGTTATCTAAAATCCGGACAAAAAAAGGATTATGAGCGGCAACCATAATAGCGCGATGAAATTGATAGTCTTCTTTATGACCAATACTTTTGTTTTGTCTTGTTGCTAAAACAAAGGCATCGTGGGCATTTTCGATAGCGCGTAATTCTTCTGGCGTTCGACGTAAAGCGGCAATAGCAGCCGCTTCATGTTCAATGACCTCACGCATTTCAAGCAGTGAATCTATCTCTTCAGGGCAAGCAATTTCCATAACCAGTGGTTCATATTTACTGAGTATAGAGTGATCAATAACACGACGACCGCCCCCTTGGCGTGAGGTCACTATGCCACTGGCTTCTAAGACACCTAATGCTTCTCTGATGGGAACTCGACTGACACCAAAGGCATCAGCAAGTACATTTTCAGAGGGTAACTTTTCACCAATAGGGTAAGTCCCGTTACTGATATTTTGCTTTATCTGCTCAAGAATTTGATGCGACGCTTTTTGGCGTGAGATCTTTTGTATCATCTAATTTTCTCCAGATGCATGCTCCATATTGGCTAACTGTTTTTTAGACCGTAATAAATGGAATGCACCAGTTAATAGGATCAAGGCAACACCTAAAAGGTCGGTATATAATCCCGGTTTAATCATTAGAATTGCCGCTGCTGCAAATGCAATACGCTCAAACCACGTTGTTTTAATCATCCAGAAGTTTGCCGTTGCGATACTTAGCGCATAAATTCCGATTAATGCACTAATAATCATTAATCCAACAGAAAGTACACCTAAATTATCACCTTGCATCAGTAAAGCAGGGTTATAGACTAAAATAAACGGAATAATAAAACCGGGAAGTGCTAAACGAACCGCATCCCATGATGTTTGCATTGGATCAGCTCTGGCAATGCTGGCTGCGGTATAACTTGCTAAAGCGACGGGTGGTGTAATATTGGATAAAGCACCAAACCAGAAAACAAAGAAGTGCGCCGCTAAAGGCATTACACCTGCTTTTATTAAGATAGGTGACACTGTAACGGCTACAACAATATATAACGCCGTTGAAGGTAAACCCATACTTAATACAATACACACCAGCATCACGACTAATAAGATCATCCATAATGTGTTATCTGTCATTGAAACGATATTAAATGCCAATGTTGCACCAATACCTGTCATCGTAACAACACAGATAATGACACCAATCGCAGCACAAGCAACAGTGACCTGAACCGAGCCACGAGCAGCTTCAGCTAAGGCATCAGCGACTTTCGTTAATGTCATACGGACTGATTTATCAGGCGTTATCCAACTTGCAACAATAATAGTTAGAATACCTAAGAAACCTGCGTAAATAGGTGTTTTACCGACTAATAAGGTACCGATAACAATAACTAAAGGCAGTAATAATAAACCACGCGCTTTTAATACCGCTTTCACTTGTGGAATATTCTCTTTACTTAATCCTTTTAATCCTTGTTTTTTGGCTTCGATATCAATCGCCATAATTAACGCGGCGTAATACAACAACGCTGGAATAATCGCGGCAATAACAATTGTGGTATAAGAAATACCTAAAAAGCCCGCCATAATAAATGCAGCAGCACCCATAATAGGGGGCATTATCATACCGCCCGTTGATGCGGTTGCTTCTACGGCACCGGCAAAACGAGGCGTTAATCCAATGCTTTTCATTAAAGGAATGGTAAAAGTCCCTGTTGTTGCTACGTTGGCGACAGCACTTCCACTTAATGAACCTGTTAATGCAGATGAAATAACAGCAACTTGAGCAGGACCACCACGGCGACGACCCGCAAGCGCAAGTGCTAAGTCATTAAACAACGCGGTTGCGCCACTCACACTTAAGAATGAGCCAAAAAGAATAAAGACAACAATCGCAGTTGATGCGGTTGAAAGGGTGATCCCAAAAATACCTTCACTGGTCATAAATAAACGGTATAACAATCTTTCTACAGAGAATCCTGCATGACCGAAAATACCCATAAAATACTGACCAAATAAAGCGTAGATAATGGCAAAAGTTGCAAGCCCAGGAATGAAATATCCAGTGGTTCTTCTTGCAGCTTCAAACAGTACAATAATGCCTAATATAGCCATGGCATAATCAGTAGTATTTGGAATACTTTTTCTCACGACGTGAAGATCAACGTAATTAAAGAAAAAATAACCATAACTGATTAAGGTTAAAGCAATAAAAAGATAATCCCATCCATTAAATTTAGGCGTTGAAAAACGCTTAGAGAATGGAAACAAAATAAAGCCTAAAATTAAAATACCACTAAGAAAAATCGTATTACGGTAAAATTCTTGAGTATTTGATAAAGCGTTGGAATAAATAGCGTAAAGCGAAATTAATATTGCAAGAGTCGTGGTAATTTTCAGGTAAATACCTGCAAGTTGGCGATTGCCGGAGCTTGCTTCTTTATCTAATGCAGGTGGCTCTACCGGAGTTAGGTGGTCATTGTTAATCATAACTCACTCCTGTTATTTATTATTAGTCTGCGTTTGAGCTTCTGGTGGAATAAGGTAATCAGGGATCTCTAACCCGATTTCTTGATAGTAGCGGTAAGCCCCTAAGTGTAATGGTACAGAAACACCTTTTAATGCATTTTCTGTGGTGATGTATTTAGCTGCACTGTGAACTTGATGAACCTCAGGAAGGTTCTCAAACATGGTTTTTGTCAATTCATAAACCAGATCATTATCAATGCTGGTGGTGGCCATTAAGATATTAGGTTGAGCAATCGTATTGACCTTTTCAGTTTGACGAGGGTAGGTATTGGCGGGGATTTCAAAACGAAACCATGAATTTGCCACATGGTTGATATCATCAAGTTGTTTATCTGTGACCTCAAGTAATTTTGCACTGACACCACTTGCGTACATATCGGTTACCGCAGACGCGGGTACCCCAGCAGGTAATGCGCCCCCATCAAGGCGACCATCTCGCATAGCAGAAACGGTATCGCCATACCCAAGATATTCCGGAGTGATCTCTTTTTTCGTTAAATTTACGCCTTTAAGGATAATAATTGTAGATTGTTCAGTACCGCTGGCTTGAGGACCAACGGAAAAACTTGTTGCACGAATATCGTCTAATGTACCGGTTTTCACTTTGCTATCCATCAATACAAAGTGTTCGACATTCGGCCATAACATAGAAATGGAGCGCAGATTTTTTTCTGGTTTACCTTCAAAATTACGCACGCCTTCGTAGGCTTCTACGGCTAAAAGGCTTTGTAGTATTGAAAGTTGAGCTTCATTTTTCTGCATTAAATAGATATTTTCTATTGAACCCGCAGAAGATTGCCCTGTTACTTGGATGCCTCTATCCTTAAGATGCGTACTCCATACGTTTGCTAAACCCACTCCCATCGGATAATACGTTCCTCCTGTTGAAGCGGTTGCTACAGAGAGAAATTGTTTATTCGCATTCTCTTTTTTGCCGATTACTGCTAATGAGACAACAGCAATAACAGCAACAATACCGATGGCAAGTTTTGTTTTTCTTATTCTCATGATGTTGTTCCTGTACATAAAAACGCAGGTGAATGTTTCACACCAACTTGTATACAACATGACAACTTTTATAGAAATAAGGAACGTTAAGAAATTGTGAACCAGAGTAATGAAATCAAAACAAGAAAATAACAAATTGTGATCAACATAGTAATTATGCAATTTTTAATCATAATTATGGTGATAGTCATAAAATGCAAAAGAAAATATCAATAACTTGCTAGAGAAACGATAAAATGCGCTAAAAAACAATCAATTTATCGATATTAAAAAATAAAATGAAAAAATTGGGAGATCAGAGAATCGATAAATAATAGGATAAAGAAAGAGAAAAATAGACCCATTTAGCGTTAAGAGAATGAGTAAGGTTCAGTAGTTATGACGGATCTTATAGAGCAATAGAAAGTACGCCTGTCGCAATCAGTACAAACATGGCTGACCAAATTAATGCAGAAATAGCACTGGTGATATAAATACCGTATATAGGTAGTTTTAATAAACCAGCACTAAAGGGTGTTAAATAACGAAACACGGCAAGAAATCGGGAAATAAATAAAATATAGTGAGTTTTATTTTTCAATAGTTGTTGAACGCGATTAATTTTTGACTGATAACGTTTAACCCATGCTTTAAGTCGAGGAAATCGATAAATAGAACGACCTAATTCATAGCTAATAATTGAACCTAATAAGGCTCCAAAACTGGTTGCTAACCAAAGAAAGATAGGAGAATAAAGAGGTAAACAGGCACCAAAAATAAAGATCAGCATTAAAGAGGCTGGAGGCAAGAATGAAGAAATACCAATAGTCGATTTTCCTGCTGTGATTACTGTAATAAAGAGAAAAAGTGTAATAGGAGATAAATGACTCAATGAGTCTAATAGGGTGTGAATCATTTCCATTTTATTATCTCCTACCACATATAAATAAATACAATTATAGAAATAAACCTTAAGATTATTATGAGTTAATTTTATGATTTTTATTCATTTCAATGAGCATTGTAGCCCATTCAATGGGAGAGTTTTTAATCGGTAATTTTAATTTTTGGCTTAATGAGTATAACGTAGGCGCAGGTATATCTGAAAGAGATTGCAGAGTTGAGCTCATTAATACATTTTCAGGCGCGCCATCAGCAATTAATTTGCCTGAAGATAAATGGATAACTCGCTGAAAATGGCGTGCCGTAAAATCAAGATCATGACTAATAGCAAGAACCGAAGTGCCTGCTGTTTTTTGTACCTGAAGCCAGTTCTCAAAACAAGCTAACCAATGTGCGTCGAAATCGCGAGTCGGTTCATCAAGCAGTAATATTTGAGGTGATAGAATACTCAAACTGGCAACAGCAACCATTCTGCGTTGCCCTGCATGTAGATCTAAAGGATGAACATCTGCGACATCACTTAAACCACAAAGTACTAATGTTTCATCTACTCGTTTTTTAATCTCTTCTTTAGAAAATTTGCGTTGTTTCAGACCAAAAGAGACTTCTTTTTCTACGGTGTTATGAAATATTTGTCGTTCAGGCTCTTGGAATAATACACCAATATATTGGGCGCGCTGCTCGGCTTTCATTTGAGATAATGGCTGATTATTCAGTTTTATCTCACCTTCATTAGGCGTTAACAATCCTGCAATTAAACGTAATAAGGTGGATTTACCGGCACCATTATCACCGACTAAGGCTATCCATTCTCCTTGATTTAACCTTAATGATAATTGAGAAATACAAGGTGGAACATCATTGCTCCAGCGATAAGTGACATTATTGAGCTGTAACATAAAATTCCTTAAACGCATTAAGCAAGGCTTTATCATTATTCACAATATTCTTATTCCAATGATGATTTTCAATTAACCAATTTAAAGCTTGCCATGCATCTGGAGCATTAATGGTTGTAAATAAGAAAGGAAATATATCTTCTAAGCTACCTGCTGCTTTTGTTTTTCCTGCTTCTAACAATAAAAATTGTTCACTAAGCGTTATTGCGGGCAATAGGTTGCGTTCAAAAATAATCACACTACATTGACACGCTTGTGCATACTGTTTAATGCGCTGTTGTAATTGCTCTGTTGCATTGGGTGTTAAACGACTAAATGCTTCATCAAGTAGTAATAACTTAGGGCGCATAGCAAGTGCACTGGCAATCACAACACGTTGAGCCTCTCCGCCAGAAAGGGTTGAAGGGGAGCGAAAACGTAAGTATTCACATTGCGTTAATGCCATGGCTTCTTTTACTCGGAATTGAATTTCATTATCGCTCAACCCCAAATTTTCGGGGCCAAAGGCAATTTCTTGCTCTACGGTGAAGGCACATCCTGATAGTTGTAATTGTGGTGATTGTTGAATAAGTTGTCGCCCTGGAGCTAGCGACACTAATCGGCTTTTATCCAGAGCAATGTTTTGTACTCTACCTAAGCCTTGTACCGAGCCTGTTAATAAATCGGGATACCAACCTGCGAGTAATTGGGCTAGAAGACTTTTTCCACTACCATTACCGCCCAAAACAACAAGCCATTCCCCTTGTTTTAATTGGAGATCAATAGGACCAAGAATAGGCTGTGTGTTGTCTTTAGGGGTAAAACTAAATTGCTGAAGACTTAGTACCATAGCCAAATAGCTCCTTCAACAAAGATAAGCAGTAAAATAAGATAGCGTAACATTTTTTGTAGTGGTGAATCGGTAGGAGATGAAAGCGTGGTACGTTTTGCCATAATACGAAACCCTCGCATATCTAATGCAGCGCTTCGAATGGTTAAATCACTTAATACATGACTAATAAGAGGCAGAATAATCGCGGGTAATGTGATGAGTCGTTGCCAGAATGATCCATCAAGGGGGACACCTCGTGCTAATTGTGCTTCTTTTATATTGTGTAATTGTTGGCGCAATTGTTCTACAAGTAACAAAGGTCCTGCTAATAAATAGGAAAGACTCATGGGTAAACGGCTAGCAAATAACGCTCTAATAAATTGTTCTGTTGACGTGTATTGCAACCACAATTGAGCGCCACTTATTATTGCTAATAATCTTAGCCATAGTGTTATTGCCATAGTTTGCTTACTGGTATTTAAAGGTTCACCTGTTAACCAATAAGCTAACCAGCCACTATGGACTAACCATAATCCGATTGCCATGGGGATCATCAACCAAGCAATAAAACGCCAACGCCAGCGAGATGCTTTCCAAATCAATAAGCTAATAAAAATACCACTGCTGATTATCAGCAGTGGTAAACCTAATGATAAAAAAAGCACACTAGCACTTAACCCAAGCCATAATGCTAATGAGGTAAATGGATGCATTGTCAACGAACCTTGGCAATCGCTGGGAAATTACGTTGTGTTCGTTGTGGTAACTGACGTACTAATAACCAAGCGATAATTGCTGATAAGATTTTATCTGCGAGATTGACGCCTAATACAGTAATGGCAACAGACTCAATAAGCCCTTCACCCACTGCATGGAAATAAGCAACAAAGAAATCCGCACCGCTACCTGTTGCGCCACCAAATAAATAAGTACGAATTGGAACGGCGACAATCGTTAATGCTAAAGTAATAATAATACCTGAGCCAATAACACGAATTAATGAACGAAAACCACCAGCACGCGCTAATAAACCTGCACTCAATCCTATCATCATAGCAACCGGTGCAAATGCAGCAGCCATTGGGCCACTTATTAATCCCCACAAGAGGTTGGTTAATAATCCCGTAAATAATGCAACCCATGGACCGCCTAATAAGGCGCAGATAAGCGTACCAATAGAGTCTAAAAAGATAGGAAGTTTGACCATTGAGGTGATTTGACCACCGATCATATTAATTGCAATAGAAACAACAATGAGCACAAGCGTACGGCTCGAAATTAGAGGAGTTGTAGACATAGTTTAAAAACCTTTACAAAGGATAGTGACTATTGGTTTTATTATTTTGCGTCAATAACGTTCTTTCTAGAATAAGGTTATTGCCGCGGTGTGATGACCAACTCCTCATAACCAGAGTGTTCACAAGGCTGACGGCTAAAAGTCACTTGCTCTAACTCACCAATAACGAGTTCTAGCGTCGTGCGCACTGTACAACCTGGCATCATATGTCCACCACACATTAATCCATTTTCATCTGAGACAGCTAAATGTAAATGTTCACCTTGCTCATCTAATGTTCCAATAAGTGAAACAATCTCAAATTGACCGGTAAGATAGCGATTATCTTCACGTCCTGCAAAACGTAATACCACATTTGTTAAACTTCCCACACAACCTGCAATAAATGCCGATTTCAGTTTTTTTTCTTTAATAATCTGTCGTAATGCGATGATCACATCCTCATTAGGGTGAAGACGAAGTGCAATAAAGCGGGCATGAGAAGAAAGAGGAGGCGATTGTAGCATGGTATTATCCTGAAGATTAATAAGGATTTGAATTTATTCACGAAATAGGTATTGATAGATTTTCGTTAAATCTAGAATATCTCCGCTTTATTATTCATGGAATAGATTAATAAGGGAATAGATACTTAAATCAAACAAGTAAAATATTGATTATTTCTTGTGAAATAATCAATATGATTATGTTTATTTTGTTAATCGCTGTTATTTCAGGGTTTTCTTTCTAGATAGAAACGATTGGCTCTATATCAGGTAGCGCTAGCAGAAATACAGAATAGACTTTATTACCGTTTGATGGCGAACTTGTAGAGATGAATACCCGATCAGGAAAATGAATTTACCAGAGTGTGAGTGTAAAAATATTGAAGCTTGTGTTGTTGAATATTTAAATTAAAATAAACAGTAAGGCTATATGAGAAAGCCCTCAATAGTATTTTATATTACTGAGGGCTTTTATGTGATTAGTTTAGAATAGACTAAATAATCAAATTATAATCAATGTGTTCCATCAATTTAGCGTTATCACTATAATCGACAGGAATAGCAAGAACCGCAGGACCCGTCACAGCCATTGCTTCGTATAAAACGGTACGTAATTGAGAAGCACATTCAACATAAAATCCTTTAGCTCCAAAAGATTCAGCGTAACGTTTAAAATCAATTGCACCAAATTTTACGCCAGAATAACGACCATATTTTTCTTGCTCTTGCATTTCTACCATATTGTAAGCGTTATCTACCCAGATAATATGCAAGATATTTGTATTTAACCGAACGGCAGTTTCTAATTCCATGGACGATTGCATAAAGCCACCATCACCAGAAACAGAAATAATTTTATCTGAAGGTCGAACAAAAGAAGCGCCAATTCCCCAAGGTAATGCAACGCCCATAGTTTGTTGTCCATTAGAAATTAACATTTGTCTTGCTTTAAAACTGTATAGATAACGTGCAAGCCATATATGAAAACTTCCCATATCAATACAGAGTGTTACATCGTTATCAATAATATTTTGCATCTCATAAATGATGGTTAAAGGATGAATCGGAGAACCATGACGAAAATAACTGTTTTGTTGCAGAGCTTCTCTTTGGTGACGAATTTTTTCTAAAATCTGATGAGTATTATTTGAGAGTGTCATTTGAGATGCCGATTGTTTAGAAAAATATTGAGTTAAATTATCAATCGTTAATTTGATATTTCCTGTTAATTCTAAATCAGGGCAGTAAGCTAAATCGATTTCAGCTGGAATTTCATCAATATGAATGATATTAGCGTTATTGTGATTCCACAATGAAGGTTCATATTCGATAGGGCTATAACCTAAAGTAATGACTAAATCAGCGTGAGATAATAATTCATCACCGGGCTGATTGTTAAATAAACCAATACGACCAGCAAATAAAGAAAAATGGCGTTGAGCAATTGCTCCAGCTGATTGATAAGTACCTACAATCGGTAGAGGGCAAATATCAAGTAACTTTTGTAATGCTAATGCATTTTCAGGATAACTCGCTTGTAGTCCTAATAAAATAACCGCACTTTTAGCATTCAATAGCAATTTAACGGCTTCTTGAATAGCTTCATTATTTGCACTACCAATATTGGATTTTGATTTTGGGACTAATATTGGGCTATTAACTTCATTATTTAAAATATCCATTGGAAAAGTTAAAAAAGCCGCACCGGGTCTTCCAGATTCCGCATGACGAAAGGCATTCGCCATGGTTTCAGAAATTGATTTTGAGGAGTCAATTTCAGCACAAAATTTAGTGATAGGATTAAACATGGTAACGGTATCCATGCTTTGATGAACTAATTTTAATCTATCAGAGGATTTTACTGAGCCTCCCAATGCAACTAATGGATCACCTTCTGACGTTGCTGTTGCGATGCCCGTTGTAAGATTAGAACAACCCGGCCCTGATGTTGCGATAGCAACGCCCGCTTTACCAGTTAAACGTCCAACGGCAGCAGCCATAAATGCCGCGTTAGCTTCATGACGAACAACCACTGTTTCAATACTAGAA
The DNA here is from genome assembly GCF_033708015.1 of Proteus vulgaris. Lineage (NCBI taxonomy): Bacteria > Pseudomonadati > Pseudomonadota > Gammaproteobacteria > Enterobacterales > Morganellaceae > Proteus > Proteus vulgaris. The sequence continues at coordinate 2,209,144 of NZ_CP137920.1, read as the reverse complement.
TCAACAAGAGAATCAAATACACGATCAATTTTCGCACCCGGAATACCAAATACTTGTTTTATGCCGTGTCGTTCTAATTGTTTGACAACTAAATCTGCACCACATTTCCAATGAGGAGTATTCATATAACCTTCTTTGATTTTGCAAGTGAATAAAAAATTGGATTGAGAATAAAGTGAAGCCGTTTTTAAATTAATTTTCGGCTTGTTCTATTGCCTGATGGAGGTTGTCTGGCATTAAGTTAGCTTGAAGAAAAGATGATTGATTGGGTAAGTCAATGGTAAAGCGGGAAATAATACCGATTTTTAATATTCCTTTTTTTAAGTAGTAATCAAGAACATGACCTCCACCTTGACGTTGTTGATTAATATAATGTTCATGAAAACCAGCAACATTGATCCCTTGAGTAAATTGTGGGGAACGAAAACCTGCAATAATCCCTGTTTCATGATGAAATGTGAAAAGAGGCTGATCTTCGATAGCGTCTAACATGGGTAAGTAGGGAGGCTCTTGACGAGGAACCGTGCGTGTTTTAACTAATTCAAATTCACCTTCAATTCTGATTGCACAAAATAGATTGTCGGAAGGAACATACTGATTAATGATATTATGTATTTCTTTTTGTGATGCACCATAAGAAAAGTGATGTTCAATATCACAATTAAAAAATGTCATTACAGCAAAAGGGGATTTTTGAGAATGTAAAGCTTCACGAGCACTCCCATCGGAGCGTAATTGAAAAACATTATTGTCGAATGCAACGAGTTCACCATCAAGTTGCTCGAAAGTCCCCAAACCAAAATCACCATGCTTTAATAAATCAGCAATAGTAACATCGCTATCATATACACCCGCAATTAAACTACTCATTAATGAATTTTGATAAATAGTACATTCGGGATGATTATTAATATAATTGTTTATGTTAGTTATTATTTCCTGCCCACATTGGCAAGGATGACTTTTATTGTGTTTTATATCACTATTATCTCGCACATTAGATTGAAAATTTTTATTCATGGTAAAGCAATTCCTTTATTTTATTAGTAACAATCATAAACGGAACGTCAAATTAAGTATTGTATCAATCCATAAATATTTCAAATGTTTTAATTGTAATTAAGTGTGAGGGTGATAATTCTTTATTTAAAGTTTAAATGTATCTTATTGTTTTGTGGTTGTTTAATTAATGTGATTTATTAATTAAAAAATAATTTAATAGGGTATATTTTTATTGATAAAATATTTTTATGTAATGTGTGGTAAGGGTGATAGTTATAAAGCGTTAGGTTGATGGTTTTACTGTTGCGTTATTTGAATGGATAAAATGAGTTGTGCGTGAGTATAAAAAATATAAAAAACCCACGAATGACCGTGGGTTTAGTAATGAGATTTAATATAAGTCGTTACACATTAAACCCTAATTCGGGGTGTATTTATTTGATTTTTATTGATTTAATTTTGTGTTATTGATTTTGTACTCAGCGGTGTACTCATTTAGAACAAGGTGTCTGATAAAATAGCGTATTATTGTTAAAATTAAACAATTCCATACAATAAATTTACTTCGCAATGACTATTATAAAGTGGCATAAAGTTATATTTTCCTTTTTAGATAATATGCTAAAGAGCATTATAGGTAAAGTTAACTTGATTAGCTTGCTATCTATTGATACGGATATTACCAGTCCGTCTGACGCTTTGGACAGGCTGCCGAACTGGTGAAGTGTGCGCAATGGCTTGGGATGATGTGGATCTTGAAAAAGGAACTATTCATTTGAAAGAAACCAAGACAGGAATTGAACGATACGTGCAATTACCCGAGCAAGCAGTCACCTACTTGAAATCAATGCGCATGAACTCCGATAAATATCTTTTCCCATCTCAAGTAACCAAGTTGCCGATTCAACAAAAATATCTAACAGAATGTGCGTGGCGTTTACGCAAAGAAGGCAAGATGCTAGATATCCCTGATTGGTCACCTCATGATTTACGTCGAACAGTACGTACTGGGCTAGCTAAATTAGGTTGCCCCAATGAAGTGGGGGAGGCGATACTTGGGCATTCACGTAGTGGTATCGAAGGAACGTATGATTTATATGGTTATGAGAGTGAATGTAAGGTGTGGTTGCAGAAATGGGCAGATCATATGGATAACTTCTCTTGAGACGTTGAAGTGATTATATAAATAAATTTATCCTCGATCTACAAAATAGATATTACAGCTAGTTCTTAAATATTAAGAGTGTTTTACTTGGTGAATAATATTTGTATGGTTATGCTGATATTTTAATTATATGATATTTAAAAAATATGAAAGACATGATGTTGCGATCGTGTCTTTCATTGGTTATATAAGATTATAAGAAGTTTGAGATGATTAAATCATTACCTGTAAGCATATTCTCATGATCGATAGGATAATATCTTTCATCATATTTTAACTTATTGATAAATAGCTTTGTTTGTGGTGGATTTTCCATGTAGGTTAATAGTTCACTTGAAGTAGGTGATTCTCCTAACCAAAATTTATCGCTTTTATATATATTGTATTCCTTTCCATCTTTCAATATATCCATGCTTATGTATGGTTTTTTGAAGAATCGAAGAAATATAGAGCTATCTGTAATATATACATTATCCTCTGTTTTTGGATGTGTAAATGTATGATTAAATAGAACTACAGGGATTATTTCATAATTATCAAGATCTTCATCGAATTTTTCTTTGAATTTCTGTGGGTTGTTAATTAATCCATCTCTTAAGCGTTTAACTTGTTCTATATAATCATATAAATCTGATTTTTTATTAACAATGCTATTTATATAATTTTTAGTTGGGGTTCTATTTTTATATTCTAGAATAAAAACTCTAGAATCTAAAACCAAAATACAGTCATATTCGTATTCTTCATCATTGATTTTAAACTTTAAAGGTGAATGATTTAAGTTTAACCTTTCTAGGTTTTCATTCATAAACTCTTCAAATTTATAACCTTTTTTATCTGTAGCTATATTAAAGGTTGCAAATGTAGATAAAATAGCTTCATCGATTGATATAGTAACTAGTGATGGTTTACATAAGTAGTATAAACCACCTTTTACTTTGACTAATGGGGAATCAAATAGGTCTTTGCTTTTTTTATTAAAAGTCAGATAGTCTATTAGTAAATATGTTTTTTCTGAAGAGTTTAATCTATTATTTATCAGATTGAAAATTTCTTTTTTTGATAAAATTAAAGTTTGTGTTTTTATGTTTTCTTTTGCATACTTACTAAGCTCGCTATACCCAATAATCCATTCAATTAAAGTTAATTTACCATATTTTTTTGTGATAACATCATTTTTCAAGAATAACGTACTTTGAATAAACATTAGGGCACTAAATTCGGTAGAATCTTGTAGCCCAATACTTTTTATCATATCGAGAGGTATGTTTTCTTTAAAGTTTATTTCAATATTATTTTGGTATTTTTTGAAGAAATATCTTGCATTAGATATGATGTCAGATGCTAAATAATTATCTGTTTCTATATTGAATTTATGTACGTATCTATCTTTAACATTGCTATCTAAATTAATATCATTTTTTTCTATTTCATCTAATATTACTTTACTTTTAGTGTAACTTCCTCCAAAGCAAAGAGATTTATTAGAGAACTCTTCTAATTTAGCCCACGATATTGATGATGCCAATATTGATCCAGCTTCAAAAATAGATTCTTCACTGATAGTGATTTCAGGAGGTAATATAAGTGTTCCATTTATATCGTATAATTTATTTTCATATGCAGACATTTTCAAATACATGCAAAGATAAAAATTATAGGTTTCTATAGCAACATCTATATGAGCTACTGAACCATCCACACCTGTAATATAAGTACCAGTTAAACCATCACTCATACTTATTGTATGCAAAAGATTTTTGTTTCCTTCATTATAAGCATATTCAAATTCCGATTCTGCTCTATTTATGTGGGCCCAAATTTGTTTTTCTATATCATGTTTTGAGATGTAAGAGTTTTTTATGAAATTCTTTATTTTATCATATATTTCTTCAGTGCCTTTTAATATATCAAGGGTTTTGATTATATCTTTCTTATAAATATCATTAGGTATTTCAGCAATAAGATTTTCAAAAAAATTATCTCTTACCTGCCTTTTCTTTATGTCATGAATAATAATACTTTTATTGTTTAATACTGATAATTTTAATATCTTACCAAGTTGTGAATCATCAATTTCATTTAGTTTTTTGATCCCTTTCTCATCGAACTTTTCGAGTTTCTTAATTATTTTTTCATGTTCTTCTTTCATATACTATTCCTTTTTATAAGGTAATAAATGGGGTTATGATATTATCATAGATATAGTGACACTTATTTTTTATTAAGATTAGTCTGTAGCCTATATTTGATGCTCATTTTCCAATAAATTAAGTACCGCAAATAATCTCCTCCATCTTCTTGCAGCCCATGCACCAAGGGTTTCATGCTTTTATGGGGTAAATCAGGCCACTCACCAATTCCTCTTTGCTGATGAATATTTTCCTCAGATAGGCTTTCCCAGCCAGCCTCATTCGGCACCCATAAACCTTGCCACTCTTCCTGTGCTATACGGGGTAGCTTCCAGCAGGGCTGATAGCTAATGCGTCCATGTTGTCGTAGCACATCCAATGGGGTTTCAGGGCGCAGTGTGGCAAGGAAACGGTAAGAGCCAGCGTTGTTGCGGAGTGCATCTTGATAAATTTCATCATTGTGGGGTTCAATTAAGTACTCAAACGGCGAAGCGGATTTCAATATATTAGCCGTTCCACCTTCAATTTCGATTTCCTCGACCCAAACCACGATCCGTTGCCAGACGATAGCTTGTATTAGGCAGCGGTATTCGAGTGATTGCGTATCTAGTGGTGAATCAGTGAATAACGGTGTTTGTGATGTCTCAATAGGTGCTGTAAAGGCCGATGCATCAAAAGAGCCGCAGTGAGTTGGGTATCCGAGTACTTCACGATAATCATACTGGTTCAAGGGCGTAATCACACCCAAATACTCCAGTTGATGAATAATACGCTCAGCACGGTGAAATCCTATCCGAAAATAGCGCTGTAAACGCCTCGGTGATGCTCTGTTAATGAGAATGACATAATCAATAGCTTTAGCCGTTAATGGGTCATAGCTGCTGTCTAGCATGTTGTGGTGAGATAACTGCATAGTGCCTCTGAGTCAGTGACGAAAATACAGTTATTAAAATAACAAAAGATATCAAAAGATACTAATCTAATTCTTCCTGTTTCATTGTGAGTGCATTTTTTAATAACGCTTTTCTTTTCTCAACTGACAGTGATTTGTAGATTTCAAGTAAAAGGTTAAGATCTGCACTTTCAGAAGATAGTGTGTTTTGCTTGATGAGCTCTTTTTCATCCGTGTTTAGGATCACCTTAAATGCATCAATATGATAGAGGTCGCCGCGCTTATTAGGGTTCTTCTTGCGAAAGTGGGGATGAAGGGCTGTGATTGACTCTAGACGGACTCTAACGCCTTTCGCGGTGGTAGGGATATCCATATCTTTATATTCAGGGTAACGTGTTGGATCGTCTGCTTTTTCTTTTCCTATAGCAGCTAGCTCCCCACTGGTAAACCAGAGCTTGGGCGCATTATCCATTTCAGTTAGTTGTTTTTTATCAGTCATGATTTTTATAAATCCCATACATATCAAAAGGATAAAATAACCGCACTAGAAAGATGTTAAAATCATAAGGATATCTATTGATAATTCCCTTTAATTGGTTTTTAATAGACGAGGAATTAAACAGTGGAGTTATTACTATGTCTAACCCTGTAGCATCTCAAAAAAAGCCCCGAAAAGGAAGCGCTGCGGATTGGCACCGTGCGGATATTGTGGCGGCTTTGCATAAAAAAGGGGTCACACTAGCGCAATTATCTCGTGAGCATGGTCTTTCTTCTCGGACGTTAAATAATGCGCTAGAGCGAGCGTACCCAAGAGCTGAACAGATCATTGCGGATGTGATTGGCACGGCTCCCGAAACAATATGGCCGAGTCGTTACATCAACAAGCCACCCTCTAATAATCATGGACGGTAATTGAAATAGTCTAAATATTTACCCTTGCCTATCGGTAAGGCATTGCACCCATTCTGGCGTCAACATCATGGAAAAAAACCTTAATTCATTTAATTGAAGGAACAGTCATGTCTATCAAAAATAAATTGCAAAAAATTCGAGAAGAAAACGAAGCGAAAGGATTAAATGATCCGGCTTTATTTAAACAGCGTTTGCTCAACGGTGGCTTTGGATTAGCTAAAACCTTTTGGCTATTTTGGTTTTTACCGATTTTATTCTTAAATATCGTTGAATTTTTTATTACTAAAAAGGTGACATTGAATAAAGTAGAAGCATTGATTCTTATTTGGGATGTTTGCTGTTTTTACTTTATCGTGAAAATACCGAATCGTCGTGCTTGGTATTACGCGGCGTTGGTTGTGATTGCACTCGATATATTAGCAGGAATAACCGTAAATTTTCTGCTGTAAGGTGACAATGTAAAAATGAAACTTAACCAGTGGATGAAATTAAGCGTATTAACGGCGATGGTTGGTTTAACGGGATGTAATGAGAGCACCGTTAATTGTAACAGTGATGGTGCAAAAGCATTAGCGTTACAAGTGGTCAATCAACATGTCGGTTGGGCGATGTATGAGCAGCTTGAGAATGTGCGAACGCAACGTCAAAATACGCAACGAGGCGTTTATCTCTGTGCTGCCGAAGCAACGGGGAAAGCAGGCTCTGTCACGGTAATTTATTCCGTGCAGCTCGCGGATGATAAAAAAAGTTTTGTTGTTACGTTACTCAACGGTTAATTGCTATGCCAGCCTATTATTAGGTTGGCATTTTACCATTTGATGTTTCTATTCTTTCATTCACTTTCCACATCAATATTCTCCGCCATAAAAAAATCATCAACGTTGTTTAATCACGCCAAAGGGAGCAATTGAGATAAAAAGTCATCTAAAGACTGATTTTTAATATCGCATGGTGGAAGTGGTTTAAATAAGCCCTCAAACTGATAGTCGAGGGCTAAGTGAAAAGGTTAGAAACTGTATCTTATCCCCACAGTGCCACTGTACGGTGTTTCAAGCTTGTTGCCTTTGGCATAATTAAATTCACCATACATGTCCAGATCTTTAACAATGTTTGTATTCATACCAATACCATATTTCCCCGTTAAGCCAGACATATCATTGGTAAAGCGTTCGGTATTATTGATAGTGACATCATTATTTTTGATAAACTCTTGGCTTGCCGCCAGACGAATATAAGGTTTTGCATTACCGCCATTAGGTAGTGTAAATTCTTTACCCAATGTTGTACCTATCTCAGCTTTTAAAGAGCGGGTTGCATTCGCATTAACATGAAGATCATTATCAAACGTGTAGTGTGTTTTTTGTCCTTGGAATCCAGCGAGTTGAACATAAGGTTCAATTTGGTACGTATTGATATTAATATGTTTCCCTCCTTCAAGAGAGAATCCAATTCCATTGGTCGCATCATTGGCTTTCGATGTACCTTGATTGAAGCGTGCATTATTCTCACTAAAGAATCGATTTCCTTTGAGTACGCCATCGACGTAGTAGCCGCTATTGTGTAACCATGTCGCATAGAGGCCTAAACTGTAACTTTTGACTTGTCCGTCGCTGCTTGCTGCATCAAGAGATGAGTAGGAATAACCGAACTGACTGCCGAGGAACAGTTTTCCATTAGTTACATCAAGCTGTCGATCGCCGCCGAGGACAAACCCGTTCATGTCCTGTTTGTAGCTTGTCTGGTTATTATTAACGCGGTTACGGGCAGTTATGTATTTCAGCCACACACCATTTTGTTCAGAATCTGCGTGGAGTTCGCCTAGGCGGTTGCGTAAGACGGATAATTCGCTCGCCCAAATTGTTGGTGTGACGTTTGCGAGCATCATGGCATTGCTCGAAGATGCCGATAAATTGCCGCTGCGTTGGAGCCGCCAGTCATCGCCATCTTGGTAAAGCGAATAGTTGTAAGCGCCAATATCAGTATCACCAGAGAACGTATGAGCATCACTGCCTTTTGCTTCAATGAAACTTGAATCTAACGCCGATGTGTTTATTTCTTTACCTTGACTGTTAATATTGACATTAAAATGCCCGTCAATAGCGTCAGTCACTTGTAATGTGTCATGCTCTCCCGATGTGGCATCTATACGCAGAGTAATGTTGTTATTGTCACCTTCACCTTTCAGTTCTTTCACGGTAAGATGCCCCGCATTGAACTCTGGTGTGTTACGGCGATAAGAGGCTTGTGAAACAGACGCCCCCTCAAATTGAATATTGGCATCATACAACTCAATGATTTCCGCAGATACATCCCCTGAGACGGTCAATGTTCCTTGCTGATTAAAGACGTTGCTACCAGTGAGTGTGGCATTTTGAACTTTAGTTTCTCCTCCAACGGTCGTTATATTTTCAAGAATAGCGCCATTTTCAGCCCATAGGGTGCCGCCTTCATTGACGGCCACATCGGTTGCTTTTGTATCCTTATCAAGCGCCAGTATGCCATCTTTATTAATTGTTACACCATTAGCTGTAGTTATGCCTGCATTCGTCCTAAACTCGTTGTTATCGAGGTCATTATCCACTGAAAGTTCTAGACGCCCTCCGGCATTGATGGTTGTATCCGTGACGATAGCTCCTTCTGACGCACTCAGAACGCCACCATTGTTAATATGGGTGTTCTTAGCTGAACTACCATTACCGATAACAGAAATATAGGCTTCATCGGTTTTTAACCCATCAACGGCATCATTAGAGCCTACTGTTGAATTAGTGATTGTGCCCCCGTTGTTAACTTCTAATACACCGTGATAATTGACTTTTGATTGGTCGGCTGTACCACCGTCGACCTTTTGGATCCCACCTGCATTGATGATGGTGCCCGTCGCCGTGCCATAAACCCATTCTGTCGCTGAATCATACCGACTTCCATCATCAAATGACGACCCTGAACCGGTTGGATTTTTCTGTCCTGTTAAAACGGTATTATTTGATTCACCGTTTACTCGTAAATTGCCATTTTCCTTAACGGTCATATTTGACACTGTTTCCCCAGCCTCAACGGTGCAATTATCGGTCACTGTTGTGCCATTGACACAACGGCTATCATTGGCAAAGGCAGGTATTGAAGCCAGTGATGATAATGCTGAAAGTGCGATGATACCCGCTGTTTTCTTACCTTTTGCATGGGTTAGTTCAGAGACGGCAATCAACGCGTTTTGGACAGCGCTCCAGACAAGACGATAGTTTGTATTTAATTGTTTTTTCATAATGACATCTTTATTAATTGATGAAAAAAATGGATAAGCGCCTGTTAAAATAGGCGGTTACATCGATTATTAGGTTCACTTGATAACCTTTTGTAGAACAAAATAACAAAAATTTTAATTAAAAAGGGCTACAACGTGTGAACCTATCAAACACAAGTTTACAAAATATGATCTGTTTTATCTATCAATATGATCAAAACGATTGTTAAAATCAATTACGCCTATCAATAATGATTTATCGATCGTTAAAAACGATCGGTCATGGATTATTGAGATTCTTATGTGAGTTGAAAATTTGAGGAGGATTGTCATAAACGTCCGGATATAACGCGAGGATAAAGGGGGATAGGAGATTCTTTGGGTAGTGGGTAGTTTCAAATAAATCTGATGTACGGATATTTTACGTTTTGGGCTAACGCGAACGTTGATAGTGTCTTCATTTCAATAAAAATCACTGTACGTATATCAAAATAGCAATGATGGCTAAATTCAGTAACTATCTGATTATAAACAATAAAATACTTTACTTTGCTAGTGATTATGGTAAAATATTAGCATGGCACTATTGTCCAAAATATGATTGGGTTGTGCTTATACAGTTTATTTCCACTTTTTTATTTAAAGGCAACTTTATATGACTATTCATCAGTCAGGGCTACACTTGCCTGTCGCACAAGTATTTAGCCAATTGTTATTACATGAACTGGACAATTCAGTTGTTAACTCAGCGATTGATTTAACCACTGTTCGGGCGGTTACAATGAATTTTCGAGACCCATTGTATAGTGCTGAAACAGGCGGCTTCCATCCTGTTGAAATACGCTTGTTTCGGCTGCATGAGCAATGGCAGTTTGATTATGTGACAGATTTTTCATTCATGGGGAGCTATTATCCTGAGCTTGAAAAGGAACTCGATATTTGTTGGTCGCAGGGTTATATCTATCATTTTATGATGGGGGATATTGATGAAGAAGAGGGTGGAGCACTGTTTGAACTGTGGCAACGCAATTTTATTCAATACCACAAAATGAAATGTTACGAAGTCAGTATTCAGTGGGAAACTCACTAATTAAGTAAAAATAATACCAGCGCTGGTGATCTCATTAAGTACAGTACAATCAATAGAAGGTTTGAGTTGATGTTGATACCGTCCAAGCAAGGGGATTTAGATTGCCTCTGTGGGATTTACAGTCTGGTCAATATGGGTACATGGTTCTATGGAGACCGCATTAAGTCCCGCCCATTATTTAACTATCTTCTGCGTGAATACAGTCAATACTGGTCACTGTACAAGTGTTTAACCCAAGGTATTGATGTTCCTGAGATGGATTACTTGATTAAGCGCCTAACCTCAAAATACCCATCACAAGCCCCTCTACGCGTCACCACGCCATTTCGTTACAAAGATGGACTTACAACACAAAAAATATTGTCTGCATGCGAGGCTTTCCTAAGCGCTCATACAACGTCACGTCGGCTTATTCTTCTGGGTGATCAGTGGCATTGGTCGCTGGTGGAGCATATGGACAGTGAATATCTCTATTTCTTTGATAGCCACCAGCAAGAGAAAGTGAGCCGCACCAGCTATGGATTAAGAGGTAACAAAGTACGGCGGTTGTATAGTGAATCTGTTTATTTTGTTGAAATATCACCTTTATAAATAGGTTATTTTTTCAATGTATTTAACTTTTTAAGTTTATTAATGACCGATTGAGTATCTAGCAAATATAAAATATCTAACGGTGTCCATGTTGTAATATTTCTTTCATCAAAATTATTATTGAATATATAGGGAGGAATGAAACACTTTGTTTTAGTCATGGATTTGGCAATTGATTTTAGTTCTCCTTCGATTATTTTCTTTTCTTTATTATCAGGAAGTGTTTCAAATTCGTTTTTAAGAATGAAAATGTTTTTGTTTAAAACACATTCTTTCCAAATGGTTTTAAACGTATTTATTAATAATTTTGCATTGTCATTTTTAGACTCAATAACTGCGGTAATATAATAATAATCGATAACATTCATAATTGTTTGGCTGAAAATTCGTCCTGTGGCTTTTTCTCTTTCCATCATGTCATCATGACCAAAATGAACACAGATTTCTCTCAATCTTGTTTTATTTTTATCATGCATGTTAATGGTGAATGGTGCGCCTAATTTTTTCAGTCTATTCTCTCTGCTTGTTTTTGCCCTTTTGCAATTATCTTCCTTTTTATTTTCTTGTTCTATCTTCTTTCTCTGACCTATTTTTCCAGACATTAGATGCTCCATTTTGTGACAGTCATGTAGTTCTCATGAGTTTAGTAAAAACACCCAATAATTGTGACGGTCATACATCACGGTGATTTTTATGTGTGACCGTCACTAATATTTTAAAGAATTTTAGCAGGTTTAGTCAAGAAAATCACTGTGACCGTCACTTAATCTGCTTTTTTGTTGTTGTGACTATCACAAAATAGCCGTTCTGAGTGATTGTAAAGAGTAACTCCATAAACTGACAGGAGTTATGTCTCATGCAACACGAACACTTTTTAACAATGAAACAGGTTTTAGAAATCACCCAGGTCTCACGCGCGACAATTTACCGCTGGATCCGTGCAGGGGGGTTCCCTGCGCAATATTCTTTGACTGTATCAGGGCGTACTGCTCGTTGGAAAGCTAGTGAAGTGCAGAAGTGGATCGACGAGTGTGTGAAAAAAGGGGGCAATAACTATGTGGATCTATAAGCCTGTTATAACCCCTTTATATGATTATATAGAGAATAATAATATTCAAGTAAGTGATGGGGGTAGCTATGTCTACCCTTAAACCTAATATTGATAATTTGAAGAAATCAATTGCTATTCCTCATGAATTAGGTCATTACGAAATGATGCATAGAATAGATAAACTTAGTATTGTAGGTGATCTTGAAATTGATGATACCGATGAATTGTTCGATAGATTAAATAAGATGAAAGGCAGTCGTTTTTATTCAATTAGAAGAAGAAAAACGAAAAGTAAATATATTAAGAAACTTTATCGCTATCAAGTTAAGGTGAAAAACAAATATAATCCGAAGCAAGCATTTATGATCTATTATAAGCCGACGGAAATGGATTTTAAGAAAACAGATAAATATCAAGGAAGAGGTGCTGTTAGGTTTGAATTTAGTCCTCAACATTTTACTGTTGATGATATTAATAAATTAGTTCTTTATTTAGGAAAGAAGAAGCGCCTAGGTAAGTATCTGTATAAAATATTGAAAAGCGCATGGGTGACTCGCATTGATTATGCTTTAGACATATATGATATGCGTCTCTCAGACTATCATATTGGTTTTAAGGGGGCATGTTGTGGCGAACGTTACTCAAGTGAAGGAGAGTTTCAAGGGCAACGGCTTGGTAGCAATAAATCAGAGTATCACGCCTCTTGCTATGAGAAGCTGGATGTTGGTGATGACTTAGACACTTTACATGATAAAGATCTACAACTGATAATCACTAATTGGCGCGAAATACAGGATTACCGCCGCTTCCTGCGCTTAGAAGTTCGTTATAAACCGAGATGTAAAGCGCTATTATTACGAGATATTCGCAATCTTCACAATTTGCTGGAACGTATTGGGTTCTATAAAAAGCCACTGTGTACCAAAGAAGGGGATTTAGATTGGGAGTTGTTACTGTCGGGCATGATATTACCTGAGCTACGCGATTATGTGAATAAAACCAACCCAAAGGAGGCTAAAAAGATCTTAAAACGTCTAGATAATAGATTGAAAAACAATCAAGTTGATCTTTTCGATAAAGATGAAATTTGGTACGACTTTCATTTATTGGTTGAGAAGCTCGGCATTCTTGGCAATGATGCTCTTTGGCAGAAGAGTTTGCGTGAAAAGTGGGCTCGCAAACACGGTTATTAGTAGCCTGTATCACGGGTAATGGTGTTGGGTCGCTGCGGCGGTATTGTGTGGCGACTCAACATAATAATATATGTATATATCAATGCTGGTTACCAGCATAACAGCAAGTTTTAGCAAGCATCATAAGCATAATGGCTATGAATAATAACGTTATCTATATATGGCTATAGCGTGGGATATTGGGGGGTAGCTATTTTCGCCTAGACCGCGAGTTGTTCGTCTTAACGGATCGTTTTGAGTAGCTGGCACGGGTATTTGACGCTTTCTCGGTTTTTCTAATCACCTACTAAAAAATGGGGTTAGCGGTAACCCCCATTAAAAATGCATTTGCGTAATTCAATTTACTATTAACAACATGGTAAATTGAAATGACAGCATATATCACCGAAGATAACATTCTTGTCACAGAAGCTACAGTTGAAGCCTATAAAGCGATTGTTTTGAGTGTTCCCTTTGATAAGACCGTCGATCAACGTCAAAAATCTAAATATCACCGTGCAATTGCTTTGTTCTTACAGCATATTATCTGCAGTGCGACAGTTAGCAAAAATACGAAGAAAAAAGCGAGGTTTAAAGGAAATAAAAAATGGACGTACTCTGTGCCATTTCCTGCTGAACTAGGGAAAGAGAAATTCCCTATGATTTTTAAGCAAAGTCGTGATTTAGGCTTAGAACGCGGTTTAGAGTGCTTAGAACAAGCTAAAATTATTAAAATTATCCAACATAGCTATGGAACCCATAAGTGCCGAGAATTTGCTTTATCTAAAAGTGTCCTTAAAGCCTTATTTCCCGGTAAACGAAAGGATTATCTTAAACGTACAGATCGCTATACCTATTTGACGAATATTTTTGATAAACGTAAGAAACCCGAAACACTGTATAAACTGATGTTAAAAAGCTCTTACAACGTAAAGCCGCCTAAGCATAAACTAGCGATTGAAAATGACAATTTTAGACAGCGTATTATCAGTGCGTATCAACAACTCGAAGCATTACCTATCAACCTTGATAAACTACAAGCATATTGTAATGACCATCCTACCGCAAAGAATAAGAGCTTTTATTTTAATTTTATCTCTCATTTGATGGAGGTGGGCGTCAAGATAATTAGCAAAACGCCATTGATTATTGAATATCGACAAGCGTATAAAACCGCCAAAGTGGGAAGCCGTTCTTTTGAGATAGGTACAGGCTTTCAATATTTACCCAGCAAGATGAAATGGGCATGTTTAGCCAACGGGTACAATTATGATATTAAAGGGTGTCAGTTAGCTATCTTAGAGCAAGAATTCAAGAAATATGGCATTAGCACCGATTCACTATCTGTATTAGAAACCGACTTTATCAAAGATACGCTAGGGGTAGATGATGCGCTCGTTAAAACTATCCGCTACGGCACTATATTTAATGCTGGAATAGTTAATTTTTCGCCTAAGGGGAATATGGTGAAAAAGCTAAAAAAGCTTTATTCCGACGATTATGTATCAGAAATGCTGAAACATTGGGAATTAGAAACAAAAGAACTTTGTAACAGTTTAAACCTGCTTCTTGACGAGTATCTAAATACAGGAAAGAAAAACGGATATGGGTTATGTGTTACAAATGCGGTAGGACATCCATTTAACACAACGTGGAGGAAGTTACATAGCGGTGAGTGGAAAAAATGGACTAAAGATAGTAAAAAGATGAAGCGAAAGTTGCTTGCCCATATGATTCAAGGACTAGAAAGCCGTGCAGTCTATGATTATGTGAGTTCACACAGCGGTGTTTGTGCATTAGAACATGATGGATTTGTGAGCTTGCATAAGCTGTCTGATGGTGATTGGCAGCACGAGTATTTGGAGATAGTGTTGAAGCATAGCGGTTAGTCGTGAATCGAAGCTAAAATTAATTTGGGGGAAATAGCTTGTATAATCTTAACTGCACAGGATCATACTTAATTAAATGGGCGTTCTGTACCAGAATTGGTAGTAAAGTTACTCATAGCTATTGCGAGTACTTTTTTGTGTGCATATTTTTATTATCACTTGATGAAAACTTGGATTTTTCAGTATTGTATAAACTTGATAAAATTCGAGTGAAGTTGGTTTATGCGGGAATGTGATTTGTAAACGTTAGGAGTATATATGACTAAGCTAGTTGAGCCTGAAGCTCTTCAGATGCTAAGGCATCGTTTTTCTCGAACGATCGAGATGAGGGTGGCATATAATACTTTCCTTAATAGGGAAGTACTTGCAGGAAATGATAAAACATGTCTCAATGACATTATTGTGTTCCAGACTACTCATACATTACTTATTGCTTACTACTCATTTATCTTTAGTCTCTTTGATCCTAGTGCTGTCAACTTCAGAAAAATAACTGAGGAAATTTTACCTCACCTTCCACCAGATGCGCATGGGGCTAGGGATTTGGTTTTGGAGCAATGGGAAAAAATCGAAAAGCCACTTACAATAATCAGAAATACTATTGGTTTCCATCATTCGGCAAAGCAAAAAGGTGCAAGCACGGGTTATCAAAATTATGAAAACATTCATCCGTTATCGACGAAATTGATAATGCAAGCGTTAAGAGTGTTCTTCCGCCGAGTAGATGGTGTGTTCGAATCAAGCGAGCCTTATGGTATTACGCCTGACGAGGATGACACTGTGGCTCTAATGGCACAAGTAAGGAAGTTAAAGGAATATATTGTTGAAAATCCTCATGAAGAAGTTTTCAAGAGCCTGCGTACCTTATTGAGTGACTTCTAACCTTTCGGTCAAAGCAATGTCAACTGTAACACTGTTGAATACGCAAACTCCCGCTTCTCTCTCAAAGCAGACTGTCAGATTTGATTGTATGCTGCCAGTGAAAGCCATCAGATCAAGTCTGAGAAAATACAGTTGAATTGCACTACTCTGGACTCAACTCGCCAAATTCAAATCACGATGCAGCCGATCCGAAATGTTACTCTGGCTCTCTTCTGCCCCAAAATCGTTTAGTTTGAGACTCCTAACCACTTTCTCATGTCATATTCTTGACCAACTTTCTCTGATAGTAGACTATGAGCTTAGTTGAGCACTTATGACTATACAGATATGTTCTGAAATTTGTGAGTGCAAGGAAATATAAGACCAATAGAACAGTATGTCGCTGCATGGTGTCTGTATTTTATGAAAATATTATATAGACAATGTCTGCTGAAAAGACACTGTTATTCTTCCCGATGGGCAATATCCCAGATTTTGAAATCGAGGATTGTTATGAAAACATTTAAAGACGTATTTATCAGAGTTGGGGATGTGGGGATTATTGACTATATAAGAGATGTAACGAATGAGCTGAAAAAGCCTTGGAAGCGAGCTTACGAAAACGAAGAGAACTCTAAGTATCTTGGTGAAGTTGCTTTTTGTTTTCAGCGAGAAGGCGATTCAGCATTACCTGCTGCGGGTCTGAGCATTTTTCAAAAAGATGGCAATTCATGGTATATCCCTAACGTTGTGCCGATAGAGACAGGACAGCTAAGTTATGAAGAATATAATGAAATAATTACAGACTTCTACGAAAGCTGTTTGATGCCTTTATCCGCTCAGCACGATATTACTGTTGAAATAAGCACTGGTGAGCTGAAGGATGAAGATATTGTTGGAGAAATTCCCGCTAAATTATTAAAGACATTTTCTAATTGTGCCAATAAATCAACTGGGAGTGCGCATCCATCGGACAGGAATAGATGGCTTGAATTTATTGTCGCAGCATGTAATTCAAAAATTGATATTGACACAGGTAACCTAAAGCGTTTGTTACAGCAACAAGGTTGGAGCGAAGAAATTGCATTGGGTCTTATAATTGAATTTGAGTTTGGCAGAGATCTTATTAAACACATGGAGGGATAAGCCATGTGTAGAAGTGTTAGTGATATTTGTAATGACATTATGCAAAAAGAGAGTCCTGTACTCTTCATTGATACCTGCTCCATTCTTAATATCATCAATTCATTACACATGAACAGTTTATCTGAGAGGTACGCTATTTCAGCACTCGAACTTAGCAAGCTGCATGGGAATGATATTTGGCTAACTACAAGCCAAAATGTAAGGGAAGAATGGAACGATAATATAGATTCTGTAATTGCAACTATGGAGAGAGAAGTCTTAAAAATAGATCGTAATATTTCATCTATGCTCACGGTTAGTAATACTCTACTTAATGCTTCTTACTCTTTGCCACAGAAAATATCATCTTTAAATATCTCTGCGCATATACGATCACTTTCTAAAACAGTCTTAGATACATGCCTTTCGTTAGAGAGAAAAGATGCTCACACATTGCGAGCAATGCAGAGAGTTAGAAAAAATGAGGCACCAGCCAGAAAGGGAAAACCTGAACCAAAAGATTGTGAGATTGTTGAGTGTTTTCTGGAGCTTGGCCAAAAATTAAGGGCTTCTGGATTTTCTAAGAAGCTCATATTCTTTACTGCGAATAAAGATGATTTCGGCACTAATAAAGAACTAAAGCAGCCGCTAGATAGCCAATTTTCTGCTATAAACGCAGAGCTAATTGACAATATTGACCATGTTTTGGCTATTGCAAAAGGCCAAGCATAACAAGCGGCGGCTGTTGGACGTTAAGTGCCTGTGTTACTCGGAAATAATGAGTGCTGCTTTAGAGTCAATAAGTAAATAGGCATATATCAGTTCAATATTTTTCTAGAAATATAATGTAATCAGATTCCAGAGGACGTATGCACATCACAAAGCTCTCTCTAGTAAATTACAGAAATTTTAAAAACGTAAAGTTTCTATTTAATAAGGGAATAAATACAATTATTGGCGAGAATGGTTCTGGTAAGACTAACTTATTCCGAGCGATGAGATTGCTGCTTGATAATTCAATGCCTCGCTCGGCAACTAAGCTTGCTGAAGGCGACTTTTGTAGGACATTAGGTGATTGGCGTGGTCACTGGATCGTTATTAGTATTGAGTTTAATGACATTGCTAGTGATGAAGCTAGTCAGTCTTTATTTCTTCATGGTGCAGGGAATGCGGAGGATGAAGTTGTTACTAGAGCAACATACAATCTGATTTTCAGACCTAAAGCAAACATCCGTCAAGCACTGGCACAACTTACAATAGGGGATATAGTTGCTCTAGAAAGGTATTTGGATTGTATAACTATTGATGATTATGAAACCGTCCTTACTGGCAAAAGTATCGCTGATTTCAATGACCCAGTTGTATACAAAAGTATAGTTGGAGACTTCGAGAGAGTCGATTTTCCTAGGGTATTAAATAACCCTGACATTGGTATACGGTTGCCGAACATTCTCAATATGCCGAATGAAGTTTCATTTACCTTTATTAAAGCACTAAGGGATGTAGTATCGGATTTCCATAGCAATAGAACCAATCCTTTGCTCACACTATTAAAGGGTAAATCCGGAAATATTAATCAAACTGATTTCCAGCCTATTGCAGATTTAATTGAGACATTAAATAATGAGATTGAAGCTCTATCAGACATTTGTGACGTTCGTGATGATATTGTAACTACTATTAGTGATACAGTAGGAGATACATATTCACCTAATTCAATCTCTATTCGCTCTAGTTTGAGTAACGAGTCTGATCAGTTATTTCAATCATTAAAACTCTTTGTCGCAGAGTCAAATGATGGTTACGAGGGGACCATACATGAAATGAGTTTAGGCGGTGCTAACCTACTTTTTCTCACACTAAAGCTACTAGAATTCAAATACCAAAAAGCAAATCAATCTATTGCTAACTTTTTACTAATTGAAGAACCAGAAGCACACATCCACACCCACATTCAAAAATCACTTTTCGACAACATTAACTATGAAAACACTCAGATAATATATTCAACTCACTCATCTCACATATCAGAAGTGAGTAATATTAAGAGTATGAATATTATAGGTTTTGTTGATAGTATTTGCGAAGTATTTCAACCTTCCGTAGGGCTTAGTGACGAGAAAGTGGGATTCGTTCAACGTTACCTTGATGCCATCCGTAGTAACTTACTATTTGCCCGAAGTGTTGTTTTAGTCGAAGGAGATGCCGAAGAGATCCTTATTCCTATTTTAATGAAAAAAGTTTTAGGATTGAGCTTAGATGAAGTTGGTATCACTCTAGTCAACATCAGAAGTACTGGTTTCGAGAATATTGCAATGTTATTTGATAATGAAAGAATCAAAAAGCGTTGCAGCATTATCACTGACCTAGATGAAGCCTTCTTTGATACAACGATTTATTCTACAGATAGTGACTCAGATAAAAAGAAGAAAGAGAAAGCCCTTGGCTCTCAAGAAGCTGGCCTTGCTCGTAAAAGTAGGCTTGATTACTTCTGTCAAAATAACCCTTGGATTTCGGTTTTTTATGCAGATCATACGTTTGAGGTTGATTTTATACAGTCATCCAACAGCAATTACCTCAAGAGCATTGTTGGAGATGTGTACACTCAACAAGCTACGATAAATACTGCTATAACTGAACTATCTTCAACTGATATTGCTATCTCAGGTTCAAGAGCATTAACTATGGCAAACTATCAAGGTAAAGGTTGGTTTGCTCTTACGCTAGGTAAAGTGGTTGACTTTAAAGTAGCTATTCCAGAGTACATTTTTGATGCCATCAAGTTTGCGCATGGAGACTTCAATGCAGGACTTACTTTCAAAATACTTAAACACCGTTACGACTCAGTCATTGAACATGTCAAATTTGGTAGAAAAATTATCGAAAGTCTGAATGCAAATGGTGATACGGCTCTAAGGCAGCAATGGGAAACATACTTGACCCCATATGAGACTGGTTTATTAATATTCACTCCTAAGTGGGAAGCCTTTAATCCAGTCGATGGCGACATAGCTACACTCAAAATCGACCTAATGAACGATTTACCTTCTGAGCAAAACGACATATTAGCAAGGATATAATCATGTTTATGTGGGATGAAGGTGATCTAAACGATGAACAAATTGCAGCGATTAACGAGCCGAATAATGTGTTTTTGGTTGCATGTCCAGGAAGTGGCAAAACTAGGACTCTTACCTATAAAATAGCTTCTGAGCTTTCAGGTTTAGAGGATCCTAAAAAATGGGTTGTGGCCATTACCTACACGCATAGAGCAGCTGATGAGATTCGCGAGCGAATTGAAATTCTTGGTGTAGATACATCTCAGTTGTGGATCGGTACTATTCATGCATTTTGTTTAGAATGGATATTGAAGCCATATGGCCTATATCATGACAAGCTGAAAAACGGATTTAAAATAGTTAACTCTTATGATTCTGAAGAAATAATATCTCAAATATGCTCTAGTATTCGTACTGAACGTATTAGATATGGAGAGTGTAGCCATTTCTACACTCCTCGAGGATTAACTTTAACTTGCGCTGGAAGTAAAATTTCACTAGCAAGACGAGTATTAGATGATTATCACAGGCATCTTGCAGAAAATGACCTAATCGACTTTGAGCAAATGCTATATTTTGCTCATGAAATTCTATCTAGTAATTCATCTATTGCTAAGATACTGGCAAATTTGTTCTCTTACATTCTTGTTGATGAATATCAAGATACCAAGGAGGTACAATATTCAATTGTTGCGAGTATTATAAAAGCTAGCCAAGGTCGGGTGAGAACCTTCATTGTTGGTGATCCAAACCAAGCTATCTACGGTTCGCTCGGTGGTTACGCAATAACACAGTTGGAACTTGAGCAGTTAGCAGAAGTGTCATTTACTCCAATGGCATTAGATAAGAACTATAGAAGCTCTAGAAAGATCATAGATTATTATCGTAATTTTAATGTCACCCCTAGTGCCACTGTTGCTGAAGGTGAACATCGCGATTATCCCAGTATTATTACCTATGATCAGATTACTCATAAGGATAACTTGGTGGAGCAAGTCAGCCGACACATTGAGTATAGTGTTCAAAATCTGGGCATCTTAGAGAAGGAAATATGCGTCATTGCACCTTGGTGGATGCACTTGGCAGCACTAACTCGTAACTTGGTAAACAGGTTGCCTCAGTATAGTTTCGATGGACCTGGTCTTGTTCCTTTTTCAAGAGATATAGATAACTTTTGGTTCAAGTTGACTCAAGTTATCCTAACAGAGCCATCGCCTAATATGTATGTTAAGCGTCTTCGATGGGCATCTGATATTTTATATGATATGGAACTTGCACTTGTCGATGTTCATTCGATCCCACCAAAACAGTTTCTAAAGACTGTCAACTCTATTTCGATAGATGAAGACGACGGCATCGCTTATCTTCGAGCATTCTTTGAAGCACTATTTGGAGAATTGGGAATAGATTTCATGCTATATCCTATGCTAAAGGAGCATCACGAATCATTCTTCAATAGTACACAGGATAGGATTTGTAGGCTAAGGAACGAGAATGCATTATTTGCAACAGACATTGAGGCGTTTCGCAAAGCATTTAAACCCAGAACTGGTATCAAAGTGTCAACAATACACGGAGTAAAGGGCGGTGAATATGATGTTGTGATATCCTTCGGCCTTCTTCAAGATTTGGTTCCGAATTTTAATGACCCTTCGATTGAAAGTGCTAAAAAGTTGCTGTATGTAATTGGCTCTAGAGCTAGAAAGAACCTACATCTTATTTCAGAAACAGGACGGATGACTGGTTATGGTCAATATAGAAGAGCGCGTCAGCCTACAGAAGTCCTACACCAGTTGAATTTTACATATGACTCAAATTTAATATGATAAATGTGGATTGATAGCTTGGATATTCAGTTATCCAATTGATATGTTTTCAACACAAAAGCCATTTTGTAATAGCCATGAGTTAATGAAAATATCAGATGTCATTAATAAGAGTGGGCAGGATAAAGTTTGGTTTGCAAGTAAGGGGGATAGCGGATACAAAATGAAAAGAGAAATGTTATCGCCTGCTTGCACACAAATTTTGCTGAATTGCCAGTAGTTAAAAGCTAAGAAATGGGCTGGACGTTTTAAACGTATAGCTGGATAAGTAAAAAAATAGGGAGCAGAACTACAAAACCTAAAAATATGGACTTTTCTTTATTGTTTAGGTTTGACCCGACGGCGGTATGGAGCAAATTGAATTTAATAGATGGTTCTGTGCCAACAGCGGTCATTGCATGAAGGCTCTACCAGCTTATTATCCCATTCCGTGTTTTGACTCGTTAGCTCAATTAAAAGATCCCACTCCTGTTTCCATATAAATTCTCATCTATTCGTCTATGCTTGGCCCTACCGTAAAGAGACTAATAATGTATGGGTATACAGTCGTATTTAAATTTAGAAATTTTGGGGTAATTTTAAGGTAATACCAGTGAGAATTAACCACACTGAAAAAATGACAATAAAATCATATTGTTATGATATCTAATTTTTAGTTAATAGATTTTAAAAACATGCATGCTCGTTTTTCCATATGGTGTATTTGATAGAAAGCTGATAAGTTCATTGCATACATATAGTTAACTGCGCGTATTTTTACTGATCTAACATGAAAACACGCACACGTATGAATTAAATGTTAGAAACTACAGGGAGAAAAATATGCAAATAACCACTGAACTTACTCTTACAGCTGCAGAGGAAGCCGAAATATCTGCGATATTAGGTTGTGACGTTGTCGATCTAAATACTCGTCTTAATTCGTGCCTTTCTGCCTCTATCCAAGAGTACTTAGCAATGTTTCGTGGGCAGAAGGTATTTAAACGAGGGAGCGATTTGCTTGAGTATCGGCTGTTGCTCCTCATCGAAACGGCATTCAATGGCACAATCCCCGACGAGCGTACAGTCAGCAGTCTGTTTCAAACAACATTGACAGAAAGTCGATCTCTTATTCGATCTGTGATTTCAAAATATCAATATCAATTGAAGGCGCACATCGAAAGAACTCTCAGCTCATCACTAATGGCAGCTGACCGACAGAATAACACTCAAGATTATACTGTAGTTATTAATAGCCAAAACGTAGTCGATGAATTGAATAAGGCTCTTTCTGATATTGATGGAAGTCTTGCGCCTGTTGGAAAGAAGAGGGGAAGCATATCTACATATGAAATATCACCTTCTTCCTATAATCGCCTTTGTGCCAAGTTTAACGTCCAGCCGAAACCTTGATTCCTATGAGTGATTTACTTTCAGCATCAAGCTTGCTCATGGCCATTTCGGCAATTTTATTTAGTCTTTGGTATGGAGATATTTCGAAATCCCTAGAAATATCTCCTAAGAGCCATAGTGAGGATAATGTAGCGGCCAAACAATTAGTAACTACCACGATTTTCAGTAAAGCCTTACCGGTGGCAATAATGGCACTTTCAGTGGCGCTTATCTTTCTGCCGGACGCTATTAAAATCACCAAAGAATCATTCTTGATTTATGCTTCGAGTAATTATGATCTCTATAGGTATGATGCGGTCCGAACAGCGTATTGCTTCGTAACAATATTATCTATAGTGCTTGCCAGCTACATGTGGGTGTTGGTTTGGAAATTGTGGTTATTGAGAAAACTGCTAAGCTAATGGTTTTTAGCAAGTTTCTACTCACGGATAAATTATTCGCTGCGTTCGCAATTTAGCGGTGATCAAAGCGTTTTGAGTCCCATTAGCCAGATGAACATTTTTGATTTTGTATCGTTTTGAAAATGGGGCTTTTTTTAGGAGCTTTTACTGTGTGCATTAATTTGGGCGGCATTTAAAGCTGGTATTTTTCTAAAATCGAGCGGAAAGCTAGAAATCTCGTAATAAGGGGCTGCTATCGATAGAGCACGGTGTTAAGTCCGCAATTCGCTGTGAGTTCAACCGGTGGATACAACACACTGGTTAAATTGTTCTGCTGTAAAATTTTTGATTAGAAAAGTGTTCTATGTTGTCATATAAACTAACGGTGATAAAATGCACTATCGTCAGTTTGAAGTGAGACTACCATGAAAAAGAATGAATTAATTCAAGCAACAAGACCAACTCGTACTCAACTTATTCGTTCGGTAGCAACCTCTACAGCTATTGAAACAGGGCAGGAGTCTCGTCGCCTTGAAGAAGAAATGAAAGCAAAGCGTGAGAAGTTTGGTCATTTGAAACTGGCGATTTAGCTTTCTTTTAAGGCTTCGCTAACCCAATATTTCATGGGTTCATAGTTAAGGTTTAACCCTGCGTGGATTGCTGCAATATACTGCTCGGGGTGTTGAGTCCAACTTTCATAATCCAACGGCTGGAAACCAGTTTGTACTGCCATTACATCGGCAAGTAAGCGCGATAAGCGCCCATTACCTTCTCTAAATGGATGTATCAGAATCAACTCCACATGTACCGTGGCAATAGCCTCTATGACTTGTTCTCGGCTCATATTGATGCAAGGCGTGTACATCGCTAGATACTCTTTTTCAAATTGAGCAAGTAACTTTGCAACACGACCCGCAGGGGCAAACATAAAGCCACCCTTGCTAATATTCACCGTGCGTAATTGACCTGCCCACTCGTAAACATTCCCTAACCATTGGCGGTGCCAACGCTGAATAAGTGATACGGTAATTTGCTCAGTGGGAAATTGTTCTTCAAAAATGACTTGATACAGTTTTTCTAACAGGACAAGCTCTGCATCATTGATATCATCAACGTTTGAAAGCCCTAGCTTATTAGCTAGCACTTCTTCATCAGAACCATCAGCAAATTTTCCTTCGCTGTTAAACACGTCGTATTTATTCATATAAGCGTGTACTTGTGGTGTGGGGATGAATTTTGTACGTTATAATGCTAAAAACATCAAATAAATAATAACTACCTATAAATCAAAGGATTAATTAAGTATAGGTTAAATTGTAGGTTTTGCTAAAAAATTCATAAATATCGTTATATATCAAAGATAACACACCCATGCATCATGAATTTGATTCAAGGTTGGCCCGTTTTACCCAAATATCGAGTTTATCAGCCCAATCTTGCATCATGATTTTTCGCTCTTCAAGATAAGTTGCATGGTTATATGAACGTCTAACGCTATTTGAGTCCATATGGGCTAATTGTGCTTCTATAGCATCAGGTCTATATCCAAGCTCATTTAATCGTGTGCTGCCTGTTGTGCGTGTCGCATGAGGGCTATATATACCACTCCAACCTCTCGTTTTAAGAAATTGCCTTAGTGAGTTAGTGGACATTGGTTTATGGCAAGAATCACGACCGGGAAATAAATGTTTGCGGTTACCAGTAAAACCATAAAGAGATTTTAGAATCGTAATAGCTTGTGTAGGCAGAGGAACAATATGTTCTCTTCGTGCTTTCATACGCTCAGCTGGGATAGTCCAAAGTGCATTATCAAGATCGAATTCAGACCATTCAGCCTCAGCGACTTCAGATGGACGAGAAAGCGTCCACCACATTAACCACATACAATAGTTCAGTTGAAAGGTGCCACGGCTATTATCAAAGTTATTGAGTAGTTGACCTATTTGATCCGTAGTGAGGGCTTTTTTATGTTGTGTTTTGTTTGCTGGGAGAGCTTTTCTTATTGCCCATACTGGATCACTATCAGCTCTTAATGTGGCAACCGCAAATTCAAAAATCGAGGATATCGTCCGTTTAGCTTCAGCAGCAACCGTTGGAGCGCCTCTTTGAACTTCACGCTGCAATATTTTGAGAATGTGGTGAGATGTAATTTCTCTTATTGGTAATGCACCGATAGAAGGAAATACAATGCGCTCCAACATATCAAGGCGACGATATTTTGTCACATCAGCCCAATCTTTCATTTGTAACCATTCTTTTGCGATGATTTGAAATGTATTCGCAGATTCGTTCGCTTTTCTGATCTTGTCTAGTTGCTTAGCTTGTGTTGGATTAATTCCTTCTGATACGAGTTTTCTGGCCTCATCGCATTTAGATCTGGCTTCAGCTAGTGTTACTAATGGGTAGTTACCCAATGCGAACATGCTTGATTTTCCATTTATTTGAAAACGGAATCGCCATGCTTTCTTACCATTAGGTTTCACTTCAAGGTACAAACCGTTGAAATCATTGATACGATAAAGTTTTTCTTTAGGTTTTGCAGTTCGGCATTTTGTATCAGTAAGCATAATAAGTTCAACTAGTTATGTAAGTTGATATTATTATACTCACTTAAAAAGGGAAGATAAATAAGTTGTACTCAGTTATGTACTCATTTAATCGCGAGCTTTTATGAAACTTAATGAGACATAAAAAAGCATAAAACCCAGTTAATATCATGAATTTTATGCTATTTTCTTATTAAGTGATACTTTGTGAAACAGTGTGAGACTTAAGTGTAGGCTTACACATTAAATAAGAAGTTCATGACATCGCCATCTTGAACGATATATTCTTTACCTTCTGCACGCATTTTACCTGCTTCTTTAGCGCCTTGTTCACCACCGTAAGTGATAAAATCGTTATAAGCGATAGTTTGAGCGCGGATAAAGCCTTTCTCAAAGTCAGTGTGGATTTTACCCGCCGCTTGTGGTGCGGTTGCACCAACAGGGATTGTCCATGCACGTACTTCTTTAACGCCCGCAGTGAAATAAGTTTGTAAGTTCAGTAGTGCGTAACCTGCGCGAATAACACGGTTTAAGCCAGGTTCTTCAATGCCTAAATCTTGCATAAATTCTTCGCGTTCAGCATCTTCTAACTCAGCAATATCCGCTTCGATCGCGGCACAAACAGGAACAACCACAGAGCCTTCTGCTTCTGCGATCTTGCGAACCGTTTCAAGATATGGGTTGTTTTCAAAACCATCTTCATTAACGTTTGCAATATACATTGTTGGTTTTAACGTTAAGAAGCTTAAATAACGAATAGTCGCTTTTTCTTCTTCAGTTAAATCTAAAGCACGTAACATACCTGCATTTTCTAAATGCGGTAAGCATTTTTCTAACACTTCCATTTCTGCTTTAGCAACTTTATCGCCACCTTTGGCTTTTTTCTGATTGCGGTGCATTGCACGTTCACAGGTGTCTAAGTCAGAAAGGGCTAATTCAGTATTGATAGTTTCGATATCTTCAGCAGGATCAACTTTACCTGCAACGTGAATGATATTGTCATTTTCAAAACAACGAACCACATGACCAATCGCTTCAGTTTCACGAATATTTGTCAGGAATTGGTTACCTAAACCTTCACCTTTAGATGCCCCTTTTACTAAACCCGCAATATCAACAAATTCCATTGTTGTTGGTAAAATACGCTGTGGTTTAACAATTTCAGCCAGTTTATCTAAGCGAGGATCAGGCATTGGAACAACACCTGTGTTTGGCTCAATAGTACAGAATGGGAAGTTGGCTGCCTCAATACCTGCCTTAGTTAAGGCATTAAACAGTGTAGATTTCCCTACGTTAGGCAGACCGACGATACCACATTTAAATCCCATAAACGTTCACCTTGTCACATAAAAACAACAGGAGGGAGTATTCCTGTTGTGCGCGGTTAAAAAAATTGGCGCTATTATAGAGCAAATCCCCGTTTGATTAAATCATCCGGGAGTATTTGCATAAAAGAAGAGGGAGGGGGCCCCTCGGAATATTAAAATGACTTAATTTATCAATATCATGATTACGCTTTAAAGCTATGCAATCGGTTTATTGCTTTCTCATAACCATCACGCATTAAAATGTCTGTGCATGAAAGTGCTTCATCAATAGCGTCATCAATTAATTTTTGTTCACTGATTGGGGGTTTACCTAAGACAAAACCAACAACTTTATTTTTATCACCAGGATGACCAATACCAATACGTAAACGATAGAAGTTCGGATTATTAGCAAACTTACTTTGAATATCTTTTAATCCGTTATGCCCGCCATTGCCGCCACCTAATTTCATTTTGACAACACCAGGAGGTAAATCGAGTTCATCATGGGCAACTAAAATTTCATCAAGCTCAATACGATAGAAATTTGCCATCGCTTGTACCGCTTTACCACTTAAGTTCATAAAAGTAGTCGGCACTAATAATCGAACATCATTACCATTCAAATTAATGCGTGCGGTGTAACCAAAGAATTTACTCTCTTCTTTTAGAGATTGTTGATGACGTTGAGCCAATAAATCAACATACCAAGCCCCCGCATTATGGCGGGTCTGGGCATAATCTGCACCGGGGTTTGCTAACCCGACGATAAGTTTAATTTTACTCACAATAGCCTTTCACTGTTATCGTCTTAAAAGAAAGGACATAGTTTACCTGTCTAAGCTCAGAAGCACAAAATAGATTATATAGAATGACTTTTAGAAACGGTAAGCTGAGAAAATGTCCTTAATTTAATTTAACAAAAAGAGCGAAAGGGATAAAAAGAGTGTTATTTTCTCTTTTTTAAAGAAAAAACACATTTTTTGTGAAGATTTGTCAATAAATTTCAGAACGGTGTGATCCCTTCGACAATAACTTTTTAGTATTTATGGCTATAATAACTACAAAGAATAAAAGGTTATTCGATGTATTTTTTTGTTGAATCGTCTGACGACGCGCTTGGAGGTGCAACATGAAATATAAACATGCATTTGCAGTTGGTAATTTATGTATGGCTACGGGGATGATTGTCATGCTCGGTAGTCTTGGTTATACGCTTCTTACCCATATTTTCCCATTAGGATTGCCTGAGTTTTTATCAGATATTTCTTTAATGGGGATTTTTGTTGGTGCTTTGGTTTGGTTAGCGGGCGCCCGTATCGGTGGTAGAGAAACAATAGCAGAAAGATATTGGTGGTTACGTAACCATGATGAACGTTATCGTCGTCATGACAATCACCGTTATCCATAATGTTATTATTACAGATAATTATCAGAATAAATAAAAATAATAATAAAGTTAAAAACTGATGTTTAGTGAATAATAGTTGTCCATTATGCGTCGCAGTACACACCTATAAGCCCGTTTAATGAGAACGGGTTTTTTGTTGCCTAAAAACAACAAAAAACCCGCTATAACATCGTTATAGCGGGTTTAGTTATCTCAAAATTGCAATGAATGTTATAACAAATTAATGTTCAAACATCGCAGAGATTGACTCTTCATTGCTAATACGGCGAATTGCTTCAGCCAGCATGCCAGAAAGGGTCAATGAGCGGACTTTATTTAATGCTTTGATTTCTGCTGATAACGGAATTGTATCGCAGACAACCACTTCATCAATAACAGAGCTTTTGATGTTCTCAACAGCATTACCAGAGAAGATAGGGTGAGTCGCGTAAGCAAATACACGTTTCGCACCACGTTCTTTCAGTGCTTCAGCTGCTTTACACAATGTACCACCTGTGTCGATCATATCGTCAACAAGGATACAGTCGCGGTTAGCAACATCACCAATAATATGCATAACTTGAGAAACGTTAGCACGAGGGCGACGTTTATCAATGATAGCCATATCAGTGTCATTCAGAAGTTTAGCGATAGCACGAGCGCGAACAACACCGCCAATATCTGGAGAAACAACAATAGGGTTGTCCAAATCTTTTTGAAGCATATCTTCTAAAAGAATTGGGCTGCCGAAGACATTGTCAACCGGTACATCAAAGAACCCTTGGATTTGTTCTGCGTGTAAGTCACAGGTTAAAACACGGTCTACGCCTACACTAGATAAGAAATCCGCAACAACTTTTGCCGTAATAGGAACACGGGCTGAACGAACACGGCGATCCTGACGGGCATAACCGAAGTAAGGAATAACAGCAGTGATACGACCAGCGGAAGCTCGACGTAATGCGTCAACCATGACCACTAATTCCATTAAGTTATCATTAGTTGGTGCACAGGTTGATTGAATGATAAATACATCACCACCACGTACGTTTTCGTTGATTTGCACACTGACTTCACCGTCGCTAAAACGACCTACAGCCGCGTCTCCTAGGCTAGTATAGAGTCGGTTGGCAACACGTTGAGCCAGTTCCGGGGTTGCGTTACCAGCAAAAAGCTTCATATCGGGCACGAGAAAAACCTCAGGCTTGCGTCCAGAGAGAGATATTGTTGACCAGTAAAGAACGTGTTTATGAACATAAGGTTTGTAAACATCATCTTACGGGTGCAATAACACAGGTATCCTTGAGCGGAATAAATGCAGAGGAGAAATGTTGACGCCTTGCGCTACAAACCCATGCACCCACTCAGGGGCGTTAATTAACACTTCACTAGCGGTAACTTGTGAGTCGAACTCACCGAACACACATGCACCTGTCCCAGTTAAGCGTGACGGTGCATATTCTAACAGCCACGAAAGCAGATATTCAACCTCACGAAAACGTTTTCTTGCGATCATTTCACAGTCATTCTCGAACGGAGCCTTTAATAATGCGCCAAGAGAGCGAATAGGAGAATTACGTTTTAATTCTGGATCTGTGAAGATTGTCGGTGTTGGAATGGAAATTCCGGGATGAGCGACCAAATACCATTGTTCTTTTGGCTCTGCGGGGGTCAAAATTTCACCAACCCCTTCGGCGAACGCTGCATGACCTTTTACAAAAACGGGCACATCTGCACCTAAGCTAACGCCTAATTCGGCTAAGATTTCATCACTTAATCCTGCTTGCCAATGGTAGTTAAGTGCAATTAATGTTGTTGCTGCGTTAGATGAACCACCACCTAAGCCACCGCCCATAGGAAGTTTTTTATCAACGTGGATATCTGCGCCGTGATATTGCAAAGCAATATTATGTTGTTGACAATAATCACGCAGCAATTTTGCCGCTTTAATAATTAAATTATCTTTATCTTCTACGCCATCAATCGGCGTTAAAATCGTTAACTGGGTATCATCACGAGGTGTAATCGTTAATGTGTCACCATAATCTAAAAACTGAAATAACGTTTGCAGATTGTGATAACCATCAGGGCGTTTCCCAGTGATGTAGAGAAAAAGATTTAATTTGGCAGGAGAAGGCCAACTTAGTGTCATTGCTGTATATCCCAGTTATCCATTTTTAATTTGATAGTGCGTTCACCCTGTTTTAATTCAAGGCGCTGTGGCAGGTTGGGGGAAGTACTTGAATCATAAGCTTGGTAAGTCACAATCCAATCGCCTTCAGGTGTAGGTAATGTCACTGATTTTAATAAATGATTAGCATCTAATTCGAAATCAGTTGCATCACCGGGTAAACCGATAAGCCAGGCACGCAGATTTTTGAGAGGAATAACCATACCTGTAAGTTGGTAGATCATTTCAGCAGGATTATCACTATAATATTTTTTACCATTATTATCAGTAACTTCAATCACACCCGGCATAACATTTAAATCGAGTTCTGTGGTGCCTAAAGGATTGGTAAGCAATAAGCGATAACGTTCGTCGGCTCTGTCTTGCCAATAGAATCGGGCATAGGTTTTACTCGTATCTTCGATATAAGCAAAAGCGCCTCGGGTTTCATATTGTGAAATATTCTTTAATGCTTGTTGGCGAGCTTGCCATTGCACATCGTGATCAGATGCCGAACCTTGCGTCTTTATCTGATTTAGATTACAGGCACTCAGCAACAACGCCGTTAGCGGGATAAGGCGCAGGAGTCGTTTGGTAGAAAAAAAGCGTGAACGCATAGCTGAGACATTCCTTTAATTCGTTATTAGTTGAAAAAAAGAGTATCATAAACCTTATGATATAACGATATTTCGTTAAATAGTGTATAGAAATCTCCTATCACTCAAGTAAGCCCTTTTATTGAATCTGTTCATCAAGTAGAATGACGGAGAAATGAAGAGTCCATACTAAATGCGCTGTTTTAGGTTTACACTAAGTCAAGTCGCGAGGCGGTATTTATTCATAACTCGATATAGTTGATATGACGTTATTAGCATTAGGTATTAATCATAAAACAGCCCCCGTTGCTTTACGTGAGAAAGTCTCTTTTTCTCCCGATACTATGGGTGATGCCTTAAATAATCTCTTACAGCAACCCGCTGTCAGAGGCGGTGTCGTGCTGTCTACTTGTAACCGTACTGAGCTCTATCTTAGTATGGAAGATAAAGAAAATAGCCATGAGCAGCTTATTCGTTGGTTATGCCAATATCACCAAATAGAGCCAAATGAACTGAAAAGCAGTGTTTATTGGCATCAAGATAATCAAGCTGTCAGTCATTTAATGCGAGTGGCAAGTGGTTTAGATTCTCTCGTATTAGGTGAACCTCAAATTTTAGGGCAAGTTAAAAAAGCCTTCGCCGATTCTCAAAGCTATCACTCGCTCTCTTCAGAGCTGGAACGTTTGTTTCAGAAATCTTTTTCAGTTGCGAAAAGAGTGAGAACAGAGACACAAATCGGTGCTAATGCTGTTTCTGTTGCTTTTGCTGCTTGTACATTAGCGCGTCAAATCTTTGAATCGTTATCTTCTTTGACTATTTTATTAGTGGGAGCAGGCGAGACAATAGAGCTAGTCGCTCGCCATCTACGTGAACATCAAGTCAAAAAAATCATTATTGCTAATCGAACAAAAGAGCGTGCACAGCGTTTAGCTAATGAAGTTGATGCCGAAGTTATTACATTATCAGAGATTGATGAATGCCTTGCACAAGCGGATATTGTCATCAGTTCTACGGCAAGCCCATTACCCATTATTGGTAAAGGTATGGTTGAAAGGGCGCTGAAAAAACGTCGTAATCAGCCAATGTTGCTGGTGGATATTGCTGTTCCTCGTGATATTGAGCAAGATGTTGAAAAGCTGAATAACGTTTATCTTTATAGCGTTGATGATTTAGAAGCGATCATTCAACACAATCGTGAACAACGCCAAGCTGCAGCAATTCAAGCAGAACATATTGTCCAGCAAGAAAGCGGGCAATTTATGGATTGGTTACGGGCACAAGGTGCTGTGGGAGCCATTCGAGAATATCGAGACAGTGCTGAATGTTTACGTGCAGAAATGACAGAAAAAGCCATCACATTGATACAAAATGGAGCGGATGCAGAAAAAGTTATCCAACAACTCTCTCATCAATTGATGAACCGTCTTATTCACACACCAACAAAATCTCTTCAACAGGCTGCCAGTGATGGTGATATTGAACGCCTGAATCTATTACGTGAAAGTTTGGGTATTACCCATAATTAACTTTGTCTAACAGGATCTTAATCTACGAATGAAGCCTTCTATTGTCGCTAAGTTGGAAGCTCTACAAGAGCGTTATGAAGAAATTCAGGCTCTTCTGTCAGAAGCCGATGTTATTGCCTCTCAGGAGCGTTTTCGTGCGCTTTCAAAAGAATACTCTCAATTAACTGACGTCACGGCTTGTTTTAGCCAATGGCGAAAAGTGCAAGACGACATCGAAACAGCAGAAATGATGCTTGATGATCCTGAAATGAAAGAGATGGCACATGAAGAGCTAAAAGAAGCACAAGCATTAAACGATGATTTAGAGCAGCAGCTACAAGTGCTGTTATTGCCTAAAGATCCTGATGATGAATTTAACTGTTTTCTTGAGATCCGTGCGGGAACAGGCGGAGATGAAGCTGCATTATTTGCAGGTGATTTATTCCGTATGTATAGCCGTTATGCAGAATCACGTCGCTGGCGTATTGAAGTCATGAATGCTAACGAAGGTGAGCATGGTGGCTATAAAGAAGTCATTGCCAAAGTCGTTGGTGATGGCGCTTATGGTGTATTGAAATTTGAATCAGGCGGTCACCGTGTTCAACGTGTACCAGAAACCGAATCTCAAGGTCGTATTCATACGTCTGCTTGTACAGTTGCTGTATTAGCGGAAGTGCCAGAAGCGGAATTGCCTGAAATCAGTCCAAGTGACTTACGTATTGATACATTCCGTTCTTCTGGGGCGGGTGGTCAGCACGTTAATACAACCGACTCTGCTATCCGTATTACACATATTCCAACAGGAATTGTGGTGGAATGTCAGGATGAACGTTCACAGCATAAAAATAAAGCCAAAGCGATGTCCGTATTAGGTGCGCGTATTCGTGCGGCTGAAATACAAAAACGTCAAGAAGCGGAAGCTTCTGAACGTCGTAACTTATTAGGCTCTGGTGACCGTTCTGACCGAATTAGAACATACAACTTTCCACAAGGTCGCGTCACTGATCACCGTATCAACCTTACATTTTATCGCTTAGATGAAGTGATGGAAGGAAAATTAGATCCATTAATTCAGCCTATTGTGACCGAATATCAAGCGGATCAGCTTTCTGCACTTTCTGAGTTAAATTAATGAATTATGAACAATGGCTGCGTGAAGCAGCCTTGCAATTAATTGAAAGTGACAGCCCTAAACGTGATGCTGAAATTCTACTTGGGTACGTTACACAACGTACCCGCACTTATTTAATTGCTTTTAATGAAACCGTACTTTCGTCAGACGAATTAGCGCAATTATCACAATTACTTACTCGACGTATTAAAGGTGAACCTATTGCCTATTTAGTTGGTGAAAGAGAATTTTGGTCACTTCCTTTAAAAGTCTCACCTGCAACATTAATTCCCCGCCCAGATACAGAATGCCTTGTTGAAAAAGCATTAGAAAAACTGCCTTCAGAGCCAACTTGTATTCTTGATTTAGGAACAGGAACAGGGGCTATTGCGTTAGCAATGGCATCAGAACGCCCAGATTGCTCTATCATTGGTGTCGATTTTCAAGCTGAAGCGGTGGCGTTAGCGCAAGAGAATGCGACTCGCTTAGCATTAAACAACACAGAATTTATGGAAAGTTGCTGGTTTAGTTCACTCTCTGGGTATCAATTTGGTATGATAATTAGTAATCCTCCTTATATAGATGAAAATGATGAGCATATTCATCAGGGGGATGTTCGTTTTGAACCTTTAACCGCGTTAGTTGCTGGTAATAACGGTTTTGCTGATATCGAGATTATCATTGAAACTGCTCGTCAGTTTTTAACGGATAATGGCTGGGTATTGCTGGAGCATGGCTGGCAACAGGGTGAAGGTGTACGTAATATTTTTATTGATAAGGGTTACTGCTGTGTGGAAACTTTCCACGATTATGGCGGTAATGAGCGAGTGACAGTAGGTCGTTGGAATTATGATAGAAACCATAGCTGATTACGAATTTAATAAAGCTCCTTTAGTTAAGGGCATGATCCTTATCTCTCAGGCTATTCGACCTGATTTTCCAACTACTTCTGTTGGTTATCAACTGGCACAGTTAGTTGAACAAGCAGAAGCTGAAATTCCTAAGCAAGGAAACGTCAAAGAGCAGATAGATGCACTGCTAAAATTGTTTTATAAGCAGTGGCATTTTAGTGGTGCAAGTGGCAAATATTGCCTTTCTGATACTTTATGGTTAGATAAAGTATTAGCGACACATGTAGGTTCTCCTGTTTCACTAGGTTCGATTCTTATTTATATTGCACAAGCGTTAAACCTGCCGTTAGCTCCCGTTATTTTTCCTACACAACTTATCATCAGAATAGATGTTCCCAATGAAAAAACGTTATTTTTAAACCCAATAAATGGTGAATATCTCTCACAACATACCCTAGAAGTTTGGTTAAAAGGGAATGTAGGAAGTAATTCGGTGTTATTAGATGCCGATTTAGAAGAATCAGAATACAGCTCTATTATTCGTAAGCTTTTAGATACTTTAAAAGTGTCTTTGATGGAAGAAAAGAATATGGAACAAGCATTGAAAGCCAGTGAAACGGTATTGATGTTTGATCCTGAAGATCCCTATGAGATACGTGATCGTGGGCTTATTTTTGCTCAGTTAGAGTGTCATCATGTGGCAATTTCTGACCTTAACTATTTTGTTGAGCAATGCCCCGAAGATCCAATTTCAGAAATGATCAAAATTCAAATTCATTCGATAGAGCAACATCCAGTTGTTTTACATTAAAAGTTTACGCAACGTACTCGATGTACATTACAAACAATATAGGGATAAATATGCAACATAAAGTGGTGAATATTGGTGATATCAAGGTAGCAAATAACCTGCCATTTGTACTTTTTGGTGGCATGAATGTATTAGAATCGCGCGATTTAGCCATGCGTATTTGCGAGCATTACGTTACTGTAACTCAAAAACTGAATATTCCTTATGTATTCAAAGCTTCTTTCGATAAAGCAAACCGTTCTTCAATCCACTCTTACCGTGGTCCAGGTTTAGAAGAAGGGATGAAAATTTTCCAAGAGTTAAAAGAGACTTTTGGCGTTAAAATTATTACGGATGTTCATGAAGCCGCGCAAGCCCAACCTGTATCAGAAGTTGTTGATGTCATCCAGCTACCTGCATTTTTAGCACGTCAAACTGATCTTGTTGAAGCAATGGCAAAAACAGGTGCTGTGATCAACGTAAAAAAACCGCAGTTTGTAAGCCCAGGACAAATGGGAAATATTGTCGACAAATTTAAAGAAGGCGGTAACGATCAAGTTATTCTATGCGATCGCGGCAGCAATTTTGGTTACGATAACTTAGTTGTTGATATGTTAGGCTTCCATGTCATGATGCAAGCTTCTCAAGGTGCACCCGTTATTTTTGACGTTACGCACTCACTACAATGCCGCGACCCATTTGGTGCTGCATCAGGTGGACGTCGTGCACAAGTTGCAGAATTAGCTCGTGCAGGTATGGCTGTCGGTCTTGCAGGATTATTCCTTGAAGCGCATCCAGATCCCGATAATGCACTTTGTGATGGCCCATCAGCATTACCACTTGCGAAATTAGAGCCTTTCTTAGCTCAAATTAAAGCGATTGATGAAGTGGTAAAAAATTTCCCAGAGTTAGATACCAGTAAATAAAATGTGTTATGCAGCTGCATACCGTTGTTAATATGTTCGGCGCTGAT
Organism: Proteus vulgaris; assembly: GCF_033708015.1. Classification (NCBI taxonomy): domain Bacteria; kingdom Pseudomonadati; phylum Pseudomonadota; class Gammaproteobacteria; order Enterobacterales; family Morganellaceae; genus Proteus; species Proteus vulgaris. The sequence continues at coordinate 2,172,122 of NZ_CP137920.1, read as the reverse complement.
CTTCAGCGCCGTTATCACGAAAAAATCCATAAAATCACCCTTCATGGCGGTTTCAACTGTCCAAATAGAGATGGTACATTGGGGCGGGGAGGCTGTACTTTCTGTAATGTCTCTTCTTTTGCTGATGAGCAAACGCAATATCACTCCATTGAAGAGCAAGTGGCATTACAAGCTAAAAATATTAACCGCGCACGTCGTTATCTTGCTTATTTTCAAGCCTATACCAGTACTTATGCCGAAGTAGAATATTTACGCACGTTATATGAAACCGCGTTGTTACAAGCAGATATGGTCGGGTTGTGTGTAGGAACTCGACCAGATTGTGTCCCCATTAGTGTGTTGGATTTATTGCAAGGTTATCATGATCAAGGCTATGAAGTATGGTTGGAGCTCGGTTTACAAACGGCTCATGATAAAACATTGAAGCACATTAATCGTGGACATGATTTTCAATGCTACCAAGCGACGACGCGTGAAGCTCGTCGGCGAGGTTTAAAGGTATGTACACATCTTATTGTTGGGTTACCACGTGAAGATCATCAGCTTAATATGCAAACTTTAGAACGTGTTGTAGCTACGGGTACTGATGGACTTAAATTACACCCTTTGCATATTGTTGAAGGGAGCACGATAGCAAAAGCATGGAAAGCAGGGCGTGTTAATGCATTGACGCAGGAACAGTATGTTTATACTGCGGGTGAGATGATCCGCCATACACCTCCTGAAATGATCTACCATCGTGTGTGTGCTAGTGCCAGAAAACCCACTTTGTTAGCGCCTGACTGGTGTGAAAACCATTGGCTGGGTATGAATGCACTTTATCAAGATTTATTAAAAAAGGGTGTGCAAGGAAGTGGAATTGGTAAGGCGTTTATTCCTTATTAAGTGAATTATTTCTTATATTAACAATAAAGGTTGAAGTTAATCATTTATCAAATTAACGCTTAGAATTAAAAACGCCTTTAACTTTTATTTAATATTAATTAAAGGCGTTAATTTTTTCTCTGAAAAATCTAAACCACTACTGAATTAATTCCAAATCATCCAGTGCCTTTTGCAATGAAGGATAGAAACTCAGTGTACTTTCAATCGGTGTCACTTTTGCTCTTGCCAACGTTTTTAAGGGTTGAAAAGGAATATCACACACAATCACATGAGTATCGTCTTTAACATCAGTAACGAAATGCTGGAACGCATGTAATCCCCCTGCATCTAATACAGGAACAGCATCCCATTGCATAATCACGGTTTTGTAACCTTTACTGCGTTCACGTAGTTCATTAAAGATACGTTCAGCGGCGGCAAAGAATAATGGGCCATTAACACGCACAACTAATAACTGCTTATCATCATCAGTATAAGGGGATTCTGTTATTTTGGTCATATTAGCAATACGACGCATAAATAACAGTGAAGCCAACACAATACCGATAGTAATTGCAATAACCATATCAAAGAGAACGGTAAGCGATAAACATAATACTAAGACAATAATATCGTCTTTAGGGGCGTGTCGAATAAGATCAATCACTTTACGTGCTTCGCTCATATTCCATGCAACAATTAACAGCAGTGCAGACATTGCAGCTAAAGGTAAATACGAAAGAAAGGGAGCTAATACAAGTAAAGTCAGTAATACTAGCAATGAGTGAACAATGGCAGAAACGGGCGATGTTGCACCCGCACGCACGTTAGCTGCTGAACGCGCAATGGCCGCAGTTGCTGTAATACCACCAAAGAAAGGTGCGACTATATTACCAACCCCTTGTCCCACTAATTCACCATTAGAGTGATGTTTTTTGCCTGTCATGCCATCAAGGACAACTGCACATAACAACGATTCAATGGCACCTAACATTGCCATTGAAAAGGCAGCGGGTAATAACGCAGAGACGGTGCTCCAATTTAATTCAAGTGATGTACCTGAGCTTGGTAAATTCCAAGGTAAAACAAACTGAGGCAGTATAGGCGGAATTCCTTGTCCTGTTGTTCCATTAGGAAGGGTATAGCTAAATTGTGAGCCAATTGTCGCAACATCATGACCGAACATATTCACAATACCCATTACCGCAGTCCCTGCGATTAAAGCAGGTAAGTGACCAGGTAAACGTAAATTCAGCTTAGGCCAATAAATTAAAACAAATAGGGTTGTCAAACCAATCAGCGTATCACCAATATGAATAGTCGGTAATGCAGAGCCTAGGGCAATAACTTTATCAATATAGGTTTCTGGGACATGTGCTAATTCAAGACCAAAAAAATCTTTTACTTGCATTGTGGCGATTGTAATAGCAATCCCTGATGTAAAACCGAGAGTAACAGAAACGGGAATATACTCAATGAGCTTACCAAAGCGCGCTAATCCCATAACCACTAAGATCACGCCAGACATAAGCGTAGCAATTAGTAAGCCACTCAAACCAAATTGTTGTGATACAGGATAAAGGATCACAACAAAAGCGGCAGTAGGGCCTGAAACGCTGTATCGAGAGCCACCAGAAACAGCAATAACGATACCGGCAATAGCTGCGGTATAAAGACCGTATTGCGGAGGAACACCGCTACCAATAGCCAAAGCCATGGCTAGAGGTATCGCGATAATACCCACGGTGATCCCTGCAATAATATCTTTTAATAAACGCGCAAAAGAGTAAGGCTCTTTTACACATGCATCAATAAATGCACTAAAGGGGCGAACCCTGTTAACTTTATGAGTTTTCATTTAGGATCAAACCAAAATAAGAAGTCAGATGCCGAATAACGGCGATAAGGAAAAGAAAGGATATCGCTTTTATTCGCTGATAATAATGTGATATATCAAATTATTAATGTATATCTTAAAGCTTAGCAAAAATAAAATCAATTAAACTAATAAGTTAACCTAAATAGATAATGCAATGTATATTATTGTATTTATTCTGTTGCTTGCTTGAAAATAAAGTTTAAATTTATTTTAAAATTATAAAAAGCGTTTTATTTTAGAATAAATGTCGTTTATAGATAGGATAATAAAAACTTTTTTATGTCATAAAAATCGGATAAACATAAATAACAACTACATAAGTTATTTTGATTCATTAAAATTAATTATCAGAGATTATTAAGTGATAAGAAATTATTAAATAAACGATTAAGAAAAAAATAAAATAAAAAATGTGTTGTATACTATCAATAATGTTATCAAAAAATGAAGAATAATGGGGAGATAAACAACTCAGTGAAGAGAATGGAGACGATAAGGTCTATTTTAGAAATACTAAAAAGAAAAAGCCTAGCTATTTAGCTAGGCTCTCTCTTAGAATATGGCGGTGAGAGAGGGATTCGAACCCTCGATACGTTGCCGTATACACACTTTCCAGGCGTGCTCCTTCAGCCTCTCGGACATCTCACCGTATTGTTGTTGGATATGTACTTAACATCTCTCAACGGGGCGCTACTATATGGAAAAGGATCATAGGCGTCAACAGCTAAATGCATTTTTCCTTTAACTTTTGACTCAAGCAGTCAAATAAAAAACAATATGCACAAAAGCTAGGCAAATTATGCAATAAAGCAATAGCAATGAATGGTTGCATTGAAATGAGAATTAAAAAATTTCGTTAACTGGTTAACATTCTCAACATTTTTATTAACAACTTATTTAAAGAGACTTGAAATCAGAACGTAACCCTCGCACCCTATGATAAAAATGCTGGAGGAAGGCAAAATGAATATTATTTATTATCATCCTTTTTTTGACGCAGAAACATGGATCAATGGTATGAAGGCGCGTTTGCCAAATGCCAATATACGCATTTGGGAACCCGGCGATAATCAACCTGCAGATTACGCCATGGTTTGGCTTCCTCCTTATGAAATGCTTGCAAGTCGTAATCACCTTAAAGGTATTTTTGCATTAGGGGCTGGTGTTGATGCTATTTTAAAGCAAGAACAACAAAAGCCCGGCACATTACCAACCGGTGTCCCTGTTATGCGTTTGGAAGACACGGGAATGGGACTTCAAATGCAAGAATATGCGATTGCTAAAGTAATGTATTATTTTCGTCGAATGGATGATTATAAGCGTCAACAATCGCAACGTTTATGGAAACAACTTCCAGCGCATACTTATGATAATTTTGTGATTGGTGTTTTAGGTGCCGGTGCTTTAGGTGGGAGTGTTGCGACTAAACTCGCCGAGCTTGGATTTAAAGTTCGTTGCTGGAGTCGCAGTGAAAAACAAATTAACAATGTTGAAAGTTTTTATGGTAAAGAGCAACTCAGCGATTTCCTCAAAGAGTGTAATTTACTGATTAACTTATTACCTTATACACCAGAAACGCATGGTATTTTGAATTTCTCACTCTTTGAGCAACTTAAACCTTCTTCTTATTTAATTAATTTGGCGCGCGGCGCACATTTAGTCGATCAGGACTTATTAGAGGCAATTGATCAAGGGCATATAGCTGATGCGACCTTGGATGTTTTTGCTCAAGAACCTTTAGCGGGAATGCACCCATTTTGGACACATCCTCGTGTTTCTATTACCCCACATATTGCTGCGTTTACCATTCCTACTATTGCAATGGATACGATTGTTGAAAATATCCAGCGAATTGAAAAAGGTGAAGCACCTTTTGGAGTGGTAGATATGAAGAGCGGGTATTAAATATATCTAAACGCCATTCTCATTTTATATAATAAGCGATAAATTTTAATTTATCGCTTATTTTTTTGTTTTAACTTTCATAAAATATCATTTTTCTTATTATTTGCATATTTTAATAAAAATCTGACTATAATAGATATCTCTTAGTCTTTATCTTCTTGATTATTATCCCATTCTTTTGAAAATGGGGGTGAGATAATGAAGGGAGTAAGTTTAATTAATTGTGTGCTTCGTCCTATAGGTATATTTAATAATAATAAAGAGAATAACAATATAATCGGCATAAAAAATAGTACTACAAAATATAATGTGAAAAAAAAAGAAAGTGAGTTTAGTTTAAATAATGCCAATAATTATGTGTATTTAGGCTCAACTAATATGCCACTTCTTAACAATATGGGGATCACTTTATCAGATGATGGCTCATTAATGTTAATTAAAGGGAAAACACATGATTTATTTACTGGTTTATATCAAAAACATATAAAAAATGGATTTAAATATAATGTGTTTAATATAGAGTCACAAACGGGTGATGATATTAAATTTAAAGAACTCTACGTTGATTCTCAAGGAAATTTAATTGGAAATAAAAGAGATAAATCGGGGGGGGATAATGAAAATAACACTGAGCTTTATAAAATAAAATTCAAAAAAATAGAAAAAAATTATGATTTAAATGGTCATTCATTAAATGAAAATAGTGGTAATTTTATCATAGAATATGAAAAATATATAGTCGCAGATAGTGTAAGACATGATTTGTCAAGTATCAACAATATTGTGGAGAAAACAGAGAATAATATTTTAAAAGTGAATAGAAAAGGATTGAATATTACAATAGAAGTCAAAGATAATCAACTTCTTGCAATGGGGTTACCTGAGACTATAAAAAGTGAAGCAGATGAACCCGATAATAAAGTGGATAGTGAAAGTTTAGGAAAATATAAAATTAAACTTCCATTAAAAGAAACGGATAAAATATTAGCAATTAAACCTGTACTCAATCAGATTCAACTTGTTGTTGATAAAGGTAATAGAATAAAAATATATTATCTTGATCCTTTAAATATTTTTTCCATTAAGGATTATCAATATGAAGTGACTCGTTTAAAACAAGAGCCTCCTTTATCTTTTTATTCTATGATAGGTGAAAATAATTATAAGAACTACCATTCAGGACAACCATTCTCGACTCAGACAATAGGTAACTTTAGTAGTCGACATATTCCTTTTATTTCATCATATATTGATAATGCAAGGATCCATATTGATAAGGCAAAACAGGAATATGCCTTAAAAAAATATAAGGAAATGACAAAAAATATCGCTAAAAGTATTGATCCTGGATTTAGAGGATTATTCTCTAGTATTAAAGGATTAACCAATTCATCGATTTCACCGAGTGAAAATAAATATATAGCTTTACATCGGGAAAAGGAAAATATGGATAAAAGTTATGAAATAATAAATAGAGTTATTAAAGGAATTAATAATGGTATAAAGCAAGGGGAAATTATTTATTCTTTAGTTAAAGAATTAAAAAAGAATGAAAGTATTACGGTTAATAATGAAAATAGCATTCGTGCATTTTTTGGTATCAATGCATTTAGTTTATCAGATAATATTGGGGTAAATGCTTTTTTATTAGCTAATTATGCTAAAAATAAATCGCTTACATTATCAAAAAATGAAAAGGATCAAGTCACATTTTCATTTGTTAATAAAGTAAATGCCAATGTCTCTGGAGGCCTATCAGCAGGAATAACAAGTTATAACAAGCAATGGAATGAGAACGCTATTAATTATGGATTTATTACTCCTGTCATGGCAAGTGTACTCCTTAATCTAAACTATGAAAAAAAATCGAACTTTTCATTTTCAATTGAATTAAACGAAGTGGCTAATTTTATTAATGGAAACCTATCTCTTTATAAATCTGAAATTATTAATAAATCGAAACTTGAAAATAATAAAAGTATAGAACTTTCATTAGTGGCTGAATTAAGAAGTGAAATTAGTTTAAATATTGAAACTAATACCAATAACGATAGATACGTTGCTGTTCCAAGAAATGCTATAGGTGGTAATATAGCATTAAATTTGATGAAACTAGGTTTAAATATAAATAAAATTATTTCTTATGGAGAAGAAGAACCTAAAGAAGCTAAAAGAAAACTCAATCTTGATTTTTTAATTTTAAATTTAACTGGTTATCGAGATTTAAGGGTAACACCTTCAACAGCAAGTTCTACAACAAGCCCTACAAGTCATGTTCAATGGTATCCCTTAGCTGCGGTTAATAGTTTTGAGATGATGCTACAAAAAAAGATCAATTCTTTATTTAAGGTACCTATTTATGATAGTGAGTATTATAAGAATAAGACAGAATTTGAAGAAAAAAGGAAAGATTTAAAAGGAATATATAAAAGAATACTTAAGCTAAATAAGTTACTTGATAAATACCCTAAAGAATATAATACTTCTAGTCGTATTGGGAAACTTGATGATATCTATTTGTCTTTATCTGCCGATAAAAAACAGAGTAATAAATTAAAAGATAAGCCAATATATTCAAAAAGTAGAAATGCTAAAGTTAAACAATTTTTAGCAGATTTAAAAGAGAAAAAGGAGACATTAGCTTCACAAGAAAAAGATAGTATGAATGAAAAATTCAAACCTTATTTTATTTCTAAATATCAATTAGAAGAAAAAAGTGAAAAAATTTATGATGAGATTGAAAAAGGAATTAAAACGCTTTTAGATGAAGTGAAAGAAAAAGATAAGCTTACGTTAAAAGACATCAAGGTTCGGTTAGATAATTTATATGATTCATCTAAGAAAGATTTAATTAAAATTAAGTATATTATTAATTCTATAGATGTCATGTCTGTGAGTGAATTAGCTTATAAAGGGAAGTCATTACCTCTTGTACTCTTAAGTTTGGAAAGTAAAAAATCGATTTCACATCATCAAGTAAAAGGTGAAATTAAATTTGATTATGAACAAGAAGAAAATGGTGATAAAACACTGAGCAAAATTAATACAAATTACTATTTCTAAATTAATCATTTGTTTAGTTTAACTATTTTTTAATGTTATCAATTAGTTTCTTCTATATAAGGTGATTTGTCAGAATATATTAATAAGTATCAGTGATATAAAATTTTGTTTTATGTTGTTATTGTTTCAATTATCAGTGCTTACCTCTAATAAAATTGAGTTGTCGAGAAGATTAGTTTATTAAATTGCAAATTTACTTAATTTGGTGATATAAAGTTATTTCCCATGTTAATAAGACAATATACTTAATGAATATAGCAGAGCTTCTTGAGCAAATCGCAGAGAAAGGATGGTGTGTCTGGGATGATTTCCTCACACTAGAGGCTGTTCAACAATTACGCGCTTGTTTTGATGGCAATGCACAACAAGCGCGTATTGGTCGTCATGAGAATCGACTTGCAGAAACAACAATTCGAAGTGATAAAATACGTTGGTTAGAACCAGAAATGGGGGCACCCGTTCAGCATTACTTAATGCAAATGGAGTCTATTCAGCGTGCCGTTAATCGAGAGTTTTATTTAGGTCTTTTTGAGTATGAAGCACATTTTGCTTGTTATGAAAAAGGCGCTTTTTATAAAAAACATCTGGATGCATTTAAAGAAAATGTGACTCGACGCTTAACGACAGTCTTGTATCTTAATGAGGATTGGAAAAAAGAAGATGGTGGTGAGTTAATTATTTATGATTTAGAAGATAATCAACTTGCAACAGTCGCTCCTAAAGGTGGACGTTTGGTCGTTTTTCTTTCAGAACAATTTCCTCACGAAGTGCTTCCTACTTATAAAGAGAGAATAAGTATTGCAGGGTGGTTTCGTGTGAATGGTGTAAGAGATAATTTTCTTGATATCGCTAGTTAACAAATACAATAAAGTGCTGTTGTCATAAAATCGTTTTTATTACTTTATTATAAAACTGATTTAGAAGATAAATAGCATGGGATTAGGCGCGTTTCTTATATTAAGTAAAAGACTTAATAATAAGAGCGCGCTTTTTCTGTGTTGAGAGGTTGAAGAGAGTAAGATGAATATTAACAATAAAAGAGAAATGACGAAAAAAGTTGATTTTCTTACTATTAAAAGCACAATAACGCGAAACTTTCTAGGATAAAAATACAATGAATGAATTTTCAATCGTTTGCCGACTTTTAGGTACATTATTTCAGCGTGAGCCCAAGGATCCTATTTTATCACCCATTATTAAAATGATTGGTGATGGGAAACTTAGCCAGCTATGGCCATTAGAGCAAGATGCGCTATTTAATACATTAAAAAATAGTGTCAATGATTTGGCTATTGTTGATGCTGACTACCAATCTCTTTTTGGTGGGGAAGCGCCCGCGGTGTCTGTTTATGCCCATGCTTATGAAGCGATCAAAGAAGGCGATATTCGTCAATTCTTAGTTTCAAGGGGGATGCCTGTTACTGATAATCCAACAGACAGTTTTGGTTCTTTATTACTTGCAGCTTCATGGCTTGAAGATAACGCAGCGGAAGATGAAGTATTAGCACAAATACAATTATTTGATGAATATCTGCTACCTTGGGCTGGAACATTTTTAGGTAAGGTTGAATCTCACGCAACAAGTGGCTTTTATCGCACATTAGCAGGTATTACTCGTGGCGCATTATCAGCATTACGTGAAGAGCTTTCAGATGAAGAGAGTGATAAAGCAGAAGATACAGAAGCAGAGTAATATAACTATTTCTTTGTAAAAGTCTTTTATTATTCATAAAAAAGGCAAACCATTAGGTTTGCCTTTCTCATTAATGACGATAAATAATTTTAATCAACTCGAGTAACTATTAGAGTTGGATCACAAATTTACCCGGCTTAACTTCAATTCCTTTAGCCAGTTTAAATGCGGCTGCTTCAGCACTGTTTTTTTCTGGATTAAGAACATAAACAGGATGATTATCAAAGTAAGTCGTGATTGTCGTATCTAAATAGGGTTTTAGTGCCACAACGACGGCATCCATTTTTTCTGGAGAGACTTTGTAGCTATCAATAGTCATTGATTTTATGTATATCGCCCCTTTATCAGCTTGATAATAAGGTTGACCTGATAACGTAAGCTCAACTTTAGCACTTGTTTTGCCAAAGAATGAATTAATTATCAGATCGGTTGTACCAGAAAGATTAATTTTACCTGGCTCAGTACGCCCAATTTGAATGGAAAGATTGCTTAATTTAATATCAGCGGATACAACGTCATCTTCACCAATATGTTTCTGGAGATTTATTTTTTGACTGATATAGTCATTAATAAGGTTTTCACTCACATCTAATTGTTTTAGCTGATCACACCCTGTGACTAAGCTTGCCAATATTAATATAGTTGTTAGAAAGATTGCTTTCATAAACACTCCTTGATCATTGATAACTAAAAGTTTACCCGATCTTTAGGGCGTAAGCATGGCTGTTTCTATTTTTTTACGATTAAATTGGCGATGTAATGCATAAAGCGTTATAAAACCTACGGTTCCTAACAAGAACCAAGGTAATTCTGGCATATCAAATTGATTACCTAAATCATACATCCATCCACCACCGGTGTATCCAATAGCCCCCCCAAATGCTAAGCCTAAGCGGCTAAAGCCCATATAACTACCACGAGCTCTAGGATCGGCAAGTGATGCACTTAATGTTTCGCGTGCAGGCTCAGCAGTAATAGTGCCAAGGTAAAATAGACCTATAACCAAGAAGATACTTTGTAATGAATGGATCATACCAACAGGGAACATGCTGATACTCATTAAAAATAAGCCAGTCATTAACCGCTGTTCTAATTTGAAACGTTTCTCACTCCAGCGAGCAATAGGATAAAGCAATGTTAAAGAAAGCAGTGCTTCAATGGCATACATCCATTTTACTGCTGTCGGTGTACCCGCAATATCATTGACAATGATAGGAAACATCAACATGACTTGAACGGATAACACAAAATAACCTGTCAGCGTTAAGACATAGCTGACAAAGCGTTTATCAAGAAATACTCGTTTTAACCCTTCTTTGATTGGCGTTCGAGTTGTAGATATACGGTAAGCAGGTAATAACCAAGCATTAAATAAGGCTGCGATAACAAAAACACCCGCACCAACCCAGCAAACTAAATGAAAATCATACTGTAATAACCAGCTACCGATGAGTGCACCAATAACGGCACCCGCGCTATCTTGCATTAATAATAAAGAGTAAAAACGACCACGTTCATAAGGACGGGTTAATTTGATAACTAACGCTGTACGAGGCGGATCAAATAAAGTCCCTCCTAATGCAGATAAAATGCAAGATAACCAAAGTATCCACGGTTGATCTGCTATTGCCATTAAAGCAAAACCTAAAGCTCGTAATAACATGCCTGTTATTATCATGGGTTTAGCGCCAAAACGGTCTGCAATCGCACCGCCAAAAATGCCGAGACCTTGTTGTACTAATTGTCTAAGGCCTAATGCAAAGCCGACAATAACACCAGCCCAACCCAATTGTTCGACGAAACGAATAGAAATAAGTGGAAAAACGACGAAAAAACCTAAGACAACTAACATATTGTCAATTAGGAGGAAATATTTACCCAAAGTGCGGGCTTGTGTTACCAGCGCCATTACTCACCATCAATAAGCAAATAATTTAAATAAAATAAGGGGGGAATGAAATAATTTATTTCTTCGACTATTCTGTCTCTAAATGTGCATAATTCCTAGTGAATTAAAGATGATATTTTTTTATTAAGGTTAGTGGCAGAATAAGAAGAGTTGCTTCAGAATTAGACTTATTTATATCAAAGGATAATGAGATCGTAATGTTTGGTTATCGTAGCGGAATTCCTAAAATTCGTTTTGAAACACAAAGAATGGTTATTCGTTTAGCATACGAGCGAGATGCTGAAAAACTGGCGGATTATTATACGGTAAATCGTCGTTTTTTAATTCCTTGGGAACCCGTAAGAGATAAAACACATTATTTACCCTCTGGCTGGGAGCACCGTTTACAATATATGAACGAGTTACACAGGCAAGAAAGTGCTTTTCATTTTTTGCTATTAACACAAAAAGAAGAGGAAATTATTGGTGTTGCTAATTACAGCAATGTTATGCGTGGCGCTTTTAATGCCTGTTTTCTAGGGTATTCCGTCGGTGAAAAATGGCAAGGTCAGGGCTATATGTCAGAAGCGTTAACGGAAACACTTCGTTATATGCAACGACAGCAAGGAATGCATCGTATTATGGCGAATTATATGCCTCACAATTTACGCAGTGGGAATCTATTAGCTAAACATGGTTTTGAACGTGAAGGGTATGCCAAAAACTATCTGCAAATTAATCAAGAGTGGCGAGATCACATATTGACTGCATTAACAACGCGCACTTATTTAAAACGTTAATATTGAATACGAGGGAAGAAAAGCACTGTTTATAATTATATTAAAAATGCCTTTATGTCAGTGCTTTTAGCTACTTTTTAACAATGTTAGCGAGATCTAGGTTTGCGAGAACTAGTAGGCATGAAACCCGTTTTTTTCAACATATAGTACCAATGTTGAATATGGAAAATAGACTGTGTTAAGCGTGATGATTCTTCTTTTTCAATATAAAATCCATTCTTTTGATACAAATAAAGCGCACCTTCATGATGAATATCGACATAAAGCGATAAATACGCTTTTTTCAGAACATCTTTACTATATTGGGTTAACCACTCAAGTATAGCGTAGGCAATGCCATGTCCTTGATATGATGATAAAACAGCAATATGTGCCAAATAAGCCTCATTTTCATTTGGCATATAATCAAATAAAGAAAAGAAGATCTTTTGCTTAATATAATGAGTGATACCAAAGCGCCAATAATTCCAAAAAGGTGTTTTACTAAAAGGATTTGAAATAAAGCTGTTTTCTTTTATCACTAAACAAAATGTCGCAATTATCTTGCCATTATCAGTAACAACAAATTGTTGGCTATTTTTTTTACATGCTAATGAATTCCAAACTGCTTCTAATTGCCGATGTTGATTAGGATTAGTGCTATCAATATTAAAAGCGTTCAATTTACAATAAAATGCTTGTGCAAATAATTGAATAATCTCAGGAATATCTGAAGGTTCTGCAACACGAAGCTGATAGTGTTCATTAAGTAATTGCATGATATTGTTACTCTGCAATAATAGGGTTAACTTTTTAGACTGCTTGGTCTATTTTTTATAGACTAATCAGTCTAATTTATTTTGTCCAGAGATTTTTAATGTTATGAACAAGACGGTTACTGAAAAACAAAAAGCGAAAATGAAGCACATTATTGATGCTGCAATACGTTGCTTTGCTGTAAAAGGCTTTCACTCCACATCAACAGCAGAAATCTGTCATGAGGCGGGTATGAGTCCTGGGAATGTATTTCATTACTTTCCGAATAAGAATTCGATTATTGAGGCAATTGCATTAGAAGATACACAACTGTTTGACAGTATCTTTTGTCGCTATGAAAACGAAGAAGGGTGTATTCAAGCAATCATCGATTTAATGAAGGAAATTATAGCGCTCTATAATCACCCCGAATATGCGCGTATTAGTATTGAAATTTTTGCTGAAGCATCGCGTAATGCGAGCATTCACCAGATTTTTATTGAAAATGAAAGAAAAAACAAACAGCGTTTGATTGCGATGCTGAAAAACGGTATTAAAAAAGGACAAATAGACCCAACACTAGAGCCCGAGAAAATTGCAACATGGCTGTTAGTCATCGCAGATGGTTCCATGGGAAGAAATATTATTGATCCTGAGTTTAATGGCAATGAGGATCACGTTATGTTGGAAATCATGTTGAGAAAAATGCTCATAAAGCCATAAATAGCTATTTTTTAATCACATTAATTAGTCTAAGGTAAGCCGAATTCGCATATTCTTAGCTAATGAGGATTGATTTTTCGATGTTAGAGACGGAGTATAGTCCCTTTCTTTTTATTCCATTCAACAAAAATTAGAATGACTTATGAATTTACTTAAATCACTTGCTGCGGTGAGTTCTATGACCTTATTTTCACGGGTACTAGGATTTATTCGTGATGCGATTATTGCGCGTATTTTTGGCGCCGGTATGGCAACAGATGCCTTTTTTGTTGCGTTTAAATTGCCAAACTTATTACGTCGTATTTTTGCAGAAGGGGCTTTTTCTCAAGCATTTGTCCCGATCTTAGCCGAATATAAAAATCAGCAAGGTGAGGAAGCAACGCGTACTTTTATTGCTTATGTTTCGGGTATGCTGACGCTTATTTTAGCCGTAGTCACTGTGATTGGTATTATTGCTGCGCCTTGGGTGATTTATGTTACGGCACCCGGCTTTAGTAGTTCTCCTGATAAATTTCAATTAACGACCGATCTATTAAGGATCACCTTTCCTTATATTTTTCTTATTTCATTAGCTTCATTGACAGGCTCTATTTTAAATACGTGGAATCGTTTTTCAGTACCCGCTTTTGCACCGACATTACTCAATGTTAGCATGATCTTTTTCGCTTTAGTCGTCGCACCTTATTGTAATCCTCCTATTATGGCACTGGCTTGGGCGGTGGTTGCTGGCGGAATATTACAGCTTGGCTATCAATTACCGCATTTGAAAAAAATTGGTATGCTTGTTTTACCCCGCATTTCATTTAGAAATAGCGGTGTTTGGCGTGTGATGAAACTGATGGGACCTGCTATTTTAGGGGTTTCTGTTAGCCAAATATCATTAATTATCAATACGATTTTTGCTTCCTTCTTAGTTTCTGGTTCAGTTTCTTGGATGTATTACGCCGACCGTTTGATGGAATTACCGACAGGGGTATTAGGTGTTGCATTAGGTACAATCTTACTTCCCTCATTGTCTAAGAGTTTTGCCAGTGGCAATACAGAAGAATATAGAAAATTAATGGATTGGGGATTGAGACTGTGTTTCTTATTAGCACTGCCTTGTACTATTGGTTTAGCGGTATTGTCAGGACCTTTAACGGCGTCGTTGTTCCAGTATGGTAATTTTAATGCTCATGATGCATTGATGACGCAACAAGCGCTAATCGCTTACTGTGTTGGATTAATGGGATTGATTATCATAAAAATCTTAGCACCAGGTTTCTATTCTCGTCAGGACATTAAAACACCAGTAAAAATTGCGATTGCTACATTGATCCTCACACAATTAATGAACCTTGCGTTTATTGGTAGCTTAAAACATGTGGGGCTAGCGCTCTCAATTGGTATTGCGGCGTGTTTTAATGCCTCTATGTTGTTTTGGCAGATCCGTAAGAAAGATATCTATCAGCCTTTAGCGGGTTGGCCTATGTTCTTATTAAAACTTGTTATTGCGCTTGCCGTAATGGGTGGGGTATTAGCTGGAATGCTGTGGATCATGCCTAGTTGGGATATTGGCAGTATGCTAATGCGTATTTTACGCTTGTTATTAGTTGTAGTCGTTGGAGCAGGAAGTTATTTTGTTGCACTGTATGCCCTAGGATTTAGACCTCGTCATTTCTCACTACGTGCTTTATAGCGGATAACACAGATCCCTCGCTTTTATATAAAAAGCGAGGGGGAAAAAATTAACAATATTTTTCTCAATGTAACTCTCTTTATTTAGAACCTTTCTCTATTTTTAGACTATTTATAATGCAACATTGATCACACTTCTAGCATTTAGTTACGCGAATTTGGCTACGCTTAGAAAAAGAAAAGGGTGGGGAAAAAAGCAAAAATCTTTTTTCTCACTTTTTTTATTAAATTTTTTTCCCAATTTTTAAATGATTTATACAGTTTTTCGGCATTAAAAAGCATTTTTTAATCATAATTAATTAATTTATCTAAACATTAATCATATCGAATAGCTTTAGACAATTTGTTTATTAGCAGTGAGATTCTACATAAAGTAAAAAAATAGACACTATATTCTAGGTACTTACGGTTTGACGAATTATCTTTTTTTAGATAAACTCTCTTATGTCGTATAGGTTTAAAAATTGACACATCTGTTAAATATTTCTTACTTAATGATGAGATATTACAAATATTTCAAAATATTGCAGTATATTTTAAAACATTTAATTTTTTTGATTTAAGACATATTATTATTTCTTTATTCAGGTAGATTAACCGTGACTGTAAAGTTATTTGCTTGTTATCGTTCAGTACTACTGAAAGTGATCATATCTATTTTGTCTGCGCTTCAAATAGGTAACACGATTGCTGGGGATAAGCAGTAAACAATAAGTCGTGTGAATAATGAAATTAATGCTAAATCTATTATTAATAGATAATTAGATTACTGAAAATTCAGTATGGTACACTAATTATTGCTTTCATTTGTCCGCCATTGTTTTCTGTTTTTCCCTCCTTTTCTATTCCTTCTCAATATTTCTTATTTTTTCGTTAATAGCTCAATAACTCAAATATTTTTCTATTGATTCGTTATACTTGAAGGAGTTATGAATCATTAGATATTTCTAGTTTAAAGACATACTAAATGTTCACTTTGTGATTTTTGGTAAAAATAACAATAAGAGTGCTCAAGGAGCTACTATGAAAAAAGCAATTATCATTTCTGTATCATTAGCTACGTTATTTCTTGCAGGTTGTACTGCTGACGGAAAAATTAATACCTCAAAACTCACTCCAGTTAACTGTGTCGGTGTATTTGACAAAACTAATGAGGATCTAGCTTTCACAGCGAAAGACGACAATGACCGTTTATACAGCCCTAGTAAGCCAATAGACAGTGTCGATGGTTGGATTGACGTGAAAGATATTAGAGGATTGTTGTGTCAGGATGTTATAACTGCTAACGAAGATTAATGATTAAGTAGCATTGGAAATTTGATTGAGTCATTGTTTGAAGTGTTTTTTAGCAATATTGAATTAAGAATTAATGCTTAATAAAAAACCGATGGCTAAATAAATTACCATCGGTTTTTTTATCACTCTATTTAAAAACAGAGATAAATTACATTCTATCGACTGTTTCGATACCTAAGGTATCTAAACCTTGTTTTAAGGTTCTCGCGGTTAAACGAGCCAGTTTTAAACGGCTTTGACGTGTGTTTTCATCTTCAGCAGATAAGATAGGGCAGTTTTCATAAAAGCCAGAGAAGGTTTGTGCTAGATCGTAAAGATAAGCACACATAACGTGAGGTGTTCCTTCACGAGAAACTTGCATAATAGTCTCATCAAATTGGACTAAACGTAATGCAAGTTGTCTTTCATGAGATTGTGTTAGTGAGATAGGTTGTGTTAACGCATTTTCATCAATTTCTGCACGTTTGAAAATTGAAGCAACACGAGTATAGGCATATTGCATATAAGGTGCCGTATTACCTTCGAAACTCAGCATTAGATCCCAATCAAAGATATAGTCTGTTGTGCGGTTTTTAGATAAATCAGCGTATTTAACAGCACCAATACCCACAACACGAGCAACGTTATTTAATTCCTCTTTATCCATATCTGGATTTTTTTCAGCAATTAATACACGAGCTCTTTCTTCAGCTTCATCGAGTAAGTCGGTTAAACGTATAGTGCCACCAGAACGCGTTTTAAATGGGCGACCATCTTTACCTAACATCATACCGAACATATGGTGTTCAAGTGACATTGAGTCGGGGATGTAGCCAGCTTTACGCACAATTGTCCAAGCTTGCATTAAATGCTGGTGCTGACGAGAGTCGATATAATAAAGTACACGATCAGCATGTAATGTTTCGTGACGGTATTTTGCACAAGCAATATCAGTTGTTGTATATAGGTAACCACCGTCTTTTTTCTGAACGATAACCCCCATAGGTTCGCCTTCCTTGTTTTTATATTCATCAAGGAAAACAACGGTTGCACCTTCACTTTCTACGGCAAGACCTTTTGCTTTCAAATCGGCAACAATACCTGCCAACATGGGGTTATAAAGACTTTCACCCATAATGTCATCTTCGGTTAATGTCACGTTAAGGCGTTGATAAGTCACTTGGTTTTGTTGCATAGTGATATCAACTAATTTACGCCACATTGTACGGCAGTATTCATCACCACTTTGTAATTTTACAACGTAATTACGGGCACGCTCTGCAAATACTTCATCTTCATCATAGTGTTTTTTCGCTTCACGATAGAACGCTTCGAGATCAGATAACGCCATATCAGCGGCGTTTTCATTCTGCTTTTTCTCTAAATACGCAATTAGCATACCAAATTGTGTACCCCAATCACCAAGGTGATTAGCACGAACAACATGATGACCTAAGAAAGATAAAGTACGTGCACTTGCATCGCCAATAATGGTCGAACGTAAGTGACCAACGTGCATCTGTTTTGCAACGTTTGGAGATGAATAGTCGATAACAATAGTCTGAGGTTCAACGGGTGTTACGTTTAGATGTTCATCTGCTAATGCGTATTCAGCTTGCTTTGCAACCCATTGTGGAGATAAAAAGATATTGATAAAACCTGGACCTGCGATTTCAACTTTATCTGCAATATCCGTAATATCGAGCTTTTCTAGGATCTTTTCTGCGAGTTGTCGGGGTGGGATCCCCATTTTTTTTGCAGCTCCCATGACACCATTTGCCTGATAGTCACCAAATTGTACTTTGGCTGACTGACGGACAAGAGGTTCGCTATCAGCGGGTGCACCAGCAGCACACATTGCCACACTGATTTTTTCTGAAAGAAAAGCCTGAATATTCACCGGGTTACCTTAAATTATTGAGAAAATAAAACCTGACGACAAAAGTCTGACAGGTTTCTTATAAAGAATTAGGATTAACCTTGAATTTATAACATATTCCGGCTAGAACATGCTACCATCTCGGGCTTATCTTTAAGGTTTTTTCTCTGTTTTTTCATTAAGGTTATTCAAAATGGTGTTATTTTCTTCAGTTTCTCAATTAAATGATTTAACTCACGAGCTTTCTTTGTTTGAAGAAAATATGACGCTATTTGCTGAGAGTTTGGGTATAGATTTATCCGCCTATTTGACTGATCATGTATCGTTACGTTGTCACGATTTAGTGTTAGCGGAGCAGTGGCGAACAGGATTAAGCCAATGTGGAAAGTGTATTTCTGATAATGTCATTAATGGGCGCCCAATATATCTATTTCACTTAGAAACGCCATTAATTATTTTAAACCAACCTGTTTCAATGGTTGAATTGCCTTTTCCTACGAACAAAAAATATGAATACCAAGGTTGGGAGCATATTGAACAAGTGATCACTGTTGAACCTACGGATCTAGTGAATAAAGTCATGTCTTTTTTACCTCAAACGTTACCTGAGGGTGTTAGCTTAAAAATTAGCGAACCTAAAGGTGAGAAAGAGCGTTTACCTAATCCAACGGTGGCTATTTCTAATGGAAAAGTGACCGTAAAGTATCATCCTTATTCGTTACTTGAAATCGTTGAAAGTGAGTGTTGAACGACACTTTAAGAAAATAGTTTGCTTGTGTCAGCACAAAATTCTGATAACAGAATTGAATGAGTAACGAGATTCGACAACTATTGTTAGCAATCGCTGAGAAATGATATTTATTTTCTGATTACTTTCTTTATTAAGGATGGAGAGGGATGATATGGCTACATTGGAGATTTGTTGTTTTGGCGCTGAATGTGCGTTGGTAGCAGAACGAGCAGGCGCAGATAGAATAGAGCTGTGCACGAGTCCGGCAGAAGGTGGTATTACACCAAGCTTTGGAATGCTACGACAAGTCAGAGATCTGGTTCGTATTCCCGTTCATCCTATCGTTCGCCCCCGTGGTGGTGATTTTTGTTATACACAAGCTGATTTTTCAGCAATGAAAAATGATATTAGTTTGATCCGCGATATGGGATTTTCAGGTGCCGTTGTTGGTCTTTTAAATGAAGAAGGGCATATTGATTTGCCTAAAATGGAAATTTTAATGGAGCTTGCAGGTCCATTAGCCATTACGTTCCATCGTGCTTTTGATATGTGCATTAATCCATTATTAGCGCTGGAACAACTGACTCAACTCGGTGTTTCTCGTATTTTAACGTCAGGACAGCAGGCAAATGCAGAACTAGGTTTGCCATTATTACGAACGTTAAATGAAAAAACACAAGGCCCTATAATTATGGCTGGAGCGGGTGTAAGGCTCAGTAATATCCAAAAATTCCTCGATGTAGGATTAAAAGAAATACACAGTTCAGCAGGAAAACAGGCACCTTCAACCATGATTTATCGTAAAGCGGGTGTAACGATGAGCTCTGACAGTGAGGTGGATGAATTTACACATTACTGCGTGGATGAAGATACTGTTGAAGCGATGAAAGATATTATGAGTATTCATGCGCCATTAGCATCTTGATTGCACGGCTACAATAGCCTAGAACTGCGCCTTTTGTGGCGCAGTTTTTTATATAGTCTTGTCTAATAACAGCGTATGAGTAATACCACAACGTTTAACAAAAGCTTCATCATGCGAAACCAGTAACAATGTGCCTTGGTATTCAATAAGTAGATTTTCCAATAGTTGTTTGGATTCGATATCAAGGTGATTATCTGGCTCATCAAGTAATAATACAGCAGGGGGTTTGGGGCTATGTGTTAACGCTAATAACGTTGCTTTTAATTGCTCACCGCCACTGAGTTTTTCAAGTGGTAGTAACGATTTATCACCTCTAATTCTCAACATTCCAAGACGTGTTCGCCATTGTTCGACAGAAATCGCCGGTTGATATTGATGGAGTGCTTGTGCAACCGGTAACGTTTTATCAAGTAAAGCAAGATGTTGATCAAGATAACAATAGTTTTTATTGAGACGAAATTCACCAGAAAGTGGTGCAACGTGTTCGATCAAACATTTTAATAGTGTGGATTTTCCGCACCCATTTTTACCTTTTATATGCCAATGCTCATTGCCGTAGGCTGAAAATGAAATAGGGTGCTGAAAGCCATACGGAAGCTGAAGATTATTAACAAATACATTTAAACGATGACCATCGCTTTGGTAGTCCAAGACCATTTTTTGCTGATGAATATGTGTTTTTTCCTCATCAACGCTTTGTTTTTGTGATTGCATCTCATCGATTACGCGCTGATGTCGCTTAGCAACTGCTGATTGTCGTTGTTCCGCTCGATTGGTTTGCATATCTAATAAAAGTAAGCTTTGAGAGCCACTTTGCCTAAGTGATTCGCCTTGTCGTTTCCGTTGTGCTGCTTTTTGTAATGTTGCTTGTTGCTGGCGTTTCTCATTTTTGATTTGGCTATTTAGTCGCTCACTTGCGGCTTCCAATGATGCTATTTCTGCACTTTTTTGAGTCTCATATAACGTATAATTTCCACCATATTCAGATAAACCTTTCTCACTTAATTCAAAAATGGTATCCACATACGAGAGTAAGTTTCGATTGTGACTTATCATAAGAGAGCCCGCTTTATGCTGAGCTAATTGTTTTATTAACCACTGCTGCCCTTGATAATCAAGATGGTTATCTGGCTCATCTAGCAGTAAAAAACTATTCTCGCATAAAAAAGCGCGACAAAGTGCTAAACGTGTTTGTTCTCCACCGCTTAGATTGGCAATAGGGGTATCTAATGCGACAGGAAGTTGTGCTGAATCTAATATATTCTGCCACATGGCCGGAAGTTGCCATTTACCATCGAGTAACTCAATATCTTCTAATGTAGCAATACCCGCATCAACACGTTGGAATGCTTGGTTAATTTTATGAATACCTAATGCTTGAGCAAGTGTATCGCCTTGTAGTCGTGTTAATTGATCAACATGAACAAAAGGCATATTCCAATTAACTTGACCTGAAGTCGGTAATATTTTTTGCGCTAATAATCTTAATAGTACGGATTTCCCTTTACCATTGGCGCCGATTAATGCATTTTGCTGGCAAGTCAGTGAGCGAGTTAATGGCGGAAAAAGCGTTCCTTGATTAAATTCAATAGTCAGTTGTGAAAAGTGACAGGCTATTGTCATAGTAATACCTCCTAAGTGAAATAGGTGGCAGACAGCCGAGATCTTTTCTAGATGCGACGAAATAAATTATTGTCTGCCAGTAACAGAAAATGAATACCCCAAAAGGTATATGAGAAATTTTCTGGCAGAATTTAATTCATCGTAGGGAAGTGCCTTCTTAAAAAGAGAAATAATCAGTGTGGTAACGCACGTATTTAAACATGAATAAAGATGAACAACAAGTGTTCTATTTTAGAATGATTGTTCTGTATTTATTTTGGTTGTTTTAGTTTTTGTATTACACGCTGATAAATAGGGATTACACTATTTATCGTAATAAAAACCAAAGGAATACCATAGAATAATGTGCCGTAAGCCATACCAACATGTGGAACATTAAAATAGTCGCTGTGCTGTGGAATTAAATAAAGATAGTTAATTTCATTTAAATATTGTGGCGTTAACCCACCATAAGGGACTAAGAACTTAAATATCATGACAGAAAAAAGGCATAGCATAAAATTTAACACTAAGAGTGCAGAATAGAATAAGTTTTTCCCCATCTCTTCTTTAGTTTTTATTTGGTAACCATTGATAATTCGATTGGCAACAATCACAGCATAGAGCCAAATAATCAGGTTTTCATCCCCCATAATCATGCTATTGATAATAAGCGCAAATATTCCATAAAAGGGAATAAGAGCAAAAACAAGTTTCGTTCGAGCAAATGCAGCCATAAAAACGCCGGAATGTACAAGAATAAACTCAAATAAAAATAAAACCGTTAGATTATAAATGGTTTGAACTGAGAAATGTTCAGGAAACCACCAAACAGTAATAATAAAAGCGATATATAAAAGTTGTGTGGCATAGTCAAATAATGAAAAAAAGAGGTGTACTCCTCGTTGTAATGGCGTTAATGGAAGGTGTTTTGCTGATGTGGTTTCGACAAAGGACGAGAAAATAGGATCATCATATTGCTGACGCTTATTTTTTTGTAAAAGCGCGTGTTGTTTTTTTCGTGTTATTTCTTTTTGAGTAGCAACTTTGCTCTTTGATGCCTTTGCCATAGATTTCTTTAATCGTTCATCTGCAAATAAGAGGACGTATAAGGTATTTTTAATAAAAAACAAGATGAATATTATGAAAGAAAGGGATATTAAATAACTTGATATCCCTTTAGAACTCAATAAAAAAACTAAGGCTTAGTGGCAATTAATATTGCACGTTTAGGTGCGGGATAACCTTCAACGGTTTTGGTTTTATCATCAGCATCTAAGAATGCATCTAATGAATCAGTGACCATCCAATCGGTTTTACGTTGCTCATCAAGAGAGGTCGTATTTTCATCGACAATACGTACATTTTTAAAACCACATTTTTCTAGCCAAACTTTTAGCATTTTGGCAGATGGAATAAAATATACGTTACGCATTTGTGCATAACGTTCACCTGGGATCAGGCATTGGAATTCATCACCATCAACAACAAGGCTTTCTAAGACTAATTCACCACCAGAAACTAATTGGTTCTTTAATTGCCATAAATGATCAAGGGGGGAACGGCGATGATAAAGTACACCCATCGAGAATACAGTATCAAAGGCATTTAATTCAGGCATTTGCTCAATACCCACAGGGATTAAATGTGCGCGTTGGTCATTACCTAATAATTTTCTGACCGCTTCAAATTGGCATAAGAAAAGTTGAGTCGGGTCGATCCCGACAACAAATTCTGCGCCTTCTCCTAACATTCGCCACATATGATAGCCACTACCACAACCAACATCTAATACCAAACGGCCTTCAAGCGGTGAAAGATGAGGTAAAACACGATCCCATTTCCAATCAGAACGCCATTCCGTATCGATATTAACGCCATAAAGTGAAAATGGACCTTTACGCCATGGCATTAAATTTTTTAAAACGTTGCTTAATCCCAGTTGCTCGCCTGTGCTTAATGCTGGAGTATGCTGAGCAGTCACTCCATTTTTCAAATCAAGCTCAGTGGGTGTAATTTCAGGTAAACCCTCAAGCATTCTTTCCCATGAGGAAAAGTGACCGTGTAACGCATTTGAACGCCATTCTGATAATTGGGCAGGCAATGTATCTAACCAATGAAATAAGCGCTCATCCTGCGCAATAAGTTGATAAAACGCGCCAAAATTAATCATTCATTGTTGCCTTTAATCGCTAAAAGAGAGCCGAAATTAAAACATTGGAACCAAACTTCCGTATGTGGGAAACCTGCGTTATGTAAACGAGTTTTATGCGTTTCAACAGAATCAGTCAGCATAACATTTTCTAACATACTCCGTTTTTGACTAATTTCTAATTCGCTGTAACCGTTAGCTCGCTTGAAATCATGATGCATATTGAATAGCAACTCACCAATTTCTTTATCTTCAAAACTGAATTTTTCAGAAAGCACTAACACGCCACCAGGATTAAGGCCTTGGTAAATTCGGTTTAAGAGTATTTGGCGATCGTTCGGTGCTAAGAATTGTAAGGTAAAATTAAGCACGACCATTGAAGCATTATTAATTTCGATATCAAGAATATCACCTTCAATAATCTCAACGGGTGTATCAGCTTTATAGGCATCAATATGGCGCTGACAGCGTTCTACCATGGCGGGTGAATTATCAACACCAATAATTTTACAGCCAGTAGCATCAATATTACGACGCATGGAAAGGGTTGCTGCGCCTAAAGAACAACCTAAATCATAGACTTGGCTATTGGGCGTAACAAAGCGACCTGCAAGCATACCAATCATGGAGATGATATTAGAGTAACCGGGAACTGAGCGTTTTATCATATCAGGAAATACTTCAGCGACTTTTTCATCAAAGCGCCAGTCACCAAGATTAGCAATAGGTGTCGCAAATAAGCTGTCTTGTTGTGATGATTTTGAATTCGACATAACTAAAATAGGTTTAAGGAATAAAAGAAGCGAGTATTCTATCAGAAGCGACGGTGCTCACAAAGTTGCATTATTTAGAAAGAATTGGGAAAAAATAAATAAACCTTTTTGATACCTTGCCGTTATTAGACACAACAGCAAGGATGTCGATTTTGATCATGGATGATCATGTTATTCCTGCGAGGACTTAGTAATAAAAGGAAAAGATTTGTATCCAAGGAAGGAAATAAATATTAGCAATGATCATCAATAGCATTGATAAATAAGTGGCTGCCATGCCTGAACGACGCCAGCGAAGTTCACGGTGTTTTAACCCATAAGAGTGTAAAAAGCGACCTGCGATTAAAATTGAGCCACAGATGTGTACCATCCAAACAAAAGCACCATTCATTTCCATGACCAGTAATAAGATCATCGAAATCGGAATATATTCTACCGCATTGCCGTGAACACGGATGGCTGTTTGTAATTCATAAAAGCCACCATCGCCATAAGCAACTCGATATTGTGTTCTGAGTTTTACAACATTGAGGGATAATTTAATCAATAATAGTGCGCCCAGTATGATATAAAGCGAGCTAACCATCTTTTCTCCATTGCCAAAGCCAAAAAACGGCGAATTTAATGATAAACCTCAAAGCGACTTCTGTCGCTATAAATAATTATTATTAATTAATTGTTTGGGGATTAGCAAATCCTTGAAAAGATGTATCATATAATCTAGGTCTATACTCTTATCTCCGGGAAGAATTTTCGTTATAATGTCTGCCTTTTTTTTGACACTACTCGAAAAAGACTATTGCCAAAATTTCCGCAGCAGAAAGCACAACAAGCTGAGTAAAAGGATATTGTATGCGTACTAATTATTGTGGGCAGTTGAATAGCGCCCATGTGGGCCAAAAAGTGACTCTTTGTGGTTGGGTTAACCGTCGCCGTGACTTAGGTGGACTTATCTTTATTGATATGCGAGATCGTGAAGGTATTGTTCAGGTCTTCTTTGACCCAGAGCAGAAAGAGGCATTTTCTCAGGCTTCAGAACTGCGTAATGAATTTTGTATTCAAGTCACAGGAACAGTACGCGCTCGTCCTGATAGCCAAGTTAATAAAAATATGGCAACAGGTGAAATTGAGTTAGCGGCAGAATCTCTGTCTATTTTTAACCGTTCAGAGCCATTACCGTTAGATAGTAATCAAACAAATACGGAAGAGCGTCGTTTAACTTATCGTTATTTAGACCTGCGTCGCCCTGAAATGGCTGAACGCTTAAAAACCCGTGCTAAAATTACAAGCTTTGTTCGCCGTTTTATGGATGGTGAAGGTTTCCTTGACGTTGAAACGCCAATGTTGACAAAAGCGACACCAGAAGGTGCGCGTGACTATTTAGTACCAAGTCGTGTACATAAAGGTAAATTCTACGCATTACCACAATCACCACAGCTTTTTAAACAGCTGTTAATGATGTCGGGTTTTGATCGTTACTATCAAATCGTAAAATGTTTCCGTGATGAAGACTTACGTGCTGACCGTCAGCCTGAATTCACACAAATCGATGTTGAAACCTCTTTCATGAGTGCAGACCAAGTGCGCGAAGTCATGGAGCGTATGATCCATGCATTATGGTTAGATATTCTTAATGTCGATTTAGGTGCGTTCCCAGTAATGACTTTTGCTGAAGCCATGCGTCGTTATGGTTCAGACAAACCCGATTTACGTAACCCAATGGAACTGAAAGACATTGCTGATTTAGTCAAAGATGTTGAGTTCAGTGTATTTGCACAAGCGGCTAATGATGAAAAATGTCGTGTTATCGCATTGCGTGTACCAGGCGGCGCATCATTAACGCGTAAAAATATTGACGAATATACACAGTTCGTTGGTATCTACGGCGCTAAAGGTCTTGCGTGGATGAAAGTCAACGAAAGTGCGAAAGGCATTGAAGGTGTACAAAGCCCAATCGCTAAATTCTTGACTAACGATGTTGTTAACTCAATTTTAGAAACAACAGGCGCAACAGATGGTGATTTAATCTTCTTTGGTGCGGGTCGTAAAGGCACAATCAGTGATGCGATGGGGGCTCTGCGTTTGAAAGTCGGTCGTGATCTTGAGCTGACAGACTTAAACGCATGGAAACCATTATGGGTTATCGACTTCCCAATGTTTGAAGAAGATGAAGAAACGGGGGGCTTAAGTGCAATGCACCATCCATTTACTTCACCAAAAGACCTATCACCTGCTGAGTTAACAGCACATCCAGTAGGTGCGGTAGCCAATGCGTATGATATGGTTATCAATGGTTATGAAGTGGGTGGTGGTTCAGTGCGTATTCACCGTAATGAAATGCAACAAGCGGTATTTAGCATTTTAGGTATTACGCCTGATGAGCAACAAGAAAAATTTGGCTTCTTATTAGATGCACTTAAATTTGGTACTCCACCACATGCAGGTTTAGCATTTGGTTTAGACCGTTTAGTGATGTTGTTAACTGGTACTGATAACATTCGTGATGTTATTGCGTTCCCTAAAACAACCGCAGCTGCGTGTTTAATGACAAATGCACCAAGCTTTGCTAATGAAGATGCTTTAAAAGAGTTAGCAATTGCAGTGACTCAAAAAGAAGTTAGCGAAGATAACGAGTAAAAGATGAAATATAAGCGCCCGATATCCGTTTTAGTTGTTATTTATGCAAAAGAGACCAAACGGGTGCTTATGCTTAAGCGTCGAGATGATCCTGATTTTTGGCAATCTGTAACCGGTAGCTTAGAAGCAGACGAAACGCCATTTCAAACGGCGTTACGTGAAGTGCAAGAAGAAGTTGGAATTGATATCATAAAAGAAAATCTTGAGCTGGTGGATTGCCATCGCTCAGTTCTTTTTGAAATTTTTGCACATTTTCGGCATCGTTATGCACCTGATGTGACACATTGTCAGGAACATTGGTTTACATTAGCACTGCCCGCGGAGCGAGAACTTGTGCTAACTGAGCATTCGCAATACCAATGGCTAGACGCACCACTGGCGGCAAAATTAACAAAATCCGCCAGTAATCAACAAGCGATTGAAGAATTTGTTATTTAATGATTAGACCACGTTTGGAGATATTTTCATGGCAGGTCATAGTAAATGGGCCAATACAAAACACCGTAAAGCAGCGCAAGATGCGAAACGCGGTAAAATTTTCACTAAAATCATCCGTGAATTAGTTACAGCAGCACGTTTAGGTGGTGGTGATCCTGCAACTAACCCGCGTTTACGTGCGGCAGTTGATAAAGCATTATCAAACAACATGACTCGTGACACCTTAAACCGTGCGATTGCACGCGGTGTGGGTAATGATGAAAATGATAATATGGAAACTATCATCTATGAAGGTTATGGTCCTGCGGGTACTGCTGTGATGGTTGAATGCTTAAGTGATAATCGTAACCGTACTGTTTCCGATGTTCGCCATGCATTTACCAAAACTGGTGGTAACTTAGGAACAGATGGTTCTGTCTCTTATCTGTTTACTAAAAAAGGTGTCATTTCTTACGCACCGGGCGTTGATGAAGATGCTGTTATGGAAGCGGCATTAGAAGCGGGTGCGGATGACGTTGAAACTTATGATGATGGTGCTATTGATGTTTACACGACACCAGAATCGTTTGGTGAAGTAAAAGATGCAATGGATGCAGCGGGTTTTGTTGCTGAATCAGCAGAAGTTTCAATGATCCCATCGACTAAAGCAGAATTAGATATTGAAACAGCACCTAAATTAATGCGTCTTATCGATATGCTAGAAGACAGTGATGACGTACAAGAAGTGTATCACAATGGTGATATCTCGGATGAAGTTGCAAAACAACTGGAAGATATCCTGTAATCGTTCTAGCGATTATCGAAAATAACAGTGCTGACTGCTGTTATTAAAAGTGCGAAGAGAAGAGCAGCGCAGCTTTTTTTGCTCTTTTCTCTCGCCATCGACCATATCGGCAACAGGAATTGATATGGCTATCATTCTCGGTATAGACCCCGGTTCACGTGTTACAGGCTATGGTGTAATTCGACAGCAAGGGCGACAACTTATCTATTTGGGAAGTGGTTGTATTCGCACACAAGTTCCCGACCTTCCTAATCGACTTAAACGTATTTATGCGGGTGTTAGTGAAATCATTACTCAATTTTCACCCGATGTGTTTGCGGTTGAACAAGTATTTATGGCTAAAAATGCTGATTCTGCACTCAAGCTTGGACAAGCGCGTGGTGTAGCAATACTTGCCGCAGTTAATAATGATCTTCCTGTTTTTGAATATGCGGCGCGTCAAGTGAAACAGACTGTTGTAGGAACGGGAGCTGCTGAAAAAAGCCAAGTGCAACATATGGTGCGTTCAATATTAAAATTATCTGCGGCTCCACAATCGGATGCTGCTGATGCATTGGCAATTGCGATTACACATTGTCATTTTAACCAAAATTTATTACGTGTAGGTGATCCGCGCTTAGTATTAACGCGAGGTCGGTTAAGATAAGTTGTTATCTTAGTAAATGTCTTTGGTTTTTCACAGGCTGGATATACGTCCAGCTTTTTTTATGTTATAAACTTGACGTAATTATTTTTGCGGAGGCATTAGGGTGATAGGTCGTATCAGAGGAATTATTCTTGAAAAACAGCCACCAGTGGTGCTGATCGAGGCAGGTAATGGCGTAGGTTATGAAATCAATATGCCAATGACCTGTTTTTATGAATTGCCTGATATTGGTCAAGAAGCCATTATCTATACGCAATTTATCGTACGTGAAGATGCACAATTACTTTATGGTTTTAATCAAAAACAAGAGCGCGCACTTTTTCGTGAATTAATTAAAGTCAATGGTGTAGGACCTAAACTTGCTTTAGCTATTCTATCTGGCATGTCTGCTCGCCAATTTGTGACGGCTATTGAAAATGAATCTATCACGTCATTAGTAAAATTACCGGGTGTAGGTAAGAAAACAGCTGAGCGTTTGGTTGTTGAAATGAAAGATCGTTTTAAAGGTCTTAATGGTGATTTATTTGAAAATAATGATATCGAGTTACCAGAAAGTACTTCTCCTAAAGCGCCAAAAGCGGCTGATATTGAAGCCGAAGCTTCTGCTGCATTAATCGCATTAGGCTATAAACCACAAGAAGCTGCAAAAATGATCAGTAAAGTGGCAAAACTGGGTACAGATAGCGAAACGCTTATCAAAGAAGCGTTGCGTGCGGCTATTTAGGAGTAACACATTGTGATTGAAGCAGATCGCCTGATTTCAGCAGAAATTCAACAACCTGAAGAAGAAATTATTGATAGGGCTATTCGTCCTAAATCTCTTGCCGAATATGTCGGACAACCGCAAGTTCGAGAACAAATGGAGATTTTTATTCAGGCGGCTAAATTGCGTCAAGATGCGCTCGATCATTTGCTTATCTTTGGACCTCCTGGATTAGGTAAAACCACATTGGCAAATATCATTGCGAATGAAATGGGGGTTAATTTACGTACGACATCAGGCCCTGTACTTGAAAAAGCAGGCGATCTCGCCGCGATGCTAACTAACCTTGAGCCTCATGACGTATTATTTATTGATGAAATCCATCGTCTTTCACCGGTTGTTGAAGAAATTCTTTACCCAGCAATGGAAGATTATCAACTTGATATTATGATTGGTGAAGGGCCTGCGGCTCGTTCAATTAAAATTGATTTACCTCCATTTACCTTAGTGGGGGCAACCACAAGAGCGGGCTCTTTAACCTCACCATTGCGTGACCGCTTTGGTATTGTTCAACGTCTTGAGTTTTATAATGTTGACGATCTACAACACATTGTGTCTCGTAGTGCCAGTTTTATGGGATTAGAGATGACAGATGAGGGTGCTCGTCAAATCGCAATGCGTTCACGAGGCACTCCACGTATTACTAACCGATTATTGCGCCGAGTGAGAGACTTTGCTCAAGTAAAAGGCAATGGTGCTATTGATGAAGAGATTGCATCTAAAGCGCTTGATATGTTGAATGTAGATGCAGCAGGTTTTGATTATTTAGATCGTAAACTCCTTTTTGCCATCATTGATAAATTTATGGGTGGCCCAGTAGGACTAGATAACCTTGCGGCAGCTATTGGTGAAGAGCGTGAAACCATAGAAGATGTATTAGAGCCTTATTTAATTCAGCAAGGTTTTATTCAGCGCACACCACGAGGTCGTGTTGCCACTAATCATGCTTATCGTCATTTTAATCGTATTGTTGAAGAGCCTTAAAATTGGTATCGGATGAGGTTGAAGGTGATTTAAATGATAGAACTGACACAAGGTAATCTTTTACATGCAAACACTGAGGCAATTGTCAATGCTGTCAATTGTGTTGGTGTCATGGGGCGCGGTATTGCCTTACAGTTTAAAAAAGCATGGCCTGATAATTTTAAAGCTTATGCTCTAGCATGCAAAAATAAAGAACTGACACCGGGTGTGATGTTTATTTATGAAATAAAAAAAGCGACTAATCCCCGTTTTATTGTCAACTTCCCGACTAAACGACACTGGCGAAATGCAAGTTGCATTGAAGATATTGAAGCTGGATTAATTACACTGGTTGATGAAATTAAACAGCGCAAGATTAAGTCTATTGCTATTCCACCTTTAGGGGCGGGTTTAGGTGGCTTAGAATGGTCTATGGTGTATGAAAAAATTAAAAGCGCAATGGAACCCTTAACGGATGTTCATGTGCTAATTTATTCTCCTATAGACGAAACAGAATTAAGTAAAAAATAGAAATATCAATGTTCAGATATTCAATTGAATAAAGATAAAAATAAACCCCAATAACATAGTGTTGTTGGGGTTTATTTTTATTTCGTTATCTATCTAACGTGCTGGAAATATTACTGTTTAGCCGGTGCAAATAAACTCAAGATAAACAGGCAACTCGCCGCTAAAACTACAGACGGGCCAGCAGGGGTATCATAAAAAGCAGAGAAGGTTAAACCGCCTGTAATTGCCAACATACCAACAGCAATTGCAATTAATGCCATTTGCTCTGGAGAACGAGCAAAACGACGTGCCGTTGCCGCAGGGATGATGAGTAAAGACGTAATGATCAACGCGCCGACAAACTTCATGGCTAAACCAATGGTTAATGCAGTGATCATCATTAGCTTTAAGCGTTCTCGCTGAATATTTACACCATCAACAAATGCCATATCTTGATTAATTGTCATGGAGAGCAGTGGGCGCCATGAACGAATAATCACAAATAGAACAATCACAACACCAATAAAAATACTGATAACATCTTGATAGTTTACAGACAGTAAATCACCAAACAGATAAGCCATTAAATCGACACGTACATTCGACATTAAACTCACAACCACAAGCCCTAAAGAGAGCGCACTGTGTGCCATGATCCCTAAAAGAGTATCAACAGAAAGTTGAGGTTTTAACTCTAACCAGACCAATAAAATGGCGAGAAGAAGCGTGACTGCAATAACAGCATAAAAAGGCTCGATATTAAACAGCAAACCAAAAGCAACACCCAGTAGTGAAGCGTGCGCTAAGGTATCACCAAAATAAGACATACGACGCCAAACGACAAAAGAGCCCAAAGGGCCCGCCGCCATTGCTAAGAGCATACCGGCAATCCAACCCGGTAACAGCAACTCAATCATGACGACACTCCTTACTATGTTGGTGATGATGACGATAAATACCCAGTTGCTCAGCACCACGACTTCCAAACATGGCAATAAATTCAGGGTGAGATGAAACAACATCAGGTGTGCCCGAACAGCAAATATGACCATTTAAACAGAGGACTTCATCTGTTTTTGCCATTACAAGATGAAGATCATGAGAAACCATCAATATGGCACAACCTAATTCATGACGTAGCTGATTAATTAAATCATAAAGTGCTAATTGACCATTAACATCAACACCTTGAGTCGGCTCATCTAAGACTAAAAGCTGAGGTCGATTAAGTAAGGCCCTTGCTAATAATACACGTTGTGTCTCACCACCAGAAAGTTTCTGCATAGGCTGATTGATTAATTTAGCCGCATTAACGCGTTCTAAAGCAGGGAGAATATCTCTATCATGAACACCTGGTTTTAGTGTCATAAACCGTTTAACGGTGAGTGGCATGGTGGGATCGAGATAAAGTTTTTGTGGCACATAACCCACTCGTAACGCATTTTGACGTTCAACTTTTCCAGAGGTTGGATGTAATAAACCAAGAACTAAACGGATAACCGTGGATTTACCCGCACCATTAGGGCCAAGTAAAGTAAGAATACGGCCTGCTTTTAAATCAAAAGAGATATCTTTTAAAATTTCTCTTTCACCAAAAGAAACAGAAACCGATTTTAAACAAATCAAGTCAGACATAAAATTAGCACTTGCAGAATCATTGAAACGTTATAATATAACATTTCCAATGATGATTCACGAGAATTCTTCCTATGTTACATAAAAACAACAAATTTGCGCATCGTTTTTTATTGAAATCATTTTTAACGACAGCGATGATAAGCTCATTCACTGCTTCAGTGCAGGCTGATGTCGTCGTTTCCATTAGACCAATAGGATTTATTGCTGCGGCTATCGCTGATGGAGTAACACCAACAGAGGTTTTATTACCAGATGGGGCATCTCCACACGATTATGCATTAAAACCCTCGGATTTGAAGAAAATCACTTCCGCCGACCTGATGGTATGGGTTGGACCTAATATGGAAGTATTTTTAGATAAGCCATTAAACAGACTTACTGACAATCATAAGTTGGCTTTAGCGGAAACTGACGAAATAAAGTCACTTTTATTGAAAGATGATGATGACAATGTCCATAAACATGAGGAAAATCACGAACATCATTCTCACGGTGATTATAATATGCACATCTGGTTATCACCAGAGATTGCGTTGTCGTCTGCAAAACAGATCCATGAAAGGTTAATTATGCTCTATCCAGATAAAAAAGAACTTCTGGACGTAAACCTAGGTAAATTCAGCGAACAACTCAAGCAAACTGATAAAAATCTTGTTAATATTCTGTCGCCTGTGAGAAATAAGGGTTATTTTGTCTTTCATGATGCTTATGGCTACTTCGAAAAACATTATAATTTAAAGCCGTTAGGTCATTTTACGATCAACCCTGAAATACAGCCGGGTGCGCAGAAATTACATCAAATACGAACACAGTTGGTTGAGCAAAAAGCAACCTGCATTTTTGCTGAGCCACAATTTAGGCCGACAGTAATAGAAACAGTGGCGAAAGGCACTGGGGTTAAAATGGGTGTATTAGACCCCCTAGGAAGTGGGATTGCACTGACTCAAGAGAGTTATACAAAATTCCTTACCCAACTAGCTAACCAATATGCGAGCTGCCTGAATGAAACACAATAAGGAATTAAGAAAGTGCAGCAGAAGAAATCCATTGCACAGGTATATTTAAGTTTACCACTCCCACATAAGATCATGCTCGGTTCGTTAACTGCTGCAACACTGGCCGTCGCAATTTGGCGACCAGTGGTTCTTCAAAACGAGCAAAACCGAGAAGTCCCTGTCAGCATTCAAATGCCTTCAACAGTACAAAGTGAAAATACGGATGACATTATTACTGACAGTAGTGATCAACTCACTGATGAAGGTTTAGTCGATGCTGATGATAGCTCAGATACAAGCATCGCAGTTGCCCAAGTCCCTCATACTTATATTGTCTCTAGTGGTGATTCACTAAGTTCAATACTAACACAGTTTGGTATTGATTCTGCTGATATCGCGACCATCTCTAATCAAAATAAAGATCTTAGAAACCTTAAAATCGGGCAGCCTATTAGTTGGGAACTTGATGATAATGGGTTGCTAAAAGAGCTAAGTTGGGGTGTTTCTCGCCGTGAAACGCGTGTTTATACCCGTACAGAAACGGGTTTTAATGAGACAAAAACGTTTCAAAAAGGTGAGTGGAAAAACAGTGTTACCACCGGTGTTATTCGTGGCAGTTTCTCTGTTAGTGCAACGAATGCAGGTTTAACGAATTCAGAAGCCCGTGCAGTGACTAAAGCATTGCAATGGCAAGTAGACTTTAAAAAATTACAAAGTGGTGATCAGTTTGCCGCACTTTTTTCTCGTGAAGTGCTGGATGGTCGTACAGAGCAGAGTGAACTGATTGGTGTGCGTTTACGTAGCGCAGGCAAAGATTATTATGCTTTCCTTGCGGAAGACGGTCGTTTTTATGATAGTCAAGCTGGTGGGTTAGAACGTGGATTTATGCGATTCCCAACGGTGAAACAGTTTAGAGTTTCCTCTCAATTTAACCCTCGTCGTATTAACCCTGTTACAGGCCGTTTAGCCGCTCATAAAGGAGTCGACTTTGCTATGCCAGTAGGCACTCCTGTATTAGCAACAGGAGATGGTGAAGTTATCGTGGCAAAATACAGTGGTGCCGCAGGTAACTTTATAGCTATTCGCCACGGTAGCCAATACACAACACGTTATATGCACTTACGTCAGTTACTTGTAAAACCAGGACAACGAGTTAAGCGTGGGGATAGAATTGCGTTATCAGGGAATACAGGACGCTCTACGGGGCCTCATTTGCACTATGAACTGTGGATCAACCAACAAGCAGTTAATCCACTAACGGCAACATTACCTCGTGCTGACGGTTTAACGGGTAAAGACAAACAAGAATATCTTGCCAAAGTAAAAGAGATTAAACCTCAATTAGTGCTAGCTGATTGACAATAAACACGATTTTAAAGACATAAAAGCGGATGATTGTTATCATCCGTTTTTGTTTTAATATTTTTTACACCCATTTGGGATATCAGTTCAGAGAGTTATCTGATGAATAAAGAAAAAGATACAGATAGCAAAGCGGGTTATGTACCCACTTTTCACCGCGCATATTTGCATCCTCGTCATTGGGGAACATGGTTAGGTGCAGGTGTATTAAGTGCATTAGCTTATATGCCAGTAAAATGGCGAGATCCCTTTCTTGCTTCTATTGGTCGTTTTGTTGGGCGTAAAGCGAAAAGTGCAAGACGTCGTGCAGATATCAACTTGAGATACTGTTTTCCAACATGGAATAAAACACAACGTGAAAATGTCCTCGACAGTATGTTTGAAACGGCGCCTCAATCTTTTGTGATGTTAGCAGAGCTTTGCTTAAGAGGCCCTGATCGTATATTAAAACGTACCTCTTGGCAGGGATTAGACATTATTGAGCGTTTTAAAGCGCAAGGTCGTAATGTGATTTTTATGGTGCCTCATGGTTGGGCAGTTGATATTCCGGCAATGCTATTAGCATCAACTGGCCAAAAAATGGCAGCGATGTTTCATCACCAAAAAGATCCCGTTGCTGATTATTTATGGAATAAAGCACGTCATCATTTTGATGGTCGATTACATTCACGCGAAGCAGGCATTAAGCCTTTTATTTCTTCTGTGCGACAAGGTTACTGGGGTTATTATCTACCAGATCAAGATCATGGCGCAGAACATAGCCAATTTGTGGATTTTTTCGGTACCTATAAAGCGACATTACCTGCGATAGGGCGGTTAATGAAAGTATGTCGAGCGGCTATCGTACCGTTATTCCCAGTGTATTGTCATAAAACACATCAGCTTAGTATTATTGTTCGTGAACCCATGGATGATATTGAAGACAAAGATGATGCATACATTGCACGTAGAATGAATGAAGAGTTAGAAGCATTAGTGACACCAACGCCAGAGCAATATACGTGGATCTTAAAATTATTGAAAACACGTAAAGAGGGCGAAATAGAGCCTTATGCGAAAGAGAATATTCTGGACTAGTTTTTGCACTAAAAATAAGGAAATAAAAAATGGGCACTTTATTAAGTGCCCGTTTTGTTATTAAGATTTAGGATTTGGTGTTATTCAACAGTCAGAATACGACATGTATTGGTACTACCGACGGTACCCATTAGGTCACCTTGAGTGACTAACACTAAATCACCAGAAACTAAGAAACCTTTATCACGCAAACGACCAATTGCTTCATTAGCCGCAGCAATACCATCAGTGTGAGTACTACAATAAACAGGTGTGACACCACGATAAAGTGCAGTCTGATTTAATGTTTTTTCATGGCGAGACATGGAGAAAATTGGCAAACCTGTACTAATACGAGACATCATGCGTGCAGTACGGCCTGATTCAGTCATTGCAATAATCGCATTAACGCCTTTCATATGGTTAGCTGCATACATGGTAGACATCGCGATGGCTTCTTCGACGGTATCAAACACCATATCTAAACGGTGCTTAGAAACATTGGCAGCGGGCATTTTTTCAGCGCCTAGGCAGACCTGTGCCATTGAAGCGACGGTTTCTGCGGGGTACTGCCCTGCGGCAGTTTCTGCCGACAACATAACGGCATCTGTACCATCCAATACGGCGTTAGCAACGTCCATTACTTCGGCACGAGTTGGCATAGGATTTGTTATCATTGACTCCATCATTTGCGTCGCAGTGATAACGACACGATTAAGCTGACGAGCACGACGAATTAATTTTTTCTGTACGCCAACCAGCTCCGGATCACCAATTTCAACGCCTAAATCCCCACGAGCAACCATCACCACATCTGAAGCAAGAATGATTTCATCAATGATTTCATCATTAGCAACCGCTTCAGCTCGCTCTACTTTTGAAACAATTTGGCATTCACAGCCTGCATCACGGGCTAAACGGCGAGCAAGGTTAAGATCTTCGCCCGTTCTTGGGAATGAAACAGCAAGGTAATCAACACCGATTTTTGCCGCAGTAATAATATCTTGCTTGTCTTTTTCTGTTAATGCATCAGCAGAAAGGCCTCCGCCGAGCTTATTAATACCTTTATTGTTAGATAAAGGACCACCGACAGTCACTTCAGTAAAGACTTTTAAACCCTCCACTTTGAGGACTTTTAACTGAACTCGACCATCATCAAGAAGTAAAATATCGCCTGGAACGACATCGGCTGGTAAGCCTTTATAATCAATACCTACTTGATTTTGATTGCCTTCGCCTTTTTCGAGCGCGGCATCAAGTAAGAATTTATCACCGACATTCAGGAAAATTTTTCCGTCTTTAAAGGTAGATACACGGATTTTAGGGCCTTGTAAATCCCCAAGAATAGCAACATGGCGACCTAATCGAGCTGCAATTTCACGCGTGCGATTAGCGCGAGCAAGATGATCTTCCGCAGAACCATGAGAGAAATTTAATCGAACAACATTTGCGCCAGCAATAATAATTTTTTCTAAGTTATTATCACGATCTGTTGCTGGGCCTAAGGTGGTAACAATTTTTGTTCTTCTGAGCCGTCTGGACATGTATTACTCCGTTGACCTTGAAAGAAAGGTGTTGGCAATTGGATAAAACAGAAATTAGACTGCGCTTTATCCAATATGTTAAGTGAAACGCTTCAAGCTAATTGTAACATACACGACTGTTTTCATTATATGCGAGAGTTAGCTCGCAGATATGCTACCATTTTTCAAAAACTTATCTAGTCAGGGGCACAATGGAAGTGTGACAATACTAACAGAATAATTAAAAACGGTTACTTATCAAACCGTGAATTACGTAAAGCTTCTTTGACGCGCTTCAAGTTATCTCTGAATTTTGGTCCTCGACGTAAAATAAATCCTGTTGCAAGAACATCAATAATGGTGAGTTGTGCTAGGCGGGAGATCATCGGCATGTAAATATCAGTATCTTCAGGCACATCAAGCAAGATGGGAAGGGTTGCTTCAGAGGCTAAAAGAGAGCCCTGAGTTGTAATGGCAATAACGGCGGCGTCGTTTTCGCGTGCGATTTTGGCAATTTCAACTAAATTTTTAGTGCGCCCAGTATGTGAAATAATAACAACAACATCACCATCAGTACTATTTATACAACTCATGCGTTGCATAACAACATCATCGAAATAAGTAATTGGAATATTAAAACGAGAAAATTTATTCATGGCATCGTGAGCAACGGCTGCCGATGCACCTAAACCAAAAAAAGAGATTTTTTTAGCTTGCGTCAAAATATCAACGGCCCGATTGATAGCTGCGATATCAATATTATTTTTAACGTCTTCAAGTCCTGCCATTGCAGATTCAAAAATTTTATTGGTATAAGAAGAGACAGTATCGGAATCATCAATATTACGATTTACATAAGGTGTGCCGTTGGCAATGCTTTGTGCTAATTGTAATTTGAAATCAGGGAATCCTTTTGTTGCCATACGACGGCAAAAGCGATTAACAGTTGGCTCACTGACATCAGCCGTTTTAGCCATTAAAGCAATACTTGAATGGATAACGGTTTGTGGCGCAGTTAAAACAGCTTCTGCGACTTTTTTTTCTGATTTACTCAAGATGTCCAGATTAGACTGAACTCTTTCCAATATATTCATTAAATATACAGATCCTTGGCTTTACCAATTTCAATAAAAGGAGAAATCTATAACAGTTTTATGAAAATATACTACGCAAAGAACAAGGCTTGCAGTGTAATCCATCGGCAAACAGGGCTTTTTTCGTTAAAGTATGACGAGTGTCTAACTTTCAAAGCTGAAAACAAGAAACAAAACTGTTGTAAAGTTACAAGAAGAGATAAAACACTCGGCATAAAATGAAGCATTACAAGATGTGTGGTAAGTTAGAGACTAAAATGCGCAAGTGTATTTACTGAATACACCCAAAAGAGTACATTAATACAAAATTCTGTAACAAAATTACAAAATCTCATCATGAGGAGACGTTCTATGGCAGCGATATCGACTGCTCAGGCCTGTGATCTGGTTATCTTCGGTACGAAAGGGGATCTCGCACGCCGTAAGCTCATTCCATCATTATATCAATTGGAAAAAGCAGGATATATTCACCCTGACTCTCGCATTATTGGTGTCGGTCGTGCTGATTGGGATGTTGAGGCATATAAAAATGTCGCTCATGAAGCGTTAAAAACCTTTTTAAAAGAAGAGATTAACCCTGAAGTTTGGCAACGTTTAAGTGAGCGCTTAGATTTTTGTAATCTTGATGTTAATGAAACAGACCATTTCATTGAGTTATCAAAGCATCTAAAACAAGATAAATTACCGGCTATCTATTACTTTGCTATGCCTCCAAGCACCTTTAGCGCAATGTGTCAGGGATTAGGTCATGCAAAATTAAATAAAGAGCCTAACCGTGTCGTAATGGAAAAACCATTAGGGACAGATTTAGCGTCTTCTGTTTCTATTAACGATAGCGTAGCGAAATACTTTAAAGAAACTCAAATTTATCGTATTGACCACTATTTAGGTAAAGAAACGGTTTTAAATCTATTAGCACTGCGTTTTGCAAACTCATTATTTGTTAACAACTGGGACAATAAAACGATTGATCATGTCCAAATTACGGTTGCAGAAGAAGTGGGTATTGAAGGGCGTTGGGGATACTTTGATCAAGCGGGTCAAATGCGTGACATGGTGCAAAATCACCTATTACAAATCCTGACTATGATTGCGATGTCACCACCGGCGGATTTAACTGCTGACAGTATTCGTCAAGAAAAAGTAAAAGTTTTACGCTCATTACGCCGTATTGATAACACGAATATTCGCGAAAAAACGGTTCGTGGACAATATACGGGTGGCTTTGTGCAAGGTAAAAAAGTACCAGGTTATCTAGATGAAGAAGGTGCTAATAAAACCAGTAATACAGAAACATTTGTGGCAATCCGCGCTGATATTGACAACTGGCGTTGGGCAGGTGTTCCGTTCTATCTAAGAACGGGTAAACGTCTACCAAGCAAATGTTCAGAAGTTGTGGTTTATTTTAAAAAGCCTGCGCTGAATATCTTCAGTGAGACTTATCAAGAGTTACCACAAAATAAGCTGACGATCCGTTTACAACCCGATGAAGGCATCGATATTGAAGTGCTAAATAAAGCACCGGGGCTCGATCATAAACACCGTTTACAAACAACCAAGTTGGACTTGAGCTTCTCTGAAACATTCAATCAAACACATTTAGCGGATGCTTACGAGCGCTTATTGTTAGAAGCTATGCGCGGGATCCAAGCGCTATTTGTGCGTCGTGATGAAGTAGAAGAAGCATGGAAATGGGTTGATTCAATTATCAATGCATGGGAATGCGATAATGAGTTGCCTAAGCCATATCAAGCGGGGACATGGGGACCGGTTGCATCTGTTGCCATGATCACCCGTGATGGTCGCTCTTGGAATGAAATTGAATAATTGATTTTGATTGTCCATTCTAAAAAGAAAACACCCAGAGCTATGCTGGGTGTTTTTCTCTTCAGTAACTATTTTTAAGCATAATTACTGGCTAATAAATGAATAAAACCAAGCTAAAACGAAAATTGTTTCAATAACTATTCATAAGACTTATAAGCCATAGCACAATAAAAAATTAAAACTTAAACAAAACCAACCAATTAACGAAAAAAATTTCCTTA
Organism: Proteus vulgaris; assembly: GCF_033708015.1. Taxonomy (NCBI): domain Bacteria; kingdom Pseudomonadati; phylum Pseudomonadota; class Gammaproteobacteria; order Enterobacterales; family Morganellaceae; genus Proteus; species Proteus vulgaris. The sequence continues at coordinate 2,131,102 of NZ_CP137920.1, read as the reverse complement.
AAAGCATTGCTTTAAATAATTTGGCATGATAGAAATATCATGTAACATTTAACCATCTTATATGAGGGTTCGGAGTATATCGTGCGGATGGTCTGTGCGATGAAAGAATAAATAATCATGACTAGCGCCAAAAGCGTCAAAGTTAAACGTTCTACCTATAAGTTATTCCTTTCTGCTATTTTATCCAGCGAACACTACTGGTGTGGCGCATTATAGAAACCTCTCATCTTAATCCCTGAGTTATCAGGAAACGACGTTGCCTTAACGTTCGGTTACTATTGCCGCCAGAAAGACTATCTACATATTCTCTATCTTCTGTGCAAGAAACGTTTTGGCGTATTTCGAATATGTATGAGAGATGAAAAAAATGATTTATTGGATATTTTTAGCATTAGCTATTGTTTGTGAAGTTATCGGTACTTTATCGATGAAGTACGCCAGTGTGAGCGGTGGTTACACTGGTATGATTGTGATGTGGTTAATGATTGCCACTTCCTATATCTTTTTAGCCATAGCCGTCAAAAAAGTGGCATTAGGTGTAGCATATGCACTGTGGGAAGGTATTGGAATTGTCATTATTACAACATTTAGCGTTCTGTGGTTTGGTGAATCACTCTCACCATTAAAATTAGGTGGTCTTGCAATGTTAATTGCAGGGATCACACTGATCAAATCAGGTACTAAAAAATCGACGGTTGCTAAGAAAACAACAGAATCGGTGAAAAGTATTGCGGGTAAAGCCAAGCATGTTGCCAGTGCTGTAAAAGGAGCGAATAAGCCAATTCCTGCCAATATCAAGGAGGCTTAATTATGTTAGCTCAATTTGAATGGTGGCATGGTGCGTTTTTAATACTTGCCGTAGTGCTCGAGATTGTCGCAAATATATTCTTAAAAATGTCTAACGGCTTTAGCCGAATGGGATTGGGAATATTATCATTGTTTTGTGTGTTAGGTGCTTTTAGTGCGCTTGCGATGGCCGTCAAAGGAATAGAGCTTTCGGTAGCCTATGCACTTTGGGGAGCATTCGGAATTATTGCAACTATCGCCGCTGGTTGGATTTTATTTAATCAACGACTCAATTATAAAGGATGGGGTGGGATTATATTATTACTGGTTGGCATGGTAATGATTAAATTTGCCTAAATCTAATTAACTTAATGAGTAATGAATAGGTAAGAGCAACAAGATAAATACCACAGTAAAATTAGAAAATAAAAAAGGGCTGAGCTTTTCTGAATTCAGCCCTTTATTTTATATCTAAGATATTATCATTCTATTTTTTTAGTCAAATTTGTGTTTCTGATAGCAGTTAAATAAAGTGAAATTAAATATATTTAATATAAAATATATTTAACTATTTTTACTTTAAAATGAGACTGTTTGAGATTATCGGAAAATGACAATGAAACTAAAATATATCGCTTTATGCTTTCCTTTATTACTAACGGCTTGTGGTGAAAAAACAGAGCCTATCGGTTGTTCTTCAGAATTAACACAATCTTCTCTTATAGATGCTTTGAAAAAAACAACACTAGAGGAAATTTCTCGCCAAACAAGTAATTACTCCGATGTCACAAATCAATTAAAACGAGCAACATTAGAAGAAATTAGCTTTAGTGTGTCTGAAATAATGACCAAGGCGAATGATCCTAATAGTACGATGAAATCATGTTCCGCAATGGTGTCAATGACTATACCGGCAAATAATTATGAAATATTACATGATTATTATCGCACGGAATTCAACAGTAACCTTGATAAAACCCTTGAAACCTTATCATTAGAGCAAAATGCAAATACTTTCTCTGCGAGAATAGATTATAGCGTTCAACCAACCGATGATAATAAAACAGTATTTGTCAATCTTGCTACAAGAAATAGTATTTCTAATGGCGCAGCTTTTGTTTCCACGTTATCTATAATTAAGCCAATTAAAGAACAACAAAGAATATTGCAACAACAGCAAGAAAAGGAATTACAAAAGAAACAAGATGAACTTCGTCAACAGCAAGAATTGAATCGACAACAACAATTATTAGATCAACAAGCAGAACAAGAATCACTACGTCAACAGGCGTTAGAACAACAAGAAGTTCGTCGTCAAAGACAAGCTTTGCAAGAAGCACCAGAACTTTCACTTTCTCAAGCAAAACAAGATTTTCTTACCGCAGATGCTAAATTAAATAATAAATGGCAAAGTTTAAGTAGTGAACAGAGAAAAGCGTTATTATTAGGTCAACGCCAGTGGATAAAAAATAAAGATCTTATTTGTGGAAAAGTAACATCTGAAGGCAGTGATGAAAAATTAGCAAAAATATATAGTTGTCATGCTGAGGCAATAAAAAGCAGGATCCCTGAGTTAAAATAAAGTTATAAAAATTAGCATCTGTCATTAATGGTAGGTGCTAATTAAATTTGTCCGTTTTTTTTATTTTTATGTTATTTTTTATTATTTAAACAAGGAGAATATATGAAACGGATATTAGTTGCAGGAGCAACTGGTTATTTAGGACGATTTCTTGTGCAAGAACTAAAAACACAAGGTTATTGGGTACGTGTTTTAGTTAGAAATCACCAGCAAGCAACACAGTTTACGAATATGGATGATGTTTTTATTGGTGCAATAACACATCCTGACCAAATAAAAGAGATTACTAAAGATATTGATTGTGTTATTTCCACAGTAGGGATCACTCGGCAAAAAGAGGGATTAACTTATATGGATGTTGACTATCAAGCGAACGTAAACCTTCTCGAAGAGGCTATAAAATCACAAGTTAAACAGTTTATTTATATCTCCGCCATAGATGGAGATAAATACCGTCAATTAAAAATCTTTGAAGCTAAAGAGCGTTTTGTTGATAAATTAAAACAATCTAATTTATCGTATTGTGTTATTCGACCTAATGGCTACTTCAGCGATATGGGCGATTTTTTACAAATGGCTTCGGCGGGAAAAGTCTATTTATTTGGTTCGGGCGAACAAAAAATTAATCCTATTTCAGGTAAAGATCTTGCCCAGTTTGTGATTAAAATGATAGGGCATAATGTGAAAGAAATTTCTGTGGGCGGACCTGATATTGTGTCATTAAATCAAATTGCTGAGCTTGCAGGTATTGCATTAAATAAAAAAGTAAAAATTATCCATCTCCCAGACTCATTAAGAAAAATGACTATTTTTATATTGCGCCATTTTACTTCTCAAAAATTTTATGGGCCTTTTGAGTTTTTCTTAACATTTATGGGAAATAGCCATATTGGTGAGATTTATGGCGATGAGCATTTATCAGATTACTATCTTGACTTAGCGAATAAGTTAAATTCAAAAAATAAGCACCCATAAAATAGGGTGCTGAGTACAGCGTGGTTACATTGCTGCAATAATTTTAATTTCGACTTTATATTCAGGGTGCATTAATTGTGCTTGCACAGTACAACGTACAGGTGCGCTACCCTTAGCAACCCATGCATCCCACGCTTTATTCATACCTTCAAAATCAGCTTTATCAGCTAAAAAAATTGTCGCATCAAGAATTTTAGTTTTATCAGAACCTACACGTTGTAACAAAACGTCAATTGCCGCTAATGTGTCTGCTGTTTGTTCAATAATATCGCCTGATAAATTTTCTGGCACTGCTGTGTAATAAATCGTATCGTTATAAATAACGGCTTCAGACCAGCGATCTTCAGGGTCGATACGTTTAATTGTCATTACGAGTTCTCCTTTGTATTAACAGCATAGGTGGTACTTTTGGTTATCCACTGGCATAATTTACGTCTTATTTTATAAAAAGAGTATGCCTGTGTCAGACGATTTTGCAGAAAACGGGATTTTAACCCGAACTATTCCAGGATTTCATCCCCGTGAAGCTCAACGACAAATGGCGAAATCAATAACGGAAACTATTGATAAGCAAGGTGTACTTATCGCTGAAGCAGGGACAGGTACAGGGAAAACGTATGCCTATCTCGTGCCCGCATTGCGCTCGGGTAAGAAAACGATTATTTCAACAGGCTCTAAAGCCTTGCAAGATCAATTATATAGTCGAGATTTACCCACGATCATTGAAGCAATTAATTATGATGGTAATACCGCATTATTAAAAGGGCGTTCAAACTATCTTTGCTTAGAACGACTTGATCAGCAAATGCTCAGTGGGGGTGATCTTGACGCTGAAGTTTTGTCTGATGTTATGTATGTACGCCAATGGTCAACACAAACAGAAGATGGTGATGTTAGCCGTTGCCATAGTGTTGCGGAGGATAGCCGAGTTTGGCCTTTAGTCACAAGCACTAACGATAACTGTTTAGGGAGTGATTGCCCTCGCTATAAAGAGTGTTATGTTTTAAGCGCTCGTAAAAAAGCAATGGATGCAGATATTGTAGTGGTTAATCATCATTTATTTATGGCGGATACTGTCGTTAAAGATACCGGTTTTGGTGAGCTAATTCCGGAAGCTGAAATTATGATTTTTGATGAAGCCCATCAAATTCCAGATATCGCTAGCCACTATTTTGGTCAGCAACTTACCAGTAGGCAGCTTTTTGATCTCGCCAGAGATATGACGGTGGCTTATCGCACTGAAGTTCGTGATCAAGTTCAGTTGCAAAAAAGTGCGGATAGATTAACGCAAATGGTGATGGATTTTCGCCTAGCGTTAGGTGAGACAGGCTATCGAGGAAACTTACGTGAGCTATTGCAAGGTGGTGAAACAAAACGTTTTCTTACGTTATTGGATGATGCCTTAGAACTGAGCTACGACGTAATGAAACTCTCATTAGGACGAAGCCAACTACTCGATAGTGCTTTTGAACGCGCCACCGTTTATCGCAATCGCTTAAAACGTCTGATTGATACCACAATCCCGGGTTATAGCTACTGGTTTGAAAGTTATGGTCGCCATTTCTTATTAGCGATTACGCCACTCTCTGTTGCGGATAAATTTCGCGAATTAATCAAATCGCATAAAAGCAGTTGGGTATTTACCTCAGCAACACTTTCTGTGAATGAGCAGATGTCTTATTACACAGATAGATTGGGCTTAGAAAAGGCGACAACACTGATTTTAAACAGTCCGTTTGATTATCAACATCAAACATTACTCTGTGTCCCGCGTTATTTACCACCATTAAATCAGTCTTATACGGCGAAACGTTTAGCTGCTATGCTAACGCCCGTTATTTTAAAGAACCAAGGTCGCTGTTTTTTCCTTTGTACTTCACATGCCATGATGCGTGGACTTGCCGAAGAATTTAAAGCCAGTTTGCCATTACCTGTATTGATGCAAGGCGAAATGAGTAAGACACAATTACTGCAAAAATTTGTCTCATCAGGTAATGCGCTTTTAGTTGCAACACAAAGTTTTTGGGAAGGCGTTGATGTGCGCGGCGATACACTGTCTTGTGTGATTATTGATAAATTACCTTTTACCGCACCTGATGATCCTTTATTAAGAGCCCGTATTGAAGATTGTGAATTGCGGGGCGGAGATGCTTTTAAGGATGTTCAAATTCCTGATGCTGTTATTAGTTTAAAACAAGGTGTTGGGCGATTAATTCGTGATGTACACGATTATGGTGCAATTATAGTTTGTGATGATAGGTTGGTTTCTCGTGCTTATGGCGAGGTTTTTCTAAGTAGTTTGCCACCCTCACCACGAACGCGTTCACTCGAAAAGACAATGAAATTTTTGAGCCAACGCGCACAGCATAATGAAACACAAGAAATATCGGATTCATAATAGCGATCGCACAGAATGTGTGTTTATTCTGTTGAACACTATTATGATATTATTCTTCCTCTTTTAATTATCGAATTTGCCGGAGTTATGGCGTGTCACTGCGAATTTTAGCAATTGATACTGCAACAGAATCTTGTTCAGTTGCAGTTTGGAATGAAGGCGTTGTTGCTTCACGTTTTGAAATCTCACCTCGTGAACATACACAAAAGATTTTACCGATGGTGAAAAGCGCCTTAGAAGAAGCAAATATCACATTACAATCATTAGATGCACTTGCTTTTGGACGAGGTCCTGGAAGTTTTACGGGTGTTCGTATTGGTGTAGGTGTTGCACAAGGTATCGCGTTAGGTGCAGAGTTACCTATGATTGGTATTTCATCACTTGCCACAATGGCTGAAGGTGTCTTTCGAACAACGGGTATCAGACAAGTTCTTGTCGCAATAGATGCGCGTATGGGGGAAATTTATTGCGCTCAATATCAGCGTAATGATGCAGGTGTTTGGATGGGGGAAGACTCTGAAGCCGTAATGAAACCTGAGCAATTTATTGAAGCATTACAATCAACGACGGGGACATGGGGAATTGCCGGTACGGGCTGGCAAGCTTATCCTGATTTAAGAGGAAAGCTACCTTTCTCGGTTATTGAAACTGAAATTACACTTCCTGCTGCGCAAGATATGTTACCTCTTGCTGTAACCGCTTGGCATGAAGGTAAAGCAACGAAAGTTGAAGATGCTGAGCCTGTTTATTTGCGTAATGAAGTGACGTGGAAAAAACTGCCTGGGCGTGAATAGATTTATGAGTATCTATTAGACGTCGAAGAATGAAACTAAGCTATAATATTATTATAGAGTAACGTTAATATTGACTTGCAATGAGGTGGTTTATGAACAGACAATTAAACTACCGTTTGGTAAGCAAAGCGCTATTTCTATCTGGTGCTTTGTTTCTAGCGGGATGCGTCTCTATACCTGAAGCTATCAAAGGAACATCAGCAACACCTGTTACGAATTTAAATAGCGTTTTTGTTGCACCTGAGCTTTATGTTGGTCAAGAAGGGCGTTTTGGTGGACGTGTGATCGATGTTAAGAATCTCCCATCATCAACACAGCTAGAAATTGCTGTTATGCCTCTTTCTCAATACGATGCCGCCCCTGAATTACAACAACCTTCTATTGGGCGTCTCTATGCTAATGTTATGCATTTCTTAGATCCTGCTGATTACAAAAACCAGTATGTCACTGTTGTTGGTACGATCAAAGGTGTTGAAACAGGCAAAGTGGGTGAAGCCCGTTATCCATTCTTACGTATTGATGTGACAGGTATGAAACGTTGGACACTGACACAGCAAGTCATTATGCCAGCACCTGTTATGACATGGGGATATTATGGAGATGGTCCATGGGGTTATTACCCTGGATATGGTGGCTATGGTGGATATCCATATGGAGCTGGTCAAATCGTACCCATTTTGGAATAAAAAATGGGTGTTTAACCATATGACGATATAATATTTCATCTCCATTTGTGTGAAACGGTGTATAATCAATATCTATAATATATTAGGTAACTATCTAATAGAGTTATTAAAGTTGAATAAAAATAAAGGAGAGGGCGGTTTTGACCGCCTTCTTTTTTGTTAATCTAAAAATAAAATATTTAGTGACACACTTCGCATCTTCACAACAGAAAATTGTTTGTGCTGGTAGGATGAGTTAATACTTTGTTAAAAATAAAACATAATATTAACCCAAGAAGTGCGATTAATCAGGAGTACTACTTTGGAAAAAGTCTGGCTTAAACGTTATCCGGCAGATGTCCCGGCTGAAATTGACCCGGATCGTTTTGCATCTCTTGCTGAGATGCTTGAAAACGCTGTCGCAAATTACGCAGATCAACCCGCCTTTATCAATATGGGCGAGGTCATGACTTATCGCAAACTTGAAGAGCGTAGCCGTGCTTTTGCAGCATACTTGCAAAATGGCTTAGGATTAAAAAAAGGTGATCGTGTTGCCTTAATGATGCCTAATTTACTGCAATATCCCATCGCGCTTTTCGGTATTCTTCGTGCAGGCATGGTCGTCGTAAACGTAAACCCACTTTACACACCTAGAGAACTTGAACATCAGTTAAATGATAGTGGTGCAAGTGCTATTGTCATCGTCTCAAACTTTGCCCATACGCTCGAAAAAATCGTATTTAATACCAGTATTAAACACGTTATTTTAACCCGGATGGGTGATCAGCTATCTCGTCCTAAAGCAACATTAGTTGATTTTGTGGTTAAATATATCAAACGATTAGTGCCTAAATATAATTTGCCTGATGCAATTTCATTTCGTAGAGCAATGCATTTTGGCTATCGTATGCAATATATTAAACCTGAAATTACAGGGGAAGATTTAGCCTTTTTACAATACACAGGCGGAACAACGGGAATTGCGAAAGGGGCTATGTTAACGCATCGCAATATGTTGGCAAATCTTGAGCAAGCAAAAGCGGCTTATGTACCGGCACTCAATGTAGGTAAAGAGCTGGTGGTTACCGCGTTACCGTTGTATCACGTTTTTGCTTTAACCGTAAACTGTCTGCTCTTTATTGAAATTGGTGGTAAAAATTTACTTATTACCAATCCTCGTGATGTGAAAGGGACAATTAAAGAACTAGGACGTTACCCTGTCACGGCAATTACTGGCGTAAATACTTTATTTAATGCTTGGTTGCACAATCCAGAATTTCGTCAACTTGATTTTTCCAAACTAAACCTTTCTGTTGGCGGTGGCATGCCAGTACAAAGTAGTGTTGCTAAAGAGTGGGAAGAATTAACGGGCAAGCATTTGTTAGAAGGTTATGGTTTGACGGAATGCTCTCCTTTAGTCACTGGTAACCCTTATAATCTGAAAAAATACAGTGGCAGTATTGGATTACCTGTACCTTCAACAGATGTTAAGTTTATCGATGATGAAGGCAACGAGGTTGATCGCACGGTAGGCGGTGAAATGTGGGTGCGAGGCCCTCAGGTCATGAAAGGCTATTGGAATCGCCCTGATGCAACGGATGAAGTTTTACACGATGGTTGGGTTGCAACCGGTGATATTGCCACAATGGATGACGAAGGCTTTATTCGTATCATTGATCGCAAAAAAGATATGATCCTAGTTTCAGGCTTTAATGTATACCCTAATGAAGTCGAAGAGGTTGTTGCAACACACCCTAAAGTTTTAGAATCTGCGGCGATTGGCGTACCAAGTAAAAACTCAGGTGAAACAGTTAAAGTATTCATTGTGAAAAAAGATCCATCATTAACAGAAGATGAGATAAAAACACATTGTCGTCGTTACCTAACAGGTTACAAAGTACCTAAAATTATTGAGTTTCGTGATGAATTACCAAAATCAAATGTTGGTAAAATTTTACGCAGAGAGTTAAGAAATGAAGAAAAAGAGTTGAAAACCTCAACAGAATCTTGATACAACACTCAATAACCTTTTTCAATTTCGCCGGTTTATACCGGCGTTTTTGTGATTACATAAAAAGTCACTAGACATAAAAACAAGAGAAACCTGTTTTGAATTATTATTTGATTACGACAGACACTGAACTAGATACCGCCTGTAAAGCTGCTTCAGAGGCTTTACACATTGCTTTAGATACAGAGTTTGTCCGCATACGTACCTATTATCCGCATCTTGGTTTGATCCAGATGTATGACGGTAAACAGATCTCTCTTATTGATCCGTTAACAATTAAGGATTGGACTCCTTTTGTTGAGCTATTAACAAACCCAAGCATGATGAAATTTCTCCATGCGGGAAGTGAAGATCTCGAAGTTTTTTCTCACCAGTTTGGCTGTGTTCCAACACCCATGATTGACACTCAGGTGGTTGCTGCATTCTTAGGCCATCCGATTTCTTGTGGTTTTGCGACATTAGTTGAGAAATATGAAAATATTGCGCTAGATAAAAGTGAATCCCGAACAGATTGGTTAGCGCGTCCTTTAACTGAAAAACAGTGTCAGTATGCCAGCGGTGATGTTTTCTATTTGCTACCTTTAGCTGAAAAATTAATTAAAGAAGCTGAAGAAGCTGGCTATATGGATGCCATTGTAGATGAATGCCAAATGATTGCAGAGCGTCGACAAGAAACGGTTATACCAGAGCTTGCTTATCGTGATATTAGCAACGCATGGCAATTAAAAGGTCAACAGCTAGCATGCTTACAAATGCTTGCAAAGTGGCGTTTAGAACAAGCTAAATCTCGTGATATGGCATTAAACTTTGTTGTGAGAGAAGAGCATTTATGGTCTGTTGCTCGTTATCTTCCTTCCTCATTAGCCGAACTTGATGCCTTGTCACTTTCAGGTCAAGAGATCCGTTGCCATGGTCGCCGTTTATTAGATTTTGTTGTTAAAGCGAAAGAAATTAAAGATGAAGATTGTCCAGAGCCTATCGGTAATTTAATTGAACAACCAAACTACAAAAAAGCATTTAAAGCGATTAAAGCGGTTATTCAAGATATTAGTGAAGATAAGCGCTACAACCCTGAGCTATTAGCGTCGAGAAGACAGATTAACCAATTATTGAGCATTCATTGGAAAATAAAAGAGGGGCAGCCTGAATTGATTTCACGCTGGCGTAAAGCATTATTAGAAGAGAAAGTGACAGAAATCCTGGCGCAATATCCATAATTTGTTAATTGTTTATTTTCCAATCACTAATGCCTAAATAAGATGGCATTTTTAGTTAATAAAAAAACAAATTGATGTATGACGAATAGGAGTCTCTTTTGAGGCTCTTATTTTTTTGCACACAAAAAACACCTAGGAAAGGTGAGATAATATATAGGTTAAATAAATTATGAGTAAATATAGATGTTATTGTGAAATAACCTGTCTCCTTTGACTTATCACCAATGATTAAAATAGCAACGAGATATAGCGCTATTTGGGCATTCAGGTGTTTTCAATATATATATAATTAAACACAGAGCCAATCAAATTAATTATAGTTTATGGCTGGCTCTGTGAATAATGACTTAGATAAAGCGTAAAATATGATTTACTTTGTTGGTTCTTCACTCTCAGGTAAAGTCACATTTAGCTCTAGTACAGAAATATCATCGCCTTTTTGTTCAAATTGAACAGAAAGCATATCAGGGTCTATCTGCACATATTTACAGATGACACCTAATAAATCTCTTTTCATATCAGGTAAATAAGCTGGCTCGCTATCACCACGGCGACGCTCTGCTACGATAATTTGTAGACGCTCCTTGGCAATATTAGCTGTCGACTTTTTACGCGACAGGAAAAAATCTAGTAAAGCCATCTTTTACCCCCCAAAAAGGCGTTTCAGAAAGCCTTTTTTCTCTTCTTCAATAAAACGGAATGGATGTTCTTCACCTAACAAACGATTTACTGTATCTGAATAGGCCTTACCTGCATCAGATTCGCCATCTAAAATAACAGGTTCACCTTGGTTAGATGAACGTAAAACAGATTGATCTTCTGGAATAACACCCAATAGTGGAATGCATAGAATTTCAAGAACATCTTCCATACTTAACATGTCGCCACGGTTAACGCGGCCAGGATTATAACGGGTTAAGAGTAGATGTTCTTTAATGGGATCTTCACCACGTTCAGCACGACGTGATTTAGAGGCAAGAATGCCTAAAATACGGTCGGAGTCACGTACAGATGATACTTCAGGATTTGTTGTGATAATGGCTTCATCTGCGAAGTAAAGGGCCATTAATGCACCACTTTCAATGCCCGCAGGAGAATCACAAATAATAAAATCAAAACCCATTTCATCGAGTTCATCTAATACTTGTTCGACACCATCACGAGTGAGAGCGTCTTTATCTCTTGTTTGTGAAGCAGGGAGAATAAACAGGTTCTCTGTACGTTTATCTTTAATCAATGCTTGATTTAAAGATGCATCGCCCTGAATAACATTAACAAAATCATAGACGACCCTACGTTCACAACCCATGATAAGGTCTAAATTACGTAACCCAATATCAAAGTCGATAACAACCGTCTTATGACCTTTTTGAGCGAGGCCGGTAGAAATGGCCGCGCTGGAAGTTGTTTTACCAACCCCACCTTTACCTGACGTAACAACAATAATGCGTGCCATGGAGTGATTCCTTGTCGATGCTCTAAATTAAGTTCTCGATTGTTAATTCATTCTCTTGCAGACTGAGTTGTACTGACTTACCAACAAAGTCTGTAGGAATTTGGTCGCTTAGCCAATATTGGCCAGCAATAGAAACAAGTTCAGCAGACAGATGCGTACAAAAAATATGACTATCTTGATCACCCGATGCGCCCGCAAGTACACGTCCACGCAACACACCATAGACATGAACATTACCATCAGCAATTAATTCAGCGCCTGCACTCACGTTACTAATAACGACTAAATCGCTATTTTGAGCATAAATGCGCTGACCTGAACGAACAGGTGTGTGGATAATTTTTGTTTTTTGACGGACAACTGCCAGTGCTTCATTCGTTTTATCGTTATTTGCCTGAGTGCTTGGTTTAGCTATTTTACCTTCATTTAAGATAGGTAACTGTGCGGCAATTATCGCTTCTTTCTGTTGAGCGTTTGAACTACCACTAATTCCCACGACTCGTAAACCAGCATCTTCTACAATTCGCCTCAGTTTTTTAAAATCAATATTTTCATCTGCTAAAGCAGAAACATTGATAACCACAGGTGCGTTTTTCAGAAATTGAGGCGCTTGTGCAATTTTTTCTGAAATAGCCTGACGAATCACTTTCGGTGAACCATCATTTAAATGGAGCACTGAAAGGGTAAAATTACTGCCTTTTAACTCAATGGGCGTGTTTGACATCTATCTGACTCAGTAAATTTTTTATAATCTGGCACAAAAAACCAGAGACGATATTACGAAAGTATATAAGCATGTTATATTTACTAAAATATTCAGGCAAGTCGCTTATTTTAATAATTAGAGTTTAATGAAAATGATTTGTGCAATTTACCGCAGTACCAAACGTGATCAAACTTATTTATACATCGAAAAAAAGGATGATTTCTCTCGAATTCCGGACGAATTATTACAAAGTTTTGGCGAACCACAGTTTTCAATGTTGCTTAATCTCGCGGATAGACAGCGTTTAGCGCATGCTGACATTGAAAAAGTCAAAAAAGCATTAGTTGAGCAGGGTTTTTACTTACAAGTACCACCACCTGTCGAAAGCATGTTAAATGCTTATTTAGATGAATTAAAAAAATCAGAAAAAACTGAATAAATCATCGAGATAAAAGGAGCATAAATGTTCAAATATTCATTCATCGCTGTGATTGTTTCCGGTTTTATGTTATCTGCGTGTACTAATAGCCAACAAAAGTTGGCTGAAAGACAAAATACTGCACCAGAAATAACGGCAGTTGAAGCGCAAAAAACAACACCTCGATGGAAACAAGTGAATGTTGCATCGTTAGAACAAGCGTTTCCTAAAGAAACTCGTACTTCTGAACAATTTCCTGCTTATGTTGATGCGTTAAAATTGAAAGCTGCTCAATTGGGATATAAACCAGAAACAATAGATTTTGCTTTTTCAGAAGCACATTTTATTGAACGAGTGATTAAATCAGATCGAAATCAACCAGAAAAGAAAATCACACTCGATGTTTATTTACCCCGCATTGTGACTAATGGTCGTTTAACCCAAGGCGCTAAGCTTTACCAAGAGAATCAAGATACCCTAGAAAAAATTAGCGAAAAATATGGTGTACCTGCAAACTATATTGTTGCGTTATGGGGGCTAGAGAGTGGCTTTGGTAAGGTGCAAGGCAAAGAAGATGTTGTTTCCGCACTTGCAACGCTCGCGTTTGAAGGCCGTAGAGAGGAACTCTTTGCTCGTCAATTGATGGCAGCATTAGAGATTATTGAAGAAGGTCACCTTCCTCAAGGACAGCGTCTCAAAGGCTCTTGGGCGGGCGCTATGGGGCAAACTCAGTTTATGCCATCTTCTTTCCTAACTTATGCCGCAGATGGCAATGGTGACGGAAAAATTGATATTTGGAATACGCAAGAAGATGCATTTGCTTCAGCGGCTAATTATTTAGCGACTGAAGGTTGGAAAAGTGGACTTCCTTGGGGCGAACAGGTTACTTTATCAGTAGATTTTAACCAACAGCTTGAAGGCATTAAGGCTGAACAGAAAAAAACGGTCGCTCAATGGAAAGCATTGGGGGTTCAATTACCTGTAAATAGCCAATTGAATGATGCAATGCTGGTATGGCTCATTATTCCTGATGATGATTTACACAGAAGTTATTTAGTGACACAGAACTTCCGTACGATTATGCATTGGAACAGCTCTTACTTTTTTGCCCTAAGCATTGTCACAATGGCTGATGGCGTTGCTAATAAAATAAATTCACTGCCTAATGCGAGCTAATCGCGTTTTTACAGTGAAATAAAACACAGCAATTTACCTAAAAGGAACACATTATGTATCAACATCGTGATTGGGAAGGTGCGTTACTTGATTTTCCTGTCAATAAAGTGATTTGCGTTGGCAGCAACTATGCCAATCACATTAAAGAGATGGGATCGGTTCGCTCAGAAGAGCCTGTGATTTTTATCAAACCAGAAACTGCTATGTGTGATATTCGCCAACCTATTGCTATTCCAAAAGAAATGGGAGCGGTTCATCACGAAATCGAACTAGCAGTACTTATTGGTCAGCCACTTAAGCAAGCAAATGAAGATAGAGTGGATCGTGCTATTGCGGGTTTCGGTATTGGTCTTGATCTCACATTACGTGACTTACAAGGTAAATTGAAAAAAGCAGGGCAACCATGGGAAAAAAGTAAAGCATTTGATGGCTCTGCACCCTTATCCGGTTTTATCCCTGTCAATTCATTTGGCGACCCACAGAATGCGGATTTAATGTTACGAGTGAATGACGAGATTCGTCAGCAGGGTAACAGTCGTGATATGCTAACCCCTGTTTTACCCCTTATCAGCTATATGTCTCGCTTTTTTACCCTACGTCCTGGTGATGTGATTTTAACGGGGACACCAGAAGGTGTTGGTCCTCTAGAATCAGGCGATATGTTGGTATTAAGTGTTAATGAACATCAGCTGACAACACGGGTTATTTAATTCGTATCAGATGAGTAATAAGGTAATAACGTAGAGATGACACAGGCTTTTTGGCAGACTAAAACATTAGATGAAATGAGTGATGATGAGTGGGAGTCACTCTGTGACGGGTGTGGACAGTGTTGTTTACACAAGTTAATGGATGATGATACTGACGAGATATACTTTACTAATGTCGCTTGTAATCAGCTAAATATTAAAACCTGCCAATGCAGTAATTACGAAGATCGTTTCCGTTATGAGCCAGATTGTATCAAGCTTACACGGTATAATTTACCCACATTTGAGTGGCTACCCATGACATGCGCGTATCGTCTGTTAGCAGAAGGTAAGGCGTTACAAAGTTGGCATCCACTGATTGCGGGTAATAAAGCAAGAATGCACCAAGCTAATATTTCTGTAAGACATATTGCGGTGCCAGAAACCGAAGTCGAAGATTGGGAAGATCATATTCTTAATCGCCCCAAAGGGCGTGGTTAGTTTCTTATTTTCATTTAAAAGCGCCTTTATAGGCGTTTTTTGTTTAAGGAAGGTAAGTAATGACAATAGATATTGCTGGGCTGATTGCTCAATTAGGAAAAAAGTATCAAGATGTTTACGATAAAAATTTAATTCCTTATAAGTCCAAACCTAAAAATGGAAGTTTGGCGATGAAAAAAGAATTTCTTCACTTACACTTTGAGCCGTATGGCGTTGGTCTAAGCAAAATCACACTGACGCTATTTGATAAAAAAACAAAGCAATTTCATTTCCCTCATGCACTTCCTTTCGGGTTACAGCCATTAATGACACAAGAGTGGTTACATGCGCATTATGGAAAACCGATCCGTTTTGCTAAAAAGAATATTGTTATGTCACTTCATTTAGGTGAAGCAGAAGTCTTTGAATTACCGAATAATAATCAGGTTGTTTTTATCGTCAGATATCCTTACGTTGGTGATAATGTGGTGATTTCGCTTACTTTTGAATTACGTGAAAGTTTAGAAAAACGATGGGATGTTAACTATACAGGTTAACATTATATCAATAATAAAAATTCTAGTTTTGATGCCAATAAGCGAAGAAATAATTTATAAAACGATATATTCTAGAAAATATATTGATGAAATAGTAAAGATATAAGATTTTAAACCGCTTTCTTAGTAAGGAATAAAAAAGTCACTCAATTGAGTGACTTTTTTCAATATAGTTTAAGTGGCTATAGTTATCGGTTTTCAAGATTAATAAGCTGGTGGCGCTGATTAAAAAATTTCTTATAGGTTAAATAGCAAGCAATAATGGTTGAAATGCTGGCTGTTGCCATCAACATAAAAGTCACCATAATTTGATACTTAACAGCTTGTAATGGATCAACACCCGCAAAGATGAGCCCTGACATCATGCCGGGTAAACTGACAATACCCACTGTCTTTGCTGCATCAACAGTTGGGATCAATGAAGATTTAATGCTATCTCGAATAATACTCATTGAGGCTAATTTAGGTGTCGCACCAAGGCTTAACATCTCTTGCAATTGCTGTTGTTGATTTTGAAACCGTTGACCTAAATTATTATAACAAAGCCCTGTTGCTATCATTGCATTACCCGCAATCATCCCCGTGATAGGGATAATTTGAATGGGGGTAAAAGCAATTGAACTGGTGAGCAACAAAATGGCTAGCGTTAATAATGCCCCAGTCGTAATAGCAGTAAAAGAGATTAAAAAAATATCTTTAACGTATTTACTTCGCTTTTTAGCATTATAAGCAGCGTTATAGCAGATAAATAACACCATTAAGAAGGTCAAAATAAAATGGTCAACATGGAAAATATAGGTCAAGACATAGCCAACAATTAATAGTTGGACGATGGCTCTTGCTGTACTCCAAATAATATCTTTTTCTAAAGCGAGTTTTTCTTTGCGGCTAATAAAAATAGCCACAAGAACTAATAAAAGCGAGAAAATCAAAGATTCATTGCTTATCGTATGTTCGTTCATAATATTATGTTCGCTCATAACAAAAGGGTGACGGATAAAAATTAAGCATCATTGTGAGAAGGTAATAAGATCACATCATCAGCATGTTTTATTTCATTTTGATCGTGAGTGACCCATAACACGGCAAGATTTTGATCTTTAACATAATGGTGAATAACATCATTCACTTTTGTTTTATTATCTTCATCTAATGCGCTTGTTATCTCATCAAGTAATAATATTTTTGGCATAAATTGTAGATTTCTTATCAGTGAAATACGCTGTTTTTCACCGCCCGAGAGTTCACTAATTCCTTTCTTCATAATGGATTCAGGTAAACAAAAATAATCCAAATCATGTGCCAGCTTTTTATCATCCACTGAGAGTTTTCGTAAGAAATAAGGAAACTTAAGATTATCGTAAACAGTTTCACCAAATAACATTGGTGTTTGAGTGCAATAAGAAACTTGTTGGCGATATCCTTCGGGTGACAACGTTAAATAGTCTTTATTTTCAAAGAAAATGGCTCCCTTTGTGGGGGAGAGTAGAGAAGCGATAATTTTGAGTAAGGTGCTTTTGCCACAACCTGAAGGCCCTGTGATAAGTTTAAATTCAGAAGGTTGAAGTTCAAAATTGATGTTATCGAGGATAGTTTTGTTATTAACTTGATAACTTATTTTATCAAGACGTAAAAGTGTAGTCGTGCTTTCCATTCTTATCCTAAACTTAAAAGAGAGAATAATTATCATTATATAGAATTAACCATACAATGATCCTGCTTTAAATCAGTTAGTAAGCAAATTTTTGACTATTTAAGTATAGGAGAATAAGGATGCGAACTAATAAAAATGAGAAAATTATTTTTCTCGATTGACTAAAAAAATGCCAAATAAGATCAATAAACCTGAAATTAGAGTAAGACTTGATAGCGCTTCATTTAGTAAAAAATAACCTAAGATCCCCGCTGTAATCGGATTTAACGCAATAAATACACCTGCGCGTGTCGCGCCTATTTGCTTAATCCCAGCATAATAAAAGTAATAGGCAAGGGCAGAGCCAAAAATGCCTAAATAAAGCAAGGAAGCAATATCAATTTGAGAAAATGTTGTGTGGATCAGAATATCAATACGGCCCATTATTAAAGAGCTGACTAATAGTAAAATAGTGCCTATAAAAACAGAATATGCGACAGTTAATAAAGCGCCAATAGATTGGATAACGGGTTTTGCAAATACAGTATAAATTCCCCAACTCAGCACACAGCCTGCAATAAGTAAATCGCCTAAACTAGCCGAAGATGAAGAGGGAGTAGAGATATCACTACGAGAGAGAATAATAGAAAAAGCACCACCTAGGCAAAATAGAATACCAACAAATTGCTTGAGTGAAGGCCATTTTTTTAAGGTTAAAGCGGATAGCAAGGCTATCATAGCTGGATTACAGGCAACGATAAATGCAGCTCTAGAAGCTTGTGTTAATTTCAAACCTTCAAAGAAAAATAAATTATAAAAGAAAATACCAAATAGTCCTAATAACAGTAAAACAGTACCTTGTTTTTTAGTTGGCTTATACCATTTGGTTTTCGTTAAAAATAAAATAAACAGCAGACAGAGAGTCGCGATAACAAATCGCAATGTTGCGAGTAATAAACCATCTATCTCAGGCGAGATAACTCGTCCTGCAATAAAAGTCCCACCCCAAACGATAGAGACTAAGGCTAATAATAGATAAGCCGTTAAATCATTCTTTGGATTGTTTTTCATATTGAGAATACCACTGCTGTATATCGCTGATTATTTCATCCGTTAAACGCTCACCTTGTTCATTATAAAATCCATGATCTAACTTATCGTATTTAATAAATTTCACATTAGGCTGGTTGATATCTTGGCTCAATTGATAAAATGCATCGACATTTACATTAGTATCATTAAGTGTCTGAATAATTAATATGGGCGTGTGTTGATTACTTTTAATGACTTTAAGTAAATCGATAGTAAAAAATTGTTGCCACCATATTTTACTGTGTTCACTTATAAATTGTTCATCATCTATTTGATTATTTTTTATGGCGTCAGCAAATTGCTGAAAGCCATTTAGAGCTTCTTCAACGTGTTCTTTCGGTGTGGTATGACGGACATTATAAAGAACATCATCAAGAAAAAAACGCCCTCCGCCATTTAACGCAATCGCTGCTTTAATATCATTTCGTTTAGCTACCACTAAATGCACCATCGTGGCGCCTTCACTTCCACCAATTAAAATAATATTCGGATACTGTGGGGATAAATTATCTAATACAGCTTCATAATCTTCGGCTCGTTGTGTGGGATTATCATGACGCTTATAGCTTTTTGGACAATCAATACGCTCACCTTCATATTGTGAATAAGGTAATTGAGCGGTAATGCCGTATTTTTCTACCATTAAAACATCACTATTTGGTAACCATTGCCCAAAGGTTTCTTGGATAAACGTGTTATTTTTAATGCTGTTACAGTCAGAGCCTTGCATTAATACTAATAGAGTTTGATTTTTTTCAGCGCGTTTATCCAAGTAATAGCTAATTTCACTACCATCTTTCCGTGGGAGTAGATGTGTTGATATTTCTGCATAACTAGCAAAAGAAGGAAGTAAAAAAGTAGAGAGTAAAAATAGAAGTTGAGTACGCATGATCACCTTATTTATTTTTGTAGGGGGCTATAAGAAATTTTGTTCTAATAATAAGTAAACAATTAATTTAGTGAAATATTGTACAGAAGCAAGGGAGGAAAAATTTATCGCACAGATAATCGCTATAAAATTAATCTACTTTTAATAAAGCTATAATAAAAATAGCCTGAATAGTCAGGCTATGTGAGGATCATTAATGAATGGGAACAAAGTAATCAATTTCTAAGGTTTTTGGTAGTTCCATTAAATCAACATCCGTTTCTATACAGATATATCTTTCAATATCAGCACCTAAGCGACGACATAAACCTAATGCAGGCAGGGTATAAAAATAAATTTTCATCGCGAATTGTTTATATTCTTCTAACGTTCCTTTAAATTGAAATCTGACATAACGTCCACCTTCAATCACCCTTTTTCTAAAACCGCTGGTTTTTGTAAAATGATCTAAGCTATTTAACCCAATTTCATAATCAATCTGGATTTTATTTTTACGTAATGTGTTAGGTTGGTATGAGATAAGCACCGTACTTTCTGAAAATTTTTTATCTGTATACAGTAAAAAATCATTCCAAAATTGGTGGCGAATATCTTCGTGTAATTTTCCTATATCTTCGATAGAGCAAAAATATTGATATTGCATCCCATAAACATAACTTTCAGGTAATTCCATAATTTTAGGGATCGGCAAATCAACAACATCAAAATTGATTGGCGGCTGAAAGTTATTACCACAAAGATTATCAAGTTTACGGTATTCTGTTGGTGTTACACCAAATGTAGCTTTAAAACGACGTGTAAATGATTGCTGAGAATCAAACTGATAACGCAATGCCACAGTCAGAATGGGCAATTTGGTTAAACGTAATTCTGTTGCCGCTTTTGTTAAGCGTCTTCCTCGAATATACGAAGCAAGTGTTAACCCTGTTGCTTGTTTAAATACGCGTTGTAAGTGCCATTTTGTATAACCAGAACGGATCGCAACATCATCAAGTAGCAACGGTTTTTCCAGATTCACCTCAATCCAGAGAAGAAGTTCTTTGATAATTTCTATATTAAAGGTGGATAAGGTATTTGAAGGGGTAAGCCCATTGTACTGAGATGACATGATAATTTCCTGAAAATATTTTGTTCAGTTTACACAAAACTGATACCCATATATTATTACATACTTATGGTATGTTTTTAGGGTTTTATCATGAAAATAAAATCACGGCAACAAGAGAATTCAGAGCAAACGCGTGCAGCATTACGTGAAGCCGCACAAGAACTATTTATAAATCAGAGTTATTGCGATGTTTCTGTCGATGAAATATCACGTCATGCAAGAGTAACGAAAGGGGCTTTTTATCACCACTTTAGTAATAAAAAAGCCCTATTAAAAGAGTGCTACCTTTTTCAGGTTGATAAAGTCGTTGAAAAACTCGTGCAAATTCCTATCTATGATGATAAGTGGCAAGAGTTAGACGCTATTTTTAGTTTCTGTGTTGATCATATTTATCAACATAAAGATAAGCTTATTCCCTTACAAGAAATAATTTCCGTCTTAGGCTGGAAGGAGTGGGACGAAATTGATTCACAAATTCTTATCCCTCGAATTAAAAAATGTGTAGATATTCTTTATGACAAACAGGAAATTTGTACCTATTCTCCTGATATTGTGGTGAATTTAATTTATGGATTTGTTACACATATTGCGATTAATTTAAAAAATGAAGCAACACTACCTGAAAATGCTTGTAAGGACTTTAAAACAATATTTTCTGATTTTTTAATGGGAATAAAACAATCTTCAATAAATGCCAAAGGCCATAATTAACATAAAAATAATAATCGATATGATGTACATTAGATAAACATAAATAGAGTAAAGGATCAGAGTATCATGACAATAGAAGTGCCTAAGAGTCATTTCACCGCAACGGGTATTGTCTTTAATGAGCAGGGCAAATTTCTTCTCCATTTACATTCTAAAATTGGTTGTTGGTTACCCCCAGGTGGTCATATAGAAGAAAATGAAGAGCCACAAGATGCAGTATTAAGAGAAATTGAAGAAGAAACAGGTTTATTGTGTGAGTGCCTTTGCTATCAACCTGAATTTAGCCTTAACCTAAATAACCATGATGTTATTGAGCTTGTAAAACCGCTCGCCATTTTAAAAGAACCTATTCACGATAAAAAGCAAGGGTTTCATTATCACATCGATATGATTTATCTTTGTAAACCGTTAAAAAATAGCCAATTAACAAATAAATCTTTCCAATGGTTTTCTTTGGAAGAAATAAAAAAAATAGAAACACCATTAGATGTGATAAGACTTATTGAACTAACTGAAAAACTATTAATAGAAAAAATTATTTAAATTTCTTAATAAAGTTAAATTATTCATAA
The DNA here is from genome assembly GCF_033708015.1 of Proteus vulgaris. Lineage (NCBI taxonomy): Bacteria > Pseudomonadati > Pseudomonadota > Gammaproteobacteria > Enterobacterales > Morganellaceae > Proteus > Proteus vulgaris. Next base: position 2,109,187 of record NZ_CP137920.1, on the reverse strand, counting down.
TAAATAAACAATAAAAGCATTTTTTAGAAAGTGCTTTATTTTTATTGGAAATAAAACATTTTGCAGAAGCCATTATAAATAATTTTTAAATTAAGTAAATTAATGTTAATAGGATATGTACCTATTAGAACGTAAAATGAAAACATAAAAATAAAATGACAAAAACTAAAAAATAATTAATAAATTATCTTTTTCTGAGTGAAATCACCTTCATTGCGGGATATTATATAATTAATTTCTATCTAGATAGATAAAACAATCGTTTATTTAATAAATGAAAAATGGTTTTTACTGCACTCTAAAGTTTTCCCTCATTATTACCGACATTATAAACAAAGGCAGATCCTACGCGCCTTTATATTCTAATGAATAAATTTTAGCCTTATTTTATTTACACTAGGGAATATGCTCTTTGTCAGAGAAAGAGTGCATTCTGATATCTTACAAATGTACAGATAAAAAACTCTGTATATTTTGATGGAATATGACCATGTTTAAAAATATCAGTATAGAAAAGACCGTTAAGGTCATGCTGGCCATTTTATTTGCGTTGATTATGAGCATTATTTATTTTAGTTATGATGCTTCCTCTCGATCTTATAATAATTTTGTTTCATCAAATAGCTTAAGCCAGCAAATGCTACTTATGGGTAAAGCGCGATATCAAATGGCCGTGATCAGAGCAAATATTAATGGATTAGATGGACAATTACGGGTTAATGAAAAGCCCTCAGCAAAATATTTTCACCAAACCGCAGAATATATTGAAATAACGCGTGAAGAGATCCACCGTTGGTCAGATACAGAAAAACTGACCTTAGAAGGACGAGAATTAGCGGATGATATGACAAAGCGTTTTGATGAATTGCTTGATATCTTCACTGGTGCACTAGATAGACTACGTAAAGGTGAGCTAACAACACACTCCGCCAGTGCTAAAATGGATGAACTAAATGATATTACTATGCAATATTATGCCGTTGCTAATAGTATTGAGAATAGCTACATCGATATTGCAAAAACATCTCAAGAACGTTTAATACTGGTATCAATCACGACAAGCATTCTTGTTATTCTTTTATTTATTATTATATTGCGTTGGTTCTCCCATACTTTTATTGGCAATATCAGAATATTAATCAATATCTTTAGTAAAATGAGCCAAGGCGATTTAAGTATGCGTGTAGATAATCATGGTACTAATGAATTTGGTCAGTTATTCAACGAAATGAATAAGATGAAGAATTCATTAAGTCATATGATTTCTTCCGTGAAAAATGCGGTTAATACCATCAGCGTGAGTGCAAGCGAGATAGCGACAGGAAATACCGATTTATCTTCCCGTACTGAAGAGCAGGCTAGTGCATTGCAAGAAACTGTTGCGAGCATGGAGCAAATTAAAACAACAGTTGAGAAAAATGCAGATAATTCACGTGAAGCAAGCAAACTCGCACTAACAGCAACGGCATCTGCCCAAAATGGCGAAAATGTGATGGATAGTGTGATCGAGACGATGTCCTCCATCTCTGAAAGTGCGAAGAAAATTGCAGATATCAATGACATTATTAATAGCATTGCCAATCAAACGAATATTTTGTCATTGAATGCCGCTGTTGAAGCCGCGAGAGCTGGTGAGCAAGGTAGAGGATTTACTGTTGTGGCATCTGAAGTGCGTAGTTTAGCCAGCCGTAGTGCGGAAGCTGCGAAAGAGATCAATGAGTTGATTACACATTCTGTTAATAAAGTGCATATTGGTTCGCAGCAGGTTGCTCAAGCTGGGCGTTCAATGTCAGAGATCGTTACAACCATCAATCAGGTAAATGACTTTATGCAACAGATTGCACTTGCTTCTAATGAGCAAAGCATGGGGATTAACCAAATCGCGTTGGCGGTCAGTGAAATGGATACTGTTACTCAGCAAAATGCCGCATTGGTTGAGGAATCAGCGGCTATAACAGCGAATATGGATGATGAAGCTCATCAATTAGCTAAATTGGTTTCACAATTTAAAGTCGATGAAGAGAAAAAGACTCGTTCACACTTTGAACCTACGAAATCAATAGAACTTATTGATAATCAATAAAAATAAGTATCATATCGATAATACGTAAAATAAACCCCCTTGCTAATCTATGGTGAAGGGGGTTTTTTATTACATTTATTCTTAATGCTTAAAACTACGCTTTGACCTGATTAACACACTCATTACCTGAGGCCACATCTTTAATATTATGCAGCGTTGTTTCACTAATACTAATTAATGCTTCTTCTGTTAGGAAGGCTTGGTGTCCAGTGAACAACACGTTGTGACAAGAAGAAAGTCGACGGAAAACATCATCTTGAATAACGTCATTTGATTTATCTTCAAAGAAAAGATCGCGTTCATTTTCATAGACGTCCATTCCTAGTGCACCAATTTTGCCTTGTTTTAGTGCATTAATGGCAGCCGCAGAATCAATTAAAGCGCCTCGACTGGTGTTAATAATCATCACACCATTTTTCATTTGTGCAAAAGCAGTTTCATTTAATAGATGATGGTTATCTGCGGTTAATGGGCAGTGTAACGAAATCACGTTAGAGTTTGCATAGAGTGTTGGTAGATCGACATATTCAGCACCTAAATCAAGTACGGCTTGATTTGGATAAGGATCATAAGCAAGTAACTTCATGCCAAAGCCTTTTAATATGCGTAATGTCGCTAATCCTATTTTACCTGTACCGATAATCCCAGCAGTACGATTATGCATATTAAAGCCAGTTAAGCCTTCTAATGAGAAGTTAGCATCACGAGTACGTTGATAAGCTCTGTGTATACGACGATTAAGTGAGAGCATCATACCAACAGCATGTTCTGCAATAGCCTCTGGCGAGTAAGCTGGAACACGGACAACAGTTATACCTAATTCAGCCGCAGCTTTTAAGTCGACGTTATTGAATCCTGCACAACGTAATGCAAGGATACGGATATTAAGACCAGCAAGCTCTTGTAAAACCGCACGATTTGCATCGTCATTGACGAAAATACAAACAGCATCAGCGCCAACGGCATTTTTTGCGGTTTGTTCTGTCAAATTAAAATCGAAATATTCAATATCATAATGATATCCATTATGTTGATTAACCCATTCCATGTGCTTACGATCATAATGTTTAGTACTATAGGAAACGATTTTCATCCAGTCTTCTCTACTCTCGATTAAATTTTTATTCAGAGGCTGGAAAAACAAGAATTATCCAGCCCCAATATGAAAGAAATTAATACTATCATTATAAACAATTTAACGAGGTAAGTGGATGATTCAGGTTTGTTTAAAAGGAATATGATGTGTTGTTAAGAAAAACAATCAAATGGACAGGGACGATACTACTAGGCGTCGGTCTAATAGGCACTGCTTTATGGGTGTCTATTCCTCGTTGGCTACCTGCTGTTGCCCATTATTACTTACCTGAAGGTGTATTACTTTCTGTATCTCAGCCCAAGTTACAGCGTATGGGGATTTCAATTGAACACATCGCATTAAAGACAGAGAATTGCACTTTAGCTAATCTTGATAACTTCGTTTTTTCTTATCACAAAGCGCAGATTGATAAACTTCAATTTAACAGCCAACAACTTGCCATTGATGAACAATGTTTTTCAATGATGCCTACAAGTAAGCAAGAAGAAACAGCAACGGTTCCTCTTGAGATAAATTCATTACTAACTTCAATACCTCATTTATCTGTCAATATCGACAATGTGCTTTTTAAAGAAAATGTTCGCTACCAAGGTGCATTACAATTAAAAACACAAAACAATGGGCGATTAATCACTTACCAAGGAAAAAATGCCCAACTCGGTCTTTTTATTAGAGATAACCAGTGGCTAGATATTAAACAGCTTAAAGTGAATTTACCTGATGATAATAATATTGAACTTGCCGCTGAAATAGCACTTCCTTTAAATATCGCGTCATTACCTGAAAAAGGAACAATTAATGCCACGTTATTAGCTTCTCATTACCCCCATCCTTTAGTTTTTATTCTGGAATGGATAGGGCAATCTGGCACTATTTCAATTGCTGAACAAGGTGGGGGGCATGCATTAGCTTTATTGCCGTGGACTGTAACACCTGAAAATATTGCCATTGAGCAAGGGCGTTGGGAATGGTTTGGCGTAGATCAACCGTTGCGAGGCGGTGTAAATATTAATATTGGCCAATGGCAAAAAGGTTTGGCTGATTTAAGATTAACAGCACGATTAAATGTGATGACAGAAGGTAAAGCAGGGAAAGGAAATTTAGTCTTATCGATCCCTGAAACGGCAGTAAATTGGTTAGATGCTGAAATTCCTATTCAAATCACGGGTGTTGTTAATAAAGAATTAATGCAAGCCAGTGCACAATTACCTGTTAAAGTCACTGGCATGCTGACAGATCCTACTATTGAATTTCAATCTGGATCTTTATTTCGTTTTAAAGGGCCCGTCACTGAAACACTGACTATCACAGATGCGCGTTTACCTTTAGCTGGGACGACACTTTCATCAAAAGGTTTTAATGGGCGTTTAAATGCGATAGTCGTTGCCCAAGATAGTATTTGGGGTGATTACCGCATTCATTTTCAAGGTAAAGCGATTGATTTTTTACCTGATAATGGGACTTGGCAATGGCGCTATTGGGGGGATGGAAATTTACTCCCATTAAAAGCGCGTTGGGATATTGCAGGAACAGGTTATTGGGCTGATAAAGTAGTGAGTTTTGAAAAACTCACTACAGGTTTTGATGTTTTAAAATATCAAAATACAACGATGACGGCGCCTCGATTATCGTTAGAAAGCCCGTTTCGTTGGATAAGAGATGAGCAAAATCCCGTATTTAATGGAAAGTTAAAATTAACGAGTCAGCGTATTGATTTTCCTGAGGGCGGTTTTTTAGATAGAGCCGACTTTATTGCCACAGTTAATGGTGATTCTCCTTTTAACTTTAATGTAAAAGGAGAATTAAGTGCGAAGCCAACTATAGGACCTATTGCAATAAATACGCGGTGGGATGGTGCAAGATTAAGAGGGCAGATGCGTTGGCCTTCTCAACCCATCAATGTCTTTCAATCACTTATTCCAGCAGATTTAGGAATGACTCTTGATAAAGGGGAATTATATACGCAAGCTGATTTCTCTATTGCGCCAGGACAAGGATTGATGGCTGGTGGACACCTTGTTGTTAAGCAAGGTGGTATGTGGCTTAAAGATGGTGTTCTAGAAGGTTTAGATTTTATCTTGCCTTGGCGTTTAAACGGGGATGAGTGGCAATTAGGGGTTAAGCAACCTGTCCAGTTACGGATAAAACGTGTTAACAATCTTTTTGAAATGACTGATATTACAGCAGATTTACAAGGCTTTTATCCAGCAACTGAAAGTAAGCCGTTAGTTTTATCTAACGTTAATGTAGCGATGCTTGATGGAACAATATCTTTAGCCAAATTAGCGATACCACAACATGATGCTGCGATTATTTCTATTGATAACATTCAATTAAGTCATCTATTTACTCTATTAAAAGTGACGCAATTTGCAGCATCGGGTAAAGTGAGTGGAGAATTTCCGTTCTTTATTAATAATAATCAGTGGATTATTAAAGATGGTTGGTTGGCTAATTCATCTTACTTGACGCTAAGACTGGATAAAGATTTTGTTGATTCAATTGACGAGAATAATATGTCAGCAGGCGTTGCTATGGCATGGTTGCGTTATCTAGAAATCAGTCGTTCTTGGACTCGTGTTAATTTAAGCAATTTAGGTGAGTTAGTCTTAGAGGCTGAGATCCAAGGAACAAACCCTCTTGAAGATAAACGTCGTCAGGTTAATTTTAATTATCGGCACGAAGAAAATGTCTTCCAATTATGGCGAAGTTTACGATTTGGTTCACAATTGGAAGAGTGGTTAGAAAAAAGCTTATCAGATTTAGGGAGTGAGTCAGAGTGAAACCATTATTTTTAAAAAAACTATTTTTATTAATGTCCTTAGTGATGGAAATTTCGGTGCTAACAGGATGTATTAGACTAGAAGTGGCCACACCGGATAAACCGATTAACATTAATATGAATGTTAAAATTGAACATGAGATTAATGTAAAAATAGATCGCCAAGTGGAAGATCTCTTAAAAAATAACAGCGCCATTTTTTAAAGGGTAAATGATGAATTATAAAAAATATCTCTTAAGTTTTGGGCTAATAATGGCTTTAACGAGTATGAATGTTATGGCATTAACACTTGATGAGGCGAGATCACAAGGATTAGTAGGGGAAACTTTTAGCGGTTATATTGAACTGGTACAGACAAACAATAAACAAGCTCAACAGCTTGTTGATGAAATCAATCAAGCTAGAAAAGCAAAATACGCTGAAATTGCCAAAACTAACCAAGTAACACCCGATTCTGTTGCTAGGCTCGCGGGTGAAAAATTAGTCGCAAGAGCTAATGAAGGTGAGTTTGTGAAAGGTATTAATGGTAAATGGGTAAAGAAGTAGTTAATTTTTAACTAGATATTTAATGCCATTTTATTTTTAAAAAGCACGATATATGATAAATTTCTATCGTGCTTTTTATCATTAATCATTATCATTAAAATTAACAATATCGTCATTTATCATGATACTAAAATGAATGTTTGAACTTATATAACCAGAAGAGGGAGGCATATTATCTTTTTTAACGTAGTTAACTAAAAAATAAAATTCAGCCTCACCATCAATCAGTTCTTCAGTAAATTCATTCTTTTCATTGAGATTTATGGGTCTTTCTTCTTCATTGTACAATAATTGAAAAGCAATATTACTGCTTGCCCTATCGTCACTAATGGTATTTTTTAAGTAACCTGTTGAACTATCAATACTCGTATTTTCAATTTTTAAGCGAACATTACCATGGCTTTTAGAACAATCTTTGATAGTAATAAGGATAATGTGAGGATCAATATTCGCTAACTCTCCTTTTTCATATGATAAAAAGTCATTTCCATTAATAGAAAGACGATCATTTATATTTTCATAGATATAACTTATATCGCAGCTTAATATCATATCATGATCACCACGCCTTGGGGGTGATGAAAATGAGAATGATGAATAGAGTAAAGTAATAATTAAATAGATGATGTATTGTTTTTTTTTCATATTTAAGATTTTTATTATTGAGCTATTGACAATTGATTTCTTTTTTTATCAACGCTTTTTGCTTATCACTAGCGTTTATTTCATAATCAAACTGGCATTGTTTATCGTCTCTCAGCTTTACTTTTATTAATCCATTATCAGGGATGCCAGAAAGGAAAATAATATTATTTTCTGTTACTAATCCTTGTGAAATAATGTTATTTTTTCTATCCAATACAATAACTTTTGATGCGAAAGGGAGAGGCGTTTTTGATTTAAAAATAACACGGTAGCCCATTTTCATTGGGAAAATAACTTTAGGTATTGCACCAAATGTAGGAATAACATTTTTACTATAATATTCAGTTTCAACGGATGAAGGAAGTGATTCAGCATTTAGCTGGATCCTATTTATTTGATAAGGTGCTATATTACTTAAAATTAAATTACCCAAAATATCTGTTTCCAAATTTGATGAAGATGATGTTTTAATACCAGTAATGCCTTGTGTATTCACTAATGCAAAGGTCTTACCTAAACGAGGGGCTAGAGTAACACCTTCTGAATGAAGCACTAATGCACCATTAACTGCAAAATTTAAGTTGTAATTATCTTCTGACTTATTTCCAGAGAAAAGGTAAGATTGATAATTATTTTGATAACGTGTATGCATAGAAAATTGATCAAATTTTCTTTTAGGATGATGTGCATACTGATAGTTTACTGAATACCCTAAATTATTATTAAGTAATGTTCCTCCAATATTTGTACTGCTTGCATAACGGTTATTATTTACTTGATAATCTGTTTGGTTATTGAACCAATGATGATGTGTATTATTTCCTATCGGAATATTAAAATTAAATGAAAGATAGTGTTCTGAATAATATCTTTCTTTTTTAAAATCATATTTTAAATTATAATTTATTTTATTTATTGAAGATGAAAAGGATGTTCTAGTTTCAAATGTTTTAGATGAATTATGATAGGATTTATCATGGTAGTGTAAAGATAAATAACCTAGTTTATTAATGCCTTTAGATAAAAAGAATGAATAATTTCTTTTTATCTTTTTTTCTACTAAAAAATTATCTAAATAATGATAGAATGATATTCTGGACGTAAAATAAGTTTGTTTTTCTGGCATGCTTTTTTGATAACTAAATTGATGTTTTACTTTATTGTTATCAGTTTTCTCATAATTTATATCTGATGATAAACCACCTAATATACCTAAATCCAGAGATAGTCCAAATAAATAATTTTGTCTGTTATCGTGTTTCTTTATTGCGCTATAAGAAGTAATTTTTTGACTAAGACCATATGAAAATTCACCTAAAAGAAAAAGTGCTTTTTTATTATTAGGATGATCAGGTAGCGTACCTGATACAATATTATATTGATAGATGCCTTTATTTAATTGATTAGGCAATGATGTGAAATAATGTGTTGAAGTTTTGACTCTTCCGTCTGCTTCTTTGATCTCTAAAGTAAGTTTTTCACTACCTATAGAAGGTAATGAATTTAGAAGAAAAGGCCCGGGAGGAACCGTTTTCTCATAGATGACTTTATCGCCTTGTTTTATGATTACATCAGCTTGAGTATCTGCAATGCCTTCAATAATAGGGCTATTAGCATAGAGCGTATTATTTGCAATTAGATTGTTGGATATTAATTGAAAGCCAATTATTTTCTCATTTGAAAGTATTCGAGTTGTAGGTGAAAATTTACCGCCATAAAAAAAAGAAGAAAAATAATTAATTTGTCGGTATGCATAAATTGACGAAAGCTGAGACTGATAACGATCTCTAGTCCAATCTATTCCGTTTCGACTACGCACACGCCAAGCACCGATATTGATACCTGAGTGTAAATTAAGTTTTTGCCCAATAGGTTTTTTTTGATGATATTTAATTGAATATGAATATTGAGTAAATAAAGCTGTGATCCCATCATCCCAGCTTTGTTCATCAATGACATAGTCTGTTTTTTTGATTAATGCTTTTTGTGGGATAATTAAATTTAATTTTTGATTAGAAAATTGGTATTTAAAATCAATTGAATAATCGCTTAACAGTATAGGATCTGAATTTTTTTTATTGATCGAATAAAAATCAGTATCAATACCCAAAGATGTTAAATCTTTGATAGAAAGAGAAGGTGTTAATTTATTTTCTACATCTTTGTAATAAATAAGTTTTACCATTTTTTTTCTATTATTAATATAAATAATAGAATGATAAAATCCCTCAGGTTTTTTATTTTCAAGAAGCTGTTTAATTTTTTCATCACTAACATTAGAAAATAGACTAGAATAAAGAGAGATGGTGTTATTTTTTGCGATAGCTTTGCTATGAAAGATAATCATTAGAATAAACAAAGTTAATTTTCTTTTTTTTAATTTAATCATCATTCATTATAGCCTTATCTATTGCTTTTATTTCCACACCATACTGGTCAATTGTTTTCCATTTTATTAATCCATCTTTTTTAATTTTGTTTTTTGTGTTATATTTTTTAAATGGTGGAATGGTTATACTTTTACTAATTAATGAAATATTTTCAAGATGAACATTAAGTAAAGTAATAAAATAAGGTGTGGGATTGTTTATAATAAATTCATTATTTTGATTTTTTAAGAACTCTATTTTTTTATATGCATCTACTGCATTTTTTTCTATTGATATAGGTCTATATATTAAGTTATAAACAGAGTTTATTGAAATATGTAATAAATTTTTATTATCATCTGAATCAGATAATACAGGTATTCTTTTAATGTTTATTTTATATAGTGTTTCTCTGTCTTTTTTTTCTATTTCATCAATTTTAAAAATTTTCAAAGAGTAGTCTTCATCTTTCTCTATTTTAAAGAGTGGTGGGGTGATCATAAAAGGTAATTCAGAATCATTATTTTCATCATAATGTGAAATCCAACTCTGTATAAAATAATCACTATTTATACTATTCTTTATTTCAATAACTTCTTGGTTTTTGCTCTCAATAAAGATAAATTTATCCTTGTTTATTTCTATTGAAGTATAACCATAAATAGGAAGAGAGATAGCTATATATAATATAGTGAATTTAATTTTATTAATCATTTTCTATTATTTTATGATGAGGTATAATATAAAAAGAATATTAAAACAAAGCTGGATAACCAGCTTTGTTAGTTTTATAGATATTAATCTACAACGACATCGCTATAAATAACATCAAATGCTAAGCTAGACTTTACTAAGCCTGGAGTTGCATCTAATCCATTTGGTTTCATATAATTGATTTCAAATGAAAAATCCGCTGTTTTAGTATCTGAATCAATATTTAAATTAAATTCTTTAGGTTTTTCATTACTTAAATCAATGATATTTTTATTTGCATCAAAAATGGCGATATCAACATTACTGCTATTTTCCACTTGGTTTTTTAATAACCTTTTTGCTTGTTTTGGAATTTTTAACTGAATATTAGCAATGCTATCATTACAATTGGAAAATTGGATGAAAAGTGGTTGAGCATCTGTTTTTGCTATACGGTCATCCCCGAAATTACTTGCTTGAACAGGGGGTAATAGAACAGGTTGTATATCTTGTAATTGACAAGTTGGATTTGCTGTAACAGACCCATTAATTGTAATTGTACCTACATTTTTTTCTGTATGTTCAATAGCATTTGATTGAGCGGATAAAAAAAATGTAGATAGGACAATTATTGAAAGTAAATTCTTTTTCATTTCAAATTCCATTTCTTGAATTAATAAAGTTATTTAATAGTCTCTAATCTCTAGAAACAATAAAATATTACATAAGTTTATTTTCCATTCAAAATTAATTCTAATTTATCTTTTTATTTTCACGCTGAATGAAAGAATAAATGATAAAAAAAAGTCATTAAAATGGCACGTGTTAAATTATTTATTTAATAAAATATTTTTTTTAGATTTATCTACTGTTGAAGTTTTTTAATTATAATTTAAAAAGTTTTTTTTATAAAAAATATAAAAAAATATTTTATGAAAATTAATATTGAGATACAAAAAAAGCACCTAATTCAGGTGCTTTTATATTTATATATAGAGAAAAATTATTTTACGGTAATATTTTTTGTGCTAATTAGAGTATCAATTTCTTTTTGTGCTTGTTGATGAGATTGCTGTGCGTATTCTTCACCAAATGCCGTGCCCTCGGCCATAATAAATTGTACGTCTTTAATGCCAATAAAGGCTAAAAACTGTGTTAGAAAAGGAACGATAAGATCGGAAGGTTGGTCTTTATGGACACCACCACGACTGGTTAATACAATCGCTTGTTTATTTTCAATCAAACCGACAGAACCCGCCTCAGTATATTTAAATGTTTCACCCGCGCGAGCAATAAAATCAATATAATGCTTTAATTGAGATGAAATTGAAAAGTTATACATGGGTGCAGCAATGACTATCATATCGTGAGCTTTTAATTCACTAATTAATTCATCTGATAATGTTCTAGCTGCTTTTTGTTCATCCGATAGCATTGCTGTCTCTTTGCCAAAAGCAAATAGAGTCGCTTGATCTAGAGCAGGCACAGGATCTTTAGCAAGATCACGTACTGTGATTAAGTCATCTTTATGATTATTCTGCCAATTTTCAATGAAGTAATCGGTCATTTTATTACTGTGTGAATAGCTATCTAAAATGCTGGATTTCAGTACAAGGATTTTTTTCATTTTCTTCCCGTAGTTTATAACATGTTCTATTTGTTTAAATTTATTAGTGAATAGTAGTTTACCTTATCTTTAAAAGATCACATTACAATCCTTTGAATATGCTATTCAAAATTATTGATTATATGAAATCATATAATAAGAAATTTAATCAAGCCTTTATGTGCCAATAGCCTGTTGTGATATCATACAGACATTAGTTTTGATTAGAATAACCTCAAAAAGGATAATAAAAGGTGACATTATCATCTGCCACGCTCTATCAAGAAATAGAGCAATTATCGTTGCGGGAGCAGCAACGATTAAGAAAACGTCTACGTGGCGTCGCTAAAATCAATAATGAAGAGTCTAAACAAGCGGTATTAAGTGCAATTAAAGACGATATTACAAAAGCACAACAGATGATAATTCGCCGTCGTGCTAATTGTCCTGAAATTACTTACCCTGAAAACCTTCCTGTTAGTCAAAAGAAAGATGCCATTTATAATGCAATCAGAGATAACCAAGTCGTTATTATTGCAGGGGAAACAGGCTCGGGTAAAACAACTCAGATCCCTAAAATTTGTCTTGAATTAGGGCGAGGGATCAAGGGGTTTATTGGTCATACTCAGCCTCGTCGTTTAGCTGCGCGTTCAGTCGCTGAACGTATCGCTCATGAATTAAAAAGTACGTTAGGAGAATCAGTAGGTTATAAGGTTCGTTTTAGTGATCATGTCGGTGAGAATACCCTTGTTAAGCTAATGACAGATGGTATTTTATTGGCTGAATTACAGCAAGATAAACTGCTATTACAATATGATACTATCATTATTGATGAAGCCCATGAGCGTAGTTTAAATATCGATTTTATCCTTGGCTATTTAAAGCAATTATTACCTAAACGCCCTGATTTAAAAGTTATTATTACTTCTGCGACCATCGATCCTGAACGTTTTTCCAAACATTTCAATCAAGCACCGATCATTGAAGTTTCCGGTCGGACTTATCCTGTTGAAGTCAGATATCGTCCTATTGGTGGCGACGAGCTTGATAGTGATAAGGATATGACTGATGGTATTGTTGATGCTATTGAAGAATTAAGCAGAGAAAGTGCGGGTGATATTCTTATTTTTATGAGTGGTGAACGAGAAATTCGTGACACTGCTGATGCACTGAATAAATTGCAACTTCGACATACTGAAGTCTTGCCTTTATTTGCCCGTTTATCTAACAGCGAACAAAATCGAATTTTTCATCCTCATAATGGCAGACGTATTATTTTAGCAACGAACGTTGCCGAAACGTCATTAACGGTACCAGGTATTAAGTATGTTATTGATACCGGTTTTGCACGTGTAAGTCGTTATAGCTATCGAACTAAAGTACAAAGACTTCCAATAGAGCCTATTTCTCAAGCTTCAGCAAATCAAAGAAAAGGGCGTTGTGGTCGTGTTTCTGATGGTATTTGTATTCGCCTTTATTCTGAAGATGATTTTATTTCCCGTTCTGAATTTACTGATCCTGAAATATTAAGAACTAATCTAGCATCTGTTATTTTGCAAATGACATCAATAGGGTTAGGCGATATTAGTGCATTCCCATTTGTACAGCCACCCGATAAACGTAACATTCAAGATGGTGTTCGTTTATTAGAAGAACTAGGCGCATTACAAAACGAAACCGATCACAATGGTGCTTATCGTTTAACCCCTATGGGGAAACAACTTGCACAACTTCCTATTGATCCTCGTTTGGCGAGAATGGTACTTGAAGCGCGTAAATATGGTGCAGTCAAAGAATTGATGGTTATTACATCCGCACTTTCAATTCAAGATCCACGTGAAAGACCGATGGATAAACAGCAAGCATCTGATGAAAAACACCGACGCTTCCAAGATAAAGACTCTGACTTTTTATCTTTTTTAAATATGTGGGATTATTTAAAAAAACAACAAAAAGAGTTGAGTCATTCTCAATTTAGAAAGTTGTGTCGCCAAGAGTTTTTAAACTTTATGCGTGTTCGTGAATGGCAAGATGTTTATACGCAATTGCGGCAGGTTGTTAAAGAATTAGGCTTTCCTGTTAATAGTGAGCCTGCTGATTTCAGAAGTGTTCATGTAGCACTACTAAGTGGTTTGTTGTCGCATATTGGGCAAAAAGATGCAGATAAACAAGAGTTTACAGGTGCAAGAAATGCCCGTTTCTCTATATATCCAGGTTCGGGGTTGTTTAAAAAACCACCAAAATGGACTATGGTGGCGGAGCTAGTTGAGACGTCTCGTTTATGGGGGCGAATAGCGGCACGCGTTGAACCCGAATGGATTGAACCTATTGCTGAACATTTGGTGAAACATCACTATAGCGAACCTCATTGGTCAAAAGCGCAAGGCGCTGTAATGGCGAATGAAAAAGTGACTTTGTATGGTTTGCCAATTGTGGCTTCTCGACCTATTAATTACAGTCAAATTGACCCGCTTTTATGTCGTGAACTTTTTATTCGCCATGCATTAGTGGAGGGGGATTGGCAAACTCGTCATGCATTTTTTCGTGACAATTTAAAATTACGGACAGAAGTTGAAGAATTAGAGCATAAATCTCGTCGCCGAGATATTCTTGTTGATGATGAAACAATGTTTACTTTCTACGATCAACGGATACCTCAGGATGTTGTTTCATCTCGACATTTTGATAAGTGGTGGAAAGAGGCTCAAAAGTCATCACCTGATCTGCTTAACTTTGAAAAAAGTATGCTGATTAAAGATGATGCCAAACGTGTTAGCGCATTAGATTATCCAAATTATTGGCATCAAGATAATCTAAAATTACGTTTAACCTATCAATTTGAACCAGGTACTGCGGCTGATGGTGTGACTGTCCATATTCCATTACCTATTTTAAATCAGGTAAAAGACGAAGGTTTTGATTGGCAAATTCCGGGTATTCGTCATGAATTGATCGTGGCATTAATTAAGTCATTGCCAAAACCTATTCGCCGTAATTTTGTACCAGCACCTAATTATGCATCTGCTTTTTTAGAACGTGTACCCCAAGTTGAAGGCGATTTACTCGATAGACTTGAAAAAGAATTGCGTCGTATGACGGGAGTGACCGTTGATAGAGAGAGTTGGCAACTTGATCAAGTTGCAGATCACTTAAAAATGACATTCCGTGTTGTTGGCGATAAAAATAAAACGCTGGCAGAAAGTAAAGATCTCAATAAATTAAAAGAGAATTTAAAGGAAAAAGTCCAAGAAACACTATCAGCAGTCGCTGATCATGGTATTGAACAACACGATTTACATATTTGGAGTTTTGGTGATTTGCCTCAGCGTTATGAGCAAAAACGAGGTGGCTATTCAGTGAAGGCTTATCCAGCACTTGTGGATGAAAAAAACAGTGTAGGTATTAAGCTTTTTGAAACAGAATCTGAACAGCAAACTTCAATGTGGAAAGGGATAAGACGATTATTATTATTAAATATTCCGTCACCGATAAAATACTTGCATGAAAAATTACCGAATAAAGCAAAACTAGGTCTTTACTTTAACCCTTATGGCAAAGTGCTAGAGTTGATTGATGATTGTATTGCTTGTGGTGTTGATA
This sequence comes from Proteus vulgaris, assembly GCF_033708015.1. Lineage (NCBI taxonomy): Bacteria > Pseudomonadati > Pseudomonadota > Gammaproteobacteria > Enterobacterales > Morganellaceae > Proteus > Proteus vulgaris. Next base: position 2,093,766 of record NZ_CP137920.1, on the reverse strand, counting down.
AATTAATGGCGTCTTATGGTGGTTTAATTTGGCAAGAAGATGAATATCAAAAACTGCAAGAATATGTCAGAGCTGAATTAAATGATGCTGTGGTTGAAATAGCAAAGCAAGTTGAAGCGATTTTAACTCAAGTATTTGCTATTAATAAACGTTTAAAAGGGCGGGTAGATATTAGCGTTGCTTTTGCATTATCTGATATTAAAGCTCAACTTGGTCAGTTAGTTTTTCCTGGTTTTGTTACCTCGCATGGATGGAAGCGTCTTGCAGACATCCCTCGTTATTTAAGTGCCATTGAAAAACGAATGGAGAAACTGGCTATTGATCCTAATCGTGATCGCGCTCAAATGAGTCGAGTTGAAAATGTTATTCAACAGTGGCAACAGTGGTTAGGTAAACTTACAGAAAAACAAAAGCAGCAAGATGAAGTACAAAATATTCGTTGGATGATAGAGGAACTTAGAGTGAGCCTGTTTGCTCAGCAGATAGGTACACCGTATCCAATATCGGATAAACGTATATTGCAGGCGATGGAACAAATTAGTTTTAACTAATTTAATGATAGTATGTGTAGACCCACGAGAACATAGGTTTCTTGTGGGTTTTTTATTGGCTTGCTAATTAATAGTTACCTTTAAATTAGTTACAACATACTATATTTTTTTATCTTTATAAGCACCTAACCATCAATGTTATAAATAACAGCTTAAAAGGGAAATTTTGGTCTTAAGTGAGATTTTTTGACTTATTTTTGAAGAGAGGTGAGAACGAGAATAAAAGAGGTACTGTTTTTCCAGTACCTCTAAGAGTGTTTTAGTAAATAGCTAAATAGCCTAAAGCTGGGATCGCACCAAATAAGACAAGAACCAATAAAATTTTTTCACTGAATAATAGGGGTTTTTTGTCTTGATATTGCTTTCGTGTGTATAGAAATATCAGGATACCTGGCGCATACAATACGACAGAGAGCAATAAATTAATGACGCCTGATGCATAAAGTAGCCATAAACCATATAGGCTCGCTGGTATAGCTATTAATAATAAAGCACGACTACTGCGTGTAATTGCCACTTTAAATAAAAATGCGCCTACGAGAAAATAAGGCACAAGGATCATCTCTGATGCTATGGTCAATAATGTATTGTAGTTACTTCCTGTCAACCAAATTAAAATTAACGAGAATTGAACTGCATAATTGGTAAACCATAATGAAGATGAAGGAGCATCATTTTTATTCTGCTTCCCTAATTGTTTAGGGAAAGAGTGGTGTAATGCGGCAATATATGGCACTTCAGCTGCCATGATTGTCCAACTTAAATAAGCACCACATACAGAGAGAATAAGCCCCGCGGCAATAACTATCTCGCCTATACTACCAATAAGCTGAACGAGTAATGGTGCCATTGATGGATTTTTCATCGCGGCTAATTCTGTTTGGCTAACTAAACCTTGTGATAACAAAGTGACAAGAATATAGATAACTAATGCGATGACAACGGCAAGTACGGTTGCTAAACCCACATCACGACGATTTTTAGCTCTTGCAGAAACGACAACAGCACCTTCAATACCAATAAATACCCATAGTGTAATTAGCATGGTATTTTTGACTTGATCCCAAACAGGGACACCTAGATTTACACCTTTAAAATCAAGGGTAAATATATCCATATTAAAAGCTAATAGAGCGACAATAACAAATAATCCCAAAGGAAGGAGTTTTGCCATGGTTGCCATTAGATTAATGCTGGCTGCTGTTTGAACACCACGTAAAACAAGAAAATGAACAACCCAAAGTAAGATTGACTCTCCAAGTAATGCCTGCCATGTATTGCCATCACCAAAAATAACGTTTTCTGGTGTATCTGTAAAAAAGCTAAAGGCAGCAAAAACAATAACAAGATAAGAAACATTAGCAACAACAGCACAGACCCAATATCCCCATGCTGAACAAAAACCAATAAATTCACCAAACCCTTCTTTTGCATAGGTAAAAATGCCACCATCAAGATCAGGTCGAAGGCGGGAGAGGAGTAATAAGGATGTCGCAAGAAAGAGGATACCAATGCCTGTTATCGTCCAGCCGATAATCAATGCAGCAGGACTGGCAACTTCGGCCATATTTTGAGGCAAACTGAATACACCTGCACCAACCATTGAGCTTAATACTAATGCGGTGAGTGATATTAAGCCGAGTTTTTTATTCAAGGATAATTACCTACATGATTAAAATTGTAAATAAATAGCGTATTTTCTTGTTTTTTGGTCAATAAATAGAATAAATATAAATATCTTAAATTTAAAGAAAGATAAAAACACTAAAAAACAGCGGGGTTTTACGGAGAGTTAATTTGGTTGTCTATGCATTAAATCATAAAAATTATTCACTTTCACAAAATAATGATTAATTGATTAAATTTTGAATAAAAAAAACCTTGCCAGAGCAAGGTTTTTCAATAGGAAATTTTTTATTACTTGAATAGGTCGGCAGTAATAGTGACTGTACCACCGTCACTTTGCCATTCATTTGTAATATGGTAGAACTTAGCGCCTTTTGCGGCTGCACGTTTAGCAACCTGATATGAAATTTCTGGAGAGTTGACAAAGTATCCGCTAAAAGTAATGGTATCAAAAGGATCCATTAATGCAGCAGCTGCTTTGTTGACTTCTTGAATTTCAGTCCCATTTGGTAAAGTGACAGTGTAACGGCCACTTGTACCCGTGCTTTGTGTTTCAGCAAAAGCACCTACACTTCTATCAAAATCAGTGTTTGAAGCAAGACCCGGCTTTTCAACTTTATTTGCAGCGGCACCACCTTCAGCAATCAGTGCGCGACCCGCATCAGAATCATAAGGAACAACAGCTTCTGGTGCTTGAATAGCGCGTTTAGGTGCATCTTTTTTGTAGATATAAGCTGTTACTTCTTGGTTACCACCATCATTTATTGTTACGTTACGAACAATAAAGAATGATGCAGCACCTTTTTTAGCTGCCGCTTTTGCGATTGCGTCGTTAATATCAGGGGTTGTAGGGAAGTAACCTCGGATAGAAACGGTATCAAATGGTTGTAGCAGAATTGCTTCAGGTTTTGGTAGCTCTTTCACGCCATGAAAAACGCGATAGGTTTCTTGATCTGCTTTGGGGGCATCTTTATGGTAGAGATCAGCAGTCACACTCATGTTGCCGCTATCACTAATATCATCTAGACCTTGAATATAGAAACTATCAGCACCGACTTTATCCGCACGACGAGAGACCGCATCAGCGGCTTCATAAATAGCGTTAAAACGACCGATAACTGTAATTCTTTCAAATGGTTTTAGTTCTGCAGCTTGTTCGGGTGTTAATTCCTGAGCAGCCTGCGCAACAGTGATATTAGTTAAAGATAACATCGCTGCTGCGATGACTGAGGTTTTCAGCTTCATACAAAATCCTTCCGCCTTGCGCAATTAATATTGGTCATGTGCTGAACGTCGTGGTTTATCACATAGGGATTAATTATTACATGTAATAATAGCATTTGTCGCATTATTTTATTTAGCGAATCACCACAGAGTCAAATGACCAGTATATGTTACCAGATATTTACCTGAATATAGTGAATAATTCATAAATATGCCTTTTCGACTAAAATGATCCAATTAAGTTCAATTTTAGCTTTACACAGATATAGATTATTGGTTTTATTTTCAGTAGGTTATTAGAACTCCGATTAATGACATGTATATTATTATTTTTAACATTTTTTTTGCATGAATGTGAAGTTAACGGAGAAGTTTTAACAGATCTCTATGGATAAGAAGGGAAAATTATGCGAATTGGTATACCCAAAGAGCGACTTTCTAATGAAACAAGGGTTGCCGCTACACCCGCTACAGTGGCTCAACTCATAAAATTAGGATTTACAGTCGCAGTTGAAAATGGTGCTGGCATTGCCTCAAGCTTTGAAGATAAAGCTTATCAGGAAGCTGGCGCTGAGATCCTCACTCTTCAAAATGTTTGGGAATCAGACATTATTTTGAAGGTAAATGCACCTCTGGATGATGAAATTGCGTTGCTACAAGATGGCGCAACACTGGTCAGTTTTATTTGGCCAGCTCAAAATGCGGCATTGCTCGAAAAGTTAGCTGAAAAGAATATTAACGTTATGGCAATGGATAGTGTACCACGTATTTCTCGTGCACAATCTCTTGATGCGTTAAGTTCAATGGCTAATATTGCAGGTTACCGTGCCGTTGTAGAAGCTGCCCATGAATTCGGACGATTTTTTACTGGACAAATTACTGCCGCAGGTAAAGTACCACCAGCTAAAGTGATGGTTATCGGTGCAGGTGTTGCAGGTCTTGCTGCAATTGGTGCTGCCGGAAGTCTTGGTGCAATTGTTCGTGCATTTGATACTCGCCCAGAAGTTAAAGAGCAAGTTGAAAGCATGGGTGCTGAATTCCTTGAGCTGAATTTTAAGGAAGAAGCAGGCAGTGGTGATGGTTATGCTAAGGTAATGTCAAAAGCATTTATTGATGCTGAAATGGCATTATTTGCAGAACAAGCAAAAGATGTTGATATCATCATTACGACGGCATTAATTCCAGGAAAACCAGCGCCTCGTTTAATTACGAAAGAGATGGTCGATTTAATGAAGCCAGGAAGTGTTGTCGTCGATCTTGCTGCTCAAAACGGGGGTAACTGTGAATATACCGTGCCGAATGAAGTCGTTACGACAGAACATGGTGTAAAAATCATTGGTTACACCGATTTAGCGGCTCGTCTACCTGCACAGTCATCTCAACTTTATGGCACTAACTTAGTTAACCTATTGAAATTGTTGTGTAAAGAGAAAGACGGCAATATTAATATTGATTTTGATGATGTTGTCATTCGTGGTGTAACTGTCATTCGTGCTGGTGAAATAACATGGCCTGCGCCACCTATTCAAGTTTCCGCACAACCTAAAGCCACTCCTACTGCAAAACCACAAGAAAAACCCGTTGCTAAACCTGTTTCACCTTGGAAGAAATACAGTTTACTAGCAGTCGCCTTTTTATTGTTTGCATGGCTCGCAAATGTTGCACCGAAAGAATTTTTATCTCACTTTACGGTATTCGCACTTTCTTGTGTTGTTGGATATTACGTTGTTTGGAATGTAAGTCACTCATTGCACACGCCATTAATGTCAGTGACAAACGCAATTTCAGGCATTATCGTCGTCGGCGCTTTACTCCAAATTGGTAGTGGGGGCTGGGTTAGCTTATTTTCGTTTATCGCAATATTGATTGCGAGTATTAATATTTTTGGTGGATTTACTGTTACTCAACGTATGTTGAAAATGTTCCGTAAAGGATAAGGGAGACAATTATGTCCAGCGGAGTTGTTACAGCGGCATATATTGTCGCCGCGATATTATTTATTTTCAGCCTTGCCGGTTTATCAAAGCATGAAACCTCTAAACAAGGTAACTACTTTGGTATTGCAGGGATGGCAATTGCCTTGTTCGCAACCATTTTCGGACCTTATGCTGGCAATGTGGGTTGGATCATTATTGCAATGGCAATCGGTGCCGTTATTGGTATTCGTTTAGCTAAAAAAGTCGAAATGACTCAAATGCCAGAATTGGTCGCAATCTTACACAGTTTTGTGGGTTTAGCGGCAGTTTTAGTGGGTTTTAATAGTTATCTTGACCACAATACAGCAATGGATCCTGTCATGGTGAATATCCACCTAACCGAAGTCTTTTTAGGGATCTTCATTGGTGCAGTCACATTTACGGGTTCTATTGTCGCTTATGGTAAGTTAAGTGGGAAAATGTCATCTAAACCGATGATGTTACCTAATCGTCATAAATTAAATCTTGCAGCTTTGGTTGTTTCTTTTTTATTGATGATTTGGTTTGTTAAAACTGACAGTGTTGGCTTACAAGTTTTCTTAATCATCATCATGACAGTAATTGCCCTGGCATTTGGTTGGCATTTAGTTGCATCAATTGGTGGTGCAGATATGCCAGTTGTTGTTTCGATGCTGAACTCTTACTCAGGATGGGCAGCGGCGGCTGCAGGCTTTATGCTGAGCAATGACTTGTTAATTGTAACGGGTGCATTAGTGGGCTCTTCAGGTGCTATTCTTTCTTATATTATGTGTAAGGCGATGAATCGTTCTTTTATTAGCGTAATAGCAGGTGGATTTGGTACTGATGGCTCAGCTTCAACAGAAGAAGGGGAAATGGGTGAGTACCGCGAAACAACCGCTGAAGAAGTGGCGGATATGCTGAAAAACTCCACCTCAGTTATTATTACCCCAGGTTATGGAATGGCGGTTGCTCAAGCACAATACCCTGTGCATGATATTACTGAAAAATTACGCCAACGTGGTGTGAAAGTGCGTTTTGGTATTCATCCAGTCGCGGGGCGTTTACCGGGTCATATGAATGTGTTGTTAGCAGAAGCTAAAGTACCTTATGACATTGTATTAGAAATGGATGAAATTAATGATGATTTTGCTGACACTGATACAGTTTTAGTTATAGGTGCTAACGATACAGTGAATCCTGCGGCACAAGATGATCCTAATAGCCCAATTGCAGGTATGCCCGTATTAGAAGTGTGGAAAGCACAGAATGTTATCGTGTTTAAACGCTCAATGAATACAGGTTATGCTGGGGTTCAAAACCCGCTGTTCTTTAAAGAGAATACACAAATGTTGTTTGGCGATGCTAAAGCGAGTGTGGATGCAATTTTAAAAGCACTGTAATGTGATAAGCCAAAAATTGTTATAAAAATAAAACGCCAGTTAAAACTTAATTTACTGGCGTTTTTTATTTATTCATGGAAATTTATTCGTGATCACTATCGACAGTAATAGGGCAGGTAAAACCATCTGGCTTGATTGCCAATAAATCACATTTGATATGGTCGATAAGTTGTTCGGCTGTATTACCTAAGAATGCGGCGGATAGGCCTGTTCTTCCTAAAATACCTAAAACGACAATACCTGCATTTAGTTCTTCACAAACTTGAGGGATCACTTGCTCTGGTAATCCTTCTTTAACATGCGTTTTCTCTTCAGGAATACAAAATTTCTGGCGCAACTCTTTCATTGCAATAAGGTGCTGACCACGTAGTGCATTGTTATAAAGATTTGGATCAAAATCAGGTAACTCTATTGCGATATTAATAGGCGCAACAGGGTAGGCACTAAGTAAATGGACGTCAGGATCTTTTTGTATGCGATGAGAGAGATCCGTTGTTAGCTCAATCAGTTTTAGATTAAGGGCATCATGATAAGACTCTTCATTTGATAAGTTTGCAGCGACAACGATAGTACCGTATTCAGGCCACTCTTTATCTTTGACCATCCAAACTGGACAAGGACATTTTCTAAGCAATTGCCAATCTAGAGGGGTAAAAATAAGTGAACCTAATTTATCATGTTGGTGAGCCATTTTAATGAGTAAGTCATGTTGATTTGCAACGACTTCTTCAATAATTGCCTCATAAGGACGATTATGCCAAATGACTTTTATATCAATCTCTATACCCGCTTCAAGGTAATAGCGTGCTTGTTGTTTGATCCAAGCAGCCTTTTGGCTGATAACACCTTTACGCATTGCATTACGTTCATCGGGAGATAAAAGGGTTGTCATGTCATAAGAGAGATCATAAACAGGTAGAAAAGCTTTTATCCGCCCACCATTACGCTGAACGATATAGACAGCACGGCGAAGTGCTGGTTGGTCATCTTGGTTAGGATCAATGACAACGAGAAGGTTTTGATATTTTTCCATTGTAATATCCTCTTTAGGGCTGGATTTATCCATCTACAATTTAAAGATAACCCAAGAAGATAAAATGCAATAGCACAAAATAGAAAACGGGGCACAAATTTGTGTGCCCCGTTATAAAATTGGCGTGTGAAATGTAACAGATTAAACGTCAACTGACGAAGGAAGTTTGCCTGCAAGTTCACTTAACAGTGTACTATCTTCGATAGTAATGTATTTGCCTTTAACGCTTAACATGCCACTCTTCTGGAAGCGACCAAGTAAGCGGCTAATCGTTTCAACGGTTAAACCTAAGTAATTACCGATATCACCACGAGTCATGGTTAAACGGAATTCACGTGGAGAAAAACCACGCTGCGCGAAACGACGAGAGAGGTTATAAATAAAAGCGGCCAGGCGTTCTTCTGCATTCTTTTTCGATAACAGTAAGATCATTTCTTGGTCACCTTTGATTTCACCACTCATTAGGCGCATCATTTGTTGACGTAAGTTAGGCATTTTACCTGACAGGTCATCCAAAGTTTCGAATGGAATTTCACAAACCATCGATGTTTCTAAAGCTTGTGCGAAACTTGGGTGTTCAGTATTAATAATGGCGTCAAAACCAACCAAATCACCAGCAAGATGAAATCCTGTTATTTGCTCGTCGCCTTCTTCCGTAATGGTATAACTTTTAATTGTACCAGAACGTATGGCATAAAGTGATTTCAGCTCATCACCTGCTTTAAACAAGGTTTGACCTTTCTGGATGGGCTTTTTACGCTCGATAATATTATCGAGTTGATCAAGCTCATGCTCGTTTAAAGTAAACGGGATGCAGAGCTGGCTAATACTGCAATCCTGACAATGGATTGCACAACCGCCAGATTGGATTCGGCGAACGACGCGTTTTTCTGGGATCATAAGCTTGCTCATTACAAATAAAAATATTGATATGCGTCAATTTTAACACATGTTGCAGTAATTAGTAAGGGGAATAACGGTACGTGTGGAAATAATTCTGAATGTAACAAAACATGTATCTTGATAAAAACAATGTTTTGCTTAAAGTTCTATTTAGAACAATTTGCGCTAACCCTATACTCAATTGGTATATTATTCGATTTTTTAACGAAGTCATAGTGCTATTACTAAATTATCCTTCTCAAAAACCAAAAATGAAGAGGTGCTTCAATATTTTCTATCTTTATATTGACATTTTATTTACGGTTTTATCTTAAATTAGTGTTTTTCATATATAACTCATTATTTTTATAACAAAAAATTAGGTAAAGTTAACTAGGTGTATTTTTGATGCAACTTAATGCTACCTTGAATTAGCTTTTCCTTATAAAAAATGGGATATCAGCAAAGAAGTGCGAAATATTGAAACATTCTATTACCTCTTTAGTGGTATTGATATACATCAATGAGGGTTTACCACTATATCCTATCATTTTCACTGATAACGTTGTTATGTGAGAATGATAAGCTAATGAAAAAAAATAGAAAAAATTGATAAAAATAGAGGGAAGATGTCACTAAGTCGTCGCCACTTTGTTCAAACGAGTGCGGCATTAATTACGGTGCCATTTTTCGCACGAAATGCACAAGCTAATGTAGATGAAAGTTTACCCGTTGCAAAAATGAACGGGAATCCCGCCACTGTTGTAGCAACATGCAGTACTTTTGACTGCGGTGGAAAGTGTGATATACGAGCCCATATAAAAGAGGGCATTGTCACTCGGATCACAACAAGACCTGATAATGAATTAGATGAATCGATGCCTATCATGAGAGCGTGCGTGAGAGGCAGAGGGTATCGTAAATTTTCTTATCATGCAGACAGGCTAAAATATCCGATGAAACGCGTGGGTAAGCGCGGTGAGGGTAAATTTGAACGTATTTCATGGGATGAAGCCACAACACTCATCGCTGAAAATATTACGCGTTTAACTGAAAAGTATGGCGCAGCAAGCCGTTTTTTAACGGTTAATACCGCTGTAACGGGGGGGATCTTCTCTGGTGATACCATGATGAAGAAACTCTTCAATTTAACTGGTGGATACTTACCTTATTATCATTCTGTTAGTTTAGGGAATACGGTCAAAGTGACCCCTTATACTTACGGTATATCTAAAACAGGCAGTTCACTCGATACACTTGAAGATACACCACTCGTGATTTTATGGGGTCATAACCCCAATGAAACTATTTTTGGTCATACAAACCATTATTTTCAGAAAATGAAAAATAAGGGCACCAAATTTATTGTGGTTGATCCTCGTTATTCAGATACAGCTCAGTCTCTTGCTGATCAATGGATCCCTCTTTTACCCACAACAGATAATGCCTTAATGGATGCAATGATGTATGTCATTGTCACCGAAAACCTTCATGACAAACCTTTTATTGACAAATATGTCATTGGTTTTGATGAAGAGCATATGCCTGAAGGCGTTCCTGCTAATGAATCCTTGGTTGCTTATTTAACAGGCCAAAAAGACGGAATAGAAAAAACACCTGAATGGGCAGAAAATATCACTCGAGTACCTGCAAATACTATTCGCCAGCTCGCACGCGAATATGCCATGACAAAACCCGCGGCGCTAATTCAAGGCTGGGGACCTCAGCGCCATATTTGTGGTGAACGTAGCGCTCGAGGTTCAACATTATTAGCTGCGATCACCGGGAATGTGGGGAAAAAAGGGGCATGGGCAGCGGGTTACGGTGGTATTGGTAATCGTCAATCTATCCGCGGTCCGAATATTGGTAAGAACCCAATTAAAGCTCAAATTTCTATTATGAACTGGATGCAAGCGGTTGATGATGCAAGTAAAATACGTGTTGAAGATGGCCTTTTAGGTGTTGATAAACTCGATACCAATATCAAAATGATATTTTCTTTAGCTGGTAATTATTTAGTTAACCAAAACCCAGATGTAAATGCAGCTGCTAAATTATTAGCTGATGATTCAAAAGTTGAATTTATTGTTGCTAGTGATTTATATCTTTCTCCATCGGCAAAATATGCGGATCTTGTTTTACCAGAAACAAGTTTTCTAGAGCGTTGGAACATTGGTAATACATGGGGAACGGGTAACTATTTCCTTCTGTCTGAAAAAGTGATTGAACCTGCTTTTGAGCGTCGTTCTGATTATGAATGGATAACAGACGTAGCAGAAAAAATGGGGGTAAAAGAGGCGTTTACTGAAGGTCGAAGTGAAAAAGAGTGGATAGCTCATCTTGTTGATACCAATAAAGAGCGTTTCCAAGATAGACCTGACTTTCCTAATTTTGAAGAGCTGCTAAAAACACGTCGTTACCTTTTCAAAGATGAACCGTTCGTTGCCTTTGAAAAAAATATCAATGACTTTGCGAATAATCCATTCCCAACGCCATCAGGAAAAATTGAGATTTTTTCTAAGCGACTTTATGACATGAACGATCCCGATATTCCTGCTTTATCTCATTATGTTCCGGCGATTGAAGGTCCTGAAGATAAGTTAACAGCAACGTATCCATTGCAAATGTTAACTTGGAAAGGGAAAAACCGCGCAAACTCAACGCAATATGCCAATCCTTGGTTACAAGAAGTGCAACGTCAAGAAGTATGGATAAACCCAATTGATGCTGAAAATAGAGGTATCAAAAATGGTGATATGGTGCGTGTCTATAACGACAGAGGGATCACCCAAATCCCTGCATTAGTGACACAACGTATTATTCCTGGTGTGGTTGGATTGCAAGCTGGCGCATGGTGGACGCCTGATGAAAATGGCGTTGATCATGGCGGATGCCCTAATGTTTTAACATCAACACGAATGACACCATTAGCACATGGTAACTCGCATTTAACCGTCTTAGTTGAGGTAACCAAAGCATGAGCGACTTTAAAGAATATGCACCAGTGAGTGATGAACAGCTCGGTTTCTTTATTGATTCCTCTCGTTGCTCTGGTTGTAAAGCTTGCCAAGTGGCATGTAAAGATAAAAATAATTTAGAAGTAGGGCGTCGTTTTCGGCGTATTTATGAAGTAAAAGGTGGGGGATTTGCGCCAACAGGACAAGGTGGTTTGGTTAATAATGTGTTTGCTTATACATTAACGATTTCTTGTAATCACTGTACTGATCCTGTTTGTGTGAAAAACTGCCCAACTACCGCAATGCATAAGCGTGAAGGTGATGGCATTGTTCGTGTTGATACCTCTAAATGCGTAGGTTGTGGGTATTGTGCTTGGTCATGCCCTTACGGTGCACCACAAATGAATGAAGAAACTGGACAGATGTCAAAATGCGATTTTTGTATCGATTTATTAGCTGAAGGCAAAAATCCAATTTGCGTTGATACCTGTCCGCTAAATGCGATTAAGTTTGGCAAAATTAAAGATCTAAGGGCGAAATACGGGCACTTAAGTCAAGTTCAAGGATTACCCGATTTTACACTGACCAATCCGAATTTAGTTATCAAACCTCATACTGGGGCGACGAAAAAGGGAGGAGTTCAAGCATGAGTGAATGGCCATTAGTTACCTTTACTTTATTCGTCCAAGGTTCTGTGGGTGTGACTATTTTCACCGCACTTTATTTTTGCTGGCTAGAAAAAGAAATTGGGAATCAACGAGCAACCGTTGCTATGCGTCCTGTGTTATTAACAGGTGCTATTTTGGGGTGCTTAGGATTATTAGCTTCAACCTTACATATGGGATATCCATGGAATGCTTTTCATGCATTACGCCATATCTCTTCATCATGGCTCAGTCGTGAAATCATATTTGCTGCTGTTTATCTTGGTGCGTTATGCCTTTATACCTTAGTTATTTTGATAAAAGGGCATATGAATAAAACCATACTGGCAATTATTGGTTTACTTGGCATTATCGATATATTCTGTATGGCGTCACTGTATTACAACACCTCGATGCTGACATGGATGCACGCAAATACCTATTTTATGTTTATAGGTGCATTATTTGCAGTTGGCGCCGTTGTAGCGCTATCAATAACGGCATATCGTGTTAAAGCATTTGTGAATGATGAATTAGCAAAAAGGATTGTAATAAGTGCATTAGCGGTTGTTTTCCTTGCTGTAACATTACGTATGGCTGTACAACCATATTATTTAGAATGGTTGTCAGCAGTCATTTCAACAAATGATGCAATAACGTTCCCCCATACGCCTATCATTGCGTATAATGAGACATTCGGATTAAGAATATCCGCATGGCTTATGTCAGTTCTTGGTATTTTAATGATGGGATACAGCGTATGGAAATATCGCAACGCTGTATTTACTTCAGGATTGCGTATGGTATTAGCAAGTAGCGCAATAATACTGATTGCAGAGATTCTTAATCGTTTTGCATTCTTTATTGTCAAGTAGTGGAGTAGTGATGTATGAGGCGTTTTATTAAGGTGGAACTTCCTCCTGAACCAATTATTAATGATAAATGTGTTAGAAAACGCCTCAAACAAAGCCTATGTGATAGTTGCTCCAAAGTTTGCCCTGTGGGCGCTATCACTTTTGCTCATTTAGATGTAAAAATAGACAATGAACGCTGCTTTCAATGTGGTAATTGTCTATTTACCTGCCCCGTTGATGCAATAGAAAATATTTCTCCTCACGAAAGAACACACCAAGATAATTACCTTGTTGTTAATCATGATGAACCATTAGCAAGTATAGAAGAATTATTAGTATGGCACCGCCAATATCAAATTAGAGGAATGAAGATAGCACAGCCTTTTGTGGATAAATGGCTTACTGTTTTAGCAAACTTAAACCTTCGATTAAAAACATTGCAAGAACCTATTTGGCAATTAATTATCACAGAGCCTACGGATATTGATAGTGGGCGTCGCTTTATGCTTTTTCGTCAAAAACTGGATGAAAAACCACTCAAAAAAAATCAAGTAAGAACAGGATTAAATGCAAGAAAACAACTTTATCCTGAAGATAGTTGGTTCCAAATTCAATTAGATAAAGAGAGTTGTATTCTTTGTTCTGCCTGCGCCAATGTGTGTGATGAAGCTGCGATTGAACTTAAAAATAATATATTTACGCTTGATGAAAAACGTTGTACGGGCTGTATGAGTTGTGAAGTTGTTTGTTTTCCTAAATCTATTCATGTTAATGAACGTGTCGCTAAAAATAACGAACCAATACACTATCATTATTATGATGCCCACTGTGAAAAATGTCGTTTAGCTTTCTTATCGTGGACTCCAGAAGCAAAATTGTGCCCAATTTGCATACAACATCAGAAACAAGGTTGGTTATAATTTCTCTCAAATACACTTAAGTTATTTATTGCCTTAATAAGCCAATATCCTTATTGAAATACGAAATAATATGCTGATTTTGCTTATTTATCATTAAATTCCGAGAGTAACCAAATAAAAGGGAACATATGATGAAAACAACGAATTTACCTGAGAATATGTTAGAAGTTGCCATTACAGGGCCAGGCGGTATAGATAAATTACAACCTCAACTATCTCCGATACCTTCCGTTCCTCCTCATTATCTTTTGATCAAAGTTGCAGCTTCTGGTGTTAATCGCCCCGATATATTTCAACGCCAAGGTAGTTATCCGCCACCCGCAGATGCTTCACCTATCCCTGGGCTTGAAGTCGCTGGAGAGATCGTCGTATTAGGTGAAGGCTGCACTAAATGGCAGCTAGGAGATAGAGTCTGTGCTTTAGTTGCTGGTGGTGGTTACGCTCAATATTGTATTGCGCATGAAGACATCGCATTACCGTCAATGGATTTAACGGACATTGAAGCGGCGGCATTGCCTGAGAATTTCTTTACTGTCTGGGCTAATTTATTCCAGTTAGGAAAACTAAAACAAGGCGAATCTGTTCTTATTCATGGCGGAACATCGGGAATTGGATCTACTGCCATAATGCTTGCTCACTCAATAGGTGCAACTGTTTATACAACGGTTGGCTCTGAAGAAAAAGCGGCTGTAGCACGTGATCTTGGCGCCGATTATGTCATCAATTACAAACAAGCCGATTTTGCTAAAGAAATTCCTGCTTTAACTAAAGAAAAAGGCATTGATGTTATTCTTGATATTATTGGTGGGGATTATGTAGAAAAAAATTATCAAGTTGCTAGCAAGTTTGGGCGCGTTATACAAGTCGGTATGATGAAAGGAATGCCGAAAAATTTAAATATGATGCCAATGATGATTAAACGTTTAATTCATACTGGTTCAACGATGCGATCTCGTTCAATAGAAGAAAAGGCACAAATAGCGCAAGAACTAAAACAGCAAGTATGGCCATTGATTGCTAAAGGAAAAATCAAACCAATCATTAATGCTATTTTTTCATTAGAAGAAGTGGGTAAGGCTCACCAGTTAATGGAGTCTGGTGATTTAATTGGTAAAGTGATACTTGAAACTCCTCCTTATAACGGAAGGGAGTAAAAATAATAGTAATTAAAACTTATTTGATATAAGCGTAAGAATTTATTTTACTTTCTAAAAGCGAATATTCTGAAAAACACATGTTCAACATTCCATGTGTTTTTTTATATATTGAAATAAAGATGAATAACATTTAAATAAAAAAGCGCTTATTTTAGATAGGTAATTTAATATTTGTTCTTTTAAATAGATATTAAGCAATAGAAATACTCGCTGATTCTAATTAAGATAGATTTAAATATTGACCTTAACAAAAATAATATCACATTCACAGAAATATAACTTAAATCAAAATTGATAATAATTTAAAGAAACTAACAAATAAAGCTAAATCATTTATCATTAAAGTGTCATTTGCTTAAATCAAATTAGAAAAATATTAACTGATATCAATAAAATAAAGAAGATTCTTACTCATCATGTGGTATATCATTTGAATAAAGATTAATTATTGACGATTAATAAACACAATTCTCATTAATACAGATAATAAAAATTTATATATAGGTGCGATGATGGCAAATTACAAACAAACCTGTCTGAGTGCTACAGAGCGTGTATACCATACCCGAACCATTGATACTCTTATATGTTATCATCGAGAGATGGCAAAATTACTAATGAATAGTGAGTATTCTTTTTCTAAAGCAAATAAAGTGAAAAGAAATAATAGTGAGCGTTTAGATACTAAAATAAAAAGTAACACTATTGAAAAAAAAGCAGTAGATAATGCTTATGAAAGTATTTTAGAGACTTTAAAACAGCAAAATAATTATACTCAATCTGATATTGAACCTTATTTCTCCCATCATCATTCACAAGTGATGCAACTGGCGAAATTCGGTTATCTTTCTGCATTAGCATACAATTCAGATAATGTTTTTAATAATCATTCCCCCTTACTAAAAGAACAAGAAAAGAAAATTACAGATGATCTCTGTAAATTAATCGGTTTCTCGTCAGAAGATGCATTTGGTCATATCACAACAAGTCATACGCTTGCTTGCTATGAAATATTATGGGCGATTAGAAATTTAAAAACATTACCAATGGCAATTGCTCGCCATCCAAAATCACGCGATTTAGTTGCCGATAAAAAAGCCTTTGAGCTATTCAATATGTCTGTTTCGGATATTTTAGCAATAAGTGAACAGCTCAATGAACGCGGGATTTTTGATGATGTTAGTCATTTAACATGCCGAGGAACGGGGATGACAAAAACCATGCATTTAGGAAAACTGCTGGTTCCCGTTTCCCGTTTTGAATTTTGGAAAAAAGCAATGGATATACTTGGGTTGGGATATGACAACCTTATTGCATTGCCTATTGACGAAACGTTTAAAACTGATACTGAAAAAACACGCAACATTGTTTTTCGTTTAATTGAACAAGGTGAGCCTATTCTTGGTGTGATAGGAATATTAGGAGCACCGTCTTATGGTTGTGTTGATAAGTTAAAACCTCTTTTTGAACTAAGAAAAGAGTGCGAAGAAAAATACAACAATTCATTTTATATCCATATTGATGCATCGCAATTTGGTTATATGAAAAGTTTATTTCTTGATGATAATTATGATCTTATTCCATATCAGATCTTGTGTAAGAAATTAAAGAAAGAAGCCCCATTACTCGAATTGACATCTGAAATATATGAAAGTATCACACAACTTTCTCTCGCTGATTCAGTCTCTTTTGAACCATTTCAAGCGGGATTTTCACCATATCCTACGGGTGTAGTATGTATTAAAGATGCGCGTATTAGTCGTTTTTTAACAAATCCTCCTCGATTATGCCCAGAGCAAGCTGATGATGTTCCTGAAATTGATGGTATACAATCCGCACCAGCAGTAGCCTCGATGTGGAGTGTGCATCAACTCTATCCTTTTACTTCATCTGGATATGGAAAATATGCGCAAATTCAATGGGAAACGCGTATCAAACTTGAGCATTTCTTTAATCAAGCGATTGCTTTCGAAAAAGAAGGTGAGCACTATTATATTCGTGTTTTATCTTCATCTGACTTTAATAAATTAAATTTTGCGATTGTAAATAAAGGAAATAAGGACTTAGCAGCACAAAATAATCTTAATAAAACAATCTATGAAAACTTGGTTATTAAAAGCCATCATAAGCAAGATTTAAGTTTGTTAACACTTTGCGCTCGTAATAGTGATGATGCGCCTGCGCAGTTTTGTTCTGAGTGCGGTTTTGATAGTAATGAGTGGGAAACTATCAAACATTTGAATTTATTGCAGCTTACGATAAAAAGTACTGAAATCTGTGATGAGCCTCAAATTGAGGCTGGATACCAATATATTAAGAAAGTGGTTTTATCCGCATTAGACAAGTAGTGATACCTCTTTTTTGTTATATTCTCTACAATTAAAATAAATGTTGTTAAAAAGCGAAGTAGTGGGTCATTACCCATTATTTCGTTTTTTTTATTAGACTAATGTGACGCTGTCACTTATTTTACTCTAAATACGTTTTGTTGTTTCATGTCTATTTATTATTCCTCTCTATTACTTATCTATTTTTATCTTTATTGATAGCACATAAAATCAAACTAGAGAATGATAATCATTCATAATTAGCATATGTTCTAAAATATTTAATCATAGATAAATCATATTGTTAACCAGATGGTCAATTTAGATTTTCATTTAGATATATCTAAAGCTTGATCATTTAGATATATCGGATTATATTGCATGACATAAATTCGATATATCTAAAACAATGAGGGAATATTTATGATGATTCGAGCATTAAACTCACTTTATCAACAGCGTGCTGAAAATGGCGAACATAGTTGTCATGGACAAGGTCACGGAAAAAGGCGTTGCAGTGGTAAAGGTAAACATAATAGCCACCAAGAAAATCATAGCGAGCATTGCTGTCATGGTGAACACGGTCACGGGCATGAAGGGCGTGGTGAATGCTGTCATGGTGAACATGGTCACGGACATGAAGGACGTGGTGAATGCTGTCATGGTGAACATGGTCACGGACATGAAGGGCGTGGTGAATGCTGTCATGGTTCTGATGGACATAGAAAACAACGTGGTCGCGGATGTGGCGGCAGAGGTAAAGGTAGTCGTCAGTTAAAACGTATGTTTGATCATGGTGATTTACGCGTTTTATTACTTAGTATGATCTCGAAAAAACCAAGTCATGGTTATGAAATTATTAAAGAAATAGATGAGGCTTCTTCAGGATTATATGTACCTAGTCCTGGTGTTATCTATCCAACGCTAACACTACTTGAAGAGCAAGATCTATTAGTTGCTACGATTGCTGAAAAAGGTCGTAAAAACTACAGCATTACATCTGAAGGCACTGCATTTTTAGCAGAACATAAAGATATAGATGCCAATATTCAAAAAAAACTGGCTTATGCAAGAGATTTATCTCAAAACGCAGGTGGTGTGTCTGAGGAAATTGAATCTGCTGTTGGTAAATTAAAAGCCGTGTTACGCCATAAATTAGTTTTAAAAGAGCTCTCTGTGGAAAGAGCAGGACGTATTGCTTCTATTCTTAATGAAGCAGTTGAGAAAATTGAAGCTATCAATGAGGCACTGATCTCAGAGGAAAGAGAAGATGAATAAAACAGATACTCAGCTACAAAATTCAAGAAGAAATAATGAAATAGACAAAGAAGAGTTGGAAAATAATCCAGCAGTAAAAGAACAAACTTGCCCTAAAATGCCTGTTTCTTACTTTCGTAGAGCGTTACGTAAACCTGGCAGAATATGATAATGATGGACGGAGGTTATATAATGACATGACCTCTGTCAGTCCTTCTCCTTTCCTTTCTAATCCAATCCATTCCCCGCCATATTTCATTTTTTGATGGTCATTTTCGTCCTTTTTCTTCGGTTATTGTACTCACATCAAAAAAATAACAAATGATTATGGAAATGTTCCATATTAGTGTTTATTTTATTTAGGCTAGTGAATCCATTATAAAATTTGAAAACTTAAACCAGAGATATGCTTAAAGTAACAATACATTAACTACCGTATCAAAATAATAAACGTCTGTAAGTACTTAAACGAGAATAAGTGCCTTAGTTCAAACGTATCCTTACTTATGATGCTGGAAGTTAACCAGCAATAAATCATAGCAAGGTAATAAAAGTATCGGTTTATTTATTGTTAAGAATAGAAATAGTGATGCGAATAACTATTTGATATTTATAAGATATTATCGAATAAGAATAACAATACGCTCATCAGATAGAACAATCGAACAACTAAATTGATTGTTATGTATTTGCCGTACCTGTTAAACCAACATTTGCTAATTTAGGAATATTCGAATGAAAGTAAAAGCATTATCTGTTTTGATAAGTTTAATACTCACTACGCCATTATATGCAAACGCACAAACCGATATAAGTGCAATTGAAGCAAGGTTAAATGCTCTTGAACAACGTGCGGCTGCCGCTGAAGCGAGAGCTGCTGTCGCAGAACAAAAGGCAGCTCGCCTTGAGCAATTAATTAATTCCAACAGCCTACCTCAAGAAAAGAAAACAACGGATCATGTTACAGGCATCAACATGGAGCAGCGCGTTGCTATATTAGAAAAACAATCTGATGAAGCTCAAGCAAAAGCCAATATTGCACAAACTCAACTTAATGAGATCCAACAAAAACAATCGGCTCAACTTACGAATACGAAAAATAAAGAAGGTGAAGGTTTTTTTTCTACCAATACAAATTGGGGTGATCTCAAACTGTATGGTGACGTTGAATATAATATCGATGCTGCAAGTAAGAAAGGGCAACTAACATCGATGAGAATGATACCTGGCCATCAAAAAGACTTTAATGATAATGAAAGATGGTCACTTAACGGGCGTATTTTGATTGGTGTGGATGGTGAACGAGAATTAAAAAACGGCAATTATGCGGGGTTTCGCGCTCAGCCCATGGCTGACATGACAGGTAAAATGAATTTAGATGATGCTGTTTTCTATTTTGGGCAGCGTGATAAATGGCAATATAAAATTGGTCGTTATGAAGCTTACGACATGTTCCCTCTAAATCAAGATACTTTTGTTGAGTATTCAGGTAATACAGCAAATGATTTATATGGTGATGGATTTGGCTATATTTATATGATGAAAGAAGGGCGAGGTCGTAGTAGTGATGGTGGTAGTATGATGGTTAACACATACTATAACGATTGGTATTTTGAACTAAATACTTTAATTGAAGATGGAACGTCCGTTTTTAAAGACCAAGAGTACCACGGGCGTAAACTTGATAATCGCAAAAATGTTATTTATATGCGTCCTGTTATTGCATGGCAGAAAGACAATTTAACTATTGCAGGAGCAATAGATGCGAACGTGATAAGTAAAGCCTATGGTTATGATGATGAAAATGGAAAATTTCAAGATCAATCACGACGTACGGGTTATGGCTTAACAGTAAAATGGGATACATTAACGGATGATCCTATTAACGGTATTGTTGCAAATTTAAGTGCGGCTTATCTCGACGCTAAAGATGAAAATGATTTTTCTATTGGTAGTAATGTGTTATGGCGCAAATTCCAACTTGGTTACATTTATGCTCATAATGATATCAAAGCTTATTATCAAAAAAGTGGAAACAGTAGCAATCAAAATGACACCTACTTAACGCTCAATCCTGGTAAGTACAACATCAACACTGTATTTGCGTCTTATGAACTACCCAATATTTTAGATATGGATAATTTTAAAACCTATTTAGGTGCTTATTATTCACGAATAGATGGTAAAGACGATATTAATGTACATAACAGTGATAAAGATCGTTACGGTGCCCGTATTCGCTTTAAATATCTATTTTAACTTTACTTTTAGTACTTCTTGTTAGCTATATAAAGACTTCAAGATCCAGCGTGTCACTGGTTTTTGAGGTCTTTATATTTTTATATAGTTTGCCTATCTACTAGAATATCAGAGGCCAGATAAGAGAAAAGCCTCAAGTGACTGCTCCCCACCGTAAACGGCGAGGCTTCCCACTTCTCAGACCGCAACCCTCTGTACGACGGATTTACGCGGGTCTCCATGGGCTGAAACGACGAGTCCCGCCGCGTGTAATTCCAATATGCCCTTGTGTCGGATATTGATTGCCGCATTGATATCTCGGTCATGTTCAACTCCACATTCAGGGCATTGCCAGATACGCTTATGTAGTGGCATTTCTGACATTTTATGACCGCAGCAATGACAGGTTTTCGAACTGGCAAACCATTGATCCAGTTTTACCAGATGGACGCCTTTTTCTGCGGCTTTATATTCCAGCTTTGTGATAAAACCATGCCAGCCTGCATCACCGATAGCGCGAGCCAGACAGTGGTTTTTCATCATATTCGCCGATTTCAGTGTCTCTACAATTACCGCTTGGTTTTCGTCAACAATTGCACGAGAGAGTTTGTGTTGAAAATCAGCACGGGCATTGGCTACCCGTTCGTGTACACCTGCAAGCTGTATTCGGGCTTTACGGCGATTAGCACTCCCTTTTTGCTTGCGAGATAAGGCTTTTTGTTTTCGACGTAGGTGACGGCTGGCATTGATAAGGTGGCGCGGATTAGCAATCTTATTGCCGTCTGATTTGATGGCGTAATGACTTAGCCCCACATCAAGCCCCGTGATATTTGATATCAATGTTGGCTTTGCCGGTGCTTCTACCCCGTCATCACAGAGTAGTGACGCATAGTATTTTCCGGTTGCGCTGCGACTCAGTGTGATACTTTTCAGCGCCCCCGTAATTTCACGATGTAAACGCGCTTCAATCGGTGCGATTTTCGGGATTTTTATCGCGCCATCAATGACTTTGATCCCGACACAATGATAGCTAGATTGTCTGCCATGCTTACTTTTAAACGTGGGAAAACGGGCTTTTAGTTTCGGATTAAAAAAGTTGGAGAAAGCCACGTCAAGGTTAATCACCGCCTGCTGCAATGCTATGGAGTCATATTCTTTAAGCCACCCATATCTGCGGGATTTTTTCGCCACTGCAAGCAGCGGTTTAAGGTCTTTACGCGGGTTTAAATTTACGCCGTGCCGCTGGTAAGCGTCTTTCTTGATGTGCAGCGCTTTGTTGTACGCAAAACGAACCGCACCGAACTGAGCGTTGAGATATTCAGCCTGTTCTGGTGTTGGGTAGATGCGTACTTTTGTTGCTCTTAACATCATCAGCGCTCATTGATATAATGTTTTTATTTTAACATGTTAGGGCAATATATCAATTGAGTAATCATGATGATTTACTGGCGGAATTCCTCAGAAAGCGGCACCGTGTCAGTAAACTGGTCGTGCCTCTGATCTTTACGACAAAGTATCGACGTAAGCTATTTGACGGACAGATGATCGCTCAACTGCGTGATGCATTTGACTCCGCTGCGGCAAAACTTGAATGCGAAATTATTGAGATGGACGGAGAGCCTGACCATGTGCATCTGCTGGTTGCTTACCCGCCAAAACTGGCGGTCAGTGTGATGGTCAACAATCTGAAATCAGTATCGTCGCGCCTGCTGCGCCAGCAAAACACACATTTACGGACACAAAGTAAAACGGGACTTTTGTGGTCAAGGTCGTACTTTGTCTGTAGCACCGGAGGGGCAACGATTGAAACACTCTGAGCCTACGTTCAGAGCCAGTCAACGCCTGATTGATCTTTAAAGCCCTGCAGGCCTTTCGCCTTATATCTCCGCCCGCACTGGGCGAGGGTTTACGGCGTTTTTCGCTAATGCCATATCTTCTGATGAGAGTAACAAACAATGAATATTTAGCCTTTGAACGCAACGATATTCTTGTTCAAAGGCCTCATCAGGTTTTCCTGTTTTTGAATAGTCATCAGGGTAAATTATTTGCATAAGTAATTCCTTTTAATTAAATAGGCTTGATGATGAAACATCCTAATGCTTTATTTAACGACTTACCCCTTTTTTCTCTTAATTACATGTTTTCTTTTCTAAGTTGTGAGAACTCTCGATTTTTTGATCTTTTTCGGCTAGGTAACTGATTTTACTCGTGCCAATGTTTTATTTCCTGCCATAATCGCTTTAACATTTAGAGATGCTTCACTAGCGTATTAAGTACGAATGATATTTACCAGGAAACAATTCAATGCCTTTTTATATACAAAGCCGTTATTCAAGTCGCGACAAGCTCTATAAGAAAAACAGAACAAAAATACTATTGATAGGTTTAACCTTAATTCCTTCATTTGTATGTGCTAATGATCTTTCTCAATTACCGCAAAAAGAACGCGTAGCTTACTTTACGCAAGCTCAGCAAGCAGGGATCACCGGTGTTGCCATTAAAACAAAACCGGTCTTAGCAAGACCCGCTAAAGAAGGTGAGATCATCACAACGATAATTAAAGGTGAAGGAATTGAAACCGTTTCAGAACCAGCAAAAGTAGGTGATTGGGTAGTACAAAATATTTGCCCAGAAACAGGTAATGAAGAGATCTTGGTAAGAAAAGCCAAATTTGTTCAACGTTACAATATCGCAGAAAATAGTGAAATTAATGTAGGTTCTTATCCTAGTGATTATCAGCCTTTTACGCCAAAAGGTATCGAAATGAATTACTTTATTGTACCGGAATCTACACCTCCATTTGTTATGAAGGCACCTTGGGGGGAATTGCAACGTTTTCAATCGGGCGATGCCGTTGTCCAATCCACAACAGATAGCCAAGATATTTATCGTATTCAGAAGGCAGCATTTGAATGTACTTATACTCTTCTCAAGCCTGCCAAATTGACACCATAATATTGAATTGATTTATGAAGCACTAATATTAGTTTATAATTCATAATGTTATGAGTTTATTTTTACTAAAATTAAGGATGTTAAACAAAGGGGAAAACAATAAAAGATAGGCGCAATTGACTTGTTGTGTATTTGCTTTAATCGCTACATTTAGTTAACCTGGCTCTATCAATTTCTTCAACTCATTAGGTAAAACCTATTGAACTGATAGCAGGAATGTATTAGCTATTCTCAAGTGGAATAGGTACATTAGTTCCCATACCAAACAGGAGGAAATACAATGTCTTTAATTAATACCCCAATCAAACCATTCAAAAACATGGCATTTAAAGACGGTCAATTCGTAGAAGTGACTGAAAAGGACGTCGAAGGCAAATGGAGCGTTTTCTTCTTTTACCCTGCAGACTTCACTTTTGTGTGCCCAACTGAATTAGGCGACTTAGCTGACCATTATGCTGAGTTCCAAAAAATGGGCGTAGAAATTTATTCAGTTTCTACTGACACACATTTTACCCATAAAGCATGGCACAGCAGCTCAGAAACTATCGGTAAAATCAAATATGGCATGATCGGCGACCCAACTGGCGCATTAACTCGTAACTTTGAAAATATGCGTGAGAACGAAGGTCTTGCAGATCGTGGTACTTTTGTTGTTGACCCACAAGGTATCATCCAAGCAATCGAAATCACTGCTGAAGGCATTGGCCGTGATGCATCAGATCTGCTGCGTAAAGTTAAAGCTGCTCAATATGTTGCTAGCCATCCAGGTGAAGTTTGCCCAGCAAAATGGAAAGAAGGTGATGCAACTTTAGCTCCATCACTGGATTTAGTTGGCAAAATCTAAATAAGAATTAAGCCACTAAAAAAGTTATTTATCGGGTGTTTCGGCACCCGATTTTATTGAGGGTGCAAAAATGTTAGATAATAATTTAAAAGCTCAATTGAAAGCTTATTTAGAACGATTAACCCAGCCAGTTGAGTTAGTAGCAACATTAGACGACAGCAAACATTCTGCTGATATCCAAGAATTATTAAAAGAAATCGAACCATTATCCGATAAAGTCACTTATCGTGAAGATAATAACGCTAATGTACGCAAACCATCTTTTCTTATTACCAACCCAGGGAAAGAAACGGGTGTTCGTTTTGCAGGTTCGCCATTAGGTCATGAATTTACGTCATTAGTTTTAGCGTTACTGCAAACGGGTGGTCATCCATCAAAAGAAGCACAAGAATTACTTGAACAAATTCGTCAGTTAGACGGTGAGTTTCATTTCGAAACCTATTATTCGCTCTCTTGTCATAACTGCCCTGATGTTGTTCAGGCATTAAACTTAATGGCGATTTTAAATCCGAAGATCACTCACACAGCGATCGACGGAGGCATGTTCCAAAATGAAATTCAGGAACGTAATATCATGGGCGTTCCTGCTGTATTCTTAAATGGTAACGAATTTGGTCAGGGTCGTATGACCTTAGCGGAAATCGTTAACAAAGTAGACAGTAATGCAGAAAAACGTACGGCAGAATTGTTAAACCAAAAAGATGCTTTTGATGTATTAATTGTAGGTAGTGGTCCTGCTGGTGCATCAGCGGCGGTTTATTCAGCACGTAAAGGTTTAAATACAGGTCTTATTGGTGAACGTTTTGGTGGGCAAGTTCTGGATACTGTTGATATTGAAAACTACATTTCTGTACCAAAAACAGAAGGTGCAAAGCTTGCGGGCGCACTAAAAGCACACGTTGATGATTACCAAGTGGATGTGATTGATAGTCAAACTGTTAGTCGCTTAATTCCTGGGGCATCAGAAGGGGAGTTACATCAAATTGAAACAGCATCAGGCGCTATTTTAAAAACCCGTAGCTTAATTATTGCAACAGGTGCTCGCTGGAGAAATATGAATGTTCCTGGCGAAAATGAATATCGCACACGTGGTGTAACTTATTGCCCACACTGTGATGGCCCACTGTTTAAAGGCAAAAAAGTTGCTGTTATTGGTGGTGGTAACTCAGGGGTTGAAGCTGCAATTGATTTGGCGGGTTTGGTTGAGCACGTAACAGTATTAGAATTTGCTCCAGAAATGAGAGCAGATGCGGTATTACAGAAAAAATTACGTAGCTTAAGCAATGTAGACGTTATCTTAAATGCACAAACTACAGAAGTTTATGGGGATGGCACTAAGTTAACGGGTCTAAAATATAAAGATCGTACTAATGATTCTATGCATGATATTGCATTAGCAGGCATTTTCGTTCAAATCGGCTTATTACCTAATACACAATGGTTAGAAGGTACTGTTGAGCGCAATAAAATGGGCGAAATTATTGTTGATGCCCGTGGCGAAACGAATATTAAAGGTGTGTTTGCTGCGGGTGACTGTACAACAGTACCTTATAAGCAAATCATCATTGCCGCCGGTGAAGGAGCAAAAGCCTCGCTAAGCGCATTTGATTACTTAATTCGTACGAGTGCAAAATAAGAAAAGTATTATCAAATAAGTTAACTATTTTATATTGTCTAAAGCATCTCAATTGAGGTGCTTTTTTCTATTTCCTGTTTTTTATTTTCGTTCCTTTGCCTATTCATAAATTCTAAACAATCTATGTTATTATCTTGGCACTGAAATAATCTATAGGGAAGTTGATTGATATGAATATAAAAAATAAACATTTTCGACAAATTGTTCCTGCGCTACTTTTTTCCCTGCTATATGCTAGCACTTTTTCTGTTAATGCAGAGATTGAAGTTCGTGATGAAACGCTATTTGAAGCGCATCAACGCTTTAAAACCGAAATTATAAACGACAGTTTTGATAATATTGATCCGCCTTGGGAAGCACCACCAGAAATATTTAATGTGATTAAATATCCAGCAAAACCAGGGGATATGTATGCCTATTTAACACCACCACCTGCAAATAAAAAAGTGAAATTACCTGCGGTGATTTGGTTAAATGGAGGTTATGGTGGAATTGGTGGTGACGACTATTTTTGGCAACCTAAACCGGTTGATAACGATCAAACGGGTGCTATATTTCGTGATCCCAATATGGTGTTGATGATACCTTCTTTCCGTGGTGAAAATACCAACCCAGGCCGCTATGAAATGTTTTATGGCGAATTAGAAGATTTAGAATCGGCGAGGGAATATTTAGCATCATTGCCTTATATTGACTCTAAACGCATCTATGTTGTTGGACATAGTACGGGAGGTACCAGAGCATTATTAGCAAGTGAATATAGTGATAAATTCAGAGCTGTTTTCTCGTTGGGCGGAATACCCGATCTTAAATTACGCGCAGAAGGGAATATGATAGTTGAATTGCCTTTTGATAGAAATAAAGAAGAAGAATTTAATGTTCGTTCTGTATACCGTTATATTAAATCAATAAAAACACCTACTTTCTATTTTGAAGGACGTGATTATTTTTGGAGTGAATTTAATGAATTACGTGGTGTAGCAATAATGCATGATATTCCATTAAAAATATATAACATTAAAAATGGTGATCATTTCAATATTATTGTGCCTGTCAGTAAATTAATTAAAGATAAAATTTTGTTAGATACTGATACAACTAAAGAAAGTAATATTCGGTTCACTAATGAAGAAATTAAATGGATCAATAAGCAAGTGAGATAATTTAAAAAAAATAACCCGCTCTTTTATTTAGTCGATAAAAGAGCGGTTTTTTATTTAATGATTAATATTATTAGCCAGAAAACTCATTACATAACACTTGCAGTTTATTGATCATTCTAGCCATATGGAAACCATCGCATGTAGCATGATGGACTTGAATCGATATTGGTAATAAAATTTTGTCACTTTGTAGGGAGTATTTTCCCATAGTAAAAATAGGAGGAAAATAATCTTTTACATTAGCTACATTTAAATTAAATCCATCAAAGCTTATCCATGGGATCATTGAAATGCAGAAATGATTTTCAGGAAAATCTGGCTTTGCTGATAGGCTAAGATTATCCTTATAATTTTGATAATCTTGATTATATCCTTGTAAAAAAGAGTGCCAGTCTTCAAAGTACTGACTCCATAACTCAGAAAATGTTTCAGTCTCTTGATGGAATATAGTGTACGCAGGATTGATTTTATCCCAAATAACTAACTCATCATTTTTTATTGCCATTCTAGACTCAGGATAGCTATTAACTACTTTTGTAATCAAATAGATCATAGCAGGATAAAGCTTAAGATTATTTTTAGATAATACAACCTTTAAGGCAGTAATATCTATTTTAGTTGTTAAGCTAAAGCCGCACTGTAAGTTATGGCGATAGTGTAAGAAATGTTCTTTCCTATTCCACTGTTCTAAATCGATTTTTTTATAGTTCATTTTAAAGCCCTTCTTATTAAATAATATAACGATTTTTTAAAAAAGAAGGGCTAAACGGGTTGTTTGAATGGGTTGCATGATAACTCCCTATAAATTAAATTTTTATTCTTAATAGAGTAAGGATTATCGCAATATCCACTAATTTATAAAGGTATTTTTGTGCTTTACTAATTTGCAGTAGTAATGGTTTGGATAAAGGCATTAAGTGTATTATGATAAAAACATAAGAATTTTATTTGAAAAATATGAAAGGATTTATTATGCAAGCTAAACTTGCTTATCTATGGAAACAAAAAAGGCGAGGAAGATTGTCTTTTTTAGGTGCACAAATTGTTTGGTCAGTTTTATTTAGTATCGCTGATATCTTGATAGAGCAAATCTATATACGTCTTTATCCAGAAGATACGTCTTCCATTATTGAAAATGCATTTTATTATAGTTTCTCTTTTACACTCTATGCTGTAATGGAAACAGCATTAGTTATGATACAAATTTACGTATTTACGCTTATTTTATCTCAACGAGTGAGAGATATTGGTATTAAATATCCAGTCATTATCTCACTCATCTTTACAGCTAGCCCGATAGTATTAATACCTTATTTTTTATTTAATGCACCAACCATGATGATGGTATTTTCTTTTATTTTATTACTTGGAGGACTTGTTGCATTATTAGCACCATCTGCTTATAAGGTAGACATTAATACTAATAATAGCGATAAATATGACAGAATAATAAAATAATCAACTAATATTTTATTATATAAAAAATTAAAAAAGCATCAGGAAAGATGCTTTTTTAATTTCACAGCAATGATTTTATTTATTCCATTATTAAGATAAGATCTCTATTATTCCTTTTTGTCCATCAACTCTGACTCTTTGACCATTTTGCAACATATTTAATACATTACGTACACCCATTACAGCAGGCAATCCTAACTCTCGGGCCGTAACCGCACCATGGGACAGAGGACCACCACTTTCTGTAATGATGCCAGATGCTCGATAAAAGAGTGCCGTCCAAGCAGGGTTAGTTGTTCTAGCAACTAAAATGGCATTCTGAGGAAATTCGGCAAAATTCTCTGGACCATAAACAAGATAAACTTCACCTTCAATAACTCCAGCACTGCCTGCCAGTCCTTTTAATTGATGCGCATTTGTATTTAGCTCATTACAACTCTCTTCACCATAGACCCATTGTGGTGTGACTGATTTTGCTTTTAGATATCCTGCCTTATTTTGGTATATATGATGGCGTAGCTGATTCCACTCAGTGGGATTATCTGCAAGAATTGCGTTAGCTAAAGGTTGTTCATTAGCAAAATAAATATCCATAGGGTTATCTAAAACACTGCGAATAACTAATCTTTCACCTAATGCTTTTAATCCACGACGCATAGGTAGTGCGAGTCGAGTTGTTTGATAATGTTCTAGATCATCTAATGCAGTATAAACGCGCGCTAACCGAATTATTTCTTGTAAAAAGAAACGTAATTCTTCAGGAGCATCCGAAATAATTGAAAATTCAGTTTCTGACTGTAGAATTTTTTTACTTAATGGGTCATCTGTTTGTTTATCATCAGCTAAATCAGCCATTGCTTTAATCTGAGTTAATACAATATGTGGAGCATCCAACCATGTTGGATGATAGGCATCAAAATCTAATTCTCGATGTCCATGATTTGCCAAAAATAATGAGAACTGCTGGTAAAAATGGGGATCGCATTCCTCGATTTCTTGCATAATCTTTTCTGGAACAAGAGATGCTATAAGATTAAGAAGTTTTGGTTGATGACGAACATAGCGAGAAAGTGCCCAAAGTTCAGCATTCACTTGTCCCGTTTTAGTTTCAGACATAGCAATTAAGTTATCGAATGCGGTATGAGCATATTTTTCTTCTTTAAAGAAGAGCTTTAGCAATGCCATCAATGCAGAGTAGAGTGAACGCTGAGTTAAGGATATGGCAATATTAGGTAAAAAATAGTCAGCACCTAACTTATTAATTCTTTGCACATAATCCCATAATTGAGACAAATTTTTATCCTGTAATGGTTCATTCATCAATGCACCAATAGAGATTAAATATTTATCTAAATCGCGCATCCAAGTAATAGGTAATTCTTGCACCCAACTGAATTTTTGTGCAATTTCAGGCAAAGATTTTAACAAGGTAGGCAAATCATTCATCATTGATGTGGGGAGCCGGTTACTATACAAGGAAACCGCATTTTGGTTGCCATAGATATAATAACCTTGTACCCCGAACCATTTGCCATTAAATGACGGAAGTCCCATAAGATTAAGGCTAAAGTTTAATGATGAATGAAAACCAGCTTCACACATATCCCATGTTAATGGCGTTATAGGATTAGGAAACCTTTCTGCTGATTCTTCTCTTGTCCAAATGGGAGCAATTTGTGTCACATTACGCGATTGTAAAAGCCATAATTTACCATCGTGAAATGCCCACTCAATATCTTGCGGAAAATCAAAATATTTTTCGGCTGAGATAGCGAGCTCAGCGACTTGTTTACACTGCTCTGGCGTTAAAGAGGGGATAGATTGATTTTGGGGTTCAAGTGGCAAAATTTCAGTGCCATTATCAATCATCACAATGGCATTTGTTTTTTGAGCAATAGTTGTCTGTTTTATTTCTAAACTTTCTCTATCAATAAGAAATTCATCGACAGGATCTTCACCTGCAACAACGGTTTCACCTAAACCAAAGGCTGCATTAATTAATACCGTAGAAAGAGAACCTTGAACCGGATCAACAGAAAAAGCGACACCTGCGGCTTCTTGTTTTTGAACATTTATCATTCTTTGTAATACAACAGCCATTGATGCTTGAGTGTGTGGCAAATTTAAATGTTGGCGATAAAGCATAACGTGAGTATGCCATAAAGAGGCATAGCATTGGCGAATAGCATCGAGCAAATGAGATAACGTTTTAATACCTAATAAGGTGTCATGTTGACCAGCAAAAGCAGCGCCAGGCATATCTTCTAATGTCCCAGAAGATCTGACGGCTAAAGCAGTATCATTTAATTGGAGTTCATTGAGTCTTGAACTTAAAGAGTGAATTAATTCCTCTGGCATAGAAGCTTGTAAAATTAAATGGCGAATATTTTTACTAATGACTTCAAGTTCTTGCTTTTTTTCTGATAATAAACGATTGATTTCAGGTAGTAAGGGCGTGATGAATAATTGGTAAGCTTGGCAAGAAAGAATTAAACCATCAGGGACAGGTAATGATTGAATTGTTTTTGCTAAACTTGCGCCTTTACCTCCGCTAATAGAGACTTCAGAAGCGATTGGCTCGTTAATTTTATAAATGAGTTCCATATTCGACCTTATTATTTTTACAAGTGATATAAAGCACGCATAATGCAAGTAAGGTACCGACAATAACATCAATACCATAATGGTAATGTAAATATACGGTTGCCAAGATTAGTCCTATTAGAATAGGAAATAAACAATATGCTGTTTTTCGATAACCAGAAAAATAGAAAAAACCAACAAGATAAAGTGTGATCCCTGTATGTAATGAAGGAAAGACATCCATTCCAGTAATACCTTTATCAACGAGATCTGTCAGAAATAGAGTCATAGAACCAAAGTGAACGGGATAACTAAAATCAGAAGGAAATGCAGCGTAAGGGCCTGCGGCTGGAATCGAAAAGTAGCCTATAAAACCAAAAAAATACATTAGCATTAAGCCAAAAAAATAGTTTTTAGTCAGTATACTATTTCGACTAAAAAAGAAGAAAAGGGCGCTACCAATAATCAAAAAGTAGAAACTAAAATAGCAAAAGGAAAGGAATTCACTTAGCCAACCAGACTGCAAAGAAATAGTCCATTCTGGTAAGCTTTTCCCGAACCATAGGAGTTTATCTAGATGATATAAAATATCATCAAAATTCCATTGGTATAAACCATAGCGAATTGATTTAAACAGCGGGAAAATAGTCCAACAAGTAATCAGCTGTAATAAACCAAACCAATAGAATCGAGACTGAAAGGGAGCGTGTTGTGTTTTGTATCCAACAAAAATGAGCAACACCCATAAAAAGAAGCCGAAAAATATGGGGAACAACATTTCTGTCTGCATCGTTAACCAACTTCCATAAGTTCCCAAAGCCCAAATAATAAATAGTTGTAGAGAAAATAAATGGTTAAAAAGCATCCTGGCTTTAGTGGTTAACATATTTGAGCGCCTTTCTTCCTTATTAAGATAAAACCGAATAATGCACTAGCTAAACTTATACCAATAAATATTGGGAAAAAGAATAGGAGTATGACTAAGATAGGGATCCAAATAGCAGTTGCTATTGCGCCACCGACTATTTTAAAAAAGCTAATAGTATTACGGGCATCAGCAAAATGAGACGCAATAAATGATGATAATAATATTGGAAATAAAATATACATAAATAAAAATGAAATATAACGCCAAATTAATATAGAGAGCTGAGGCTTATTTTCTATATATTGATCATCATTACTTGATTGAGGTGGGTTATTTTGATAATCAATAAAGGATTTGGCATAAGATTCACCTTCTTTATTTTTATTAAAAGCATAAGCAGATGCTCTCTCAAAAATATCAATATTGGGGCAATTAACAGAAATTTTATTTAGTGATGTGGAAATTTCCGTATGAATATTTTTTTCCCATTCTCTGATTGATAAATTATCTTTTTGTGAGTTTATAGAAATATTTTCACCAATATAAACTTCCACTTTTGAACTGAATTTATCAGGAGCGATATAAAACAATCCCATAGGAACGATATCAAAAATGACGCCCTCACTGAGCAATGTTCTGATTATTCTTGCGGCACCTCGTTGATAAGGCAATGGCTGGAAACCCCACTCACTACTGCCTTCTGGGAATAATAGGAGATCTCCACCCGCCTTTATATGTGCAATTGCAGCATCTGAAGGACTTGAAAATACATTTGCATTTATACCTAAACGCTGTCTATCCTTTTTCCTGACCACGGGAATACCCGTAAAAAAACTTCTCATCAAAGGGCTATTTAACAATTGAATTGAAGCTAAAGCTTGAGTGTTAGGAAAGGCTTTTAATGCAATGTAACCATCAAAAGCACTGTTACGATGGCTGCATAGAATTAACTTAGGATGTGTATTTTCAGCTTGAGATCTATTATGGTAAATAAGTGAAACTTTAGAAAAATAGATTTCTCTAATTGCACAAGAGATAAATTGATAATAAAAAGGAAGTGGAGAACCAGCAACAAAAGGGGCGTTTTTTTTTATTGGTGAAGATAGTGCTGAATTAGGCATGAGATTTCCTTATATTATTCCTTCTTCAAAAACATATCACGCGCTTAAAAAAAGTAACACTAAAAAGTTAAAATTTAAAAACATCAGTAGAATAAAATAATTACACTAATTTGAGGCTCTTAATTCTAATGAATAAGATGAAAATGAGTATGATTCAACTTAGACTCGCTGAACCACAGGAAGCCAAAAGGTTGTGGTATTTACGAAATCAAGCACTGCGATTTGGTTGTGAGAATGTTTATTCATCAGAAGTTTTAGCCGCATGGACGCCTGATGAAATGCCTGAAGGATATCGACGGGCTATTATTGACAATCCGTTTTATGTAATTGATTATCAAGAATATAATATTCCTATTGCCTCGGGTTTTTTAGATGTTAAAACGGGTTTTGCTGAAGCGATTTTTACTTTACCTGAATATATGGGGAAAGGATTTGCAGGACTCATTTTAAAACAGCTAAAACATGAAGCAATGAAGAGAGGGCAATCCAAGTTATTTTTAGATGCAACACCTAATGCAGTGTTATTTTATTTAAAGCAGGGATTTAAAGCATTAGAAGAACGTGATTATTATTCTGATTTAGCGAAAGCAAATTTACATTGTTACCGTATGTGGATTGATTTAGATTAGCTGTATGTATCTTGACCATCTTAAAAAGAGGGTTTTTATAATGGAATAATAATAAAAAAGCTATTCTTAAAATGCGGTATAAATTTATTTTTATCATTTTTTGAATTGGCTTTTATATTAATAACATAAAATAGAAATCTGCATGATGTTGCGATATTGTAAAGTATTACGATATCTTTAGGACAAATATTATGCAAAATGTGTTATTAACGTTATGGCCGTTATTTGCGTTAATTGCGCTAGGTGCAATTTTAAGAAGAAATAAAACGTTTGAACCGGCATTTTGGGTTGGAGCTGAAAAACTTAACTACTTTTTACTTTTTCCTGCTTTATTGATCAATAGCTTGGCAAATGCGCCTTTATCTGATCCTCAATTACCTCATCTTGCCGGGGCTATTTTTTCTGTGGTGATTATTGTCACAGTATTATGTGTTGTGTTGAAAAAAACGATAGGTTGGTCTGCTGGACGTTTTGGTGCAATTGTTCAAGGTAATATTCGATTTAACACTTATTTAGGGTTAGCCATTGTCGCTGATCTATTTGGTGTTGAAGGATTAGGGATCGCTGCATTAATATTGGCAACGCTAGTTCCATTATCCAATGTTACTTCAGTGCTTTGTTTAACCGCGGGACAAAATGTGACTTTGCGTCAACTCGTATTGCCTATCATAAAAAATCCTTTAATTATCTCTTGTATTATTGGGATCATAATAAATCTGTCAGGCGTTGGGCTTCCTTTTGGGAGCGATCAATTTCTCAAATTGTTAGCAGCAACCAGCTTACCTTTGGGACTTATTTGTATTGGTGCGGCATTACATCTATCAACACTAAAAGCAGAAAGTAAAATGATTAGTATTAATACCGTTACTCGTTTACTTATTGTACCGATGATCGCGTATAGTGTTGCTTACTTTTTAGGCTTATCACCACTTGTCACAATACTTCTCGTTATTTTCTTTTCTATTCCAACGGCTCCGACATCTTATATTTTAACCCGACAGTTAGGGGGCGATTCTGAGTTAATGGCAGGGATCATTACTTCTCAAACAATGTTTGCAGCAATCACACTGCCTATTGTATTAAGCTTGCTATCAGGATGATTTTTTAAAAGTGAAATATTCTTTATATTTAATTATGCATGATTTTGTGACGTTTCTTTATATTAAAATATTTTATTTTTCATTATCTTTATTTTTTATTTGTTTAAATTGGGAATAAAGTCAAATATGAAAATTTCAAATGCGAATATTAGTCAGGAAAAAATAAATAAATTAGCAGATAACTCACCATCTGATGTAATGACTATTTGGGAAAAAATAAAAGACTGGTTTGGATTTAGTCAGGAAAAAAAAGTATTAACCTTAATTCATAA
This sequence comes from Proteus vulgaris, assembly GCF_033708015.1. Classification (NCBI taxonomy): domain Bacteria; kingdom Pseudomonadati; phylum Pseudomonadota; class Gammaproteobacteria; order Enterobacterales; family Morganellaceae; genus Proteus; species Proteus vulgaris. Next base: position 2,058,130 of record NZ_CP137920.1, on the reverse strand, counting down.
TATTTATTTTAGCCAAGAAACAACAGTGCTAGAAAAAAATAGAGATTTCTTTCACTTAAAGAAACTTGCGGGAGAACAGTATAGAAATAATTTTCAATATGAATTAAATAACAATAATATTGATTATTGTATTGATTTTAATGGTGAAATTATTAAATCAAGTAGTGATGTCACACCACTTGTTAACGCTATAAAGAATGAACTCAATTTAAATTTAAAAAACTATAGTAGTGAAGAACTAGGTGAATTTATTAATAATAGTTATAAACTGTCTACATTAAGTAATGATGACAATGATTTTGGGGAAAAGTTTAGTGCATTTAGAAAAATTCTTACTGAATGTCTTAATGATGAAGATAGTTCTCTTGACAATCAACGGTTTGATAGTAATGCCTTTGATGCAAAAGAATCATTCAATGATAAATACGATTATTTGAAAGAAAATAGTAAAAAATATCTAGTTAATATTGATACTGAACAATTAGTCAAAAATATATATGATTCTACAGAGTCGCATAGTTACGAAAAACTTAGGGAACAGGTAGAGAACGATATATCAAGATATGATTTGAAATTCAATGGTGAAAAGATATCTGATATCGCTTTGTTAGAAAATAAACTTAAACCATTAAATAATCAAGATACTATGATTATCTTTGAATTGCTCAATCAAGGTATTTTCCCAATAATAAAAAATTCATTTGAAGAATATGAGCATATAGCTTCAATGTACTCACCTTTTACAGGAAAGACATCTGTTAATATAGAAAAGAAAGATAACTCATACATTATAACGGTCAACAATAAAAAGGAAATTACAGATTGTGATATTGAAAAGGTAAGTCAGCTATCAGACTCTATTTTAAATGAATTTGATCATAATTCTATGAATTTATACATTAAAAATTTTGTCGATTCTCCTATAACAAGGGAAAAGGTAGATACCGCATTAGCTAAATATCAAAATGAAATTATGAATAGAATGAGCGATAAAATTGGCGATAAATTTAATTATAAACAAAATAGATTTCTTTTACTGGAAGAAAGTATAAATATCAAATTTGAATTTAATCCTGATTTGATGAAAAAACTAACCATTCTCCCTAATGAAAGTAAAGTTGAATATAGTTTATTAAAATCTTGATCTTGGGATAAAGAGAGCTTCTTGTTATGATAGCTATAAAACCAATAATAAATAAGAGGCTCTTTTATGTCACAACCTCATAATCTAGAAATTCAAAAAATTATTAATGAGTTAAAACAACAATATCAAAATGCTGTTGATGCTTTGCGCAATGCCATTATTGATTATGCTCAAGATGGAAAGTTACCTGATGTAAAACAGAGAGCGGAAGGATTATTTGCTTATCCTCAATTAACGGTATATTGGTCAGGTGAAGTTAAAACAGAAGATAAAACACGCGCTTATGGTCGATTATCAAAATCAGGTAATTATTCTACCACGATCACTAATCCAGCTTTATTTGAAAATTATCTGTCAGAACAACTACAACTTATTGCTGATGCTTACCATGCCACTTTTGAAGTGACCGCTTCAAAACAAGAAATTCCTTATCCTTTTGTGATTGATGGAACAGGCATTGGTTTTGATAGAAAGATGAGTGCCTCTTTAGCAAAATATTTTCCAACCACTGATTTATCTAAAATCGGTGATGAAATTACCGATGGTGTAAGTTGTAATAGGGAAATATTACCACTTTCTCATTTTGATGCATTACGTACTGATTTTTCATTGGCACGTTTAAAACATTACACAGGTACATTACCTGAAGATGTTCAGCCCTATATTTTATACACAAATTATAATCGTTATGTTGATGAGTTCGTTCGTTGGGCTTGCGATCAAGTTGCTGATAAAAATAGTCCATATTGTGCACTTTCTTGTGCTGGGTTTCAGCGAATTACAGCAGAAACCGTTGATCCTGAAAAGTTAATATCGGATTTAACTTGGAAGAAATATCAGATGCCCGCCTATCATTTAATTGCTAAAGAAGGTCCCGGAATAACATTAGTGAATATTGGCGTTGGTCCTTCAAATGCGAAAACAATTTGTGATCACTTAGCCGTTTTACGTCCTCATGTTTGGTTAATGATTGGTCATTGTGGCGGGTTACGAGAAAGCCAACAACTTGGTGATTATGTTTTAGCTCATGCTTATTTACGTGATGATCATATTTTAGATGACGTTTTACCTCCTGATATTCCTATCCCAAATATTGCTGAAGTACAACGTGCACTTTATGATGCGACGAAAATGATCAGCGGTAAACCTGGGCATGAAGTAAAACAAAGATTAAGAACAGGGACTGTTGTTACAACAGATGATCGTAACTGGGAATTACGTTTTTCGGTTTCAGCGAGACGATTTAACTTAAGTCGTGCTGTCGCTGTTGATATGGAAAGTGCCACAATTGCCGCACAAGGTTATCGTTTTCGTGTTCCTTATGGCACTTTATTGTGTGTATCAGATAAACCATTGCATGGTGAAATTAAATTACCCGGTCAGGCTAATCATTTTTATGAAGGGGCGGTATCAGAGCATTTACAAATTGGTATTCAAGCTATTGAATTACTTAAACAAGAAGAGAGTAATTTACACTCCCGTAAATTAAGGACATTTAATGAGCCACCGTTCAGATAAAAGGTAAGCAATAAAAATCCCTAATTATTGGACAACAATCCGATAATTGGGGATTTTAAGACGTATTATCAAATAGATATTTTTTATAATAGGGTATTTATAAATAAAATTTAAAAACGCAAATGTCTCGCTGCTTTTCTTAAACGATCATCTCCACGTCTATCATAACGTTGAGTCGTCATAATACTGGCATGTCCCATCGCATCTTTTACAGTGACAATATCTTCACCATTATCAAGCATAGCAGATGCAAATGTTCTTCTTAGATCATGAGGAGCAAATTTATCAATACCACTTTCTTTTTGCCGAGTTTCTAAAATATAGTAAATGGCCTGATCGGTGATCCGCTCATCGGTGACATCATCAAACCGACGAATGCGAGTGAAAAGAGGGCCATCTTGTGTGCCCCTTATTTCATCAATCCATAATTGAACACGATCCCAAGTATCATCAGGCATATAAGACATTCGTTCTTTATTACCTTTACCTCTAACAAGAAAAGCTTGATCGCGAAATTGGATATGCTCGTAATTAAGTGCCACTATTTCTGAACGACGTAATCCACACCCTAATAACACACTTAATATTGCGGCATCTCTTAAACCTTTCGATGAATTGTCTTTTTCACAACTTCTAAATAAAGCACGAATTTCATTACTGGTTAGTGCGCGACCTTTGGGTAATCGACTTCCTCTTACCGATTTAACTTGGCGGATATGCTGATAACTTTCAGTATCCATTTGTTTCATTGCCCAAGCTTCTAAAGCAACACCTTTTAATGCGGCAAGATATGTATTGATAGTCGCGGGGGCTTTATTGGCATCAGATAACATATCAATAATAGCTTGAATATGATGACGGCGAAGTGCTCCCCATTGGCAATTTTTTAGAGAAGAAAAACCGATCATCTTAGCCACAATAGTTAAAAAAGATCCCATTGTTTGACGGCTACGTTTTGACCCTAAACTCATCAAATAGGCTAATGCGGGATTGGTATGAGCGGGTGAGGTAAATGTTGCATTTAGATCCAATAATGTGTGTTTTTCAGACAATACAAGTGATTTTTCAGGCGGAAGCTCCTGATCGTCGTGGTGAAATTCCACTGTGATTTCCTTATTAAACCAACATAACCATGATGAATATTCTAACAGATCTAAAAAAGAAAAAAGCTACTTTTTCAAAGGATCATTTTAATAAGTAGAAATGATCTTGTTTATTTTATCGTCATAATGAGGGCTAAGTGAGCGTTTTTAGGGTAAATAACAGACTCATTAAGTTAAGGGAAAAAAGTGGCAGATAGGATTAAGAAAAAGAGTAGGGACTAAGAAGAGGAAAAAGGCGCTTATATCGTTTTCGCACCCACGATTTTCACCTTTTATCCGCTTAAAAATTGCGGTGAAACGGGTAAAAATTGGGTGCGAAATCATCAAGGGGTAGTTAAATTACTCTTTATAAATTGCGACAACGGGTTTTCCATCATTACCAATTGTGCCACGGTACATACCTTCAGAATTAAAACTCATTGTGTAGTTACCTGTCTTATCTAATACGATAACACCGCCACTACCATTAATCGCTTTAACTTCATCAAGTGCATTTTGAGCCGCTTCTTCTAAAGGTAAATTTTTATATTTAACTTGAGCTGCGATATTGAAGGCAGTTAAGGTTCTAATAAACATTTCACCCGATCCTGTTGCTGATACCGCAACAGTTTCATTATCAGCATAATTACCTGCACCAATAATAGGGGAATCACCGACTCGACCATAACGCTTATTTGTCATTCCTCCCGTAGAGGTTCCCGCTGCCAAGTTTCCATGTTGGTCAAGAGCAACTGCACCAACAGTGCCATATTTATAATCATACATCATCGGATCAACAAAAAGAGCCGCTGTTTTACCATCATGATCTAAAACGACTTGTTCTTTTTCTATGGCTTTTTGAAGTTGTTGCCAACGATGTTCAGTTCTAAAATAGGACGGATCAACGATAGTAAGCCCTTGTTCTTTAGCAAAAAGATCAGCACCGTTAGAAACCATCATAACATGTGGGCTTTTTTCCATCACGGCAATGGCCGCATTAATTGGATTTTTAACTGTAGTTACACCCGCAACAGCGCCAGCTTTACGGGTTTTACCATCCATAATAGAAGCATCAAGTTCATTACGGCCATCATGGGTGAAAACGGCCCCTTTCCCTGCATTAAATAAGGGGGAATCTTCCATGACATTAATGGATTTTTGAACAGCTTCGATGCTGGTGCCGCCACTATTTAAAACAGCATATCCAGCATTTAATGCTTCGGTTAGTTTTTCTTTATATTCTTTTTCTTGTTCTGGCGTAATGGTGTCTTTAGTGATTGTGCCTGCACCACCATGAATAACAAGACGAATAGGGGCTTCGGTATTTGCAAAAACAGAGCTAGCAAACAGGGTACAAAGTGTCATTGTGGCAAGTTTATATTTAATATTATTCATATAATCTTTCTCGTTTTTAATTAAAATTGACGTGGTATCATCATGTGGATGTTAGGATCTTGATCTGAAATTCTAATTAATTACATCAACGTACTTTGATAACTAACTGCAATAATCACTATATAAAAAGTTTACGGTATAAGTGGTCTGAACACTCAACTTTCTTTTTAATTTGTCGATCTTCATCATATAATCGCTTATTTTTATTATTTTTAAATAAAATCAATATATTGCATATTTTAAATATTTTTTGATTTAATGAAGAGAATAAATATAAAACGTAGCTAATCGTATTTTTAAAAATAATAATGCTATTTTTACTTTTTGTTTTTATTTTATATGATGAAATTTAAAATATAAAATTCACTAAATGATATAACAAATACAATTTTTAATGATTTTAAATTAGGGCATGACTCAGTTTTGAGCTTGATTTTTATTAAAAAAATAAGTGGTTTTTTATATTGATTAATATGTTGATAACACTTTGTTATTATTTCATTTGGTTTTTCATGTAATGAAAAATGGGGTTTCTATATACAATTTGTGTGTTTCCTTGAATAATCAAAAATAGATGGTCGATTATGTGATAAAAGTACTACATTAATTTGAGTTAAGGCTCTATTATAATGACATAATATTTATAATTCATAAGGTTAGCCTTTAGTTTTTTTATTTTTTTATAGTGCGTACGTTAGCTTTATCAATAAAAATGAACTATTTTTAAATAGAGATAAAATAAAAAATTAATACGCTTCATTATTTAACTATTTTCTTACATACAGCGGATAAACATATTTTTGGTATTCTTTTATGGCTAAAGGAAGGTTAAATAATTTATATGAAAAATCAAAAAAAGAGTCGTTTTTTTGTTTATAGCATTATTCTCGTCGCGATTATTGCCGCGGGAATTTTTTGGTGGAAATCTCAGGCACCAACACTTCCTTCAGGATTTGCTCAAAGTAATGGGAGAATAGAAGCAACAGAAATTGATATTTCAACGAAAACTCCGGGAAGAATCGATTCTATTTTAGTTCAAGAAGGTGATTTTGTTAAAGCGGGTGAAGTGTTAGCAAACATGGATACTCGAACACTTAAAGAACAACTTCATGAAGTTCAAGCGCAATTAAATCAAGCAAAAAGTAGTGTGGTGACTGCACAATCAGCATTGTCGCAACGTAAAAGTGAACAACTTGCTGCTCAGGCCGTTGTTCGTCAACGTATTGCTGAGCTTGATGCCGCACAAAAAAGACTCAATCGTTCTCGTGCATTAGTCAAAACGAATGCGATTTCTATTCAACAATTAGATGATGATATTGCTAGAACAGAAGGGGCAAGAGCAGCCGTTGAAGCCGCTAAAGCGCAAGAAACCGCCACCATCGCAGCAATAGAATCGGCTAAAGCAGGGATCATTCAAGCTAATACAAAAGTGGACGCTGCAACAGCAACTGAAAGACGCATTTTAGCAGAATTAGATGACAGCATTTTAAAAGCACCACGTAATGGTCGAGTTCAGTATCGTGTCGCAGAGCCGGGTGAAGTTTTAGGTGCGGGGGGCCGTGTATTAAATATGGTCGATCTCAGTGATGTCTATATGACGTTCTTTTTACCAACAGAAGCGGCGGGTAAAGCGGCATTAGGAAGTGAAGTTCACATTATTTTAGATGCGGCACCTCATATTGTTATTCCTGCAAAAACAACTTACGTTGCGAGTGTCGCTCAATTTACACCCAAAACCGTTGAAACTGATAATGAACGATTAAAACTCATGTTCCGTGTAAGAGCGCGAATTTCACCTGAATTACTTGAAAAACACCTTGAATATGTAAAAACGGGTTTACCAGGACGTGCTTATATTCGTTTAGATAATACTCAATCTTGGCCAACTGATTTAGAGGTGAAATTACCGCAATGAGTCAAACAATGAGAACGCAAAACCATTCTCATATCATTGAATTGACTCATGTATCCCAACATTATGGCGATACCAAAGCGCTTGATGATGTGACATTGGCTATTCCTGCTGGAAAAATGGTCGGGTTAATTGGTCCTGATGGTGTAGGGAAATCAAGCTTGATCTCTCTTATTTCTGGTGCAAGAGAAATCCAAACAGGACAAGTAATTGTTTTAAACGGTGATATGAATGATGTTGAACACCGAAGAGCCGTCTGCCCACTTATTGCGTATATGCCGCAAGGATTAGGTAAAAATCTTTATCACACACTTTCTGTTTTTGAAAATGTTGATTTCTTTGGACGTTTATTTGGGCAATCAAAACAAGAGCGGGTAGAACGCATAAATGACTTACTTGAAAGTACGGGGTTAGCGCCATTTCGAGATAGACCTGCGGGTAAACTTTCAGGAGGAATGAAACAAAAACTGGGGTTATGTTGTGCGCTTATTCATGATCCAGAATTACTCATTCTTGATGAACCGACTACGGGCGTTGACCCATTATCACGAGCACAATTTTGGGAGTTAATTAATCGTATACGTAAGCGCAAAAAAAATATGAGCGTATTAGTTGCGACCGCGTATATGGAAGAAGCTGAGCGTTTTGATTGGTTGGTTGCTATGGATGCAGGAAAAATATTAGCAACAGGTCACGCTGATGAATTAAAAGCTCAAACTCATACTGATGAATTAGAAGCTGCTTTTATCGAGTTATTGCCAGAAGAGAAAAAGAAAGATCACCAAAAAGTGATTATCCCTCCCAGAGATAAAAGTGACGATGATACTATCGCCATTGAAGCACAAGATTTAACCATGCGTTTTGGACAATTTGTTGCCGTAGACCATGTAAGCTTTCGTATTCCTAAAGGTGAAATTTTTGGATTCTTAGGATCAAATGGTTGTGGTAAATCGACCACCATGAAAATGCTGACAGGTTTACTTGAGGCGAGTGAAGGGCGAGCTTGGTTATTTGGTCAAGAAGTTGATCCTAAAGATATTGAAACGCGCCGACGTGTTGGCTATATGTCTCAAGCATTTTCACTTTATAGTGAATTGACTGTACGTCAAAACCTTGAATTACATGCCAAGCTTTTTCATATTCCAGAAGAGGACATTCCTCAACGTGTTAAGGAAATGAGTGAGCGTTTTAATTTAACTGATGTTGAAGAAATGATGCCCGATGGGTTGCCATTAGGTATTCGTCAGCGTTTATCGCTCGCCGTTGCTGTTATCCATAAACCTGAAATGTTGATATTGGATGAGCCGACTTCAGGGGTTGACCCTATTGCACGAGATATGTTTTGGAACTTGATGGTTGATTTATCAAGACGTGACGGTGTCACTATTTTTATTTCAACTCACTTTATGAATGAAGCTGCACGTTGTGACCGAATGTCACTGATGCATGCGGGTAAAGTATTAGTCACAGATACACCTGCAAATTTAGTTAAAAATAGCCAATTTGATACGCTTGAAGCCGTTTTTATTGATTACCTTAAAAAAGCATCTGGTGAGCAAGAAGCACCTGAACTTGATGAAAAAAGCCTACAACTTCCAGCATCCACTCATGAAAGTGCGGAAAAAGCGTTAAAACAAAGATTTAGCTTACGACGTTTATTTAGTTATAGTATTCGTGAAGGTATGGAATTACGCCGAGATCCTGTACGTCTTACTTTAGCGCTGTTAGGTACGGTGATCCTGATGTTTATTATGGGTTACGGCATTAGTTTGGATGTTGAAAATTTACGCTTCGGTATTATGGATAGAGATCAAACAGGGTTAAGTCAGGCATATAGCCAAAACCTTTCAGGCTCTCGTTATTTTATTGAAAAGGCGCCCATCACAGATTATGACCAATTGGAAAAACGGTTACGTAGTGGTGATATTACGGTGGCGATTGAAATCCCACCTAACTTTGCACGGGATGTTGCCAAAGGTAATACTGTAAAAATAGGTGTTTGGATCGATGGTGCAATGCCTAATCGGGCTGAAACTGTTCGCGGTTATATTCAGGCTATGCATTTAACATGGATGCTTGATATGGCAATGCGTCAGCCAACAAATGTGGTTGATAAATTATCACCCATTGATATCGAAACTCGCTATCGCTATAACCCTGATGTTAAAAGTTTACCCGCAATTGTACCTGCTGTTATTCCTCTTTTATTAATGATGATCCCCGCAATGTTAAGTGCGTTGAGCGTTGTTCGTGAAAAAGAGCTTGGCTCCATTATCAACCTTTATGTTACACCTATTACCAAAGCAGAGTTTTTATTAGGTAAGCAATTTCCTTATATCTTATTGGGTATGTTTAACTTTTTTATGCTCTGTGCGCTTTCGGTCTTTGTGTTTGGAGTAAGTTTTAAAGGGAGTATGTTAACGCTTTCTTTAGGTGCATTACTCTATATTACGATTGCCACTGGAATGGGATTGCTTATTTCTTGCTTTATGAAAAGCCAGATTGCGGCCATCTTTGGTACTTCAATTATTACCTTAATTCCAGCAACACAATTTTCAGGAATGATTGATCCTGTTTCGTCTCTGGAAGGTATAGGTAAATGGATAGGGCATATTTATCCTACATCCCACTTTTTAACTATCTCACGAGGGACATTCTCTAAGGGATTAAACCTGTTTGATTTACCTTGGTCTTTTATTCCTTTGCTTATCACTATCCCAATTGTGATTGGGTTGAGTGTCTTTTTCTTGAAAAAGCAGGAGGCTTAAATGTGGCGCACAATTCAAAATGTGTTTAATTTAGGCGTAAAAGAGCTACGCAGTCTCTCTCGTGATAAAGCTATGCTGGCGTTAATTGTGTTTGCCTTTACGGTGTCAATTTATTCATCAGCGACGGTTACACCTGGTTCGTTACATCACGCACCGATTGCCGTTGCGGATCAGGACAAATCACAGCTATCTGCACGTATTGTAAATAGTTTTTATATGCCTTATTTCTTACCCCCAGCTGATATTACGCCTGAGCAAATTGATGGTTTATTGGATAGAGGTACTTATACCTTTGCACTTGATATTCCACCTAATTTTCAGCGAGATCTCTTAGCGGGTCGAAAACCTGAAATACAAGTTAATATTGATGCAACGAGGATGAGCCAAGCTTTCTTAGGTAATAGCTATATTCAAAACATTGTCATGGGGGAAGCAAAAACCTTTTTAGCGAAAAATAGAACCAATGATCCACTGCCTGTTGATTTGGAAATTAGAATGAGTTTTAACCCGAATCTGACACAATCTTGGTTTGGTTCTGTTATGGCAATTATTAATAATATCACTATGTTATCGATAGTATTAACTGGGGCTGCATTAATCCGAGAGCGTGAACATGGTACCATTGAGCACTTACTGGTTATGCCAGTAACGCCTTTTGAAATTATGCTTTCTAAGATATGGTCAATGGGGTTGGTTGTCTTATTGGCATCAGTCATGTCGTTAGTATTAGTTGTGAAATCTTTACTCCATGTTCCTATCGAAGGCTCTGTTCTGCTGTTTATGTGTGGTGTTGCTTTAAGCTTATTTGCGACAACCTCAATCGGCATTTTTTTAGGAACAATGGCTCGTTCAATGCCTCAATTTGGTTTATTGATGATTATGGTATTGTTACCATTGAATATGTTATCAGGAGGGATGACATCACGAGAAAGCATGCCTCAGTTTGTACAGGATGTAATGCAAACAATGCCAACTACGCACTTTGTTAGCTTAGCTCAGGCTATTTTATATCGTGGTGCTGACTTCTCAATTGTGTGGCCACAATTTATTATCTTGATTATTATTGGTTCCGTCTTTTTCGCCTTGGCTTTATTACGTTTTAGAAAAACGATTTCGGCGATGGCTTAATCATATAATCTCATGAAGAAGATTAAGGCATAAATCGATAGCCGATCCCCGTTTCGGTCATTAAATGCACTGGACATGCGGGATCTGCTTCTAGTTTTTGGCGTAAATGTCCCATATAAATGCGTAAATAGTGGCTATGTTCAACAAAATTAGGCCCCCAGACATGTTGCATTAAATGCCGCTGCGTAAGCACTTTACCACTATTATTAACCAATTCACTTAGCAAACGAAATTCTGTTGGCGTTAAATGAACAGGTTCATTTTGACGAGTAACAAGACGATTAACCCAATCAATTGTAATATCACCAAAAGAAAATTGTGAGCTCTGTGTTTCTTGTTTAACAAAACGGCGTAGTGATGCTCTGACTCTGGCGAGGAGTTCACTAATACCAAAGGGTTTTGTCAGATAATCGTCCGCTCCAGCATCTAGTGCTTTTACTTTATCTTGTTCTGAATCTCGTGCTGAAAGTACGATAACCGGTGTGCTACTCCATTGACGAAAGTCTTGAATAAAACAGAGGCCATCTTTATCAGGTAAACCAAGATCGAGGATCACTAAATCAGGTTTTCTTGATGCGGCTTCAATTAATCCTCGTTGGCATTCATTGGCTTCATAAACACGAAATCCTTCGTTCTCTAATGCAAGCCGAACAAAACGTAAGATCTCTTTTTCATCTTCAATAATTAAAATGTTATATGGAGTCACTGTTTTATTTCAATCTCATCAATATCAGGGAGTGATTTTAAAGGTAGAACAAAGTGAAAACTTGCTCCACCTTTTTTATTGTTTTCCGCCCAAATTTCACCTTCATGTAAGCGAATAATCGCGCTACATATTGCTAAACCTAATCCCACACCAGGAATGGCGGATTCTTTTACTGCGCGTGAAAATTTATTAAAAATAAGTTGTAGTTGCTCAGTGGGGATCCCATGACCTTCATCCCACACTTCAACATGAATTTTAGGGGCTTCAATATAGGCTTTTACCCCTAGCTTTGTGCTTGATGACGTATATTTTACTGCATTTTCAAGTAAGTTTGTGATAACTCGTTCTATTAAATTACCATCACAATAAAGCAATAACTCAGCAGAAATATCAATTTGTAATGGATGTTTATCAAGTAAATAAGAGAGTGAACGAATGGCGCTTCCCGTTATTTCTTGTAGCGAATTCCATTGTAAATTAACTTGAATACCGCCAGATTGAATACGCGCCATATCAAGTAAATTATTGACTAATCGTGAAGTTGTCAGGATTTGCTGTCGAATTTGGTTAACTTGTTCTGTATGGGATGAACCTTCAGCGCTTAAATCGAGAAGTAAAATTTCTGATTGTCCAAAAAGCACTGTAAGGGGTGTTTTTAAATCATGAGAAAGTGCAGCTAATAATGCATTTCTTAATTGCTCTCTTTCTATGTTAATTCGAGATTGTTCTGCAATTTCAGCCTGTTGTAATCGTTCAAGCGCATTCGCAATCAAACCATTAAACGTTTGTAATAATTGCTGTTGTTCAGGGATAAGCAGTTGGCGAAGATTATTTGGCTCGATCGCTAAAATCGCTAAAACTTGTTGAGATGCGGTAATCGGGTGTAGTTGGTAAGGCACACTTGGCAGCGTATCTGTACCTGCGCCCGCAATTTGGTCTTTATCACAACACCAGCGTGCAATTGCATTATCAATAGGTAATGCTCCCATGCCTTGCGCATGAAAAGGCATTAATTCGCCTTGTTTATTGGGGAGTAATAAGCAAACCTTAGCATCAAATGCACTGGATAAAAAATGATAGCTAGTACGAACAACGTCTTGTAACGTTACTGCTCGACCCAGTTCTCTCGTCATTTCAAATAAGTGGCGAGTGCGTTGTTCTCGGTAACGGGCGACGCGAGTTTGATAACGCATACCCGCTGTTAAATTACCGACGACTAAGCCTACAATAAGCATGACGGTAAAAGTGATTAAATACTGCATGTCCAGTACAGCGAGTGAAAAGTGAGGCTGTACAAAAAATAAGTCAAAACTAATAACGTTGATTAATGCGGCAAAAATAGAAGGGCGACGGCCAAAAAAGAGCGCAATTAATACAACCCCCAATAAATAGAGTGTCACTAAATTGGCTTTATCTAGCGCTAATAGAAATGTGCGAGAAAATAAGGTGATCACTAAACATGAGACAATCGCTGTAAAATAGCCTTTTATCTCTTGTCGCCATTTCTCTGGCTGCAGTGGTGCTGTTTTGGTTTTATAACGTATGTCATCATCGTTGAGCGCAACACTGATAACATGGATATCGGGTGCATAGCGTGCTAATTTTTCTGCAAAGCGCATCCGCACCCAGCGTTTTAACCATTGCCATTTTTGGTAAGCACGTTGACCAATAATGACTTTCCCAAGATTATGCTCTCTGGCGTAGCGGATCACAGCCTTTTCCGCCTGGTTATCAGAAAGGATAGCTGTTCTCGCACCTAGATGTTGTGCCAGTTTTAGAGAGTGCAAGATTGCTCGGCGTTTATGTTCTCCTATTTGATGCAGTTTAGGTGTTTCAACATAAATAGCATGCCATTGGCAACCAAAGGCGGCAGCATAACGTGCAGCCGTACGAACTAATTTGTCGTTACCGCCGTGAGCGCCAAGGCATACCATCAGACTATCTGTGGTATGCCAAACAGGAGACGTTCCTTGGCTATCTCGAAATTCTTTAACTTGTGTATCAACTCTATCTGCCATACGGCGTAACGCTAACTCTCGTAGTGCGATTAAATTACCCTTGCGAAAAAAGTGTTCAATGGCACGTTCTGCTTGTCCGGAGAGATATACTTTACCTTCGTGCAAACGTTGTTGTAGATCATCAGGCGGTAAATCCACCATAACCACTTCATCAGCACTATCAAAAATATAGTCAGGGATCGTCTCTTGGACACGAATTCCTGTAATGCTTCCCACGATATCATTAAGGCTTTCAATATGTTGTACATTTATTGTCGTAAGTACATCAATACCCGCATCTAATAGCTCTTCAACATCTTGCCAGCGCTTAGGATGCCGACATTTATGAGGATTACTAAAGGCCAATTCATCCATTAAGATCACAGCAGGATGTCTGGCTAACGCGGCATCTAAATCAAACGCGACAAGCTTTCTACCATGATGATGAATACGTTGTGGTGGCAATAAAGGTAATCCGTGAAGTAATGCAGCCGTTTCTTGCCTTTGGTGTGTTTCAACAACCCCGGCAAGTACATCAATACCTTGCTGGTGGAGACGTTGAGCTTCTTGCAACATGGCGTAAGTTTTCCCGACTCCCGCACAAGCACCAAAAAATATTTTTAATCGTCCACGCGTTGTGGTTCGAGTTGAAGCGAGTAAATCATCGGGTGAGGGACGTTGCCATTGCTGATCGTGATCGAGTTCCATTTTATTGAGTACTCACTTTTTGCTGTTTTTCTGCACTTAATTTATCAAGTGCTTGATTTAGCATAAATACATTCACAACAGGCTTCCCCATAAATGACATTAGCGGCGATGTTGTATTGTCTTTTATTAATTGCTTAATTTCATTTTTAGTGAGTTGACGAGAATATGCAATGTTTTCAATTTGATAATAAGCGGCTTGTAATGAAATATGAGGATCAAGCCCACTTCCTGATGCCGTCACTAAATCAACAGGAACAACGTGTTGATTATGGGTTATTTTTTTCCATACTTGAACACGCTTAGTTATCTCATTAAGAAGTAATGGATTTGATGTTGCTAGTTGGCTGGCGCCTGATGCCATACTGTTATAAGGCATTTCTGACGTCATTGATGGACGACTTTTAAAATAATCATTTCGCGTAAATTGTTGCCCAATCAGTTCAGAGCCAATAAGTTTATTGTCTTGGTAAATCCGTGAGCCATTCGCTTGCCAAGGAAAAATAAGGTTGGCTAATCCTGTAATAAGCAAAGGATAGGCGAGCCCAGTTATCAATGTGAGTAATAATAACATCACTAATGATGAACGAAATAGATGCATATAAAACTCCTTAAAACCCAATAAACGCTAAAATCATATCGATGATTTTAATGCCAATGAAAGGCACTAATAATCCACTGATCCCGTATAAAGAGAGATTACGGCGCAATAATGAATGCGCAGAAACAGGGCGATAATGAACACCTTTAAGCGCGAGGGGGATCAAAAAGACAATAATTAAGGCATTAAAAATAACGGCGGATAACATTGCAGATGCGGGTGAATGTAAGTTCATAACATTAAGCATGTTGAGCTGTGGGTAGGTGACAGCGAAAGCAGCCGGTATAATGGCAAAATATTTGGCGATATCGTTAGAAATACTAAATGTCGTTAAAGCGCCCCTTGTCATTAGCATTTGTTTACCAATATGCACAACTTCGATTAATTTTGTTGGATTTGAGTCTAAATCAACCATGTTTCCCGCTTCTTTTGCCGCTTGAGTACCTGAGTTCATCGCAACAGCAACATCGGCTTGCGCCAATGCAGGCGCATCATTCGTACCATCCCCCGTCATGGCGACTAATCGACCTTCTGATTGATATTGACGAATTAAGGCTAATTTTGCCTCAGGTGTTGCTTCAGCCAGAAAATCATCAACGCCAGATTCTGCGGCGATAGCGGCCGCTGTAAGATGATTATCACCGGTGATCATCACGGTTTTTATGCCCATTTGGCGCAGTTGAGCAAAGCGCTCTTTGATCCCACCTTTCACAATATCTTTAAGTTCAACAACCCCTAAGACTTTCTGATTTTCAACGACCACCAGTGGTGTTCCACCTGTTCTAGCGACTTGCTCGACTATGATGGTGACTTCATCAGGAAAATCGCCGTGACTGACTTCAATATGGCGACGAATAGCATCAACGGAGCCTTTGCGGATCAAACGCTCTCCTAAATTCACACCACTCATTCTTGTCATTGCCGAGAAGGGAATAAATGAAGCACCAATGGACGCCAAATCACGTTCGCGTAAATTAAAACGTTGTTTAGCGAGGATCACAATGCTTCTACCTTCAGGTGTTTCATCTGCAAGTGAACTTAGCTGTGCGGCATCAGCAAGTTGTTTTTCGCTAATCCCAGAAAGAGGAATGAAACGAGAAGCTTGACGATTACCGAGAGTAATTGTGCCTGTTTTATCAAGCAGTAGGACATCAACATCACCTGCTGCTTCGACAGCACGTCCACTGGTTGCAATCACATTGGCATCAAGCATTCGGCTCATGCCTGCCACACCAATTGATGAAAGCAAACCGCCAATCGTAGTAGGAATAAGGCAAACTAATAAAGCAATTAAAGTCACAACCGAAATCACATCGCCATGCCCTTGAAACTCGACAGCAAAAACACTGAATGGATAAAGGGTAATGCAAGCCAATAAGAAAATAAGTGTTAGAGCTGTTAATAAGATAGTTAAAGCAATTTCATTCGGTGTCTTTCTACGCTTTGCGCCTTCTACCATTCCGATCATTCGATCAAGAAATGAATTACCGGCTTCAGCAGTACAACGAATAATCAGCCAATCTGATAATACTCGAGTCCCGCCAGTCACTGAGGAAAAATCACCACCTGATTCACGGATCACCGGTGCTGACTCACCCGTGATCGCGCTTTCATCAACTGAGGCACCACCTTCAATGACTTCACCATCACAAGGGATCGTTTCGCCAGCATTGACTAAAACGATATCGCCTTTATGCAATGAGAAAGAGTCAACGGTTTCTTTTTGAGCATTAATCTCTGCGTGAAGTAGACGTGTCGCTTTGGATTGTTGTTTAGCGCCACGTAAGCTAGCCGCTTGTGCTTTACTTCGACTTTCTGCTAATGACTCAGCGAAATTGGCAAATAGCAATGTCACCCATAACCAAAGCATCACTTGTGAAGTAAAGTGATTATCATCAGGGAGATAATTCAACCATGAAGTAATCCAAATTCCGGTAGTTAAAAGTGCACCAACATAAACGATAAACATAACAGGGTTACGCCATTGTGCTTGGGGCGTACATTTTTTTATCGCATCAAAGAAAGCCAATATCACAGTTTTTCTGTCAAAGAGTTGGGTTGTTTTCATGATACGTTTCCTTATTTAGCCCAAAACAGTTGTAAGTGTTCTGCAATAGGACCAAGTGCTAATGCCGGAACAAAAGTCAACGCGCCGATCATTAATACAGTGAGGATCAATAACAAAATAAAGAGGGGTGATGTGGTAGAGAGGGTTGCTAAACTTTCAGGCTGACGTTTTTTCACGGCTAAACTGCCCGCAATAGCTAAAACAGGTAACATGACACCAAAGCGACCAATTAACATAGCAAGCCCTAATAATAGATTGTAAAACGGTGAACTGGCGTCAAGCCCAGCAAAAGCGCTGCCGTTATTATTAGCAGCAGAAGTAAAGGCATATAACACTTCACTAAAGCCGTGAGGACCTGGATTTAAAATGGCTTCACGACCAACATCAGTAAATAAGGCGAGGCTTGTACCTAATAAAATTACGATTGGAGAAATTAAAATAGCAATGGCTACCCATTTCATTTCAGCAACACCAATCTTTTTACCAAGGTATTCAGGAGCTCGACCAACCATTAATCCCGCGATAAATACCGCTAATAATACATAGAGGATCATGCCGTAAAACCCTGAACCTACACCGCCAAAGACTACTTCTCCTGTTTGCATTAACCACATTGGCACCATGCCGCCTAAAGCGGTTAATGAGTCATGCATAGCATTAACTGCACCACAAGATGCGGCTGTTGTGACCGCAATAAAAATAGCGCTACCTAATATGCCAAAACGTGTTTCTTTGCCTTCCATATTCAGCGAGCTATCTGTACCTGCAAAGATAAATTCTGAATTTCCTTGCCATTCAGCCCAAGTAATCACCGTAACAGCGACAATAAAAATCAACGTCATAGTCCAAAGCAAGGTATAACCTTGGCGTTGTATTCCACTTAATCGACCAAAGGCAAAACATAGGGCGGTAGGAATAAGAAATATGGCAAGTATCTGTAAGAAGTTACTTAATGATGTTGGGTTTTCGTAAGGGTGAGCCGAGTTTGCAGCAAAATAGCCACCACCATTTGTTCCCAATAGCTTTATCGCTTCTTGAGAGGCTACGGGTCCCATAGGTAACCACTGCTGTTGCCCATCAAGACCTTGACTTAATACCGCAGGGTGAAAGTTTTGTATAACGCCTTGGCTGACAAATAATAGCGACCAAATAATTGATAAAGGCAGTAAGACATAGAGTGTAATACGCCCAATATCAATCCACGCATTCCCGATTGAAGTACAAGAAGATTGTGTTAACGCTCTAATTAGCACAAAGGCAACAGCAATCCCCGTTGTTGCAGATAAGAAGTTTTGTACGGCAAGTCCTGTCATTTGGCTTAAATAACTGACCGCAGTTTCGCCACTATAAGCTTGCCAATTCGTATTTGTAATAAAACTGATGGTTGTATTTAGCGCTAAATCCCAATTCATATTAGGGGCAAATTGAGGATTTAAAGGTAAATAACCTTGGTTAAGTAGTATGACAAATAATAGGACTGCCCCCATTAAATTAAAAATAAGTAGGGCAAGCATATAGTGATACCAGCTCATTGGCTGGATTGCTTTTCCTGCGGGTTTAAAACCACAACAACGCCAAATAACATGTTCGGTTTGAGTAACCCAATGAGGTAAATCACCTTCAATAAGGCGGGCTAAATAATAGCCAAGCATTTTCCCCATCACTAATAATGTGATTAGAAAAACAGCAAGATATATCAACATCATTGTTGCCATTTTTAAAATGCCTCTGCGTTAAATAATACATAGATAAGATAAGCAGTGAGCAAAACAACTAACGTCACAGCACCGAATATCAACATCAGAACAATCCTTTTACTTTTTAGATTGAGTAAGCGTACTTAAAGGTCTGTAAAGATGTTGATAAAAGAGAAGTGAGTAGTGTAAAAAAAGTATAAAAATGGCTGATAGGTGATTCATTCACGCCTTGATTGGTTGAAATAAAGTCATGCCTTTGTTAGATCTAAGTTAGGTTTAAATAATATTGCTAATTAAATGAATGGAAATTAGCACACTTAGGGGATATTGAATGAATACTCTCTATCTAAAGGCAAAATGGTTTTTATACTTCTTAAGCCTATTAATCATTTCATCTACCTTCATGGTCAAAGCAATGGCAAATTCTGATAAGGCATACCTAGTTACACTGGCACAAGAGGGCAATTTATCTGAATTAAAGCGTCAGATAGAACAAGGTGCGGATATTGAACAGCGAGATCTAAAGTTACGCACACCATTAATGGCGGCAACACATGCCAACCAAATTGAAGTTGCAAAATATCTGATTGAGCATGGCGCAGATGTTAATGCCCGTGATGCTATTCATGATTCACCCTATCTTTATTCGGGGGCTAGAGGATTACAGGAGATCTTAGAATTAACTTTATCACATGGTGCCTCGCTTAAAAGTGTTAATCGTTATGGTGGAACAGCATTAATTCCTGCTGCTGAGCGAGGTCATGTAAAAACAGTAAAGACATTAATTGATGCTGGTGTGGACGTTGATCATATTAATCGTTTAGGTTGGACGGCTTTGATCGAGGCTATTATTTTAGGTGATGGTAGCCAAAAATATGAAGAAATTGTGACTTTACTTATTGAAGGTGGCGCTAATGTTAACCTTGCCGATGGCGCTGGTCGCACACCGTTAACGTTAGCGAAAGATAAAGGCTATACCAACATTGTTAATATACTTGAACAAGCGGGGGCAAAATAATGTCAGATAATCAATTTATACAACAAGCTATCTCGCTTGCAATGGATAATGTGAACGTAGGGGGAAGACCCTTTGGCGCGGTCATTGTGAATAATGGCAAAGTGATTGCAAGTGCCGTTAACCAAATACTAACGACAAATGATCCCACAGCCCATGCTGAATTATTAGCATTACGAGAAGCTGGTAAAGTATTAGGAAGAACAAAATTAGATGATTGTGTTGTTTATGCCAGTGGGCAACCTTGCCCAATGTGCCTTGCTGCAATGCGTATGGCGGGAATTTCTAAAATTTTTTATGCCTATTCTAATCAGGATGCAGAACCTTACGGACTCTCTACTGCCAGTATCGCCAACGCATTAAGAAAGCCACCAGAACAACAGGAAGGTCTTCAATTTATACAAATAAAAAACGAGGATGAAATAAAACCTGCACTTTATCAGCGTTGGTCAAAACACGCTTAAACAGGTCAATTTTTCTATAAATAAAAGTCCTAAAAGTGAGCGCTGAAGCCACAGCATAAAATGAGATACTTTTAGGACTTTTATATTGTTAATTAATCAACAAAACAATTGTTTTTCAGCTGGGGTTACATTTAACAGAGACTGCCAGTTTTTTAGTGTTAATGTTGCCAGCATGGCTAAACCTTCATAATAAGGGAATGCCCCTTGCAGAGATAACTTCTCTAAATAACGATAAGCCCACGGCAGAAGGTGTTCTGCTAATAGCTCTTTTAATTTTTCAGGGCGAGTTTCTGCAATCCATGCCACCATCATCACCATTAAACCAAAGTGATCTTCTGGCTCATTTTGAGTTAACGCAATATCAATACCATTTTCTAGCATCCATTCACGTAAATCTAATGTTGAATTACCGAATAATACATTTTCATGATCTAGGTAAACAGAGCCCCAAGGTGGCGCAGGCAGTGCGTAAGGGCCAACAAATAAACGTTGATATGCCTGTGCTAACGTTTCTTCTGATAATGTGGTTTGTGAAAGAAGGCTAGCAATGCGTTGTTTTTCTTCATCACTACCATAAGGCCATTCTTCAACCCACTTTTGACTAGACAGTAGCTCGACAATGTCACTTTTCTCAGTAGGGGCGTAATAAAATGCCGCGCCTAGAATACGGGCAGTGAGAGAAATATCAGTAATAACTTGTTGTTCCATAATATTTTTATAATCCGCTTAGATTTATTGTCTTTACCATATGCGATTTTCTATCTAAACATAATGACGAAGATTAAAAAAGAGTGATACCGCAATATAAAAGAAAAACCGCTATAACAGATAAAAAGAGTATGCTTTTTAACTATTACAGCGGTTTAGACGGGAGAAATTAATTAACCAACGACAGCCATACCGACAGTCATATGTAAACCATAGAACACGCCGCGTCCTATAAACTCGCCCGCAAATACTAAAATAAAACCTAATGCTAACAAAGCAATAGAAGGGTTATTTTTACGTAGTAGTGGGGCAATCCAGCAACTTAAACCTAAGACTAAAGCCACTAATTTAATGCCCATCAAAGTGCCGTAGTTAGGCACCAGATCTGTCGCTTTTTGTACAGAGGTTTGAATAGAACCTAATTCAAAACCTTGTGATGTTGCCACAATTGCACTTACAACAATGGCGATAACACTGAGTAACGGTAATGCACTGACGCAGTTTAAATTAAAGCCTGCAATGCGCATTAAGAGTGCCGCTAAAATAGGTCCACAGATAAAGGCTGTCAGCACAAAATTAAAAGTGGTATAGCTGTTATACCAAGTCGGAACGGTATCAATTTGGTACACACGAGAGATCGCCGTAATAAATAATGCAGCTAATACCATAACTAGTGCGACCCATAACTTGCCTAGTGCAGCCGGCATTTTATTCAGTACAGCCAGCAACCAGTAGATACCCCCTAGTGCAAAGAAAATTGAACCGCTGGCAATTTCATTACTTAATGATGAGTGACCAAAACGAAGTAATGAATTAAATGCACGTAATGGGGTTCCCATATGCATCATGGATAATAAGAAACCAATTCCCATTAATGCCCAAAGACCAAACATGCTGTAATGTACTTTTCGGTTCATTTCTGCGGGAAGCTTACCCGAAAGAATAGCGCATCCCATAATAATAAAGGCACCCGCAACACTTTGACCGATAACGGTAAAAAACATGAGTGGCCATTCATGCAATCCCACCATTTTAAACCTCCTCTGGGTTTGCCAGATGACCAGTGGTATCACCCACAGGACGGCTATTGGCATTTAATTTAAGGACAATATTGGGTTTGGTGTATTTTGCTGAAGGAAGTGGGGCTATTTCAGCTAAATCACCATATTTGGCACGTAACTCTTCAATCGGTGCCATGTCTAATGCACGCAGTGGGCAAGATTCGACACAAATAGGTTTTTTGCCTTCAGCGACACGTTCATAGCAACCATCACATTTGGTCATATGACCTTTGACTTCATCAAATTGCGGTGCGCCATAAGGACATGCCATGTGACAATAACGGCAACCAATACAAATATCTTCATTAACGACAACAAAGCCGTCTTCTCGTTTATGCATCGCACCACTTGGACAAACTTTGGCACAAGCAGGATCGTCACAGTGGTTACAAGAAATAGATAAGTAATAAGCAAATACGCTTTGTGTATAAACACCATCTTGCTCTGTCCAATCGCCACCAGCATATTCATAGATACGGCGGAAATTGACTTCAGGGGATAAATTTTTAAAATCCTTGCACGCCAGTTCACAGGTTTTGCAGCCGGTGCAACGACTTGAATCAATATAAAAACCATATTGCGTTGACATAACCAGACTCCTTACGCCTTGACGACTTCAACAAGATTACTGTGAGAAGGATTACCCTTAGCGAGCGGTGAAGGGCGTTGTGTCGTTAACACGTTAATGCTACCTGCATGATCGATACGATTGCTATCTGGGTTATACCAAGCCCCTTCACTTAAACCCACAACGCCCGGTAAAATACGCGGTGTGACTTTCGCATTAATTCTAACTTCACCACGATCATTATAAATACGCACTAAATCACCGTGTTTGATACCGCGTTTAGACGCATCAACAGGGTTGATCCATATTTCTTGTGGGCAAGCAGCTTTTAAGACATCTACATTGCCATAAGTTGAGTGAGTGCGTGATTTATAGTGGAATCCGGTCATTTGTAATGGGTATTTTTCCATTGCAGGATCGCCATAACTTTCAAAGCCCGCGGAGTAGATAGGCAGTGGATCAATCACATCGTCAGATGCCAGTTCCCATGTCGCTTTAATGTCAGCAAGTTGAGAAGAATAAATCTCAATTTTACCTGATGGTGTTGTTAATGGGTTGTTTTCAGGATCTTCACGGAATTGTCGATAAGCGACGTGATGACCTTCAGGATCGCGTTTTTTAAAGATACCTTGAGCTCGGAATTCCTCAAAAGTCGGTAATTCAGGTAAGTTTTGACGAGATTGTTCGTAAAGATGACGTAGCCACTCTTCTTGAGTACGGTTTTCAGTGAATTTTTCACCCACCCCCATACGTTTTGCTATTTCGCTGGTCATTTCATAGATATTACGGCTTTCAAAGCGAGGTTTGATCGCCTGATCTGCGAAAATAACATAAGCCATATTGCCTGCTGATGCATCCATACAAAAATCCATCTGCTCTGATGCGGTGCAATCAGGAAGTAGAATATCGGCATATTTAGCAGATGCCGTCATATGATTATCGATCACCACAATCATTTCGCATTTTTTATCGTCTTGTAAAATGTCATGAGTACGATTGATTTCAGAATGTTGGTTGACTAAACAGTTGCCCGCGTAGTTCCATACCATTTTGATGGGGACATCAAGTTTATCTTTACCACGAACACCATCTCGAGTTGCTGTCATTTCTGGACCACGCAAAATAGCATCCGTCCACATAAACATAGAAATGCTGGTGGTTACGGGGTTAGTGAAAGTTGGCATACGAACAAAAGGAATGCTGTAAGAGCCTTCACGGGCACCCGTATTACCGCCGTTAATGCCTACATTACCTGTTAAAATAGAGAGCATCGCGATAGCACGCGAAGCAAGTTCACCGTTAGAACGACGTTGAGGCCCCCAACCTTGTGTAATATAAGCAGGTTTTGCTGTTGCGATTTCACGGGCTAATTTAACAATGCGTGAAGCAGGAATACCGGTGATCTGTGCTGCCCATTCAGGTGTTTTGGGCTGACCATCTGCACCATTACCGAGAATATAGGCTTTATAGTGACCATTTTTAGGCGCACCTTCTGGCATAGTGGTTTCATCGTAACCCACACAATATTTATCTAAGAAAGGCTTATCCACTAAGTCTTCTTTGATCATAACGTAAGCTAATGCATTAACTAATGCCGCGTCTGTGCCTGGACGAATAGGGATCCATTCATCTTCACGACCAGCGCCAGTATCGGTATAACGTGGATCGATGATAATCATGCGAGCATCTGATTTTTCGCGGGCTTGCTCAACGTAATAGGTAACACCGCCACCACTCATACGTGTTTCACCCGGATTATTACCGAACATCACGACAAGTTTAGTGTTTTCAATATCTGAGGGACTATTACCATCCGCCCAACCACCATAGGTATAATTTAAACCCGCTGCGATTTGTGCCGTACTATAGTCGCCATAGTGATTAAGATAACCACCACAACAATTCATTAAACGAGCAATTAATGTTGCACCTGGTGGCCAAGACTTCGTCATGGTTCCACCTAATGTGCCTGTACCATAATTTAAATAAATAGATTCATTACCATAATCTTTGATTAAACGTTTCATGGTATCTGAAATAGTATCAAAGGCTTCATCCCATGAAATACGTTCAAATTTACCTTCACCGCGTTGACCTACACGCTTCATTGGGTAACGTAAACGATCTGGATTGTAAACTCGGCGACGCATCGAACGACCACGTAAACAGGCACGAACTTGGTGTAATTCCTCGTAGACATCATTGCCCGTGTTGTCAGTTTCGACGTATTTAATTTCACCATCAACAACGTGCATGCGTAATGGACAACGGCTACCACAGTTTACTGTACAGGCACTCCATACGACTTTTTCACTGTCTGTTGTTGATTGTGTTTCTGAGGCAACGGCTTGATGAAAGGGGAGTGATAATCCACCTGCGGTTATCGCTAAACCACCCGCTGCACCTGTTTTTACAAAACGACGGCGAGATAAGGGAGTGGAAAGTAACGCCATCTCTTTGATGTTTTTCATACATTACTCACTTGATTATTTATATTTTAAGAAAAAACAGAAGCTAACGAGCTTATAAAGAAATAATTATTGTTATGATTGTTAAAAAATAAGCACTCTAACGTAGGCAATAAAACCCAACTGTTAATGTGGATACTACGTATTTTTTAAAAGTGGTAGTTGCTTTACATCAAAGAAAAGTGATTTATTACGAGTGTTACCAGTTTTTAAGGTTATCTTAAGCTTTTGTATTAATTATATTTAATCATTTGATTAACATCTTTATATAAAAAATTATACAGCGATTAGTTAGGTGTTTTTATGTTATCAGTAACATTTATAAGGTTGCTGATTTGTTTTTATCTCTATGATTTTGTTCGTTTCAATAGTTATTTTTATTAATACTTAACGGGCATTTTAGAGGCTATAATTATCTAACAATCAATTAACCTATTTAGCTAAACAAAAAAATAAAACTTGTTTAGCTAAATGTTATTTTTAATTGTTTAAATAAGTGAAAATAGGGTTAATAAATAGACTTTTTGTAATTGAGATCACAATTAAATGCCCTTTATCTGTCTTTTTATTGCTATCTTGAATTGATTTTTATTTAATCAAGTTACTAGCTAAACCGTTTTAGTTTTCTCGATTAAACTAAATACTCGCTACATAAATAAAAAAGAATGACAGAGGCTATGATGAATATTGAAAAAGTTGCTCACCAACTTGTGCCTTTATTAGGTGGTGCTGAAAATATTGCAAGTGCAGCACATTGCGCTACGCGTTTAAGACTTGTTCTTGTCGATGACTCAAAAGCAGACAAAGAAGCAATCAACAAATTAGAGGGAGTAAAAGGGTGTTTTAGTAATGCAGGGCAAATTCAGGTTATCTTCGGTACAGGATTAGTGAATAAAGTACATGCTGCATTTATTGCTGCCGCAGGTATTAGTGAATCAAGTAAATCTGAAGCCGCCAATATTGCAGCTAAAAAGCTCAATCCATTTCAACGAATAGCAAGACTGCTTTCTAATATCTTTGTGCCCATTATTCCAGCCATTGTGGCTTCAGGTCTATTAATGGGACTATTGGGGCTAATGAAAACGAATCAGTGGGTAAGCCCTGATAATGCACTTTATATCATGCTTGATATGTGTAGCTCCGCAGCATTTATTATTTTACCGATTTTAATTGGTTTTACTGCGGCAAAAGAGTTCGGTGGAAACCCTTATCTTGGTGCAACACTTGGGGGGATTTTAACGCATCCTGCATTAACTAATGCCTGGGGAGTTGCGGCGGGCTTTAATACCATGAATTTCTTTGGATTAGAAGTCGCGATGATTGGTTATCAAGGCACAGTTTTTCCGGTATTACTTGCCGTCTGGTTTATGAGCGTGTTAGAAAAACAATTACGTAAAGTTGTTCCTAATGCCCTTGATTTAATAATCACACCATTTTTAACCGTTATTATTTCGGGTTTTGTCGCATTATTGGTTATTGGTCCTGTCGGCCGTCTTTTAGGCGACGGTATTTCATTTATATTAAGTACACTGATTACAGAAACAGGTTGGATCGCAGGTGTTGTTTTTGGTGGACTCTATTCTGTTATTGTTATCACGGGTATTCATCATAGTTTTCATGCGGTTGAAGCTGGTTTATTAGGCAATCCAAATATTGGGGTTAATTTCTTATTGCCTATCTGGGCAATGGCTAATATTGCTCAAGGTGGTGCTTGTATGGCTGTTTGGTTTAAAACCAACGATGCGAAAATTAAAGCAATTACGATCCCATCGGGTTTCTCCGCTATGTTAGGCATCACTGAAGCGGCCATTTTCGGTATTAATTTACGTTATGGAAAACCTTTCATTGCAGCGTTGATTGGTGGTGCCGCTGGTGGAGCTTGGGTTGTAGGTTCTCATGTTTATATGACCGCCGTTGGTCTTACCGCTATTCCAGGGATCGCGATTGTACAAGCAGGTTCAATTATTAATTATATTGTTGGTTTAGTGATTGCATTTTTAACCGCTTTTATTCTTTCTCTGTTACTTAAATATAAAGTGGAGTCTGCATAAATGACAAAAAGTGAAGGGTTATCCGCAATTTTACAAGCGGTTATGTGTAATAGCGCTAATGCCGTAAAAGATAAATACTATCCATGTTGGCATTTAGCACCAGTAACGGGATTATTAAATGATCCCAATGGATTTTGTTTCGATGGTGAGTATTATCACCTGTTTTATCAGTGGAACCCTTTGTCTTGTGAGCATAAAAATAAATGTTGGGGACACTGGCGTTCAAAGGATCTTATTACTTGGCAACATCAACCCATTGCTTTATTGCCTGATGAATTTTATGACAAAGATGGCTGTTATTCTGGCAGTGCAGTGATCAATGAAGGACAATTAACGCTCTGTTATACCGGGAATGTAAAATTTCAAGATGGCGCTCGTACAGCTTGGCAATGTTTAGCGGTAGAAAATAAGCAGGGTGGTTTTGATAAGTTAGGGCCCGTTTTAGGGCTTCCAGAAGGTTACAGTGGTCATGTTCGTGACCCTAAGGTTTGGCAATATAACGATATATGGTACATGGTGTTAGGTGCGCAAACTTTAGATAAACAGGGTAAAGTTTTACTCTATCGCGCCTCTCACTTATATCAATGGCAATTAGTCGGCGAGTTAGCAGGGAGTTATTTAGGCGGATTAGCTGATGCGGGTTATATGTGGGAATGCCCAGATCTCTTTGAGCTTAATGGACACTTTGTTTTATTAACTTGTCCTCAAGGTATCAAAAAAGAACAACATCGTTTTTTAAATTCTCACTCTAGTGCTTATTTAATCGGGAGCTTTGATTATTCAACCTTACAATTTCAACATGGTGATTTAATTGAGCTTGATGCAGGATTTGAATTTTATGCGCCTCAAACGACATTAGCCAATGGCAGACGCCTATTATTTGGTTGGATGGGGGTTCCTGATGGAGAGGAAATGTATCAACCAACCATTGCTAATGGTTGGATACATCAAATGACTTGCCCCCGCGAATTACGGATAAAAGAAAATAAACTTTATCAACAGCCGGTAAAAGAATTACAGCAACTCAGACAAAATCCAGTCTATTGGCAAGGTTTGGCTAATGATGTACCAGACATTAACGAATTTTCAGTTGAACTTGAAGTCGAGCTATTTGGCTCTCTGACTATTTATTTTTCTGATACTCTTGCGTTAATCATTGAGAATAATCGCGCTGAGTTAAAACGTCGCAGTGTTAAAAACGGGGAGTGGCAATCACGTTTCTGGTTTGGTGATATAAAACATCTTCAAATATTATGTGATAACTCGAGTGTAGAAATTTTCTTTAATAATGGTGCGGGTGTGATGAGTAGCCGATTCTTCCCTTCAGAAAAACAGGCTATCCGTTTCTTGGGGAAAGACACCATCAACCTCACAACTTGGCAATTAAAGAATGCATTACCTAGTTAAAAACGATAAAACCGTTTACGTTCAGTAAACGTGACATTAAGTAGAATAATAGTGAAAAAACAAAAACGTATCACGATCACCGATATTGCAAAATTAGCAGGGGTTTCAAAAACAACGGCAAGTTTGGTATTAAATGGCCGAGGTAAAGAGATGCGCGTTTCTGATGAGACTATTGCGCGTATTACGTCCATTGCTGAACAATATCTGTATCAACCCAATATTCATGCCCGCTCTTTACGTGACAATCGTAGTTATGCATTGGGATTAGTTATTCCAGATATTACTAACTATGGGTTTGCTTCCGTAGCTTATGAGCTAGAAATATTATGTAGAGAAGCGGGTATACAATTACTCATTTCCTGCACTGATGAAAATGCCGCTCAAGAGACACTGGTAATCGAGCATCTATTATCACGACAGATAGATGGTCTGATTGTCGCTTCCTGTTTGCAAAGTGATGTAGAATATCAACGTTTGAGCCAACAAATTCCTGTTGTGTTATTTGATCGTTATTTTAAAGGAACAACACTACCTTTTGTTGTCACCGATTCAACAACCATGACACAACAACTTATTGCAGAGATTGCGTCAAAAAAAGGCATTGATGAATTTTACTTTTTAGGTGGACAATCAACGCTTTCACCCACCAACGATCGCCTTTTAGGTTTTACGCAAGGGCTTTCACAAGCGAATATCAATCTGGGATCAGAGTGGATCATACATGGGCATTATCACCCAAATTCCGGCTATGAAATGTTCGGCTCTTTATGCGCCTCTTTGGGGCGTCCACCCCAATTTGTTTTTACTTCTGCGTGTGGCTTATTAGACGGTGTTTTGCGTTATATAAGTCAAAATAAAATGATACAAAATAAAGTCTATTTAGCGGGTTTTGATGATCACTATCTTTATGATTCATTATCAATCCCAATAGATACCATTGCACAAAATAATCCTGAATTAGCATCACACTGTTTCCGATTGGTTATGGGATTAATTAACCAGACAAACTTAGACGTTCAGCAAATTTTTGTTCCAGCAAAAATTCATCAGCGACATAAGTAAGATTGAGCAATTTTATACAATCATCAGTATAGTGTTTATGATACAAGCTGATGATTTTTATTGTTGATGGAGTCAATTATTCAATGCGGCAAGAGCAGGCTAAACTTATCCACCTTCCTGAGCTGAATAGCCTTGCTTATCTGCAAGCTGAATATTTGCATCAAACGTTTTCACGTCACACTCATGAAGGTTTTTGTTTCGGTGTTATTGATGATGGTGCTCAACAGTTTTATCGCACAGGCAGTGAACATATAGCGCCTAAAGGCGATATTATTATTGTCAATGCAGATGAAGTCCACACTGGCTCATCCGCGGTAGAATCAGGTTGGGCATATCAAGCTATTTATCCCACGCCAGAGTATTTGCAAACATTAACGCAAGACTTACAACAAGAACGTGGTTCAATCCCATGGTTTCCTGATGCTGTTATTCACGATCCTGGTTTAAGTCAGCAACTTTTATTACTTTTTTCATTGTTAGAACAGCCCAATAATTTTCTTCTTAAAGAGTCATTATTACTTTCAACAATGGCAATGTTGATATTGCGTTATAGCAAAACACGAACTCAAGAAAAGCCTTTGAGTGCAATAGGACAACGGTTGCAATGGATAAGTGAATTAATGAATGACACACCTGAAAATGAATTTTCACTTAATACCTTAGCGGAAATGGCAAATTTAAGTCCTTGGCATTTTCTACGTCAATTTAAAAAAGAGATGGGTATGACTCCCCACGCTTGGCTTATTCAAGCAAGAATTCGCAAAGCAAGGCAATTGCTTTCTTTAGGTCATTCGCTTTCTGATGTTACACAACTTTGTGGTTTTTCAGATCAAAGCCATTTCCATCGCCATTTTAAAAATGCCATTGGTGTTACGCCAGGTCATTATGTGAAAGGGCTTCGATTATCTTCCTCTTTAAAAACCCCGTCTTGTTATAAGAAATAAACAAAATAGCAATTTTATACAATCCCATTTATCTTTACTGACTAATAATCATTCTCCATAGAATTAATGTATTTGAAGTGAAAAACGTAAATGGAAAAAATCAGAAATAATCATGAAGATAGGCAAGTAATACGTGCTTTTGGTTTAGGTGCCTTGCATGTTTTGCCTTTATGCCTTGCCGTTATTCCTTGGGGAATATTAGCGGGATCAATGGCTGTCGATGCAGGATTAACCTTTGCACAAAGCGTCGGAATGTCTGCCATTATATTTGCTGGAGCAGCACAACTCGTCACACTAGGATTAGTCATTTCTGGTGCAGGTATGCTGACGATTATTGTTTCTGTCTTTTTTATTACAGCACAACATCTTTTATACGGATTGACATTACGTCCTCATGTTGCCCACTTAAAGTGGTATCAACGCATTACGATAGGCTTTTTATTAACAGATGAGCTTTTTGCGGTTTCAGCACAACCTAAAGTGAAGCTAACTCCCGCCTATATGATAGGTGCGGGATTATGTTTTTATTTATCATGGGTGGCGGTCAGTATTGTTGGTATTATTATGGCAAGCCAAGTTTCTGATTTATCAAGTTATCATCTTGATTTCTCTATTGTTGCCACGTTATTGGCAATTGTTATCCCATTAATAAAAACATTTAGCACGTTAGTGGGCGTTATTGTCTCTTTTTGTTTATCGATTATTTTCAGTTGGTTGAATATAGAAGGTGGCGTCGTTATTGGTGGGTTAACCGGCATGTTTATCGCTGTGTGTGTTGCTAGATTCAGAGGAGAACAAAAATGACATGGTCGTTATTATTAGTGCTGGCACTGGTCATTTTCATGTTGCGTTATTTCTTTCTTGAACCCGCGATCCCCGTCAAATTACCGTTAGTGATCAGACAAGCGTTAGGATATTCTGCACCTTGTTTATTAACTGCCATTTGTGCGCCAATCGTATTGTTAGAAAAGGGCGAATTTAGAGGTGTTTTAGATAATCCTTACTTATGGGGAACCTTATTATGTGTAGGATTAGCGCTTAAAATACGTCATACACTAGTGGTGGTTTTACTGACGTTAGTCGGCTTTTATCTGCTTAATACGTTGTTAAACTAAATATCGCGGTGATTTTATTTAACATTATATTTACATTTAAAAACTATTATTTTTGTAATAATCTAATCCGTTATTTAATCAGCCGTCATTGAACGGCTGATCCTACCTCGTTTTTCTTTCTTATTATTCTTTATTCGACTCGTTTCACCTCTCACTTTTAGCGTATACCAATTGATATTGTGTTAAAAAAATGTGATCTAAATTGCTTCGATTTGGTTTTGCTTTTGTTTTTGGTTTTTTGTTTTGAATACCATCGCAGAATCACTGACCTAATCTCCTTATTCTCGTTATCAATGATACGGAGGCACTTTATATGTTTTCAGAAGAGCGGCGACAGGAAATTTACACCATCATCAGGGAACAAAAGAAAGTTAAAGTGGCTCAGCTTGCGGAAAAATTCAGTGTCACACTGGAAACGATCCGCAGTGATTTGAAATACCTTGAAGGAGAAGGGTTGATCAAACGTTGTCATGGTGGCGCCATACTAGGGAAACAAGAAATTAAAAAAATAAGTAAATTTAGTGATAGTTTTGATATTTCATGTTTATTACACGATTTATTAATCGTGAGAGAACGTAAAGATAGAAAGCCGGAAGGCAAAGTCTGTGTACTTGGATCGTTTGTGGTAGATATTATTGCTAATGTTGATTCTTTTCCAAAAGTCGGTGAGTTAATTAACTCTAAAAGTAATTCGATAGGTCCCGGTGGCAAAGGAACGAATCAGGCAATGGCTGCCAGTTTCTCTGATGCAAAAGTACATTTAATTACGAAAGTCGGTGAAGATCATTTTAGTAAATACGCTTATAAATATTTACAAGAAAGTGGTATTGATTCTTTCACGGTATTTCAAACAGAAATAGAGCCGACAGGCAGTTCAATTAGTTATTTAGCAGATAAAACACAAAACAATATTACAGCGACTTATTTAGGGGCGAACAATACATTCTCAGATCAAGAGATTGATATTTCTTTACCTTATGTAAGTGAAGCTGACGTGCTATTACTCCAA
Organism: Proteus vulgaris; assembly: GCF_033708015.1. Classification (NCBI taxonomy): domain Bacteria; kingdom Pseudomonadati; phylum Pseudomonadota; class Gammaproteobacteria; order Enterobacterales; family Morganellaceae; genus Proteus; species Proteus vulgaris. Next base: position 2,025,537 of record NZ_CP137920.1, on the reverse strand, counting down.
GGTGAAATTAATATAGAAGCCAATATTAAAGCTGCACTGTTTGCAAAATCAGTTAATAAAATAGTGATACTTAATGTTGCACCTTATAACGAAAATTTAAAGCAGCTTTATTCAGAGCTTGATTTTATTACCTTAAATGCGATTCAAGCATCACATTGGGCTGACATTGAAATAAACGATATTAATGACGCCAAACAGGCTATTGACGTTATTTCTGGTGATGAAAAAAAGAAAGTTATTATTTATATGGATAAGCTTGGTGTGGTCTATTTTGATGGACGAGCCACTTTTCATATCCCTCCTATGCCATCGTTACGAGTGGATACGATGGCAGCCACGGATGCTTTTAATGGCGCATTTGCTTCAAAAATAGCGGCAGGAGGCACAATGCATGAAAGTGTATTATTTGCCAGTGCTTTCCTCTCTGCATTTATAGAACAAAAAGGCGTAACAGCAATGCCTGTCCTTTCCCAAGTTCAGGCTCGCCTTAAATCAAGGCTTGAAGATATTCGGCCACAAATAATCTGCAATGAGAAAAGGTGCATATAATGAAAAAAACACTTCTGGCATTTACCCTATGCAGTTCCATTTTTTCACTTCCGGCTTTTGCTCAATACCCTGAAAAGCCGATTACGATTGTTGTTCCTTGGGCGGCAGGCGGTAATACCGATACGGTTGCACGTTTAGCCGCAAAAGGGCTACAAGAAGAATTGGGCGTTACTGTTAATGTGGTCAATAAAACAGGCGGCAGTGGTGTTGTAGGTCATGATGCCATTAAAAATGCAAAACCTGATGGCTACACACTTGGTATTGCAACGGTTGAAATTACCATGATGCATCATCAAGGAATGACAAATTTAACGTATCAAGATTACACACCGATTACACGTCTTGCCGTTATTTATGGTGGATTACAAGTCGGGAAATCTTCACCCTTTAAAAATGCACAGGAAATTATTGATTACGCGAAAGCAAATCCAGGGAAATTAAAGGCATCTGGCAGTGGCTTAAATTCAATCTGGCATCTTAATACTATTGGTATGTTGCGTGCTGCTGGATTACCTGATAATGCCATTCGCTTTATCCCATCTCAAGGGGCAAGTGCTGCATTACAAGAACTTGCTTCTGGTGGTGTTGATATTGTGACCTCTTCATTAGGAGAGGCGGACAGTATGGTAAAAGCGGGGTTAGTGAAGCATATGGCAATTATGTCAAATGAGAAATCAGCTTTTTATCCTGATGTTCCATTATTTAAAGAAGCCACACCTTATAATTGGGATTTGCAAGCGTGGAATATGTTAGTTGCGCCAAAAGGGTTAGATAAAGAAGTGCAAGATAAACTCACTGCTGCAATGAAAAAAGTGTATGCCTCTGGTGAATTAGCCGAATTTGCAAATAAACAAGGATTTGAAGTTATTGAATTATATGGTGATGATGCCACTCAATTTATGGCAAATGAAGATAAAAAGTTTGGTGAAATTATAAAGAAATAACTGAGGAAACGGCTGAACAACAGCCGTTTTTATGCCTATGCTAAATCGTCATATTCTATCGCTACTATTTTGTTGCTTTGGTTTATTTCTTATTGTTTATAGTGCGTATTCATTGGGTGATTTTAATGAATATGGTGCTGCATTTATGCCTTCTATTATTGGCGGGGGAATGATTGTATTTTCATTAATAGATATATTCTCACGCAACCAAGAAAGTGATATTCCATTAGTTTCATGGCATGAAATAAAATTTGTTTTATTAATTATTGGTATTATCCTTTTTTATGTTTTTGCATCAGATTATCTAGGTTTTATTTTAACGGGGTTAATTATGACCGCACCGTTAATGATGAAATATGCAACAACAAAACCTATATATAGTTTTATTATTTCAGCCTCTGTGGTGTTAGGTGTGTATTACTTATTTACCGCTGTACTGTTAGTACCGCTACCTCAGCTATTTTCATAAATAGAGAAAAACAGTATGGATATATTAATTAGTGCACTTGCTTATATTGATTACACAACAATACTTGTCGTTATTGGTGCTTGTTTATTTGGCTTGTTTGTTGGTGCAATTCCAGGATTAACATCAACAATGGCTATCGCATTAATGGTGCCATTTACCTTTTTTCTTGATCCCATTCCAGCATTAGCCTTAATGATTGCTGTTGGCGCATCTTCTATATTTGCAGGTGATATTCCTGGTGCCTTATTAAATATTCCGGGTACACCTGCGTCGGCAGCTTATACCAATGATGCACACACCTTAGTTAAAGAGGGTAAAACAAACCGTGTATTAGGTATGTCATTAACAAGCTCTGTCATTGGTGGTGTTATTGGTACGATTATATTAGCGTCAACAGCGCCAATTTTAGCTGAGTTTGCTTTAAAATTTAGCTCTTATGAATATATGTGGCTATCTTTAATTGGGCTTAGCTGTGCAACTATTGTTTCAGGTTCACATATTAGAAAAAGCTTATTAGCACTGTTCTTTGGTATTGCTTTAGCCACTATTGGTTATGATGAATTTACGGGGCAAGCACGCTTTACCTTCGGTGAAGTCTCTCTAATGCAAGGCGTAAGCTTTATTCCAGCAATGATAGGATTATTTGCAATTTCGGGAGCAATTAAATATTACGTTGAGCGTTGGAAAGAAAAACAAATCACACTGAGTGAAGTGAATGTCGAAAATAACTCTTACAATATTTTTAAAGGCATTGGCGGGGTTGTTCGTCAGCGTAAGGGGGGGATTTTCCGTAGCGGAATAATAGGAACATTAATAGGTGCTTTACCCGGTGCTGGCGCCGATATTGCAGCATGGATCTCTTATGCTGTTTCAAAGAAACTCTCCAAAAAGCCAGAGAAATATGGTCATGGCTCTGAAGAAGGTATTGTTGATGCTTCAGCCAGTAATAATGCAAGCTTAGCTGGAAGCTGGATCCCATCTTTAGTATTTGGTATTCCTGGCGATTCTGCGGCTGCAATTATTATCGGTGTATTATATATGAAAGATATGCAACCGGGACCAACACTATTTTTATTCAATCCTGATAAACTGTATGCTGTTTTTATTATTTTCTTTATTGCTAATCTAATTTTATTACCGATTGCTTTTATTGTTGTCAATCTATTGAAGAAGCTCGTTGCTATCGATAATGCAATTATTTATCCAGCAATTATTTTATTTAGTATCGTAGGCTCTTACGCAATCACAAATACGATGTCTTCTATTGTTGTTATGTTAGTCATGGGCGTTATAGGCTATTTCCTTCAAGAACGAAAATTCCCAATATCACCCATTATTTTGGGCATGATCTTAGGGCCAATGTTAGAAAAGAATTTACTCTCATCGTTAATGAAATCTGATGGTGATTTTATTAATTTTATTAACAGACCTATATCGATGGTATTAGCCAGTGTATTTCTTCTTATTGTTGTTATGCAAGTTAGGGGTGCATTCAAAGCTAAATAAAGAATCTATTAAATACTCAATATTTATTACTAAGCATTTATTTATAGAGAGATACTTTTTAAGTATCAGGGAAAACTCATCTTAAATAAAATAAATTTATTTAAGGTGTTCAGAAATCAGCAGATAAATAAAAATATCGGGTGATCGCATGAAAAAAATATTAAATAAGCCAGAAAATTATGTTGATGAAACATTAGCAGGATTATGCCTTGCTCATCGTCATATTTATCGTCAACCACAGCCAAGATTGATTACTCGTTCACAAAAAGCAAATAAACCTAAAGTGGGTATTGTCACGGGGGGCGGATCGGGTCACTTACCTGTATTTACAGGATATGTCGGTGAGGGCTTATTAGATGCAGCTGCAGTGGGTGATGTTTTTGCTTCACCTTCAGCAGACTTAATGGCAGATGCCATTCGTGAAGCCAATAGTGGCTTAGGTGTATTGCTACTTTATGGTAATTACGGTGGCGATATCATGAATTTTGATATGGCGACGGAAACGGTTGATTTTGAAGATAATATTCGTTGTACAACGGTTTTAGCTGCTGATGATGTGGCTTCAGCCAACCCCGAAGAAGCGCATAAACGCCGCGGTGTTGCTGGGATGATCTATGGTTTTAAAATGGCAGGAGCCAAAGCCGAAGAAGGGGCAACCCTTGATGAAGTCACACGAGTTGCTCAAAAAACGATGGAAAATACCCGAACTATTGGCTGTGCGTTGACATCTTGTACCTTACCCGCAGTAGGTCATCCTACTTTCGAAATTGATGAAGATGAAATGGAAATGGGAATGGGGATCCACGGTGAACCGGGTATTTGGCGTGATAAATTACGCAGTGCCGATGATATTGCACAAGAGATGTTTGAGCGTCTACAAGCAGAGTTATCATTAAAAACGGGTGATAAAGTCTCTGTATTAGTGAACTCTTTAGGCGCAACGCCATTAGAAGAACTTTATATTCTGTATAACAAGATTGTACAGCTGGTTGATCAAACAGGTGCAACAATTGTACATCCATTAATCGGTCGTTATGCCACGTCTATGGAAATGACGGGAGCAAGTTTAACATTGTGCAAATTGGATGATGAGCTAGAAGCCTTGATGAATGCACCCGCTCATTGTGCATTCTGGAGGGTATAGCGATGAATATTACGCTTGAAATGCTTAAACAAGCGGTACTCCGTATCGCTATCGCTTGCGAGCAATCTCAACCAATGCTGTGTGAAGCTGATAGCCGTTTAGGTGATGGAGATTTAGGGATCACCATGCAAAAAGGTTGGCGACAAATTGCAGACGATTCACAAGATTGGCAAGATGATCTCAGCAAAGCGCTTTTTCAGTGCAGTAAATCATTACAAAAAGCTTGTGCTTCTTCTTTTGGTACATTGCAAGCGACTGCTTTTATGGCAATGGCAAAATACTGCAAAGAAAACCAACTTCAAGAAATATCACCTTCCGACATTTCACCGCTATTAACTGTTGCATACCAAAGCATGATGGCGAGGGGAAAAGGGGAGTTAGGGCAAAAATCCGTACTCGATATTCTTTACCATTTATCTGAAGCGCTAAAGCCCACTTTAGCTATCGATAATCTAAAAGTAGCAGCCTTACAAAGTGTCGATAGTACGCTAAATGAATTTCGCCAAAAACCTAATTTATTAGGTCGAGCTCGTATGTTCCCAGAAAAGTCTATTGGTTTAGATGATCCGGGTATGTTGGCAATTAAAGTTATTGTTGAAGCAATCTGATTTAATAAAGGTCTATCTATGAAAAAATTATTTGGCGTTACAGTGGCAATGGTTACCCCGTTTGATTCAAAGGATCAAGTCGATATAAAAGCGTTATCTGCATTAACTGAAATGCTCGTCACCAAGGGCGTTGATTGCCTTTATCCTTGTGGTACAACGGGTGAGATGTTGCGTTTATCTGCATTAGAGCGTAAAAGTGTTGCGAAAACGGTTGTGGAAACAGCGAATAAACGGTTACCTGTCTTTATTCATGTTGGCGCAATGACATTAAATGAAACCATTGAATTAGCAAAACATGCCGTTGAAATTGGTGCCGATGGTATTGGTGTAGTGACGCCACAATTTTTTGGTGCAACAGACAGAGAATTAGAAAACTATTTTGTGACAGTGGCAAATAGCGTACCGGATAATTTTCCTGTTTATCTATATAATATCCCACAATGTGCTGCCAATAATATCAAGCCTGAATTAGCGGCAAAAATACAGCAGCAGTGTAAAAATGTCATTGGTATTAAATACAGTTTTGCTGATAACAATACAACATTAAGTTATCTTGCTGTTGCTGAGGGGTTCTCTGTCCTTCATGGCTACGATAAATTATTCTTAGGTTTATTAGATGCAGGTTGTGACGGTACGGTTTCAGGTTGTGCTTGTGTATTCCCTGAACCATTTGTGAATATGTATAAAGCCTATATCGCAGGTAATTATCAAGAAGCAAAACAGTGGCAACAATTTTGTGTGAAATTTAGTGATGCGCTTAAGTCTGGTGCGAATATGGCAATATTCAAATCGGCATTAACTATGCGAGGTTTAGATGGCGGTCATATGCGTTTACCACAACTCGATTTATTGCCAGAAGAAAACCAACAATTAAAAGAAAATCTGACACAATTATGTAAAGAAGCAGGTATGACTTTTTTACTTAACTAAAAAGTCGTTAAACAAACGCCCCCGTTATTTTAGTTGATTGGTTGTATATTGTTTTTTTTTAAGCAGTATAGGTTTTTCTATACTGCTTTTTTTCATATTAGAACACGCATAAGATCCATAAGTCATTGCGCTAAAAAGCGACCATATTGCGCGATATCGACATTACCACCACTAATAATAATACCTATTTTCTTACCTTTTAATTTATCACCACATTGACGAGCTGCCGCTAAACCTAAACAGCCCGTTGGCTCTACAATTATTTTCATTCGTTGGGCGTAAAATTGCATAGCCGAAATTAATTCTTCATCTGTGACAGTTAAAATATCGCTCACATAGTGACGAATAATTTCAAAAGTATAATTGCCTAGGTGCTGGGTTTGCGCACCGTCTGCAATTGTTTTCGGTGTATCAATATGAATGATTTCGCCTTTACGTAATGATTGCTGTCCGTCATTTCCAGCGATAGGTTCAACGCCAAATATCTTACAATTTGGTGAAAGGGCATTGGCAGATAACAACGAGCCTGAAAGCAAGCCACCGCCACCTAATGGAACAAATAGCCTATCTAACTCGCCAACTTCATCAAATAGTTCTTTTGCTGCGGTAGCTTGCCCAGCAATAATATGAGGGTGATCGTAAGGGGGAATTAAGGTTAGCCCCTCGTTTTGTGCCAGTTGTTGCCCCATCTTTTCGCGATCTTCTGTATAACGATTATAGGTGATCACACGCCCTCCATAGCCTTTTGTTGCTGCCACTTTTGCCTTTGGCGCATCTTCTGGCATGATAATTGTTGCAGGAATACCTAATAGCTTTGCCGATAACGCAATAGCTTGTGCATGATTACCTGATGAAAAAGTCACGACACCATTTTTACGTTGTTCTGCGGTAAATTGAGATAACGCATTCATTGCACCGCGAAATTTAAATGCCCCCATTCTCTGGAAGTTTTCACATTTAAAATAAAATTGTGCCCCTGTTAGCGCATTAATAGTGCGAGAGGTTAGGACAGGTGTTTTATTAAGATACGGCAGAATACGTTGATGTGCTTCAGCAACATCTTTATAAGTAGGAGTAGGTAACTTATTCATACGATTATTCCTTAATAATAATGGCTTCAATTTCAATTTTGCTTCCAAAATGAAGCTCTTTTACTCCTGCGACTAATCTTGCTGGTCTATGTTCACCAATCCACTTTGCATATAACTCATTAACGATAGGCCATTCATTAATATCAGTCACATAGACTTTGACTTGAGCAATATCAGTTTTCTTTGCATTTATTCCGAGAAGGCAAGCATTTAAATTTTCAAGTACTTGTGTGATTTGAATTTCAACGGGTTTGTTTGCTAATGAATTTCCTTGTTTATCTAAAGGCAATAGTCCAGAAACAAACGACATATTATTTGCAGTAACAACATGAGAGTAATGCCCACCAGGTGAAGCGAGTGCCGCAATATTTTGTTGTGTAAGATGTGAGGTCATTGTATTTTCCTATTTCACTTAAGTTAGATAAAATGTACAACAAACTATACACAATGTCTAATTTTAGTTCAATTGTATAGTTACTCACTACAAAACAAATGTATATTTAGGATAAAAAGAGGTAGAGGTAGAGGTACTTTTTATTTTATCTTGAATTATTTCTTTAATAGCATTTTTTATGCTAATAAAATCTATTTTTTTTCATTTTTTAATAAAAGGTTGTAAATATTTTCAGCCAAAAAATAGTAGAAATCGTATTTTAACCGGTGATCATGCGTAATTCCTAATTTATCTATTACCTCTATTACGTCAGGAATGTCTATTAATTGTTGAACCATTGTACTTTGAATTGCCTTAATATTTAATTTTATATTTAATCTATTAGCTATATAAAAAAATATATATTTTTTATCCTTTTCAGAGAGAGATAAATTATAATCTTTACATTGATTATCTATTTCACGATGGATCTTTGAAGAAGGGAAAACTTCTTTTTCATCTTTACACCATCCTGAAAAAAGTTCTTTTTCTTCTGTGCAAGGTTTTTTTGATTCTTTTAAAAACTTGTTTATTTTATTTTTATCTCTATGAAGGCGTTTTTTTTCAAGATAGGTATTAAATATTTTATATATTAATTCCTTACTTATTTTAGTAATATCTACACTCAGTTCTATTCCATTTCTTCTGTAATCTATGGGTATATCTAAACTTTTATTACTAATGTTTTCAATTCGCTTTAAAAGATTTTCATAGCAGCTCAGATCCCCATTGCAAAAAGTATTACCTAATTTAAATTGAGTATTTAAAGAATATTGTTCAATCATTGACATAAAAGATCCCTCTATTTTTAGTGAAAATTCTGGCAGAATAAAAAACAAATTATTTCATAAATAAAACAAATGAATCTAATAAAAAAGAGGTGATGTTTTTTCACCTCTTTTTATTTTTTATATGATATTAAATATAAGGTTTAATAAGAAGAACGTGTTATTTTCCACGCTGTATAAATCGCCATTAATGGGGCTAATGCTAAAAATAAGAAAAGGGCAGATGCAGAAGAAGAAAGTCCTTCAGGTGTACCACTATTGAAACCATTTAAATTAACTATCATACCCGCAAATGCAGACCCTAACGCGGTTGCAAACAGTTGTACGGTAGTAATTGAGGCACCGGCAATATCCTTATCTTGCGTGGAAGCTGCTTGTAATATACGAGTTAACAGGTGAGGCCAACCAAAACCGATACCATAACCCACTAAAAACAAAGCAAATAAAATAATAAAAAGACTAATCGCATTTTCTGATTGCAGCATTGGATTTGGAATAACAAACGCCAACACGATTAAACCGATAAAAACAATAATAGGGCCACTCAAAATGCTAAAACGCATTTTAGCCCCTTGCCAGCTCGCACTAATTATTTCAGCAACCGTCCAACCTAATGCCATTAATGCACTCATATAACCTGAAGCTAAAGGCGTTTGCATATGTAAGCTTTGTAAATAATAAGGAACAAAGATCTCACAAGTCATACCAATGGCTAATAGTGAAATAGTTAAATACAACAACGCATGTAAAGAGAGCCCTTTAAATGTATTGGTAGGTAATAATCGAACGGTAAAACGCTTTTCACAGAAAATAAGTACACCAATCAAACCAAACACAGCCACAATGCTGATCAAATTAAGGGTAAGTGAGGAAGAGAGGCTCCCCGATGAAATCAGCAGAACTGCGACTGTTAAAATTATCAGTTGAAGATAAGGTAGGCTTTGTGATGTTGATTTTGAAGCGTTATGGTCATTCTTTGGCAAAATAAACCACAGGTAAATACCATAAAAAAGCATAATAGGTAACATAATACCAAAAGCATAACGCCAAGCGTCTAATTGAGCGAAAATTCCCCCAATAGCAGGGCCAATTAACGTAGCAACACCCCACATACCTGAAATTAATGCCATTGCTCTTGGCCATAAAGCTTGATCGTAAACGATATTCACCATGGCATAAGAAAGCGCAAATAAAAGGCCACCACCAAGACCTTGAATAAATCGGCCAATGAGCATGATTTCCATTTTCGGTGCAATTGCACACAATAAACTACCAATAAAAAATAAGACTGCGCTGGATAAATATGAACCTCTAGCACCGAATAAGCTGAGTAAGCGAGCAGACAATACGGAGCCAATAATTGAAGCCGCTACAAATAGCGTGGTATTCCATGCATATAACGTCATGCCTCCAATGTCTGTTACGACAGAAGGTAGGATCGTTGTTGCCATTAAAATATTAATTGCATGGATCACGACACCAAAAGAGAGGGCAAAAGAAATTGCACCATTCCGTCCTGAAAAAAGATCGCGCCATTGGCTATTATTATTTGGGTGCATGAGAAAAAATATCCTTCTTTCATTGCTATTACGACATAGCTTCGTTAAATTACCAAGATAAAACTTGGATAAATAAATACTGAGACGCTGAATATGTCAAGAAAAAACTTGGAATATAATTATCCTGCTCAACGAACGGTTGGCGACAAAATTTTATTTTTAATTAAAAAACATGGACCTATGCAAGCAAATGAGATTGGACAACGTCTGGGTACAAGTGGTGAAGCAGCAAGACAACAATTTGTAAAACTTGCTAATGCAGGATTTGTTGAAGCGATAACTGAGCCAAAAGGTGTCGGAAGACCGATTCAATATTGGCATTTAACCGAATTAGGGCAGAAACAATTTCCGGATACTCATGCTGAATTAACTGCTCAGATTTTACTGACTATTCGTGAAGAATTAGGTGAAAGTGCGATTGATAAAATTATTTTAGCACGAAAAAAACAGAGCTATGATCGCTATATACAAGCGATAAAAGATGTAGATGAACTAACAGAACGTTTAGATATCTTAGCTACACTTCGTAGTCAAGAAGGCTATATGGCACACTGGAAACAAGTAAAAGATAATGAATATCTTTTTATTGAAGATCATTGCCCAATTTGTGCAGCCGCTAAAGTATGCCAAGGGTTTTGTAATACAGAAAAAGAGCTCTTTTCTGAAACACTAGGAGTTGAACTGCAACGTGTTGAATATATTTTAGAAGGCGCAAGACGTTGCGCTTACCTAATTAAAATCTAATTTATTTAGCCTTGAACTGATAGAAGCAAAAACCGCGCAATAAAGCGCGGTTACTGTTCTGTCCTTAGAAATTTAGCTTCGTTTTTACAATGTAATCGCAGAAGCTTTCCAAATTCGTTGCATATATTCTGTTACTGCACGGTCTGAAGAAAAATAGCCCATTTGACAGATATTTAACGCGGATTTTTTCAACCAAGCATCTTCATCTTGATAGAGAATATCAACACTATCTTGAGTATCAACATAGCTACGATAATCGGCTAATACCTGATAATGGTCACCAAATTCAATTAAGCTATCAAAAATTGATTTGTATTTATCTGGATCAGTGGGATTAAAGAAACCATTAGCGATTTGATTAAGCGCAGTATGTAACTCAATATCTTCATCATAATAACGGCGAGGGGAATAACGCTGTCTTAATTCCGCGACTTCTTGTGCATTGTGACCAAAGATAAACATATTATCAAACCCCACATGTTCACCAATTTCAATATTAGCCCCATCCAACGTTCCGATGGTTAACGCACCATTTAGCGCAAATTTCATATTTCCTGTACCAGAAGCTTCTGTTCCTGCTAATGATATTTGCTCAGATAAATCTGCTGCTGGGATAATGTGTTGCGCTAAACTTACACCGTAATTAGGAATAAAGATCACTTTTAGTTTATCTTTAATACGCTCATCATTATTAATCTTATTTGCAATATCATTGATAAGATTGATAATTTTTTTCGCATTATAATAAGCCGATGCAGCTTTACCGCCAAAAATAAATACACGAGGTACCCCGTTTTTTTCTGGATTTTCTAAAATACGATTATAACGAGTGATAATGCCTAACACATTGAGAAGTTGACGCTTATATTCATGGATCCGTTTGATTTGTACATCAAATAGCGCATCAGGATTAATATCAATATTTAGATTTTCCTTAATAATCTGCGCAAGGTTTTGTTTATTGATACGTTTTGAATCTTTTAATTGATATAAGAAGTTTTTATCTTTTATCAATGGCATTAATTCACCCAATTGCTCTAAATTAGTTCGCCAATTTGTCCCAATATGGCTATCAATTGCTTTAGAAAGTGAAGGATTTGCTAATGCTAACCAGCGACGTGGTGTGATCCCATTGGTAATATTGCAGAATTTCTTAGGGTAGATCATCGCAAAATCAGCAAATAAAGATTGCACCATTAATTGGCTATGAAGTTCAGAGACACCATTAACCTGATGACTAATGATAACAGCTAACCATGCCATACGAACATTACGGCCATTCTCTTCATCGATAATAGAAACACGACGTAATAAGTCGTTATCGTTAGGGAATTGGGCTATAACGTGTTTCAAAAATTTATCATTGATTTGGAAAATGATCTGTAAATGACGAGGAAGTAAACGACCTAGCATATCAACAGGCCAAGTCTCTAATGCTTCCCCCATGAGAGTATGATTGGTATATGAAAATATATGATTAATTTGTTCCCATGCCTCATCCCAGCTAAATCCATGATTATCAATCAGCTGACGCATTAACTCTGGAATAGCAAGAACAGGGTGAGTATCATTAAGGTGAATTGCAATGAAATCTTTTAAATTATCAAAGCGTTGGTGCAGATGATAATGACGTTGCAAAATATCTTGAACAGAAGCACTCACTAAAAAGTATTCTTGCTGTAAACGCAACATTTTACCCGACATTGTTGAATCATCAGGGTAGAGAATACGAGAAATATTTTCAGAGCGATCTTTTGCTTCTGTTGCCTCTAGATATTCACCTTGATTAAATTTACCTAAGTTAAAGGCAACATTTGATTTGGCTGACCACAAACGAATGGTATCTGTCGCTTGTGTGTTATAACCGGGAACAATGGAGTCATAAGGTTGTGCCATCACATTTAAGGTATCAACCCAAAAATTTTTCTCGCCTTCTTGCTGTAAACGTCCGCCAAAATCCACTTTAAATTGCAGATCATGGCGAGGGAATTCCCAAGGATTGCCTTTTTCAAGCCAGTTATCCGCAACTTCATGTTGTTCGCCATTTTGAATTTGTTGGCGGAACATTCCGTATTCATAACGAATACCATAACCTGTGACGGGGTAACCTAGTGTGGCACAAGAATCAAGAAAACAAGCCGCCAAACGACCTAAACCACCATTACCTAAACCAGGATCAGGCTCAAGTTCGATCTGTTTCTCAAGATCAAGACCTAACTCTTCTAATGCCTTTTTGACTTCGTGGTACACACCTAAAGAGAGCATAGCGTTCGTTAAAAAACGCCCCATAAGAAACTCCATCGAAATGTAATAAACCTGTTTTATTTTCGGTGAAAGTTCTGCCTTGGTTGACTTTAACCAGCGTTCAACTAAACGGTCTCTAATCGCATAGGATGTGGCATTTAACCAATCTGTTGGTGTTGCATATTTGGGTGACGTACCAACGATAAACATCAGTTTATAAACAATTGAACGTTTTAATGATTCAATATCCTTATCGGGTGATAGATAATCAAATGCACATAAGTTTTTCATTATAAATCTCTTTTTGTTATCCATGGATTCAAATAGACATCATGTCTATAAATGTTGATACAGTGCCGCATACGTTTTTGCAGCAGTTTCCCAACTAAAAATAGTTTGGTTCATGCCATCAACCTGAGTTTGTTGCCACTGTTTAGGCATACTCCATAAGGTAAAGGCACGATTTATCGCCTGACGCAGAGAATCTGATGTTGCTTCATAGAAAACAAACCCCGTTGCTTGGTGATGCGCTAAATTTTCTAATGAACAATCATTAACCGTATCGGCTAATCCACCGGTGTGTCTGACTAAAGGTAGGGCACCATATTTCAAACCATACAATTGCGTTAATCCACAAGGTTCAAAACGACTAGGCACCATAATCACATCAGCACCCGCGACAACTTGGTGTGAAAAACGTTCGTCATAGCCAATATGTACTGCTACATTTTGCGGATAGTGTTGTTGAGCATGTAAAAAGGCGGTTTCAAGATGGCTATCGCCAGTACCTAATAAAACAAACTGACCACCTTGTTCCACAATATCAGGAAGCGCTTCAATAACTAAATCAAGCCCTTTTTGCGAAGTTAAACGACTTACAGCCGCAAAAAGAGGTGCATTATTGTTGACGGGTAAACCACATTTTTTCTGTAATGCCGTTTTGTTTTCTAAGCGCTTGTTCAGATTTTTAATATCATAACGACACGTAATTAAGTTATCTGTTGCAGGATCCCAAACCGCTTCATCAATACCATTTAAAATGCCACTTAAGCGCTGTTCATAAGCACGTTGACGTAATAACCCCTCTAAACCGTAACCAAACTCGTGAGTGGTTATCTCTTTAGCATACGTTGGGCTGACTGTCGTAATGTGATTGGCATAAAATAGACCTGCTTTTAGGAATGAAATTTGACCATAATATTCCAGTCCATTAATTGAAAAACTGTCATCAGGTAATTCAAGTTGATGCAGGTGATAAGATGAAAATTCACCTTTATAAGCCAGATTATGAACAGTAAAAACAGATTTTGCAGAGTAATGTTTAATCGCGAGATAAGCACAAGCAAGTCCTGCATGCCAATCATGGGCATGAACAACATCAGCTTGCCATAAAGGATCTAACCCTGCTGATAGCTCACTTGCCATCCAGCCTAATAGGGCAAAACGAAAAACATTATCACCATAAGCGTGTTGGTGCGTATCGTGATAAGGGCTACCTGTACGTTGATAAAGATGAGGCGCATCAATAAGATAAATAGCAATACCTTGGTATTGCCCATAGAGCAGTGAAACATTACCTGCAAACGTATCGATATGAGTCACTAATTTCAGATCGGGAATATTATCTTTGATAGCAGGAAACGCAGGAATAACAATCCGCGCGTCTAAGCCTATTTTTTTCTGAGCTAAAGGCAGGGAGCCCATAACATCCGCTAATCCCCCAGTTTTAAGCAGAGGGAATAATTCAGAACAACAGTGAAGGACATTCACGAAAATGCCTCCTCATTTTGAGGTTTTTGTTCTGTGGTTATTTCAGTTGGCGTTTCTCTTTCTTTACATGTTAATTGCTCAAGCATTTCTCTTGTTACAAGCACGATACCTTCTTCAGTGCGGTGAAAACGAGCCGCATCTTCTTCTGCATTCATCCCAATAACCGTACCTTCTGGAATGGTACAGCTACGTTCAATAATACAGCGCTTTAAGTAGCAATGATGACTCACCGTCACATCAGGTAAAATCACAGAATCTTCAATATGGCAGAAAGATTCAACGCGAACTAACGGGAATAAAATAGATGAATAGAGTGTTGAACCATTGATAATGCAACCGTCAGCAATGAGCGAATTCATCATTTGCCCATGTTCGCCATGATTATCTTGAACAAATTTGGCTGGCGGTAAAGGGGTCATAAAGGTGCGAATAGGCCAATCTTTCGCATACATATCAAGCTCTGGTGTTACAGAGGCTAAATCGAGGTTAGCAGACCAATATGCTTCAATGGTTCCTACATCGCGCCAATAGGGTGGTACTGAAGGATCTGAACTGACACAAGAGAGCTCAAAGGGGTGAGCAAGCACATCACCACGCTTTGTGATTTTAGGAATGATATCTTGGCCAAAGTCATGGTGTGAATTTGGATCTCGGCTATCTTCTTCTAATAAATTAAAGAGGTAGTCTCTATCAACGACATAAATACCCATACTGGCTAATGAGTGTTCTGGATCGTCTGGAATACAAGGTGGAATAGATGGTTTTTCTAAAAAATTGAGTACCCTGCGATTTTCATCGACATCCATAATACCAAATTGGAAGGCATCTTCTTTAGGAACACGAATACAAGCTACGGTGAATTTTGATTTGTTTTCAACGTGATCAAGTAATAAACGCGCATAGTTCATTTTATAAATATGATCACCCGCTAGGATCACGACATATTTTGCTTTGTAGCTACGAAGAATATCGAGGTTTTGATAGATCGCATCAGCAGTCCCCATATACCAATGTCCGGTATTACAACGTTGCTGAGCGGGTAATAAATCAACAAACTCATTCATATCTTCGTTGAAGAATGACCAACCACGCTGAATATGTTGAACCAATGAGTGAGACTGATATTGCGTAATTACACCAATACGACGGATCCCAGAGTTAAGACAGTTTGATAGCGTAAAGTCGATAATTCGAAATTTCCCACCAAAGAAAACCGCCGGCTTTGCTCGTTTTGAAGTCAATGCTTTTAAGCGTGTACCGCGACCTCCGGCTAAAACGAGTGCAATTGCCTCTTTAGGAAGTTGTTGTGCCAACATTAATTTTTGGCTTTGTTCTGTTGTCATCATAGTTATAGCACTCCAATCAAATTACTTAACTTGGGAGGAAATAATGGGTAATTTTTCAGTAGAAGACTGAGTATTAAAAACGCGATTTCGCCAAAGGGTGATGCTGTTAGGCTGTACTTCACAATGCTGAGATTGTGTCGGGTGACAATCAGGCCAGCTAACCGTATCAAGCAAGCAAGACCAAGTTCCTTCAGGTAAAGAAAAAACAGCACTATTTCTTAATGGGTTAAACATTAAGATCCATTGTTGCGCTAAAAGAAGTTGTAATGGTGAAGGGGGAAGTTGCTGCCAATCCTCATGACTCATAGGGTGAGCATTTTGATTTAACCAAATAATATTTTGACTCTCTTCTTCCCACCATCTGAGCGAACTTAAAGGTGTAATTTGGTGACGTAACTCAATAAGGTAGCGAATGTAATCAGTTAAGTTGTAAGGCTGTTGAAACCATTTGATCCAACTGACTTTATTATCCTGACAATAAGCGTTGTTATTACCATATTGCGTATTACCCACTTCATCACCAGCGAGTAAATGAGGTGTTCCTCTAGAAAGCAGTAATGTTGCCAGCATGTTCCTTATTGCAAGCAATCTGTGTTGACTTATTTTTTCGTTAACTATCAAACCTTCTTCACCAAAATTCACACTGTAATTGGTGTTATGTCCATCTAAGTTTGATTCTCCATTCTCCTCGTTATGTTTGTTTTGATAGCTCACTAAATCCCGTAGTGTAAAGCCGTCGTGGCTCGTGATCATATTGATGCTAGAATAGGGGGGTCTGCCATTTTTGTGATACAGCTTTGCAGAGCCCGTGATATTGTCAGTAAATGTTGCAATAGAGACATCACGCCATAACCAAAAACGACGAACAGTATCGCGATAGCTATCATTCCATTCTGTAAATGGAACAGGAAAATGCCCCACTTGATAACCATCAAAGCCTAGGTCCCAAGGCTCTGCAATAAGTTTAATACGGGATAGGAGTGGATCTTGTCGAATCGCTGTCAATAGTGGTGATTGAGAATCAAAATAAGGAACTCGACCAAGACTTGTCGCTAAATCAAAACGAAACCCATCAATATGAAATTCTGTTACCCAATAACGCAGGCAATCCATAACCCACTGCACTGTTTCAGGGCGGCTTAAATTGAGTGAATTCCCACATCCTGTCCAATTTTGAGCTTTGTTTTCGTCGTTTAGCCAGTAATAGCTTTGATTATCAATACCGCGTTGCGAAACAATATAACCTTCGAATTGATCACTTAATTCCGCAGTATGGTTAAATACCACATCTAAAATCACTTCAATATTGGCTTTATGTAGACTCCTTACCGCTTCTCGAAATTCATCAATAATATTTCGACCCGAATTAGAATAATATTGGGTAGATAAAGCGAAAGGCGCTAATACGTTATAGCCCCAATAGTTTTTTAAACCAATTTTATGAAGGTGCGGCTCTGTTAAATGATATTGGATAGGTAATAGCTCTAATGCCGTAATACCTAATTTTTTGAGATGTGAAATAAAAGCAGGGTGCCCTAATGCGGCATAAGTACCCTGTAATTTTTCGGGTATGTCAGGATGCAGTTTTGTCAGTCCTTTTACATGCCCTTCGTAAATAATGGTTTCTGACCACGGCGTATTTAAGCGTTGATAAGTCTTTTGTTCTTTATAAGAATGGCAAAAACAACCACTATCATCGGTGATAACGGCTTTAGGTGTCACTGCACTATCATCATGCTCTAACGCGTTAAAAACAGGAGAAGTGTAAGGTAATGTATTATCAACAATACCTGTCACCTGTTTTGCATAAGGATCTAGCAATAATTGCTGAGGTTGATAGAACAATCCTTGCTCTGGATTCCATTCGCCTTCAACACGATAACCATAATGTAAACCAGGCCCTGCACCAGGCAAGTACCCATGCCAAATTGCCCCAGTTTTACCTGGTAACGAGTAGCGGATCTCTTTGCCTGCTTTATCAAACAGGCAAAGAATGACTTTAGTCGCATTTTCACTAAAGAGTGTAAAATTTACACCATAGCCATCATAATGACTGCCCATTGGGAAAGGACGTCCATAATCTAAAGACATATTAATCCTTCAATCTTAAATACAGTGTCGCAAGTGGAGGCAGTGACAATGATAAGGAGTAAGGCTTGCCATTAAATGGACTGGTGGTTGTTTCTATTTCACCTAAATTTCCGACATTGCTGCCGTTATAAAACGTAGAATCACTGTTGAGAATTTCCTGATAAGCCCCTTTTTTATTGATACCGATAACGTAATTATGATGAACAACAGGCGTAAAATTACTGATAACAATAATTTCATTGCCTTGTGCATCTTTACGGCAAAAAGCAAAAACGGAGTTATCGTGATCATCAACGGTTAGCCACTCAAAGCCTTCACGTTCAAAATCGCATTCATAAAGCGGAGCATTAGCTCGATAGGAAAGGTTCAAATCTCGTACAAAATGTTGAACACCTTGATGCGGACTATTTGGCTCTTCAAGAAGATGCCAATCCAAGCTACTGTCGTGATCCCATTCACGCCATTGTGCAAATTCACACCCCATAAAGAGTAGTTTTTTGCCGGGATAAGCCCACATAAAGCCGAGATAGGCACGTAAATTAGCAAATTTTTGCCAATCATCGCCTACCATGCGACCAATTAACGAGCCTTTACCATGCACAAATTCATCGTGAGAAAGCGGCAGAACAAAGTTTTCGTTATAGGCATAGAGCATGCCAAAAGTCATTTGATTGTGATGAAATTTACGATAGATAGGATCACGTTGCATATAAGCTAACGTGTCATGCATCCAACCCATATTCCATTTGTAATTAAAACCTAAGCCTCCATCATCAGGCGGTAAGGTAACACCTGGGAAATCGGTTGATTCTTCTGCAATCGTAATTGTACCAGGACACGTTGTACCCAGTAATTTGTTGGTATAACGAATAAAGTCAATGGCTTCTAAATTCTCACGCCCACCGTGTTTATTTGGGATCCATTCACCTTCTTTTCGACTGTAATCACGATAAAGCATTGAGGCGACAGCATCGAAACGAAAACCATCTAGTGCAAAATGCTCATGCCAATATAATAAATTACCAGAAAGGTAATTCAGCACTTCATTGCGACCATAGTTATAAATCAACGTATTCCAATCGGGATGAAATCCTTCACGCCTATCAGCATATTCATAGAGTGATGTGCCATCAAAATTACGTAATCCGTAGTCATCTTCAGGAAAATGCCCAGGAACCCAATCTAAAATAACGTTAATTTCTGCTTGATGTGCCGCTTCAATAAAATCACGGAAATCCATTGGGGAGCCAAAACGACGAGTGGGTGAATATAACCCTAAGGGCTGATAGCCCCATGAACCATCAAAAGGATGTTCATTAATAGGAAGCAACTCAATATGAGTAAAACCCATCTCTTTAACATATGGAATTAACTGTTCAGCCAATTCACGATAACTTAACCAGCTTTGATCATCCGCATGTCTACGCCATGAACCTAAATGAACTTCATAAATAGAGATAGGAGCATCGCGTTGATTTCGTTGCTGGCGTGATAATGGCATTGGTTTGATGGGGGGTAATATATTGATAATTGATGCAGTTTCAGGACGTATTTGTGTTTCAAAAGCATAAGGATCAGCTTTTAATCGACGTTCGCCATTAGCATCAAGAATAGAATATTTATAGCAATCACCAAGATGAGCTTGTGGAAGGAAAAGCTCCCATATTCCACTTTCACGACGTAATCGCATAGGAAAACGTCGTTCATCCCAGAATGAGAAATCGCCCACAACGCTTACGCTTTTTGCGTTGGGTGCCCATACAGCAAAAGTAATTCCATCGATATCACCCAATTTTGCAGGATGTGCACCTAAACATTGATAAGGGCGAGAGTGGTGGCCTTGCGCTAAAAACCAAATATCCATTTCTTGCAATAAAATGCCAAATTGATAGGGATCATCAACGACACCTTGAGCATTTTCCCACGTTACCTCTAAACAATAACTAAAACGACGTTTACGACGAGGGATAGTGCCACAGAAAAAACCACTAGGATGTTTACACGTTAGTGTTGCTACTTTTCGGCCGTTTTTTCTATCGATAACACTGACTGCAATTGCATCAGGTAAAAAAGTACGGATCTCTAAGCCTGCCGATGTTTCATGCATACCAAGAAGCGCAAAAGGATCAGACTCATATCCATTAATTAGTTTTTCTATTGCTTTTTTTGTCACAGCGACAGACATCTTATCGTCCTTCATTGCCAGCAAATAAATTAACAAATTTTATGTATCAATATCAGCATAGAACGTTAATTTAAGTTGAACAATAAGTGTTTATAACTGATTATTTAAAATTAAAACAATAAATATAGGTTAATACACTTATTTTACAGGTTTAATACATTGAATTAAAAAGAATTTAATAAATTGACAGATGAAAATAATGAATTATAAAAACAGCACGATTAGCGCTTTTACCTACTCATAAAAAGAAGGGTATGATTAGATTTTTTTAATAAAATGATGGTAAAGTCGTTTTAAAAAGTGTAATTAATAGCGTTAAAATCACCACTTTTATGAAAAACAATGACTTATTTAATTAGTGAAATTAACTTTTTTGTTGAGTGAGCCATTGTTCAAAATCAAGATGTGTTTTGGTTTTTTGTACACCTAATGGTGTTAAAGCGTAATAACTCATCGGGGCAATTTGGATATCTGGAAATAATACGTTTAAAGTACCGTTATTTATTTCACTCGATAAAATCGAAATAGGGCCAATACCAAGGCCTAATCCTTCAATAATTGCTTGAAGAGAAATATGAAAGTGATCAAAGCGATAATGACGTGAAAATGAGCGTTGTGTATTGAGATGAGTCGCGATTAACCATTGTTGCCAATGTCCTGGGCGCGTAAGCGTATCAATAACAGGACAGTTAAAAACATCTTCAAATTGAGTGACATTGTAACGTTTTAAAAATTTTGCAGAAGCAATTAAACAATGCTTATCCTCTAAAAAAACAACAGATGAATACTCTTGTTGCTGAGGTTGAGGACGAATAATTAGATCATCATGACTAATCAAATGAAATCGCTCGCTATTTGCTGAAGCAATTTGGATATTTGCATCAGGATATTGCAGATAAAAATCTTCCATTCGTGGAATAAGCCATTTTAAACAAAGCGTTGTAGGAACACTGATATTTAAAATATCGTTTTTTCCACCGTTACCATAACGAAAACTAATATCATTCAATCTATCAAAAACGTCACTTAGCTCTTGTGCCAGTGTCAATGCATAAGGAGTGGGGACTCGGCGTAAACCTTGCTTATTAAATAAAGTGACACCAAACCATTTCTCTATCACTTGGATATGACGGCTGATCGCGCCATGAGTGACACATAATGTCTGTGCCGCTTCAGTATAACTTTGGCTGTGGCAAGCGACTAAGAAAGCACGCAATGAAGGTAATGGAGGAAGATTTCTCATCATAATTTTCTCGTTATCGTTTATTCATTCGGCTTTCTGATTAAAATTCACAACATTGTGACATTTTATCACAGGTAAAAATAAAGAAGACAGGTATGATACGGCGTCTTTAACTTATTGAACTTAAAGGATGATAATGGGTTTTATCGCTGTTATTTTATTGGCAATATTGTCAGGTGTCATCAGTGGTGTTGTGGGAACGGGTGCTTCTATTTTGCTAATTCCCGCGTTGACCTATGTGTTTGGTGCTAAGGAAGCCGTACCTATTATGGCGTTAGCTTCAGTGATGGGGAATTTATCGCGTATTTATTTATGGCGTCACAGTATTCGTTTTAAACCACTATTTTATTATCTGCTACTTGGTATTCCTGCCGTTATTCTTGGCGCTAATACATTATGGGTAATGCCTGAAAAATGGCTAAATATGGGTATGGGAATGTTTTTTATATTGATGATCCCCGTGCTCCACTTATTGCGCATGCATCAAATCAAAATGAAAACCTACCAAGTTATTATTGCTGGTGCAATTATCGGTTATTTAACTGGGATTGTATTTTCCACTGGACCATTAACTATTCCCGTATTCTCTGCATATGGTCTGACATTAGGACCATTACTTGCGACTGAAGCAGCCGCTTCATTTATTATTTATCTCACCAAAGCCCTAACATTTAACCAACTTGGCGCAGTGAATAGTTTTATCTTAATTAGTGGGGCATTAGTAGGTTGTGGCTTAGTCGTAGGAAATTATCTTGGCAAAAAACTGGTATTAAAACTGACACCAAAACTTTTTCAATGGTTTTTAGATGTAATGCTGCTTTTTGCTGGTTGTTCACTACTATTTAATGGTATTTATTCTTAATAAAATGGCTGTATTAACAGCCTTTACTTTCATTATTATCTGACACATAAGGCATTATTAAAATCTGAGAAATATCAGCTAGTGGCAGTAATTCATTAACTGTGGCACCCGCTCTTGCCCTCAATGAGATTGAATGTAAAAGGGCAACTACACCCAAAGCAATAGCATGAATATCTGTTCCTTCTTTTAACTCACCTACCTCTAATGCTTCTTGTAAGGCATCTTCAACTTGCTGAGTTTGTGCGTTAATAACCTGATTTAGCATCATTTTTATTGTCGGGTCTTCAACCTCAGCCACTGCGGTTGACAGTACCATACAGCCAGTTAATCCTTCACTATCAGTATAAAAATGGATAGCTGAAATTAGATAGCGCTTTACTCTTTCTATCACTTTATCTTGTAAGGATTGTTTCTCAAGTTCATGGCGATAACGTGTAGATGCAATATGATTAAAGCGCTCAATGGCTTTCTCATACAATACTGCTTTATTACCAAATGCAGCATAAAGGCTAGGTTTATTCATTTGAGTTTCAATGACTAAATCATCCATTGATGTTGCTGTAAATCCTTTACGCCAAAATAATGCCATTATTTTTTCGAGTGCAGCATCACTATCGTAACGGCGAGGTCGACCTTTTTTTTTCATTTTATACCAATTAGTAAGAAATGTGTTTACTCAGTATAAAACAAATGCCATTATTTTACTAACCAGTACAAAATAGGAAAATGAAATGAACCATAATGAAATGCGGTATGGAAAAAATATGCCTTCAATTATTAAGCTTGTTGAAGAAGGGCGTAAACAACAAACTAAACCAATTAAAGTCGGTATTTTTGTTTGTCCCGGTTTTATGCCTATGGATATTAATGGTGCTCAATCAGTATTCACTATTGCAAGCGCAGAAATTTATTTTATATGGAAAAAGATAGAGTTAGTTGAAGGCTATATTGGTTGGCCAACAATGCCGACGATGACTTTTGATGAGTGCCCAGAAGATCTGGATGTCTTAGTGGTTGGAATGGTGCCACCTGAGGTGGTTGAAGATAAAGAGACATTGGCATTTTTCACTAAAATGGGTAATAAAGCGCGTTATGTTATTGGTACGTGTTATGGTTCTTTGGTTTTGGGAGCATCTGGGTTATTAAAAGGTAAGAAAGCGACCAGTAATTCAAATGTTGTTCCGATGTTACCTGATATGGGAGCCATAGCAGTGGAAGGGAGTGATGTTGTTATTGATGGTAATATTTATACTTCAGGGCCTGCAACTGGTTCATTTGATGCTTCATTATTAGTATTAGAACAATTACTAGGTACACATTTTGCGCAATTAGTTGAATTAGCGATTGAGTATGATCCTCGTCCTCCTTTCGGCACAGGTTCACCCACTTTAGCAGGAACTGAACTGACGGCTATATCACAAAGTTTAACCGCTAATTTAAATCATCAATTTCATCAAGCCGCACTTAATGGACTTAAAAACAGCGCTAATTTAAGTTAATTAACATTAGAATAAGGAAATAAATATTGCCCTTTATCCAAACTGTTTTTATTTTAAGTTAGGAGTATCACAATGACAGAATACGAAAAAATGGTATCAGGTCATCTTTATCATGCTAGTAAAGACGATAGTTTAGAGCCACTTAGAGCCAAAGCGCGTGAAATTATTTATGATTTTAATATGACGCGACCTTCTGACATTGAAAAGAGAAAGACATATTTAAAACAGCTTTTAGGAAAAACGGGCAATAATTTCACTATTGAACCGCCATTTCATTGTGACTATGGTCAGTTAATTGAAATTGGTGAAGCATTTTACGCTAATTTTAATTTAACAATATTAGATTGTGCACCCGTGAAAATTGGACACAATGTGATGTGTGCGCCTAATGTCAGTATTTTAACGGCAACTCATCCTATTGATCCTGAAATACGTAACGATGAACTGGAATATGCATTACCTATTACTATTGGTCATTCAGTATGGTTAGGTGCAGGGTGCATTATTTTACCTGGTGTAACTATTGGTGATAATTGCGTTATAGGGGCGGGCAGTGTAGTAACAAAATCCATTCCCGCTAATTGCGTTGCTGTTGGAAATCCTTGTCGTGTAATAAGGCAAATTAGCGATAAAGATAAACGAGATGCCGAGAAAAGGCTTACCTTTATGACTATTTGAAAAATAAGCTCAACAGACATGATTGAGCCTATTCATATTATGCTTTTACTCTTTAATAAAGCTGAGATAGTTAAAGAGCGATTTAAAACCAAATTTACGGTATAGCGCTAAACCATCTGCTGATGCATCTAAGAAACAACGCTCAACGCCTTGTTCACGGCAAAACTCTAAAACATGTTTAATTAAATGTGTCGCATAACCATTGCCTTGATAGGCAATATCTGTCCCTATATCATCAAAACGCGCTAACTTATCATGTATTGTTAGCGTTAATGACGAGACGGGTTGACCTTCAACTAATAACGCATAATGGAAAATGGTTGCCCCATTATCCAATGCTTTTTGGTGATAACGAATATATTCATTAATAATGGTATCTTCACTATCATCACCCACAGGGAAAGCTGTTTTTAACGGATGAGCCCATTGTGCGAGGTTATGATTGGTAAGAATAATATCACAAGGATTATTGCGATAAGCAGGATAAACCGCGTCTGATAGCGTTAAATACATGGCCGTTGTCATACCATCACCGGTATAACCTGCGTTTTTGATTATTTCTTCGAATTCAGGCAATAAGGACTCTGGTAATACCAAAATATGATTTTTTTTCTGCGAAGTAAAAAGGGTGCTGGCTTGCTGGAATGAGCTTTCTGTTGCACCTTGGCGCAAATAAATAAAGTTAAAAATGGCAGCATCCATTGGTGTCATAAAGCAGTGAGTATGATCACCAATACGAATATTATTTTCACAAATTTCTGACCAAAAGGCTTTTTCTACTATTTTAAATTCTTTATACAGTTGTGCATCCATAATAGTTCTCTAGCTGAATCGTGATACTCGATAAGGCGTTAATAGAGGTTCCGCTTTTTTGTAAATGAGTGCTTGTGCAGCTAATTCACATAACAAAGGTGACAATGTCACGTCGCGTGCATAATAACAATATATAATCCCTGATAAGGCGATATTTCTCCAATAATTGGCATTTCATCTTTAGGCATAGGCCTTTCACTCACAGCAACCTGTTTTATTATTAGTTTACCTGTTTGCGTAAAATTATCATAAAAAGTCGCTTGTGCATGGCACGCAATACGCTCAGGGTGATGTTCATCACTATTATCAATGTAATCTTCAGCTGCAATAATCTCATTTTGAGCAAAGTAGCGTAACTCCATTTCTAGAAATAAGCATATTTCTTTATGCTAAAAATAAAAAACAACCTAGAATAATAGTTTTGGTAAATGTAATCTTTTTTATTCTCTCGCTTTTCGTGCTAATCAACTCACTAAACACTAAAAAAACACTTATTTTTCATAAGATTAATAAGTAAGGCTGTTTTAATTTTAAAAACAACACGTTGCTCAAGATCACAAAGAGAACAATATACTATAACACAAAACAAACAATAGGTTTTTATATCTAAAATAAATTTAATAATCGATTTAAAATTCTAGTTTAGTATCTTTTGATGGTTATTAAATCTATATAAATTTTAATTTCAGCATCATACTATAACGCACATTTAAACTGGTTTTTTAATCTTGATTGCCAGTAAAAAATGGAGCTATCAACTGCTTTTTGCGTTAAAATATAGAGTAATTAACTTATCTTTTATTGGTATAAAGATTATTGTTTTACAAAAAAATTATTATGGATATGATAGCTCACATATTCAGCATGTTATTTTTTAAGAAAAGGCGTCGTATGTTAGAAAGTATCGGTATTTCAAATATTTGGACATACCTTTTAGGCGTTATTTTTATTACTTTAGTACCAGGTCCAAACTCGATTTTCGTCCTTACTTCCAGCGCGAAGCATGGCGTAAAAGGGGGGTATAAAGCCGCTCTTGGTGTTTTTACGGGTGATGCATTATTAATCTTTTTGGCATTTTTGGGGGTTGCTTCATTAGTCAAGACTTCACCCGTTTTCTTTATTGTTATTAAATATGCGGGTGCGCTTTACTTAACCTATTTAGGGTTAAAAACGCTATATGCAACGTTCCAAAAGAAAAAAGAGGCAACTGAGCCACTATCTGAAGTTACTGTAAAAGCAAAAGATGGTCTTTATGTTAAGGCGTTATTTTTGAGTATGCTTAACCCCAAAATGATCATTTTTTATGTTTCTTTTTTTATTCAGTTTATCGATCCTAAATATGAAAATGCAGGTGTTCCATTCTTTGTATTAGGTGCAATTTTAGAAATATGCAGCATGCTTTATTTATCAGTTCTTATTTTTGGCGGTGTTGCTATTACTAATAAAGTAAAACATAACAAACGGTTAGCTTCATTATCAAATAGTTGTATTGGTGCAGTATTCTTACTTTTTGGTGCAAAACTAGCATTAACTGCATAATCTTTATTTAAATTTAAAAGCCACTTTCAAAAGTGGCTTTTTTGTTGCAAACAAATAACCACTAAAATATATTATTTAATAATGACTTCTAATATTGAGTTATATGTTTCTGTTTTAATGACTTTATTAATTCTTAAATCTGCTTTATCTAATAATTCAACAAACTCCTCTTCGGTACGCTCCCCTGAGGCATGGAATGCACTCATACAAAGAATATCCATATACTTGGCAACATCTGGAATGTTCTTTTTAAAGATAATAGGCTCAATAATAAGTATTGTAGCGTCTTTCTTCATAGCATTACGAACGCGTTTAAAAATTTTAATAGCACTGTTATCATCCCAATCATGGATAATATATTTAATTAAATAAATATCAGATTCAGGATAATCTCCAAATAAATCACCTGGTATTAATTTCCAGCGACTGTCATCGCCTAATTCGACTAATTTAGATCTTTCTAATACATGTTCATGTTCAAATAATTGTCCTTTTAGGGTTGGGTTTTCTTTTAAGACTTCTAATAATAACCCACCTAATCCACCAGCTATATCAGTGACAATTTTATTTTCTGGAAACTCATAGTTTTTAATAATAAAATAATTTTCTATTTTTGATAACGAGCTCATACCCGCCTGAAAATCATGATCTTCTCTTACATTTTCTTGCCAATATTGATAAAAAGGCATGCCATATAAATTTTCAAAAGCAGGAGTACCTTGAACTGATCCAATAGCATCTCCCACTGGACCCCAAAACGTTTCGTTTGTTAACATCAACACTGCATCACGTAGACTGTATTTATGTTCACTTAATAAAAAGTGCCCCGCTGGAGCTAAAGAGTAATAAGAACCTTCTAACTCATAAAATATGTTTTCAGATGCTAACATTCTTAATATTCTATTTAAAATACAAGGTACTGAATTTGTTTTTTCTGCGAGTTCATTAATATTTTTAGGTTCGTCTTTTAATAAATCTGCAACTTTTAATTTCACCGCAACTCTTAATGCTGCTGGAATAGTAAAACATATTGATTTTTTCATTAAATCTAATGCCGCTGATTTATTATTTAAGTCTAAACTATCATTCATAATATGCTATCCTATAATATAAAAAATGTTCGCAAATAGAATTCAAATAACAGATTCGAATAAAGTATAGAATGTAATTCTGAGGTGACTTTATATTTTTATAGGTGATTAAACTCCTATTTAATTATTAATTGATATTATTTTATTGTGAAAAATAAAAAAGCAAGAAATGGAGTGCATCACATTTGCATTTTTACATTATACTGTTGCAGTATTTTATTCTATTGGGGGGATTATGTATTTTCAGTATGGAGAAAGAGAGATAACTGCGTTAAAACAGTGTGATAAACGTTTAGCAGCACTTATTGAAAGAATAGGGGAAATTAAACGACCATTAACACCTGATCTATTCACAGCATTAGTTAAAAACATTATTGAACAACAAATATCGATTTCTGCGGCCATCACCGTTAACCAGCGGTTACTCAATTTATGTGAAGGCACTTACACGCCAGAGCGTGTCATAAAATTATCAGAGCAAGAGATACAACAGTGCGGAATGACTATGCGCAAAGCCAATTATATTATCGGTATTGCTGACGCCGTTATTTCAGAAAAATTAAATTTAAATAAAATTCCTGATCTGACAGATAAAGAGGTTATTGATACTTTAACTCAACTAAAAGGTATTGGGATTTGGACAGCAGAAATGTTATTAATTTCTTCGCTTAATCGACCAGATATTTTAAGTTGGGGAGATTTGGCTATTCAACGCGGAATTATGCGCCTTTATCGTCATAAAACATTGGATAAAGCCCGCTTCGAACGTTACCGAAAACGCTATTCACCCTATGGCTCCACGGCATCACTTTATCTATGGGCATTATCTAAAAAACCTGAGTAACAGAGCAATAAACGGAGTTACTTATTTATTATGTTTGTCCATTATAACCATAATCCCGTATTGAAAGGACTACCATAATGGAGAGTAAATATAATCAACTTATTGAGCAAGCCTGCCGTTTTATTGAACAAAATAACGGTGATGTGTCGCTTACCTGTATTGCAGAGCATGTTATGGTAAGCCCATATCATTTTCATCGTCTCTTTAAATCCATTATGGGTATTACACCAAAAGATTATGCGAATGCTTATCGTCAAAAATTAATAAAAAAAGCGTTAGTGCAAGATGGCAGTATTACAGATGCGATTTATCAATCAGGTTTCAACGCTAATAGCCGTTTCTATGAAAATGCAACTGCAATATTAGGGATGACACCAACAAATTGGCGTACAGGTGGTAAGAATATTGCTATCTTTTTTGCAATTGCTCAGTGCTCTTTAGGGAGTATTCTTGTGGCGCAAAGTGAAAAGGGGATCTGTGCCATTATGTTAGGTGATGATGCAGAGCGATTATTAGAAGATTTGCAGAAACAATTTCCTCTGGCTGAATTAATCGGTGCAAATGAAGAATTTGAGCAAATCGTCGCACAAGTCATCGGTTTTATTGAATTACCCAAACAACCCTTATCTTTACCTCTTGATATTCAAGGTACTGTGTTTCAGCAAAAAGTTTGGCAAGCATTACTAGATATTCCTTTGGGTCACACTATGACTTACCAAGAAATTGCCGATAAAATTGGCGCGCCTAAGGCATATCGAGCCGTCGCTAATGCCTGTGCAGCTAATAAGCTCGCAGTTGCTATTCCATGCCATCGTGTCATTCGACAAAATGGTGAATTATCCGGTTATCGTTGGGGGATTGAGCGAAAGGCTAAGCTTCTTCAGAGAGAGGCCCTGCATAGCACCTCAGCGGGTAAAAAAAATAAACAATAGTTCTTATATGATAAGATAATAAGCAAATTATCAATAAATTTATGAGTCTATATTATGTCGGCAATACCAACAGAAATTACTTTTTTTGAGCGTTTAATCCCTTCGATTCTTGAAGAAAAAAAAGTGATTACTATTCGAGATGAAAGTGAAAGTGATTACAAACCGGGAAGCATTGTTGAATTATTTGCTAATGAACATCGTACTTATTACGGAAAACTGAAAATCATATCAGTATCGCCTTTAGGTTATGACGATATCAATGAATATCACGCACAACAAGAAGGGATGACACTCCCAGTGTTGAAAGCACTTATCAAAGATATTTATCCGACAACGAAGTCTTTATATCTTATTGAATATCAGTTAGTAAAATAAGAACAGAAATAAAAAAGGATCACACCGTGATCCTTTTTGTTTAAACAAAATCTTATCTATTTTAAATCAATTTAAGTGCTTGCTTTAACTGACTAATCTCTAATCTCCATTGTGCCTGTAAAGCCGGTTTTTGATGGTTAGTTTTACGCGCTAAATCAGCTTCTAATTTCTCTTCTAACTCAATTAACTTAACGAGTTTTTCGTCATCATCATGTGAAGCTAATGTAACTGATGAGCTATCCTGCAAATTATTGCATTTATCTATTAGCAGAGTTTCTGGTATTTCTTCTTCAGAAATAAGCTGATAAATGGCTTCAATATCATGGTGCTCTGTTAAAATACCATGATGAATATACCAAAACCGATTACAGCTATTTTCAATCAACTCCCTATCATGGCTAACTAATAAAACACCGCCAGGGAATTGGCTAATTTGTTCAGCTAATGCCTTTTTGCCTTCCATATCAATATGGTTTGTAGGTTCATCTAGCATTAATAAAGAATAGTTTGCCAAACTCAAGCCAACAAACAATAAGCGCGCACGTTCACCTCCACTTAATGTACTCACTTTCTGCCCATGACGTGTATAAACAAAGCCAGCACTAATAAGTGCCATTTTTCTCTGTTCATCCGTTAATGGTGCAAAAGGTTTTAATGCATCAGAAAGGGTATCATGATCAGCTAATTGAGAAATTTTTTGATCGTAATAACCCAATTCAACTCGGGGATGCAGCTTTATTGCATTTTGTTCACTTGTTTCAATTAAACTAAGTGACCAAATCATCTTTAATAATGATGATTTGCCTGTTCCATTAGCACCAATTATTGCTATTCGATCACCACTTTTTATGCGTTGATTTTCAACGGTATACAAAGTAGGTGCATTTTCAGCAGGAATAACAGCAAGTTGATTTAATTCGCAGAGCCTATCAGCACGTAATGTTGTACCCGAAAATTGCAATACCCACTGGTTTCCAGACGTTACTTCAGTCTGCTCATCTTTTAAACGAACAATCTGTTTTTCCATCTGCTTGGCTTTACGTGATAAATTCTCGTTATCATAAACGTGACCCCATATTGCGAGTTGCTTCGCACTTTGGGCTATTCTATCTATCTCTTTTTGTTGTGCATGACGGCGATGTTGTGCACTGAGATCTTGCTCTTCTTGTGCTACTCGAGCTTGAGAGCAGGGTAATCGAAAGAGAGACAGCGATTTATCACGAATAATCCATGTACAATTCGTAACATTATCTAATAGCGTATTATCATGAGACACGAGAATGAAGCTACCACGCCACTGTTTTAAAAATGTTTCCAACCATAAAATAGTGGGTAAATCGAGGTGGTTACTGGGCTCATCAAGTAATAATAAATCAGGCTCAATAATTAACGCTCTCGCTAATAATAATCGCGTGTGTTGACCACCACTTAATTGCGAAACAAGAAGATCTTTTTCGTGAAGTTTAAACCCCATTTCACTTAGTAATAACTCAGCTCGCCAGCCTTCAGATAATCTGTATTCTTCAGGCAATTTATGAAGTACAGCATCAATTAAAGTCATTGACTGTAATTCCGTGGGTAAGTGCTGTTCTATATACGCTATAACCGTTTGATTAGCGACAGAAATAGTACCTGAACTTGGTGATAATTGATGTGAAAGTAATTTTAATAAAGTACTTTTGCCACAACCGTTATAACCAATTAAACCAATCTTCTCACCTTTAATTAGCGCTAAAGAAATATCGTTTAATAATAAACCGTGATTGTTATGGAAAGATAAATTTTGTGTAGATAATAATGTGCTCATAGCTTACTCATTTTTAGGCACAACAATGCCTTGGGTAATATCAAGCGATAACCCTGTAAGCTGAGGAGAGGTAATAGTTAACGTCGCTCAGGCAGGTTAACGCAGTAAAATACTGTGAGGGCCTGAGCTGTGGCGATTACCAAAGAAGTGTGAGTATTCAATAAGATCACACAAAAGCATAATTAGCCTCCTTCTCTAAGTTTAAAAGTTAATCGATATTATGATTCTATCAAAATAGATTTCTGATATGCAATCCAACAAGAAAAACAAAAGGTATCATTTTGTGTGAAAGCCCACTTAAAATAGCGGGCTTAAGATAATAATGAACAAATAAAGAACGATTTCTATTTGCCGTACATTTATGGATTACTCTATTGTGTCGCAACAGATAAAAACTTTCGTAGTTTAATTGCAATTAATAAGATAATGATACTGATGGCAATACTGATGAGATTAGTATTACGCCAACCTATAAGGTAAAAAGCGATACCGCCTGTAATGCTACCTATTGCACCAAAGAAGAAAATCAAAAAATCATTCGTTCCTTGTACTTTTGCTCGCTCATGAGGTAAATAAGTATTGGATAATAAATGTGTCGAACTAATCAAATTTAGATTCCATGAAATGCCGATAAGAACAAAACTGATGAAATAGTGATAGACACTTATTCCCGTTAAATTAATGGTGAGAGCGATGATGAGCAATATGATTGCAATGAAAAAGAACGTCTTTACTCCAAATCGGTGGATGAGTTGACCTGTAATAAAAGAGGGGGCAAACATCCCTAAAATATGACACTGAAATACAAAAGCAATAGTGGCAAATTCAAACCCATTTTGCTTCATTGATAACGGGATTGCCGCCATGATATAAACTAAAATACCATAACCGCACGCACTGACTATTGTGACCAAAAATAACAATGGTTGGCGATAAAGTTGACAGTAACTTCTGGTTTTTTCCCTATGTATTGTTGTGTCTTTAACCACTTTTTTTAATGGAATTTTCCACAATAGAATAAATGCCGAAATATAAATAACCGCGAGGGAAAGAAAAGGGCCTATAAAAGGATAATCAGTAAAAAACTGACGAGAGGCAATGGCTAAGGTTGGTCCAATAATGGCCGCAATAATGCCACCACTCATGACCAATCCAATTGCTTTTGCATGCAGATTAGCTGGCGTTTCTTCAATGGCAGCAAATCGATATTGTTGTGCTGTACCAATAGCTACACCCGTAAATAATGTTCCTACCGAAAATAAAATTAAGTTCTGATAATATATTCCGGCAATAGCAAATAAAGCCCCCACTAAACCCGCAATATTACCAATTATAAAGCCAGCCTTCCGTGAATATTTCATCATAAAGTAGGCCATAGGAATAGTGGCTGAAATAATGCCAATATATTGGCTTAATAACGGAACTGTTGAATAAATAGGATCTTTAGCAAGTTGTTCACCAACGATAACGGCGACAGAAAGAACCAATGCGTTGCCTGTAATAAAAAGCGCTAAAGAAAATGCCAACCACCAAACTGATTTAGGCATAAAAAGTCTCCATTGATACAAATAAAGAAAGAATTTGCATCATACAACTTGAAGTTGACTTCAAGTCAATGGGCGTTTTTTTATTAGGCTTATTTTTAATTTATTGTTTTAACTGTTAAAAATAGATTTTAGGTAGTTACTTAAGCTGTCTTTTCTTATTTTTTTCTAAACTTAATGCGAGATCATCTTGAAAATGCTTGCACTGAAAGTGATTTTTTTCAGGGCAAAATAAAATATGCTCTAATCCATCTCGTAATTGAATTAATTCACTAATTTTAGTATCAATCTCTTCAATTTTTGAATGCACCATATTTCTATTAATTTCAGGTACTTTTTGATTAACACTTAATTGCGCTATTTCATCTAAAGAAAAATGGGCTTGTTGTGCTAAAGAGATTAACGCTAAACGCATCAAAACATCTCGATGATAAACTCGTTTAAGTCCTTTCCGACCGATCGAATGAATAAGCCCTTTTTTCTCATAATAACGGATCGCTGAAGAAGCGAGTCCTGTCGCTTTTACCACTTCCGTAATATCCATCTCAATCGGTTGTTTTATCTCAGTCATTGCATGACTCTTTTTTATCGCAAAGTTGCTATTATAGAAACTCTATAACATAAAATAGTGATGTTTTAACACGCTAAATCATAGAATTTCATCATTTTATCGTAATTTTTCCCAGATAAGAACTATCTACCTACATTGGGGGTTTTTATCATGATATATTGCTACCTATTCGCTATAGCTGTCCTATAAAAGGTTAGAAAATGAGTAAATTAAGAGTCGCTATTATTTTTGGTGGTAAATCCACAGAACATCAAGTTTCATTACAATCAGCAAAAAATATTATTAATGAATTAGATCGAACGAAATTCGACCTTTGCTTAATCGGCATTAATGAACAGGGTCAGTGGCATGAATATTCAGAAACTGATTATTTACTAAATAGCGATAATCCTAAAACTATTTCATTAAGCAAACCTTTAAGAGCGGTTGCTATTATTCCTGGTAGTGTAAAAAACCAATTTATTTCACTTGAAGATGGTCAGGCGTTACCTCAAATCGATGTTGTATTCCCGATAGTACATGGTGCATACGGTGAGGATGGAACACTCCAAGGCTTATTACATATGATTGATATGCCTTATGTAGGACCAAATATCCTGAGTTCAGCAGCTTGCATGGACAAAGATATTACTAAACGCCTACTTGATGGTGCAGGATTAGCGGTTGCACCATTTATTACTATCATGGCGCATCAAATTAATGATATTCCTTACAACGAAATGGTTCGTCAATTAGGACTTCCTTTATTTATTAAGCCTGCGAACCTAGGCTCTTCAGTAGGAATTAGTAAAGTTAATAATGAAGAAGAATTCAACGCCGCATTAGAAATGGCGTTTGAATACGACCTTAAAGTGATTGTTGAAAGTGCTATTGTAGGTCGTGAAATAGAGTGTGCAGTTTTAGGTAATGAAGATCCTAACGTTAGCCCTTGTGGTGAAATCGTATTAAACGATGCTTTCTATGCTTATAACACAAAATATATTGATGACGATGGTGCTAAAGTTGTTGTTCCAGCTATAATGGATGAAAATACGAGTTTACATATTCGCCAAGTTGCATTAAAAGCATACCGTGTTCTGAATTGCTTAGGTATGGCGCGTGTAGATGTGTTTTTAACGCAAGATAATCGCGTTGTGATCAATGAAATAAACACACTACCAGGTTTTACCAATATCAGTATGTATCCAAAATTATGGCAAAGTGCAGGTTTAGGCTATCAATCATTAATTACCAAACTTATTGAGTTAGCGCTAGATCACCATAGAAAAACGGCCGTTTTAAAAACAAAGTGTGAACTTTAATTGATACATAAAAAGTGAGGGCTTGATGAAAATTACACACCTTGATCATTTAGTATTAACTGTTGCTGATATTCAGGTAACGTGTGATTTTTATCACCGCGTATTAGGCTTTAACGTCATTACGTTTAAAGAAGGGCGCAAAGCACTCACTTTTGGTTCTCAAAAAATAAATCTTCATCAAGTAGGAAAAGAATTCCTTCCCAAAGCAGCAAAACCAACTGCAGGTTCAGCTGATTTGTGTTTTTTAACACAAACGCCGTTATCAGAGGTCATTGAGCATTTAAATCAGCAAGGTATAAAGATAGAAGAAGGGCCTGTTTCTAGAACGGGTGCAACTGGCGCTATTATGTCGGTTTATTTACGTGATCCGGATAATAACTTGCTTGAAATTGCCAATTTAATTGAAGAGTAAAACACGCTAATAGCCTATTTAGCGTGTTTTTAGTTTTAAAGGAAACTTTTAATTAGGCATATTTTCTTGAGCCAGCAACACAAAAAATAACGCCAATAGTGACGAATAACATCAATAAATTCACAGATTCATGAAGTAATACAGCCGCTAAACCTAATCCAAAGAATGGTTGTAATAATTGGAGTTGTCCTACGGTTGCGATCCCGCCTTGCGATAATCCTTTATACCAAAATATAAAGCCAATCAACATACTAAAAAGCGAGACATAACCTAAGCCTAACCATGCTGAAAGGCTAATTGTCGCGAGCTCTTCAGGCATAAGAATAAAGCTAAGAATAATCATGGGAGGTAAAGATACAATTAATGCCCAACATATAACCTGCCACCCACCCAATGCTTTCGTTAAAGTCGCACCTTCGGCATAACCTAAACCACAAACAATCACTGACGCTATCATTAATAAATCTGCGCTGATTGATGATCCTCCACCTTGAGAAAGGGCATAGCCCATCACTAATAAGCTACCAATAATAGAAAAAAACCAAAAAATAGGGCGAGGTTTTTCACCACCGCGTATTACCGCAAAAATTGCCGTAGATAATGGTAATAAAGCTAAAAAAACAAGAGAGTGTGCTGAAGTTATTTCTTGTAGTGCAATTGCCGTTAATAATGGAAAACCCACAACAACACCTAATGAAACAACGGTTAATGAAACCCACTGTTTAAATGTAGGTAATTTCTCTTTATATAACAGCAACATTATTAAAGATAATAACCCTGCAATTGTTGCTCTTGCAGCAGTTAAAAATAAGGGATCAAAACCTAATACAGCCGCTTTTGTTGCAGGCAAAGAGCCACTAAAAATCAACATCCCTATAAAACCATTTACCCAACCTCTAGTTTGCGTTTTTTGTTCTATTTTTTGCATATAATGCCCCATCATTATTATGATTTATTTTCATTAAAAACAGTTAATTACATTTTAGTAATAGCAATTGAAATAGAAAATTTTATTCAGAATAATGGTATCTATATATCACTTGCTGAGTGCTATCTTATGAGTCAAAATTATGACAATCAAATAATTGTCATGGATACAATTTCTATGGTTCAGCCCCGTTATAAATCTTTAGTTGATAAATTGGCGCATGAAATACGCACAGGTAAATTATTGCCAGGCACGCGTTTACCCACCCATCGACATTTAGCAGCAGAACATAAAATGTCTCTTGCAACAGCAAGCCGTGTCTACGCCGAATTAGAAAGTATGGGGTTAATCATTGGTGAAACGGGAAGAGGTACTTTTGTACGTGAGTTATCACTTCCAACAAACCATGGTATAGAAAACCCTACGGCAACAGATATGTTGGATCTTAATTTCAATTATCCCTCTTTACCCATTCAAGCTGAATTATTGCGCACTGAGCTAAAAAGATTATCGACATCGGGTGAAATTGAATCATTACTTCGCTATCAACCCCATAGCGGGAAACTACACGACAAAATAGTGATTTCTCAATATCTTAAAAATAAAGAAATCAAGGTTGAACCTGAAAATATTATTATTACTAGTGGGGCACAACAAGGTATTGCTATTACATTATTGAGTGCTTTGAAACCAGGAGATGTTGTCGCGGTAGATGCATTGAGTTATCCCGGATTTAAATTAGCGGCACTCGCTCATCATTTAGAAATATTACCTATTCCTATAACACCTTCAGGAACAGATCTAGATAAATTGGAAGAGTTATGTAAAAAAAGAGCCATACGCGCACTTTATTGTATTCCCACACTTCATAATCCAATGGGGTGGGTATTAACATTAAAACAGCGACAGCGATTAATTACATTGGCAAGAAAATATCATTTTATGATTATTGAAGATGCAACCTATGCCTTTTTAGTTAAAAAAGCACCACCTTCAATTGTTACCTTGGCGCCAGATATTACCTTTTATATTTCAGGATTTTCTAAAAATATCGCGTCTGGGTTAAGAGTTGGTTTTATTGTTGCTCCAACAAATACGATTTCATCGCTAGAGCGTTCAATGAGAGTCACAACATGGAATACACCCGCACTTATGACGTCCATTATCTGCCAATGGGTGAAAGAAGGGGTTGTTGATAAATTAGAACGTTTATTACGCAAAGATGCACAGCAGAGACAAAAAATAGTGAGTGAGATATTTGAAGGATTTTCCTATATTCATCATCCAACTTCCTATTTTTTGTGGATCCCTTTACCAGAAGAAGTTAGAGCCGATAAAATCGTTACTTCATTACATCAATTACAAATATCTGTTGCAACCGCTGAGCCTTATGCTACAACACCTCATATTCCCCATGCAATTCGTATTGCATTAGCTTCAATTGACATTGATTTATTGCGTGATGCGCTAATACAAATTAGAAAGATTATTGAATATCAGATTGATTTATAGTGTATTTTTTATTTTACACTTCAACACATAAAGAGCCTCTGTCATTTAGGTGTTATCTGCATTTTATCTTAATTCTGAATTGGTATTTTCACATTGAAAATCACTATATTCAGAGGGTACTGATTTATTATCCGTTATCCATAAGGTGAGTATATTTAGAGTATCGGAGGTGTAACTCTTTTGACCGAGATAAATAAAGAGTATCTTTTTCCACCATGGCCACTGGTTTTCTAACTGATAGTTAAATAGTGATGCTTTTAACAACCCGTGAGTAGTGTTAGGGAATAGGGCAACCGTATTATCTGCGTCATTTCCTAATAATGTTTTATACAAACATGCATTTTCAGGTGCATCAACATTAAGGTCTCGTTCACCAAACATAGCCAGTACTCGCCCATTCATATTCGGTAAATATTTAGAGGAATCACTTAAATAGTTTTGAATAACAAAATAGAAGCGATCGTCAGACATATCTCCTTGCGCTGAC
Organism: Proteus vulgaris; assembly: GCF_033708015.1. Taxonomy (NCBI): domain Bacteria; kingdom Pseudomonadati; phylum Pseudomonadota; class Gammaproteobacteria; order Enterobacterales; family Morganellaceae; genus Proteus; species Proteus vulgaris. The sequence goes on along the minus strand of NZ_CP137920.1, from coordinate 1,986,698 downwards.
GTATCATGACTACCATTAATGCCAAACACGCGATCATTTTGTTGCAGTTGTTCAGTGACTCTTCTATTAATTTCATTACTATCAATATTATTAGCTTTTAAGCGCACTCGATAATAATATGCACCTTGATCTCTCCAATTGACAGCGCCTCCAATAATGACAGAAAAATCAGGTTTAGATTGCGCCGCTGCAATAGGGATAACCCATCCAGCCTGTGAAAAGCCCAAATAACCTATTTTAATATCTGTATGAGTAAATTTCTTTTGGATAATCTGTAATGCTATTTGCGCTTCATCTGCTCTATCTTGCATAGATTGAAATAACCAATTTCCTTGGCTTTCTCCCACACCTGCTTTATCCCAGGTATAAACACCAATACCTGCTGCAAGTAAACGATTAATCAGTGGTAAATATCCATCATTAGAAAAACGATCTTGGGCTCCATCCCCATGAATCAAAATAACGACTGCTTTTATGTCGTTATTGCTAGGCAAAATCAATGTTCCTGATAATTTGTCTGCCCTAGAAACAAAACTTATTGGTATGATCGTTGATTTTTTCGCATCTAATTCAAAATCAGAAACTCTGCTATTACTTATGATAAACACAAAAATAAGTGCCATTAAGGCGACATAAAACCAAATTGATTTGAAACATCTCTTCATAGATCGAAATATCCTCGATAACGAATAGAATTGCGAATTTTTCAGCAAGCTGCTCATAGCATTATTTATATAATATGCATTAATTAGACTAAATAGTCTAATTAATTACGCGGGTATAATTAAAAATAGCTTAAATAGAAACAGGTAAAACAAGTCACTCATTAAGTTGAATTTATTAGATATCTTAATGAAAGCTATTGAATATAAAAAGTATGACACTAGAATACTGTTTTTATTTTACTTAATCTTTTTTAAATAGCATAAATTGTTAAAATAAAAGAGATGTTGAGTTGTTGTTTTTTTAATGACTTATTAAATAAGTGTTTTCTACAAATAAAGCATCAGTATAATTATTAAACATTAATATTTTATCGTCTGATTTTGATAGCCTTAAATAGCGTCGTTTTTCGTTATCTTCATGTCATTGCTATGTAATAAAACTTGTTAAAATGATAAAGAATTTATTTTTATCTTTTAAATTAAACAAATGGAATAAATATCTTTAATGATGTTTTAATCATAAAATGGAGGATATGATGAAAAAACTTATCTTATTAAGTGCAATATCTGGCGGTATACTATTTTGGTCTATACATTTACAAGCAGATAATTTTGATTGTAGAAATGCAGCAACACAAGCTGAAATAAATCAATGTGTACATCAGGATTTTCAACAGAAAGACGAAGAACTTAACCGCATTTATCAACAATATTACACCAAATTGGACGCTATTCGAAAAGAACAATTAAAACAAGCCCAGCAAGTTTGGATTAATTTTAGAGATCTCTCTTGTCAATATGAAGCTGATTATTATCAAGGTGGCGGTTTAGCACCAATGGTATATAGCAGTTGTTTAAAAGATAAAACAAAAGAAAGAATTAACGATCTTAAAAATTATATTGCTCTATATTAAAGAGAAATATTACATACTAAAAAATATAAGTCTTAAAAAAGATTATTTTTATAATGAATAAATATAGTGATTTTCATGAAGATACCTTATAAATGATAAAATGTAACTTTTGTATTATTTTGAAACATAAAATCTCTTGACTAATCACTGCTACAAAGTAGTCTGATATGTAAGTAATAAGCAAAAAAAGAAATCAATACAATGAATAAGATAGTAAATCTTGGGCTAGGATTACTTTTTTTATCACTACCATTTGCTTCAACATCAGCAGATATAAAACTAGAATATGGAGTAAATCTTATCGATTTTAATGGCGATGGGGTTCCTGATGTTGTGATTAAATCTAGACGCTCATTAAATGATTCACCGCCTGTTGATATGGTGACCGTTTATATTAAGGGAAACGACCAAAAGGTGTATATTGTCCCATCTATATATGCCAATGCCTTAAGTCTTTACAACAATAAGATTAAAGCTACTGATATCATAATTTCAGATTTTAAATTTATTGAAAAAAAAGATCGGATTGTGTTGTTAAGTGCTGAAAAAATAGGGAATAATTTACAAAAACCTACCCCTGTTCGTTTTTCTAATTATGAAATTTCAGAAAAGAAAAAAGGAGAGGAAATTCAGTTCAAATGGCAATTTAAAACTTATTGTGTCACTGAATTATCTTATCTTAGCATTGAAGACGCATATTCTGATGCTTGTATAAATACAATTATTAATGAATAAATCTACAAGTTATAAATAAAACTCATCAAATTATGATGTATTTTTGTTTTTTCTTACAAAACAATGAATTGCAATAATTCAAGGAATATTCCTTTCTTTATATGCATTGAGTACTTGTATCATTTCTTGTTCCTTGTTATTAATCTACTGTTAGGATATTTCTTAATCAAAATGATATTAATGGTGCTGTTTTTATCGAGGTCTGTTTAAGAGGAAGATATGAAGGAGATTATTACAGGTTTACTTCTAGCCTCAATATCACTATTTACTGTATCTTGTTCTCAAGAAGATACACATAAAGTAAAAGTGGCAATTAATACAGGACCTGATCAAGTCATTTGGGATGAAGTGATTCGTTTGGCTAAATTAACAGAGGGACTAGAGGTTGAAGTTATTGCTTTTAATGATTATGAACGTCCTAATCAGGCTCTAAACGATAAGGATGTTGATGCGAATGCGTTTCAATCCATTCCTTATCTTCAAACACAGATGAAAGATTATAATTATAAATTTCATATTGCGAGTAAAACCTATATTTTTCCGTTAGCTGCCTACTCTAAAAAAATTAGCGATATAAACGAATTAGAATTAGGATCGCTTGTTGCGATTTCAAATGAAGCGAGTATGAAAGGACGAGCACTTTTGTTACTCGCCGAAAATCATCTTATCACTCTCAATGAAAATGTTGGTTTTACTCCAACAGTCGATGACATTATCTACAACCCCAAAGAAATTACTTTTATTGAAGTTGATACACCAAAGCTTACTGATGTATTAAATGATCCATCGGTGACAATGGCTATTATTAACAATAATTTTTCGTCTCAGGTTGGGTTAATTGCAACTCGCGATGGGTTAATTCTAGAAAATAAAAACTCACCTTATGCTAATGTTCTCGTCACCCGAGAAGATAACAAAGATGACGAAAATATTAAAAAACTGGTTTCAGTGCTTCACTCAAGGCAAATCGAGTTAAAATTTAAAGAAATGTACAAAGGTGATGCAGTAAGAGCTTGGTAACATCCCTTGACTTAAAGATAAAAAGAGGCACTCATTTTTTTATCTTTAAGTTGCCCCCATTTTTTATCTTCTTGTTCACTAGGATAATCAACTGTTATTTAGTCAAATCCCATTGGTTAAATACCACTTAACGAATATCACCTTTTATTTAACGTTATTTTTATGTTTAAACTCGTTATTTTTATATAACTACTGGTTTTTATTCTATATAAAACATTCTAACAACATGAATTTTTTTCAGTATGATAAAGATCCTTCATTAAACATAAGAAATAAAAAATGACTGACTCTCAACTGAAAAAACAATATATCGGTGAACATAAACTATCACCAGAAACACTAATGATGAGTTATGGCTATGATCCATTACTCTCTGAAGGCTCAGTTAAACCACCTGTATTTTTAACATCCACCTTTATTTTTAAAAGTGCCGAAGAGGGGAAAGCTTTTTTTGATACCGTCAGTGGTAGAAAACCTTTACCTGAAGGTGAAAAAGCAGGTTTAGTTTATTCTCGTTTTAATCAACCTAATAGTGAAATTGTTGAAGATAGATTGGCTGTTTATGAAAATACACAATCTTGTGTATTATTTTCATCAGGAATGTCCGCCATCACGACAACATTAATGGCATTAACACAACCAGGTGATGTTATTTTACACTCACAGCCACTTTATGGCGGAACAGAAACATTAATTGCCAAAACACTTGCTAAATTTGGTATTCAAGCAACCCCATTTACTGACGGGTTAAACTTTTCATTGATTCAAGAACACGCAGATAAAGCCCGACAAAAAGGGCGAGTATCTGTTATTTTTGCAGAAACACCTGCGAACCCAACTAATTCATTAGTGGATATTGAAGCATTAAAAAACGTAGCTGACCAATTAGAAAAAACGCAAGGCTATCGTCCTATTATTGTTTGTGATAACACATTACTTGGCCCTGTCTATCAGCATCCAATAGAGCAAGGTGCTGATATCTCCGTTTATTCTTTAACTAAATATGTCGGAGGACACTCAGATTTAGTTGCTGGTGCCGCAATGGGCTCCCGTGAACTAATTAATCAAATCAGATTATTAAGAGGAGCAATAGGGACACAACTGGATCCTCATTCTTGCTGGATGCTAGGCCGTTCTTTAGAAACATTACAAATTAGAATGGAAAAAGCCAATCAGAATGCATTATTAGTTGCAGAGTTTTTACGTGACCATGAAAAAGTAAAAGCAATTCATTATTTACCTTTTGCGGATAAAAATTCTGTTGAAGCCCACGTATTTGCTAAACAATGTACAGGGGCTGGCTCCACTTTCTCATTTGATATTGTGGGTGGAGAAAGTGAAGCTTTTCGTTTTCTTAATGCAATGAAAATTTTTAAACTTGCAGTAAGTCTGGGGGGGACAGAATCTTTAGCCTGCCATCCTGGTTCAACAACACATTCAGGTGTACCAATGACATTACGGCATCGTATTGGTATTCAAGATACTACTATTCGTTTATCTATTGGGATAGAAAATCCACAAGATTTAATTGCTGATTTATCTCAAGCATTAGCAAGTGCTTAATTAAATTGCTGTGTTAATATTTTAAAACACCAGATAATGTGCGCCTCACAATCTGGTGTTTTGTTTTAATAGGTCTGTTTTTGAATATCAATCCACTCATCTTTTGTTAAGCGACAAATATTTTCAACTTTTACTTCATCTAAATATTCCACGTATTGTTCTTCAATAACATGATGGAATCTAAATCCACATTTTTCTTGTGCTTTTTGTGACTTTATATTATCGGCGAAATAGCCACACCATAACTTATCTAAGCCAAGTGTTTGAAAGCTATGCCGACTGATTTCATTTATCGCTTCTGGTATTAATCCTTTGCCCCAAAATGGAACACCAATCCAGTAAGAAACTTCAGCGTCATTATCGCCAATCGAGAAATTACTCTCATTTGCGAAAGATAATCCAATCAACCCAATAGCGAGATCATCATCAATTAACGTAACGGCATAAACTTCATCACGCATAAATAAAGTGCGAATAATTTCGGCACTTTCTTCAACACTTTTATGTACTGGCCAACCTGCAACTGGACCAACGCGTTCATCTTTTGCATATTGATATAAACTTGATGCATCAGAAAGTTTCCATGGACGTAATATCAGTCTTTCTGTTTTTAATATTTTCATTTCAATGACTTCTCTTAATTTTATTAAATATTCTGCAATTTGTCTTATACCTTTAAGGTCTGTGCATTCTAAAGAAAACAACTAAAAAACCGAATGTCATAAAAGAGGTAAAATCGGTACTTTTGAAAACTAATGAAGAGGAAATGCTTGTTATTAAGTTCAAGATCGTGAAATATAAAAACAGTAAATGGACTAGGTAATAATTAGAAGAGATTAATTGATTTATGTTGAATCAAGTTCTGACACAACTTAATGCATCATCGCAACATGCCATAATCGGTGAAAGCAATATGGCGAATGAAACAGATTATCCTTTACCACTATCTTATATTGTTGTCATGATTTGCTTAGAAGGGAGGGCGATAATCAATATTGGTTTTCAAAAACAAGCGATTAAAGCAAATGATATTCTTATTTTAGGCGATGATATGATGGCTTTTTTGAGCAAAAAATCAGCAAACTTTCGCTTACTTTATTGTTTTCTTGATAAATCTTTTGCCTCAGAAATTGCTTATTCTCTTTCTAACTCTCTATTCACGTTTCTCCATGAAAACCCTATTTGCCGCCCACAAAAAGAGCAATATGAAGCCTTAAATAGATGGACTGAGCAGCTAATACATATAGATAACTGCTATTCTGAACACAGAAAATTAATGTTAAAAAACCATTTACAAAATTTCTTTTTTGCGATTACTGAATCAATACCCGTTCATTTTTCTATTGCTAAAAAAGAATTTAGTCGTAAAGAAAAACTTTGCTGGCAGTTTTGGGAGTTAATTGGAAAGTATTGTTTAAAACATAGAGAGGTGGTTTTCTATGCAAATAAACTTAACATAACACCGTTTTATTTATCGCAAATAACAAAACAATTCTTTAATGATACTCCTAAGACTTTGATTAATCGTCAGGTTACGCTTGAAATAAAAGCATTATTAATGCACACTTCACTTTCGGTAAATGAATTATCAATGAAGCTTCATTTTGATGATCCCTCATATTTATGCCGATATTTTAAAAGAGAAACAGGTAATTCTTTATCAGGTTACCGTAAACAACATCAACGACAATAAGACAGATGATATTGTTTTATTGCTTTATTTTTTAGCGAAAGGAGGAAATTATTTTGAAAAAATATCACTATGCCGACCGAGGGAAATTATTTTCTTAAGGTTAATAATTTTATTATTTATTAAGAACTTACTATGATTTACTTTACTTCTGATACACATTTTTGCCATTCAAATATCCTCAATCTTTGTGATCGTCCATTCAACAGTGTTAGTCATATGAATGACTCTTTAATTCATAATTGGAACGCTTACGTTTCTGATAATGACGAAATCTACATTTTAGGTGATTTTCTTTATCGAGGAACAGGACGAGATGCCAATCAAATCTTACGCCGATTAAAAGGTAAAAAGTACCTTATCCGTGGAAATCATGATAAGTTCTTAGATGATCCTGAATTTGATACCTCTGCATTTGAATGGGTAAAAGATTATTTTGAGTTAGATTATAAAAAAAGAAAATTTGTGATGTTTCATTATCCGATATTGGAGTGGGCGGGTTTTTTCCGTGATTCAATTCATCTCTATGGTCATGTGCATAATTCACAAAAAGATCCATCTCAACGTAAAAGGTTAGATGTTTTAGGAAAAAATGCTATTAACGTGGGTGTGGATGTTAACCATTTTTTCCCTATTAGCATTGAAACAATCATAAAAAGAACATCTAAATAGTTTTACTGCGTTATATGTTTATTTAGTCAAAGTAGTAGCATTTCTTCACCTTATAGGGGGCCGTTTTCCAAGCTGACCCCCATAATACGAAAAGCTAACTCATCACTCACTTTACAACAGCCCCCCTGATGACACCTTAATGCTAAGAGACTGCCCGAACAAAGCTAAAGTGCAATCGTTCTTTTTTTACTGGCGTTCATTCCTTGGATCATACAAAACCAAGCTAATGCACAAACGGCCATTAAAATAGCGAACAAAGAAACAGGGGGATACGACGTTAAAATAAAACCACTGGCTAATGGGTTTAATGCTGCCCCAAGCCAACCTAGTGATTGTGCAGAAAAATAACTTGCTTTCATTCCTAACGGTGCAATGTTATCAATCATCATATACTCACCCGGCGCATAAATAAGCTCACCAAAAGTAAAGATGGCAATAGCCAGAGCCCAAAATATTAAATTATCACCTGCAAATATAAAACCAAGTAAGCCTAACATAAAAAACAGCGTACCTAGCGTCATTAATTTACGTAGTCTTTCAGCTGTAACATGCTTACCTACAATATATTGTAAAGAGACCACAATCGCCGCATTTACGGGTAATACAACAGCAATAACGGACTCGGCTAATTTAGCATCGTAAACCACTAAGATATATTGTGAAATACATGATGCAAAAGAACCAAATGTTAATGTACCGAAAAAAGTTGAGAGTACAAACCAGCTTAATGCTCTGTCTTTTAGCATTATTTTCGGATCCCATTTCACACCGTTTTCTTCACTAGCACTTATTGCTTTAGAGCGTTGAACAAATAACTGGATCATAAACAGTGGAACACTGGCAGAAATAGCGGCAAGCCAAAACGGTAATTGCGTTCCATACATTAATAATAGCGTGCCAATCGGTGGGCCAACCGTCCACCCCATATTGATAAAGGTATAGTTTAGAGAGAATATTTTAGGTTTTGCTGAAATAGATAACGTTTCAGAGAAGTAGGCTTTTAATACCGTTGAAAAAACCAGATACGAACAGTTAATCACGGAGAAAAAGATAACCACTAAAATCGTGCTATGGACTAAGGGTATAGCCACAAATCCAAAAATAAACGTCATAATCGATAGCAACATATAACGTTTTTTCTCAAATTTATCAGCTAGCATCCCAAAGCCCAGGCTGAAAAAAATACCCGTTGTCAATGCGATAGACATGGCAATACCAATATCATCAACAGGCAGTTGATACTCCCGTGATAAATAAATCGCCATAAACGGTAATGTTGCACCTCTTCCTATTGTCAGAAGAAGTGATGAAAGTAACAGTGCGGTTGTTGAGCGTGTTTTTTTTGAGAACATATTATCTTTATTTTAGTTATTTGTATTTGATGGAATATTTTATGGCTTACGTCAGTTTTACGGGTGAGAAAAGAACTGACGTGCACTGTATATTAATACATGACTTAAGAAGTGCTGTATAGATTAAAACCAGAGGAAAAGCTCTTTTTGATCTTGTCTTTTTTCTAGTGGAACGTATCGCAATTTTTAATTATCCCATTTTTGATAATAGTGTTTATCAAGTTCCTCTCTATCACCATAGCGTTATTTTTCCTAAACTGCCCCTAATACTGTTTAATTTACTGCATTTAATCTGAGGTCGTTATGTCTTTTATTCATCTTGAATTTGAAAAACCTATTGTTGAATTAGACGAAAAGATAGATGCTCTGCTTACCTTTAAACAATCTCAGGATGAAGCCACTGGAATTAATTTAGATGAAGAAATCGCGCGTTTAAGGCAAAAAAGCCTTTCACTGACAAAATCTATTTTTACTGACCTAGGTGCTTGGGAAATTGTTCAACTCGCACGTCACCCCATGCGCCCATATACTCTTGACTATATTAAAGCGGTCTTTACTGATTTTCAGGAATTGGCGGGTGATAGAGCTTATGCCGATGACAAAGCGATTGTTGCTGGGTTAGCGCGTTTAGACAAAATGCCTGTCATGGTGATTGGACAGCAAAAAGGGCGTGATACAAAAGAGAAAATCCATCGTAATTTTGGTATGCCATCACCAGAAGGTTATCGTAAAGCTTTACGCTTAATGAAAATGGCGGAGCGCTTTCATCTCCCAGTTATTATTTTTATTGATTCTGCTGGGGCTTACCCTGGTGTTGGTGCTGAAGAAAGAGGACAAGCAGAAGCTATTGCACGTAATATTCTTGAAATGTCACGTTTAAAAACCCCCATTATTTGTACTATTACGGGTGAAGGATTTTCTGGTGGCGCTTTAGCCATTGGGGTTGGTGATAAAGTTAATATGTTGCAATACAGTACTTATGCAGCAATTTCACCAGAAGGATGTGCTTCTATTTTATGGAAAAGTTCTGATAAAGCCCCAATTGCGGCAGAAACGATGGGGATGACCGCACCTAAATTACAATCATTAGGGATTATCGATGCCATTATCCCAGAACCATTAGGTGGAGCTCACCGTGATCATCAACAAGCTGCAGAATTTCTTAAACAACAGTTATTAATTGATTTAGCCCTATTAAAAAGCTATTCAACCGAAGAGCTTTTAGATAAACGCTACCAAAAGCTCATGTCTCACGGTTACTGCTGATTATTAACAAGTGAAAAGGAAATGAATGATATACTGCCTATATTGAGTAACAAAAATACAGTAGGCAGTAAATCATTTATGCAAATCGATCTTAATTTATTACGTATTTTTTCTGCCGTAGCAGAGCAAGGACAATTTGCGGCTGCTGCTCGGCAATTATCGATGCCTACCTCGAATATTAGTCGTGCAATTAAACAGCTTGAACAGCAACTCAATTGTAAGCTTATTGATAGAACAACTCGAAAGATGCGCCTTACAGAACAAGGTAAAATACTCTATCAGCAAGGAACGAAAACCTTAACTGAATTAGATTCAGTTGTAAGTAATATCACCAGTGATGGACCATTAACGGGCACTTTTCGTTTAACTATTCCGAGTGAATATGGTAGCGAATTACTTGGTGATATTTTAGCTGATTTTGCTGCACTTCATCCTAATTTACTTATTCAATGTGATACCCAATTAATGCCAAGAAATATCATCGATGATGATATTGATTTGCTATTAACTTTTCATCGCGGAAATTTAGCAGATAGTAGCTATCACTCACGCTTAATTAAATCGTGGCGCAGTATTGTTGTGGCATCTAATGATTTATTAGAAAAAACAGGGATACCCACACATATAGAACAATTAAGCAAAATGCCTTGTATTTCAAGCTTAAGCGCACTAGAAGGTCAACCTTGGATATTTATGGATGAAGATAAAAAACCAATCAGAGTGACCATTAATAGTAATTATCGAGTAAACAGCGCGATATTAGCAAAATCAGCCGTACTAAAAGGATTAGGATTTGCTATTTTAGCTGAACACTGTTGCATTGATATGATTAAAGAGGGGAAATTGCGCGCTATTGAGTTTCCTCAACAACCCGCAACGATTAATTTAGTGGCAATATATGCAACTCGTAGCACACTTTCACGTAATATAGAGTCTTTTCTTGAATTTCTAACTCAGCGTTTATAAATATTAATCCGTGATTTGTTGAGTAAGTGTCTTATGTTTGGCTTTAATCGGAAAGAGTACAATAAATAAGGTCACAAAACATGAGATCCCCGCGGTTGCAATCGCATAAGCAAATCCCGAATTAAAAGCCTCTGGTAATAGAGTAACAAATCCTTTGTCTAACCCCTTTGTCGTATTTTCAGTCACCAAACTCACAATATCGATATAACTTACAGATAGTCCCAATGCCTGACTTTGGATCATCATATAATGGATTGCTTGTTGCACCATCAATGTGCCTAATAGCGCAATACCCATTGTCATTCCGGTTTGCCTTAATGCATTCATGGTTGCAGACGCCATACCAGAACGAGAAGGTGGTACACTTTTCATCACTAAAGCACCTATTGCTGGTGTTGATAGTCCCATCCCTGCGCCTAATACAAAGAGATAACTTCCGGTGATCCCATAGTGACTATTGGTTGCTAATGTCGCTAATAAACAAGAAGAAATAGCGATAAATAAGAAACCACCAATCATCAGTTTCCTGACAGAAAAATAAGAAGAGAGCCGACCAAAAGACATAGAAAATAGTGCCATTGCAATAAATTCTGGCGCCATTCTCCAACCCGTTTCTAATGCACTCCAGCCTTGTGCTTTTTGCAAAAAGAAAGCAATAAAAAATACATTACTGTATGTAGCAAAACCCAAAGTAAAAGAAGAAAGATTATATTGAAAGAATGTGCGATCTTTAAATAAAGCCAGCGGTAATAAAGGGCGTTTAACGCGTTTTTCTATCATTAGGAAAAGGGCAAGAAATATTATTCCCGCAATCAGTGTTGATAGCGTTCTATAATGTGACCAACCTACAGAGCCAGCTTCAATTAAACCATAAGTCAGTGATCCTAATCCCAGCATACTGGTTAACTGGCCAAAGGGATCTAAAGCAGCATTTTCAGGATCAGCACTCTCACTTAATCCATACCAACCTAATAAAACAGTAATAATGCCAATAGGAATATTAATAAGAAATATGCTCGCCCAGCCACTCGCATGAACTAAAACACCACCTAAAATAGGGCCAATAATGAGTGATAATGCACTAACAGAAGACCATATTCCGATAATACGAACCCGTTCAATATCAATAGGAAAAGCATGAGTGATTAAAGACAATGCTCCCGGGATAAGTGCTGCGGCGGCAATACCTTGAATAATACGCCCTAAAATTAATATCTCATGTTGCTGTGCAATCGCACAAATTATTGAGCCTAAGGTAAAAATAACCACGCCCCATAACCATACTTTTTTTCGTCCAAAACGATCACTTAAAGGGCCTGACGATAATATACAGGCTGATAGGCAAAGTGCATAAGCATCAACAATCCATTGCAAAGTTGCCATATCAGCGTGTATGTCATTTTGAATAGTCGGTAATGCCACATTCACGATACTAATATCGAGAGTTGCCATAAAAGTACCTAAGCAAATGGCACAGATAAGTGACAGTCGTTTTAAATAAGTCATAAACTTTATTGCCTTGATGATGAATAATAATAGCATCATAATCATCGACTGACCGTCGGTCAATAGTTAATTGATAATGAGTTTCATTTGTCATTATTGTGAGTCGCTTTAATATAGCGTACTCTTTACACGCGACTTTGAGGGAGATTAGCAATGTCATTAGAAGAAGAAACAACCGATAAACCAAGAACAAAACCCGCAGAGGTTCGTTTAGAAGAGTTAATGAATGCAGCAGAAGCATTATTTCTTGATAAAGGTTTTGATGTCACAACTGTTAGTGATATCGTAAAAAAAGCGGGGGTAGCAAAGGGGACGTACTATCACTATTTTTCTGCTAAAACAGACGTTCTTGATGCGCTCAGAACACGTTATATGGATTGGTATTTAAATAAAATAGATAGCGCAATGAATGCCTGCTCACAGCAAGATCATCGTGAAAAATTAAAACAGTGGTGTGAAATTAGCGTTATTGCTTATGTTGAAAAACAAAAATTACACGATATGCTTTTTCATCAAGTGTTTCATCAAAGCAATAATATTCATGAGAATAGAGCACTACAACAAATTCAATCGTTGTTAATTTCGGGTACAGAAAATAAAACTTGGCACGTTACACAACCAGAATTAACCAGTACATTGATTTACCATGGAATGCATGCTGCTGTTGATAATTTAGCGCATAGCAAAGAATATACCGAAAAAACATTAGGTTATATGCTATATCAGCAATTTACTCAATTACTAAAATAAACAAAATACTATCGTGACACTGTCACGTTATTAGGTTTCTAAAAGAGAAAAGGGTAATAACGATTACCCTTTTTATTTATTCTGCTGAAATACGTAGACTGTTTAATAAAGTATCTAATGTTGATTTAGCCTGCTCTAGTTGAGTTTTACCATCAAGACTGTTTGCTATCCATAAAGCAGTTGCCTCTAAACTACCATAAATAAAGAGAGCCAACATTTTTGAGTCAGTCTTGATAAGTATTTTATTCTCAATAAGTTTATCAATCATATTGCTCATTGAGATCACACAATGAGTGGGGAGCTCCGTCAATTTATCACTGAATACAGCACGTGAATCTCGCATAATAATACGTTGAATTTCAGGCTCTAAAGCCATTTCTAAATAAGTATGACAACGCATTGAGAATGCCAACCAAGGATCGTCAATAGTATCGGAAATAGCCTGCAAACGCGCATCCATTTCAGTATCTATTTGTGCAACAACCGCAGATAATAATCCTTTTTTATCACCAAAATGATGATATAACGCTCCCCGCGTTAATCCTACTTGCGCCGTTAAGTCATCCATTGATGCTTCTGCATAACCTTGTTCACAAAAGACTTTTCTTGCTGTTTGTAGCAATAACAGTCGTGTTTCTTCCATTTCAGCACGAGTACGCCTAGCCATTTTGTCTCCTTTTTTAAATATACATACGCAGTGTTTGTATATTTACATTCAGTTCGTATGTATATATGATTTATACATACGCAGTGTATGTATTATCTTTAACCCTCGTCAAAATGGCAAGGATAAACATAAGGAAAACTATGATAAGCACGTATCGAACCCTGTTTAGCTATAAAGGCACACTCTCTTTCACCTTAACGGGAATGGTTGCACGATTACCACTGCCGATGATGGGGATTGGGATCATCATGATGATTTCACAACTTACAGGGAGCTATGCATTAGCGGGAACAATTTCTGCTAGTTTTGTCTTTACTTACGCGATGCTATCACCTCAAATATCACGTTTAGTTGATAATTTTGGGCAATATAGAATTTTACCTTTATTCACATCAATTAGTGTTATTGGAATAGGGGGAATGCTATTAGCAACATGGTTACAGTGGCATATTAGTTTATTATTTATTTTTGCCGTACTGGCTGGTTTTATGCCGTGTATTTCCGCTATGATCAGAGCGAGATGGACTGCAATTTATAAAGAAGATAGTCGTTTACAAACCGCTTACTCATTAGAAAGTGTATTCGATGAAGTTACATTTATTTTTGGCCCCCCATTTCTGTCACATTAAGTGTCGCTTTTTTCCCTCAAGCTGGGTTATTAATAGCCGCCTTTCTTCTTGTCATTGGTGTATTATTACTGGTCTTACAACGAGATACAGAGCCCGCAATAATATCAATATCATCTGAATCAACATCTAATAACACACAATCAGTGATCCGTTTTCCTCTTGTAAAAATATTAACTGCCATTATGATTTTTATGGGCGTAATTGTAGGTACCATTGATATTTTTAGTGTCGCTTTTGCCAATGCCCAAAAAATACCCGCAGGTGCAAGCCTTGTATTATCAGCCTATGCCGTTGGCTCTTGTTTTGCAGGCTTATTTTTTGGCACGTTAAAATTATCAACACCATTACACCGTTTATTATGCTTAGGTGGTATCGCAACTTTTCTCACTATTTTGCCTCTAGTTTTCGTAGGCTCTATTTATAGCTTAAGTTTTGTCGTATTCATTTCGGGGATCTTCTTTGCTCCTATGATAATCGTGACAATGTCACTGATTGAGAAAAATGTACCCGAAAATCAGCTAACTGAAGGAATGACATGGTTACTTGCGGGATTAAATGTAGGTGCAGCAATTGGCGCAACATTAACAGGACAACTTGTTGATTATTCAGGTGTTCAATCTGGTGTATGGGTTGCAATTGGAGCAAGTGCTTTAGTGATGTTAAGTGCATTTTTAGGTTTTCAACACATTCATCATAAACATAGTAAAAACGATGCCTAAGATATCAGCAAAAATTAATGACAATATCTTAGGCTTTTCAAATCAACGACTGCGATTTAACAACATTAAACCAAGGAAATAGCTACCCCCTAAAATCGCCACTAAAGTTCCTGCTGCAATTTGTGCGGGATAAATAAATATTTGCCCAAGCCAATCAGCCCAAACCATCAAGGTTCCACCAATTAACCCTGAAACCATTAATTGTAATTTGATTTTTTGAGCACCGAGTAATATCGCCATATGAGGGGCAACTAGACCAATAAAAGCAATAGGGCCAACAGTTGAGGTCACTAAGGCGCATAACAACGATACAATAATTAATAAAACAATACTTGCCTGCCCAGTATGTAATCCGCGAGCTGAGGCAAAATTTCGACCAATAGATATTAATGCAAGCCAGCGCGTTAATAAGAAGACACTCCCTATAATCAATGTAATTGCGAATGCAAAATAGAGCGCTTGTTCACTATTAACGCGATAAGTCGAGCCAGATAACCACAGTAATATTTTATAACTGCTTAACGAACCTTTAGCTAAGAAAAATTGAATAAAGGCTTCTAAACTCGCGGTTAATGCAATACCCGTTAATATTAAGCTGGCTGGTGCATATTGATGCCGCCTACCTAAGACTAATAAAATAATAATAACAACACCGCTACCTAATAGCGCAATGCCCCACTGTGAGGTTTGTAACGCCCCCCCTAAAACTAAGCTCGAAAGCACTAACGAAAAAGTCGCGCCGGATGAAACGCCTAAAATATCTGGGCTCGCTAATGGGTTATAAATTAAACGTTGCAAAATAACACCAGCAATAGCGAGAGCAATACCTGCAAATAACGCAGTCACTAAGCGAGGTGATCGCAATGCCCATTGGTAAACAGAAGGCATTTCCCAGAACCATGTCTGCTCATTAATATGAATGAAAAGGGTAAGTACTAATCCGAGTATTAATAATACAAATATTCCTATCACTGTATATTGTGATACTGTTTTAGCCTGTGAGTTAATTGAAATCGAAAGCTGATCTTGGGCTCGCATTTTCTTACGGCTAAACCAAATTAGTGCAGGTGCTCCAATCGCAGCAGCGGTAACACCACTCGGAATAACCGTATTAAGCCACTGACCAATCCCTATCGCCAAGCTATCCGTAATAAGTAATAAACATATTCCCATTAGTCCACTAGCAATAAGTTCTTGGCGTGCCGTTCTTGCACCTAATGTTCTAACAATATTAGGTGCAAGTAATCCGATAAAACTAATCACTCCAACGACAGTAATAGAGGCAGAAACTAGCCAAGTGCTTAATATAATAAAAAAGGCAAATGCAGGTAAAACAGACAATCCTCGAGCAGTTGCACCTTCATGACCCAAACGTAATAATGTGAGAATACGAGGTGCAAAAATAAAAATAAGTACAGCAGGCGCAATTCGAGGTAATAACCAAAAAAACGAATTCCAACCATCTTGAGCCAAATCGCCGGCTCCCCACATAAATATATTCTGAGCGAATTGAGAGTTTAATGTCACTAATGCGGTTGCAATAGCAACTAATAAAATATTAACGACCATACCGGAAACGACAAGAGGTAAACCGGTCATATTGCGAATACCAGCAATAATAATCACAAAACCAAAGGCAAATAACGCGCCCATTGTCGCAGCTAATGCACTATGATCCGCAACCCAATCAGTAAACCAGATATTAACAATAACTAACGCTAACCAAGCTCCGGATGAAGTTCCTAATGTTAAGGGTGATGTCAGGTTATTTTGTGTTAATTGCTGCATTAAACTACCGACAACACCAAATATTCCTCCGATGAGCAGTGTCATGGCTAAACGAGGTAATTGGGCATGAAGAAAAAACACATCAGCGAATGATGCGTGTATTTCTGAATGTCTTAATAAATACCATTGGCGAGATAATGAAAGAGAATTATCAATTTGTAAGCTGATGACGCTTAATAAGATAATTGCCAAAAAATAGAAAGTATATTGCTTAATTTTCATTATTGGGTGCCATATCTAATAAGCTTTCTGTAATGGCTTCTGCCATTAACGTTAACGAGGTCACTCCACCATAATTCCAGACGGGTTTTACTGAATGAAAATGCCCATTCTGAACAAATGGCATGGCTTGCCATAATACGGATTTTTGCAGTTTATTTTCATCGGGAAAGGGTAGCATATAAAGAACATAACCTTGTTTAATATGCTGCAACACATTCATTCTTCTTTGGTCAATTCCCCAAGGCTGAGGCGGTAACGATATTGCTGACTTTAATCCCAGCTTATTAATTACATATTCCGTTGTTGAATTTTTTGTGTATAAAAACACGGATGTTAATGTAGAAAAACGGATTACTTCTACTTCTGGTAACGTAATAAATGACCGTTGTAGTTTTTCTCTTAATTGTGCAAAAGTGCTGTCCATCTCAGCTAATTTTTGCTGCGCAAGCGCTTCTTTTCCCAAAAGAGTGGCGAGGGTATTAAAATGCGCTAAAGCCACCGTGGCAGCATTATCTTGACGAGAAAAATTAGGTAAATACACAACTGGGGCGATAGTTTGTAATACCGGCAATAAATCTTGTTGTGAACTTGACGCTAAAATAAGATCTGGCTTTAACGCTGCCATTTTTTCTAAATTAGGTTCTGCCCGCATCCCCACTTCTTCAATAGTGTTTGGGGCAATAGGGTGAGCCACCCATTGGTTATACCCAGTAATTTCCGTCGCACCGACGGGAATTACATCCAGCGTTAATATTTGCTCCAGTAAATCCCAATCTAAAACAATAATGCGTTGCGGTATTTTATTGGTATTTGGCGTAGCATTAACGATGGGGGCGAGTAATAAAATAAACAGTCCAAAAGACAGCGATTTAACTATTTTTTGTAATATTAGACGCATACCACCGCCACTTTATGTTGTTTTAAACCTTTATTATCAGGGTGCTCAATCAGTTTAATGGGGGTTTCATAAAGTTCGGAAAGTCGTTCATCATCAAAAAGTAATGAAGCTTCACCTTCAAACGCAATTTTGCCTTTTTTAAGTGCGATGATATGCGTGGCATAACGTAAAGCAAGGTTAAGATCATGCAAAATAACGATAATACCAACGTGCTGAGTTTGATTTAACTCACTCAACAATTCCATTAATTGATATTGATGATGTACATCTAATGCTGATGTTGGTTCATCTAAGATTAAAATAGGTGATTGTTGAGCGAGTAACATAGCAACCCAAGCCCGTTGACGTTCACCACCAGATAAATCATCAGCAAGTGTGTCAGCAAAAGGAAGGACTCCCGCTTTTTCCATTGCCATGGTGATAATTTCATCGTCTTTTTTATTCCAACGACCTAATGTTCCACGCCAAGGAAAGCGTCCTAGACGGACTAATTCTCTGACCGTTAATCCTGCTGAAGCAGGAAGCTTTTGAGGGAGAAAGGCGATTTTTTTAGCCAGTTCACGAGGCTTATAATGTGAGATATTGCTGTTATTTAGTGTAATCAATCCACTATCTGGGGCTTGTTGACCTGATAACAAACTGACCAAAGTCGATTTTCCTGAGCCATTATGACCGAGCACAATGGTTAATCCTAGATTTGAAATACGCAGTGAGGGAATGGATAAAATAGTGCGTCCACCGCGATCCATTTGAATATTTGAGAGTTCAAACATAGTCACTCATTTATAAAATGATATTCCGCCTTTTATTATATGATTAACAACAAAAGGCGAAATAATAAAAAAAATTACCAGCGATATTTTGCATTCAATAAGACAGAACGAGATTGCCCGTAATAACAGTAATAATCACAACCAGAGAGATACTCTTTATCAAGAATATTGTTGATGTTTAACTGTAATTGCCACTGTTTATTGAAATCATAGGTTGCAGCCATATCCCATAATGTTGCGCTAGGTACTGTTAAATCACTACTCTTAGGATTATCTTTAGATTTACCTAAATAACGAATACCCGTTCCTAACGTTAAATCTTGAGTTCCCGTAATTGGGATCGTGTAACTTCCCCAAGCCGATGCCGTATGTTTAGGAATGAGACCAGCTTGTTGTTTACCTTTATTACCCGTGTCATCGGTTTGCATATCGGTATAGGTGTAATTGGCTTTTAACGCTAAACGTTCCGTTAATTGCATTTCACTTGTTACTTCAACACCTTTTGAGGTTACTTTACCTGTTTGTGTCGAAACAAATGTCGTTGGGTTTGCAACCAGCGCATTCTTCTGTGTGATATCAAACCAAGCTATATTAAGGTAACCATCCATAAAATCAGGTGTATATTTTATTCCTGCTTCAATTTGGTCACCTTTTAATGGTTTATACAGATCTTTAGTTGCAGGATCGATAGTACTCATCACCTCAAAAGACTCGGAATAGCTCACATAAGGAGATAGTCCATTATCTGCTAAGTACATTAATCCTGCATTGAGGCTAAACTCACTATCAGTACGCGATTTATCCTCGTTTTTGCTTTTGGCTTTATTTTCTGTTTTCACCCAATCTTGTCGTACTCCAGCCATCGCAACCCAACGACTATCAAACTTAGTTTGATACTGTGAGTAAAGGCTATACTGTGTTTTATCAATGGTGCGATTGACATTATTAGCAGGGTTAAGCGGGGTATATTTACCGTAAATAGGGTTCCATGGATTGATCGTACTAAAGCTGTAATTATCTTGCTCATCACCTTTGGTTTGGTGATATTGCAATTCCGCCCCCGCTAATAATGTATGTTCAAAATTATCCGTATCCCATTCACCAACAATATTATTATCAAAAGAGATACTTTGATTTTTACCATCACGGAAAACAACGCCACGATTCAGTTCTGTTGCTGTAATATCTGAATTAGGGAATGCATAGACACTACGCAATAACAGATCGTTATAACCATAGTTTAAACGTTGAGAAAAACGCCAAACATCATTGATACTACTTTCTAATAAATAACCTGCTGAAATTTGGGTACGTTTATATTTATCGTATCCCGGTTCACCTAAGTTAGTTGACGGTTTAATTTTCCCAAAAGGGGATGAAATTAATGTACCGGCAGCGGGGAAGAAAGGATTGGTTGGTGTGCCATCATCATGCAAATAGGTCGCCATAAAGGTTAGTGCGGTATCGTCAGTCAGATTAATCGCGACACTTGGCGCAAGATAAATACGCTCATTATCAGTGTGAGATAATTCTCCATCTGACTTTTTCATTAATCCAACAAGGCGATAACGCACACGTTTATCATCAGTTGTATTCGATACATCAAAACCTAATCCACGCTGGTCATTATTTCCAACCTCAAGAAATACTTCATTTTGAGATTTGAAACTAGGTTTCTTTTGTACGACGTTAACTGCACCACCGGGTGTCGACTCACCAAATAAAACCGCTGACGCACCTTTTACCACTTCAATTTGTTCAAAGCCATAAGGCTCTAATAACCATGTGTAATAGCCATCACGGAAAAGGCGACTGTTATCTAAATAAGTTGCAGCTTCAAAACCCCGCACGCGAAGCCAATCAGTATCGTTATCTGCACCAAAAGGCTGAGAAACAACACCGGAGGTATAACGTAACGCTTCATCGAGTTTTTGAGGGGCATGTGTTTCGAGATCTTTTTGAGAAATAACAGAAACGGATTTAGGTGTTTCTTGCAAGCTAGTATTTACTTTTAGAGCCTGAGCACTAACAACAAGTTTCTCAACTTGTTCCGTTTTTGCCGTTTCTTCCGCAAAAGCCTGTGTAGTCAAAATAAAAGGAAGGGTGGCAGAACAAAGTAATGCCACAGGTTTCAATTTAAATGCATAAAAATTAATCACAATGAGTCACCGAATAATAATCATTACTATTACCACTATTATTCATGCAATTGATACTAAGGTAAATTAATTTATGCAAAAATGCCTATAAATGATAATTTTTTGGGGTAATAAACTGTTTATATCAATACAAGGAAGTCATTCGCCGACAGAAGTGCTGCGATATAGCTAAACATAAAGTTCACATCCTGTGACTTAGCAGAATAACTCTATATTATTATTGGTGAGATAAAAAATTATTTGATAAGAGGTTGGCATTTCTTATTGTGAAAAAAAAGCTCGATAAATACTATCAAGCCTTTTTTATTTATTGCTTTATCACTGCTATGAAATTAAAACGTAACACCTTTTTTCGCAAGGAACTCATCATAAGTACCTTGGAAATTAGTCACTTTTTCAGGTGTGATTTCAATAATACGATTTGCCAATGAGCTCACAAATTCACGGTCATGAGAAACAAAAATCAATGTACCTTGATAAAGTTCTAATGCCATATTCAGTGATTCGATAGATTCCATATCTAAGTGGTTCGTTGGTTCATCCATAATCAAAATGTTTGGTTTTTGCATCATCAATTTACCAAATAACATTCTGCCTTTTTCACCACCGGATAAAACTTGAACCGATTTTTTCAAGTCATCTTGTGAGAACAGTAAACGACCTAATACGCTACGTACAGATTGCTCGTCGTCGTCTGGTTTCATCCATAAACTCATCCAATCAAACACCGTCATATCGACTTCAAAATCAGTTGCATGATCTTGTGCATAATAGCCAATATTTGAATTTTCAGACCATTTTAAACGACCCGTATCCGATGTTAATTCACCAACTAATGTTTTGATCATTGTCGATTTACCCACACCGTTATTACCTAAAATGGCCACTTTTTCGCCCACTTCAAGCATCATATTGACGTTCTTAAACAGCGGAGGATTATCATCATAGCCTTTAGAGATATTTTCCACTTCAAGCGCATTACGGAATAATTTTTTCTCTTGTTCAAAGCGAATGAATGGGTTTTGGCGACTCGATGCTTTAACTTCAGCTAATTGAATTTTTTCAATTTGTTTTGCTCGAGATGTTGCTTGGCGTGATTTAGAGGCATTAGCACTAAAGCGACTTACGAAAGATTGTAATTCACTAATTTGTGCTTTTTTCTTTGCATTATCCGCTAATAAACGCTCACGAGCCTGGGTTGCAGCAAACATATATTCATCATAGTTACCCGGATGAACAGCGAGTGAACCATAATCTAAGTCAGCCATGTGCGTACATACCATATTTAGGAAGTGGCGGTCATGGGAAATAATGATCATGGTACTGTTACGTTCATTTAGCGTTTGCTCAAGCCAACGAATGGTATCAATATCCAAGTTGTTCGTCGGTTCGTCTAGTAACAGAATATCAGGATCAGCAAACAGGGCTTGTGCAAGTAACACACGTAATTTCCACCCTGGAGCCACTTCACTCATAGGACCATTATGTTGTTCTAATGGAATACCTACATTTAGCAATAATTCGCCCGCACGAGATTCAACGGTATAGCCGTCCATTTCACCAAACTTAACTTCGAGATCAGCAACACGTAAACCGTCTTCTTCGCTCATTTCAGGTAAGTTATAGATGCGTTCGCGCTCTTGTTTCACTTCCCAAAGTTCAGTGTGCCCCATGATCACCGTATCAAGCACAGTAAACTCTTCATAAGCAAACTGGTCTTGTTTTAGTTTACCAAGACGTTCATTAGGATCGAGAAACACGTTGCCACTACTTGGCACTAAATCGCCACCTAAAATTTTCATAAAGGTTGATTTACCGCTACCGTTAGCACCGATTAAACCATAGCGATTTCCGCCACCGAATTTGACAGAAATGTTTTCAAACAGTGGCTTTGAGCCAAACTGCATAGTGATATTATTGCTGATTAACAAGACAAATACTCATTATTAGTGAATGACAAAAGGTAATGGGGCGGCATTATGCCACAAGTTACCCCTATTAAGACAGTAAAGTGAAGAATGTCTGTTAAGGAATTTTTTCTACAAGAGAAAAACTCATCATATTGTGAGTTATTACCCATAACAAAAGTAAGGAAAAGAGATAGGGAAGAAGGCAAGTAAAAAACACTAAGTCCTTATTCTTACCTTCACTGTTAATGAGAGTTATACTAAATGGGAGAAAATAAAAGCAGATAAAATCCTATTCTAACGTATTAAGAAAAACTTTAAGCAATTGATTTAACGCTTGTTGCTCTTGTTGTGATAACCCAGAGACTAAACGTTTTTGATTTTCAGCGTGTGCTTCTATCACTTGGTTGATTAATTTTAGGCCTTCCGCTGTTAGCGAAACTAAAAAACTGCGTCCATCTTCCGGATTAACGTTACGAATAACCCAACCTGCTTTTTCTAATTGATCAATACGATTTGTCATCGTGCCTGATGTAACCATCAGGGTTGATAGCATTTCACCCGGAGAGAGGGTGTAAGGATCTCCTGCACGCCGTAGTGTAGCAAGAACATCAAAACTTGATGTATTTAAGCCAAATTGAGAGAAAACTTTCTCCATTTCGCGCGAAAGATGCAAAGTAATATTCCCCAATCGTCCAATTAATCCCATCGGGCTAATATCAAGATCAGGGCGCTCGCGCTGCCATTGTTTAGTAATGTTATCGATTCTATCCATGCATTTATCATGTCAATTATTTATCTTGACGTCAAGGTATTATCAATTTATCTTGACCTCAAGATAAATGAGCCTAGTAACAACTAACCGAGTGATTTTATGAATCGATACACAACATTACTATTAACGGCATTGGCTCCCATTGTATGGGGGAGCACTTATATTGTGACAACGGAAATGTTGCCAGCTAATGTTCCCATGACATTAGCTGCATTGCGTGCATTACCTGCAGGAATTTTATTATTAATTATCATGAGACAACTGCCACAGGGCATATGGTGGCTACGTGTAATTATTTTGGGTATTTTAAATTTCTCACTGTTTTGGTGGTTATTATTTATTTCAGCCTATCGTTTACCCGGTGGCGTTGCTGCAACAGTAGGGGCGGTGCAGCCTTTAATTGTTTTATTTTTATCTCGTTGGTTATTACAAACGCGCCTATCCTGGTTATCTATCTCAGCCGCATTAGGGGGCATTTTTGGTGTAGCAATACTCATTCTGACACCAAATGCAGCACTCGATCCTATCGGAATAATTGCAGGATTAGGAGGCGCATTTTCTATGGCAACAGGTACTGTATTAAGTCGTCGTTGGCAACCGCCGGTTACACCTTTAACTTTTACAGCTTGGCAATTAACCGCAGGTGGTGCTGTATTATTACCTTTTGCCTTATTATTTGAACCTGCATTACCTTCATTAACAGGTATTAACCTTTTAGGCTTGGCTTATTTAACCTTAATTGGTGGCGCATTAACCTATATTTTCTGGTTTAGAGGGCTCGCATTATTAGGCCCAAGCTCTGTGGCTTCATTAGGCTTTTTAAGCCCACTAAGTGCAGTTATTTTAGGTTGGGCATTACTAGGACAACAATTAACGAGTTTACAAATACTGGGAATGATCGTGATATTACTCAGTATCTGGGCTAATCAACAGTCAGAAAAACGAGAAAGAGTAAAACTTCAATCACTTAGTTAGCGAAAAACGCCTTATATCCTCGCCCAGTGCGGGCGAGGATATAAGGCGAAAAGCCCGCAGGGCTTTAAAGATCAATCAGGCGTTGACTGGCTCTGAACGTAGGCTCTGAGTGTTTCAATCGTTGCCCCTCCGGAGCTACAGACAAAGTACGACCTTGACCACAAAAGTCCCGTTTTACTTTGCGTCCGTAAATGTGTGTTTTGCTGGCGCAGCAGGCGCGACGATACTGATTTCAGATTGTTGACCATCACACTGACCGCCAGTTTTGGCGGGTAAGCAACCAGCAGATGCACATGGTCAGGCTCTCCGTCCATCTCAATAATTTCGCATTCAAGTTTTGCCGCAGCGGAGTCAAATGCATCACGCAGTTGAGCGATCATTTGTCAATAGCTTACGTCAATACTTTGTCGTAAAGATCAGATGCACGACCAGTTTACTGACACTGTGCCGCTTTCTGAGGGTTCCCGCCAGTAAATCATCATGATTACTCAATTGATATATTGCCCTAACATGTTAAAATAAAAACATTATATCAATGAGCGCTGATGATATTAAGAGCAACAAAAGTACGCATCTACCCAACACCAGAACAGGCTGAATATCTCAACGCTCAGTTCGGTGCGGTTCGTTTTGCGTACAACAAAGCGCTGCACATCAAGAAAGACGCTTACCAGCGGCACGGCGTAAATTTAAACCCGCGTAAAGACCTTAAACCGCTGCTTGCAGTGGCGAAAAAATCCCGCAGATATGGGTGGCTTAAAGAATATGACTCCATAGCATTGCAGCAGGCGGTGATTAACCTTGACGTGGCTTTCTCCAACTTTTTTAATCCGAAACTAAAAGCCCGTTTTCCCACGTTTAAAAGTAAGCATGGCAGACAATCTAGCTATCATTGTGTCGGGATCAAAGTCATTGATGGCGCGATAAAAATCCCGAAAATCGCACCGATTGAAGCGCGTTTACATCGTGAAATTACGGGTAGCCAATGCCCGTGCTGATTTTCAACACAAGCTCTCTCGTGCAATTATTGACGAAAACCAAGCGGTAATTGTCGAGACACTGAAATCGGCGAATATGATGAAAAACCACTGTCTGGCTCGCGCTATCGGTGATGCAGGCTGGCATGGTTTTATCACAAAGCTGGAATACAAAGCCGCAGAAAAAGGCGTCCATCTGGTAAAACTGGATCAATGGTTTGCCAGTTCGAAAACCTGTCATTGTTGCGGTCATAAAATGTCAGAAATGCCACTACATAAGCGTATCTGGCAATGCCCTGAATGTGGAGTTGAACATGACCGAGATATCAATGCGGCAATCAATATCCGACACAAGGGCATATTGGAATTACAAGCGGCGGGACTCGTCGTTTCAGCCCATGGAGACCAGTGTAAATCCGTCGTACAGAGGGTTGCGGTTTGAGAAGTGGGAAGCCTCACCGTTTACGGTGGGGAGCAGTCACTATTAATGTGTTATTTTAAACGTCATAAATACAGACCATTTAATACTGAATAACAAAGAGAGTGTTGTTATGCCTATATGGGTTGATGCTGATGCATGTCCAAAAGTAATCAAAGAAGTGTTATATCGTGCAGCAGATAGAGAAAAAATCATTATTACTTTTGTTGCTAATCAACGATTAATTGTACCCGCATCACCTTTCTTACGCACATTACAAGTTTCTGCTGGGTTTGATGTCGCTGACAACGAAATTGTTCGCCGCACCAATAAAGATGACTTGGTTATTACCGCTGATATTCCCTTAGCTGCTGAAGTTATAGAAAAGGGCGCAGTCGCTCTGAATCCAAGAGGTGAACGTTATACTGAAGCCACTATTCGAGAACGTTTAAATATACGTGATTTTATGGATACGATGAGAGCAAGTGGTATTCAAACTGGAGGTCCTGCAAGTTTAAGTCAACGTGACCGCCAACTTTTTGCGAATGAATTAGATAAGTGGTTTTTGCAACAAAAAAAACGCGTTTAATTTACTCAGTAATAAATGCTTTTAATCAACAAACGGGCATAGAGATTATTGCCCGTTTTTCTTTAAGATAAACTTTAACTTATGTCTTCGTTAAAAATGAGATCAGACATAACGCTTTGTGCCTAAAATACTTGGTTTCTTCCCTTTAAAAACATGAGGACCATCCATCGTTAATTTAAGCTCATCGCCATTACGTGTTAACCAAGGTGTCGCTTCACTGCCTACTCTTGATGTTACACCTGATGGTTTTAATGTAATGCTATCTTGGTCAATCTCAATAATACCAATGACATAGGTATAAATCATATTATTGAAAAAGCCTTTCTTATATTCACAAGAACATTCAACAACTTGATTTCCATATTCCATACGCATTGTTGGTTTTAATGAGGCAACAGAAACGCAACCATTACTAATCGCAGAGTAAACACTACAAACCAACGCGACTTTACCGCCCATTAATTGGGAAATAGCAGGGTTAATTTCAACTGTTTCGCAACCAGGTTGTTCTTGACTAACACTCACGACATCACCAGTATGGAAGACAAAAGGATCTGAATTAAAAGCACCACTTTTATCTGGAGCTTGAATAATAGACATTTGACCATTCGGGCGTAAAATTCCTACACGAAGATCTAAATCATCATTATCTTTTCCATCTCCATTATCTATCCATGTCGCACTCACTAAAATACGTTTAGGCGCATCATTGCCTTTTAGTAATGAAACACGATGACTACTATCAGATTTAGTCAGTTTAACTACACTTTTTTGTATATTAATAGGCGTCGGAGGTGGCGTAACAACGGGAGTAGGCTCTTCAACTTCAACACCATAAAGATTACATAAGCCAGCAAGTCCAGAAGCAAAACCTTGCCAAACAGCGCGAACTTTATTTTGGCCATTTCGAACATAAAGTTCTAAAACAATAATACCTGTCTCTTGTGAAAACTGGCTTGGTACTAACTCAATAACGTCATTATTTATCAACACTTGTGCTTTTAACTGATTAACAACAGCAAAACCACCAGCACTACCATCTTGCGTTAATGTAATTGCTATTTTAGTAATATTTGCAGGTAAACGAGAAAAATCAAAATCAATACTATGAATAACTGTTGAGCCTTGCGTTATCGGTGAAATAAATGAAGCCGCCCCAGAGGAGTGATGAGGTGCATTAAAGAACACCATATCGTCGTCATTAACGACTTTTCCTGATCCTGTTACTAAAAATGCTGTCAGATTAATATCAAGATTATCACCTACTGCATGAGATACTTTAACTTGCCCTTTATTTTCGCTAAGGGATGTATTTTCACCAGGTTGCAACGTTTTACTCATTAAACCACTCCTTGATTGATAAGACTAACTGCAAGAAATTTAGGCAACGAATGCGATAATAACTTTAATTAATTATTTATTCGGTGATCTCTTTCACTTTCAATTGATATCAAAAACCAATGAATTTATCTATAATCTTAGGGAAATTTTCCCATCACGACGAGAGGTAATAATGTCATTTTCTAAATCTATGCTTGCTTTGGCTGTCATGGCTGTCTCCTTTTCTAGTTATGCAGCAAAACAGGCTGATTTGATGATAGTTGACGGCACTGTTCTAACTATGGATCAACAAAATAAAATCATTGAGCAGGGTACTGTTGTCGTAAAAGAAAATAAAATTATTGCCGTTGGTGGTCCTGAGCTTTCTAAAGAATATCAAGCTAATAAAGTATTAGATGTTGATGGTGATATTGTGATGCCGGGTTTAATTAATACCCATACTCATGGTTCGATGACTGTATTTCGTTCATTAGCTGATGATGTGCCAGACAGACTCCACCGTTATATTTTCCCACTTGAAAGCAAAATGGTTTCACGCGAAATGGTCAGAGTAGGTGCTGATCTTGCAAATATCGAAATGGTAAAAGGTGGCGTAACAACTTACGTTGATATGTATTATTTCGAAGATGAAGTAGCTAAAACTGTGGATAAAATGGGGAATCGTGCGGTACTAGGAGAATCTGTTATTAATTTCCCTGTTGCTGATGCGAGCACACCAGAAGAAGGTATCCAATACGCAGTAAACTTTATTAAAGAATATAAAGATCACCCTCGTATTACCCCAGCATTTGCACCACATGCCCCTTATACCAATACCACAGAAAACCTTCAGAAAATTGCTAAGTTATCAATAGAACTTGATGTTCCTGTTATGATCCATTTAGCTGAAACCGACCGTGAACAAGAAGAAATCGCTAAACGTACTGGCGGGAAAAGTCCCGTTCAATATATGGCAGATATCGGAGCGTTAAATAATAAAGTGATCGCGGCTCACGCAATTATGGTCGACGATAAAGATATTGATTTACTGAAAAAATATGATGTTGGTGTCGCTCATAATATAAGCGCAAATACTAAATCAGCAAAAGGTGTCGCGCCTGTTGTCACAATGCTAGAAAAAGGGGTTCGTGTAGGTTTAGGCACTGATGGCCCAATGTCAAGTAATACGCTAACGACCATGAATGAGCTAAATCTCGTGGGTAAAATCCATAAATTAGAGAATAAAGATCGTGCTGCTATGCCACCATTAACTGTTGTCGAGTTGGCTACAATAGGTTCAGCAAAAGTATTACACATGGAAGATAAACTGGGATCTTTAGAATCAGGAAAACTTGCAGATATTATTGTTGTTGATACTAAATCACCTAATATGGTGCCAATGTATAGCCCTTATGCAGCATTAGTTTATGGTGCAAATGGAAGCAATGTTCGCCATACCATTGTTGATGGAAAAATCTTAATGGAAGATCGCCAATTATTAACCCTTGATGAAAAAGCCATTATTAAAGAAGCACAAGATTTCTCCAATAAAGTACGTAAAACGGTTATCGACAGCGGTGAAGTTGTTAAATAAAAACCAATAACAATATTTTTATCCAAGGCAGTTTGTTTTTTAAACTGCCTTTTTTATTGCTTATTAGCAATACTTTCTCTTATTTTTATCTAAATAAGTCCATATAAAGCCAACAAAAGCTAAATATCTATCTATCATTAAGATAATCCTTATTATTTATAATATTCATTTTATTAAAAGCGATAACACACTGTTTTATTTATTTTTTTACCTTTTTTACCTATTAGATCTTTAAGTTTATTCTGTTATCTAATTTATTAGAGATGCAATACTATCTAAATATACTTGTACAACAGCGCATCTCTATGTTGCAGTTCACACTAATGCTGCTCATCACCTATGGATAGAATGAAAATGATGATTATACCCAATAAACTTACACTCTCGATGATTACATTATCTATTGTTAGTGTAACGAGTGTTTTTGCTAATGAAATCAATTCAATAGAGCCAACCAAACCACTTAGTTATGATATAAAACTCAATCAAGCAACTCTTTTTTTACGGGGTGCTGAACTAGATAATGATATAACACTCAATTTACCAGCAGGGCAGAGTGACGTTGTTTTATCTAATGTTGCAAACAATATTGATCCTAAAAGTTTATCAATTAGTATTGATAATGATGATGTGATTATTAACACAATTAACGTTAAAAAAATTCCTATTGCCCCTAGTTATCCCTCTGCAATTGCAATATTGATGGAAAAGCAAAAAGATATTAATAAGAAAATTGAAGGATTAAATATCAATATTAGTGTGGGTGATGAACAGATTGCTTTATTAAAAGACCAATCATTTTTTGGTCATGATGAAACTCAGTCATTAGAACACTCATCGCAAAAATTTGATTTTATTAGCCAAAAAATGACTGCTATTCTAAATAAACAAAATATGGCACGTGAAGAAATTGCTGAACTAACAGAACAATCTGAAGAATTAAGCAGACAAATAGAAATTGATATGCCAACTATCGCAAAAGAGAAAACACAAATTGTTTTATCTTTAAGCACATCAAAAAATCTAACCAGTAAAATGCGTATTTCTTATATAACACCAGATGCCGGATGGTCGCCGGCTTATGATATTCGAAGCCAAGGAATGGATAAACCGATATTACTCACCTACAAGGCGGATGTTATTCAACATACAGGACTCAATTGGGATAAAGTAAAACTAGTCTTAACATCCACAAATCCATCTTTAAATATTACTGCACCAACTTTATCACCATGGTATCTCGCTCTTTACAATGATAATGCTAAATTTAGAAATAAAAGTATGAGCATGGAGATGGCATCTCCAGTAGCACCATCTCCCGCAGCAATGAGAGAAGAAAGCTATGAAAAACAATTAAATAAAGGTGTAACACGATATGTAACAACCAACAATAATGGGATTAATTTAAGCCATACTATCGCGTTACCTTACACTTTAAAAAATAGCACAGAACCTAATACACTAGTGATTAATCAAAAAGAAGTTGTTGCAGATTATCGCTATTTAACGACGCCCAAATTAGTTGAAGAAGTTTATTTACAAGCTGAAGTAAAAGATTGGGAAAACTTAAATTTACTCAATGGTCGTGCGAATATCTACTATATGAATAGCTTTGTTGGTAATAGTTATATTAATACTAACGAATTAACAGAGTTACTTAGCATTCCATTTGGGATAGATAAAAATATTCAAATTAGCCGTATTAATAATGAAAAGATAAGAAAAGAGCCGATTTTTATTGGTACAACAGTTGAACAAAAAGAGAGTTATACTATTAAAGTCAGAAACACTTACAACGCTCCTGTCAAAGTCACTATTTACGATCAATTACCACTTAGCCAAGAAAATAATATCACTGTCGCAGATGCGGTTTATAAAGATGGCGAGCTTGATAAAAATACTGGCGAAATTAAATGGGATATTACATTAGGTGCAAAAGAGGAAAGATCATTACCTCTAAATTATACGCTTTCATATCCTAAGAATAGAAAAATCATGGGGTTATAATTCTCCTATCTAAATTAAAAAAATAAAATAGAAAGGGTGCATTGCACCTTTTCTATTTTTTGCCAACTAGTTAAGCAAAGTTTTTGCCACTTCAGTTGCAAGTAAATCAACATCATAGTTTTCACGATTAGAAAGCACTGTAAGAGTAAGTTTTGATTGTGGAAAACGCATAAAATAGGTTGAAGTTCCCATCCATCCCCCTGAATGTTCAAAGCTTATTTCACCTAGAGTATGATTAATAAAAAGACCAAATCCATAAGCTTCATAATCAATGACTAACTTACCGTCACGCGTAAAATTAGAAAAAGGTTGTGTCATTTTTGCAATAAGCTCGGCATCACCTACTTTTGCTGTACTAAAATTTTCACCCCATTTCATTAAATCACTTGCGCTTGAATGTACTGCGCCATCACCAGTATGCGTCCATGGACTTTCTGATAATTCATAGTGTCCTTGCGCATTTTTCGCATATCCAGACACAATAGGATTTATTGTAGGATATTCTTCAACAATAAAAGTATCGTTCATTTGTAATGGCTCAAAGATACGCTCTCGAGCAAAAACTGAAAATCGTTGCTGGCTTACTCGCTCAATGATCTGAGACAGCAAAAAATATCCAGTATTGTTATATTCAAATTTACTGCCAATAGGGTAATAGGTCTTTGTTTGCTTTACGATATCAGCAAAACTTTCTTCTGGCGTAAGCGGTGTTGTATAAGAAATGCCTCGTTCAAACGCTAATTCCATATAATCAATTAACCCACTGGTATGGAAAACTAAATCGCTAATCGTGATCGCTTTGGCATATGCACATAACTCAGGTAAATAGATAAGAATGGAATCATCAAGTGATAATTTTCCTTCTTTAGCTAAAAGCAATATAGAAAAAGCAGTAAATTGCTTTGAAACAGAAGCCAAATTAAAGACACTATTTTCGTCAATTAATTGATTTTGCGTTATATTTGCAAGACCTTTTTGAGCTTGATATATAACACCATCATCAAAACGAGCTAATATAATAATACCTGGTGCATTATCAGAAATAGAATTCAACAACGATTCTATTTTATTTTGTTTGTTCTTGTTTTTTATATTTTTCATTGTATAACTCTTATTACAGCTAACATATCATCCCCATCTTTATCCATGCCTATCTCTTCAAAACCAAAAGAACCATAAAATTTTTTAGCCACAGGATTTAATGGGTTATAACAGATCTCAATTTCATTGATTTCTTTATTTTGCTTAATCTCACTTAAAGCAAGATGAAGCGCTTTTCTTCCTAAACCTTTATTTTGGTATGCTTTATCGATCATAAAACGCCAAATAGCGATTTTATGATCGTTTTCTTTTACCCACATAAAAAAACCAATCGGTTCATTTGATAAATAAATTCCTCTAACGACATAGTTTTCATTATAAGCCGCCTCTACTAAAGACCACATATTAGAAGCAATATAGTCTTCTTGGTATTCTTCCACCTCAAGCAGGCTAATTTCTTCATAATTATCTGAAGTAATACACTTTAAACTGATATCCATTATATTCTCTTTTAAATAA
Source organism: Proteus vulgaris (assembly GCF_033708015.1). Lineage (NCBI taxonomy): Bacteria > Pseudomonadati > Pseudomonadota > Gammaproteobacteria > Enterobacterales > Morganellaceae > Proteus > Proteus vulgaris. The sequence goes on along the minus strand of NZ_CP137920.1, from coordinate 1,953,622 downwards.
CTAAATCGCACATTAATAAAAGTTTATTGTTTATTATCCGCAATATAATTAAAAAAAGATTAAGAGAAGGTTTAGATAGCACAATAAGGCACAATTTATATAAATAGTAGTAAAGCTTTTAATAAGTGTTTTTATGCATAAACTGATTAACACTATTTTTTAGTCAATACCTTACTTACTGCCGAAGGTGAAATAGACAACCATTTTGCCGTTAATGTAACACTACGTTCTTGTAACAGAATTTGAAGAATAACTAACAAATTCAAATCGATCCGATGTAATAGCTTATGCATCACAATTCACCTTTTTTTGTTGTCCAGCAGAACGAAAGAGATGCAAAAAAGTAAAACCAATAAGGCAACTAGATAGTCTCAGCCACACGCTATTAAAAAATATGATTAATCAATATAAGATTGCATTTAGTTTTAGTATGATCTTCAATTTCACTATGGCTATATGTGCTACTTTACTATTAAGAAAATGGTCTTTAAAAAATAAATAGATATAAAAAACGCCATTAATGCACTTACCATTAGTGGCGTTTTTTACTAGTGACAATAAACGCCTTTAACCTTAAAAATCGTTGTAATCTCAGATAAAACTTAGCTAATCTACTGATATACTCATACTAATTCTTATTATTCATTTTCCTGTTATAGAGATAATTCTTATGCCGTGGACTTTTTCACATCCTTCTATTGTTTTCCCCATAAAGCAGTCCCGAATAGGAAAAAAACTGAGTTTACCCGCATTAATTGTAGGAAGTACTTCGCCCGATTTACTCTATTCTTTTGGTTTATATCAATCAGCAGCAACGGCACATGATTTATTAGGTTGGTTTTATACTGCATTTCCTTTTTGCTTGCTGATCTTTATTCTAAATTATTTACTGAGAAATCCATTAAAGTGCGTATCACCTATACCACTATATGAACCGATAAAACCCACAATTCAAGTATTAATACTATTTGTTTTATCCCTGTATATTGGAGCAGTAACGCATATTGTATGGGATTCTTTTACCCACGAAACAGGAACCGCCGTCAGATATTTTTCTGTATTACAAGCACAATTATTACAAGGAATGACAAATAGCCAAGAGATTGCTATTTATAAATTATTACAACATTTAGGTTCTATACTAGGGCTACTTTATTTATGTTGGAAATATATTGAATACCAGCGAAAACAAGACTATTCAATACAAAAAGAAAACCGTACTAAGTTATTTCGCTTAATAGGGGTCGGCTTTTTGTCTGGGTTATGTGCTTTGCCTTTAGCTTTGCAATTCTCAAATAAAGGGCAGGGAATTAACATTAATCGATTTATTTTCCTTGAGCTTTCTTTGGCGGTACCTTTTTTCTTCGGTTTAATGATAATCTTAGGATTATGGTTATATCGAACTAAAGCTTGACCAAATAGATCCTAAAAAGCCCCGTAATATAAAGTTACGGGGCTTTTCTTTGAAATAAGAGGTAGTTAATACAGAAATTTTAATTATCCATTAGTTTTTAAACCACAGCATAACCTCTTCATAACTTCCTTGATAAATAATTTTATCTTCCTTTTTGCTTAATTGATAACGATACATAGGATCGTAATATTCTTTAAGTAAAGGGGTTAACCAAGAGAAATGTGCCTCAGTTGTGGATCCTTTTTTCTGTATTTCTAGGGCGTTATCTAGCAACTGAGTTAATTCCATTGCTCTTTGAGAGCCTAATCGACGGCGGATAGCAAATAAACCATGATGCAAGTAATCACTGTATGCTTGCCAACCTTTTTCTTCGCCATACGCGACCAGATAATCATGAGTCATGCGATCAAAGTATTCTTCCTTCAAGCGTTCTATGCGTCGTTCTAAGGGATCATCAACAACAACGATTGAAGCTTCAACCATTTTTGATCGTAAGCATTCAGGTAATCCATTAGCACCAATTGCACGACCTTCATCTTCAAGCACCCAGCGTGTATATTTCAGTGATTTTTTTAACATTTCAACACCAAGGTGATTTTCAAATGTCGCTTGAGGAAATTGATCTTCCACTGTGCGACCAAAAGACGAACCTCGATGATGTGCAATACCTTCAAGGTCGATACCTTCCGGTAATGACCGCACTAAAGTCGTTTTTCCATTACCGGTGCATCCACCAATCAAGATAATAGGCCGCTGAACCAATTCATTGGTCATTTCAATTACAGTCTGTCTTAACGCCTTATATCCACCTTCAATTAATGGGTAATCTATACCTATTTCTTTAAGCCATTGCTGAACAATATGAGAACGCATGCCGCCACGAGCACAGCAAATATAACCATTGGGAAATTGCTTACAAGCTTCGCGCCAAGCTTCGATACGGTTATCACGAATTTCACCACTAACCAATTGATGTCCCAAATCAACTGCTTTTTGTGAACCTTGTTGTTTATAACAAGTCCCAACAGCAGCACGCTCTTCATCATTCATTAAAGGCAGATTAATCGCATTAGGCATCGAGCCTTGATTAAATTCAATAGGCGCACGCACATCAATGATAGGGGTGTTATTAGCAAGAATATGTCGAATATTTTGATCTGAAAACGCTAATTCCATAATAAAAATCGTAGTATCTCGTCAGGCTGAAAGATTAGCTACTATACTCTTAAAATCCGATAACGCCCATAATTACAGTCATATTGAAAACGGATCTCTACTTTCAATAAGAAAAATTTAAGATAAAGCGATGGATTGAAATATAAAAAACGTCTAACATCTATTCAATGTAGTGTTTTAGATTAATTCATCAAACAGCTGTAAATAAAAATACTTTAGTATTTAAATGAATAAAAACTTATCGAAAAATGACAGGTACATTACCTTGAACATAATAAGAAAATATTATCGTGTTACTCACTTGAGCATCATTGTATTGCTGTTGTCTGGTTGTTCTCAAGGCCATTCTCCTTTTATTACTATGTTGGGTGCCTATTTCCCATATTGGATGTTATGTACTGTTATCGGCTTATTAGGAACTTTGATTATACGCGTATTACTTATCTATTTGGGTATTGATGATAAATTACCGCTCCCTTTGATTTTTTATTTTGCGATATTGTTATCAATTTCTTTAACTATCTCTTTATTTTATTTTTCTTATTAAATTATGGATAAAAAAATCAAAAAAAAGTTAGCGATTATAATCACTGTGATTGTTTTTACGATCACACTTATCTTATTGTGGAAAAATATTCAGTTATCAGCACTAAATCCACTCAGTGAAGATGCAATCATTGATGCTAACAAAATTAACATATCTGCAACTGTACCTGGACGAATTAACGCTATATATGTCAAAGAAAATAGTAAAGTCAATAAAGGGGATTTACTGTTTACAATTGATCCCACCATGTATGCATTAAGAGTTCAGCAAGCGAAAGAGCAACTCATGATTGCTGAAGCAACATTAAGTAATAAACAACGTATTATTATTGCAGAAACCTCAAATTCAGAAGTGGCTGAAGAACAAATAAAACGAGCCGAAGTCAATTTATTATTAGCAACGCAGTCACTCAATAGATTAGAGCCGTTATTAGCAAAAGGATTTGTCACTGCACAACAAGTTGATGATGCAAGAACATTAAAACATGATGCGGAAGTCACATTAAAACAAGCACAGAAACAAAACGTTGCCTCAGAAGCTTTAATTAATAATACCGATTCAGAAGTGGCATTAGTGAAATCCTTAAAAACCTCACTGGCAATGGCTGAATGGGAATTAAGTAATACAGAGGTAAAAGCCCCCAGTAATGGCTATGTTGCAGGATTAGTGTTGTCACCTGGTGAATTTATTATTTCTGGGCAATCTGTTTTTACTTTAATTGACACCGATACTTGGTATGCTTCAGCTTATTTTAAAGAAACAGATTTAAATAATATAAAAATAGGTAACTGTGTGGTTATCTACTCAATGATTGATAATAAACATCCTATTAAAGGTAAAGTCGAAGGAATTAGTCGAGGGATCATGTCAACTGACCTTATTAATATTCCTAGAGACTTGCCTTATGTACCTAAATCACTGAATTGGGTTAGAGTTCAACAACGCTTTCCTGTAAAAGTCACTATCACCAATCCACCAGAAAATCTTATGCGGGTTGGGGCGACAGCCACTGTCAATATAATAGCTAACGACGATGATTGTTAAACCTTCTCTCATACTGAAGCAAGTTAAAAAAGACTTGTTGCCTTTTGATTTTCGTTTAGCGACGACGTGGCGCATCGCACTGCTTTGCGCTTTAATGGCCGCCATTGCGATGATCTATGAAATTCCCGAATCTGCCATAAGTTGCTATCTAATTATTTATTTAATCAAAGCCGATGCAGTCCAAAATATATTATTATCTATCGGCGTTATTATCTTATGTTCTATTGTTGTGTGTGTTATTTTTTTACTTTTCAATCTCACAATACAAAATATTATTTTACGCTTCTTTTTTATGGCTTTATTTTCAGCCGTTTTTATGTATTTAGCATCAGCCAGTAGCCTTGGTGATATTGGTAATTTAGTTGCTTTAGTTATCGCTTTTTTGATGACGTTAATTGATGATATCCCCGTAGGGGATGTTGCAACAAGAGCACTCCTTTATGCGTTACTGATGGCGGTATCGCCAATGCTATTAGTGATTTTATTTAATTTTTTTGTTGGTATTAGTCCTCGAAAACTGCTGTTGAACAGAATCGCTACACGCTTCTCTACCGCGAGTGATTTCTTTTTAGGAAGAAAAGAAAGCCAACTTGAAATCAGTGAGTTACTGAGTACACAGACAGAATGTAAACGTTATTTAATGTTTATTAAAATATTTTATTTACGAGGAAGAGAAGATATTCACTGGTTAGAAAATATCATTGATAATTCTTACCAGATATTAATTATGTCATTAACTTTTGATAAAAACACGCCAACTTCTCTACGTTTTCTTCTTTCTAAAAGATGTTTAGATCTTGTCGATTGCTTCAAACATCAGCAAATAGACAAAATAAAAAACAAGCAACAAACGCAAAATACAATAAGTAAAATTCACTTATTAAATACGTTTGATAAGATTTTATTTAATAAAAGAGAAACTAAACCTGTACAGAAAAAAACACCTTTTTTTGTCAGTGATGCGTTTACAAACCCTAATCATAAGTACTTTGCAATTAAAACTACGATAGCGGCAATTCTATGTTATATATTTTATGATTATTTTAAATGGCAGGGTATTCATACTGCTATGATCACTTGTTATGTTGTGGCATTAACATCAGTCGGTGAAACTGTCCATAAATTAACTTTGCGTATCACAGGTTGTCTAATTGGAGCACTTATTGGCATGATTTCACTGCTCTATATTATTCCTAATTTGTCCGATATTTTTGAGCTAATGGTGCTGATATTTTTCTGTCTATTACCTGCAGCTTGGGTTGCTGTTGGTAATGAACGCATCTCTTATGCTGGTGTACAAGTTGGGTTAGCGTTTTTATTAACAACATTACACGGATTTAAACCTAGCTTTGATATGGATGTAGTGTCTGATCGTATTTTAGGGATTTTGTTAGGTAATATTGTGATGTATATTATTTTTACAAAAGTATGGCCAACCAGTATTATTAATACAATATACAAACAAATTAGCTCTATTTTAGATAATTATACTGAATTAAGATATTCAACAAATAAACATGATATGTTAGATTTAGTTTCATCTGTAAATGAGTCTATTACACAATCAAAAGACGATATAGACTTACTCATTTTCGAAAAAGAAGATAGGGAAAGAAATAAGGATATAATGTTTTTTTTCAAAATGTCATTAAATAAAATTTCTTACATTAGCTATCATAATTATGCTCATAAATTTATTTATGAAGATAAACTCTCTTATTCAAATACTCATGAAGAATCAAAAGATGAATTTAAAAAATCGATTCTTAATAATGAATTAAAAATATTGCCAACAAATGAAAGAGAGCATGTGTTTAAACATTTAATAAGAGAAAAATCATAATGATAAACTTAGTCATTAATAATAAGAAAAATATTCTATCTTCTCTGTTAAGCCTATTACTTGTTGGTTGTATTGACACGAGCAGCTCATTTAAACAGTACTCTCAACATCCTATCAATTATGATAATACAAAATATATTTCTTCATCAACGGAGCAATTTTTATCATCAACTCAAGAAAAAACAATTAAATCCAGTTATGCATTAGCTGACCTTATAGACTTAGGACAACAAAACAATCCAGATACCCGCATCGCGTGGGAGTTAGCAAAAAAATCAGCCACGGATATTGGTATGGTAGAAAGCACCTATTTGCCAATAATCGCCGCGACTGCACTTGCAGGGTATCAACATGGAAAAATCGATTTACCTAAAAATCCTATTGTTGATGATATAAAAACATCGAGTAGTGCATTTATTCCCGCACTCACATTTAGATGGCTTATTTTTGATTTTGGTAAACGAGGGGCATTAGTTGATGCGGCTAAGCATGCTTCTTTAGCAACAAACCTTAATTTTAATCTGATGCACCAGAAAATTATTCATGATGTCTCCGTTGCATATTTTAGTTATGGTGCAGCACAAAAAAAAGTGAGTATCACGCAAAATGCCCTTCAGAGAAGCAAAGATATTTTATATGCCGTTGAACAAAAAAGGGCGAAGGGATTAGCAACGGTATTAGATGTCGCATTAGCTAAACAACAAGTTGCACAAGTTGAATTACAAAGCGTGTTAGCCAACGGTCATGAAAAAGATCAATATCAAATTTTACTGTCTGCTATTGGAGCGTCACCTTTTGAGAAAATAACCGTTAATTATGCCGATGATAATTTACTTCCTGATGATATTTCACCATTAACTCATGATGTGATTAAAAAAGCACTTGCACAACGTCCTGATGTTTTAGCGCAATATGAATTACAACAAGCTGCCATCAAGGCCGCTGACTCAGTCGGATCAGATTATTTTCCTAAAGTTTATCTTGCTGGCGCCCTTGCAGGAGGAACAGGTAGCTTTGATGTGCAAGGACTTCCTGATATTAGCCAAAGAACCTCATCTTCTAATATCCTAATTGGAGTCAGTATTCCATTATATGAAGGCGGAATGCGTCAATCCCGAATGGCTAATGCACAGTCAGAGATTCGGTTAGCACAAGAGAATTTACGTAAAAGCCAAGATATGGCAATAAAAGAGATTTCAATAAGTGAAAATACACTTAAGTCAGCACTTGAGGCGAATAAAGCATCTGAAAATTTAGTAGAGACAACTCAATTAACCTATACCGCCAGTGTTGAGTTTTATCATAATGGGCTGGGAACCGTCACCGAAATTAATACCGCTGAGATTGCATTATTAAATGCACAAATGTCTCAGATTGATGCTTATACAGGCGCGCAAATTGCAGCTGTTGATTTAGCATTTGCATTAGGCGACATCGATAAAGCATTACCTAATTCAGTATCACACTAAAATATTTATTTCTTTATTATTGTATTAGAGGTTGTGTTAATCATTTGCCAACCTCTAATACAGCAATAAAAAATTATTTATTCAAGTTAATCTGCTCAAAAACAGGTTTATTCATATCCTTAAATTGTGAAAGAGAATATTCGGTATAGTTTATATTGTTATAGCCTCTTATTTTCATCACACCATTCGTTAAATCAGATAACGTTGTCCAAACAGTATATTCTGTTTGTAATTGGCTACTTGTGCTTTGACTTTCTCCCATCACATCAGCCGTGATATTTTTCGTTCTATCAAAACGATTCATAATGTGTGCTAGGGTATTCATCGCTTCTGATGTCGATCCCGCTTTAGGTGCATAGGTTGAAAAATAAGCGGCACGAACAAAACGACCGACAGATGTATCGGATGAAGGCAATTGAGATATTGCAATACCACTATCAGGCTGTACGACATTGATATTTGCTAGTTTTCCTGAAGATTTATCAATATTCGTTAATTGACTGTAATTGTTAAGGTTAGTTAAGTGCCAAGGAAAATCTGGGCCATTCGTCATTACACGCGTTGGGTTTTGATAAACGTGTAATTTGCCATTTGAGGCTTCAATAACAATACTGCCTCCTTTTTTATCATAAAAAGCATAATGAAAAGGTGATTTTAGGTTGCCAAAATTTTTTAATACCGGAGCCCAAAAATAACCTGATTCAACGGCTTTTTGTACTTCTTCGACTGTGGCGAAATTAGCTAGAGCCCATTCACCTAGCGAAGTGACGGGAATCGCTTTATCATAATCCTTTTTATCAAGTGGTGATAATTCAGCGTCTGTTATCATATTTGCACTAAATGATAAACCCGCACTATTTAAACCTTGTAATAAGTTGTGATCATCACCATCAAAAAAAATATCTGTTGTGACAGCTAATATGTCATATTTATTGCTATAACTGAGGCTATTTTCACCATTAGGGGCTTTCTTTGTGAATTGTGTATTTTTAGGATAATAAGTAACCCATGAAGGTAAATCAGCACTTAGTTCAAGTGTTCGACCTTGGTAAACATTATTATTTTTATCAAGTATAGCTAAACTAGAGCAGGCTTCACTCGCCATAGAAACAGCGAGTAATGAGGATAACAGACCAATCAATATTTTATTGCGTTTCATTATAAGTTCCTTAATTAAACAACTCCTTTAAATTTAGTTCAAATAAAAAAGACAACAACTATTTGGTAATTAAATGACAAATATTTTTAAAGAATCGGAGAGCTTGTGATATTTGAAATCAGCAGAACAATTTTACACTACAGTTTACATTTCTTAGCGCCTATTTTGTTAGGTTATCTTTTTTGGGGTAAGAATTGGAAGATGGCTTCATTGCTTATGATAGGAACAATGGCGATTGATATTGACCATCTGTTAGCCACGCCTATTTTTGATCCTAACCGTTGTAGTGTGGGTTTTCACCCATTACATACTGTGTGGGCTGCATTAATTTACTTAGCTATATGGTTCTTGCCATCATGGAAATTAAAAGCCATTGCAGTAGGGTGTTTATTCCATTTATTTACTGACTCGGTTGACTGCTATTTAGGGGGATTAAAACCACATTTAACAATAACGATGAGTTGTGATAAAAATGACTTTATCTCTGATCTAAATAATAACCTGGTTGTTCAAAAATAGAGGAGTATTAAGATAACGCTATTTATTGATTTCTTAGAAGAACGATTCGGTGTAAATAGCGACTATCAACGCAAAATTAGAAGAAAATCATCACAATAAACGGTTTTCATCACCGAAAAAGTCATCTGCTAACCATTGCGTTACGGTTTTAGCATTAATTTGATTTGCTTGTCGCTTTTCAATCGCAAAATATTCAGGGAACGAAGCATCAGATTCATCATATGCTTTTTCGAGTTGTTCTAATTTAGCGAGTGCTTTTTCATAGTTATCAAAAATAGCGTCAATATCACGATAGATTTGACCAAAACCTTCACTGAATCGTGAAACAATGTAATAAAAATCGGAAAGAGGAATATCACAACTAAAACTGCTTAGTTTTATCTCTTCAATTTTTATCCATCGGTCATTTTTTGCGAGTACTTTAATTTGATTGTCTTCACTTTGATTATCTTTAATAAATACTGCTTTTGCTTTTTCAGCAGCGTCTTTATTGTCAAAAGCGCCTAAAATAAAATCAGGTCCTTCATAGCCTGATATATCTATAATACATAAGTAAATTGTATTCATATTTTTACTCTTTTCTGGGACAAGCCTTTTAGCGGGTTTTATGACTATTTTTACTATCATTTCTTGCATTATAAGCCACTAATGTGCTGTATGACTTCACTTATTTTTCCTCTTTTAAGCCACATAATCTGATGGTAATTGCAAAAAGCTTGATGTAGAGTGCTCAGTCTTTTTTTAATGAAGTCTTTTGGGGAGGCTGAATGTTTATTGGCTTTGACTATGGAACATCGAATTGTTCTGTTGCAATGATGAAAGAGGGAAAACCCACTCTTTTGCCTTTAGAAGGTAATGATGTGTATATTCCATCAACCCTTTGTGCGCCAACCCGTGAATCTGTTTCTGAACATCTATTTCGCCATTTAAATATTAAACCTTCCAGTGACATTGGCGAACAATTACTAAGAAAGTCGATTGCGTTTAATCGAGAAGAAGGTATTGAATTAGTTCCTGAAGATATTCTCTTTGGTCAATCAGCACTAAGTTTATATCTACGTGATCCTCGCGATGTTTATTACGTTAAATCACCAAAATCCTTTTTAGGTGCTTCTGGTCTACATGATATACAAATTAGCTTCTTTGAAGACTTGGTTTGCGCCATGATGGCAAATATTAAGCATCAAGCAGAAAAAAGCACGCAAGAAGCGATCACAGATACCGTTATTGGTAAACCTATTAACTTTAATGGGTTGGGCGGCGATGCTTCAAATAGACAAGCTGAAAATATTCTTATCCGTGCTGCTAAAAGAGCGGGCTTTAAGAATATTATGTTTGAATTTGAACCTGTTGCTGCTGGGCTTGAATATGAGTCGACGTTAACTAAAGATCAAACTGTATTAGTTGTTGATATTGGTGGTGGTACAACTGACTGTTCATTGATTCAAATGGGGCCAAGTTACCAAGGCAAAACCGACCGTTCAAAGACATTACTTGCCCATAGTGGACAACGTGTTGGTGGTAATGATCTTGATATTTACCTTGCTTTTAAACAGCTTATGCCATTATTTGGTATGACAGGACTAACATCTTCAGGTATAAAATTACCGCTGAAACAGTTCTGGGATCCTATTGCGATTAATAATGTTGAAGCACAAAAAGATTTTTACTCTCGTCAAAATCTAGCTGTATTAAATCAGCTAAGACGGGACGCAAAAGAGCCAGAAAAAATAACGCGCCTTATTGAAGTCTATAATGAAACTTTAGGTTACAGCATTGTTCGACGTGCTGAAGAAGCTAAAATCGCTTTATCGGATTCTCCTGAGTATATTGCTAAAATTGCATTATTAAGTGAGACCTTAGAATTAACTATCGAACGTGATCAGATGGTTGGATCTATTGAATCACCAAAAAGCAAAATGATTGAATTGGTTAATGATGCGGTTCAACAAGGAGGAATAAAACCCGATGCTGTCTTTATGACGGGAGGCTCCGCACGCTCACCTATTTTATGCCAAGCTATTGAACAACAACTGCCTAATATTCCAATTGTTAAAGGTAATGACTTTGGATCAGTTACTGCTGGTTTAGCGCGTTGGGGCGAGGTCTGCTTTAAATAATAAGTATTAAATAACTGACTTTTTCAATATATTAAAACGCTTTACATTCAATCTTTCTATTGATTAGATGTAGAGCGTTTTTCTTTATAAAACACGATAAAAACACAACATACGACAGGAGAACACATGTACCGCTTCCAAAATGATTATAATGAAATTGCACACCCCGCGGTCATGAAAGCAATCACTGATACCGTGGGGCAACGCTATGATGGATATGGCATGGATAAGCTTTGTCATCAAGCTGCTCAATCAATAAAACAGCGTATTCAACAACCTGATGCGGATATTCACTTTTTTAATGGTGGTACCATCACTAATTTAACCGCTATTTCTCATTTTTTACGCCCACATCAGGCGGTTATTTCTGTCAGTACTGGGCATATCGCGACACATGAAACTGGCGCAATTGAAGCAACAGGGCATAAAGTGATTACCACATTTTCCGATGATGGCAAATTAACACCAGAGCTATTAAAACCTATCCTTGCTGAGCATAATGATGAACATTGGGTTCAACCTAAGCTTGTTTATATAACCAATGCCACAGAAATTGGTACGGTTTATCGCAAAGCAGAATTACAAGCACTACGTAACTTCTGTAACGAGAATAAGTTGTGGTTATACCTTGATGGTGCACGTTTAGCCACTGGATTAATGTCTGCACAAAGCGATCTGACTATCGAAGATATCGCCAGCTTAACGGATGCTTTTTATATTGGAGGCACCAAAATCGGTGCAATGTCAGCTGAAACGCTAGTTATTTGTCATCCAGCATTAAAAACTGATTTTCGTTTTAGCTTAAAACAAAAGGGAGGATTGCAAGCGAAAGGCTGGTTATTAGGCGTACAATTTGGCGCTTTATTTAAAGATGATCTCTATTTTAAATTAGGCAAACACCTTAATGAAATGGCATCACAATTAACGACGTTCTTTACTGCACAAGGCTTTGAATTTTTAGCACCACCAGAATCTAACCAAGTTTTCGTTATTTTACCGAACTCAATTGCAGAAAAATTAACACAACAATTTGTTTTTCATCGTGTTTTACTTGAAGATCCTAATTTGAGTTGTTTACGTCTTTGTACTTCGTGGGCAACAACACAGCAAGACATTGATGGATTTAAAACCGCATTCCTTCAATTAATTTAAATTTTCTGTTTAAACTTATCTCTTATTTTTATGCATTACATTCTATTAAGTGTGTAATGCATTTTCTCGCTATGATCAGCATTTTAATGACTTTAAATCTAAATATAATGCTGGAGCGGTACATTAATAATGTTATATTACTATCTCCTCACTCAACATAGGTAGGGTAATAGAATGAAGAAACTGACACTCCAAGAAATGACAGACGCCCAACAAATGCGAGTAAGAACCCGAATAGCCCAAGAAAAAAAGAAGTTCGGACGTGAATTAACAAATGCTGAAATGAACAGAACCAAAGATTCCATTATTACCGAAATCTCCCTCGAAGTTGAAAAAGCCACAAAAAAAGCACAAGCCCTCAAGAAAAAACAAAAACTAGCCCCGAGTGATGAAACCTATAGTTGGTCAGCTAAAAACCATCGTAGCGGATATCGTTAATTTTTTAACTGGCCCTGATATATTTATTTATCAGGGCTAAGCAATTAATAACTCACCGACTGTACTTCAATCCACATTAGTTGTAGATGTTCCTATTAAATAAATAAGATCCACTATGATAGTTTTAGATAATACATTTTCTATTATGTATGGCATATCTATTTTGGCTACAACCCAAAATATGAACATTTACCCTAATATGACAATCTATTTTAAGTGTAAACTAATGTTAGTAATTTATACTTTGATATTTACGGAATGATTAAAAGCAAATAGGTTTGATTAAAATCAAATATTCAGCTTTTCCGTTAATCAATACATTTAAAATGAGTATTACTAGAGTGTTAATAACGTTACTTTTTACTAACAAAATAATAAAACAATTTATTATCATAATATTTATCTTAATGATAAAATATGATTATGATGATTTGAAAAATTAACTTATATCTATATTAGCTGGCTTAAATAATGACATTTAAACTTCATAATCCTAGTGATATATATAAAAAAATTAATAATGAATTAGCCATTATCATACATTCGATGACTGGCCTCTCATCAGATGAAAATTTAAATAACGCAGAAAATATTGCTCGCAGTAAATTAGAAAACTTTCAAGGTTTATTAAGTAATGAACTCGCCTCACTGCAAAAAAATGCAGAGTGGAATACATTTACGATTGCTTTTTATGGTGAAACAGGGGCGGGTAAATCTACATTAATTGAAACTTTGCGTATCCTATTACGAGAATCTGAAAAAGTTGAGAATCAAAAAAAATATCGACAGCAACAGACAAGCTATCAATTTTGTTTAAATGATATTGAAAAAAATCAACAATACATTGAGAAAATTAAGCAAGATTTAGAAGCATTTTCAATAGAAATTCATGATCTTAATCATCTTTATGCGCAAAAAAAACACGATATTCAGCAATTAATTGAAGAGGTGCATGCACAGCATACTCATCAACTGAATGAAATAAAACATCAATTAGAGCAAAAAGAGAATACAAACTCAGCCATATTACAGCAAATCAGTAATATTAATGTACAGATTGAAGAATATAAAAGTAACGCTTCGTTATGGCAAAAAATATTATTGCTTTTCAAAAAATTACCAGAAGAACTTATATTAGTTGATTTGGAAAGCGAGATTGTTCTAAATAGTATAGAGCGTAATCTATTACGTCAAAAACATGATGAGCAATCATTATTGATTAAAGAAAAACAGAAGCCTTTATATAGCAAATTAACAAACCTAGACGATAAATTATCACAAGAAAAAGCTCAAATTAAAAACAAGATAACATCTTTAGAAAATGAAAAATTAGCGCTAACGTTAAAACAGCAACAATTAAAAACGCTATCAGAACAACAATGCGCATTACTCATTCAATATGCTGACGGTAAAATTATTGGTGATGGTCAAGCTGACTTTACTCGAGAAACTAAGCGCTATCATTTAAAACTAAAAGAGAATGTGTTTTCATTGTTAGATGTTCCCGGTATTGAAGGAAAAGAAGGGCTTGTTTTAAAGCAGATAGAAGATGCCGTTCAGCAAGCTCATGCTGTATTTTATATCACTAATAAAGCAGCGCCACCACAAACTGGTGATGAAGGCCGTATAGGAACGTTAGAAAAAATTAAGTTACACTTAAATGCACAAACTGAAGTATGGTCTATTTTCAATAAGAAAATAACAAATCCCAAATTGTCATTAAAGAATCGTTCTTTATTATCCGAAGATGAATTAAGCAGCCTAGCAGGATTAGATGAAATCATGCGTGAACAACTGGGGCACCATTATAAAAAGGTTGTTTCTTTAACCGCATTACCTGCTTTTTTAGCGTCAACAGATTGCTTAGTTCCTGGTTCTCAAAATGCAAAACGCCGAAATAAATTCTTACAAGATTTTCTGGAATATGAATTATTAGAGCGTACAGGGATACTTGATTTTATTGACTTATTAGAACATGAGTTATTACCTGATAGTCAAAATAAAATTTATCGTGCCAATCTTAATAAAACAAAGGAAGCACTTAATAACACGATTCAAGGATTAGAAGAGATAGAACGAGATTATCAAAAAGTTGCTGATGAGATTTCTATTACCTGTGAAGATTCAAAAAAATTATTAGATTCAAGCTTTCTAGTAATGAAAACACAGCTAAACGGTAATATTGCTAATATTATACGTGAGTTATTACAAAAGGTACGAAGAAAAACCTATTCTCGTATTGAAGATGATATTAGTAATGACCGTTTTAAAGAAATCTTAAATCAATATATTGAAGAAGAGTTACAGGTGCTTTTAACCTCATTTTCTGAAGCAATAAAAGCTCGTATTGAACGTTTTCATAATGAAGCGGCGGAAATACTTCAACGTTATGAAGATCAGGCTAAAGATTTAATTGATATAACGAAGAGACTGCATAGTAATAACGTGAATAAAAATATTACTCTTGATATTAATATTGATAATGGAATAAATAAAGTTGGTTTATTAAGTTCATTAGTGGGATTAGCATTAGTTCCCGTTACGGGCGGTGCAAGCCTGTGGATAGCAGGAGCTTCAGCATTAACCATGCTTGTTTCTGTGGGTAAAGCACTTTTTGGATACTTTAGTAGTAGCTATAAAATGTCTCAGCAGAAAAAATCAACTGATGAAAATTTACGTAATATTGAAAAATATATTAATGATGAGTTGCACAAGAAATTAAATTCATTGTTGCCTGATATTGAAACTAACATTAATTTTATAAAAAATTCACTTGATGAGCCTATTATTAAAATAAGAAAAACAGCAACCTTATTGCAGAGTTCAAATCAAAATTTAAAAAATTTAGCCCAAAACATTCAAATAGAAGGTAATCTCTAATGAAGCATACAATTAAGAATTTCAATGAAAAACAAACTCAAATTTTGAGTTTATTAGAAAGGTTACTGTGTTTTTTACAACAAGGAATTCAAGCTGGTGTTCCTATTGAACCATCTTTAATTCAAAAATTAGAAAATAATATTGCCAATATTGCAGGTGAAAAATTAAAAGTTGCTTTAATTGGCGGATTTTCTGAAGGAAAAACTTCGATTGCAGCTGCGTGGATGGAGAAATTAGATAAATCCACGATGAAAATTAGCCACCAAGAATCATCTAATGAAGTCAAAGTTTATGAGATAGGAGAAGAATTTGTCTTGATTGATACTCCTGGGCTATTTGGTTTTAAAGAGCAGCAAAATGCACAAACATTTGAGATAGAAAAATATAAAGATCTCACTAAAAAGTATGTCAGTGATGCCCATTTAGTTCTTTATGTCATGAACTCAACTAATCCAATTAAAGACAGCCATAAAGAAGATATGTATTGGCTATTCCGTACACTTAATTTATTACCAAGAACCGTTTTTGTTTTAAGCCGCTTTGATGAAGTTTCTGATGTTGAAGATGAAGAAGATTACCAAGAAAATCTAAAAATAAAGCAACAAAACGTGATTAGTCGTTTACAAGATATGATCTCTCTTACATCGGAAGAAATCAGTACATTGTCGATTGTCGCTGTTGCCGCTAATCCTTTTGATGAAGGTATTAATTACTGGCTTGAGAATATTGAACAATTTAAAGCTCTTTCTCATATTAAGTGTTTACAAACAGCAACAGCGGAAAAAATTATTCAAAATGGAGGAAGTGATGCTTTAGATGCGGAAATGCGTACTACAGTTATCAGTGATATTCTTCATAAAAAACTCCCCGTAGCAATTGAAGCCAATAAAATTATTTCCCATGAGGTTATTCAACTTGAAAAAGCCTATAATAGATTAGAAAGTCAAATGCTAAATACTAAAAATCAGATTAGTGAAACACAAATTACGTTAGATAGATTTGTGGTTAGCTATTTCACGGATTTAATTATACAAGCAAAAGGTTGTAGTCTTGAAACTTTTGGTGAGTTTTTTGAGCGCGAAATTGGTGATGAAGGCATTGTGATTAATAGCCGATTACAAAATGAATTCCGTAGCCAGATGGGAGTAATTAATCTTGAAATAGAAAAAATGCAAATAACTTTTGATAATGAAATTAACCATTTTAATACGACGATAAAATCATTAGGAAAAATGGGCGTAAATAATATGCTCAAAGGTAATTTTATTAACAACAAAACAATCATTGCCACTCGTGATGGTATTGTCACCATAGCAAAAACATTAGGTCTTGATGTAGGTAAGTACTTAAAATTTAATCCTTATGGTGCGATAAAATTTGCTAAAGGGGCAAATGCTGCTTTAGCTTTTGTTGGTATCGCTATTGAGGTCTGGGATTCTTACGATAAATATAAAAAAGAAGAGCAGTTTAAAAAAGCTATTACAGATATGATTGAGGGATTTAACGTTCAAAGAAAAGATTTAACCGATTTAATTAAATCGCCTGAATTTGCAGAGAATTTTTTTGCTAATTACATTAATCTTAATAGTCAATTAAAAGAATTAGACAAAAACTTACAAGAAAGCAAAGAAAGAAGTCATATTTTCTCAAATTGGTTAGCAGAAGCCAAATTATTAGAAAGTGAGCTAATTACTTTATCTTAATAAGAATAAAACACTGCCTAAATAGAATAATAAAAAATAGCGCCAATCCTTTAAAGATGGCGCTATTTTTTTATCCTGATATTGACGCAATATAGTTATATTTCCATCGTATCAATCAATGAATATAACTTTTTAAAGGCATGATATTTTTTTTCGTATGTTTTATGTTTTTCTAAATTGGGTATATGGCGTTTTTCAAGCTTAGGTTGAGAAAGAATAACACGTGATAAATGAACGGGGCTTACTGCTAATTGTGCAAGCCTTGCTGCACCAAGTGCAGGCCCAACATTCCCCCCTTGACGATAATCGAGGGTTTTTCCTGTAATATCGGCGAGAAGTTGTCGCCAATAGTCACTTCTGGCACCACCGCCAATTAAGGTAATATTATCAGCGAATTGACCTGCGTTTTCCGCAACTTCAATTCCTTGTCGTAACGCAAAACTCACACCTTCAAGAACAGCTTGGCATAAGTCAGCTCGTTGATGCTCGTGGGTTAATCCCCAAAAGACACCTTTCGCATTCGGGTTGTTATAAGGTGTCCGTTCACCAGAAAGATAAGGCAAAAACAGGAGGGGACTATCGGCAAAAGTCGCGTGTTCAACCTCTTCAAACATCGTACTCACACTGTCAATTCCCGTTAATTGGCATACCCAATCAAGACATGAGGCAGCACTTAACATCACAGACATTAAATGCCATGTATTCGGTAATGCATGACAAAAACTGTGTACTGCATTATCACTATTTTGGAGGAATTTCTCACTAACAACAAAGTAAACCCCAGAAGTGCCTAAAGAGAGCATCGCTTGACCAGGTTGATAGACACCAACTCCTATTGCACCTGCCGCATTATCGCCACCACCAGCAATAATAGGGACTTGTTTCATTTGCCATTTTTTAGCGATATCAGCTAATAGATAGCCCGTTATTTGATTACCTTCAAACAATGTAGGCATTTGACGACGCGTTAAACCTGTCGCATTTAAAAGCACATCACTCCAATCTCGCTTTTGCATATCTAACCAAAGCGTACCGGCTGAATCTGACATATCACTAGCGAAATTGCCGCTCATCTTCCAACGTAAAAAATCTTTAGGTAATAAAACATGTGCAATACGTTGAAAGATTTCAGGCTCATGTTCAGCAACCCATTGTAATTTTGGCGCAGTAAAGCCCGGCATCACTAAGTTACCCGTGATTTTTCTAAACTGAGGATATTGTGTCTCAAGCATTTGGCACTGTTTAAAACTACGACCATCGTTCCATAAGATCGCAGGGCGTAGCACCGTTTGTTGGGCATCAAGTAAAACGGCACCATGCATCTGTCCGCTTAACCCAATCGCCTTGATCTGATCCATAGGATAATGATGTCCAAGCTGAAGGATCGCGTCTTCTGTTGCTTGCCACCATTGCAGGGGATCTTGTTCTGACCATTGAGGGTGAGGGCGTGATATTGCTAAAGAAACGGAATGACTGGCAACAACGTCACCTTGATCATTCATGATGATCGCTTTAACGCTTGAAGTACCTAAATCTATCCCTAAATACATGAAGTTACCTCATGATCTGTCTCTAATGAATAAACACAGCGGAAAATGCGCTGTGTTTATTCTGTTTATGCAATTAACCAAAAATATAGCGATTCACTAAGCTTTCGAGCATTTCTTGGCGTCCACTTTGTAACTGTGGTGATAAAGTATTGCTTTGCGCATATTTTGCGACTTCTTCAAGGCTTAATTTACCTTGTAAGATATTTTGACCAAATTCTGCACTCCAGCCTGAATAACGCTGTGCCGTAAATTTATCAAGCCCGCCATCTTGGATCATTCTTGCTGCAATGCGTAATGCCATTGCCATGGTGTCCATTCCTGAAATATGTCCATGGAAAAGGTCATATTTGTCATTACTTTGACGACGAACTTTCGCATCAAAGTTTAAACCCCCTGTTGTAAATCCACCTGATTTCAGAATTTCATACATCACGAGTGCATTTTCTTCTATGCTATTTGGGAATTGGTCAGTATCCCAGCCTAATTGCGGGTCGCCACGATTAGCATCAACAGAGCCTAAAATCCCTAACGCAATAGCCGTCGCTATTTCATGATGGAAACTATGTCCTGCTAATGTTGCGTGGTTGGCTTCAATATTGACTTTAACTTCTTTTTCAAGACCAAATTGTTTTAAGAAGCCATAAACCGTTGCAGTATCATAATCATACTGATGTTTTGTCGGCTCTTGTGGTTTTGGTTCAATCAGTAATGTGCCCTGGAAACCCATTTTGTGTTTGTGTTCAACCACCATCTGCATAAAACGGCCAATTTGCTCTCTTTCTTGGCGTAAATCTGTATTTAACAAGGTTTCGTAGCCTTCGCGTCCGCCCCATAATACATAGTTTTCGCCACCTAGCGTTTTTGTCGCTTTCATCGCTTCACAAACCTGTGTCGCTGCCCATGCAAAAACGTCAGGATCAGGATTCGTTGCCGCACCTGCGCCATAACGAGGGTTAGTGAAGCAGTTTGCCGTTCCCCATAATAGCTTAACGTGAGTCTCTTCTTGTTTTTTTGCTAATACGTCGGTGATCGCCGCCATATTAGAAACATATTCATTGATATTATTCCCTTCAGAAATCACATCAACATCATGAAAACAATAGAAAGGCACATTGAGTTTATGGAAGAATTCAAAGGCAACATCCGCTTTATGCTTCGCTTGCTTTAAAGCTTCACCCGATGTTTGCCAAGGTCTATCAAAAGTACCGATACCGAACATATCAGAACCATTCCAGCAGAAGTTATGCCAATAACAAGCGGCAAATCTTAGGTGATCTTCCATTCGTTTACCTAAAATAATCTCATCAGGATTATAGTAACGAAACGCTAATGGATTATCGCTTGTTGTGCCTTCATATTGAATTTGTTCAATTTTATCAAAGTAAGACATGGAACCGTCCTTATTTAGTATCAAGTTGTAATTCTGAATGTGATCCAAGCTCAGCAGTCATCTCTTCCTGCTCTTCTGGTGTTAATTTGGCAATGCCAAAGCCCGTGAAACCCCACAGCATGGCAAAGAAGATGCCACTCCAGCACAATACCGCCCATGGTAAGTAACTTAAGGTTGCAACACCTAACGTACCTGCCATATAAGCGCCTGCGGCTGTCCACGGTAAAATAGGTTCAAAGATAGTGGCGGAATCTTCTACGGTACGAGCGAGATTTTTAGGGTGTAAACCTCGTTCGATATAGGCACCGCGTAACATTTCGATAGGAATAAGGATTGAGATTTGTCCATTACAAGTCACGCCAATCATGGTTAATCCACAAGCAATTGTGGCTAAGATCATCGAGCCAGTTGAATGCACCATTTTTAATAATGCATGGACAATCACTTCTAATGCACCACTTAACGATAAAGTGCCGGCAAAAGAGAGGGCGCAGAAACAGATAAGCAGGGTGCTCATCATTGAGTTCATGCCACCACGATTTAATAAATTACCTAATAACTCAGGTACATCTTTCCCTTGGAACATTGAGACATTGAAGCCATCAACTGCACTTTTTACGATGTCATGTAACCCAAACCCTTGAATAAGGTAAGCGTTAAACATCGCAATGGCGGCGGAGGCTAACATTACTGGGATAGTGGGCTTTTTCGTTACTGAGCCATAGAGGATCACTAATACAGGAATGAGAAGAATTAGATTGAAGTTATAAACATTCTCAAGACCATTGGTAATTAATGTTACTTTTTCTGGTACACCTTGACCCGCTAAATCACCATTCAAGCCATAAACAGTCATCACAATCGCGGTTAAAATCAGCGAAGGCAATGTGGTGTAAAGTAAGTGCCAAATATGTTGATAAAGGTCGATCCTTGCCGCCATTGCAGCAAGGTTGGTATCACCTGATAATGGTGAAAGCTTGTCACCAAAATAGGCACCTGCAACTACGGCACCAGCTGTTGCCGCAAGATTGGCATCCATACCGACAGCAACGCCCATAAAGGCAACACCGATGGTTCCTGCTGATCCCCATGACGTTCCCGTACAGACTGACACTAATGATGTAACCAATAATGCTGTCACATAAAGCATTTCTGGGCTGATCATTTTTAAGCCGTAATAGATCATCAGTGGAATGGTGCCACCAATCATCCATGTACCTATTAATAAACCCACACTGATTAAAATCAGTAATGCAGGCATGGTTTTAGCAATTTTTTGTGAAATTGCCGTTAAGATCTCGTCATAACGATATCCTAATCGTTTTACTAATAGTGCAGCGACAACCGTAGACAGCACCATTAAAGGTTCTGGTGGTAAATCAAAAGCGGCATAACCTCCTCCTAATAGCACCACCATAGTGAGAATAGGAAAGAGCGATTCAAGAAGCGTTGGCGTTCTTGGGCTGTTTATCGTTTGCGTTTTCATTGTAATTTATTCCAAACTGGCGTGAGGTAAGGTACGAATAAGCCGAGTGAAAACGGTTTCTAATATTGAACGAGGTGTCGCGATATTAATGCGGAAAAAACCATCCCCAACCGCACCAAAACCACGCCCCCAACTCATTTCCACTTCAGCTAATGAAACAAACCAATGTTTTAGTTGTTCTTCAGATAACTGCATTTTTTGGTAGTTGATCCACAGCATATAGGTGCCATGGCTTTGAGTGACAACCCAATCAGGAAAGTAACGATCACATTGTTCTTTTACCCAACGTCGGTTATCAGCAAGGTACGTTTTTAATTCACCCACCCATTGTTGACCTTGCAAGGTGTAGGCTTGTAAAAAAGCGGGCACAGAGAAATATCCCGGATTATGAATACCCGCAGCAATTAAGCATTGCTTGAATTTTTCACGATATTCAGGATTGGCAATAATAATATTGGCTATTTCTAGTCCTGCTAAATTGAAGGTTTTTGCAGGAGAGGTGCAAATAAAGGAGTGTTGTTCTACGTAAGTATTTAAGGATGAAATAGGGAAATAGATAGCGTCATCAAAGATAAAATCCGCATGTACATCATCCGAAATAATAAAAACCTGATATTTTTGTGCAAGTTGTGCAATTTTTAATAAATCTTCTTTTTGCCATACCGTTCCTGTCGGGTTGTGTGGCGATAGCAAAATAAAACAGACAGATTGTTTAAACTTACTTTCTAAGTCATCAAAATCAATTTCATAAGAGCCGTCACAATAAATCAGTGGGCTTTCTAATAGTTCACGGTTAT
This sequence comes from Proteus vulgaris, assembly GCF_033708015.1. Lineage (NCBI taxonomy): Bacteria > Pseudomonadati > Pseudomonadota > Gammaproteobacteria > Enterobacterales > Morganellaceae > Proteus > Proteus vulgaris. The sequence goes on along the minus strand of NZ_CP137920.1, from coordinate 1,930,935 downwards.
TTACACAAACGGAATGACTAATAGGATGATAAGCAGGAGATAGCGTTGTTATTTTATCGCCCACTTGCGTAAAATTCTGAATATAAAGTGAAACAGCTTGTATAACACGGGGACAAAATACAATTGTTTCAGGCGAGACATTCCATTGGTATTGCATTTTAAACCAATTAGCAGCAACGTCATTCCAATCATGGCTAAGGTCTGTATAGCCATAAATACCTTTAAGATTAAATTCAGCTAGTTTGTTAATAATAAAATCAGGTGCAGCTATCTCCATATCGGCAACAGAGAGTGGGATCAGATTGACATTAGTATTAGACCATTTTGCGCTATAGGTATTTTGCCTAGAAATTAAGTTATTAAAGTTATTCTGATACATGAAAAATCGCCTCGGCAACCGTGTTTAAAAACAAAATACTCGTTGTTATTAACATTGGTTATTCCTATTTTTTACTTTGCTATTACGAAATTTGGCTTGTGTGATAGTAATCACATAGCGATGAAAGCGAGTTCTAGCAAAATTAAAGCTATGGTTTAATGCGTAGCTGAATAATCAGGTAGAGTAAAATGAAAAAAGATAAGTACTTTCGTATTGTTCTGCTATTCAATGCGAATAAAGTGTATGACCGACAAGTGGTTGAAGGTGTTGGAGAATATCTTCAGGCATCACTGTGCCATTGGGATGTATTTATTGAAGAAGATTTCCGTACTCGACTTGATAATATAAACCATTGGGTTTGTGATGGTATTATTGCTGATTTTGATGATCCAATTATTGCTCAACATTTAAGCCAATCACCATTAGCGGTTATCGGTGTCGGTGGCTCTTATCATCAAGAAGAAAATTATCCCCCTGTACCTTATATCGCCACCGATAATTATGAATTAGTTCAACAAGCCTTTTTGCATTTAAAACAAAAAGGGCTGAAACACTTTGCTTTTTATGGCTTACCAGCTAAAAACCACCCTCATTGGTCTAATGAACGAGAGTATGCCTTTCGTCAATTAGTCACCAGTGAAAAATATCCAGGTATTGTTTATAACGGCATGGATATTACCCAAGAAAATTGGCAACACGCACAAAACCGGTTATCCGATTGGATCCAAACTTTACCCCCACAAACGGGAATTATTGCGGTTACTGATGCACGAGCGCGTCATTTACTGCAAGTCTGCGATAATTTAAATATAAATGTGCCTGAAGAGATCAGTATTATTGGTATTGATGACGAAGATATGACCCGTTATTTATCACGTATTGCCTTGTCTTCTGTGGTACAAGGCTCACGACAAATGGGGTATTTAGCCGCGAAGTTGTTACATCAAACACTAGAAGGGCATGTAATAGAAAAACAGCAAAGAATATTAGTTCCTCCTGTTAAAATTGTTGAGCGTCGTTCAACCGATTTTCATTCTTTTAACGATCCTACCGTTATTCAAGCCATGCATTATATTTATTACAATGCCTGTAAAGGAATAAAAACAGAGCAAGTTTTAGATGCGGTTAATATGTCGCGTTCTAATTTAGAACAGCGCTTTAAAAAGGAAATTGGCAAGACTATTCACACTGTTATTTATGAAGAGAAACTCAAACGCGCTCAAAATTTATTAGCCACAACAACGCTCGCAATCCAAGAAATATCTGTGATGTGTGGCTATCCATCTTTGCAATATTTTTACTCTATCTTTAAAAAAGAGTTTGGTATGACGCCGAAGGAGTTTAGGAATGAATAATTAGAAAAACCAACTCACAACAACACCTGTAAAATAAAGCCCGACACCATAAGCACTATGTGATAAAAAACTCAACAATCTCGCTTTATTAGGGAACGGTGTTTTGCTAGCCATAACGCCAGCACCTAGAGCAGGTTGCATCATAAAATAGGGCGCAATAATAGTAATGACACCCCATAAATAAGCGGACCAAAACGTGGGATGAGTTAACCATTGTTCCCCCATCGCAATTAAGAAAATAAAGGCAAAAACAATACCAATGCCATAATGAGCGCACCAACCTAATGCGGTTTCATTTTTTATTGGTGCACTTTGGCTAATAGGATGATGGAAATACTGGCCTTTAAACATGTGACCAATCCACCGACCTATCATCGACAAGTTCAATGTTGGAATTTTTAACAAGGCTAAAAACACGGCCCATAAATCCATAATAACCGTTGCGCCTACCCCTAAAATAACGGCGAGTATTATTGTAGACATCATGTCTTTCTCCTTGTTATAAAATTCAAATAAAGGCTTATAAATGTTTAAGTACTAAATCTTTAAAATTTGGTAAAGAAGCGGCGCCCACTAAAGAATCAATAGGCATACCCTCTTTATAAACCACAGTAGTTGGAATGCTACGTATAGCATATCGACTCGCAATTGATGGATTATCATCAATATTGACTTCAGCAAAAGTGGCACTCTCTTTCATATCAATAGAAAGTTGGTTAAAGATGGGCGCTACCATGCGACAAGGTGCACACCAAGGTGCCCAAAAACGCACAACACAAAGGCCTTCTTTATTAATTGTGGTATCAAAATTCTCAGCATTTAGTTCAATTAATGAGCTCATCAAAAACCTCTATTCATTTATTCATTAGCGTTTATTTCACTCTAGAAATAGGATCCTAACTGTTTTCACTCAAACATTCAATAAGATGATTGAATGTTTGAGTGATTCAATAATGCGCCAGAACTTTATTAACTAAAATGAGTTAATAATTTGAATTTAAAAGATTAAATAACTTACGGTAGGCAGTTTTAAAAAAAATAGGAAAGGAATAAAATGACCAACATATTGATAGCTAGTCATTTTATGGCGTGAATAATTTAATCTTTGCTTAATTTACTTGTGATACCTTCTTTAAAATAACGTGCTTGAAACCCTTTTAAGTTAAGGGTTATTACGGCATTTTTAGATAAAAAACAGTAAGCACCACGGCAATAAGCAACAATTTCTTTATCTTTCGGGAATTGCGCTAAGTGATATTCTAATTCTTCAATGGGAATACTCATCGCACCAGGAAGATGATCTTTTTCATATTCATCCTGTGATCTCACATCTATCAGCATAATGCGTTTGTTTTTTATACCATCAATAAGCTCGTCATATTCAATTGGTGCTAATTTATCGTCAGGTATGTCTTGTTGATTAATTAACTGGCTAAATTCCCGCCTTGCATAATCAGCTTGTAATTTTAAAGCTGATAAAATATTTAGAACGGGACCTGAGGCAAGGCGATAAAAAATCATTTTTCCTTCGCGGCGGCTTTCAACTAAGCCTGCACGCTTTAATTGCTGTAAATGTTGAGAGGTGTTCGCAACACTAAGCTCGAGTAATTGTGATAAATTTTCAACAGAGAACTCTTGTTGAGAAAGATATTGGATCATATTAATCCGATGATGACTACTCAATGCGCGTCCAAGCTCCGCACATTCAATAAGCCGTTGTTCATCAATATAAGGTTTGATTGGCATATTTAGCACTCATATTATTCTATTGATTAATTGAACATTATTTATCGGTTTATCTTAATAGATAAAGAGAGGAATTGCGAAACTTGGCTTAATGCGCGACCAGGAACATCAACAAAATTATCGTTTATTGCGACTATTTGCCCACGGATCACAATCAGGATGGTCGATAATTTCAATCTCATCATCAATATCGGCTTCAAGAGAATCAAGATAAAGCGCTTCTACTTCCGCGCGTGCCCACGGCGTTCTACGCAAAAACTTTAAACTCGATTTCACACTAGGATCATTTCTAAAGCAGTTAATTTTGATGAGTTGTCCTAATTTAGCCCAACCATATTTTGCTACTAATGCATTTACTTGCATTTCAAGCGTGATGCCGTGTAGTGGATCTTTAGAATGATGTCCTGTCATGATTTTCTCAAATACGTTTTAGTTATTTCAGCGGTAAGAAGCGATGCAGAGTACAAGAAAGTAGGGGGAGAGGCAATGAAAGGATAAAAAACATAAAACCCCCACACACCTTATAGACCCAAATAAAGATAAATAAGGTGTATGAGTAGTTAATGTCGTTATTTTTTTAGTGAAAAAGCAGAAAAAGAGTGTGTCACTTTTTTGGCACTAATTATTTTATCTAATTGTTGTTGCAGCTGTTTATCATCCATTGTCGCGCGATCATGTTGACGAAGATGCTCAGCCCAAGAAGCCACCATAAACGTTTCCATATAAGTTTGAGTGTTATTTTCCATCAGCGCATCAGATGAAACAAACAATCCCCATGAATAACCGCCATCTCTTAAACGAACCGTTTTTAATCGATGCATTAAACTGAGAAATTGCTCGCGGTAGATTGCTTCAATTTGATAATTGACGGTAATTAACACAGGACCTTTATCTGTTGTAATATCAATAAGCCCATCATCCAGAATAAAGTGTTCTGAATGCTGTAAGTTAATGTTGTCGTGTTCTAATTTGACGCGCAAAACACATAACCAAACTAAAATAATCCCCACTGTTGCACATAGCAAAGCTATCGTCACTGAAGTATGTGAAGCAATTTGTCCCCAAATAAGAGAACCTAATGCCATTGAACCAGAAAACACCGTTAAATAGAGTGCAAGACCTCTCGCACGAACCCAATTAGGCAAAGCGGTTTGAGCGGAGACCATTAATGTGGAAAGGGTGATTATCCAACTAAAGCCAGCGAGCATACTCGCGAAAATGGCGAGATATTTTGAAGTCGCACTGGCGAAAATAAATAACACCAATGCTGTACCCACGGTGCCAACAGCAATCAATGTACTGGTACTTAATTTTTCACGTAATGTTGATAAGCTAAATGCACCAATCACAGCACCAATACCAATGCTGGTGGTAAGTAGACCGTATAATGTCGCATCACCGTGTAATGAAACTCGAGCGACTAACGGTAACATCGCCCAATAAGCACTCGCAAAAATAAAAAAACTAGCGGCTCGAATAATTGTTTTTATCAATGCAGGACTATAACGCGCATAGCGTAAGCCGGAGATCATGGCTGCAACAACAGATTCAGCAGGAAGTTTTTCCTCTTCTTTCTTCTCACCTTCCCACCACCAGACAGCCAGAATAATGGCGATAAAACTCAAGGCATTCAGTAAAAAGGGTAAATAAAGACCCACTTGTGAAATTAAAATACCTGCAAGTGCGGGACCTATTGCACGGCTGATATTAATTCCCATACTGTTTAAGGCAATACCTGATTTTAATTCGTGAGGCTCGACAATACTCGGCACAATCGCTTGCCATGCAGGACCTAAAAACGCAGCACCAGAACCTAAAACAAAGGTAATTAATAATAACCAGCCAATGCTGATAACATCGAAATACACCAAAATTGCCAATAATGATGCCGCACAGAGCATTAACATATTGACGAAAATAAGCAGTTTTCGCTTATCAAAAATATCAGCAATGGCTCCAGCTGGAAGTGCCAATAAGAAAACAGGTAATGTCGTCATGGCTTGAATAGCAGCAATCATAACGGGATCAGGGCTTAAGTTCGTCATCAACCAACCCGCTCCCACATCATTCATCCAAGTACCAATATTAGAAAATAGCGTTGCCATCCATAATACGAAAAAAATACGATTACGTAAGGGCGACCATGCAGAGACGTGTTGCGTTGCCATCGTCTTATCTCTCTTTGTTTAAGAGGGTCGGTGGATCATCACCGACCCTCGTTATCATAAAAATTAGAATGCAAAGCAAGAACAGCCTAAAGCGCCCCAAAATGCATTATCATCTGAAACAGGAATAGAGGATTGGCGAGCAATATCATGTTGATGCCCATGAACATGGCAAGCACCACAACATTGATGTAGCTGATTTAACACGGCTGTTTTTGTCTCTTGTTGCAAGTAAGAATAATGACCCGGTACTTTGATCACCGGTGACCAATCTGGTAATACAGGAATAGAAGGCGGTGTCAGTGATGAGAACTCACCATTTGCATACACAATTTTGCCATCCACGACTGTTAAAAGTGATTCAATCGCTTTGATCTCGTTTTCTGGCACTCGAAAATAATCAGCAGAAAGGGCGATAAAGTCGGCAAGTTGACCTGCTTTAATTTGACCTTTTTTACCTTGTTCATTGGAGAACCATGAACTCCCCATCGTCCATAACATAAGCGCTGTATCTCTGTCTAAACGATTATCGCCATCATACATTTGCATGCCACCCACAGTGCGCCCTGACACTAACCAATAAAGCGCTGTCCACGGATTGTAGCTAGCAACGCGAGTCGCATCTGTTCCTAGTCCAACAGGAACCTGTGCATTTAGCATTTTGGCAACAGGCGGGGTTTGTTTCAGTGCTTTTGTACCATAACGTTGTGCAAAATATTCGCCTTGAAACGCCATTCGATGTTGAATGGCAAGCCCACCACCAAGCGCTTTAACGCGTTCAATGTTTTTCTCACTGATGGTTTCAGCATGATCGAAAAACCAATGTAATCCATCGAAAGGAATATCTTTATTTACTTTTTCAAAAACATCTAGCATACGGCTAATGGATTCGTTATAAGTGGCATGTAAACGAAATGGCCAGCGATGTTCCACTAAATGACGGATCACTTTTTCTAATTCTGCTTCCATATTTTCAGGAAGATCAGGCCTTGGCTGTAAGAAGTCTTCAAAATCAGCCGCAGAAAAAACCAACATTTCACCGGCACCGTTATGACGATAAAAATCATTGCCATCACCGGGTGATACCATGGATGTCCATTGTTGGAAATCTTCAAATTCTTGCTTTGGTCTTTGGGTAAATAAATTATAAGCAATACGAATAGTTAATTGGTTATTTTTGGCAAGCTCATCAACAACTTGATAATCTTCAGGATAATTTTGAAAACCACCACCAGCATCAATCGCGCTCGTAACACCAAGACGATTCAATTCTCTCATAAATTGACGAGTTGAATTAACTTGATACTCAAGAGGTAATTTAGGGCCTTTTGCTAAGGCAGAATAGAGCAACATCGCGTTGGGTTTTGCTATCAGTAATCCAGTAGGATCACCATGCTCATCACGCTGAATTTCCCCCCCTGGTGGATTGGGTGTCTCTTTGGTATAACCAATTGCACGCAGTGCTGCTTTGTTTAGCAATGCACTGTCATAGAGGTGTAATACAAAAACGGGGGTATCAGGAGAAACCGCATTAATTTCATCTAGCGTTGGCATACGGCGTTCAGCAAATTGAAACTCACTCCAGCCCCCAACAACACGCACCCATTGCGGTGAGGGTGTCACTTGAGCTTGTGCCTTTAACATATCAAGTGCAATAGAAAGAGAGGGCACGCCTTCCCACCGTAATTCAAGATTATAATTTAATCCACCACGGATCAGGTGAAGATGTGAGTCATTAAGCCCAGGAATAATAACGTGGTTTTTTAGATCAATGATTTTTGTTTCTGCATTTTGAAACTGCATCGCTTCATCATTTGAGCCAATAAAAAGAAATTTACCTTGATAAACTGCTATCGCTTGAGCGAGAGGATTTTCTCTATCAAGAGTATGGATCTCACCATTGATAAATATTTCAGACGCGAAAGTTTTATTCATGATTTTTGATTTCCTATTTAAAAGGAATTAACCCTTTGTTAAATAACAGGCGTGAGCGTACCGCGCTTTATTAGCAATATAGATAACTATTTCTTTTTTAAACAAATAAATAAATAATGAGATTAATTTTTTTCAGGAGATTTATTAAATTGTAGCTTAAGTTTGTTTCATTACTATTTAAAACATTTGCTTTAAGGGAACAAAAAAAATGAACAAAAAAGTCATGAAAAAGAACACCTTTATTTTTAAGGTGCTCTTTTTGTTTTTTAAGTAGAAGCATGTATTTATCAAATTATGATGATTCAATCTAGATAAAACAATGTGATATAAAACATAAGAATGAAGAAATCTAATCACATCTTGCCTGTTTTCAGAATAATTACATTCAATAAGTAAAAATAATTGCTGACTATGTTGATATAACCCTTATCAATGTAAGGATACAACATGTTAGAAGAGCAGCGTTATGAGATGGATAATTTAGTTAATCTCGCTCAGCCTTATGCTGTTGATAGTTTTGATGATGCACTTTTTACTGCATCTATGAATGAAGCTGATAACTGGCATCGCAAAAATAATGCTAACTATCAATCATTATGGCAAAAAATGCCTCAACCAGTTATTCCAGTTAATTTATTTAAAACTATGGATTTAGCCACACCCACACATCGTAACGGTATCTGGCTAAACAGTTCAGGAACAGGGCAACAAGGAAAGACACAAGTTTTCTTTGATGATGTCAGCCTAAAGCGCATTGAAACTGCAATGACGCAGATTTTCTATCACAATGGCTTAATATCAACCACTCCCGCTCGTTTTCTAATGTTGTCTCCTGATCCTCAATCTGGCGATCATGCTGGTTTTGCGACAGCTTTCTTAAAATTTACCCAATGTGCTCCCATTAAAGAGCTGGTTTTTACGGTGTCCGAACACGGTCAGTTTGATACAAAATTAGCATGGTCAACATTGCAACGTTGGGCGAATGATCCTGCGCCTATCTACATTCTTGGGCTAACCCTTTTCTTTGAACATTTATGCTTAAGTCGCCCTGATGCATTCACTCTGTTATCACCGATTAAAGGGCTAACCGGTGGGGGATGGAAAGGGATGACAAAACAACTTGAACGCCCAGATATTATTCAAGGATTAAAAGAAACTTTACATGCTCCCAATGTCGATATTCGTGATATTTATGGCATGACAGAGCATCCTTTACACTACATTAGTTGCAGTGAAGGTCATTTCCACATTCCTGCTTACTCTCGTTTTGCCATTATTGATGAAACAGGTGATCGAGCGCCAGAAAGGAAAGTAGGCCTTATCCAACTTGAAAATCCTTTTTTTGATTCATTAGCTTCTCAGCGCCTATTAACCCAAGACTTAGGTTTATGGGGCACACAATGCGCTTGTAGTCATCCATTACCCTATATTCACTATATCGGCAGAGCGACTTCACCCGAGGGCACTTGTGCGGCGCAGGTAAAATGACAGAAGCAATACACGTTCGTTTAGCAAACATTAAACAGTGTTTAATACACTGCCTTAATGAGGATTGGTTATTCTCTGATGATCCCATGACGCAAGCATTCTGCCTTAACCGTTTAACACAATGGGCTTATAGCGACGTATTAGCACAAAAAGTCGCTAATGAATTGGGGGGCAAATGCTGGCGAGCACCGAATAAATTACTCATTGTGGTATCAGAAAAAGATCCCCTAGGTACATTAGAGGCACTACTTGCTGGCTATTTAATTGGGAGCTCTATCCGAATAAAAGCGCGATTATCCACTCAATGGCTTTATCTTTTACGTGCTTATTTAGGTTTAAATGAAAATGAGTGTGAAATTCTTGATTGGTCGAGTGAAAATCAAAATGATGAGCGAATTCTTAACGGTGTTGAAGCGATTTTATTGGCGGGTGGTGATGCACTGATCCAACATTATCGCCAAGTAACGCCAGCACCAATTAAATTAATTGAGTTAGGGCCTAAAATAAGTGCAATGGCTATTTTAGGGAGATCATTACCTGATATTTCCCTTATTTTAAAAGATGTTTGTTTATTCAGACAGCAAGTTTGTAGCTCACCACGTTTTATCCTATTAGAGAATGAAAATTGCGCTCAACAGCTTTATCAGCAATTGTCTATGGCATTAGCGTCATTACCTCCATTGCCAGAAACAGTAAAGCTTCAACAAATGGCACAAGCACACGAATATGCATTATCTCGTGACTTGCTTAATAATGAAAAGCCGACACGCTACGACGCAAATTCGGGCTGGGCGATCACTTACCAAACCCAATTCTTACCTCAATATTGGCTTAATTTTGGCTTTCAATTAATTGTGGGCTCCGTTGAGCATCATTTGCAGTTAGCTCAAAAACAGTGGTTTGCGCGCTTACAAACATTAGGTTATCACGGCTCACTTTCATCAATTTCACCACAACAATATAGCTTCACTCGCTATTGTCCCATTGGCTCAATGCATTCTCGTCCAATGACAGCAACGCATGATGGCTTTTTTATGTTAGCCACACTGGTGTTTTTTATTAATCAGGAAGGATAGTCACATTGAATAAACGGAAAATATTTATCACTGGTGCAACTGGATTCATTGGCTCTTATTTATTACCGAAGCTTGCAGAACTTGGTGACGAATTAACAGTATTGTGTCGAGAACCCAATAAAATTCATCCTAATCGTCCTGAATTGCCGTCAGGTGTGAAAATCATAAAAGGGGATTTATGCCAACCCGATACTTATCGTGAAGCCCTTGTTGGACAGGATATTATGATTCATTTAGCCGCTGATTATCGAGTCGGTATTGCGCCTAGTCGTTTTGAACATCAAAAAATGTATCAAACCAATGTTACTGGCACAGTGGATTTACTTAATGAGGCGAAAAGAGCGCAAATCCCTCAGATTTTATATACCAGTACCACAGCCGCACTGGGCGAAACTCAAGGTCTATTGCTTGATGAAACGCATCGTCATAATGGCTATTTTCGTAGTTATTATGAAGAAACAAAGCAAATTGCTCACGTATTAGTCGAACATCAGCAACAACAAGGTATGCCAATTAAAATTGCGATTTGTGGCGGTGTGTTTGGTCAAGGTGATAAGAGCGTTTTAGCACAAACATTATCTGCTTTTTTCAATCAAAAAATTCCGTTTCAAGTCAGTACAAATAGCACCTTTCAACTTTGCCATGTTGAAAAATTATGTGATGGATTATTGCGATTACTTGCCTTAGATAAACCCCAAGAAACGGTTCTCTTTACGGGTGATGTTTTTTCTATGCCAGAGATTTTCACATTACTCAGTGAAATACAAAAAACGGCACCCTTACCTATCAAAAATCGCAGTAGTTTACGACCTTTAGCATGGATGATGGATAAACTTGCCTTACTTGGTTTCTCCATGCCACTTTCCTGTGAGGCACTGCGTATTATGGATGGAAGCACTTATACCTATTCATCTTGTAAAGCAGAACAATTATTAGGGTGGACAGCGGGTGAGCCTTTAAATGACTTTAAGACTTATGCCAGAAGCATTGCTGAACAAGCTATATTGCTGAATAAGGAGTCCAAATGAAGCCAAGGACACTTACTTCGCAATGGGGAAACGTGACGTTGTCACTAGAAACAGACCAGCTTCTCAGTATCAAAGGTGATACAGATAATGCGGTTTTTTATGGGCAAGGTTATGGTGCTGCCTATTTACGTTTGTGGCAACTCGACTTATCACGTCGAGTCGCTAGCGGTCGATTAAGTGAAGTGATGGGAAATGGTGCGCTTAGAACAGATATTTTCCAACGCCGATTAGGATTGGTTGAACTAGCCAAAATCGCGGAGCTTGAGGATAAAAATGCACAACCTAACAGCTGGCAAGCGATTCAATTTCAGCATATTACTGCGTATATCGCAGGTATTAACCAAGCCATAAAAGAGTTAAAAATCCGTCCAATAGAGTGTTTATTACTGCGTTATAAACCTGAATTTTTTACCACCACAGATAGTTATCTGTTAGGACAACTGAAATATTTTATTAATTCAGCTTGGCAATATGAATTATTTCACACTCGTCTAGCCAATCGACTGACGCCGTCTCAACATCAGCAACTTTTATCAACGTTTAGCCTTGAAGGCGATCAAATCCCGCCATTACCTTTAGATGAACAGGGGGAATATTATCCTGAAGTGATCGCTGCATTTAAAGAGGGATTAAAAGGCTTACAGCATTTAGGTTTAGCATCACCAGATACTGGCTCTAATGTGATTGCGGTGAATGGTTCTCACACCCGATCAGGAAAACCTATGTTAGCTGCTGATCCCCATATGGGACACGTTAACCCAAGTTTTAATCTATTATGCCGTTTAGAGAGTAAAGAAGGTTTAAGTGTGATGGGTTCACATTTTCCTGGTTCTCCGGGCATTATTGTGGGACGTAATCCTCATGCGGCTTGGGGAATGGTCGGCATTATGGCGGATAATCAAGATTTATATTGGGGACGTATTGATTTAGAAAACGAAAAGGTTGAAACAACACATGGATGGGAGCCATTAATAAAAAGAACTCACACCATAGGTTTAACCTCAAAGCGTCAACATACTTTTGTCACTTATGATTATTCACAAGGTCGGTTAATGTCTGAAAAAGCGGGCTACGGTTTATTTTTACGCTGGCCAGCATTAGATAATCCAAGTGGCGATATTACTTTTTATCAACTCGCAAAATGCCATAACTGGACATCATTTAGAGAAGCCTTAAGGCATGTGAAAAATTCCCCCATGATGGTGGGATATGCAGATATCCATGGGGATATTGGCTTACAGAGTATGGGGTATATTCCTAAACGCCACAGTGAATTAGGCAGTTTAGTATTGAGTTTAACGGAGCCATTACATCAGTGGCAAGGTTATGTTCCTTTTGATGATTTGCCTGCCGAATACAATCCTGAACGAGGATATGTTCTGTATGCGAATCAATACAGTGCTTCACTCTTTGATGGAAAGCCTGCGCTATCTAATCGTTGGCATCCACCAACAAGAGCGCTACGTATAGAGCATTTGATCCAGCAAACTCAAGAACATACGTTTGAAACTTTTCGTCAGATGCAAGATGACAAAACCGATCTATTTGCTCAAAAAGCACTCGCTTTTTTATTACCTTATATACCTGAAGATAAAATTCTTTCTCAATGGGATTGTGATACCCAACAGCTCAATGCATCACGTTTTTTTGATGTATGGATACAGCATCTTACCGATAGCGTTTTAGGGAAGGTACTAAAGAGAGGATCACGCGCACTGTATACGGATTTCTGGCCAAGTTGTCGCTGGAGTATACTCAATATTCTGCAATACCATCTTCAAGATTGGCAGTTTGAGCAAGATGCACTTTCTACCATAATTCGTGAAACCTATGCGAGCGCATTAATTGCCAGCCAGAAAATGGAGCGTCCTTACGTTGAATTTCAGCATAGTATCAAAAAACCATTGTGGCTTAATCGCCTATTAACGGGGCGTTATCCTTATCAAGGCGGTAATCGAGAAACTATTCATGCAACAAGGCAGAATGCTGATTTTTTGACGCAATCTCAAATAGGCAAGACCGACACCATTAAAACTAAGCCTTATACCTTTGGCCCTGGTTTTAAACTGATCGCCCATTTAACCCCACAAGGGGAATGCCACTATTTAATCAACACTCCAGCAAAAGGAAATCCTTTTTACTGGACATTGCGTCATGTATTGGAATGTTGGCAAGCAGGAACCCGGCAAAAAACCGTTTTGCCTCTTTGTACAAATAACCATTATGGTAATGATAAAAAGGAATAATTCATGGCAAGAATGAAACAATGGCAACAAACAGGGCATCCTGCTCGCTTATGGCATCCAATTTCAAACGATCGCATTCAATGTGAGCTGTGCCCTCGGGCATGTAAAATTCAGTTAGGCCGTACAGGGACTTGTAAGTTAAGACGTAATGAAAATGGCCGTTTAGTCACACTAAACTATGGCAAATCGGTACCAATGACACAAGAGTCGATAGAAACCGAAGCGGTTTACCATTATGCACCTGGTGAACGTATTTTATCGTTAGGTAATATCGGTTGTATGCTACGTTGTGATTTTTGCCAAAACTGGAGTACAAGCCAAGCCCGTTATGTGCAAGATAGTCATGTGGCTTATTACAGCCCTGAAGATGTGGTCAATTATGCATTAAAACACAATATCCGTGTGCTATCGTGGACTTATAACGACCCAATCGTTTGGCATGAATTTGTTATGGATACGGCGAAGCTTGCCCGTGAACATGGCTTAAAGAATCTCTATAAAAGTGCATTTTATATCAGCGAAAAAGCCATTGATGAATTACTAGGCGTTATGGATATCTTTAGTATTTCATTAAAATCAATGCAGGATAGCTTTTATCGTAAACATACAGGAGGGCGATTACAGCCCGTTCTTGACGGTATTAAACAAGTTTATGATGCGCGTAAATCCACAAATAGTCCGCATCTTGAAGTCTCTAACTTATGTGTGACGGGACGTAATGACTCACTGGAAGAAGCGAAGAAAGTCACAGATTGGATGCTTAAGTATCTTGATGCAGATATTCCATTACACTATGTTCGTTTCCATCCTGATTACCAATATCGCCATGTCGAACGCACATCGATCTCTTTTCTTGAACAAGCTCGTCAGCAAGCCTTAAATGAAGGTATGCGCTATGTTTATGTGGGGAATGTGTTTGATACAGACAGCGCTAACTCTTATTGCCCTGAATGCCAAACCTTGTTAGTGAAACGCAGTGGGCTAATTGCACAATCTCACTTAGATAATGGGCAATGTCCTCATTGTCATTTCCAACCTTCCATTATTTTACCTTGGGCTGATCCTAACACTGACAAATTATCAGAGCGTATTCCTGATAATTTTATTTGTATTACACATCTTTTCCGTGGTCCTGTTCAGGCTTGCCATATTGAACAAAAAAATGACTCACCGATTTATTATCAATTTATTACGCGACAGGGAGAGCCTGTTGGTCCAATCAGCACCAATTGTTGCCATCGCTTTATGTTGTCCAAAAGTAGCCCTAAAGCAGAGGGGATCCGCCTTTATCATCACCAAAATGAACCTTGCCAACTGTTTGAGGTTTACGATCGTGCTCACTTTCCTGTTACTGAAGCCGAAAAAACGCATCTTGGTAGCGAAAATGTGCCGATCACACTTATTCCATTAAAAGGACGCTAAAAATATGCCACTCAATAGAGGATGGTCATTAATACGTGCTCAACTTATTGCGGCTCAAATCCGTCAAGCGAAACTTGATGATAAAATACCGAATCTTCCTATTATTTATTTACCCGGAATTCTAGGGACTAAGCTTTTTGATAGACAAAAGCAGGCCTTTATTTGGGGTGATCATCGTAGTGTCTTTACAAAAAGTGATTATGAATATGAGTACCCCAGCACTCAGCATTCGCCTCGCGTATTAGCCACCGAGCAATTGCACGCATTTTCGATTGTCCCTTATTTAGTGAGCACTCTTGTCACTCAAGAGCTTAAAGATGTGCTTGAAACAGCATTAGGTTATCGCGAAGGGCAAGATCTGTTTTTCCTTGCCCATGATTGGCGAGCTGATCATCGAGTGCTGGTGGATACTATTGATAGAGAAGTTGATCGACTAAAAACTATTTTTGGCGAAAACCAGCCTTTTATTTTTATTGCTCAATCTGCGTCTAATCTTGCAATTCGTTATTGGTTACGGCATACCACACCAGAAAATAGGGCATTAGTCGCTAAGTGGTACGCTTTTGGTCCACCTTGGCACGGCACATTTCAAGCATTATCCATGATGGAGACAGGTTATTACGCAGGAAGCCGTTATCTTTATGGGTTCTCTCCTGATGATGTCTGTGGTTGTCCTTTTGTATATCAACTATTGCCGCCAAATCCTGTGGTAATAGATAGCTACGGCAGAGCATTAAATGATTTTGATATCTATGATGAGGCATGTTGGGAGCACTATCGTTTAGGCCCTTATAAAACATCAATCAGTTCAGCTCAAAATCAACGAGTGAGAGAAGCATTGGCAAAAAATTTACAAGGTGCTAAACGCTTTACTGATGCGGTTTCAGGTATTAATGCAGATGAACAAGCCGTGCCACAAGTATGGTATTTGAGTGACAACAATATCACGTTAAAAGCCGCCATTTATGGTAGAGATCGCTGGTATTTACAAGCTAAAGAGATTAAACGTGAATTTCCACAATTAGTGGCTCAAACATTAACAGTAGGTGACGATCACCTTCCTTTAGAAGGATTACTACAACATTGGAGTGCGCCTATTGTACGTGATCGTTATCAACATCCGTGGGGAAACAGTTTTGCTTTTATTAGCCAAGCATCAACGCATCGTGCATTAATAAACCATACCCCTAATTTACGAAGTTTAGCGTTTGATATTGCAACAGAGAGAAGGAAAATACACAAATAAATCAATCTTCATTGATTAATGATATTTTCATTATTTGAGAAATAAAGATAAACCCATTTCTTTTTCTTTCACTAATATAGGTAGTATTATTACTAAAGTTATATGTAATGAAACGTTTTATAAAAAATATAAAAATGTTATTTAATTAAAAAAGTTGAGCCAGAAAATAAAAAATCACATAATGCAAGCATCTCGCTGCTAAACTCTTAATTTGTGCGTAAACATATGACATCAAATATAAATGGAATTATCGATAATATTCGCAAAGCAATACAACATTCAACGCAAGGTATGATTGGACGAGAGCAACTTGCTGAGCTAGTTGTTTTAGCCGCCGTTGCTCATGAACATTTGCTTGTTATCGGCCCGCCAGGTACAGCGAAAAGTGCGGTTGTCCGCAGAGTTTCTCAAACATTAGGTGGACGTTATTTTGAATACCTTTTAGGGCGTTTTACTGAACCTTCAGAGTTATTTGGCGCCGTTGACCTCAAAAAACTAAAAGAAGGTAAAGTTGAAACTGATACCACAGGAATGCTACCTGAAGCGGATATTGTTTTTCTTGATGAGGTTTTTCTGGGCTCAACGGCAATTTTAAATACCTTATTAGGTATTTTAAATGAGCGTCGATTTAAGCGTGGTCATACCGATATTATTAGTCCATTAAAAGTGTGTATTGGTGCGGCTAATAATTTGCCTGATGATCCTAACCTCGCCGCATTCTCAGATCGCTTTCTTATTCATCTTTTTATTGATCCCATACCCGATCACCAATTAGAAGCTATGCTTGAAGGTGGATGGGCTTCAAGCCTGACTCATCTTTCAGCTCAACTCGATATTGCTCAATTAGATGAATTATACCTTGCGGTTAAAAATGTCGACTTAACACAAGTCAGACCGTTGCTGGCTAATGCTGTGCGTTCATTAAGAAACGCAGGGATCACGCTTTCAGATAGGCGCATTGTTCGTGTTCAACGTCTTATTGCCGCCGCAACCGTACTCAATAATCGAGAGATTGCGACAGAACAAGATCTCTGGCCTTTACTGTATGTACTGCCTACTGAAGATGCGCAACAACAAGGACGTGAAATCTTACGACAAGAACTCTCACTTTCAATGAATTCTCGATTATTTAGTTCCGTAGAAGAGGCGACATTGCAACCTCAGTCTCGTATGCACCGTCTAATTGAAAGAGCCACAGATGTTCTCAATGCAGAACCTGTCTCTAAAGCAGACATTGAACTGACGTTAAGAGAAATCGATGCCAACTTCTCAACAGAAATGTTAAGTGAAGAGCTTGCCGTATTACGTACACAATTAGCAATACAGTTTAGTCACTTATTATGAGCCTAACATTTCCACTGACGTGGCAACCTAATGCAATGCCACCTAAACCACAAGGAGGGGTTGCAATAGGTATAACGGCTAAACAGCTTATTGAGCGAATCATTCATCTGCCTGATGCTCAGCAAAAACGGTTAAAAGTGATCACCAGTCAGCATCGGCTGATTGTACTGGGGAAGCCGGCTGATTTACCTTGGATTGACAACATAACGCTGATTGCACCTTCTACTCAAACAGCAAAATTATGGCTCCCTATACATCAACAGCTTTTATTGCCTGATGGGCTGGTGGAGCAAGCCTTAGTGCAGCATTTTAAACGCCAGCCATTATTACTTTTACCATCACCTTCAACGGTGATCCCTTTAGATAATCAATGGACATTAACACCAAAGCTACAGGAAACACTCACCCAGTTGTGTTTCGAGTGAAATAGTGAAATATAATGTGATACAAGGATCGAATTATCATCATGCCATTATCCACAACACAATCCATCTCGTTACCCGAAGCACTACAACCTTGGCAACCTTGGCTTAGCTGGTTAGATCCCGAACTAATTCCTGCATTTTCTGATGTATTACAACGCCTGAATCGTGTATTGGGCCCTGTACAAGGAGCACAACTTGGTGGCGTACCTGAACAAGATGGTATTGGTCAAATACAGCGCAAAGGAAATTATCAAAATCTGCTACTTAGCGAGTGGTTAATGGCTGATGAAGTGCCTGATGAATTTATGAGACGAGCCATCAATGCAGAACATCTCTTTTTAGCACCAAACTATAAATCTCAACAATCTTTAAATCAAATCACCGTCCTTTTTGATACGGGAATTTCGCAACTGGGTGAATGTCGTCTAGTCCACATTGCATTACTTATTTTATTGGCTCAGCGAGCAGAAAAAGCGGGGTGTACATTAATGTGGGGAACACTCCAATCAATCATTCCATTAATGCCTTTAAACACCATAAATGATCTATATGAATTATTGACACGTCGAACTTACTCTCCTGTTTTACAAGAAAATATTACACATTGGCAAAACGTTATTAGCGAAGATATTGATGCACAAAACGGTGAGATTTGGTTAGTCACGGGCGCTCATCAACAACCTATATTGAAACCCATTGCATCAAGTCATCATATTGAATTAACGGCAGATGATTGTTTCAATAAAACGATTGATGTCAAAATTCGCACACCTCATTTTCAACGACATCTTGTATTATCAACACCGCCTAGTGCATTAAGCTCACAGATATTAAAAGGGCAAATAAGACCTCCTTCAGTGCAAAATACGCATCAACACAAACACAAAATATCACTGATGTTTTCGCCTGTTATCTCATTTCATGGTAGCGCGGTAGGTGTTACTTTATTAGGCAAACCTGGACTTCTAGTGATCAAAGTTCCACCACTGAATAGATTAAATCAAAACCGTGAACTTAAAAAACCGTTTGTATACCAAGTATATCCTGATGGTTACACTGTTTTGGCGTTACAGTGTCACGGGAGAAAGGTAGGCGCATTGCTTTCCAATAACAACGGACTCTATTTTTGGCAATTACCCAAACTCTCTTATATGCCTCGACCTTCTGATAAAGCGTTTTCAGCGGGTATTGGGCGAGGTAATACACTGGCTAGTGCTTATTTAGCTAATAATAATAAGGAATATTTCAGTTTATTTGTTCATGATAGGGCGAAACAGTTGGTCGCCTTTTCACACAATATTTATGCTGAAGAAAAAAATAGCTTTAAAATCGTTGAAGAGAAAGTCCTTGGCATAGAGAAAATAGCAGATAATCTGCTGGTATATATTTATCTCAATGAGAGTAGTCAATTAGTTCAAATGGTCACGGGTGCTGACTTTTCTCAAAAGCGTTATCAACATCAACTCTATTTCCCTCAATTTATTTCCTATCAAAGAAGTGCCTTATTTGCCTATTACCATAAATATACTGATGGTTCTAAATCAATCTCTTGTGCTATTTCATTAGATACTAATCGACAAAGTTGGCATGTCTATAATATGGAAGTTGATGAGGTTTATGGTTATCCAATAGACTTACCTCAAGGGTGGCAAGGAATAGGGCTTTTTCATCCTATACTCGATGGCTCTTCAGAAGTCGATTTAACCACCTTGAATATTTTGATGATCAGCCCAAACAAACGAAATATTGCCAGTTATTCAAACGGTGATATAGAAATTTTATATCGTGCAGATAATCCGTTTACACGTTACTCATTTAGCCCATCTAAAGGTCTTTTTGCTGCATTAACAGAGCATGCTCAAGTCGTTGTTTATGATGTATACCAAAAACAATTACGCCTAAATCTGTATACCATTGAACAAGAAGGTGACACCCCAAATGCGTGATGATTATATTCGTCACCCCATGTTATTGGGATATCGTCAGATCGAAGGTTTATGGCTACCAAATGACTGGTTTAACGAGACTCAACGGCTGACTTATTTAATAAAACATTGGCAAACTAATTGTCGTATTTATCGATTCGAACAAGGGGACGTTCTCTGTTTTGCTGAAAATAAAACGCTGGATTGCTCATCCATTGAGGGATGGCCTTTAATTCGTTACGGTCGCCTTTATAGCACAGCACCTTTAGATGATGATGAGCTCAAAAAGCTTCCTTATGCAGATCTTGCTTTAGTTCGTAGTGGTGTTGTAACAACACTTCTATTTTCACAAGCTGAACCTCTATCACTTGCTGATTATCTTGATATTAAAGAGATTCATTTTGAAGAAACTGATAACTACGCCAGTCTATATGAGATAAAACCTCAAGCATTGTCAGAAGAGAAAAATATTAGAACGATTATTGGTGACAATATTCCACCGGCAGATGATAAACAAAAGCAATTTATAAAAACAGTATTTGAAAACGCTTCGTCGTCATCTCAAACACAAGAACCTCATGCAAAAGCGTCGTTATCACTAACTCAGAAAATCATTAATAACTTTCTGACGCCCCAAAATCGTGAAGCGATGTACTCTTCATCTAAAACGACATCTCAATTATCACGGTGGCAACATTGGCTAAATAAGCTTTCAATTAAAAGCGGATTAGCCTCTATGATGAGTAAGCAACAAGCGAATTATATTAATAAAATGATGAAAATGTTTGAAGATGGTAATGTCGATCAAGCATTGCGTCATGGTATTCCACTGAGTAAGCATCAAGAAAACCAAGAAACTACGCCTTCACCTTATTTAGGGCGATTAAAAGGGCGAAATAAACTAGAAATATCAGACAATCAACAAGGACGTAAAAGTCTTTATTTTGGAGATGAACTGCAAAATTATTTAAAACAACTTTATCGTCAACAGTTTATAAAGCTAGATAAAGCAGGGCGTAATGAAGAAGCGTTATTTGTTCTGGCTGAATTATTGCAAGAAAAAGAAGAAGCTCTAGATTATTTAGAAAGCTTTCAACGCTATCAACAAGCCGCTGAACTAGCTCGATTATGGGCAATGCCACCGGCTTATATTATTCGCTTATATTGCTTAGCGGGCGATATTGATTCTGCTGTTATTTATGCTCGCCTACATAATGCTTTTTCCTACGTCGTATTACAGTTACAAGAAAAACATCCTGATATTGCAGATAAGATGCGTGAAGAGTGGGCTGAATATCTGGTTGACTGTGAAGATTATTTACAAGCTATCGATATTATCTGGCAATTAAACAATGAAATAAGTCGTAATAAAGCCAAACATTGGTTAGAAATTGCTTATCAAGCTGGTGGAGAATTAAGCCTACGTAGTATTGTAAAATCAATATTTTTATTACCTGACACTGTTCATTTATATCAAGATGATATTAAAAAGGTATGTAACGATCCACTTGCCACTATTCAACGCGCCATTTTAGTCAGAGAGCTATTAGCATTACCTAAGCAAACCAAATTAACTGAACAACTGATTAATCAATTAATTCGACCTATTATAGTTGATCAATATGGTGCTCATTCTGTATTAGAGAGAAAAGAAATTAGCCAATTTATTCATAAAAGTACGAATAAATTATTTAAAGTCGATATCCCTCAGAGTGATATTCCAGAACCTAAATGCTATTCACTAGATGCGCAAAATCACTTTATTTCTGCCACTATTCCAGAACAAGGGCTTTATGCTATTTACGATGTCGTTGCCTTAAATGATCACCAATATCTTATCGCATTAGGCGAATCTGGAGTGTTGTTAACAGATAAAGCAGGAAAGCAACTTTGGCATCAATTAACTCCAACTTATCATATTGTTATCGCAGAAAATAACCAAAGCGCTTTATTGTTGGCACCAAGGGGTGATTATTTCCAGATTAGTTCATTAGCAATCACAACACAGTTTATCCAAGAACTTGGTACGCTAAAATGTACTGTTTTCACCCGTAATTTTGATGGTGTTTTTTGGACTATTGCCATTCACAATGCCGTTCACGTTGTTGATACTAAAAATGACTTTAAAATAGTTTGGAATGTGGATTCGTTGAATGGTGATATTATCGAGCTTCTTCGTCACAATGGCGCCGAATATTGGCTAATTAATAGTGAACCCAACGAACGCTGGTCGTATACATTACCCAATCGTTGGTTAACTCAGCGAGAAAGCTTATCTCATACTTTTAGTGAGGGATGCAAATATGACCTGATGTCTCACTCATATTATACTGTAAAACATGATAAATGCGTGCTCACATCAATAAACTCACACTATACCCAACGTTTACAGTTGCCTAATACTCAATCGATTGAAGAACAACATTCTTTGCATTTAATTTCAAGATCAGCAAAATTAATTTATTGGCAAAAAGATGAATTAACGATATTTCGTTTATATAACAATCAAAATCACTGCACCTTTGAACTTAAATGGCCCACAATTTTCGCACCACAATATCGAAATGAATTTAGTCAATGGTATTTTTTCGACAAAACAGGGCGTTTGGTGCATTTTAACTGGGATAATGGGCGAGTAAATACATTGAGTTTGCTTTTAAAATAAAAACCAACATTTCAGTGATTATCGAAGTGTTTTGCCTTTTTTATAAATACACTCGTCGTTACAAATAAAGGAGAACACCCGTGATTGCCGTAATATTTGAAGTAAAAATCAAACCCGGAAAACAAGATCGTTATTTAGCTTTAGCTGCTGACTTAAAACCGTTACTAACAGGTATTGAAGGATTTATTTCAATAGAGCGGTTTCAAAGTTTATCAACCGAAGGCAAATTATTATCACTGTCTTGGTGGGAAAATGAAGACGCTGTTTTACAGTGGAAGAAAAATATCTTACATAAAAATGCGCAACAAGAAGGTCGAAAATCTATTTTCGATTTTTACAAAATTAGCATTACTTCTTTGGCTCGTGAATATTCATTTGATGCAGAAAATCTGTAATTAAATAGGCTCGTGACCTTGCCACAATTAACGTTATTCCACTATTAATGACTGGCATGCTATCAAAAGGACGTCAATTTCAAATGACCAAAGTGATAAAATCGGAATATCAACACACCGTAGAGTCAGCAATAGCAGCTGTTGGTGCCGCAATATCTGATATTTCCAGAGTCAAAATACTCTGTGCATTGATGGATGGAAGGGCGTGGACAGCGACTGAGTTAGGTATTGCGGCTGATATCGCTGCCTCTACGGCAAGTAGCCATTTATCCAAATTACTCACTAGCGGTCTTATCTCTGTAATATCTCAAGGTAAATATCGTTATTTCCGATTGGCTAACGATGAAATTGCCAATGTTATTGAAAATTTAATGTGCTTTTCAACAGATCATGTTTCACAAGCTAAAATCACAACCCCCAAACACTTAAGGAGAGCACGCACTTGTTATAATCATTTAGCCGGTGAGGTTGCCGTTGATATTTACCATTCACTTTGTCAGCAAAAATGGATAACCGAAGATGGTTGTGCTATTACGACATTAGGTCTTGAGCAATTTAAAAATATGGGTATTGAATTTCAAGCAACGCATTCTCGTAATATTTGCTGTCCATGTTTAGATTGGAGTGAACGTCGTTTTCATTTAGGCGGACAAATTGGGGCTGTTTTTCTTAATTACGCAGAGACGCAAGCATGGTTAACTCGCCATCAAGGATATAGGGAAGTGACTATCAGTGAGAAGGGGTATAAAGTATTGGCTCAACACTTTGATATAAAAAAGAAATAATGTGTATTTGAATAATGAAACTAGTCGGTAGCAAAATTAATGAATAATATAGATCTTTTATTTAACAAGTTATCCAAATCAACTTTTCGGCAAAAATTTAAATTAGGACCCAAAGAGCGACAATACTGTATCGATAAAGGTCCCGATACTATCGATCAACATGCTTTAGATTTTATTCAAAAGCGCTTGGCCACTGAAGAACCTAAAAATGATGGTAAGCAAACTCCAATGCGAGGACATCCTGTATTTATTGCTCAGCATGCAACAGCGACGTGTTGTCGTGGATGTTTAAAAACCTGGCATGGTATAGAAAAACATCGTCAATTAACGGAAGAAGAGCAGGCATATATTGTTCAAGTCATTCATCGTTGGCTAGTTAATCAAATGAACGCTTAAGGTTAATCAATTGAGTTAGAAGTGATGTTATTAAATGCTTAATAATCTCGGTTTGAGGAATATGGGTGTGGGTGAACTGGCTGTTTTAATCTCCAACCTCCATTTAACATAATATACATTATGCGAACCTTGATATCTAAATACGGATAGGCATTGAAATCTCTATTTTGGGCTGGTTGATTATGTTAATTGAGTCTTTTTACTGACTCTTTATGTTCAAGAGTTATTGACTCACCTTTGACGCCAAACAAAAATATCACCGTATATTACTTCTATAATTACCCACTTATTCATTGATACAGATGTGGTCACATGGTTAATAAACTGAATCTTAACTGGCCTGAATTTTTAGAAAAATACTGGCAAAAAAAACCTGTTGTACTGAAAAATGCATTTCCTAATTTTGTTGACCCAATCACACCAGATGAACTGGCTGGTTTGGCAATGGAACCAGAAATTGACAGCCGCCTTGTCAGCCTGACTGGCAACAAATGGCAGGCAAGTCACGGCCCGTTTGAAGACTTCAGCGAATTAGGCGAAGAAGGATGGTCACTGCTGGTGCAGGCTGTCAATCATTGGCATATGCCAGCGGCTGAACTCGTGAAACCGTTTCGAGTGTTACCAGAATGGCGTCTTGATGACTTGATGATCTCCTATTCCGTGCCTGGTGGTGGTGTCGGACCACATATTGACAACTATGATGTTTTTATCATTCAAGGTATGGGACGTCGTCGCTGGCGCGTGGGCGATGCCCTACCTATGCGCCAGTTCTGCCCGCACCCCGCCTTACTCCATGTTGATCCCTTTGAGCCAATTATTGATGTGGAAATGTCACCAGGAGATATTTTGTATATTCCACCTGGGTTTCCTCACGATGGTTTCACCTTTGAAGATACCATGAACTATTCAGTTGGTTTTCGTGGACCCAATGGCCGTGATTTACTGAGTAGCTTTGCAGACTATGCACTGGAACAAGATCTGGGGGGCATAAATTATGGCGATCCTAACCTGACAGTGCGTGATAATGCAGGAAAAATGGAGACTTATGAAGTTGAACGCCTACGTGCCATGATGATTGAAATGATCAATAAACCTGATGATTTTGAACAGTGGTTAGGCCGTTTTGCAACGACGCCGCGCCATGAGCTAGATATTGCACCTTCAGAACCGCCTTATCAACCAGAAGAAATATTGAATGCGCTGAATGACGGTGAAAAATTGATCCGCCTAAGCGGACTACGCGTCCTACGCATCGGAGACCATTTCTTTGTAAATACAGAGGGTTGGGCGACCAAAGAAACACAAGGAGCAGATGCATTGTGCCGGTTTACGGAGGTTGGCGCAGAGGAACTCGGTGAAGCATTGAAGAACCCAGCCTTTGTTGCGGAATTAACCGAATTTATCAATCAAGGATATTGGTACTTCGAAGAATAAGCGATATCTGCTGGATCTGATAAAACACCTGCTTGCAGGTGTTTTATTTTATCGTTTCCGCCCTTCTTTTTTCTAAATCAAATAGTACTGGCTTAATTACAATAAAATAAAGTGTAATTTTGCTCATATCATCATCACTAATTTATTAATGTAAGCCTAAACACTAATGCAACCAATGTGACTGTTAGCACAGGGATCGTCATAATAATGCCCGTTTTAAAGTAATAGCCCCATGTAATGGTCATATTTTTTTGCGACAAAACATGCAACCATAATAATGTTGCTAAACTTCCTATTGGCGTAATTTTGGGTCCTAAATCTGCACCAATGATATTGGCATAAATCATTGCTTCTTGAATTAAACCAGTGGCATTACTACCTTCAATAGATAAAGCTCCAACAAGAACAGTGGGCATATTATTCATAATTGATGATAAGAATGCAGTGATATATCCCGTTCCTAGTGTTGCAACCCATACACCTTTATTTGATAGAAAATCAAGAACTTCCGATAAGTATTGAGTCAAGCCTGCGTTACGTAATCCATAAACAACAAGATACATACCAAGGGAGAAAATCACAATTTGCCAAGGTGCACCTCGTAAAACTTTCCGAGTATTAATTGTCTTTCCCTGTGCCGCGATAAACCACAAAATTACCGCACCAACAGCGGCAATGGCACTAATTGGAATACCCAAAGGTTCTAGTATGAAAAAACCCAGTAATAAAAGAAACAATACTAGCCAACCTGCTTTAAATGTTCTCACATCTTTAATCACTGTCGCAGGCATCGCTAATTTAGATATATCATATTGTTGAGGAATATCTTTGCGGAAAAACCAATGTAACATGATCAATGTCGCGATAATAGCGGCGATATCAACAGGGATCATTACTGAAGCATATTCCGTAAATCCGATATTAAAGAAATCAGCAGAGACGATATTAACTAGATTTGAAACAATTAAAGGCAAACTTGCTGTATCTGCAATAAATCCTGCCGCCATCACAAAAGCTAATGTTGTACCTTTGCTAAACCCGAGAGCTAACAACATTGCAATCACTATGGGAGTTAAGATAAGCGCTGCGCCATCATTGGCAAAAAGAGCTGCAACGGATGCACCTAACAGAATAATATAGCTAAATAAAAGGCGACCTTTACCACCGCCCCATTTGGCGACATGAAGTGCAGCCCATTCGAAGAAACCACTTTCATCAAGGATCAAGCTAATGATAATGACAGCCACAAAGGTAGCAGTTGCATTCCATACAATATTCCAAACCACTGGAATATCTTGAAGACTAATAACGCCTAGTAATAGTGCGGCTAATGCACCAATTGTTGCACTCCAGCCGATCCCCAAACCTTTAGGTTGCCAAATAACAAAAGTAATTGTCAGAACAAATATTAATACAGCAATAAGCATAAAAACCTCTCACAGAAGGCCTATCATACAGATAGGTCATATCTGTTATTTCATATATATTTCAATAAAAATTTTTATTCAGATCAGCAACTAACCGATCCTTTTTTTTCAATAAATTGAAGTAATTCTGCGATTTTACTTTTCTCGGCCTCATAGGTGACTTCAATAATATTTTTCACCCACGGTAATAATGTAGGAGACAAACGATAATGAACCCATTTCCCATGTTTAGAATCAAGTAATAGTCCGCTTTCCTTCAACATAGCTAGGTGGCGAGACGTTTTCGGTTGAGATAAATTGAGAGTTGTATAGATATCACAAACACATAATTCACCCGATGCTTTAAGTAGCAACACAATATCTAGCCTTGTTTGATCACTTAATACCTTAAATAATTGCAACGGTTTCATATTTGTTCCTTTCTTTAAGAAATTCTAACGTACACTTGGAATACATATCTGTCAAATCGAATATGTTTAAATCGTTGTTTTGAGTTAATCCGCCTTTAAATATGCATATCCTGTTGACTTATATCAAATGAACCAAAGTTAAATGAATCGATTCATCACACTGATGAGTCATCGCTCTTGACTTAATAACCAATGGGGTGAGAATGCACTAATACTTTAATTTATCTGAATAATAATCTGATATTGGAAGGTTTATCATGAGCTATCGTATGTTTGATTACTTGGTACCGAATGTTAACTTTTTTGGTCCAGGTGCTATTTCCGTTGTCGGTGAACGTTGCAAATTATTAGGCGGTAAAAAAGCCCTGCTAGTAACGGATAAAGGTCTACGAGCAATAAAAGATGGTGCCGTAGATCAAACTATCCATTATCTAAAGGAAGCGGGTATCGATGTTGCTGTATTTGATGGTACTGAACCTAATCCAAAAGATACTAATGTTCTTGAAGGTCTTGCAATGTTCCGTAAAGAACAATGTGACATGATAATTACCGTAGGAGGTGGTAGTCCTCACGACTGTGGTAAAGGTATCGGTATTGCTGCCACCCATGAAGGTGATCTTTACAATTATGCAGGTATTGAAACTCTAACAAATCCACTCCCACCCATTATTGCTGTGAATACCACCGCGGGTACAGCAAGTGAAGTTACTCGCCACTGCGTGCTGACCAATACAAAAACTAAAGTTAAATTTGTTATTGTAAGCTGGCGTAACCTCCCTTCTGTTTCTATTAACGATCCTCTGTTAATGATTGGCAAACCCGCTGGACTCACCGCCGCAACGGGCATGGATGCGTTAACTCACGCTGTTGAAGCTTATATTTCTAAAGATGCTAACCCTGTCACTGATGCCTCAGCTATTCAAGCAATTCGTTTAATTTCTCGTAACTTGCGTCAAGCCGTAGCTTTGGGAACAAACCTGAAAGCGCGTGAAAATATGGCTTATGCTTCACTTTTAGCTGGAATGGCATTTAATAACGCTAATCTTGGTTACGTACATGCGATGGCTCACCAACTAGGTGGTTTATATGATATGCCTCATGGTGTCGCTAATGCGGTGCTATTACCACATGTACTGCGTTATAACCTGATTGCTAACCCAGAAAAATTTGCAGATATTGCTGAATTTATGGGTGAAAATATTACAGGATTATCCGTGATGGATGCAGCGGAACGTGCTATTACCGCTATCGCTCGCCTCTCTGCGGATATTGGTATTCCTCAACATTTATGCGAATTAGGTGTGAAAGAATCTGATTTCCCATATATGGCAGAAATGGCACTTAAAGACGGTAATGCCTTCTCTAACCCTCGAAAAGGTAATGAAAAAGAGATCATCGAAGTTTTCCGTCAAGCCTTCTAATTTTTCAAACAAAGCACTAAAAATCATTAACCCACATCGTCGTGGGTTAATGCCTAATTATTCTTTGATAATGAGACACCATTAAAAGCACAAACCCTTAATGCATTTCGCACTCTTTATCTATTTAGTCATGTTCCCATAGTGCATTTAAAATGTATTTTATGGGAGTTCACCTATTTTAAGAGTTTTCTCTCTGTTGTTCCCGAATATTCCGATCCCAGTATAAATACGAGAGGTTTATTTTTATATTGTCCTTTATATCGGAGTTTATAAAAATGAATATCACGTTAAAAAAGATTGGAACACTGTGCGTCGCTTCTGTTCTGCTTTTTTCACTTGCGGGTTGTTCTAGCATGACAAAACGCGATCGTAATACAGCAATTGGTGCCGGTGCAGGTGCTATCGGTGGTGCTATTTTAACAGATGGTAGTGCATTGGGCACTATTGGTGGTGGTGTCTTAGGTGGCGTTATTGGCCATCAAGTCGGTAAAAAATAACCGTCCTTTTTCTATTCTACTAGACTGAGTTTATATTTTTTGCTCAGTCTAGTAACATGTTGCATTAAGATAATCTGCATTTATTTTTGTGTGGCATGGACAACCCGTTTATCTTTCTAAAAAAAATCATCTTGGCTTTATATAAGTCGTTTAGCGATTTAATTCATATCGTGGTGACTTTTATTTTGTGTTTCTTCTGCTTTCTTTTATCACCTACACTGGTTACTGCTGTCATTGGTAGCATCATCATTATTATCATCATGTTCTTACTTAGTTTATTCATTTTACCGTGATGCCAAGTTTACCTCTTATTTTTAATAAGCAACCAATGTAATAGCCACCTCTTTTTCGCTCAGTTAAAAAACCAAAATACAGGTTACGATTAAAGATAAAAATCTTTCATATAAGCAAAGAAGCTTATTTTTAGCCTGATTTATCACAAAGCCGAGTTTTAAACTTGACTCTTTCTAGTGATGGCCTTTTACTTTTAATTATTATAACTATCGAGGGGAATTAAATGATTATTTTTATCACGGGTGCTTCCGCTGGCTTTGGTGAAGCCATCGCTCGTCATTTTATCAGTCATGGACACAAAGTTATTGGCACTGCTCGTCGTTTAGATAAACTTAATAATTTACATAAAGAGCTAGGTGAGCAATTTTATCCACTTCAGTTAGATGTGACAGATAAAAAAGCAGTCAGTGAAATTTACACACAATTACCTGAGAAATGGCGTGAAATTGATGTATTAGTCAATAATGCAGGCTTAGCGCTAGGTTTAAACACCGCCGATAAAGCCGACCTTGATGACTGGGATACGATGATCGAGACAAATAATAAAGGTCTGGTTCATATCACCCGCGCTATCCTTCCTTTTATGGTTGAACGAAATAAAGGCCATATTATTAATATCAGCTCAACAGCAGCTTCTTGGCCTTATATGGGCGGTAACGTTTATGGTGCAACTAAAGCGTTTGTTAAGCAATTTAGTTTAGGGTTACGGGCCGATCTCCAAGGTAAAAAAGTCCGCGTGACCGACATTGAACCGGGTCTTGTTGGTGGTACAGAATTTTCATTGGTTCGTTTTAAAGGTGATAGTGATAAAGTTGAGCAAACTTATGCTAATGCAAATGCGTTAACACCTGAAGATGTGGCAGAGGCGGTATATTGGACAGCAACATTACCTGCTCATGTCAATATCAACACCTTAGAAATGATGCCTGTAAGTCAGTCATTTGCAGGGTTAAGTGTTCATCGTCAAAACTAAACGCACTGAAAACACATTTTTTATTAAGGTATCAGCTATAATTGTTAAGATATAATAGCCATTGATAGCAATAGCGACATAACTTTAAAGGATAGCAACCATGATAAATACGCTCACTAAGAAACAAGTCATGAGAACCATGGTATTCTCCTTATTTCTTGGTTTATCCGTGTCTTCTTTTTCTTCTGTTGC
The DNA here is from genome assembly GCF_033708015.1 of Proteus vulgaris. Taxonomy (NCBI): domain Bacteria; kingdom Pseudomonadati; phylum Pseudomonadota; class Gammaproteobacteria; order Enterobacterales; family Morganellaceae; genus Proteus; species Proteus vulgaris. The sequence continues at coordinate 1,900,266 of NZ_CP137920.1, read as the reverse complement.
CACTTCAACGAATGTAACCATTAATGGCAATGGCTATGACAATGTCTTAGATAAAGAACAAGCTCGACAAATGAAAGAAGACTGGGATCAAAAACGCGAACTTCGTACCCAAATCAATCAGCGGGAAAAAATTGAATTTAATAAAATAGATAAAGCCATCGATGAGCGAGATGCTTGCCTAAAAAGCACAAATATCTATGCATATTGGGAGCCAGAAACTCGTCGTTGTTTAGACAGTAATACAGGTCGCCCTATTAACCCGTAAGAAAATAGTGTAAAACAGTGATGTTTTACTCCATAAAAGCAAGGAGAGAATGATATGAAAAAATATGTATTTGCAATAATGGCCACACTAGTTGCGTTTGCACCTTTAGCCGCAAACGCGGGTTGTGATGAAGTCGTTGAATCTATTCAACAAAAAATTGTTAATAATGGTGTGCCAGCCGCTAATTTTACTTTAACTGTTGTTGAAAATGACCAAGTTGCACAAACAGAAGGCAAAGTTGTCGGAACTTGTGAAAATGATAGCAAGAAAATCATCTATACTCGTCATTAATATATAGTTGATAAAATCATGTCATCAAAAAAGGGCGCAATATTAGCGCCCTTTTCTTTTCCATTATTTATCAATCACGGCTCTTCTAGTTTAAAAATATGTTATTTATTGCATTCTATCTATCTTATTTAGCCCTAATTTTTTGTGCTATTTTTATCATTAGTTATACTTGAGGCTAAAACTGAAAAAATAAAAACACCCAATGAATTTACTCATCAGGCGTTTAAAAGTAACAAGTTTGGTATCGTTTAAAAACAGATAGCAATCCACTTCGTTACTTAACTTCTTTATATTCTCTCTTAAGCAGGTACAGGGATTTCTAACTGACTTAAATCGAGGTAACAAGAGAGATCACGTTCTTCAGGACGTAATAAATACGGGATTTCGCCAATCAGCGGTGCAGGAATATGCTGAGACAGCCTTTCCACAATTTTCGCGTAATAAGGTAATCCTGGGTTTATTCTGTTCGCAACCCAACCTACTAATTTTACACCATCGTTAATAATAGATTGCGCCGTTAATATTGAGTGATTAACACAGCCTGGTTGAATACCAACAACCAAAACAACTGGGATTTGTTCTTTTACCACCCAATCAGAATAAAAGGTATTATCATCGAGCAGATAACGCCAACCACCATTCCCCTCGATAACAACACACTCTGCTTTTTTACTTAAATTATTGAGCTCATTTGAAATTTTATTAAAATCAATTTCATTTTCGCTAACATAACAATTATCAAGCAAAATAGGATTAATTTCGTCGTAGCGAACTTCAACAGGCGATGAATTATGAATAATCATAGCATCACGATTACGTTCACCATCAACCGTTTCATGCAATTCTGTTGCAATAGGCTTATAACCCACTGCCGTTGACCCGCCACGATTTAATGACTGAAGAAGTGCTCGGGTTACAACAGTTTTACCCACGTTGGTATCTGTCCCCGTAACAAAAAAGCGTGTTAACATATAATTTACTTCCGTTATGACAGATAAATCAGGTTCATAAAAAATGACAGAGATTAGAGTTTAGGGTAACACTGTTTCTGGTGGCTTGAGATAGCTCAATTTTTTAGTTAATTGGTCAAAAATAGAGAATTCGTTAATGATCAATTGACGCATTTACGCTTGAAAAACACTTTTGTTACGGTTTTTTTACTTAATTTAGTGCGTATCAATCTTTGATGATCATGCATATTCAAATTAAAAATATTTTAGATAAGACTAAGTCTTTCTCTAGCCTTGCATCAACTCAATTAATAAAGAGCCATTGTAGAGGGCTTCTTTTACGAGCGAAGCCGCAGGCAGTGTTCCTTTGTTTCTTAATTCAGTTTCTTCAATAATTAAAGACTGAGCATAACGTGGCATGACATGGTGTTGAACTTGTTTCAAAAGCAAAGGGAAAAAAATGGATTTTGCCCGACAAAGCGGTGAACCAATTAATATTTTTTGCGGATTAAAGATATTAATCATGACTGCCAAAATAAAACCTAATCGCTGAGCGACTAAATTAACAATTTCAAGCGCTGGCTTATCGCCAACCAATATCGCATCACACAATGTTTCAACGGTAATTGGATATTTGTTTAGCAACGAAGTGGGATCTTCTTTAGCTAATAATTGAGCTTTCTTAATTAATTGAGGAATCGCAATTTCTGTTTCTAAACACCCTTTTGCCCCGCAATAACAGTTATTTTGAGAATCGATAACTTTTGTGTGTCCGATTTCAATGGCGCTATGACTGTTAGAATGTAACGTTTTTCCGTTATTTATCACGCCAGCACCCACAATATCATCAATAACAATTTGCAGAACATCTGACGTATTTTTTGCCGCACCATATAAAGACTCGGCCATTGTCCATGCGGTTACACTATGTTGTAAAAATACAGAAACCCCTGTTTTTTCATGGAGTTTATCGGCAAGTGGAATATCTTTAATATCATAATAAGGTGAGCTATAAATAACGCCACTAATGGGATCAACAATAGCATTTATTGTAATACTAATTGCCGTCAATCTTTCAACATGAGATTGATAACGCTCGAAGAATTTATCAATTGCAGCTAAAAAGTGATTAAGAAACTCATCACTGTATTCTTTGGGAAAATCGAACGTATCTTCAGTAACCAGTTTGCTGTCTAATTCTCTTAAACTAAAAAGCAAACTACCTTTATTGACCCGAATACAGAGAAATTGCCAGCCTTGGCTTTCTAATTTTAATCCAACAGCAGGTCTGCCACGAAATCCTACATCTGGGAACTCTGTTTCATGGATAAGGTGCGCTTCAACTAATTCTCGCGTGATCTTAGTAATACTTGCCGGCGCAAGCTCTGCCTTTTTTGATAATGAAATACGAGAAATGGGGCCATGTTCATCAATCAATCGAAAGACTGTACCAAGATTAAATTGTTTTACGTGATCGATGTGGCTAGGTTGGTTCCCCATTGAGTGTATCCTTAATTAAAGAGCCATAATTAATTCGAGGCTCCAAATAATTCATTACCGATTATGTCGTCAAATTGTGATAATTGTACAATACTTACATAAAAAGCGTGATCAAAAACACAGATAAATCAAGATTTTTGGTGATCTAAGATATTTTTTAGCAGCAATTGCGTTAATCGATTCGCCGCGGCTGGAATAGCCCGTTTATTATGTGAAACTAACCATACTTCAGAGAACGCCTGAGAATTTGCAAAGTGCAGATAATGCACCCCATCAACTTTCATTCGCGTAAATGATTTTGTCACAATAGAAATTCCAAGCCCAGCTGCAACTAACCCTAAGATTGTCATTGCCTCACCCGCTTCTTGCGCGATTGTTGGCGTAATTCCAGACAAACTAAGCAGTTGAATAATTTCATCATAAAGTGCGGTACCAACATCTCTTTCAAAAAAAACAAAAGGATATTGCCCAATATCTTGAATATTAACGCCTGTTTCTTTGTAAGCAAGCAGAGGGTGTCCCTCATAAACCGCCAAAATAAAAGGCTCTCGAAACAACAGCTGGTGGTGCAAATTTTCCGGTAATGTCGTGTTTCGCATGATCCCCAGATCAATTCTCCCCGTCAGTAACGGCGATATCTGTTGTTTTGTATTCATTTGATGCATATGAATACCCACTTCTGGGTAATTTTCTCTAAACTGTCGCAAACTTAAAGTCACTAAATGCATAAAAGGTGTTGTTGAAGTAAAACCAATTGAAATTTCACCTAACTCGCCTTTTTCCATTCTAGCTGCACGCGTTGCGGCTGCGTTGACCTGCGCCATAATTTGATACGACTCTTTTAAAAACATTTGTCCTGCGGGTGTTAATGAAACAGTTCGGTTAGTTCGCTCTAAAAGCCGAGCGCCTATTTCTCTTTCAAGTGATTGTATTTGTTGACTTAAAGGTGGCTGAGAAATATTTAATCTTTCAGCCGCTTTACCAAAGTGAAGCTCCTCTGCAACGGCAATAAAGTAGCGTAAATGCCTAAGTTCAATATTCATATTTCTCTCATATTATTATTGATATTTTAAAAGTCTTATTTCTAATGATTAATATATTAGACAAAAAAATCAAATATTTCTAACATTGACATAAATCAAATTTAAGTAATGGAAGTTAATCAAAATGGATACTCATGAAATAGACAGTAAAAATATGAGCTTAGGCACTGATATTTCAGACAATACATCTAGTATAGAAAAGCCTGCTCAACACCAATCTAACCCTAAACACTATATTCAACGTGATGATGCACTGTATATAAAAGTGACAGTGTCATTTTTTATGGTTGGTTTAGCGACATTTGCCTTACTCTATTTTGTGCAACCCATATTGCCAGTATTATCTAACGAATTTTCTGTCAGCCCTGCAACCAGTAGTTTAGCGCTTTCACTTTCAACCGCTTTAATGGCATGTGGATTATTAATTACAGGTCCACTTTCAGATGCCTTTGGTCGTAAAAATGTCATGGTTATCGCACTATTTTGCGCTGCATTTTTTACATTATTAAGTGCGACCATGAATAGTTGGACAGGTATTTTAATTACACGAGCTTTAGTTGGACTTTCACTAAGTGGCGTTGCAGCAGTGGCAATGACCTATTTAAGTGAAGAAATTCACCCTGCTTATCTCGCATTATCAATGGGTTTATATATTAGTGGGAACTCGATTGGAGGAATGAGCGGACGTGTTATTACAGGGGTATTAAGTGATTATTACTCTTGGCGTTTATCTGTTGTTATTCTGGGTATTTTTGCCCTTTTTGCTGCGATTACTTTCTGGAAAATATTACCTGCTTCACAGCACTTTAGACCGACCGCATTAAAACCTCGTAATCTTCTGATTACCACTAAATTGCATTTTAGAGATAAGGGGTTGCCTTTGTTATTTATTGAAGGTGGTTTATTAATGGGCGGTTTTGTCACTTTATTTAACTATATAGGCTACCGTTTATTAGATGCTCCCTATTCATTAAGTCAAACGACTGTGGGTCTGATTTCTATCGTCTATTTAAGTGGTACTTATAGTGCATCTAAAGCAGGTTTATTAACCACTAAATACGGGTTAGGTAAAGTCTTCATTGCTGGGATCTCAATGATGTTAATTGGCATATTGATTACTTTGATTGAATCACTACCTTTTATTTTTATTGGGATGCTTATTTTAACGACGGGGTTCTTTGCTGCACATGCAGTCGCAAGCAGTTGGGTAGGCCGTCGAGCTAAACGAGGAAAAGCCCAAGCCTCTTCACTTTATCTTTTTACTTACTATGCGGGATCTAGCCTTGCAGGCACCGTGGGTGGATTATTTTGGGTGAGTTTCGGTTGGCTTGGTGTCGGACTATTTATTGCCTTATTAATGACTTTTGCGCTTTTAATTGCATTGCGCTTAAACAGTACGCTTATAAATTAATTACCGACATCAATAAAAATTGATAGCCAGTTGATAATTAATAATATTGATTGCATTTTTCTCCTTTTTTAAGATGGCAATGACAAACCAACTATAAAGGAGAAAGATAATGAATTATTTTAAAAAGCTACTTATGACACTTTCTATTTCTCTTGTTTTACTCTCAACAACAGCTATCGCTTCTTCAGAATGTCCACCGACACATCCTAATTGTGGCGATGATGTATGGGTACAAAATCAATAAACACGGTATTTTTGATATTGTTGACTTGGAGTTTATTAACTAAAACTAGTCAAGTGGCTATTATGTTGATTTGTTAGAACCTTATTATATTTCTGCTTTTGAACATCGTTATTATTAGAGATTGTTCCACAAAACCGTAATAAGAGTCTATTTTCATGGTATACTGTATATAAAAACAGTATACCGTGTTTTTCGCATTTTCCCCTATCGAGCAATGTACTTTTCACTGAAGTTAATGTAGTGTTTTAAGTAAAAGCTAATTGTATGTTGTAACTAAATAAGGATATCAGAGTGAACAAGTATAATTTAATCGAGCAATTTAACCGTTGCTTTAAACTGTTAGAAGCAGAAATTGAAACGTTATCGACTTCGCTTAGAACGTTAACTTTACTGCCATCTGTTGTATTTGAATTACCTGATGTAAGTAAAGAAGAAGAACACGATGAAGTAACTTACGTTACAGTGTCACCAAGTTACAACGAAGATGCGCTGGATCTTTCCTTAAAACTTATAGCCAACTTGTTTATTTATGACAATGCCCCACACATCAGTAGTAAACGTGCTATTCGTTTACCCGGTGTACTCTGCTTTAGTACGGATAACCACACATTTAAGTCTGTAAAAAAACAAATTGAGCAAATAAATTTATTGAAAAAACAGCTTTCCAATATTGTCACTAAAGAGTCAGGTATATCAAAGGAAGAACGGTTTGATTTCGTCCACAACCAATTAAAAGGCTTAATTACACTCAATGCTTATCGTACCCTCACCCTACTGTCTGATCCAGATACAGTACGTTTTGGTTGGGCTAATAAGAATATTATTAAAAATCTAACGCGTAACGATGTTCTGTCTCAATTAGAAAAAAGTCGTGAAGCCAATCGTGCTGTCCCTCCCTATACCCGTGAACAATGGGCTGAACGTCTCGATAAAGAGATCATCACGCTTTCTCAGTTACCTGAAAATGCAAAATTAAAAATAAAGCGCCCTGTCAAAGTACAACCTATTGCACGTGTTTGGTATTCAGAACAACAAAAGCAAGTGCAATATGCGTGCCCCTTGCCTTTATTCGCTTTCTATATTGATAAAGAAAGCGACTTTAAACCAGTTATAGGCGAACTTCCTGATTATGATGCCGACAACATTCAAATTCGCCATCGCCCTAAAGCTAAAAAGCTACAATTAATTATTCCAAGAATGCATTTGTATCTTGAAAAATAGAGAACTTGTTATTTTTCAATCAGTTTAATTGAGCTTCCTAGAAGAATTTGCTGAAGATAATCATTAAGCTGAGCAAAGTGGTTGTCTTCAATATCTAAATGGATTGTTATCACCAACGCGTTTTTTAATACAAAGGTAATATTTTTTCGATCTAGGGTGATTTTTTCGAGCATATTAATGGCTTCAATATCAGATAAATAAGTCATTAAACCAATTGAATTATCAATATCTTCATCTTCTTCATCAAATCTTGAAAGAATAATGAAATGCTCAGGAGAAACAGCATCATCCCCTATTCCGATAATGGTGACATCATCTTCAACATAGCAATTGACTTCTGTCGCAGTAAACGTAATTTCTTCAGTCATTATTTTTCCTATAAGATCTAAAAATCCCGCCATTAAGCGGGATTTAATATTGGCGAAATAAGTGTATTTAACACTTATTTTTTCATGCTACCAACCATATCTTCTGGACGTACCCAGCTATCGAATTCTTCCGATGTCAGGTAGTTCAGTTTCAGTGCAGATTCTTTCAGTGTTAAGCCTTCTTTATGCGCTTTCTTCGCAATTTCAGCTGCTTTATCGTAACCGATATGAGTATTTAGCGCCGTCACTAGCATTAATGATTCATGCAGTAGTTTATTGATACGTTCACGATTTGGCTCAATACCAATTGCACAGTGCTCATTGAAACTACGCATACCATCAGCCAGTAAGCGGACTGATTGTAAGAAGTTATCAATGATCATTGGACGATAAACGTTCAGTTCAAAGTTACCTGATGCACCACCAATATTAATAGCAACGTCATTACCCATAACTTGAGCACATAACATTGTTAATGCTTCACATTGTGTTGGGTTAACTTTACCTGGCATGATGGAACTACCTGGTTCGTTTTCTGGGATAGCGATTTCGCCAATACCACAACGAGGACCAGATGCTAACCAACGCACGTCGTTAGCGATCTTCATTAATGATGCGGCCAACCCTTTTAAGGCACCATGTGAATGGACTAATGCATCACAAGTTGCTAATGCTTCAAATTTATTAGGCGCCGTTACAAAAGGCTGACCTGATAATTCAGCGATACGTTTAGCAACACGAACAGCATACTCTGGATGGGTATTTAGCCCTGTCCCAACAGCTGTCCCCCCTAGCGCTAATTCACAAACATGAGGAATTGAATCATCGATATGTTTGATGTTGTGCTCAAGCATAGCCGCCCAACCAGAGATCTCTTGGCCTAACGTCAGCGGTGTCGCATCTTGCAGGTGAGTACGACCAATTTTAACGATGTCATGGAAAGCTTCTGCTTTCTCTTTGAATACTTTCAATAATGATTTTAATTCTGGCAGTAAATCCTGACGTAATGCAATAACAGCAGCAACATGCATGGCCGTTGGGAACACATCATTTGAACTCTGACTTTTGTTAACATCGTCGTTCGGATGGATTTTGCGTTCCATGCCACGAATACCACCGAGTATCTCACTACCACGGTTCGCTAACACTTCATTCATATTCATATTTGATTGAGTGCCAGAACCGGTCTGCCAGATTGCTAATGGGAATTCAGTTGGATGTTTACCTGCCAGCACTTCATCTGCAGCGGCGATAATTGCATCAGCGCGTTCTTTGGGTAATAAACCTAAATCCATGTTAACACCCGCGGCGGCTTTCTTCGTGATAGCAAGCGCGTGGATAAGTGCAACAGGCATTTTTTCAACTGAAATACGGAAGTGTTCAAGAGAACGCTGCGTTTGAGCTCCCCATAACTGGTCAGCGGGTACTTCGATTTGCCCCATTGAGTCTTTTTCAATGCGAGTGGCTGCCATTTCAATCTCCTTAAGTACACAGAATAATTGATTAATTCCGGATCATTTTCTAGTAAATAACTCGGATGCCAATATCATGCCATAAACAGAATAATAAATATGAGAGCTAAAGCGAGCTTATGGAATTTATAACAGAATGAAATCTGTTGATTTTTTTGAAAAATACAGTTAGCAACCCTATTTTATTGCCAATGCTATTATTTAAGCTTTCATATTTATACCCATACTTATTATGAGCCTTTATTATTCATCATAAATAGAATTACATCACAATTAAATATTGTCTAAATCTAAAAATGAGTAAGAAAAAAGAATTTTAATCTTGCGTTAAATTATCTTATAAATCATATTCATTTTGCTTTAAACTCATTATGTTAGCGATTAAATAAGTAAGTTCTGATTGCGATTTTATTCCACTAAATCTATATTTACGGTTAATATAGATGGCGATGTATATATGTGGATTGTCTATATTTAAATTTATCACTAATTTAACGGGTTGTTTAAGGGTTACAAAAACAGCCTTTATAACGTACATCGCCAGATGTACACAGAGGATGGACTAGAATTATGAAGAAATCGCTTGTCGCTGTTGGTGTTATCGTCGCACTTGGTGTTGTTTGGACGGGTGCGTCGTGGTACATGGGCAGCAAAATTGAAAGTCGCTTACAGGAAGAAACGAAATTAGCGAATGAACAATTGGCGCAACTTGCTAAAAATGCACAGTTTGATGCTGATGTTAAACTTGAAATTCGTGACTATAAGAAAGGGGTTTTCACCTCTAATGCAGACTTTGCTGTCGTGATTTCGCCAGAAGCTAGTGATGCAGACCAAGACAAAAAAGTAGAAGAAATTGTCTTCTCTACAGATATTGACCATGGTCCATTCCCTCTTTCTGATCTGGCTAAATTTAATCTGGCACCAAAATTAGCAGCGATGAATAATACATTGGTTGAGAACAACTCAACAAAAGAGTTATTCAAACTGACTAAAGAAAAATCTATTTTTAATAATCACGCCTCTTTAGCGTTCGATGGTTCAGTATCCGGTACCGCAACACTAAACTCTATCGATTTTGCTGAAAACGGTGGTACGGTTAAAACGACACCTATCACTGTTGAGTTCTCATCAGACAAAGATGCAACAAACTTTGCAACCAAAATTAACGGTGATCAAGTTGTTGTGACTAAAGATAATGATGAAACCTTCACAATTAAAAATATCTCTGGCTCTATTGTTGGAACGAAAGTTAATAACGATCAGTACCTATTTAATGAACAATTGTTAAATTTTGCTGAAATTGCACATACCAGCAAAGACAAAGCATCTGATTTCTCACTAAAAGATTTATCTCTGACAACAAAAAGTGATATCAAAGATAAACTCTTTAACATTTCTCAAGTTTATTACTTTAAGTCACTGAATGTTGGAGGACTCGAATTTGGTGCAGGTAAATTTGGCTATTCAATTGATAAAGCAGATCCTGATGCCATGTTGTTATTAACCAAAGTTTATAACAACTCATTATTACCATGGAATAAAAAACATTTTGACAATTCAGAAATCGTTGAACAAGCCGTTCGTGATGTTCTGGAAAAAGGCTTAGTTTTCCGTATTGATGAAGCTTCTTTAACAAATAAAAGCGGTGCAAGCAAGCTAACCTTTAACTTAGACTTAAATGCGTTTAACGTTAAAGTATTAGAAAATGAAGAGAAATCACCTGCCGAGTTATTTAACTCTCTGTTTAAAAACATCGATTTCAATATTGATTTATCTCTTCCAATGTTAGCTGAATTCCGCAACACCACTCAATATCTTGATGCGGCTCGTTACCAAGAAACCGCATTAACAGATGAAGAGAAAAAAGAAATTGAAGCAGCAACTGCTGCGGATATTGAACAGTTAAAAACAGAGTTACAGCAAAATATTAATCAAATTTCTCAAGACGAGAAAGATGCATTACCTCTGATGTTACTTGCACAAGATAGTAAAGCATTAAGTATGAAACTGAACTATGCCGCTGATAAGTTTACTATGAATGGTAAAACTTATACTTTTGATGAGTTTATGGAAGTGACCCAAGCGCCTCAAATGTTAGGTTTAGCAGCGATGTTATTTGGTATGGGTGCATCATCTTACGATTACGATGATTCTGACTATTCAGAAGAAGGTTATCAAGAAGAGATGACTGAAGATCCAGCAATTATCGAAGAGCAAGACATTTTAATTCCTGAGCAACCCGCACAAGCTCAATAATTAATCTTTTGTTAGAACGATAAGTTGTTCGTTAAAGCAATAAATAAATACCCCATCTGTGAATAACACAATGGGGTATTTTTTTAGCATTGTTTTTAATTAACAATCGCAGTCTTTAGTTGGAATATGATGATTGTTTCCCTCTTCTTTACAACAAGAATCAATGACTTTATTAATTATTTCGGCAAGCGTATTTACTGTTGAAATAATAGAACTGAGCTGTGCACACACCTGATTACAGTCAGGTGCTTTTTTATTCGGCTTAGGAATGTTCGGTAACGTCAAGCTATCACAGAGTATTTCTTGTAATACTAATGAGAACTGTGCAATCCCGGTCGTATATATATATGAACGCCCGCCTGTCTGTTTCGCTAAGCGCTCATATTCTTTTGTAATACTATCTCTATCAGCAATACTTGGAAAACGATCTAAATTCGTTATCTTATCGTCAGGCGTTCCTTGATAAGTGTACACTTTAACTTTTTCATTTTGAGCCACAGCGATCGCTTCATCATTTTTTCTAACCGCCTCATTTGTAAGAACACCACCGCCTCCTTCCATCCCTTCATCACCCAGCACAAAAATAGCGCGACGAGCACCATCACGCCAATCAAAATACTGACTTAAGTCAATCACTGCACGACATAAATCCTCTCTATTACCTGCATGATCACGTCCATCAGCCTCTTTAAAGGGTTTTCTTGCCTGTAAGCGACTTTCAGGAACTCCTAGTGCTTTTAAATAGTCACTGACTGATTGATCAAATTTAGTCTCTTCCCATGTCCCTTCTATACCTAAAAAGGTGACTCTCAGTTTTGATGGGCATTTTTCAAGTGCAGCTTGTATTGCGTCATCCACTTCTTTACTTAAGTCTGACGATTCATCAGCCATTGAACCACTGGTATCAATCACGACAACTAAATCCAACGCAATTACACCATCACCAGTAACCACTTGTGATCCATAAGTAAGATTGTTTGCAGATGAAGGTGGAAGTATTTGGGATATTAATGAGTGCTGTACTTTATTATTTGTTTTTTCAAAACCAAAATCAGAATTCTCATTCATGTTTATATTCCTTAATTTTAAATAATTAGATATTTATTAAAAATCATTATGCAAATAATGGCATTCAGTTGAATATATCTATTGGACAGCAACCTATTATGACGTTAATTCCCTATTCTTTATTCCTCATTTAATAAAAGAGATATTCTATTTTTTAGTTTTATTTTTATAAATAAATTTAAGTACAAACAAACTTTGTTAGTTTTATAAAAATAGTTTTTTCATTTTTATCTACGCATTTTCATCTTGGATAAATAAGCCAACTGTTAAATAAAATTATAACAAAATGATATTTCAGATCTTTTTCACCCCCCCTTCCTCCGCAAACCTATCAAAATAATTGATAGAATATTTCAATTATGATGATAAAGCTTTTTTAAACGTAATATTTAATGTATCAATTTGCTTGATAATACACTTCAATTACATTGAATATTGTAGTTAATAAATAAACAGTTCTTTTTTCTATTTTTTGTTTTTTAACTTAAAAACAAGAAAAAACTGTATTTTTAGTTTTAAAAATAACCAATTTAAGTTTATTTATTAGTGAACAAAATAAAAATCAGTCATAATAATCTGCAACTCATTTATATTTACCCGATTATAAGAAAATCACTATAAACGATAGATTTTCATTATTTCTATTAAAAAGGAAAATAACACGTGATTGACACACAGTTGCCTTTAACCGACTTACATCGCCATTTAGATGGTAATATTCGCCCTCAAACTATTTTAGAGCTAGCAAAGCAACATAATATTGCGCTTCCCGCTTATGAATTAGAAGCATTGCGCCCTCATGTACAAATTACAAAAAATGAGCCAAGTCTTGTTAGCTTTTTACAAAAATTAGATTGGGGTGTAGCGGTTTTAGCAGATTTAGACGCATGCCATCGTGTTGCTTATGAAAACGTGGTGGATGTCGTTAATGCAGGTATCGATTACGCTGAACTGCGATTCTCGCCTTATTATATGGCAATGAAACATCAATTACCGGTTGAAGGTGTCGTGGAAGCGATTGTTGATGGTGTACAAAGCGCACTGCAATCACACGATGTAGACATTCGTTTAATCGGCATTCTAAGCCGTACCTTTGGTGAAGACGCCTGCCAACAAGAATTAAATGGCTTACTAAAACATCAAGATAAAATTACAGCACTTGATTTAGCTGGTGATGAATTGGGTTTCCCAGGTCATTTATTCCAACCTCATTTTAATCGTGCTCGTGATACTGGCTGGAATATTACGGTTCATGCTGGTGAAGCAGCGGGTGCAGAAAGTATTTGGCATGCAATTAAAGAATTAGGTGCTAGTCGCATTGGTCATGGTGTTAAAGCCATTGAAGATCCTCGTTTAATGGACTACCTTGCCGAGCATCAAATTGGGATTGAGTCTTGCTTAACGTCGAATATTCAAACCAGTACTATCAATACGTTAGCAGAGCACCCTTTAAAAACATTTTTAGAGCATGGCATTATTGCCTCTCTTAACACCGATGATCCTGCGGTTGAAGGTATTGAGCTAAAACACGAATATACCGTTGCAGCACCTGCTGCTGGATTAACACAGGAGCAAATCCGCCAAACGCAAATTAACGGTTTAAGAATGGCATTTATTAGCCAAACAGAACGTGATGCATTAATAAAGAAAGTAAGCTCACGTTAAATTTTCATCGTTTTTGGATTAAAACCATCTGTTTATCAGGTGGTTTTTTTATTTATTGAAAATGGATGGAATTATTAATAACTTTTAGACTAAAATTAATTTCAAAGCGTTATTTGAACATTAAGGAAAAGCTATGTGGAATATCCATCCGACAAGAGGTCAATATATATTATTAGCACAATATCTATCGCCACTTGATGCCTCTATTGAAGCGGGTCTTCTTCAATCAGAAGGTATTGATGTGCTCCTTTTAGATGAAAATATTGTTTGGAATAACCAAGTGTATGCTCAAGCGACTGGAGGGGTAAAATTACTCGTTAACTATAAAGAATTTACGCAAGCACAGGCAATACTCAATGAACTTTACCAAGGTAAATATACCATTAACGATCAGCTAGAACCCATCGACTGTGAATTAAAGATTGATGTGAAAAATAATAAATCCGACTATTTAAATATGGGATTTGTTTTCTTAATTTATTTTTTATTCGGCCTACCGCTTCCATTTAAATCTCAATCTTCTTTATTGACAGACGAAAAAGAAAATAATAAAAGTCATGATTATCATAGCAAATAAAAAAGCACCGATAAAAATTAAATCGATGCTTTTCTTATTTATTTTATTATCAATATTTGATTAATATTATTGATTATCCACCAGCTTAAATACGTTATTTCTTACCCGCTTCTTTAGCCTGATTAGCGTAGCGTTGTGCTAACACAGCACAAACCATTAACTGGATCTGATGGAAGATCATTAATGGTAATAACATTATCCCAACAGTGGCAGCAGGAAATAACACATTCGCCATAGGTACACCATTTGCTAAGCTCTTTTTAGAACCACAAAAAACAATCGTGATTTCATCTTCTTTATTAAAACCAAGCAATCTTGCACTGTACACGTTCACAAAAATAACAATTGCTAATAGAATACAACTCACTACGGCAATCATTAATAGCGACCAACCGTCAATTTTATGCCAAATCCCTTCCACAACCGCCTCACTAAATGCCACATAAACCACCAGCAAAATAGAAGAACGATCTGTTCTATTAACTAATTTTTTATGCTTATCGACCCAGCGACCAATTAAAGGGCGTGATAAGTGACCAATAATAAAAGGTACCATGAGTTGCAATAAAATTGATTGGATCGCCCCTGCTGTATCAAAATCATTGGCTGAACCTTGCGTTTGCATTAAAAAACCGACTAATACCGGTGAAAGAAAAACACCAAGAATACTGGATGCAGATGCACTACAAATAGCAGCAGCGACATTTCCGCCAGCAACAGAAGTAAAAGCAATAGCTGATTGAACGGTTGCGGGTAGCGCACAAAGATATAAGAACCCCATATAAACCGTTGGAGACATCCATTCAGGCACAATAACTTGTAATCCGAGTCCCAAAATAGGGAAAAGAATAAAAGTACTGGCAAATACAGTAAGATGTAAACGCCAATGCCCAAGCCCTGCCAGTATTGCCTCTCTAGACAGCTTTGCACCATGCAAGAAGAACAGCAATGCTATTGCAGCCGTCGTAAGATATTGGAATAGAACTTTGATATCACCTTGTGCGGGCAGTAATGTTGCTAGCGTCACCACACAAATCATAATCATGAGAAAAGGGTCAAGTTTTAGTTTTTGCCACCAAGACATTAGATTTAGCGCTCCCTTCTGCCTATAACGTAATAGTTTGCTTTAAACGATTAGATATTTCGCCAGCTTCAATCAAACGCATAATGGCTGTTGCTTGTATTGGTGTAACGGGATTTTCTTCACCCAATGTAATTGCGCGATAAATTTGTTGATAGTAAGCAGGATAATTACCCGAAAGTGTCGCGAGTGTGGTTGTTTCTAACTCCCCAGACTCTGATAGTATTGTTAATTCACCATCACTATTATCCATTCCCCAATTATAAGTTTGATTAGGGCGATAACCGGCTTTTAAGGCATCTTCTTGCGTATCTAAACCATACTTAACATAACTTCCTTTTGTCCCATGAATAGCAAAAATAGGTGTTGGAGACGCGACTAACATAGAAGCATGAAGAACAACTCTGAGATTGTCATATTCTAGTAATGCATGAAAGTAATCGGCATTTTTTGCATTAGGGCGTAATTGAGCAATATCAGCAGTAATCGCTTTGGGTTCCCCAAATAGGCAAATCGCTTGGTCAAGAACATGAGGCGCGAGATCATACCAGAGCCCCCCTCCAATCCCTGCATCTTCTCGCCAACGTTGACGTACAGTCGGACGAAAACGGTCAAAATGCGCTTCATATGCGCTGATCTCTCCCAAGGTTTTATCTGCTAAAAGCTTTTTAACGGTTAAGAAACCAGAATCCCAACGGCGATTATGAAAGACGGAAAGAAGCTTACCAGCATCTGTTGCTTGCTGAGTCAATTTTTCAGCTTCTTCCAGTGTCAGGGTAAATGGTTTATCAACAATAACATGTTTACCTTTTCCCAAAGCCTGTGAAGCCAGTGAATAGTGAGTATTATTCGGTGTTGGAATAATGATTAAGTCTATTGAGGGATCATTAATAAGATCTTGAGGGTCTGCATAAATCGTTATGTGCGGAAAATCTTGTTTAACTTTATTTTCATCTGAGCTTGAAATTGCACTAAGATTTAAGCCTTCGGTTGTTGTTATTAGCGGAGCATGAAAGGTTTTACTTGCATACCCATACCCGATAATTCCAACATTGAGTTTAATTGCCATAACCCTATCCTATTTTTATCTGTTTTTTTATTAACAAAAATCACTTTCACTTTTGTAGCTAAATAAATAATAACAAAGTTTGTGATAATATCCCGTTTAGTTCTATACATACGAGTAGGAATAATTAATTAATGAAATGTGATCTCAACGCAAACACACAGAATAACCTTTCAGGAAAAGCGCCTATTACAGGGTGGTTGCTTGCGCCATTGGCTTATATGATCTTGTCAGTTATTGGTTCTGGGTTGATGTCTGTTCTCTATGTTATTAAATATTTTTCAGACTTTTCGATCCTCCACCAGCTTCCTTTTCATTTGATATCAAGTTGGTATCTTTCTGCGTTAACAACGTGGGTAATGTTTAGCTTTACGCTTTATCTACTCCGACAATTTTTTTATCGTGCTAAAAACTTTCCACGCCTATTTGTTTTTTGGTTGCTTATCAACTTACTCTTAGCCATTAAGAGCTTTGGCTTTGCGCCTGTTGACGACCAAACCGCATTACAATCTCTTCTATGGTCTGTTTTCTCGACTGCCTGCTTTGTGCCTTATATCAAGTACTCTAAACGTGTTCGTGAAACTTTCACACAAGTTCGATAACTTCACACCTTTACCCTTGATATTATATACGCTTGTTTAGCCTCTTTATTTCAGGAGGCTTTTTGTTTCTCTGTTTAACAATTTTGGCATAACAATGACTGATTACTTACTTCTATTCGTCGGCACCGTATTGGTGAATAACTTTGTACTCGTCAAATTCCTTGGATTATGCCCATTTATGGGTGTATCAAAAAAATTAGAAACTGCGATTGGTATGGGATTTGCGACAACCTTTGTTATGACCATTGCCTCGATTAGTTCTTGGCTGATGGATAGTTTTATTTTAGTCCCTTTGGACTTACTTTATTTACGCACACTCAGCTTTATTTTAGTTATTGCAGTAGTTGTACAATTCACTGAAATGGTCGTAAGAAAAACAAGCCCAACACTCTATCGTTTATTAGGGATCTTCTTACCTTTAATTACCACAAACTGTGCCGTATTAGGTGTGGCATTATTAAATATCAATCAAGCCCACACGTTTATGCAATCTGCCGTTTATGGCTTTGGTGCAGCCGTTGGTTTTTCTCTTGTCATGGTATTATTTGCCGCTATTCGAGAACGCTTAGCCGTTGCCAACGTACCGGCACCCTTTAAAGGTGCTTCAATTGGTTTAATTACTGCTGGTTTAATGTCTCTCGCCTTTATGGGTTTTAGTGGTTTGGTGAAACTGTAATGAATTCTTTATGGATAGCAATTGGTGTACTGGGTGCACTAGGTCTTATCTTCGGGCTAATTTTGGGATATTCCTCACGTCGTTTTAAAGTGGAAGAAGATCCTATTGTCGAAAAAATTGACGCAATATTACCGCAAAGCCAATGCGGACAATGTGGCCATCCTGGGTGTCGTCCTTATGCCGATGCTGTTGCAAACAATGGTGAGATGATTAACCGTTGTGCGCCAGGTGGCGAACAAGTGATGTTAAAAATAGCGGAATTGATGGGTGTTGACCCTCAGCCACTAGAGGGTGACGAAGAAGCATTGAACCCAATTAGAAAAGTCGCCGTAATTGATGAAGATAATTGCATAGGATGCACCAAGTGTATTCAAGCGTGCCCAGTTGATGCCATTGTGGGCGCAACACGCGCTATGCACACCGTTATTGAAGACTTATGTACGGGATGTGACTTATGTGTTCCTCCTTGCCCTACTGATTGTATAACGTTAGTTCCTGTCAAAGTGACCACCTCAAACTGGAAATGGGATTTAAATACAATCCCTGTAAAAAACATTCCGGCAGAACCAGAAGAAACACCTGAAGATGAACCGTCCTTAAAGACGGAGGATAATGCTCATGTTTAATCTCTTTTCGTTATTTAAAAAAGATAAAATCTGGGATTTTAAAGGCGGTATTCATCCTCCTGAAATGAAATTACAGTCAAGCCGTACACCGATGCGTATAGCGCAATTACCAGAAAAAGTAATTATCCCTATTCATCAACACTTAGGTGTACCAGGTCAACTTTGTGTCAACGTAGGTGACCATGTATTAAAAGGCCAGCCCTTAACAAAAGGGATTGGTAGAACATTACCTGTACATGCCTCTATCTCTGGTATGGTAACGGCAATAGAACCTTTTCCAAGTGCTCACCCTTCTGGATTACCTGAAATTGCAGTAAGAATTCAATCTGATGGCAAAGATGAATGGCGAAAAAAATCCCCTATCATTAATTACCAATTGGAAAGCAGAGATACGTTACTTAACCGTATTCATGAAGCCGGTATTGCGGGATTAGGCGGTGCAGGGTTCCCAACTGCATCAAAATTAAAAGGGGGTGGCGACCTTGTAAAAACACTCATCATCAATGCGGCTGAATGTGAACCTTATATCACAGCAGACGATCGATTAATGCAAGAGCATGCTGATGAAGTGATTGCTGGGTGTCAGGTCTTAATTCACCTTATCTCTCCGGATGAGGTGCTAATTGGTATTGAAGATAATAAACCTGAAGCTATTGAGTCATTAAAACACGCTTTAAGTGCAGTACCTGATGAGAAACGTATTTTCATTCGTGTGATCCCAACAAAATACCCATCAGGGGGCGCTAAACAACTCACTAAAATCTTAACGGGTAAAGAAGTACCATCAGGGGGGCGTTCATCTGATATCGGCGTGTTAATGCAAAATGTGGGGACGGTTGTCGCCATCAAACGTGCCATTATTGATGATGAGCCATTAATTGAACGTGTTGTCACTGTCACTGGAAACGGTGCGAAAACACCGGGTAATTTTTGGACTCGTTTAGGGACACCTATTTACTCATTGCTAAAACAAGCGGGTTTTGTAGCAGGCTCTGAACAAATGGTGATTATGGGGGGGCCATTAATGGGCTTTACCTTACCAGACTTAAATGCCCCTGTTGTTAAGATAACCAACTGCCTACTTATCCCTTCAATTGAAGAGATGGATACAGATAACCTTGAAGAAGCCTGTATCCGTTGTGGTCATTGTGTAGATGCTTGCCCTAGTGGTTTATTACCTCAACAACTTTACTGGTTTAGTAAAGGTAAAGAGCATGAAAAAGCACAACAACATAATTTATTTGATTGTATTGAATGCGGTGCTTGTGCATTTGTTTGCCCTAGTAATATTCCGCTAGTTCAATACTATCGCCAAGAAAAAGCAGAAATCCGTGAAATTGATGCGGAAGCAAAACGCGCAACTGAAGCAAAAGCACGTTTTGAAGCTAAGAAAATACGTATGGAGCGTGAAAAACTTGAACGCGAAGCAAGACATCAACGTGCTGCTGTAAAACTTAATGATGAAGATCACGGTGAAGTTCAATCTGCACTTTCTCGTGTAAAAGCGAAACAAAGTATCGGCAAAATTATTTCTGTTAAAGCGGGCGAAGAGCCTGATAACGCAGCCGCTATTGCCGCACGTAAAAAACGTAAAGAAGAAGTCAGAGCAAAACAAGCCGCTAAATTAGCACAGCAAAAAGCACAAGAAACATCAAGTGAAAATATAGCGAGTGAGCGCGAAGATGCGGATCCACGTAAAGCTGCTGTTGCTGCCGCCATTGCCAGAGTAAAAGCGAAAAAAGAAGCTCAGCAAGCTTCTCAAGCACCAACCGCAGAAGCACCAGCTCAAGATGTTGAAGCGGAAGATGTCGATCCACGTAAAGCTGCTGTTGCTGCCGCCATTGCCAGAGTAAAAGCGAAAAAAGAAGCTCAACAGGCTTTTCAAGCACCAACCGCAGAAGCACCAGCTCAAGATGCTAAAACGGAAGAAGTCGACCCACGTAAAGCTGCTGTTGCTGCCGCCATTGCCAGAGTAAAAGCAAAAAAAGAAGCTCAGCAAGCTTCTCAAGCACCAACCGCAGAAGCGCCAGCTCAAGATGTTGAAGCGGAAGATATCGATCCACGTAAAGCTGCTGTCGCTGCCGCCATTGCCAGAGTAAAAGCAAAAAAAGAAGCCGAACAACGTCGAGCTAAAGAAGAAGTTACCTTGGATTAATCACAGATGAAATTCAGACCAATACAAAATAACAATAGTAAATTAAAAATTGCGAGTTCACCTTTTACGCATAACCAACAATCCACCAGCCAAGTGATGCTATGGGTAACATTAGCCGCACTACCGGGGATCTTAAGCCAAATCTATTTCTTTGGTTTAGGCACTATTTACCAAATTGTGTTAGCGATTATCGTGGCTCTTGTCACTGAAACACTCTGCGTAAAGCTCAAAAAAGAAGATCCCTTACTTTACCTAAAAGACAATTCAGCGCTGTTAACGGGTGTATTGCTTGCCATTAGTATTCCGCCTTTAGCCCCGTGGTGGATCATTGTTTTAGGTACTTTCGTCGCCATTGTTATCGCAAAACATATTTATGGTGGCTTAGGACAAAATCCATTTAACCCTGCTATGGTGGGGTATGTGGTTTTACTGATCTCTTTCCCCGTACAAATGACATCTTGGATGCCCCCTGTTGAACTACAAGCTGTCTCTTATAATGTCATGGATAGTTTAAGTATCTTCTTTACAGGGCAAACATCATCTGGCGTAACACTTGAAGATTTAAGACGCTCTGTTGATGGCATTACACAAGCAACACCGCTTGATAGCTTTAAAACTGGCTTACTCACTCATCCTATTGATGAAGTCTTAGCGACTCCTATTTTACAAGGTGAATTTGCCGGTATTGGTTGGCAATGGGTGAATGTAGCTTATTTATTTGGTGGATTAATCCTGCTCTATAAACGCATTATTAGCTGGCATATCCCTGTTGCGATGATTTCTGTATTAGCGCTCTGTTCGGTTATTAGCTGGGGTATTGATCCCACACGTTACTCACAACCGCTATTACAGATTTTCTCTGGAGCCACCATGTTAGGCGCATTTTTTATTGCTACTGATCCGGTTAGTGCCTCAACAACGCCTAAAGGCCGTTTAATTTATGCGGGAATGATTGGTTTATTAGTTTGGATTATTCGTGTTTATGGCGGATATCCCGATGCCGTCGCTTTCTCTGTATTACTTGCCAATATCGCTGTACCTCTTATTGATAGCTATACACGCCCTCGTGTTTACGGGCATTAATACCAAGGAGAAAATGATGATCGAAATCTTAAAACGCCATGGACTCACATTAGCTATCTTTGCAGCTTGTACGACGGGTTTAACTGCTGTGGTCTATCACCTCACAGAAAATACCATCGCAGAACAAGTGGCTTTAGAGAAACAAAAACTATTAGATCAAGTGATCCCCCAAGCAATGTATAACAATTCACTTTCCAAAGATTGCTATCTTCTTACGGCGCCTGAATTAGGTAATACCAAGCCCCATAAACTGTATGTTGCCCGTTTAGACGGTAAACCTGTTGCTGCTGCGTTAGAATCTACTGCACCTGATGGCTATTCAGGTGCCATTGAACTTCTTGTGGGCGCCGACTTTAAAGGCAATGTCCTTGGGGTACGTGTAACGGCTCATAATGAGACGCCAGGGTTGGGAGATAAAATTGAAACACGTATTTCGGATTGGATCACAACACTGAGTAATAAATTCATTTCCAGTGAAAACGATCCGCACTGGGCAGTAAAAAAAGATGGCGGAGATTTTGATCAATTTACGGGTGCGACGATCACCCCTCGCGCTGTTGTCAACTCATCAAAGCGTACTGCATGGTTAATACAATCTTTACCAGAGAAACTCGATACACTCTCTGTCTGTGAGGCAAATTAATATGAACTCAATTAAAGAGCTCTTTTCTCAAGGATTATGGAAAAATAACTCGGCTTTAGTGCAATTACTTGGGTTGTGCCCTTTACTTGCTGTTTCCTCAACAGCAACAAACGCCTTAGGCTTAGGTATTGCGACAACATTAGTCCTATTTTGCACCAATGTCGCCGTTTCTAGCTTACGTCGTTGGGTTCCCTCTGAAATTCGTATCCCAATTTATGTTATGATAATTGCGTCAGTCGTCAGTGCTGTGCAATTACTGATCAACGCATACGCCTATGGCTTATATCAATCTTTAGGGATCTTCATTCCCTTGATCGTCACTAACTGTATTGTTATTGGTCGTGCTGAAGCTTTTGCCGCTAAAAATGAAGTTTTTCCTTCTGCTATTGATGGTCTAGCAATGGGATTAGGTGCAACTGCCGCACTCTTTGTTTTAGGTGCTATACGTGAAGTGTTAGGTAACGGGACATTATTTGACGGGGCTGATTTGCTATTAGGTGAATGGGCACGAGTATTAAGAATTGAGATAGTACATTTAGACTCTCCTTTCTTGCTTGCCATTTTACCACCGGGTGCTTTTATCGGTTTAGGCTTTATGCTAGCAGCAAAATACCTCATTGATGAAAGACAGAAAAAACGCAGCGCTTCGACAACGAAAACTTACGAAAAAGCACAAGGCTGTGGTAGTCATATTGTTAAAAACTAATTTGTGAGCATAATGAATCAAGCAAAACGTATTGAAATTCTAACTCGGTTGCGTGATAACAATCCGCAACCAACGACAGAGCTAAAATTTGACTCTCCGTTTGAACTATTGATCTCCGTATTACTCTCTGCACAAGCCACCGATGTGAGTGTTAATAAGGCAACAGCTAAACTCTACCCTGTTGCCAACACACCACAAGCAATGTTGACTTTAGGCGTCGATGGTCTTAAGAAATACATTAAAACCATTGGTCTATATAATACTAAAGCTGAAAATGTCATTAAAACATGTCAAATTTTAGTCGATAAGCATAACAGTGAAGTTCCTGAAAACAGAGAAGCACTCGAAGCCTTACCTGGCGTCGGTCGTAAAACTGCCAATGTTGTTTTAAACACCGCATTTGGCTGGCCAACCATCGCTGTCGATACACATATCTTTAGAGTGAGTAATCGCACAGGGTTCGCCCCTGGTAAGAATGTCAATGAAGTCGAACAAAAACTCTTAAAGGTTGTTCCGGCAGAATTTAAAGTTGATTGTCACCATTGGCTTATTCTTCATGGTCGTTATACCTGTATTGCACGAAAACCACGGTGTGGCTCTTGTATTATTGAAGATCTTTGTGAATTTAAAGAAAAAACAGATCCTGAATAATTTTTTACCGATTTGTCTGTTTTTCTGATGCAATATTACTTGCGTCACTACACACAATCGAATAAAACTATTGCCCACTTTTTATTATTAAAACTGCCGACTTTCCGGAAAAATATGTTTCAAGACAATCCGCTGCTTGCACAGCTAAAACAGCAACTCCATGCCCAGACACCGCGCGTGGAAGGCCTTGTAAAGGGAACAGATAAAGGCTTTGGCTTCCTTGAAGTTGATGGTCAGAAAAGCTATTTTATTCCCCCTCCGCAAATGAAAAAAGTCATGCATGGCGACCGAGTTATTGCTGCCGTTCATACCAATGGCGATAAAGAATCGGTTGAGCCTGAAGAATTAGTCGAACCTTTCTTAACGCGTTTTGTCGGTCGTATTCAGAAAAAAGAAGGTGATAATCGTCTGTGGATAATCCCAGATCACCCTCTTTTAAAAGATGCTATTCCTTGCCGTCCAGCTCAAGGCTTAACACATAGCTTTGTTGATCAAGATTGGGCTGTTGCCGTAATGCGTCGACACCCACTTAATAAAGGTGATAAAGGATTTCAGGCAGAAATAACCGACTATATCACGGATAAAGATGATCACTTCGCGCCGTGGTGGGTGACCTTAATGCGTCATCAACTTGAACGTGATGCGCCTGAAATGGGGAACGAAGCGCTAACATTACATGACGTTTTACCTCGCGAAGATCTGACTTCTCTCTCCTTTGTCACTATCGACAGTGCATCAACAGAAGATATGGATGACGCGCTCTTTATTCGTAAAGAAGAGAACGGTCAATTAACGTTATTTATCGCCATCGCCGATCCAACGGCTTATATTCTGCCAAACAGTGAATTAGATAAAATTGCTGCACAACGCGCGCTCACTAATTATCTACCGGGATTTAATATCCCGATGTTACCTCGCGAACTGTCAGATAATCTCTGCTCATTACGCCCTAATGAAAAACGCCCTGCATTAGTTTGCCAAGTCAATATCACTGAAGATGGTAGTTTACTTGAAGATATTCACTTCTACTCTGCCTGGGTAGAATCAAAAGCTAAGCTGGTTTATGACAACATTTCAGATTGGTTAGAAGATGAAAATTCACAATGGCAACCTGAAAATGAGATGGTTCATAAGCAAGTCATGCTATTAAAAGAGATGTGTGAAAAACGTCATGAATGGCGTGAAAAACATGCTCTGGTCTTTAAAGAACGTCCTGATTACCGTTTTATTCTTGATGATAGTGGCAATGTTTTAGATATCGTTGCTGAAAAACGCCGTATCGCAAACCGCATTGTTGAAGAAGCAATGATCACTGCCAATATCTGTGCCGCAAAAGTATTGGCGAAAAACTTAGGTTTTGGCGTTTACAACGTTCATACCGGTTTTGATCCACTTTATATCGATCAAGTTGTACAAACCTTAAAAGATAACGGGATTGAAACGACGTCTGAACGTTTATTAACACTCGAAGGTTTCTGCCAATTGCGTCGTGAACTCGATAATCAGCCAAATCAATTCCTTGATAGTCGTATTCGTCGCTTCCAAAACTTTGCTGAAATCAAAGCAGAGCCTGGACCTCACTTTGGTTTAGGGTTAGACGCTTATGCGACATGGACTTCACCAATCCGTAAGTACAGTGATATTTTAAATCACCGTTTGCTCAAAGCGATTATCAGCAAAGAAAGCGCTGAGAAACCACAAGAAGAAGATGGTATTCGTATTGCGGAGCGTCGTCGAGCTAACCGTATGGCGGAGCGTGATGTGGGTGATTGGTTATATGCACGTTTCTTAAAACCTTTTGCAGGCACTGAAACACCATTTAATGCAGAAATTATCGATATTACTCGTGGTGGTGTTCGTGTTCGTCTCGTTGAAAATGGTGCGGTTGCCTTTATTCCTGCGCCATTCTTACATGCCGTACGTGATGAAATCCAATGTAGCCAAGAAACAGGCACCGTCATTGTGAAAGGCGAAACAGCTTATAAACTTAATGATATCATTCCTGTTCGCATTGAAGATGTAAAACTAGAAACACGTAATATCGTTGCTCGTCCTATCTAATAAGACTTAAATCGGTGTACAATAGAGCTGATAGTTCACTTAGAATTATCAGCTTTTTTATATCTTTAATGTCTAGTCAAACCTAGCGATAAAAGAAAACCTTAAAAAAGGAAATGTTTTTATGATGCATAGGTGATTTTTTTCGCATCATAAATTTAATAACGAATAAATGGATTAACTCAATGAAAGACAAAGTACAAATTAGTCGTTTTTTAAGCTATATCTTACGTCATGCCCCTGAAAGTATCGGTTTAACATTGGATGAGCAAGGATGGGGTGAAATATCAAAATTAATCCTATTAGCACAGAAAAATGGAACACCGCTCACTCTTAAATTAATTAAAGACGTTGTAAAAACCAATGATAAAAAACGTTTTGCTATTTCAGAAGATGGCCTTTTTATCCGCGCCGTTCAAGGCCACTCCCTTAAAACCACTATTGACTACCCAGCGATTACTCCCCCTAAAATACTTTTTCACGGTACAGCAACTCGCTTTATCGATAGTATTTTTAAACAAGGTTTAATACCTAATGGTCGTCAATATGTTCATCTTTCACAAGATTATAAAACAGCAGTGAATGTCGGCAATCGTCATGGAAAATCCATTGTTTTAAGCGTAGATAGTGGAAAAATGTTTAGTGAAGGTTTTGAATTTTATCAAGCAGATAACGGTGTTTGGCTAACACGTTCAGTGCCAGTAAAATATCTAAGAATCGATGAAAAAGAATAGAATCAAACATAAAAAAGGTGACAGTGTCACCTATAATTTTACTTATAAACTCGCTATTTTAGTCAAAATTAATCAGGATGGCCTGTAATGGTAATTTTAGTGCCTGTCGTATCTTCTTCTAATACAAGTTCCGTAAAACCACCTGCAAACTGCTGTTCTATCATTAATTTCTTCGAATTTTCCCATTTATAATCAACAGAAACACTGTCTTTTAAATACTCTTTTTGGATGTTGTTATTCACCTTAATGGTTTTTACGAGATAATCTTCATCATGCTCATTAACATATTTTTTATATGCATCTACAATTGAAAGCCCGGCATAAGCACAATATGTTAGTGCCCCATTCTCAAAGACTTCATCCATAGTTTGTTCTGGTGAAGAGCAATATTTATCATGAACAACCACGTTCTCAATCTTGTTTTCTGCAAAAAGCACAGAAGAATATAACAGTACAACTGCCATTAAATACGCTTTCATAAAATACCTTTAAAAACACATCTATTCATAACAATAAAAAATGCGCTGATCTCAATAAAAAATCAGCGCACCATTATTCATTTCATTGCTAGCTCGTGAAATCAACCACCAGCAAGCTTAACTTTCATTCCTTTGGCTTCTAATAGTGATTTAATTAAATCACGTTTATCACCTTGAATTTCAATTAAACCGTCTTTAACACTACCGCCACAGCCGCATTTTTTCTTCAGCTCAGCTGCGAGTTTAGTTAACTCTGCATCATCAAGATCAATACCTGAAACAACGCAAACGCCTTTGCCTTTACGGCCACTAGTTTGGCGCTGAATACGTACAATACCATCACCAGCAGGACGAGTTGGCTTTTGTTCTTCTTCTTTTATGCGCCCCGTATCTGTGGAATAAACCAAACGAGAGTTATTATCCATGTTAATTACATACCTTGTATAGAACGATTAATTTGTTGCAACGTTTCTAGTGGATCATCACTACGTGTAATTGGACGTCCAATCACCATATAATCAACACCGGCTGCAATAGCTTGCTCTGGTGTCATTACGCGACGCTGATCGCCAACATCACTTCCTGCTGGACGGATCCCCGGCGTGACTAATAAGAAATCGTCACCACAAACCTGTTTAAAACGCGTTGCTTCATGTGCAGAGCAGACGACACCATCAAGACCACAAGATTTTGTCAGTAACGCTAAACGTTCTGCCTGTTCTGCAGGTGTCAATGTTATTCCCAATTCAATTAAATCAGATTGATCCATGCTGGTCAGTACCGTCACCGCCGTTAAAAGTGGTGCATCTTTACCAAATACAGCAAGACTCTCTTTAGCTGCTCGCATCATACGACTTCCACCACTCGCATGGACATTAACCATCCATACACCTAAATCAGCAGCCGCGGCGACAGCTCTTGCAACGGTATTGGGAATATCATGAAATTTTAAATCTAAGAAAATATCAAACCCTTCTTTTTGTAATTGAGTCACAAATTGAGGTCCAAAACGGGTAAACATTTCTTTACCAATTTTTAAACGACAAGATGAGGGATCGATACGCTGTGCAAAATCTAATGCACTTTTTTGGTCTTCATAGTCTAGTGCCACAATAACGGGCGCGCAGGTAAGCTCGGGCGATTTTTTATCACAATGAAATGACATTTTAGGGCCTTTATTTATAGAGAGACTATTAAAAAAGTGACATCGTCACTGACCATCTAAACCGCGAATAGGTTTAACGGTATCCCATGAACGACAGGATGGACAATGCCAATATAATGCATGAGAAGTAAAACCACATTTATGGCAACGATAATCGGGTTTCGTGCGAATTTGTTCACCTACCATATAGCGCAATAAGATAAGACTCTCTTTGGCACGTCCTTCTTCTGCTTCAGCTAAATGGTAACGCATTAAACGATAGAACAGACGCATTGTGGGATGACGCTCTAATTGACGATTAATATATAACTGAGCCGCTTCAATACCTTCTTTAGCTTCAATAATATCCGCAAGGTAAAGCTCTGCGATCGCACCACAATTACTATCCACACATTGACGTAAATAGGTTTCCCAACGAGAAGTATCGTTTTGAGCCTGGAAACATTCAAAAAGCATAGGCAAGGTTTCACTGACCATCTCTTTATCTTGCTCAATCACTTTCATTAAAACATCGATAGCTTTTTGTTTATCATCACGAGCAATATAGATACGACCATACATAATTGAAACACGAGCGCAGAGGGGATCCATTTGCCCTGCTTTTTGCAACAAACTAAGCGCGCTATCAAGATTATCACTGCTCATTTCTTGAAGTGCCAATTCACAATAAAAATGTGAAATTTGTTCTTTTAATTCATGCTGACCTAATTTAACCAATTTTTCAGCCGTCTCTATGGCTTTTCCCCAATCGCTAGTTAACTGGTAAATCGCGAGTAAAGACTGCAGTGCGCTTTGACGAAATTCTTGTTCATCAATAAGTTGCTGAAACATATTCTCAGCACGATCGTAAACACCAGCCGCTACATAGTCACGACCTAACTGTTGAACAGCGAGTAGACGTTGATCAAAGGAAAGTGCGGCACTTTCCATTAATGATTGGTGGATACGAATAGCACGCTCGACTTCGCCACGAGAGCGAAAAAGATTACCTAAAGTAAGATGGGCTTCAAAAGCAGAACTATCTTCTTTAAGCATTTCGAGGAAAAGATCAACCGCTTTATCTTGCTGATCAGAAAGTAAAAAGTTTACACCCGCCACATATTCACGTGACAGGCGATCGGCGTTCTGCTGTTTATCCTGTTGAGCGCCACGACGCCCCATATACCAGCCGTAAGCCGCAGCGACAGGTAATAACAGAAACAGCAATTCTAGCATCAGCTATCGTCCTTATTTCGTAGCAGAAGCAACCGTTGGGCGACTTTCTTGGTTTTCTTGTTTTGCTTGGGCGCTTTCAAGGCGTTTTATTTTACGTTTCGCTCTACCTAGTGATAAACGTACACGTAGATAAAAAACACCACTGACAATCCAGCCAAGTATAAAACCTCCACCAAACAAGGTCGCTAACAAGGTAGAAATCCGATATTCACCTTGAGCAATAAGGTAATTAAATGTGACTACCTGATCGTTATTTGTGCCTAAAGTCATGGCAATCACCACGATGGCAAGAACAAGAATAACCAAAATAAAAAGTAGGACTTTTTTCACGTTATTTCCTTTTTTATTCTCTTTTCTTTAGTAGACAGATAAAGGTAGCATTTTCACTGCGCACAAAGAAAGTCATTTCTTAGAATCATCTGATTTTCGTATATTTTTTCACATAAATATCGAAAAAGACATTCTGTATCTCAAAAATAAGGGTTATCGTCAGGATTTGAGCAATAAACGTCGCTCAATCACCTTAAATGCACACCAAACCAGCACTGTGCTGATAAGAATACCGACAATCACATCAGATGCCCAGTGCATTCCTAATACAATACGCCCTACTGTGACATCAATTCCCCATAATAACCCGAGTGACGCTAAAACATAATGACGACGCAACATAAAAAGGACAAAAACAAATAATGCGAGTGTTGCCGAAAATAAACTATGACCAGATGGAAAAGCATAACCTGTTTCAGCTTTCCAATGTTTCAGTTGCCATTCAGGGATCACTGGTGAATTAGCTAAGCCATTTTGAAGTAATTGCTCTCGCTCAGATCTTGGTACTTGATAAAATGCCTCAGAATTCATGTGCAAACTTTCACTAACCCAAACAACATAAGGGCGAGGCTCTTTTACTGTATTTTTAACCGCAACTTTAATGAGTTGTCCAATAGATAATGTAGCAATAATTATCACAGCTAATTGAATAAAGTGGCTACTTTTTAATTTTAAGATCCTAAAGAGCAACACGAAAAAAACAATCATCGTCACAGCGCCCCAAGGTTTTGCTGCACTATCTGCTATCCATAATGTGCTTATACCGCCTAAAGGATGATCAGTCGGTTGCCATTTCCAACCCAATAGCAATACAACACTTGGTATGACTAAGAGCAACACACTACCTAACAGAATCAACTTTGTTATTTGCTTATCCAATATATCGCCCCTTTGTAAATACACATGTTATCTTCCGATCACAGCCAAAGATGATCAGTATAAACGATGCAAGTTTAGCAATAAATCATTATGCAAGAAGGCATAAAATCTGATAATTTGTAGTGGTGTGAATTTATAAGTGTGTGTAATCCCATTTCCTTGCCTATTAGACATGGAAGCATTTCAGTGTTTTATTTCTCTTTGTTCTCGTTATAAAGTGTATAATCTTGAACGAGAGTTTCACCTGAAATTATGAGTCAAAAATAATGAAATTAAGACGTATCGCAGAAGCAAAACTACCTACTCCTTTTGGTGAGTTTTTAATGGTGGGTTTTGAAGAAATCGCAACAGGAAAAGATCATGTCGCCCTTGTTTATGGCGATATTTCAGGCTCAGAGCCCGTATTATCTCGTATTCATTCAGAATGCTTAACGGGTGATGCTTTATTTAGTCTACGTTGTGATTGTGGTTTTCAACTTGAAGCTGCACTTTCACAAATAAGCAAAACAGGTCGTGGCGTATTACTTTATCATCGCCAAGAAGGCCGAAATATTGGGTTGCTAAATAAAATACGAGCTTATGCATTACAAGATAAAGGATTAGATACCGTTGAAGCGAACCTCGAGTTAGGTTTTAAAGCTGATGAACGCGATTTTACCCTTTGTGCTGATATGTATAATCTATTAGGTGTTCATGAAGTGCGATTATTAACCAATAATCCGAAGAAAATTGAAATCATGAAAGCTGCAGGCATTAATGTTATCGAACGCGTTCCTTTGATCGTCGGACGTAATCCAAGTAATGCACATTATCTTGATACTAAAGCCGATAAAATGGGCCATCTTTTATTTAAGAAAGCGCAATAATAAAGTAATAAATAATAATACCGCATTTATTATCTTCAAATCCGAGCCTGAGTGCTCGGATTTTTATTTATTCCTTTTATTCTATTACCTTGCCATTCCTTCTTTATCTACTTTTCTACTCTACACCTCATTTTCATATTGTTTTTATCATTAAATTATATCATGTGAATATTTGTCATATGCGATTTCATTGACTATTCATCTGATTCTAAGTTATTTATTAATAAATAAATTTTGATAGGAATGCATTATGCCACTACATTTTTCTGGTAGGATTTTCAGCGCGCTATTATTAGCAGGAACATTATTAACAGGCTGTGATAATAGCGATAAAAACAGCTATTCAATCAAAGTAGGTGTGATTAATGGTGCTGAGCAAGATGTGGCTGAAGTCGCCAAAAAAGTCGCAAAAGAAAAATATGGCTTAGAAGTTGAATTGGTGAGTTTCAGTGGTTCATTATTACCTAATGATCCCACGGCAAACAAAGAACTTGATGCCAATGTTTTTCAACATCGCCCTTTTCTTGCTCAAGATAATCAATCTCGCGGTTACAATTTAGTGGCAGTGGGCAATACGTTTGTTTTTCCTATGGCGGGCTATTCAACTAAGATTAAACATCCTTCTGAGTTAAAATTAGGCGATACCATTGCAGTTCCTAACGATCCCACCAATTTAGGTCGAGCCTTACTATTATTAGATAAAGAAAACCTGATTACACTCAAACCAAACAGTGGTTTATTACCTACAGCTATCGACATTATTGATAATCCACTTAAGCTTAAAATTATGGAGCTAGAAGGCGCGCAATTGCCACGAGTTTTAAACGATCCCAAAGTCACTGTCGCTATTATCAGTACAACTTATATCCAACAAATTAATTTATCGCCAACCAAAGACAGTATTTTTATTGAGGATAAAAATTCACCTTACACCAATATTATTGTGACAAGAGAAGAAAACAAAGACGCTGATAATGTGCGAGATTTTATTAAAGCCTATCAATCCCCCGAAGTGGCAACAGCCGCTGAAACTATTTTTAAAGGTGGTGCTATTCAGGGGTGGTAAACGCGACTTATAATTTATCAGGTCACTTATAATCAGTGACCTCTTTATTTAATAGTTATGACCCAAAATAAAACTTTAATTTATTGTTTTCATCTGCTTTAATTGATACTTTAAGATCATTACCATATTGATCATATATAATACAATTCATTTCTTTATCTTCCCTGCTGGATGTAAATGCTTTCCCATATTCTATACTATAGCTCCAGAAACATAACCCATCCTCATTATTTTCTGATGTGACTGGAATTAAAGTATCAGGTTTAAAATGAAATTTCTTAGTGTAATAATAAGGCGTTAATGGAATTTGTTTAATATGATTATCAGTCGAAGTGCTAATTATCTGGTAATGACCTTTTTGATAAAAATGAAAAGATTTATTTTCTTCACATTCTACACTCTTAGTTACCGTTTTATTATTGCCGTTAAACCTTAGATAATATTTCGTTAAGACATCACCTGATGTTTCTACATTTTTTTCTATTTTAGGATTTACCAGTGGATTTATATCTACATCTGCCTCTGTAAATATTTTTTTTGGTGCGACATCCAGAGTGATATAGTTTAAATATTCACTGTAATTATTTTTAAAGGCTGTAGTATACTCTTTTCCTTTAATGTGAGTTTGTGCGCATACATTAAAGGTGTCTATCACTTTATTAACAGAAAGATAAATAACACAAGTGGATGCATATGTGGAGTTCAGTGTTGCTTCTTGACTGCTTGGAAATACAAACCCATTATCTTTATCAGACAAAGAAATATTATTATTGTTAATAATAGGAAGGTTTTTTTCATTTACTATATGTACATTTCTATAAATATCTTCTTTGGATATTTTTATGAAACGACCATTTTTATCTAAGGCTTCTATATAAATAGTAATAGGCACCTGATGTCTACCATTAACATATGCAGTCGCTGTTTCATTAAATTTATTAATATAAATATAAAATGCTCTTAGTCTATCAATATCATCCCAAGAGCCAGATTGGCTATTAACAAACCCATCTTCCGATACAATCGTACTACCCTCAATAGTCGCATAACCCGTCACCCAACCGTTTTTTTCAACTATTGCATCACCACGAACAATAGCCGCTCCTGATACTTTAGCATTATCTTTAATAACAGCATTATCATATATCACAGCGTAATCAGATATTGTCACATTATCTTCCACTAACGCATTACCATAAATCTCTGCATTGTCATTTACTTTACTATTTCCCTTAATTATTGCATTACCGTGGATCTTCACATTATTCCTGATAATTGCATTACCTGTGACTTTAGCATTACCAAATACCATAACATTATCAAAAATAAAACAGTTATCATCTCTGCTTAAATTACTTTCATTTTCTATCCATCCGCCTGGACTATCCGTATACACTCTTTTAATTCTATATAAAGTAACACCATTATATTCTTTTTTTTCACTCGTTATTTTATATTTCTTCATAAATACCTCGATAATAAAATCCTGTTAATATTCTTATATTAACTTAACACTCATTAAAAATATGTTTAGCATTTAATGGTTGGTTTATAGTATTAAATGAAGTCATTTGTCGATATTATTAAATATAAAAATATTCTATTAAAAAAGAAGGCGAAGAATTAATTCATCATTCTTCGCCTTCTAATTTATATCTACTAAATTATTTTATAGCATATTACGAATAACATAATGTAATATGCCGCCGTGTTGGAAATAGGCTAATTCCGTTTGAGTATCAATACGACAACGCGCCATAATTGTTTCGGTACGATTATCAGCAAAAGTAATATTCACTGCGACATTTTGGCTCGGTGTTAATGCATTAAGTCCTGTGATCTCAATTTTCTCATCACCTTTTAAACCTAATGTTTGACGTGTAACGCCTGCTGGGAATTCTAGCGGTAAAACGCCCATACCGATTAAGTTGGAACGGTGAATACGCTCAAAAGAGCCTGCGATAACAGCCCTCACACCTAATAAACGCGTTCCTTTCGCTGCCCAATCTCGGCTAGAACCAGAACCATATTCATTACCTGCAATAATCACTAACGGCGTATCTTCTTGCTGATAACGCATTGACGCATCATAAATAGCCAGTGTTTCACCCGTTGGAATATGCTTGGTAAAACCACCTTCTATTCCTGGCACCATTTCGTTACGGATACGAATATTAGCAAATGTGCCTCGCATCATGACTTCATGATTGCCACGCCTTGAACCATAAGAGTTAAAATCTTTCGGTTCAACACCATGTTCACGCAAATAACGTCCAGCAGGACTATCTGCCTTAATATTACCAGCTGGTGAAATATGATCCGTGGTCACTGAATCACCTAAAATAGCCAAAATACGGGCTTGATGAATATCTTTAATCGGAGCGGGTATCTTTGACATTCCTTCAAAGAAAGGGGGATGGCGAATATAGGTAGAGTCTGGTTGCCAACCATAGACTGGCGTGTCTTGTGTTTGCAGTGATTT
The DNA here is from genome assembly GCF_033708015.1 of Proteus vulgaris. Classification (NCBI taxonomy): domain Bacteria; kingdom Pseudomonadati; phylum Pseudomonadota; class Gammaproteobacteria; order Enterobacterales; family Morganellaceae; genus Proteus; species Proteus vulgaris. The sequence goes on along the minus strand of NZ_CP137920.1, from coordinate 1,865,372 downwards.
CCACGTTTCATCACCTTCAAACACCGCGGAGTACTCTTTATGGAACATCTCTGTTTTAACTTTCTCAACAGCATCAGCAATAGCTTTACTGTCAGGCCAAATATCTTTTAAATAAACAGGAGCCCCTTGTTTATCTTTGCCTAGTGGCTCTTTAGTAAGATCGATATTCATATTTCCTGATAAAGCATAAGCAACCACTAAAGGTGGTGATGCTAACCAGTTGGTTTTCACTAGGGGATGAATTCGACCTTCAAAATTACGATTGCCCGATAAGACAGCAGCAATCGTTAGATCATTATCTTTAATCGCACTTTCAATCGGTGCTAATAAAGGTCCTGAGTTACCAATACAGGTTGTACAACCATATCCCACAAGATTAAACCCTAACTCATCAAGATAAGGCGTTAATCCTGCTAGATTAAGATAATCTGTGACCACTTTAGAGCCCGGAGCCAAAGAAGACTTAACCCAAGGTTTACGCTGCAAGCCTTTTTCTACCGCATTTTTAGCCAGCAATCCAGCAGCCATTAAGACATTAGGGTTTGAGGTGTTGGTACATGATGTGATCGCTGCAATAACAACAGCACCATCGGTCAATTCAAAGGCTGGATAATTATCAATTTTTACTTGAGGAAATGCCGTCAGCGGTTTCTTATTCGCTTCAAGATCGACTGCCGCTTTAAATGCCTTAGGTACACTCGGTAGATTAACTCTATCTTGAGGACGTTTAGGCCCCGCAAGGCTTGCTTCAACGGTGCCCATATCTAACGATAATTTTGACGTAAAGATAGGTTCATCGCCTGTATGTCTCCATAGACCTTGCTCTTTGCTATAAGCTTCAACAAGTGCAATGTCTTGTTCTTCACGTCCAGTTAAACGTAAATAATCAAGGGTGATATCATCTATTGGGAAAAATCCACAGGTTGCGCCATACTCTGGCGACATATTCGCTATTGTTGCACGATCGGCTAAAGGTAATGACGCCAAACCATCGCCATAGAACTCCACAAATTTACCTACAACACCATGAGCGCGTAACATCTGTGTGACGGTTAATACCAAATCAGTAGCCGTGATCCCTTCACGTAATTTTCCGGTCAGTTTAAAACCAACAACATCGGGAATTAACATTGAGATAGGTTGACCTAACATTGCGGCTTCTGCTTCAATCCCACCTACACCCCAACCTAAAACGCCAAGGCCATTGATCATTGTGGTATGAGAATCCGTGCCAACTAAAGTATCAGGATAAGCCACATGATGCCCATTCTGGACTTCAGACCAAATAGCTTTGCCTAAGTACTCAAGATTGACCTGATGGCAAATTCCTGTACCTGGTGGCACAACACGAAAGCGTTCAAAGGATTGTTGTCCCCAACGTAAGAAAAGGTAGCGCTCATGGTTACGCGCCATTTCAATTTCCACGTTCTCAGCAAACGCATTTTTACTGGCATATTCATCAACCATAACAGAGTGGTCAATAACTAAATCAACAGGCGATAATGGATTAACTTTATCCACTTGCCCACCCAATGATTTCACTGCTTCACGCATAGCCGCTAAATCAACAACCGCAGGAACGCCTGTAAAATCTTGCATTAGCACCCTTGCAGGCCGATACGCAATTTCACGTGATGCATGAGCGTTTTTTTGCCACTCAACTAATGCCTTAATATCCTCTTCAACAACCGTATCATTGTCGAGATAACGCACTAAGTTCTCTAATAATACTTTCAACGATTTAGGAAGACGAGTAATGTCGCCTAATTGGCGGGCAACTTCTGAAAGGCGGTAATACTCGTACTCTTGAGATCCGACTAAGAGCGTGGAATGGCTCTCTTTTTTCAAACGTAACGACATAGCTTCTCCTTATTATTTTTATACTGACAGCATGTTTAAACTATCAAAATAGGTAAGGGTATTTATTAAACATATCATATAACGCTGAATTTCGCTTAAAGACCACACAATTTGTTAACACGATGTTATAACTGTCATAGTGTTAATAAATTATAGTCTCTAGATTTTCACTTAATTCGGCTTTAATGAGGAAGGTATAACTGTGTAAGGATGCTATTTATGAATAACAAGCAATCTGATTTACTAAAAAATATTATGAATGCCGATCACTATTTTGCTGAGCCTATTACCCCCCCTTTTCCGCAAACTTTATCGATGAATACATTACATTCTCAAAATATAAAAGATTCAGAAGGTTTAGTACAATTTATCATTGCGTCGCCAAAACCATTTGAAACTTCTGAAATAGAAAAAATGTCACAACTTAAAAATATTCAAATTGGACTCATTTCTATTATGGCTAACCATCTTGCTGCATTAAAAAAAGAGGATAATGAAGCCTATTATCGTCCTGAACATTGGTTAGATACTCTCAACCATTTACCACTACTAGGACACAATAAAATCGAAACAAAGAAACTTCATAAACAAACCTTTGATTTTTCTGTTGCTCAAGCGTTTATTCAATTATTACTCGGCGCGGCAATCAATGCGACCTCTCCTGCACTTGGAGAATTTATTGATTTTTTACGTACTCAAGGACAAAAAATAGAAGTCGGCTTACGAAAATCATTAGACAGTTATCAAACGATAACTATTGCGGGGATCACCGAGATCCTCAATCATAATAATCATCTTATTTTTGTTCCAAAGTTGAAAATTTTGAGCCTGCGTTTTTCTTATCAATCAGCAAAAATGCTTCTCGCCAGTTGTATAGGTCGTAAATTTACCCTCTCTTTAGAGTACACCACCATTACCTCTATTTTTGATGCTAATGCACTTGATGATCCACTGATTAATCAACAGTTTTATGACTTTTTAAATAAGTATCGTCAGTTAAGTATTGCAAAATCAGACGCTTTTTTTAGTGGAGACTTTTATTTGAAGTGAATAATCGTAGAAATTAGGTTTATGAACACGCTTGAAGGCGGGGATCACCCGCCTTTCAGTATTACACTAAGGGTAATTCAATATCTTTAAATAGCGCTTCAATCTCTTCATGCGTACGCAACGCAACAGCTTGCTCAATTAAATTACGCGTAAGATGAGGTGCAAAACGCCACATAAAATCATACATATAGCCACGTAAAAACCCACTACGACGAAACGCAATTTTAGTGGTGCTATAACTAAACTTATCACGCATATCAATGGCAACTAAATCGCTATCGAGTACAGGATCAAATGCCATACTGGCAATCACACCAATGCCTAAATGCAGTCTGACATACGTTTTAATCACATCCGCATCGGTGGCAGTGAAAACAATTTTAGGTTTTAACCCTACCTTACCGAAAGCATCATCAAGATCGGAGCGTCCTGTAAAGCCTTGGGTATAAGTCACGATATCATAACCCGCGAGCTCTTTGAGTGTCACTTCTCGTTTTTGTGCCAGTGGATGATCTTTTGAAACCACCACAATACGGTTCCAACGATAACAAGGTAGCATCACTAAATCGTTATAAAGATGCAGTGATTCTGTGGCAATCGCAAAATCACTTTTACCTCTGCATACATCTTCAGCAATTTGTGTGGGTGAACCTTGATTCATATGCAATGAAACATCCGGATAACGCTCAATAAAACCTTTTATCACTGGAGGCAATACATAACGAGCTTGTGTATGCGTTGTTGCAATCGATAGTGAACCTCTATCTGGATAAGTGTGTTCACCCGCGGCTGATCGAATCGCTTCTGTTTTTGATAAAATTTCTCTAGACAGCCTTACAATTTCTTCACCCGCCGGTGTGACATGCGTTAGATGTTTACCACTGCGAGAAAATATTTGTATACCTAGCTCATCTTCTAACATGCGAATTTGTTTACTTATTCCCGGTTGAGATGTATACAAACGCTCTGCCGTGGTCGAAACATTTAAATCGTTATTCACCACTTCAACGATATAACGCAACTGTTGTAATTTCATGGAGAGGCTATCCCTTCAACAAAAGACTTATTATTCCGTTATTCTATTTATATTCATATAACTAAAAAGAATAATAAAGATGTAATATATAACCACTATATCACTTATTTCATTTCGGTCTAACGTAATTAATAGGGTTATTTAGCTTTTGTTATATCAAATAGTTATAAGCTATAAATAAGCATAAAAAAAGCTGACCTTATCTGCCAGCTTTTATTTCATCGTCATCGTGGGACTCAATTATTTAATCACACCACATGCCATTCTTGCTCCACCACCGCCAAGAGCCTCGGGATCATCAGAGTAGTTGTCTCCCCCCACATGAACCATGATTGCTTTATCTTTGACTTGCTCAAGCTTAGTGAGTTTTGGCGCTAATACTGCGTAATTAGCAACACCTTTGTCATTCACAACTAATCCAGGTAAATCACCTAGATGCCCATCTTTATTATAAGGTCCTAAATGAGCACCAACTTTCTCAGGATCTAAATGCCCCCCTGCTTTTAAAGCCGGTACAGGTTTGCCATCTTTCATATCAGGCTCACAAGAACCATTTGCATGAATATGAAAACCATGAATACCTGGTGTTAATCCAGTGAGTTTTGGGGTAAATAACAACCCATAATCAGTTTCAGTGATAGTGACAACACCAATATCGTTGCCTGCTCCCGTCGGTAAAGCTTCTTTTAACGTGACATCTAACGTTGCAGCGCTTGCCACAGAAGTAAAAAGTAAGCCAGATAGTAATAAAGACATCGGTTTCATAGTATCTCCGTCTTATTAGCAAAGTAAGATATTAGACAAATAGAAATCAACCATTAATACTGTTTCAGTATATTTAATTAGCATACCTTCTTAATACAAAAAAGCGACTAACTCTCATTAGTCGCTTTTTTATTTATCACGTAATGCTCATGTTATTTGGTTTTTTCAACCCATTTACCATCAACATAGAATGCAGACCAACCTGTTGCTTTACCCTCTTTCTCTGAAGAAACATATTGCTGTTTTGTTTTACGACTAAAACGCACAATCGTTGGGTTTCCTTCAGGATCAGCCACCGGCGCTTCTGCTAAATAGCGCATTTTCTCTGCTAAACGATCTTTAAAGCGAACCAGTTCTTCCACTTTTGGTGCTCGCGTTTCTCTTGATTTAGGGAACGTATTTGCAGCTAAGAATACACCCGCCGCACCGTCTCGTAAGACAAAGTAAGCATCTGATTTTTCGCATAGCAATTCAGGAAGTGGAACGGGATCTTCCTTCGGTGGTGCAATTTCACCGCTTTTTAAGATTTTACGGGTATTTTTACAGTCATCATTAGTACATCCCATGTATTTACCAAAACGTCCCATTTTCAGGTGCATTTCAGAGCCACATTTATCGCACTCAATAACTGGACCTTCATAACCTTTTAAGCGGAATTCACCTTCTTCAACTTCATAACCATCACATGCAGGGTTATTACCACAAACATGTAACTTACGATGAGTATCAATCAGGTAACTGTCCATTGCAGTACCACATTTCGGGCAACGACGGCGCGCACGTAATGCATTAGTTTCTGCATCTTCACCCTCAAGAATATTTAATAATTCATCTTCAGGGATAAGGTTAATAGTTTGCTTACAACGCTCTTTAGGCGGTAAAGCATAACCTGAACAGCCTAAGAATACGCCGGTTGTCGCCGTTCTAATTCCCATATGACGAGAACAAGTTGGACATTCAATCGACGTGATCACCATTGGATTTGGTCGCATGCCACCTTCTTCCGGATCTTTTTCAGCGATCTCTAATTGCTGACTAAAATCGGTGAAGAACGCATCTAATACCGCTTTCCAGTTTTCTTCATTATTAGCAACATGGTCGAGGTGATCTTCCATCTGCGCCGTAAAATCGTAATTCATTAAATCGCTAAAATTCTCTTCTAAGCGATCTGTTACGATTTCACCCATTTTTTCTGCATAAAAACGACGGTTTTCAACTTTTACATAACCACGATCTTGAATAGTGGAGATGATAGATGCATAGGTTGAAGGACGACCAATACCCCGTTTTTCTAATTCTTTAACTAACGTAGCTTCACTAAAACGTGCTGGTGGCTTAGTAAAGTGCTGAGTAGGTTCTAACTCAGCTAAAGTCAGTTTTGCCCCTACATCAACTGCTGGTAGGGTTTTATCTTCATCTTTATTACGCATCGCTGGCATGACTTTCGTCCAACCTGCAAAACGTAAAGTACGACCTTTAGCACGTAATTTATAATCACCTGATTCGACTGTTAATGTCGTTGAATCGTATTTTGCGGGTGTCATTTGACAAGCCACAAATTGATTCCAAATCAGTTGATATAAACGTTTGGCATCGTTATCCATATCTTTTAAAGATTCTGCGATAACGTTGATATCAGAAGGACGGATAGCTTCGTGTGCTTCTTGAGAATTTTCTTTGCTTGAATAAACATTTGGCTCTTTCGGCAAATATTTAGCACCGAAATTCTCATTGATATAACCACGCGCCATTTGAATTGCATCCTGACTTAAGTTAGTTGAGTCAGTACGCATATAGGTTATATAACCCGCTTCATAAAGACGCTGAGCTAACATCATCGTCTTTTTCACACCAAAGCTTAAACGCGTACTTGCCGCTTGCTGTAAGGTGGATGTGATAAATGGAGCACTAGGTTTGCTTGATGTTGGTCTATCTTCACGATCTTTTACCGTAAAAATCGCATTTTGTAATGCATTTACCGCAACCTGTGTTTCATCGGATGAAACGGGATTGAAGGCTTTATCATTATAATGCGTGACTTCCATTCGCAATGGCTGTTCGTCAGGCGTTAACAGTGATGCATGTAATTGCCAATATTCTTCAGGAACAAAGGCTTTAATTTCACGCTCACGTTCAACTAAAAGACGCACAGCAACGGATTGTACACGACCCGCAGATAATCCACGAGCCACTTTTTTCCAAAGCAAAGGTGAAACCATATAGCCTACAACACGATCCATAAAGCGACGTGCTTGTTGCGCGTTAACGCGATCTATATTTAACTCACCAGGCGTTTGGAAAGCTTGTGTAATGGCATTTTTAGTGATCTCGTTAAAAACCACCCGACTAAATCGTTCATCATCGCCGCCGATAACTTCGCGTAAATGCCACGCGATAGCTTCTCCTTCGCGGTCAAGGTCCGTTGCGAGATAGACATGATCAGCTTTCTCAGCCAATGCTTTTAGTTCAGCCACAACTTTTTCTTTACCGGGTAGAATTTGATAGTTCGCATTCCATCCATTATAGGGATCAACTCCCATGCGGCTGACTAAGGCTGATTTCTCATCCTTTTTAACTTTTTTCACGCCTTTCGTGGCGGATGAGTTTTCGCTCTTCTGGCTGCCAGAACCACTCTTTGGCAAATCACGAATGTGACCCACGCTAGATTTAACAACGTAGTCATTGCCAAGATATTTATTGATCGTTTTGGCTTTAGCCGGGGACTCCACGATAACAAGAGCTTTACCCATAATTACCTTTACCTAATTAAACTTTGTTATGACGGTATCGTTTAATACCCTCAACTAAAAAAATGTTTAAAATCTCTTTTTTATATTGCGTTAGTTTTGCAATATATCAACCTGTTTTTATTCAAAGCTTTTGTTTAAGCTCAAAACTCATAACTTTTTTTGAGGTATTTTAATCACCTCTCTGCTTTGATCGGGCACAGGCAAATCATTGTTTGCTACATATAGAGTAGCTAAGCTTTTAAAAATGCCACACTCTACCTGATAAAAAGTGAGGCGCAACAAATTATTTTTCTAAGGAGCACATATTATGTCAACACAAACTACACCTATTACAACAGAGATGCTACTTGAAAAAGCGAATAAAATCATATGCGAACATGAAGATTATTTACAAGGTATGCGTGCTGATTCGGTAGAACAAAAAGGTAATGTCCTCGTATTTAAAGGTGAATTTTTTTTAGATGAACAAGGTTTACCCACTGCAAAAAGCACTGCTGCATTCAATATGTTTAAACATTTAGCTCATGTGTTATCTGATAAATACCATTTAGAATAAGTCACCTTCGTGAGCTTTTTTATTTATTCACTCAAGTCAATTAATTGACTCTTTATCGATAACAAAAAAGAGTGCTTGTTTGCCAGTTATTGCATTCATTGACATGCCAATAACTGGCATAACAAAATGAAAATAAAGAATAAAAATTCAATTTAATCATGCTACAAATTTTCTGTCCCATTTCAACATTCGATTACACTTACCTATTAATACAATCAGTAATATCAATTATTTTTATGTTCGATTTACCGCTATATTAAAGCCTCCTAGAAAGAGGAAATATTTACCCTGACGTTGTTATAAGTAATATCATTATTTTTTTGATTACCAGTGAAATTTTCACTGGTTTTTTTTTACCTTATCAAAATGAAAAGGTTTAAAAATAGAAAGTTAGAAGATTTATTGAGATGATTTAGGGATAATAAGTGGGTAAGAAAGGATGATATCAGCAATAATCATTATCACTGATATCATTTATTGTGTATTAACTGGGCTTATAGCAGCGGTTTCTTACTTCTTTGTACCCAGCGCATCATAAGTTTATCAATACTTTCCATTGCGCCACCGGTAACACGCTCAACCATTTTCTTTCTGGTAACATATTGGACAGCGAGGACTTCAAAATCATTAATATGATTGATCAACCAATCATCACTCACACCAACTTCATCAATTAAGCCTCTATTGAGTGCTTCTGAGCCATACCAATACTCACCCGTTGCAACGCTATCAATATCAAGTTGAGGGCGATATTTATGCACAAATGATTTAAACAATAGATGCGTTTCATTTAAATCTTGCTTAAATTTTTCACGACCTTCTTCAGTATTTTCACCTAATAAAGTCAATGTGCGTTTATATTCACCAGCTGTATGTAACTCAACATCAATATCATTTTTCTTTAGTAAACGGTGAATGTTAGGGATCTGAGCCACAACACCAATCGAACCAATAATCGCAAAGGGTGCAGCAACAATTTTATCTGCCACACATGCCATCATATATCCCCCACTCGCAGCCACTTTATCGACAACCGCCGTCAGTTTAATACCCTTTTCTTTTAAGCGTGTTAATTGCGCTGCGGCTAATCCATATCCGTGAACCATGCCTCCAGGGCTTTCTAAGCGCAGTAATACTTCATCACCGGCTTGTGCAACAGAAAGAATGGCACTGATTTCTTCACGTAATGCTCCTACTTCGTGGGCATCCATACTACCGTTAAAATCAAGCACATATAAACAAGGTTTTACAACGCCTTTTTTACCTTCTTTTGCATTGTTTTTACTCTGTTTATTCTCTTTTTTCTGCTGTTTTTTAAACGCTTTATACCAGACTTTTAATTCAGCATCGTCCATTTTTGCTTGTTGCATAACGCGCTGTTTTTCTTCGTAAGCTTCAGCAAGATCTGTGACTTTTAACGTCCCTTTACGATTTTGCTTTTTATTTCCAATCACAACAAAAAACAACACGATAGCGATAATCGCCACAACAACAGTGACAATTTCTGCTAAAAACAGTCCATATTGTAAAATATACTCCACAAAGACCTCTTTTTAAGGTTAATAACACTAACTAAAATCAATATGCCTAGTTTAACCAAATTCTGCTTTAGCGCCAGCAGCAAAGGCATGATTCTGCTTAATACAATAAAGAAAGTAACCACAAATTGTAAACAAAAAGTCAGACGAAACTGGTCGCTAGACAAATAAGACGTTACACTTTATTTACTTTTTACTAGACAGGATATCAATATGTTGCAATATCAACCCGATCATAGCGTGCTAAAAGATAAAATTATTCTAGTAACAGGTGCTGGTGATGGCATAGGAAAAGAAGCCGCACTGACTTATGCGCAATATGGCGCAACACTTATCTTATTAGGTCGTACTCTATCAAAACTTGAAGATGTTCAAGAAGAAATAATTACATCAGGTGGTCAACAACCTATGTTATATCCACTTGATCTACTTACAGCGACAGAGAACGATTTTCAGCAATTTGCGGATACTCTCGTTAAACGTTTCCCTCATCTTGATGGTGTGCTGCAAAATGCGGGTCTATTAGGTGTTGTTGAACCAATTATTAATCAACCAAGCAACCTTTGGCATGATGTTATGCAAGTTAACGTCAATGCGACATTTATGCTTACCAAAGCACTGTTACCTTTAATGCTCAAAGCTCCTCATGCAAGCCTTATCCTCACCACCTCGAGTGTCGGTCGCCAAGGTCGTTATGGCTGGGGAGCTTATTCGGTATCTAAATTCGCGACAGAAGGCTTAATGCAAGTACTTAACGAAGAATATAACGATAGTACCTTGCGTATTAACTGTATTAATCCTGGTGGCACACGTACCGCAATGCGAGCAAGTGCATTTCCAGAAGAAAATGCACAAAAATTGAAAACACCGAAAGATTTGATGCCTTTATATCTCTATTTAATGAGTGATGACAGTATTGACGTAAAAGGACAGTCTTTAGATGCACAACCTGGTCGTAAAGCGGGCCCTGCTGAATAATATAAGTTAAGTTTGAGGTAGCAAAATGAATGACGCACAACACCAAAAACGCCAACAACGTTTAAAAGAGAAAGTAGATACCCGAATTGAGCAAGCTCAGCAAGAACAAGGTGTTTTGATGATCTTTACAGGTAACGGTAAAGGAAAAACAACAGCAGCGATGGGAACAGCCACACGCGCTGTTGGTCATCAAAAAAAGGTCGGTGTTGTGCAGTTTATAAAAGGAACATGGGAAAACGGTGAACGTAACCTACTGGAACAATTCGGTGTACCATTTTATGTAATGGAAACCGGTTTTACTTGGGAAACACAAGATAAAAGCACGGATACAGCTGCCTGTTTAAATACTTGGCAATATGCACTCAAAATGCTTAATGACCCAGAATACGATCTCGTTATTCTCGATGAAATTACCTATATGATTAGCTTTAATTATTTGCCATTAGAAGAGGTTGTTTCAGCTATTGGCTCTCGTCCTTCTCATCAAAATGTCATTATTACAGGAAGAGGCTGTCATAGAAAATTAATCGAGTTAGCCGATACTGTGACAGAAATGCGTCCTATTAAACATGCTTTTGATAGTGGGATAAAAGCACAAAAAGGCATAGATTGGTAATAATCTCTTACCCGAGTCTCAATTAACTAAAAACTGAATAATTATTTATATTAAAGCAGGTTCGCTTAATATGCCTGCACCAAATATACGCCCTGTTTCATTTATTAATTTAAAGTAAGCTTCTTTATCATCAAATATATCATTTTGTATTTGTTGACTATAAACCATAGCCATTATCATTATATGAAAATGATATTCATTATAGTAGTTTTGCTTTTCATTCGGATCACGTGAAGCTAAATAGGAATTGGTGACTTTATAAATACTTTTAGCTTCTTTCAACAGTTCTCTGTTATTAAACTCAATATGACTCAATGTTGGAATAAAATCATCTGTCCGCGTGTTTCCATCATCTATCCAATTATATTTATCTTTTTCTTTATGTGCTTCCAATAAATTACGCCCTGAATAGACATGAATACCATATGGTTTCCTTGATATAAAATCTTGAAATTCAGTCTGTGAAAAACACTTAGTTAATACATTAATTCCCCCCTTATTACTCCAATCAGGTAAATAAGTTGGGATAGGTTCATTTAAAGGAACATCACAACGGAAAACATTATTATCAATAAATATCGCATCGGAGCTATTAATCGCCCCATGCACAAGCTGACCATCAATCCAAACAGAACGCATTGTTAAATACAAAGGCTCATTATCTTCTTTAGGAGAAAAATTAGAAGTAAAGCTGTAGTATACTTCCTTAGCTGGATTAATTATTCCTCCATGATTGCCAGAATAAATCATAAAGGTTTTCTTCTTCCCTTCAGCATCAACTAATACATGCTTCCCATTCTCTAATTTTATTTCTTTTACTTCACCGGTATTAAGCCAAAAAGAATTATTATCAATTTGAAAGACTAACGGTGTTGTTTTATTGTTACTAATATAAAACACGCCAGACTGTGAATTTAAATTAGTTCTTTGCTCACAACCCGCAGTAAGAGTAGTCGCACATAATATTGTTGTTAAATAAAAAGAACGATGCATATATCGCGTATACCTTATCGTAAAATATACAAATAAAATAAAATATTATTTTAATAAACGTGACTTCTCATTTCATCAATCCGTGCATCATAATTTTATTTATGGAAAAAAGAAAGCTATCAAAAAAAGAAGCACCCTATTCCGATAGGTGCTTCTTTATAAAAAATGATATTTTAATTTAAAATAATAAATAATTATTCGCTAATTACTTTTTATTTCCTGCTGATTGGCGACGACTTGAGGCTCTTTTGGCTGGTGATGTTGAAGTCCGTGTTGATAATTTAGTATGACGTTTAACCGCACGGCGGATCTGATTCGCTTTGATGCGACGCTGATCTTTTTCTACGGCAACTTTTGTTACTGTTTCGTCATTTAATTCAACTAGCTGACGTAAATAGTTGATTTGCTCTAATCCAAGCTCAACCCAGCCACCACGTGGTAATCCTTTCGGTAAATCAATATCACCGTAACGAACACGAATAAGGCGACTAACTTGAACACCAACCGCTTCCCACATACGACGGACTTCACGGTTACGCCCTTCTGTAAGAGACACGTTGTACCATTGGTTAATGCCTTCGCCACCGCGGTAAGAAACAGAACGGAATGAGGCAGGACCATCTTCTAATTGTACACCACGCGTTAATTGACGAATTTTTGCATCATCAATTTCACCAAACACACGGACAGCGTACTCACGCTCAACTTCACGGCTAGGATGCATTAAACGGTTAGCTAATTCACCGTCTGTTGTAAATAACAGTAATCCACTGGTGTTCACATCAAGACGACCCACAGCAATCCAGCGGGCACTATTAAGGCGAGGAAGACGTTGGAAAACCGTTGGACGACCTTGTGGATCACTGCGAGTACACAGTTCACCTTCAGGTTTGTAATAAGCAAGCACACGGCAGACATCTTTTTGTGCTTCACGAATATTTAGAATACGACCATCTAGGCGGATTTTTGCAGTAGTGGTGACATCAATACGATCACCTAATTTCGCTTTAGTACCATCAATGCTGATACGTCCTTCTTGAAGATAGCCTTCAATTTCACGACGCGAACCGTGACCAGAACGAGCAAGGATTTTTTGTAATTTTTCAGTGCGTTGCGATTTATCGCTCATGAAACAACCTCATGTGTCGCCTTCACAGGCGTCATAAAAATAGAATTATTTAAAAAATCAATTAGATAAAAACAACCCATATTTATTAAAAGGAAAATAAACATAGATTTATTGATTAAATAGCAAACAATGTTGATGCGCTTTCACATCAACATTGTGATAAATAGTGGCGATAAAATGATGTTGGCAAACTCTTAACAACTGATTAGCCGTTTGTCTGCAAATCGATTATGTTTAACGTTTAAAGTTTAGCGTTTAAATTCGCGTTGATATAACCGATTTCAAAAACAGACAGTGTAATGTTTTATCGCAACGGATAAATTTAACACAAGCGACAAATCCCTTCACCTTTTATCTCTTTATCGCGTGATAAATTTCTTCACTATCGAGTTGTTTACACTCAATTCAGTTTAGGCCGCTAAAGACTTACTGAAAGGGTGTAATATCACCCGTACCTTCACGTACAATAACGGGAGTATCTTCTGTTAAATCAATGACCGTTGTTGGTTTTTGTCCTAAATAACCACCATGGATCACCAAATCAACTTGTTTGCTTAATAAATCTTCGATTTCTTCTGGATCAGATTCAGCAAAATCATTTCCCGGTAAAATCAGGCTTGTTGACATTAATGGCTCGCCAATATTTTCTAACAATGCCAGTGCAATAGGATTAGAAGGAACACGTAAACCAATCGTTTTACGCTTATCATTCATCAAACGCTTTGGTACATCTTTAGTCGCTTTTAATATAAAAGTATAATTACCTGGCGTGTTATTTTTTATTAAACGAAACACGACATTATCCACATAGGCGTAATTAGCAATTTCTGATAAATCACGACACATCAGTGTAAAATTGTGATTTTTATCTAATTGGCGAATACGACAAATTCGCGTCATTGCCTCTTTATTTTCTAAACAGCAGCCAATAGCATAGCCAGAGTCTGTTGGATAAATGACCACACCGCCTTTGCGTAAAATATCAGCACTTTGTTCAATTAAACGAGCCTGCGGATTATCAGGGTGAATATAAAAAAGTTGGCTCATACATCCCTCAACGAATTTCTAATGTTACTCTTGCCATAGCGACCAAACTGGTTCTACACCGCTGGGTAACCATAAATTACGCCCTAATTCTATCCACGAACAAGGGCGATGAAAATCAGAACCTAACGAAGCTTTTAACCCATAAAGTTGCGCTAATGCTGCGTGTTGTTCCCGTTCTTGTGGTGGTTGTTGACATTGTGCCACTTCGATCGCATCACCACCAAGTTGTTTAAAATAAAGCGTTAAGCGTTTTAACCATTTAGAGGATAGACCATACCGTCCTGGATGCGCTAATACTGCAACACCACCAGCCTCATGGATCGCTGTGACAGCGTCACCGATTGAGCTCCACTGTGGGGGCACATAACCTGTTTTACCTTTTGCTAAATAGCGTTTAAAGACTTTATTAACCGAGGCAACATGCCCTTCATTTACGAGAAAGCGGGCAAAGTGTCCTCTTGTAACTTGTCCGCCATACGCTAAGGCCTTTGCCCCTTCAAATGCATTTGCAATACCCGCTTTTTCTAATCGTTCACCTATCATCATTGCACGTGTTTCACGGCATTGGCTTTGTGACGAAAGCAGTGTCTTCATGGCGTTATGGTTAATATCAATATTCAACCCAACGATATGGATTTCTATATTCTCCCATAAAGTCGATATTTCGACACCCGATATCAGGGTAAGAGGCAGATTTTTTTCTGCAATATAATCATTAGCAGGTGTAATCGCCGCCGTTGTATCGTGATCAGTAATCGCTAAGACATTAATTTGACGCTCTATCGCTCTCTCAACCAATTCTTCTGGTGAAAGCTCGCCATCTGACGCTGTAGTGTGGCTGTGCAAATCATAAATCACTCTTAAATCAGATAGCACTTCTGTCATCGCTTCTCCCTTTTCATCTTAGCAAGATAATAAATTTTAAAGAGTATGCCATAAAGTACTTGACGAACCTAACGCAATCCAGTTTACTAGTACACAACACGAGCTAGTCTATTAACTTATCATCTGTCGTTAGCTGTAAGGAGATTTTATGAATATCAATCAACATCTTATCGCTCTTTGGTGGCGCAATACTCTTTTATGGGCGGTTTGATCTCCTGCTTCACGTCAGTGATATCTAAAACCCGCCTACGCGGGTTTTTTTATGCACCAAAAACAGTTAAATAAAAATAATATAGAGCGATAATAATGAATACATCACTTGCATTCTCATTCAATACCAAGGCAACGCCACTGCCTTATCACAGCGAACCTGCTTTACTTTTCAATACATTATGTGAAAATAAACATCACACATTGTTGTTAGAGTCTGCACAAGTTGACACTAAAGCAAACTTAAAAAGTTTGTTAATTGTTGATAGTGCATTACGGATCAGTGCCGTAAAAAACCAAGTCACCATTGATGCATTAAGCGTTAATGGACAAGCTTTATTACCTGCTTTAAAAATCGCACTAAAAGAAAAAGCTATCTTAATGCAAGAGAGCGATAAACAGTGTGTTTTTACATTTTCAGCACCTGCACAAGATATTGATGAAGAAAGCAAATTAAAATCAGCCAGCGTATTTGATGCTTTACGCTTCTTTCTTGCTAACAAAGACACTAAAGAGGCTAATGCTATTTTTGTCGGTGGCTTATTTGCTTATGATTTAGTCAGTGGATTTGAACCTATTCCCGAATTAGACACGCTTTTTTCATGCCCTGACTACTGCTTTTACTTAGCAGAACAATTAATCGTGATCGACCATCAAAATAAAGATAGTCAACTCATTTCCATTGCTTTTACTGATGATGCAACCGAATCTCAGCGCCTCACTTTACGACAAACTGAGTTAATTTCTCTGGCTAAACAACCCTTAAAAAATCCTATTCGTCGCACGTTAACAGCCGCAGAATCAACAATACAAGGGAATATGGATGATAAAGGTT
Source organism: Proteus vulgaris (assembly GCF_033708015.1). Classification (NCBI taxonomy): domain Bacteria; kingdom Pseudomonadati; phylum Pseudomonadota; class Gammaproteobacteria; order Enterobacterales; family Morganellaceae; genus Proteus; species Proteus vulgaris. The sequence continues at coordinate 1,849,124 of NZ_CP137920.1, read as the reverse complement.
ATGGTGATATCGTTGAGGCAATGAAAACCTATATTCGTCGTGGTGATATTTTTCAAGTTGTTCCATCACGTCGCTTTCAAGTTGCTTGCCCTTCACCTCTTGCCGCTTATCAAGTGTTGAAAGAGAAAAACCCAAGCCCCTATTTGTTTTATATGCAAGATGCTTTGTTCACGGTATTTGGGGCATCACCAGAAAGTGCATTGAAATATCAAACAAGTGATCGCCAAATTGAAATCTATCCAATCGCAGGAACTCGCCCAAGAGGACGTAACGCAGATGGTTCGATCAATGCGGATTTAGACAGCCGAATTGAACTTGAAATGCGCACTGATACGAAAGAGCTTTCTGAACATGTAATGTTAGTTGATTTAGCACGTAATGATTTAGCACGTATTTGCCAGGCGGGTAGCCGTTATGTCGCAGAATTAACAAAAGTTGATCGTTATGCTTTTGTCATGCACTTAGTCTCAAGAGTCGTAGGCAAATTACGTGATGACTTAGATATTTTTCATGCTTATCAAGCTTGTATGAATATGGGAACACTATCAGGCGCGCCTAAAGTCAGTGCAATGCAATTGATTGCTCGTTACGAAAAAACAAAACGTGGCAGTTATGGTGGTGCTATCGGCTATTTTACTGGCGCTGGCGATTTCGATACTTGCATAGTTATTCGTTCTGCTTATGTTGAAAATAATATTGCAACTATTCAAGTGGGTGCTGGAATTGTGCTTGATTCAGATCCTCAAATGGAAGCTGAAGAGACACGCAATAAATCACAAGCTGTCATCAACGCTATTTTACAAGCTCATACTGATACCCCATTTCAGGAGGCTTGCTAATGGCGACTATCTTACTACTCGATAATATCGACTCATTTACGTATAACCTTGTCGATCAATTACGTGCTCTTGGCAATAACGTTGTGATTTATCGCAATAGCGTCTCTGCTGAGTTTATTGAACAAAAATTACGTGAACTTGATAACCCGATCTTACTGTTATCTCCCGGACCAGGCGCTCCCTCACAAGCAGGTTGTATGCCTGAACTGTTAAAACGTGTATTAGGTACATTACCTGTAATTGGTATTTGCTTAGGTCATCAAGCCATTATTGAGGCATACGGTGGCAAAGTTTCTTCATGTGGAGAGATCTTACATGGCAAAGCGACATTAGCGGAACACGATAACAGTGAAATGTTTATGCATTTACCTCATCCTTTACCTGTTGCTCGTTATCATTCACTGTCAGGAGAACACATTCCAGAACAGCTCATTATTAATGCTTGGTGCGATAACACGGTTATGGCGGTGCGTCACCGTCAACATAAAACGTGTGGTTTTCAATTTCACCCAGAATCAATTTTAACCACAAAAGGCGCACAACTTTTAGAACAAACCATCGCATGGGCATTAACTCCTAAAGGAGACGCATAAAATGGAAACTATCTTCAATAAATTATTTAGTGCACAGCAGTTAACATTAGAAGAAAGCCAAACACTGTTTAGTGCCATTATTCGCGGTGAGTTAACCGAATCACAATTAGCGGCTGTTTTGATCAGCATGAAAATGCGTGGTGAACATCCTCAAGAAATCGCAGGGGCGGCACGTGCATTACTTGAAAATGCACAACCGTTTCCTCGCCCTGATTACACGTTTTGCGACATTGTTGGCACTGGAGGAGATGGTGCCAATAGTATCAATATTTCAACAGCAAGCGCGTTTGTGGCGGCTGAAGTCGGTATCAAAGTTGCAAAACATGGTAATCGTAGCGTATCCAGTCGTTCGGGCTCTTCTGATTTATTAGCTGCATTTGGTATTCCTTTAGACAGAAGTGCTGATGATGCGCGCCAATTACTGGATGAAGTGGGTTTATGCTTTTTATTTGCACCTCAGTATCACAGTGGTTTTCGTTTTGCCGCCCCCGTTCGCCAACAACTAAAAACACGTACATTATTTAATGTATTGGGTCCTTTGATTAATCCTGCTCGCCCGCCATTAGCATTAATTGGTGTGTATAGCCCAGAATTATTGATGCCTATTGCAGATACATTGAATGTTTTAGGTTATGAGCGTGCTGCTGTTGTTCACAGTGGTGGAATGGATGAAGTTTCACTACATGCACCGACGCAAGTCGCTGAATTACGTAATGGTCGCATTACACGTTATGAACTGACACCCAGTGATTTTGGTCTTCGCCCTTGTGCTATTACTGATTTAAAAGGGGGGACACCAGAAGTAAACCGTCAATTATTAGCCGATTTACTTCAAGGTGAAGGAAAAAGAGCACATACCGAATCTGTTGCAGCTAATGTCGCTTTATTAATGCGTTTACATGGGCAAGAAGATTTAAAAATGAATACTGAAGTTGCTATGCACGCCATTTATAGCGGTAAAGCAATAAATCGTGTAACAGCATTAGCCGCGAGAGGATAAGAGTATGACTGTATTAAACGCCATCGTAAAAGATAAAGCTGAATATTTAATTGCACGTAAAGCGAATCAACCATTATCAGAATTTGTTCACCAAATAGTGCCATCAACACGCTCGTTTTATCAGGCATTAACACAGCCTAATACTGTTTTTATTTTAGAGTGTAAAAAAGCTTCACCGTCAAAAGGCTTAATTCGTGCTGATTTTGATCCCGCTACGATTGCAAAAATTTATCAACCTTATGCTGCTGCAATTTCGGTATTGACTGATGAAAAATATTTTCAAGGAAGCTTTGATTATTTACGTCAAGTCAGCCAAGCCGTACATCAACCTGTTTTGTGCAAAGATTTTATTATTGATGAATACCAAATCTATTTAGCGCGTTTTTATCAAGCGGATGCCATTTTACTCATGCTCTCTGTCTTAAATGATGAGCAATATCGCGCACTATCAGCCGTTGCTCATCAATTAAATATGGGGGTATTAACCGAAGTCAGCACCGAAGAAGAGCGCCAGCGTGCCATTAATCTCAATGCCAAAGTTATTGGTATTAATAATCGTGATTTACGTGATCTCTCTATCGATTTAGCGCGTACTCGGCAGTTAAGCCAAGGATTACCTCAAGATGCAATCGTGATCAGTGAGTCAGGTATTCACACCCACCAGCAAGTTCAAGAATTAAGCCAATATGCTAACGGTTTTCTGGTAGGTAGTGCCTTAATGTCACAAGACAATATTGACCAAGCGGTGAGAGCGCTCGTTCTGGGAAAGCATAAAGTGTGCGGATTGACTCGCACACAAGATGTAGAAGCGGTTTATCAAGCGGGTGCGTATTATGCGGGGTTAATTTTTGCAGAGAAATCCCCTCGAAAAGTGACGATGTCACAAGCACAAACGTTGATAACACAAGCTCCTTTAGCATTTGTCGGGGTTTTTCAAAACCAACCTATTGAGCTTATTTGTGACTATGCTGAAAAACTTAATTTATCTGCTATTCAGTTACATGGGCAAGAAGATGCACAATTTATTGAGCAACTTCACCAAAGAATTCAACCAAATTGTGAAATTTGGCAAGCAATAAATATGGCGAACCACACTGATATCCTCCCCGTTTCACACGTTAATAAATATGTACTTGATAACGGAACGGGAGGCACAGGAACAACATTTGATTGGCAAAAAATTCCTAATACATTACGTGAAAAAGCGTTACTTGCAGGCGGTCTTAACAGTGAAAACTGCCTAGATGCGATGAAAACAGGCTGTATCGGACTTGATTTTAACTCTGGAGTTGAATCGGCGCCGGGCATAAAAGATGCACAACGTCTGAAGCAAGTATTTGCACAATTACAGCTAAATTAAATTTCACAAAGAAAAAATTTTAAACAGGATGACATCACAATGAGAAAACTTAACCCCTACTTTGGCGAATTTGGTGGCCAATATGTACCTGAAATCTTAATTCCTGCATTGGATCAACTCGAACAAGCTTTTATTGATGCGCAAAACGATCCCTCTTTTCAGCAAGAATTCCAAGATTTATTAAAAAATTATGCTGGCAGACCAACGGCATTAACCCTTTGCCGTAATTTGACAGAAGGCACGCGAACACGTTTATATCTAAAACGTGAAGATTTGCTGCATGGTGGCGCCCATAAAACTAACCAAGTATTAGGTCAAGCCTTATTAGCAAAACGCATGGGGAAAACCGAAATAATTGCAGAAACAGGTGCGGGTCAACATGGTGTTGCAACAGCGTTAGCCTGTGCACTGCTTAATATGAAATGTCGTATCTATATGGGTGCTAAAGACGTTGAACGTCAATCACCTAACGTATTTCGTATGCGCTTAATGGGTGCCGAAGTTATTCCTGTTCACAGTGGTTCATCGACCTTAAAAGATGCGTGTAATGAGGCATTACGTGACTGGTCTGGTTGTTACGATCGCGCGCATTACTTATTAGGAACGGCGGCAGGTCCTCATCCTTATCCAACCATTGTCCGTGAGTTTCAACGTATGATTGGAGATGAAGCCAAAGCCCAAATTCTAGAGCGTGAAGGTCGTCTACCTGATGCGGTTATCGCTTGTATTGGCGGTGGTTCCAACGCTATCGGTTTGTTTGCGTCCTTTATTCCAGAAACGTCGGTGCAGCTAATTGGCGTTGAACCTGCCGGTAAAGGAATTGAAACGGGTGAACATGGTGCACCACTGAAACATGGGAAATTAGGGATCTATTTTGGTATGAAATCCCCAATTATGCAGACTGATGAAGGACAAATTGAAGAGTCATATTCAATTTCAGCGGGTCTTGATTTCCCGTCAGTTGGACCACAGCACGCACATTTAAATAGCATTGGTCGTGCTGATTATGTTTCTGTTACTGATGACGAAGCCATTGAAGCATTCAAAGCACTTTCTCGCCGAGAAGGAATTATTCCTGCCTTAGAATCTTCTCATGCATTGGCTTATGCATTGAAATTAATTGCACAAAATCCTGACAAAGAGCAGCTATTAATTGTGAATTTATCAGGCCGTGGTGATAAAGATATTTTTACTGTAAACGATATTTTAGCAGCAAGAGGAGAAATCTAATGAGCCGTTATCAAGTATGCTTTGAAGCATTAGCACAAAAACAGCAAGGCGCATTTGTTCCTTTTGTCACATTAGGTGATCCTTCCCCTGAATTGTCATTACAAATTATTGATGCGTTAATTGAAGGTGGCGCAGATGCATTAGAGATTGGTATTCCCTTTTCTGATCCTCTTGCTGATGGCCCTACTATCCAAGGTGCTAATTTACGGGCATTGAATGTAGGTGTAACCCCCTCGGATTGCTTTGTACTTTTAGCTAATGTACGCAAAAAACATCCTAATATTCCTATTGGTCTATTAGTTTATGCCAACCTTGTTTTTAGTAATGGTATTGATAATTTTTACAGCAAATGCGAGCAAGCCGGTGTGGATTCTGTCTTAATTGGTGATGTTCCCTTACGTGAATCAAAAGTGTTTCGTGAAGCAGCAGAACGCGCAAATATCAGTCCTATTTTTATTTGTCCTCCTAACGCTGATGATGAACTGTTACAAGAATTAGCGATATCGGGTAAAGCTTATACCTATTTACTATCAAGAGCGGGTGTAACCGGTACAGATAAACGTGCAGAGCAATCACTCACACATCTTACTGACAAACTAAAAACCTATCATGCACCTCCTGCATTACAAGGATTTGGAATTTCAGAACCTAAACAAGTGAAAGAGGCGATTGCAAATGGCGCGGCTGGCGCAATTTCAGGCTCGGCAGTTGTTCAGATTATTGAGAAAAACTTGCATCAGCCCGATGTCATGCTGAAAACACTGACTCAATTTGTTAAAGAAATGAAAGCGGCAACGCTTGCCTAATCACCTTTTGGATCCGCTTTAGAAGAATAGTTTGCTATTTTTCTAAGCGGATTACTCTTAAATCCACACTGACTAGCTCAGGCTTTTTATTGCTTATTTTGCTGCCTAACCCGCATAAAATGGTGCAATATTCCCTCTTGTCTTATTTTAAGAGACTTGAACCGTTCTAATAAAAATTTGGCAAAATTTTATTTTTTGCACATACTTTATAAAGCGCTTTATATTTTCTTTTCAGAAATACTCAATCAATAATGTGATTAAAAGGAGTTTGATGATGAAACTATGGGCAAAAATCTCCGCTGTTATGGCAGCGTTACTGATGGCGTTCACCTTGTCTGCATGTTCACCCACGCCCACATCAGAAGGTACTGGGGGTTATTTTGATGACTCCGTGATCACCACCAAAGTTAAGACAGCATTAATAGGTGAAAAAAATCTTAACTCAACACAAATTAGCGTCGAGACATTTAAAGGCAAAGTGCAATTAAGTGGTTTCGTCTCTTCTCAAGCAGACGCCAACCGTGCCATTGAAACAACCCGTAAAGTGACTGGCGTAAAAGGTGTTATCAACTCAATGGTGATCCGCTGATCCCCTATTTATTCTAGTCTTCCTTTAGCCTTACTTGTTAGACCACCCTTGCGGTGGTCTTTTTTTCGTCATCACTGCGTTCTTAATCTTGCTTTTATCATAATGCAGATCAATTTTTATAAAAAACGTCAATAGATTAAAAAAAGGGTATTTTTAATTCGCCTTAAAAATCGTTCATAAAAAGAACAATTAAGAAAAATAACTAATCATTTGATGGTTAAAACATAATCTGTCTATTTTTATGAATATGTTTTATCTTCATTCCCTGTTATTTCTTTTTTATTTCTTTCTATCTCTTGATGTACAAAACACGTGTACTAGAATCAAATAAAAGATGCATTTTAAATGCATCTATATAACACTCTCTTTTATTGATTAAAAAATTATTCGTTTCTAATAAAAACAATACACTTTCTTATCTTATTAAGAAGGTAACCATAAAAGATACATATTAAATACATTATTAGTGGTGTTTTAATATTGAATGTTTTATTTAAAATACATCTTTCCTATTTATCTCTATTTTTAATTACTCATAAACGATGTATTCAACAATAAATTAGAGACTTTATATCATATAAGGATGAAAGGTGTAGTTTGAATTTAAAAGATAAAAAAAGCGAAGACAATCTTCGCTTTTTCATTATGAGATATTCTTTTAAAGAAAGAAAAATTAGAAACGGTAGCCCACACCAAACATAAATACAAATGGGTCTAGACGGGTTTTAACATCAAAATCTTTATCAGCAACAGTACTATTAAATCTTGCTTTTGTTTCGATGTTCATCCACCAAACAGACGCATTCAGCATCCAGTTTTTATCGAGGTTATAATCTAAACCAGCTTGCGCTGCAAAGCCCCATGAATCTTTAAGATCAAGGCCATTTAGACCTAAACCACCTGCTCCAGTACCTACAGCAGGATTATTATTAAATTTCTCATCAAAGAACGTGGTAAAGTTCAAACCAGCACCTAAATAAGGACGCAGTTTATCTTCGCTATTACCAAAATAATATTGTGCCATTAATGTTGGTGGTAAATGTTTAACTTTTGCAATTTCACCTACACCAGTTAATGATATTTTATGTTCAAAAGGGGTAGCTGCTAATAGCTCAACACCAATATTATCAGTAATCATATACCCAAAGGTTAAACCTAATTGGGTATTATTATTTACAGCAAAGTGGTCGCCACCTAATATTGCATCAGAACCCGCATTAGGACGCACAGTTGCAGTACCTGCACGGAATAAGAAATCACCCGCTTGGTGAGCAAACGAAATAGAAGGCGCAAGTGTTGCGGCCGCTAAAATAAGCGCAGAAAGTTTTTTCATTATTTAACCCATTCCAGTAATAAGTAAAATCTCCGCTAAAAATATAACCATTTATTGATAATTATGATCTAATACCGATCACAACTTTGGAATTATTTTTGCAGAAAGTGTTATTTCTCTTTTTATTATTTATCAATACGATTATTTATAATTGATCCACATCAAATTACTGATTAATACAATTTTTTCTTATAATTAAATTTATCGTTACTGCTAATTTTTGAATAAAAAATATCCTTAAAAGACATATTTAAAAATAAAGTTATCTTTATGTTAAAATAATGTTTGTTTTATTTTAAGCGAGAAGGATATTATGATAATTAACATCAAGAAAAAGACCCAAAAGAGAAGTAAGAGAAAATATCCCTTTTTGTTGTTGTAGAAGGTACAATAGCGCGCATTGACACAGTCTATTTTTATAGGAGCAGTTTCATGCCTACCACGGCACGCACAATCTACCGAGACAGTCTGAATTTTTATAAGAATGAACGACGTAGCATTGTTACCCTTTCCGCTATCCTTGCTGTTATTTTAGCGATCATTCATGTCTTAATTGGCCCTAATCCTCAAGAATACCAATTGATGATTGAATTTGTGGCTAATTTTAAAAATACGCAGCTTTCTTCTGCTTCTCCTGATGAGTTAGAAGCAATGTCAAACAGTGTCGTGGGTATAGCCAAAAAAGTGTTGTCACTGTATGCATTTGAGACATTACAACAAAGCATCTTAGTGTTAACTTTATTGATGTTCGCCATGGCAATCTCTGCTGGTCACAATGTCACTCTTGGGCAAACATTTAACGCATGTTTACCTCGCTTACCAAAAATGTTTTTATTAATTGTTCTGTGCTCTATTTTAATTAGCGCCGGTTTTATGGTGATGATTATTCCTGGCATCATTTTACTCATTGGTTTTGCATTAGCGCCGGTTGTTTTAGTGCGCCAACAAAATCTGGGAAGTGCAATTCGTTTAGGTTGGAAAATTGGATTTAGTGAATCAGGTTCACTTATTCCTGCTTTAGGTATTTGGATCTTATTGCAGTTTGGTATTGGTTTTGTGAGTAATCTTACAATTCAGCTGCCTGATCTTATCCATAACTTCTTATTCTATCTTCTAAAAAATATGGCTTCCGCTTGGATGATTATTTACCTGTTTCGTTTGTTTATGTTGGTTGAAAACAAATATACGACTCAACAAACGCGCTAATTTATTCAAAACCTCGCTACCGACAAAATTGACCGATAAAAAATCCCGTGTATAAGCTAAGAACTTATCACGGGATTTTACTTTTATTCATCACCACATATAAAATTATTTAAGGTATTGATGTATGACTCTCTCTGCTCACTTCTGATATCGATGCTTCGTGTTCCTCTACTTCTTGCTTTAATGCTTCTTTTCTTGCTTCTCTCTGCTTTTCTTTGATCTGCTGTCGGCTTTGATACAGTCGGATCACAAAATAGAGATCAGGGGCGATAATTAAGTCATCTTCATTGAGCGAAATTCTGTTACGTTCAATCCAGCGATTTAACTCGGTTCTACGGCCAGCTAAAACCAATTTCACGCCCTTTATACGCAACTCTCGTATTAATTCATCAATAGCTGCAAATACGCTAACATCGTCATAAGTGAAGCTGACAGCCGCATCTACGGCTAACCATGCAGGGCGTTGAGGTGCACTATCAACAAGTTGAAGTACCCGTTTTTTAAAGTAACCCACATTAAAATAAGTCAATGGTGAATTAAAACGGTACATCATTAAACCATCGATAGGTTCAATACCATTATCTTTATTCATTGAATGAACCATGCCCTGTTCATCAACACCCAATAATTGATCGCTTGGTCGAAAAACAATACGCAAAAATTGTAATAAGCCTAATAAAACCGCAAAACCAATACCATTAATCAACCCTGCTAATAACACTGCTAATAAGGTAAATGATGCCAATGTAAATGCTTGTTTATTACGTTTACGATAAGACCAAATATGACGAATACTTAGTAATGACCATGAAGAAACAATTAACACAATACCTAGCGAAGATAATGGAATATAGGCGAGAAAATCGGTCATAAATAACAGCACGAGCAGAATAACCAGTGCTGCAATAATAGAAACTAATTGCGTTTTACCACCGACAGAATCATTGACTGCGGTACGGCTACTTGCCGCACTCACTGCAAATCCTTGAGAAAGCGCCGCCGCAATATTGGCAATACCTAATGCTTTTAATTCTTGATCTGCATCGACATCATAACCATTTTTGCTGGCAAAACTGCGGGCGGTCATCATAAAACTCACAAAACTAATGACAGCCAAGTTGATAGATGGAACCAATAATTCTCGTAATACACCTGGATGAAATCCGCTCATTGAGACGACAGGCAGAAATAGATCAACATTTCCTGCCTCTTTATTCACAATAGCGATGCCATAGCTTGCTAAATCAAATTGCCAACTAAGATAGGTCATTACAACCATGGCAATTAATGGTGCTGGCCATCGGCTACGAAAATAGCGAATGCCTAATAATAAAGCGAGCGTTATCGCTGACATCAATACCGTAGGGACATGTGCATCCATTAATCGAAATGGAACTTCAATTAATTTTTCAATTAAGTGCTCTGGAGAAGTAACAAAACCAAATACTTTACTAATTTGCCCAACCATAATGGTGATCGCGACACCATTTAATAAACCTTGAAGAATAGGACGCGATAGAAAATCAGTAAATGCCCCCAACCGAAAGTGGCTAGCCAAAATACACCAAAACCCCGTCATTGCCGTCATGATAATTGCAAGTTGCCATCGTGTATTTTCATCACCAGCAGATAATGGAATAACGACCGCAGCAATAACGGCACACGTTGCCGCATCTGGCCCTGTAATTAATTGGCGTGAAGTACCAAATAATGCATAAATAATCATGGGGAAAATACAGGCATACAACCCAACAATCGCATTAATGCCTAATAATTCGGTATAAGCAATGGCAACAGGTAGCGCGACAGCAGCCACTGAAAGCCCTGCTTTTAAGTCATAGCCAAAATATTCACGCTTATAGTTAAATAATAAGCCTAATCCTGGCATCCATTTTATTATTCTTTTTCCGTTCATTGATTTCCTCTTATCAGAAATACTTTTTTATTTATGTATTCATCAAAAAGTGGCGGATGATAATGATGAGTATATGAATCATATACTAGTGCAATATTTAAATCCTCCTTCATAACTCAAGCTTGAGTTTTAATTTTACATAAATGCAATTACGTTGAGTTTTCATTAAGTTATTTCAGATAAAATGCGCATTTTTTGTATAAATTAACACTCTGTCATTAAAGATATGCAATTGTTTACCCATTTTCTGTCGCTTTGCATTAGAATAGCCAAGTTTATGAATTTAATTACCATAGGTTCCTATCTGTTATGAAAAATGGCTGGCTTAAGCAATTACTTGATTTTGCTCCACTATTAGTATTTTTTATCTTCTATAAATGGCAAGATATTTTCTATGCTTCAGGTGCATTAATTATCGCGACGTGGATCTCAGTCGGCTTGACATGGCTTATTTTCCATAAAGTTGAGAAAGCGCCACTCATTACCGCCATCGTCGTCACTATTTTTGGCTCATTAACCATCTTCTTCCATTCTGCTGATTTTATTAAATGGAAAGTGACCGCTATTTATGCCATTTTTGCCATCGTTTTAATTGGAATGCAGTTATTTACGCCAAAAACGTTAATGGAAAGAATGTTAGGTAAAGAGCTTGCAATGCCACCAGCAAACTGGAAGAAACTCAATATTGCATGGGTAATTTTCTTTTTTGCTTGTGCTCTCGGTAATATTTATGTGGCATTTTCTTTAGCGGAAGAGACTTGGGTTAATTTTAAAGTTTTTGGCTTAACTATTTTAACCTTTATCTTTACTATCGCGAGTGTGGTTTATATCTGGAATAACCGTTTACCAGAAGAACAGACTGAAAACGACACGACGGAAAATAGTGAACACGAATTATCAGGTGATATGACAAAACAAGCATCTAAGCCAACATCACACGATGCTCATTCAAAATCTGAATAATCATTTTATTGTATTGGGAGATGTGTACTCATCATGATTTAGCTTGACATAGATAAGTAGATATTTCCTTGGTTTAAACATTGACAGATAATAATTCTCCATGACTGAACAACAATCTTTGCCTAATGGTGAGCTCGTTTTACGCACTCTAGCCATGCCTGCTGATACTAACGCCAATGGTGATATTTTCGGAGGCTGGTTAATGTCTCAAATGGATATCGGTGGTGCAATTTTAGCAAAAGAAATTGCGTTAGGTCGTGTCGTTACTGTAAGCGTAACAGGCATCACCTTTCTTAAACCTGTTGCTGTTGGCGATGTCGTTTGTTGCTATGCGCGTTGCTTAAAAACGGGTAACTCTTCAATTACTGTTAATATTGAAGTCTGGGTTAAAAAAGTCGCCACAGAACCTGTCGGACAACGCTATCGTGCAACAGAAGCGGTGTTTACCTATGTTGCCGTTGATGAGAACAACTCAGCTCGCCGCTTACCTGAAGGTAAAACTCACTTTACGCTAACAAGTACTCTGGAATAAAACACCATTACGACAATTCAATTACGATAAATAGCGTGAAAGTAGTAAAATTTGAAATACTAAAAAAGGCACTTATTAAAGTGCCTTTTGTTTATTTTCTATCCAACAACTGATATTGCTTTCCTTAGCTTTTGAGTTTTATCAAAGTTAGCTTGTTGATATTCCAGTCATTTTGAACTCAATAACAACAACTTTTCCTTTATAAGGGATTTTTTCATAGCGCCATTGACGCATCGCTCTTTTTACTTCGCGTTCAAACACATTTTTAGGATCAGCAGAAAGTATTTCTACATTATCCACTCGCCCATCCGCATCAACATCAAAACGAACTTTAATTGAACCTTCTATCCCCACCGCCTGGGCACGTGGTGGATATATAGGTAAACCTTGGCGTACTGCATTTGGTACTTTACCTTCACCACTGCTTGCCACTGCAACGGGTTTTTCATCGCCTTTATCACTTGGCTTTGCCGTCGGGTTAAGATTTTTGAGATCATTACCTTTATTAACAACTAAAGGTTGTGGTCGCTCAACAGGCGGTTTCGGTTTTTCCACAGGTTTTGGTTTAGGTTTCGGTTTTGGTTCTGGTTTTTTCTCTATTGGTTTTTCAATAACAGGTTTTACATCAGGAATAGGTTCTGGTTCTGGCTCGGGTTCTGGTTCAACAACCGGTTCAGGTTCAGGAGGAGTGACTTCTTCAACCACAGGCTCTGGTTCACCAGCAGGCTCATCCGCTGCAAATGCCAACATCTGTATAGAGATAGGCTCAGGGGTAACAGGCTTATCTTCTACAACATAGAACATCGCAGCTGCAACAAGTGAGGCATGTAAACAAAGCGATATGAATACCCAAAGCTTCCAACGCATAACTGATCTTATTTCACCTAAAGAAAAAATATGCCCCTAGTTTAAATGCAAATAGCAATCATATTCAATAACGTTTAGCAAAATGATTGATATTAACTGTTAAAAAGTGAAATTATGAGTTCCATTCTATGTGTTGTACAAATAAAAGTGCTCTATGTTTTCTAGAAGTATCAAGTTTACGTAGTTTATAAATTCGGAAATTACGACGAGATTGCCCTTCTAACCATCGACGTCGTTTACGTATAGCTTGTCTCATCATTCGCCAACGAGCGACTTCAGTCCTACTATGTCTCATGCTATCAGCACCTATTTTTTCGAATAAGTGGACTATTATAAGACGTTCATTTTGTGATCCAAGGGGGGAATTATGATTTGCTTTAATTTCATTCATTATTTTAGCATTTCTCACAAAGAAAAAATGAATAAAGAATTGAGTATTATTGCTTATTTGATGCTTATCTCTTAAGAAAGAGATTTGACAGAGATAATAATCCTGATTTAATAACAACATTCGGCAAATAACAAAAATAATGAACTATTTTTAGTAAATTGCCTTTAGCTTATCCATGCAATTCATTTTCAACGGAAAATAGCTCTACTATGACAACATTTTATACTGTATTAAGTTGGCTAACCTTTTTCTTCTATTGGCTATTAATTGCGGGGGTCACATTTCGAGTCCTAATGCATCGACGACCTGTCACATCAACGATGACATGGTTATTGATCATCTATATTCTGCCATTAGTCGGTATTATTGCATATTTTGCTTTTGGTGAATTACACCTAGGAAAACGACGTGTCGAACATGCTAAACAGATGTGGCCTTCTGTTGTTGCGTGGCTTGAAGACTTAAGAAAATGTAAGCATATCTTTGCTACAAGTACGAGCGATATTGCAACCCCTCTTTTCCAATTAACCGCTAAGCGCCAAGGTATTAAAGGTGTTAAAGGTAACAAAATTGAACTTTTAACCACCTGCGAAGATTCGCTAAATTCAATTACACGCGATATTAATAACGCTCGTGATAACATTGAAATGGTCTTCTATATTTGGCAATCAGGGGGGTTAGTTGATGAAGTCACCGACGCTTTAATCAGAGCAGCTAAACGTGGTGTAAAATGCCGAGTCATGGTTGATTCCGCAGGGAGTTGGAATTTCTTTCGTACTAATGGCCCAGAGGTCATGAGAGCCGCGGGTATAGAGTTTGTTGAATCACTGCATGTTAATTTATTCCGTTTTTTCTTACGTCGCATGGATTTGCGTCAGCATCGAAAAATCGTATTGATCGATAATTATATTTCCTACACAGGAAGTATGAATATGGTTGATCCTCGTTATTTCAAGCAAGATTCTGGTGTAGGCCAATGGATTGATATTATGGTAAGAATGGAAGGTCCAGTTTCTACTACATTAGGTATGATTTATGCCTTTGACTGGGAAATGGAAACGGGTGAACGCCATTTACCCCCTCCTCCAGATGATAATATTATGCCTTGTGAGCAAGAAAGCGGCCATACAACACAAGTCATTGCCTCAGGTCCAGGGTTTCCTGATGAGCTAATTCAACAATCGCTTATAACAGCCATTTACTCTGCAAGAAAAGAATTGGTACTGACAACACCTTATTTTGTACCTAGCGATGATCTGGCCCATGCAATATCAACTGCTGCAATGCGGGGTGTTAATGTAAGCATTATTGTTCCTCGCAGTAATGACTCTTTTCTTGTACGTTGGGCAAGTTGCTCATTCTTTACAGAAATGCTTGAATCAGGTGTGAAAATATTCCAATTTGAAGATGGTTTATTACACACTAAAAGTGTGATGGTTGATGGGCAACTCAGTATGGTAGGTTCAGTTAACCTTGATATGCGTAGCTTATGGTTAAACTTTGAAATTACCGTTGTCATTGATGATGAAGGTTTTGGAAGTGATTTAAGCATTGTTCAATATGATTATATTGCCCGCTCGACAGAGCTAACCATCGATGAATGGGAAAAACGGCCATTCTTAAATCGTGTACTAGAGCGTATCTGCTATTTCTTTAGCCCTCTGTTATAACAGAAATGTTATAATCCATAGACTACTCAGAACTGGTAACAATTAACCGTTCTAGATTAGTAGAAATGCGATACAAATGACACGATAATTATTGGAACAATAGATAGGCATTACCATGAATGAACCAACCTTAATCAGTGAAGACGACGCTTTAGAACAAGCTTATGATCTATTTCTGGCACAAGCCGCCGATAATTTAGATGTTGCAGACCAATTATTGTTTAACTTGCAATTTGAAGAACGAGGCGCAGCTGAAGTGGTTCCATTAGGTAATGATTGGCAATTTATTGTTGGTCTACCTGTCACATCCGCCCGTTTTAGTGAAGTGATTATTGGTCTTGCTCCGGATGATAATTCCGATATTGATGATATTTTTGGTCGAGTTCTAATTAGTCGCGATCCATTACAGCCTATGTTCCATATTATCTGGAAATCATAATCACGTTTATCATCACCTGCTTATATTTTAGCAGGTGATTTTTTATTTCAGAAAGAAATAAAATGCATGAAAACGACTTTATTATCGACACTATTTTTGCTTTAGCTTTCTTTGGTGCATTTTATTGGTATATCTGCGTAGTTGTTATTATTGTTATGCTCTTTGTTTAAGGTAAGGTAAGCGAAGCTTTGACATAATTTCCTCATAATTCACACTAAAGATAAACCCACAACCAACTGTATATAGAAATAGTAATGATATATTCAATTTATAGCGATGGGGTTATCAATTTTGTAGTGTTTACTTTAGAGGCAATACTCTTTGGTATAAGCAACTTAATTTACTACTTAGGCTTTATCAGCTTATTGTCGCTTATTACGCGTAATATCTATTATTCAAAGCATTTAGATGAATGAGCAATAGTTAAAAACATAGTGCCCTCTCTTGTAAGTGTACTGTCTTGTTTTATTGGTGGTGATTTGACCATTCTGTCTATTTCAGTTGAAGAAAATTTATCACTTGCTTCATTATAAAAACACAAACATTGATCTTTGCTCACATGACTATAGATATTTAATGTATCCATACAATATTCAATAACTTTATTTTCTTGTGATTCAGAACAAGCGGGTAGTAAAGAGAAAGATAAAATAACAATTAAGGTTTTTTTCATAACTATTCCACTATTGTGCTAGATTTATTTAATTATGAAAAAATTATTTCATTAAAGCAGAGTAATTATCACGATATAAATCAAACTTCGGTGGATAATTATTATTTACATAAAGAAAATAGAGAGATTTTTTTACTTTTCGCCCTATTTTGTATCTTTAATATTTCTTTATTTAGTATTTATACTTATTTTTATTTAATTTTAAATGTAACAATGGAAAAGGATTGCCTTGTCCATCTAATTCTGAACGCCCTATTTGCTCAAATCCAATATAAAGATAAAAACCAATTGCTTGAGGATTCTGTTCATTTACATCTAACTCATCAATATGCAGTGTATTTATCGCAAAAGTTGTAAGTAATTTACCACAACCATGCCCTCTAGACTTCGCATCAACAAAAAGCATTTCCAATTTATTTCCTGCTGTACCCAAGATCCCATGAATAATATTATTATTGTCGATCGCAACATAGGTATTAAGCATCGGAAAATACTGCTCTACAATATCTTTCTTAAGCGATAAAATGACGTCTTCAGATAGAAATGTGTGTGTAGCTCTAACCGATGACTCCCAAACTTCAATCATTTCATCATAGTGTGAAGGTTCTGCTTTTATTACTGTTAACATCGTTTCCTCTCCATAAAATGGGGAATTTTAAAACTACTTTATTGACAGTCAAGAAAAACGCATAAAAAACACACAGTTAATGTATATTAAATGCATTTTGATAAGTTAATGTCCCAAATATAGCGATGGCTACTTACATTTATATTAACAAAAAGGCCACATAAAGTGACCTTTTAAAATTATTTTATTCGCTTAAAATTAGAAACGGTAACCCACACCTAATACCCAAGTACCAAATTTTGCATCATCAAATTTTGAATATTCATAAGATGCATCAATTGCTACATTTGGGATTGGGTTAACTTGTAAGCCTAATCCATAAGCCATAGAGGTTTTACTGTATTCATCATTAGAATAGTAAAATTTATCATCTTGGTTAACATGACCAAGACCAATTAACCCATATGCACTGAAGTAATCATTAAAACGATAACTAGGCCCAGTGGTTAGTGAAACATAATCAATTTCAGTGGAACCAATTTTTCCCCAGCGACCATAATAATTATATGTTAATTTTGTGTATGTCAGTGATCCAATAACACCCCAATCATTATCAAATTCATGATTATATTTAAAGTTAATCCCTTTAGGGTTATCATCAAATTTATCATCACTCACTTTAATTGAGCTATACGCATAACCCACTGATAAAGTATTATCTAAAGCTGCGTGTACATTAAAAGAAATTGTAGAAATAGCTAACAGTGAAGCAGAAATAAATAAATTACGGCTCATCTTTATTCTCTATATAAAAACAAAAAATACAAAAATGAAACTAAATTAAAATTTAGGTTCAGACTAAAATTAAGCGGAATGCTTAATAAATATTATTTATAAATAATATTTTATTAATGTTTTTTTATAAAGGAATATTTATGATTAAAAGGATAATTAAAGATCTATCCTAATTAAAAACAAACATGTACTATTTCTCACTATGATTAATAAAATATTAAGACTATTTTTATACTAAATGATTTTATAAATTAAGGTAGAGATATTCTTTATTTAATATTACTTTATAGATAATAATCCGTATTAATCTAAAATATTAATCAGTTGTTGTTGCGTTTATTTTGTTTCATAATGAATAAAATTCAAAATCGTAATAAAATAGAGTTCAATATTTATGCTAAAACTCAACAAAATCCACCATGTCGCGATTATTTGTACTGAATATGACGTAAGTAAACACTTTTATTGTAATATTTTAGGTTTAACACTACTAACAGAAACATACCGAGCCTCCCAACAATCATGGAAGGCGGAGCTAGCTTTTGGCAAAAACTACCAAATTGAGTTATTTAGCTTTCCAACTCCACCAGCTCGCTTAAATTATCCAGAAGCTTGTGGTTTACGCCACCTTGCTTTTAGTGTTGATAATATAGAAGAAAGCATTGAATATTTACAAAAGAATGGCATTACCTGTGAACCAATAAGAATTGATCCTAGTAGCAATAAACAATTTACTTTTTTTAAAGATCCTGACGGATTACCTTTGGAATTATATTGCGCATAATTACACAAGAATGCTACTTAAGTGAACGTAGCATTCTATTTTTTAAGTCTTACGACTAATCAACTAATTGAATATCAAGATACCGTAATAAATCAAGAGCTTCGAATTTTGAAAATTTCGCTTTTGCAATTTTATTTTGGCGGATATCAATATCAAAGGAATGTGAATTTGTAAAATCGACGGCTTCAATATTGGTTTGCATAAACAGACTGTTCGCAAAATCAGAGTTTGTCATTACTGACTTTTTCAGTTCTGCATTTCTAAAATCAACATCGTGTAATCGACAATCATCAAAAATAGATTCGTATAATTTTAAACCAAAAAAATTACATCCACTTAAAATACTGCTTTTAAAGCTTAGTTGTGAATAGAGATCAAATCGAGGCCAATGTGCTTTTGTCCAATCGATACCAACAAGTTTACACCCGATAAATTCTGTATTAGAAAAACGTGTATTGGCTATATATGCCAAACTTAAATTACAACGTTCAAATAAACAATTAATAAATTTACAATGAGATAAATTTACTGATGAGAAATCACATTGATGAAACTCACATTGCTCAAATGTAATATTTTTAAATTCTTCTTCTGTTACATCAAGTTTATTAAATTTTATATCTAAATAATCCTGATTATTTTCTATACTATCCATGACTCACTCCGTTATATTTATATCAACAAATAACGCTATTAAAATGATTGTGATGCTCTTATTATTGACTATTAGCAAGTTGCATTTTTAACCAAAAGCTTTGCTGGCATAAATTAAAAAACTCTTTTCGACAAGGAGAAATCGGTTTGTTATTTGACTCTACAATTTCCCAAGTGATCCAATGTTCAGGACATTGATCGTCATTATCATAGTATTCAGTTTCCATCTCTTCTGTGCATTTCAAGATGACGCCATCAGAAAACAGCCAAGTATGAATTGTTCTGGTTATTTCTGTTAAGTTATCCGAAAAACGCTGTGTACTTAAAGTTTCATAGCTCTCTTCTTGGTTTACAATTTGAGATATATACTTCGCTAACATCACCTTCTCTCTTGTTTTACTTCCTATTATTTTTCATCAAAAGCATCTGCCATAAATAAAAATTTAGGTTCAGCTTTTTTATATGCATTAATTATAGGAACAAGCCGCTGAAAATGTTCACTAGCACAATGCACATCAAGTGCAGCATGATCAGGCCATTGTTCAACAAAGATAAAGTGGCCAGGATCTTTTTCATCAACATATAAATTGTAACTAATACAAAGAGGTTCTTTCTTAGTTGCTTCAACAAGTTCACGATAAAGAGGTAAAACAGTTTCTATCGCTTCTGTTTTAATAAAATCTTCAGCAATCACTTTTAACATCACTTTTCCCTTACCATAACTGGACAGCACGGAATACTGTATAAAAACACAGATGAATATAGTCTAGTTAACTTAAGAGATCTACCCTCTTTACATAAGAAATATGCTTTTTAAAACCAATAAAAATAACGTTAATTTTTCAATCTACCTTTTTTATTTTTCTTTAAACACTCGTTCCTTAATCGTGAACTCATTTTGAAAACAAAGGTAAAACGATGCAGTAACCTATTGAAGTAATAACAAAGTACTGTTTCAAATAGAAAGCAGTAAGCATCAAACATTTATCTTCTGTATAAGTGAAAATATCCGTTTAAATAATGCAGATTCTCTTTATATAATAGCAATTCATTCAGTAATAAAGTGACAGTAGGATTGGGGGTTAACGTGTGGCTTGAACAATTTGGTGTACTCAATATCTGGACATACCTTGCAGGCATGTTTTTTATTATTCTTGTCCCTGGTCCTAATACACTCTATGTACTAAAAACAAGTGCATCTGGAGGGGTTCGCGATGGGTATCGTGCGGCATTTGGTGTGTTCTTAGGTGATGCTATTTTAATTTTTCTCGCCTTTATTGGTGTTGCATCTGTAATAAAAGCCTCTCCTTTACTCTTTACTATTGTCCGTTTTTTAGGTGCTTTTTATCTTCTCTATTTGGGCATAAAAATTATCCATGCCACTTTTTTCTCTAAAAAATCACATTCAGAACAAACAACAACAGTACAAAAACACGTTTTTAGAAAAGCGCTCACTTTAAGTATGACCAACCCTAAAGCCATTTTATTTTATATTTCATTTTTTGTTCAGTTTATTGATTTTAATTATGCACATACCGGATTATCTTATCTCATTCTAGCTTCCATGCTTGAAGCGTTTAGCTTTATCTATCTCTCTTTTCTAATCTTTGGTGGTGTAGTCCTTGCTCGTTTCTTTGGCTCACGTAAAAATATCGCTAAATTAGGTAATGGTGTTATCGGACTTTTCTTTATGGGCTTCGCGACTAAATTAGCAACATTATCATCATAATTTTTAATAACATATATCCATTAATATTATTATATAATCATAGAGGTCAAGACCCTGCTTATACTGGGTTTTGTCCTCAAGATGCGTTCATTTTGTCGCGGACAATACGTTGTCACAATTAACTACTGAACGTAGAAAAAATGCTCTTTTACATAAACGACCAACCATACCTTATTAAGGTCTATGTTTATTAATAATTACCGCGTGATACAAAAAAAGTTTAATAGCCTTATCCCGTTTATATAAGGCTATACGCCTTATTTTTACCGCATTGAAATCGCTTAACCGTAGTTATCTATATCGAAACCACCCTACCATCTGGTATCATTGGCGACTTATCAATTTTCTTGCCATAAATAACTTTGTTTTTCATACAACTTATTATTTGACCCTATCAATATTTTATTGATATATCATGTTGTTAAGGTATCAAAATAACGAAGAACAAAGCCTTGTTTGGCAAATTACAGAATAATCAGCAACGATATAGAACCGTAAAAATGAGCATCCCAAAAGAGCAGTATAATTTCAACAAACTACAAAAACGCTTACGCCGTGATGTTGGGCAAGCTATCGCTGACTTTAATATGATTGAAGATGGCGACAAAATCATGGTCTGCCTTTCTGGTGGTAAAGATAGCTACACGCTACTTTCTATCTTAATGAATCTACAAAAAAGTGCGCCAATTAATTTTTCACTGATTGCCGTCAATTTGGATCAAAAACAACCCGGGTTTCCTGAGCATATTTTACCTGAGTATTTAAATGGGCTTGGCGTAGAATATAAAATTGTTGAAGAGAATACCTATGGGATCGTTAAGGACATTATTCCTGAAGGTAAAACAACTTGCTCTTTATGTTCACGTTTGCGTCGTGGTATTTTATATCGTACAGCGACAGAACTTGGTGCAACTAAAATTGCTTTAGGCCATCATCGTGATGATATTTTAGAAACATTATTTTTAAATATGTTCTATGGTGGCAAGCTTAAAGGTATGCCCCCTAAATTAATGAGTGATGATGGCAAACAAATCGTTATTCGCCCTCTTGCTTATGCGCGTGAAAAAGATATTGAGCGTTTCGCACAAGCTAAACAATTCCCAATTATTCCATGTAATCTTTGTGGTTCACAACCGAACCTTCAGCGTCAAGTTATTAAAGAGATGCTAAGAGATTGGGATAAACGTTATCCTGGTCGTATTGAAACCATGTTTAGGGCGACACAAAATATTGTTCCATCACACTTATGTGATACTCAATTATTTGATTTTGCGAATATCAAACATGGTGATGAAGTCATTAATGGCGGTGATTTAGCTTTTGATAAAGACGATATTCCAGCCGTTCCTGTGATGTTCCAGGAAGAAGATGATGAACGTCCTGACTTTAGCCAAAATAAACTCGATATTGTTGAAGTGAAATAATGCACTATCTCCTAAGCCTTGCATACAGGGCTTAGGATTTTTATGGCTAAATAATAGTCAATAATAAATTTTGGCAAAAAAAAACCGATGTTAATAAACATCGGTATAATAATGGTCAATTATTCTGTATTAAGAACTCAATATGAGAAAAACTACAATTATGGAGCACAACGTTCATCGCTCAACGTTGTATTCACCTGCGAGAGTTATAATGCCAGATGTTCTATTTTAAAAAATTGATATATCTCAAACTGAGTTAGAGAATTCTTTTTTAAATCCATTTAGTTACGATTAATTTGCTGAAAATTTACAACCACCTACTACGCTTTAACCACCAAGTAACAATCACAATCAAAATAAAGAGAGATAAACAAAAAATGGTAAAACCGTAAGGAAACTCATTTCCGGGGATCCCACCTAAATTGACACCAAATAGTCCTGTCAGAAACGTTGTTGGCAAAAATAACATCGCCATTAGCGACATAGTGTAAGTACGTCTATTCATCGCATCAGCCATCATGGAGGTTATTTCATCTGCAATCACCGCCGTACGAGAAATACTACTATCCAAATCTTCCAAGCGTCGAGAAAGTCTTTCTGAGATTTCTAACATCGTAACTCTATCGCTGTCGCTCATCCATGGTAACTTTTCAATAGAGAGTCTTGAGAAGACATCTCGTTGAGGCGCCATATAACGACGTAAAACAATTAACTGTTTTCTTAATAATGCAAGCTCACCTCTTGCCGGTATTTGTTGATCGAGGATCATATCTTCCAACTCAATTAATTGGTCATGTAGCGTCTCAACAAATTCACCTATTTCATCGGTCACTGCGTCAGCCATCGTAATTAGCCAATCACCGCTATTTTCAGGTCCATTACCGAGTTCTAAAGCATGAATAACAGAATCTACAGAATTGACTCGGCGGTGACGACTTGAAATGATTGTTTGGCTGTTAATATAAATTCTAAAAGCAACAAGCTCATCAGGTCGATCATTAGGATTATTATTAATTGTTTGCAGATTAATGATGATACTTTCACCAATACGTTGTGCTTTTGGTCTAACACTCTCTGCAAGTAATATATCTTTAGCAATAGGTGGAAGTAATTCTGCCTCTTGTATCCATTGCGCACTTTGTGGTTTGCGGTAATCTAAGTGCACCCAATATGGATTTTCATTTGTTGCGACAGTCTCTGCCGTGATTTCTGTTACCCCTCCATGCCCATCAAGCTGCGCTGTATAAATAGCATCTGAATCTTGTATAACAGAGTCATTAATTGTTTTCACTTAGCTTCCTCCATAACTTTTGCAGTAAAGATAATACTTGAATTCAATGCTCAACTGTCAAATATGATTAATCTACCTTCATTTTATAACGCTATATTTTGAACTATGATCCTATAATCTTTTCTAGTTAGCTGTATATCAACACTATTTTTTCATTTATCTAAAACCTCTATAATTTTCATTACTTTAGGATTATTACACTAAATTGAATACTGATAATTACGCTAAAATATTAATACTTAAAACAATGGCATGTAACTTATTTTATTTATAGATAAAAAATTACCTGCTGTAATTTATAATAACCATCGGTCTGGTGTATACTAAATATACTTTAATACATTTATTGCACCCTAAAATAAGGTCATCAATATGAAAAAATTTATCGCTATTCCTTTATTTTTGCTTTTAGCTGGATGCAATGATGCTACTTCAACTGAAAGTGCAAATACAACATCATCTACTGGGACAACAAAAACACTTCTTGTAGATCCTCAACTGTATGATTGTGTTGGTGTTGCACCAATGAAATGTATGAAGGTGAAAGAGTTGCCTTCTGGCGAATGGTCTTTGTTCTATCAAAATATTGATGGTTTTGAATATAAAGCAGGCACTGAATACACATTAAAAGTTAATGTTACAGATATTCCTAATCCTCCAGCAGATGCACCAAGTGTGAAATATACACTGATTGAAGTTGTAGATAAGAAATAGAACATCATACTAAAATCTCACTCACAATAGGCATTAAGGCTTATTGTGAGTCTCTTTTCCTATTACACTTAATCCTATTCAAATAACCTCATATTATTATACTGCCATTAACAAATTTCATATTAATTAATAATTAGCTATTTATACTAATTTAATTTTTTATTGAGTTTAAAAATAAGCAATCAAACTTTTTTTAAGAGTAATTTCAATTAATTAATATTGAAACAAACATTAATTTTACTAAGAATAGTGTTCTACACACCAACATAGAAACTCTATAATGAATAAATTAGCGCTTATTTTAATTAGTTTTGCTTTATCTTACTCTTCTACATTGTATGCCAATGAGAAGACACACACTCTCTCTGGTGGTTATATTTATGGTAAAATAAAAGGCGATACTGCTAAAGGAAAAATAATCAGTTATCGGTACGATACAGAGAATGCTTGGGGAATATTAATTTCGCTACTGCATTTAAATACTAATCATAAAGAATATTTTACTGACCCCCGCTTTACCATACCTTCAACAATAAAATACCGAACCAAAACCACAGGTCTATTAATCGGTCCAACTTATAGAATAACACCTGAATTTTCTGTTTATGCTCAAATGGGTCCTAATAAATTAAAATATCAAGAAGATAAGTATCATAATGAAATAAATACAACAGATTCCCACATTGTGAATACAACAAGTGTAATTGGTCAAATTGGCATCGATTATAATCCTATTAAGGATATCTCTTTGAGTTTAGGCTATCTTTACTCTGATACCACGTCAAATAAACGACACATTGAATTAAGTGTTTTGCAATTCTCTCTAGGATACCGTTTTTAAATAATTTTCTAATAATTATTGTTCATCCGTAATTTTACTTAACAATAAAAAATAGGTAATTTTACTAGTGCGCTCCTAAAAAGCATAACAAAAACATTAGGATTTATTATAATCAAGCAGTTATATTTATAAATAAAATAAGACATAATATTTAACATCAAACACATTGCACAATTGGTCAAAACAATACCATAAAAATGTATTAACATATCACCTGCAATGTTTATTCCTTTTGAGTCTCCTTCTGTTTTTATAGCAGAGGGATTTTTTTTGTTATAAATATTTTATTAACAACGGTAACAGTTAGATACAATAAAAAACGTGCAAAGAAAGCATGAAAAATATAATTTATATATAGACAATAAGTCATCCTGCTTTATTTTGCTACGCCCCTTTTTTAAAGGGGTTCTTTTTTATTTATACTCTCTTTTATTTATACTCTCTTTTATTTTTTACATTTTTTGAGCGTTCTTACTAACGATATATATTAAATTATAATTCCAACACTCTTACATTCACGTTCACTTTTTACTACGGGCAATAGAATAAAAAAACACCCCAAAGTAGATGTTAACTTTGAGGTGTAATTGATGTTTAATGATTTTTTTAAATTAAGCTTTTAATTTAGTCTTTATATTAATGTTTCAAAATATAAAGCGTATGGCTATAAGCAACATCTTCTGGGTTTTCAATGGGATAACCTTTTAACCACGGCTTTATCAAGCGTCCATTTGTGTATTGATAAATAGGCGCGATGGGTGCATCTTCAGCAATTATTTGCTCAGCACGGTTATATAGACTATTTCTTTCATTTGGATCAATAGTCATACCAGCTAATGTTAACACTTCATCATATTGCTTATTCTGATATTTAGAGATATTACCTGCATGTTTAGAACCTAATAAACTTAAAAAAGTAGAAGGCTCGTTATAATCACCAACCCATGATGCTCTTATAACATCAAAATCTCCCGAATTTCGGCTATCAATATATGTTTTCCATTCCTGATTACGTAATTCGACTTTTACTCCTAGTTTTTTCTTCCACATAGAAGCAACTGCAATAGCAATTTTCTGATGATTCTCTGAATTATTATATAGCAATGAGAGTGTTAGTGGATTATGAGGACCATATCCAGCGGCAGCTAACAAAATCTTAGCTTGACTATCTAATTCATCTTGATTGTATTCATCATAAATTGTCGGTTCTGGAGTAAAGCCCGCTGTTACATCAGGTGTAAAACGGTTTGCTAACTTCTCCCCTGTTCCTAATACTTTATCAGTGATAATTTTTCTATCGATTGCCATCGCTAATGCTTTGCGCACACGAATATCTTTTGTTGGTCCTGATTGCGTATTAAAAGCATAATAATAAGTCCCTAACTGATCAGGAATATAAACCTCATTAGGAATATCTTTCATTAATTTATGATATAAATTTTTCGGGAACGACTCTGTAATATCAATATCACCCGCTAAATAACGTTTAGTCGCATGTGATTCATGATTAATAGGCACAAAAGTGACTTTAGTTAATACTGTATTTTTATGATCCCAATAATAAGGATTTGGCGTTAATACAATTTTCTCATTAACGACCCTATCTTTTAAAACAAAAGCCCCATTTCCGACTAAATTGCCAGCCTTAACCCATTCAGTGCCATATTTTTCAATACTATGATGCGGTACAGGATATAGCGAAAAGTTAGTTGTTAAATTTGGGAAGTAAGAGACAGGTCGTTCTAAAGTGACTTTTAGTGTCTTTTCATCAATGGCTTCTACACCTAATGATGTGGGTTTTAATTTTCCATCAATAATATTTTGTGCATTTTCAATAGATGCAAGTGATGCATACCATGCAAAAGGCGAAAGATTTTTAGGGTCAACTAACCTTTGCCAGCTATAGACGAAATCTGTTGCTGTTACCTTTTCACCATTAGACCATTTTGCATTATCGCGTAAAGTAAAGATCCATACGCGATTATCTTCAGTACGCCAACTTTGAGCGACTCCCGGTATAGGACGCCCATGCTCATCTTCTATCGTCAACCCTTCAAATAAGTCACGTTGCACTTGAGCTTCTGTTAACCCCACTGCATTAATAGGATCAAGTGATGCAGGCTCATCTTTTAAATGTCGAACCACTTCTTGCTTTTTATCGAGTATCGTTCCTTCGGGGACTACTGCCGCATTTACCTGCGATATGAGTAATCCTTGAACGACAAGTGCACATGAGATGACGAATATTTTGCGCATGTCTGTTTCGTCCTGTAATCTGTATGAGAATAAACAGAACAATTATAAGAGCCTGATAAAAAGGCACAATCACTGATTACAAATATTTTATAAATTTTTATGTTTTCGGTGGTCACTATGCCAATAGTGGCAAATTTTCATAATGGTTAAGCATTAACGAGAATTATCGTTAATAATGAGTATTAATAACAATTAGTCTGACAACTAATAAAGGAGAACAACAATGGCACATCAAGTTACTTTACAAGGAAATGCAGTGGCACTAGCGGGTAATTTCCCCGTCGTAGGTCAAAAAGCTACAGATTTCTCTCTTGTTGGTAAAGATCTTAATGATGTTTCTTTAGCGAATTTTGCAGGTAAACGTAAAGTTCTAAACATTTTCCCAAGTGTAGATACAGGTGTTTGTGCGGCAAGTGTTCGCCAATTTAATAAAATTGCAAATGAATTAAATAACACGGTCGTTTTATGTATTTCAGCTGATTTACCTTTTGCTCAAGCACGTTTTTGTGGCGCAGAAGGCTTAGATAACGTTGTGACATTATCTACAATGCGTGGTGCTGAATTCAAAGAAAACTACGGTGTTGCAATTGCATCAGGCCCATTAGCAGGCTTAACAAGCCGAGCAGTGATTGTTTTAGATGAAAATAACACTGTTCTCTATACCCAGTTAGTTGATGAAATTACAACTGAACCAAATTATGATGATGCATTAAAAGCACTGAAATAATACTAATAAAAAAATAGACGAGTATTATTCTCGTCTATTTTTATTATGTAATAAATCTTACGACTCAATTAATCCTCAGACTTCTCACTCTTTTTGTTTGTAAGATTATATTCTCTTAGTTTATTCGCAATAGCGGTATGAGAAATACCTAAGCGTTTTGCTAATTTACGTGTACTCGGATAATCACGGTATAAACGCGTTAAAATCGAAGCTTCAAAGCGTTTTGTCATTTCATCTAACGAACCTTCTAATAGATTCTCATCAAACAATGTTTCACCTGTATGCTCAGGTAACGTAATATCTTGAACACGCAATGTATTTCCAGTTAATTGAGCCATTGCTTGATAAACAGTATTCCGTAATTGGCGAATATTACCAGGCCAAGAATATTGCATTAAATAATTTGAGAAGTCAGCAGAAATGGACGGAACACCCATATTTTGTTCTTGGCAGTACTGATTAATAAAAAGAGTAGTCAACGGAATGATATCGTCTTTTCTTTCCCTTAA
Source organism: Proteus vulgaris (assembly GCF_033708015.1). Taxonomy (NCBI): domain Bacteria; kingdom Pseudomonadati; phylum Pseudomonadota; class Gammaproteobacteria; order Enterobacterales; family Morganellaceae; genus Proteus; species Proteus vulgaris. Next base: position 1,820,426 of record NZ_CP137920.1, on the reverse strand, counting down.
TGGCGGTAATATGAGTGTTAATACGTTCAAGCGGTAATAGAGATCTTCTCTAAATAATCCCTTTTGTACTAATTCCCACAAGTTTTTCTGAGTAGCACAAATAATACGCACATCTACATTAACTTCTTCTTCTTCACCTACTCTACGGAACGTGCCATCATTTAAAAAACGTAGAAGTTTGATCTGCATTTGCGGCGACATTTCACCTATTTCATCAAGTAAAACAGTGCCACCATTAGCTTGCTCAAAAAAGCCTTTTTTCCCTTCAAGAGCATTAGGATAAGCACCCGCTGCATAGCCAAATAATTCACTTTCAACAACATCATCAGGCATTGAAGCGCAATTTAAGCCAAGAAAGGGATACCTTAAACGGTTACTTAATAAATGGCAGGCTTTTGCTAATAAATCCTTCCCTGTCCCTGTTTCACCCACTAATAACAATGGATCATTCATTATTGCCATTTTCTTTGCGCGAGTAACAAGTTGCTTCATTTTAGGCGTTACGGCAATAATTTGGTCAAATCCACTTTGATCGTTAGCCACTAATTTAGGGTGATCATAAATAATGTCATGATATTTCAATAAAACAAAAGCCCCAACACAATGGTTATATTGGTTATCGTCTGTCAATTTAATTGGGACTATTTCCATCTCAAAATTCTGTTTTTTCACAGTAATAGGCACCATTTGAATAAAGTGCTCTTTTTGCTCTAAAAAACGATGAATATTAAAATTTGGAATTAATTGGTTAAATGTCTTCTCAGAGTGATCATCTGGAGATAAACCAAAAAGCAGTCTTGTCGCAGGGTTAAGTAACTTAACCTTAGCCTTGGTATCAATAGAAAAAACAGGTACAGGGACAGATTCTAATAATGTCCAAATTGCACGATGTTCTTGCTCTGATGGCATAAATGCAACAGTACGCACATCAATAACACCATTTATTCGACGTATTTCCGCCATGAGCGGTTGAAAAATATCAAAATCAATCTGAGAAAAATTCAGGTAAATAAGACCTATTGGGAATATTTCGATTCCACGTAAATCAATATTTTTTAATACTAGCAGATCTAATAATTCACGGGTTAACCCGATGCGATCTTCACAAGTGACCTCTAAACGCATTATAAACCTTCTTAATACTGAGTGACCCTGAACTAATTCTAGATATTATACATAAATATCAACGAAATAAAGAGGCTTGTCAGCAAAGGTTGACACCACTAGCATTTATTTTTACACAATTAAATTAATCTTCTGCTTTTTAAGCAAGACTATTATGCTTTAAATAAACTAAAAAATGGAAATGAATAGGTTTTTATTATTTTTTTTAGTTCAAAATCGATAAGATGTTCGACATCCTTTAATAAAGGGCTTAATTCTCGACGGATCACCTGTTTGATAGTCTTACATCCATAATCAAAACAAAAAAGGAGATACTTTAATGCGTTTATTGCCCTTTCTTTCTTACCCGACTCAGTGAGATATTCAAAAATTTGGGATATCTCTTTTATTTGAAATGACTTAAGTTGCTTTTGGTATTGCCTCTTTTTAATCTCATTAATCGCTTCACTAATAATAGGGATTAGAATACTGAGTTGATTATCAATAATTGAGATATGAAATGCCGAACTTATATAAAGTTTACGTCTTGATTTAGAAAGTTTCTTTATTAAAGATATTTTCACTTCTTCCATTTTTCAGCCTTTTAAAAAATTATTAACTATTGTTTATAAATAGAAACCTATCTCTATTTATTAAATATCAAGTACCTTATAAAATAGATGATTGTAACCATATTGATATAATAGAACTCTAATCTATTCCTTGATAAGGTTTAACGCTATTTATCACATAAAACTCAAGATACTTTCTTTCAAAAAAGAAATATTTTGATTAAGATATAAAAACACGTTATAGCATTCAATGCCTTATTTTAATAACAATATTTCATCACTTTCGTTATTAAGACGATTTTATATAAACAATATCTTACCAACATTTAAACAAAAAAACCGCAGAATGGTTTCTACGGTTCTTATTTGAAAACAATTAAAAGATGAATATAATAATTTATTCTTTCTTCTTACTACTAATAGTATTCTTTAATTTTCCGATTAACTCTTTTCTAAAGTCGCCTAGTTTAGGTTTATTATCATCAATCCATGGTAAAGGACGGCATAATTCCATTGCTTTTATTCCTAAGCGTGCCGTTAATAAACCAGCGCCAATACCTTGAGCCGCTCTTGTTGATAACCGTGCAGCAAGATCTTGTGAAATCCAGTCCATTCCAACTTCTCTCACCAGTTCCGTCGCACCAGCAAATGCAATATTGACCAAAACAAGACGAAATAGTTTTAAACGACTATAGTAGCCTAATTCGATACCGTAAATTTCTGCAATACGATTAATTAAACGAATATTACGCCAACCAATAAAGGCCATATCAACCATAGCTAGCGGACTGACAGCGATCATTAAAGTTGACTCCGCAGCAGAACGACTAATTTCAGCTCTGGCTTGTTTATCTAAAATAGGTTGAACAAGTTGGCTATAAAGCGTTAATACTTCTTTGTCATTATGTGTGTCATGTAACGCACTTTGCCAACGAATTAATGCGGGATGCTGTGAGCTAATACCCGCTTGTTTAGCCAGTTTTTCACAAAATGGCCGACCATTTCCCATCGCATGGCTATAAAGTAATTCTTTTGCTTTATCTCTTTCATCTGCGCGTTGACGTAGATGATAAATACGGCGCCACTCAGTTATAACAGATCCAATACCAGCAACAACAATTAACCCACCTGCACTGGCTGCACCCAATGCAATCCAGTCAGCATTTATCCATGAGTCATAAATCCATTGCCCCGTTTGGGCAATAACACTAACCCCTAAAATGGTACTCGCAATTGTTAATAAACGTTTCCAAACACTTTTTTTCGGTTTTAAAATTGATTGAACATCACTTTCTAATTGTCCTTCATTTTCTTCATCCAATTGTGGATCAACCGGCAAAAATTGCTCATTTTCATTAAAGCCAACACCTTTTTTCAAAGTAACTTCTTCTTGAAGTATGGGCTCTTTAAAATCAATTCGCGATTTTAATGGCTCATTCATTTTAATTTATCCCCTAACAAGAATTCCATTGCACTATCCATACGAATATGAGGAACTGCACTATCCCTTGATATATGCTGAGGCCTAAAAGATTCGAAGCTAAACCCCTGTTTTTCCCAAAATGATTTTTCAGGTAATCGCTTAGGAACCTCGCCAGGGAAATACACTAATGGTGTATTATCGCTTAAACGAAAACCTTTTAAGGCGGGTATTTTTTCGCCATGATGATCAACAATTCCACTTTCAGTTGCTGCGATAGACGCGAGTCCCATGCAATCAATACTGATCCCTTCAAAAATAGCATTTTGTTTAGCATCTTGAATAAGCTGTTGAAGCAATGAGACTAAATTTTCATGTTGATCAACCGTGATATGGTCAGCTTTTGTCGCTGCAAAGAGAAGTTTATCGATACAAGGAGAAAATAAACGTCTCAATAAAGTTCTTTTTCCATAATGAAAGCTGCGCATTAATTGTGTTAATGCTTGGCGCATATCATTAAAAACATCAGCACCTTGATTTAGAGGTTGTAGGCAATCAACCAAAACAATTTGTCTATCAAATCCTTGGAAATGATCACGATAAAACCCTTTTACAACATGCTGCCCATAATATTCATAGCGCTGTTTTAGCATACCAATATTAGTACGTTTATCTGCGTTCTTTAATTTAGCAATATCGTATTTTTGTAAATCAGCCCATGGGAAAAACTGTAAAACGGGTGCTCCCGCTAATTCACCAGGTAATACAAAACGCCCTGGTTGAATAAAATGAAGTCCTTCTTTTTTACATGCTAATAAATAGTCAGTGTAAGCGGAGGCAATATCAGCTAATAAGGTTTCATCCGCTGGCGCAAAAGGATCACATTTATTAAGAAGTGATAGCCAATGTTGTTCTGGTGACGTTCTTTGTCGATTGACCTTATTCATTTGCTCTGACCATTCAAAATAGTCTTGCTCAAGCATGGGTAAATCCAATAGCCATTCACCAGGATAATCAACAATTTCTAAATAAAGAGAAGATGTTTCTTTTATAAACCGCGTTAAAGATTCATTAGATCGATAACGCAGTTGTAAACGAATTTCACTGACCCCTTTCGTAGGAACAGGCCAACTTGGGGGAGTATGATAAAGTGACTCCATTCCTTCATCATACATAAAACGAGGGATGTTTAAATTGTGTTGAGGAATGCGTTTTACACCGAGTAGTTGCTTATTTCGCGCAGCCGAAAACAGCGGTAAACGCGCACCAGTGTGCACATTAATAAGTTGATTAACTAAAGAGGTAATGAATGCGGTTTTACCACTTCGGCTTAATCCAGTTACGGCCAAACGAAGATGCCTATCAACACCGCGATTAATAAAAGCTGTAAGTTCATTTTGTAGGCGTTTCATGTTTCTCCCAAGACACTTGACGCGATAGCTTATTAAAGCCTGCTTTGATAATAGGCTCAGCTATCAATAGAACCAGCCAACGTAACGGTTTGCTACTTACTCGTTTTAATATACCGCCTGTGATTGCAGCTGGTCCAAATAAAGTGAATAACATTAATCCAAATGTTAACCCTTTTTTGGCTAATTGGGCGAGTTTATTTGTTTTTAAAGAAACGAATATTTGATTGGAATTCACAATACGCTCCTCAATCAGAAATTTTACTCTCTTACAATATAAGCATTGAAAAAGATAAACGGCCTGAAAGAAAGACGCCCCTAAAATGGAGCGTCTTATCAGATTAAATGGCGAAAATATTACAAATCTCGAAAGCGTTTATTTAACTGATAACTAGAAGAGGTAATATAACGCTCCATTTGTTGTAACCGTTTTTCGCCTTGCATCAATTGATTATCTACCCCACTTAAAATTTCTTTTAAGCTTTCTTGCTGATCTTCACCTTGCAGGTAATTAGCAGGAGCAGGCTCCATAAAGAAACTTAAGACAAGATAAGCAATAATCGTTAAACCAAAAAAGCCAGCAAACAGCGCAATCACCGCAATAACCCTGACAAGTAAAACAGGAATATTAAAATAATGGGCTAGGCCTGCGCATACACCACGGATCACGCCCTCTTGTGGCAAGCGATACAATTGTTTGCTCTGCATCGTCATTATGATTGCCTCCAGTTAGGATGTTCTGCATCAAGTATTTGTTCTAATGTCTTAATGCGCTCCTGCATTTGCTGAGCCTTATCCACCAGCGCGCTCAGTCGCTGCATTTCTTGTTGGGTTAGCTGAACATTACCTCCGCCTTTCTGGCTGTTGTAATGCAGCCACAGCCAGATAGGGAGAATAAACAAAATAAAAATGGTCAGTGGTATTCCCAGAAATATATAGCCCATTACATATCCTTTATAAGATGGTTATTACGCTTGCTGTTACTCTTTATTGATATTGATTTTAGCTTTTAATGCCGCTAATTGCGCGCTAATTTCATCATCAGCTTTTAATTCAGCAAACTGTTGGTCTAATGATTTCTCTTTACCTAACCCGTAACTTTGAGCTTCACCTTCCATATGGTCAATACGGCGTTCAAACTGCTCAAAACGTGCCATTGCTGCATCCATTTTGCCACTGTCTAATTGACGACGAACTTGACGAGATGAGTTTGCAGCTTGATGACGTACAACTAAAGACTGCTGTTTTGCGCGTGTTTCAGTAAGCTTATTTTCTAACTCGCTAATTTCGCCTTTTAAACGAGTTAACGTTTCATCAATAATAATCAGTTCGTGTTTCAAGGTGTCATTAACTGATGCTACACGTTGTTTTTCGATTAATGCTGCACGAGCTAAATCTTCTTTTCCCTTGATAAGCGCCAACTCTGCTTTATCCTGCCAATCTTTCATCTGTTTTTCAGCTTGTTCGATACGGCGTTCTAATCCTTTCTTTTCAGCTAAAGTACGTGCAGAGGTTGTGCGGATCTCAACTAACATATCTTCCATTTCTTGGATCATTAGGCGGATCATTTTTTCAGGATCTTCCGCTTTATCTAATAAAGAAGCGATATTGGCATTAATAATGTCAGCAAAACGTGAAAATATACCCATGATGTTATCCTTAATAGCTATGCTAATTAGTGATGTTGATTTATTCACAATGGCGCATTGTCATAACGCCGCATACTTTAGTTAATACAATTTACGTGCCAACTTTTAAGATTCACTTAACTCATTGATAATAAGCGACTTGTATTTTTAGCTTATTTTTTAAACACATGATAAACTGGCAAAAAATACCTCAATATGGTGAATTTAACCAATGAACGAGAATTTAGAGACAATAATCGGCGTTGATAGTCAATTTATTGATGTATTAGAACAAACCTCAGCGCTTGCTCAATTAAAAAAACCGGTATTAATTATTGGCGAACGAGGCACTGGTAAAGAACTGATCGCTCATCGATTACACTACCTTTCCCCTTGGTGGCAAGGACCTTTTATTTCAATCAACTGTTCTGCACTTAATGATAATTTACTTGATTCTGAACTTTTTGGTCATGAAGCGGGGGCTTTCACGGGTGCTAAAAATCGTCATCAAGGACGCTTTGAACGAGCGGATGGCGGTTCTCTTTTTCTAGATGAACTAGCAACAGCGCCCATGCTTGTGCAAGAAAAGCTGCTGCGGGTTATTGAATATGGTCATTTAGAACGAGTGGGAGGCAGTCAATCTCTGCATGTTGATGTTAGGCTGATTTGCGCGACAAATGCAGATCTACCCGCAATGGCTGAAGATGGTAAATTTCGTGCCGATTTACTGGATAGATTAGCGTTTGATGTTATTAGACTTCCGCCATTAAGAGAACGACGTGCAGATATTATGTTGCTTGCTGAGAATTTTGCTATTTCAATGTGCCAAGAGTTAGGTTTACCTTTTTTCCCTGGTTTTAGTGATAGCGCATGCCAAGTACTTTTAAATTATTCATGGCCGGGTAATATTCGTGAGCTAAAAAATGTTGTTGAACGCTCAGTTTATCGTCATGGAACCAGTGATAACACACTCAACACTATTATTATTGATCCTTTTGCTGGTCTTCAAACGCCCAGAATCCCCATATTAAAGACATCGTCTAAAGAAAATTTTTCACTACCTACCTTACCGTTGGATTTGCGTCAATGGCAAAATGATGTAGAAAAAAAATTAGTGAATAATGCATTAAAAGAGAGCTTATATAACCAAAAAGAGGCGGCTGAAAAGTTATCACTAAGCTACGATCAATTCAGAGGGCTAATTAAAAAACACAAAATAACAACTTAATTCATTGATAAATAAATTTTTTAATTTCAAAGTGACTTTGTCAATAATAGGCAAAAAAAAAGCCAGCACCCGAGCTGGCTAGTAAAAAAATACTGGAAGCAATGTGAGCAATGTCGTGCCCTTTGCGGAAAACCTCTTACCGCCGAAGGACAATACGGATGATAATCTTTATCATTAGCATTTGTAAAGCATTTTATTGAGAATTTTTCTCACTTTGTTTTTTTTTGACTATTTTGGGATAGAAAGTTTTTTAAGTTACAATAGCAAAATCGTTTCTCTAAAAGACATTATTTATGCGTCCTATTTTATTTATTGGTACTTTGCTACTCTCCTTTACAAGTGCGGCTTGTCTCGCAGATGTAGCACCCAAAACACAAGCACCATCTATAACGCTTGAGCCAACTCCAATTAATCAAAATGGCTTTGTTTACTGTGTTGATGGCAGTGTAAATACCTTTAATCCACAGTTATCAAGTAGTGGATTAATTATTGATCCTCTAGCGGCACAGCTCTATGATCGTCTTTTAGATGTTGACCCTTACACTTATCGCTTGATCCCTGAAATTGCCGCTCGATGGGAATCATTAGATAACGGCGCGACATACCGCTTTTATTTACGTAAAAATGTCTCTTTTCAACAAACACCTTGGTTTACACCAACACGTAAACTTACTGCTGATGATGTTATTTTTAGTTTTGAAAGGATGATTAATCCACAAAACCCTTTCAATCAAATCAATGGTGGAAAATATCCCTATTTTGATAGTTTAAGTTTTGCCAATAATATCCAATCAATAAAAAGACTAGGTCAATACACGGTAGAATTTAGCTTAAAAGAGCCTGATGCCTCTTTCCTATGGCATTTAGCAACACATTACGCCCCTATTCTTTCAGCTGAATACGCCAAAAATTTAGAAAAATCAGGCGATCAAACACAGCTTGATTGGAAACCGGTCGGAACAGGTCCTTTCTTTCTAGATGAATATCAACCGGGACAATTTGTTCGTTTATTTAGAAATCAAAATTACTGGAAAGGCCAACCAAAAATGCAACAGGTTGTTATCGATATGGGGGCTGGTGGTACTGGTCGTATCTCTAAATTACTCACTGGTGAATGTGATGTTTTAGCCTATCCAGCAGCAAGCCAACTGAAGGTTTTACGTGACGATCCGCGACTGCGGTTAACATTGCGCTCTGGTATGAATATCGCTTATTTAGCCTTTAACACCAGTAAGCCCCCCTTGAATGATCTTAAAGTTCGTCAAGCTATTGCTTATGCCATTAATAATGAACGTTTAATGGAATCTATTTATTATGGTACGGCTGAGACGGCAGCATCAGTCCTTCCTCGTGCATCTTGGGCTTATGATAATCGAGCAAAAATTACAGAATACAATCCTGAGAAATCGAAACAAATTCTTAAAGAACTCGGCCTTGATGAGCTGAAATTAAATCTTTGGGTACCTAGCGCTTCACAATCTTATAACCCAAGCCCATTAAAAATGGCTGAACTCATTCAAGCAGATTTAGCACAGGTAGGCATTCAAATGAATATTCGTCCTATTGAAGGGCGATATCAAGAGACGAGTATGATGGATCGGAGTCATGATATGACCTTATCTGGTTGGTCAACAGACAGTAATGATCCTGATAGTTTTTTCCGTCCTCTATTTAGCTGTGCTGCAATTGGCTCACAAACTAACTTAAGTCATTGGTGTTTACCTAACTTTGATGACATTTTGAAAAAAGCGCTTTATAGTCAGCAACTTGCTTCAAGAATGGATTATTATCATGAGGCTCAAGATATTCTTGCTCAAGAGTTACCTGTATTGCCTTTAGCAAACTCTTTACGTATGCAAGCATATCGTTATGATATTAAAGGATTGGTATTAAGTACTTTTGGTAATGCGTCTTTTGCTGGTGTTTATCGAGAGGCAGAAGTAGATGAGCAGAATCACAAGAAAGAGGCTATAAAATAATCCATGATTATTTATTCAATACGTCGATTGCTTTTATTGCTTGTGACACTGTTCTTTTTGTCGCTAGTGAGCTTTAGCCTAAGTTATTACACACCCAATGCCCCGTTAAGTGGTGCATCACTCACTGATGCCTACTTTTTTTATGCCCATAATATGATCCATTTTGATTTTGGTATTTCCTCTATCAATGGTGAACCTATCAAAGCACAATTGGTAGAAGCACTTCCAGCAACCATGGAGCTTTGTACATTAGCCTTTCTTTTTGCTCTTATTTTAGGTATCCCTGCTGGTATTATTGCGGGGGTTTGGCGTAATAAATCCGCCGATATTATTATCAGTAACTTTGCGCTCTTAGGTTTCTCTGTGCCTGTATTCGGGCTGGCATTGCTACTCACTCTTTTCTTCTCACTCAATTTGGGTTGGCTACCTGTTTCAGGTCGTATTGATTTACTTTATAACTTACAACCGATTACAGGCATTGCATTAGTGGATGCATGGTTATCTGATTCACCTTATCGCCAACAAATGATCATTAACGTATTACAGCATCTGATTTTACCTGTAATAACGTTGGCTATTGCACCAACAACCGAAGTTATTCGATTAATGCGAAACAGTACAGAAGAAATTATGTCCGAAAACTACGTGAAAGCAGCCGCAACGCGAGGTCTTTCTCGTTTTACAATTATTCGTCGACATATTCTTCATAATGCTTTACCCCCTATCATCCCTAAATTAGGCTTACAGTTCTCCACCATGCTTACACTCACTATGGTGACAGAAATTGTATTTAACTGGCCAGGGCTTGGTCGTTGGTTAGTTACAGCAATCCGCCAACAAGATTACTCGGCTATTTCAGCGGGCGTAATGTTAGTGGGTTCAATGGTCATTATTGTCAACGTACTATCAGATATTGTGGGCGCGATGAGCAACCCAATGAAACACAAGGTGGGATATGCCTTTAGATAGCCAATTTTATAAAGAGAAGAAAACCCCTACACCTGCTGCGGTAATTTGGCAATGTTTTTCTAAAGACGTTATTTCTATGGTAGGGTTTTATGGCGTTCTTTTTCTCTTAGTGCTCAGTATTATAGGTCCTTATATTGCGCCTTATGCACTTGACCAACAATTTTTTGGCCATCAACTGACTCCCCCTTCTTGGTATCAAAACGGTAATGTCTCTTATTTCTTTGGTACAGATGATTTAGGACGTGATGTATTTAGCCGAATTTTAATTGGTACAAGTATGACCTTTGGTGGTGCATTTATTGTCACTTTTGCAGCAACACTGATGGGATTAATTATCGGTTGTTTTGCCGGCATGACCCATGGCTTAAAATCCGCCATTCTCAATCATATATTAGATACATTGTTATCCATTCCATCCCTACTGCTTGCTATTATTGTTGTCGCTTTTGTTGGAGCAAGTCTTGGTCACGCGATGATCGCAATTTGGTTAGCACTGTTACCTCGCTTAGTCAGAATGATTTACTCTGCTGTTAATGATGAGTTAAACAAAGAGTATGTTATTGCTTCTCGACTTGATGGTGCATCGAATATTTCCATTTTATGGTATACCGTGTTGCCTAATATTACGCCAGTATTAGTTTCTGAATTAACACGCGCCTTCTCAATTGCTATTCTTGATATTACAGCATTAGGTTTTCTCAATTTAGGTGCCCAACTTCCTTCACCAGAATGGGGAGCGATGTTAGGTGATTCATTAGAGTTAATTTATGTTGCGCCTTGGACAGTCCTAATTCCGGGTGCCACAATTATGATAAGTGTTTTATTGGTGAATCTTTTAGGTGATGGTTTGCAGCGTGCAATAAATGAGGGAGTTGAATAATGCCTTTATTAGATATACGCAATTTAACCATTGAATTTATGACACCTGATGGCCCAGTAAAGGCAGTAGACCGAGTTTCTATAACCCTAAATGAAGGTGAAGTGAGAGGCCTTGTTGGTGAATCAGGATCGGGAAAAAGCTTAATTGCAAAAGCGATTTGTGGCGTGACGAAAGATAATATCAGTGTAACCGCCGATCGTTTCCGTTTTGATGATATCGACTTACTTAAATTATCACCAAAAGCACGACGCCGTGTCATTGGCCATAATGTCTCAATGATTTTCCAAGAGCCACAATCTTGTCTTGATCCTGCGACAAAAATTGAGCAACAGCTTATACAGGCAATCCCCGGTTGGACTTTTAAAGGTCACTGGTGGCAACGCTTTCATTGGCGAAAACGCCGTGCAATTGAACTGTTGCACCGTGTCGGTATTAAAGATCACAAAGATATTATGCGCAGTTATCCTTATGAATTAACTGAAGGTGAATGCCAAAAGGTGATGATTGCCATTGCTATTGCAAATCAGCCTAGATTACTGATTGCAGATGAACCAACTAACGCTATGGAGCCGGCAACACAAACCCAAATCTTTCGTTTACTCACTCGGCTCAATCAGAATAACAATATGACCATTTTGTTGATTAGCCATGATTTACAATGGATGAGTAAATTGGCAAATAAAATTACGGTTATGTATTGTGGTCAAACCGTCGAAACAGCATCCCCTGACGAGTTATTAGTGACACCTTATCATCCTTATACCCAAGCGTTGATCCGTTCTATTCCCGATTTTACCAACTCATTGGCACATAAGAGCCGTTTAAATACATTACCTGGCGCAATCCCCTCCCTTGAGCATTTGCCTGTGGGGTGCCGTTTAGGACCTCGCTGCCCTTATGCGCAACGACAGTGTATTGAAGCACCTCGGTTACGTGTATTTAAAAATCATGCCGTGGCTTGTCATTTTCCGTTGAATGTGGAGCCAACTGATGTTCGATAAACTGCTTGAGGTGAAAAATCTATCAAAAACATTTCGCTATCGTACGGGATTATTTCGGCGTCAGCAGTTAGAAGCCGTAAAACCTGTAAGTTTTACGCTAGAACCCAAACAAACTTTAGCGATTATTGGCGCTAATGGTTCAGGAAAATCAACACTAGCAAGAATGTTATCTGGTGTGACTGAGCCTACGGGGGGCGATATTTTTATTAATGGACATCAACTGTCTTTTGGTGATTACCCTTATCGTAGCCAACGAATTAGAATGATATTTCAAGATCCCACTAACTCATTAAATCCGCGCCAACGTATCGGTCAAACGTTAGAGATCCCTTTACGCCTGAATACAGACTTAAGTGCGATTGAGCGTGAGAAGCGAATTTATCAAACATTACGTCAAGTGGGTCTTTTGCCTGAACATGCAAACTATTATCCTCATATGTTTGCATCAGGTCAGCGCCAACGAATTGCACTTGCACGAGCATTGATATTACAACCTCAAGTCATTATTGCCGATGAGGCAATCGCTTCATTGGATATGTCTTTACGCTCACAAATTATAAACTTGATGTTAGAACTGCAAGAGACTCATGATATTGCCTATATTTATGTGACACAAAATTTGGGCATGACAAAACATATTAGCGATAAAATCATTGTGATGGATAATGGCGAAGTCGTTGAGCGTGGTAATACAGCAGAAGTTCTTGCGTCCCCCTTACATGAAGTCACTCGCAGATTGGTAGCAAGCCACTTTGGTGAAGCCTTAACAGCAGAAGCTTGGCGTCAAGATTTAACTTAAGTGTAAACAATATAAGCCTAATGTTAATTGCACATTATTTCACCCTTTTCCCTTAACTCCTCGGAGGTGCTAGGGAAATTAAACAAATTTACAAATGTCGTGGTAGAATCAGCCACGTTTATTAACAATAAGCGTGATAACCTAACAGATAAATAAAACTGTGAATGATGTTATTATCGCGATTTACGAAAAAACAAGGATACAGCTATGGGCTTTATGACCAGCAAACGCATTCTTATTACTGGTGTTGCTAGTAAATTATCAATTGCTTATGGTATTGCTAAAGCTATGCGTGACCAAGGTGCAGAACTTGCATTTACTTACCAAAATGAAAAACTGAAACCACGCGTTGAAGAATTTGCAGCATCATTAGACTCGAATATCGTATTAGAGTGTGATGTGTCAAAAGATGAAAGCATCGATACTATGTACGCAGAACTTGCAAAAGTTTGGCCAAAATACGATGGTTTTGTTCATTCTATCGGTTTTGCTCCTGCTGACCAATTAGATGGTGATTACGTTAATGCAGTCACTCGTGAAGGTTTTAAAATTGCTCACGACATCAGTGCATACAGCTTCGTTGCTATGGCGAAAGCAAGCCGTAAGATGCTAAATCCAAATTCAGCTCTATTAACTCTAACTTATTTAGGCGCTGAACGTGCAATCCCTAACTATAACGTTATGGGTCTGGCAAAAGCCTCTTTAGAAGCTAACGTTCGTTATATGGCAAATGCTATGGGTCCTGAAGGTATTCGTGTTAACGGTATTTCTGCGGGTCCAATCCGTACATTAGCGGCATCTGGTATCAAAGATTTCCGTAAAATGTTAAGCCATTGCGAATCAGTAACGCCTCTGCGTCGTACTGTAACAACCGAAGATGTGGGTAATACAGCAGCATTCCTATGCTCTGACTTATCTGGCGGTATCACAGGTGAAATCGTTCACGTAGATGGTGGTTTCAGCATCGCGGCAATGAATGAATTAGAACTAAAATAATTCTGTTCTATGAATAATAAAAACCAGCCTTACAACTAAGGCTGGTTTTTTTATGCCGCTTTTCTACTTTTCCTCTTAACTCGATTAACTTTTGTATTTTTATCTTATATATTTCTTCCTTCATTATTAATATTATAAATCATTAGCTAAATTTCACTTTTTTAGCTTTATTCCTATAAGTTTTTCATTCTATTAGCGATAGAATAATCACATATTAATAAAAGGATTTAATGTATGAAGAAATTTAGATTTCTGTTTTATATTTTTGCTCTTATTGGTGCAATTATTTTTATTGTAGCTTTATTTGTTATTAAATCTGAATTAAATGTAGTAAGAAATGGAATAGAAACAACCGGCATTGTTATTGACCAAAGTGTGAGTAAATCATCTAATGGCAGCTACCTTTATCACCCTATTATTCAGTTTAGCACAGAAGATAATAGAGAAATAACATTTCGCTCACCGGAGGGTAGGAGCCAATCTCGCTTTCACCTTGGCGAAAGAATTAATGTTATTTATCTTCCAACTGAACCACACAGAGCCACAATAAATAATTTTTTAGGTTTATATGGTGCGGGAACAATATTAAGTATTTTTGGATTAGTTTTTGCGTCAACAGGGCTTATCCCTTTGTATTTTATCAGAAGAAGAGCCACAAGAGATCAACGATTAAAACGAGATGGAATGCCTATCAATGTAAAAATATCTGAAATTATCATTAATAATCATATTCGTTTTAATCACCGTAATCCCTATCAAATTATTGCTGATTATCACGATACATTAAACAATCGATTAATTCGTTATAAAAGTGGCTATATCTTTTTTGATCCTACCCCTTATATTAATAGAGAGTTCGTGACAGTCTATGTTGATAAAAAAAATCCTAAAATTTATTACCTTGATATTTCATTTTTACCTTCATTTGAAGAGTCATAAATAAATACTCCTTATATTTATAATATATAAGGAGTATTTTTTCGTGTATTTTCATCAATTAACTGCCTTGTTCACAGATTTACAAAAGCCTTTTTTATTCGCACCATTTGAGTTTGCTAATTTCTTAGAACCTCTTATCATCTTATATTAGTGAAGATATTCTGATATCTGTAACTTAATTCGCCATCTCATTGATAGGGAGCTATTCAATATGAAATTGTACTACACGCCAGGTAGTTGCTCACTTTCCCCTCATATCGTTTTACGTGAAACAGGTTTAGATTTCTCAATAGAGCGTATCGATTTACGTGCTAAGAAAACAGAATCAGGGAAAGACTTTCTAACCATCAATCCCAAAGGGCAAGTTCCTGTTCTTCAATTAGATAATGGTGATATTTTGACTGAAGGTGTTGCAATTGTTCAATATCTTGCGGATTTAAAACCTGATAGAAATTTAATTGCGCCCCCAAAATCACTAGAGCGTTATCATCAAATTGAGTGGTTAAACTTTCTTGCAAGTGAAGTGCATAAAGGCTATGGCCCTCTATTTTCACCAGAGACACCTGAAAGCTATATACCTATTGTTAAAAGTAAATTAAAGAGTAAATTTGCTTATATTAATGATGTATTGAGTAAACAAAAATGTGCATGTGGTGAGCATTTTACCGTTATTGATGCCTATTTATTTACATTAAGCCAGTGGGCACCGCATGTTGGTTTAGATTTAACGGATTTAACACACCTACAAAACTACCTAATACGCATTGCGCAACGACCTAATGTGCACAGCGCACTGGTCACTGAAGGGTTACTTAAAGAGTAATATCCCTTAGCTCTTATTTAAAATAACTCAGGTAAATTGCCTATCTGAGTTATTTTTAACATTTACCTCCTAGATTTAAGTCAATAAGGATATCGACCATAATGAGTGCGTTTAGTCAGTTTTTTATTAAACAGGGATTTCGTAAAATTAATGAAAATAATGTTTTTCAAACATCTCATTTTTATACCAAATCAATTAACTTACAACGTAAAAGCAGTGGAGATAAATATTTTATTAATCTCGGTGTTTCCCCTATTATTCCTAACTTAGAAACATTCTCAAATAAAGAAATTGATTCCATTATACGTTTTAGAATTCATCCTCAAGGCGATTTTCCTATAGAAACAATAAATAGTCATGATTTTTTCAAATCTTTATTTGAATCTAGAATTACAGATTTTTTTGATAATTTTATATCACTTGATGATGTGTTTTCACCGATCACACTGAATATGATAGAAAACCGTACACTTCCCAATTATTTAATGCATACTATTACTCAAACCACTTTAAGTCATGTTTGTGCTAAATATTGGCTATCATTGAATAACATTGATACAGCTAAAGAATTTGCCCACTATGGATTGAGTAAAATAAAATTAGGGGGTGGCATGAAAAAAGTATTTAAAGAAATTATAACGCTATAATTTCTTTGATATTGTGTTTAACAAGATAATGCGTTAAAAGAAATTGGCATACGAATATGAGTAAAATCCATGCGACAATAACGTTGTTTACAACACAATTAGGCGGTAGAAGATCACCGATGACTTCATCTCGACCTTATCACTGCCCTCTTTTTTTCGCATCTCCTATTGAAATAGCACAACATGGGTTTGATTGTAGAATACTTATCAACGAGCTAGAAATAAATCTCTATCCAGGTGAAACTGCAAACAACATTCCCATCATATTCCTATCGCCTGAAGAAATATTTCCTTATTTAAAAATCAATATGAGTTTTAATATTTGGGAGAATGGTTATATTGGGGAAGGTATAATTACAAAGATCTTTCCATGATTATTTGGCTAATTGAATAAAAGAAATATTTTATGATAACCATTCGCACTTATTTAAAAGTTAAAAATAGTTTTATTGAAATTAATGACTACACCGGAAATCTAGATGACACTTTTTATATTGAAGGTGCAATAGAGTTATCTATTTATAATATCCAAATAATCGATACAGGGATGTGGGATTATGTTGATCAATTATGGAGCTACCTGATTGAAGGTTTAGTTAAAATAAGTAAAAATCAAGAGTTTAAAACAAACTTTCCCGACCAACCTATTGAAATAAAATTTCAGCCTATCAATGAAAATGTGCTCATTACCATCAATGCCAATAAATCAAGAAAATCGTTCATTAAAAAAGATCTGCTTATAAAAACAATGGCATTACATGCACAAAGTTTTTTTAATAAATTGGTAACCTTTAAAGGTATTGTTCTTAATGATTATGCTGTTGATTTTAAAAATATAGAAAACTTACTAAAAAAATACAGTTAATATAAAACTAAAGGAAATAAAATAAATAATAATTTCGAGCACTGCGAAAAAATATTTTTTTACGACATATAATATTATTTTTGTTCTTATATTCCATCGATATCTGACAACTGACCGCCTAAAAAAACGGAAACGATTAAGCCTCCGTTCTTGTTTTAATTAAATGCGTTTTATTACAATTAATCTATCTGTGTTGCGCAGAATCTGTGTGTTGGATGCACCATTTGATCTTGAGCAGCAACAAGTTGCAGTTCGTACTCATTCATCTCTTTCGTTTTTAGCATCACTTCATAAACCGCCGCGGCAACGTGTTCTAATGCAGTTTGTAATTCAACACCTTTAAGTAAATCCACCAGCATTAAGCCACTTGTTAAGTCACCGACACCCACAGGTTGACGCTCACCAAAATCAACTAATGGACGACTAACATGCCAACTGTGTTCTGCCGTTACTAGCAGCATTTCAAAGCGATCATGACGATATCCTGCACGTGATAAGTGTTTGACTAATACAATCTTAGGGCCTTGTTTACACAATTCACGAGCTGCATTGACGCATTCATCAACATTATGAAGGGCTTTGCCACCACTTAATGTTTCAAGCTCTAATAAATTAGGTGCAATGATATCACTAATAGGTAATGCTTTTTCACATAGCACGCCTGAAACAGCGGGAGGAACGATACACCCTTTTTCAGGATGTCCCATGACAGGATCACAAAAATACCATGCGTTAGGATTTGCTTGTTTTACTTTTTTGACGATATCAACAATGCGTAAACCTTGTTCAGCCGATCCCAAATAGCCACTTAGTACCGCATCACATTGTGAAAGTTTACCGATTGCGGCAATACCATCAACAATTTCAGTAATATGTTCTGCTGACATGACGCAGCCAGTCCATTTTTCTGGGTATTGTGTGTGATTTGAAAATTGCACGGTATTTAGAGGCCAAACATTCACCCCCATACGACGCATTGGAAACTCAGAGGCGCTGTTACCAGCATGACCGAAAACAACATGTGATTGAATAGAGAGTATATTTTTCATGACATAAACCGATTATTGTGAATACACACAACACCCAAGCTTTATCATCATAGGCGAGGTATATACGTTTATTTATTGTTATTAAGAAAAAGGGCAACTCACCAGCTGCCCTTTACTGTCAATTTATTTCCAGATAACAAGGCAGTAATGTTTTTTACCGCGACGCAAAATGGAATAATGACCAAATAAGAAATCATTTTCTTCAAAGACGTATTCAGGGTTGTCTTGTTTTTCGCCATTAATTGAAACTGCGTTAGAGCCGATCATTGTACGAGCCTGACCACGAGAAGGAACTAATTCCGCATTAACCAGTGCTTGTTGCAAATCACTGCCTTTTTCTAACTCAATTGTTGGCATACCATCTTGTGCTAATTGTTCAAGATCAGCTTGCGTTAAATCTGCAATTGCACCCGAAAACAAGCTTTCTGTAATACGTTTAGCAGCGATCAAACCTTCTTCACCATGAACTAAACCAGTAACGAGTTCTGCTAATACACGTTGAGCACGAGGCGCTTGACCACTATTTTTATCTTCTTCTTCAAGTGCATTAATTTCTTCAATGCTCATAAATGTGAAGAATTTTAAGAAGCGATAAACGTCAGCATCTGCTGTGTTGATCCAGAACTGGTAGAATTTGTATGGGCTTGTTTTTTTAGGATCTAACCAAACCGCTCCGCCTTCTGTTTTACCAAATTTAGTTCCATCAGATTTAGTAATTAATGGCACAGTCATACCAAATACTTGTTTCTGATTGAAACGACGGGTTAAATCGATACCTGAAGTGATATTACCCCACTGATCAGAGCCACCGATTTGTAATTCAACACCTAAATGCGTATTTAATGACGCAAAGTCATAAGCTTGCAATAGGTTATAGGCGAATTCAGTAAAAGAGATCCCCACATCGTCACGGTTTAAACGTTGTTTAACCGCTTCTTTGTTGATCATTTGGTTCACAGAGAAGTGTTTACCGATATCACGCAGGAATGTCAGCACATCCATTTGACCGAACCAGTCATAGTTGTTTGCTAATTCCGCACTGTTTTCACCACTGTTGAAATCTAAGAAAGGTGACACTTGTTTACGAATTTTTTCTACCCATTCGTGAACAGTATCTTGGGTATTCAGTTTGCGCTCGGTGGCTTTAAAACTAGGATCACCAATTAGACCCGTTGCACCACCCACCAACGCCACAGGCTTATGCCCGGCTAGTTGGAATCGTTTTAAACACAGCAAAGGAACCAAATGCCCCAAGTGCAGGCTATCAGCGGTTGGATCGAAGCCACAATAGAGAGCGATAGGACCTTGCTCCAAACGCTCTACTAAAGCTGCCTCATCCGTGACCTGAGCGATTAGCCCACGCTCCTGCAATTGTGTGATTAGGTTCTTGCTAGACATCAATGACTCCATCGGTTTATTGTTTTTTGTCTATTTAAAATATAAGTGAAACACAAGTGGTATAGCATAAAGCGCCACTACATTAAGTACCAGTAGAAAAAGACTTTTTGAGGTAAATTTATTAACACATTATTAAGGTGCTAATCGCTCAATGTCCCATCCTTGTGGTGATTTTTGGTAGATAAAGCGATCATGTAGACGATTTTCTCGCCCTTGCCAAAATTCGACAGAATCAAATGTCACTCGATATCCCCCCCAGAAACTCGGTAATGGCACTTCTCCATTTTGGAATTTCTGTTTTAATTCTAGGAATTTACTTTCTAACACGCCTCTTGCCGAGATACGGGAAGACTGTTGAGAAGCCCATGCCGCAATTTGACTATCTTTAGGGCGACTATGGAAATATTTAATGACTTCAATGGGAGAAAGCTTTTCAGCTTTCCCTAAAAAACAAACTTGCCTTTCTAATGGATACCAAGGGAATAATAAACTAACGCGTTGATTGTGTTCTAAATGACTCGCCTTGCGACTGCCCAAGTTAGTGTAAAAGACTAAGCCATGTTCATCGAAGTGTTTTAATAACACGATACGTTGGTAAGGTTGGCCATTTTCATCAACAGTTGCAACACACATTGCAGTAGGATCACTCAAACGCGCTTCACAAGCCTGCTTCAACCACTTTTCAAACAAAACTAATGGCTGTTCAGTTAATTCATGACGTCGTAGTCCACCATTCATATATTCGCGGCGTAAATCTGCAACATCAATAAAATCAAGTTCTGTCATTTTTCACTCTCTCTTTTGAGAAACTGTATTCAGCATATCACGCTTAACGAGGATTTGTAGGGTAAATCGCCCCTAAAACAGTTTCTCTTGATGCCCCTGTTACAGAAGGTAAATTTCCTGATTCATTTGCAATAGTACGAGCAGCTAACCAAGCAAATGCCAACGCTTCCATATCATCGCCACTTAACCCATATTTATCTGTTGTCGCAACTTCTGTACCGGGTAATAGTGCCGCTAAACGATGCATTATTTGTCCATTTCTCGCCCCACCACCACAAACGAGTAAACGTTCACATCCACCGTTTAGTTGGATCTGTTGCACAATACTTATCGCCGTTAATTCCACGAGTGTTGCTTGTACATCTTCAGGAAAAACATTAGGTACTCTTGCTAAATAGTAATTTAGCCATTGTGTATTAAAATATTCTCGCCCTGTACTTTTAGGTGCTGAACGCGAAAAGTAAGGATCCGAAAGCATATCTTTCAATAAAATTGGGTTCACCGTACCCGTCGCAGCCCATTTACCATTATCATCATAGGGTGTTTGGTTATGGATCCAATTCCAGCTATCTAATAGCATATTTCCTGGCCCCGTATCGTAACCTTTGACGGCAATACCGGGTAATAACAATGAGATATTGGCGATACCACCAATATTTAAAATCACGCGTTTTTCAGCAGGATGTCCTAATACAGCAAGATGAAAAGCCGGTACTAAAGGTGCACCTTGTCCGCCGTAAGCAATATCTTTGCGGCGAAAATCACCAACTGTCGTAATTCCTGTCAATGCAGCAACACGGTTGTTGTCACCAATTTGCATAGTAAAGGGCATATCACTTTCTGGCTCATGCCAAACAGTTTGTCCATGGCACCCTATCGCCGTAATATCACTCGCACTAAGTTTTACTTTTGCAAGCAACTCTATAATTGCTTGCGCATAAAGTTCACCCAATTGGGCGTCTAATAGACCGATTTCATGCAAGGTTGTAGATTGCCCTTGGCAAACAGCTAAAATTCGTTGGCGTAGATTTTGTGGATAAGGTAAAAAATGAGTTTCTTGTTGTGCAACGAACTTATTATTGATTGCAGCTAATACAACATCAACACCATCTAAACTTGTGCCTGACATCACGCCAATGTACCGCCCTGCTCTCATGTTCTTTTCCTTATAATCAAGATGATGCAAACTTTTAACATATAATGTTATATTCTCTCTTTTCAGAAATCTCTTCTGTTTTTACTATCGGCCTTTACTATATAATAAGCTATATATTATTAAAATCAGTGTCGACATACGCAAAAAACAAGCTATAACTGATACTAGATAACATTTGTATAATCTGAGCCATTTACATCAGATTTTCTTTAGGAGTAACTATGTTTAAGCATTTACTTATTGGTCTTTTTACAATGACTGTACTTACTGGTTGTGTGAATACAAATTCACTATCCGGTGATACTTATACCGCAAGTCAAGCGAAACAAGCACAAAATATTACTTATGGTACAGTGGTTTCTGTGCGTGCAGTAAATATTCAAGCGGGTAGCGATGAAAATATTTTAGGTGCTATCGGTGGTGCCGTTCTCGGTGGTATGTTAGGTAATACTGTGGGTGGTGGTACAGGTCGTAACCTTGCAACAGCCGCTGGTGCAATTGCAGGGGGTATGGCAGGGCAACAAGCACAAGGTGCTTTAAATACCACTAAGGGTGTTCAAATTGAAGTTCGTTTAGATACGGGTAAAACTGTTGCTATCGTTCAAAAAGCAGATAATACAGTTTATAGTCAAGGTCAACGTGTTGCAGTTATTGGTAACGGAAATAACTTAACGGTTTCTCCTCGCTAATTAGCAACAAAAAACAGGCAACGTTATTGTTGCCTGTTTTATTTTATGACTCAATAATAAGTAACCTAAAGAGAAAGCGGATATATAATCTAGTTATTAGAATTAGAAATATATAATGTTTTTTGCTATATACTCGTCATATTTCAAGCTTCAGTATTGTTGATGTCCTTTACCCCCACCAATCACATATTTTATATATCTCTAGTGCTCCACTCACTTGTTATCTCGCTGAGAAACAAATTAATTAGAGTATAGTTAACATCATATTAATAATATTATTTAAATAGAATATATATTAAATTTGAAATTATTAGTCATTTAACCTATTTATGTTTTTTTCTAGTTTTTGGATTATACCTATTAGCCTTTCGATTTCGTCTTGTTGGATACCTTCTAATATTTCTCGTCTCGTTTTTTCTATAACAGTATAAACCTCATTAATAAAAGGCTCAGACTCTTTTGTTAGCTTTATACGTTTTGCTCTTCGATCATTTGCACATGTATGCCTACATATCAGTTTTTTTTCTTCCAATTGATCTAGGGTTCTCACTAAAGACGGTTGTTCGATTCCTATTGCTTTTGCCAATTGGATTTGTGACTGCTCTGGAGGTAATTGGCTGATATTGTACAATGTAACCCAATGGGTTTGAGTTAATTTTAATGGTTTGAGACGATGATCAATTACAGCACGCCATAATCGAACTAAACGCGCTAAATCAGCTCCTAATTTTGATTCCACTTATCTCTCCTTAATTAGCATTTTCAGTCAACTTATTACAAAGTTTAGATATTCATTTTTAATACAATTATTACCTATTCTTTTTAATTAAAACATTACCTTTAATAACTAATATAGTTATAATCCCATTTATTAGATAAGTAATTATTTTCCAGACATAATAATATCATTTCTTTCCAGCAGCGAAAGTTCATAAAGAATAACCTTGTTATAAAAACTAATCTATATTTTTTTACATAATAATTATTATTATTTTAAAACCAACATCAGAAGAAGGAGAAATATATTATTATATCAATCAATTAAAAGAAAAAATAACGCAACAACACTATAAAATCATCGCGTTATATTAATAAAGAAAAAATAATAAACCACACAACTACAATAAATAACAATAATGAATAAAAAAGATAATTAATTATTATTCTAACATTAAAAAATAAGTAGAATATTTAAAATAAATTGAGTTGTTCATTCTCTTTTTCAATTGAAGAACTCGATTTTTTTAATGTTCTTAAATAACGTTGCTGACAAAGTCGTAATATATTTCTTTTTTCTTGTTGATTCATTGTTGACCAATTAAAGCGCTCTTGACGACTGCGATAGCATCCAACGCAATATCCTTGTACATTCATTTCACAACGTCCAATGCAAGGACTAGGAATATCAAAAAATTCTAATTGTTCTTGCATTTGATTTTCCCTCCCTATTGTTTGTTACAATAGAGTATAGTTAATAGAGATATTATCTGCACAACATGATTTATTGAACTGTTAAAGGCGTAGTAAAATTGAACTTTAGGGCTTTAACGCGTTATAGTACCCCGCCATCAGTTTATCTGTAGGGTTTAATCATTAAAAAACACAAGAGGTTTATATGCGAGTACTTCATACCATGATCCGTGTGGGCGATTTACAACGTTCTATCGACTTTTATACCAAGGTTTTAGGTATGCAACTTCTACGCACTAGCGAGAATGAGGAATATAAATACTCGTTAGCTTTTGTTGGTTATGGTGATGAAAGCACCGGTGCGGTTATTGAATTAACCTATAACTGGGGTGTAAACAGCTACGAAATGGGCACTGCTTTTGGGCATGTGGCATTAGGTGTTGATGATGTTGCTGCAACCTGTGAAGCCATTCGCCAAGCGGGCGGTAATGTTACCCGCGATGCCGGCCCAGTAAAAGGTGGCTCAACAATTATTGCTTTTGTTGAAGATCCTGATGGATATAAAATCGAGCTCATCGAAAACAAAAGTGCAAGTCACGCTCTAGGTAACTAAATTTTATTTTAAAACCAGAAAGATAGCATGTTTATCTTTCTGGCCTTACTGATTATCAATTTCCGATATTCTCTTTTTATCGGATAAGTACAAACTTAATGCCTGATATAAATAATCCCAATAAGCTTTGTAACCGTTTTCGGGGTTACTACCCTGTTGTCATTGATGTTGAAACAGGTGGATTTAATGCGAAAACAGACGGTTTACTTGAAATCGCCGCCATAACATTAAAAATGGATGAACAAGGTTGGCTAAAACCTGATAATACATTACATTTTCATGTTGACCCCTTTGAAGGGGCTAATCTAGAACCCGCCGCCTTAGAATTTACAGGTATTGATCCAACCAATCCTTTGCGTGGCGCTGTGAGTGAATATGAAGCCCTTCATGCTATTTTTAAAATGGTGCGTAAAGGTATGAAGGATGCAGATTGCAATCGCGCCATTATTGTGGCTCATAATGCAAATTTTGATCACAGCTTTGTAATGGCTGCTGCTGAGCGTGCAGGATTAAAACGTAATCCTTTTCACCCTTTTGCCACCTTTGATACCGCAGCTTTAAGTGGATTGGTATTAGGGCAGACAATTTTGGCTAAAGCCTGTATCACTGCCGGTATTCCCTTTGATAGCAAATTAGCGCATGGTGCATTATACGATACTAACCGCACATCATTACTTTTTTGCGAATTAGTTAACCGTTGGAAAAAACTTGGTGGATGGCCATTGCCTACACCTTGAAATCATGATTTCTCTGATACATTTATGAATAACATAAAAAGCCAGTTCATAATGAACTGGCTTTTTATTGAAAATATCATTACTTTTATGCATTTCAATATGAAACGATAAAAATTAATTACTGCGCTTCTTCTTCACCACGATATTTATCAGCAGTCTCTTTTAATAACTTCTGTAATTCACCGCGTTGATACATTTCTAAAATAATGTCACATCCACCGACTAATTCACCATCTACCCATAATTGTGGGAAGGTTGGCCAGTGCGCATATTTTGGTAACTCTGCACGAATATCTGGGTTTTGCAAGATATCAACATACGCAAAACGCTCACCACAAGCAGAAATAGCTTGAACTGCCTGAGCAGAAAAACCACAACTTGGTAATTTTGGTGAACCTTTCATGTATAAAATAATTGGGTTTTCATTGATCTGGCGTTCAATTTTTTCAATAGTCGTCATTTATTACGTCCTTACAGCCTTTTATATTCGATATGCTTTATATAGGGAAAACATGAAAGAAGAATACCACTTTATATTAGAAAGCTCTACGTAAAGTTTATTTTTAATAAAAATCAACTTGTTAAAACAAAATCACACTGATTTTGATGAAAAATATCCGCAATAAATAAATCCATGTATTACTGTTTTTAGGTGTGTGTTTTTTTACCCTATTATCCATCCTGCTATATTCTCACGAAGCCTTGACATCCTCCCTGCCCTGAATGAACTGAAGACCGAGGGTTTTGACGCATCGGATAAAGTAAAATTGCTATAACTTTAGTCGACATAGTGACCTTGTCCCCATTTAATTAACCACAAGCATCAAATTAATCATTAGAATTGATAGTAATGATAAAAGAGATTTTTCGCTATTATTGAGTTTTGAGCAAAAGTTAATTATCGTTTTTGCTATATATCCCCAAAACTCAGTCCTGTACTCTGTGCTCATCAAATTTTCTCTCATTAAATATATTAAAGAGGTAAACATGAGCGTCCCTGTACTTGGTGTTGGAACATTTCGTTTAAAAGATGATGTAGTCATCGCATCCGTTAAAAATGCATTGGAAGTTGGCTATAGAGCCATAGATACAGCACAAATATATGAAAATGAATCAGCTGTTGGCCAAGCTATCTCGGAAAGTGGTATTGCGCGTAATGAGCTATATGTTACCACTAAGATTTGGGTAGCAAATCTCGCTAAAGACAAACTGATCCCTAGCCTAAAGAAAAGTCTCAGTGACTTACAAATGGATTATGTCGATCTAACGTTAATCCACTGGCCATCGCCAAATGATGAAGTTTCTGTTGATGAATTTATGCAAGCATTATTGGAAGCAAAAAAATGTGGATTAACTCGTGAAATCGGTATTTCTAACTTCACCATTCCACTAATGGAGCAAGCTATAGAATCCGTTGGTGTAGAAAATATAGCCACAAATCAAATAGAATTGTCACCTTATTTGCAAAATCGTAAAGTGACTGAGTGGGCAAAACAGCATGGTATTCATATTACTTCCTATATGACATTAGCTTATGGTAATGCATTGAAAGATGAAGTAATAAAAACCATCGCCAAAAAACATGGTGCAACAGCAGCACAGGTAGTATTGGCATGGGCGATACACGAAGGATACTCTGTTATCCCATCATCAACAAAACGCGAAAATTTACTTAGCAACTTACATTCAACAACACTGCAACTTGATGCAAATGATATAGATGCTATTAGAAAATTAGATAAAAATGAACGACTGGTAAGCCCAGAAGGTTTAGCCCCACACTGGGATTAATAATTTAAGTAGAAATCATAATTAATTTATGGTTTCTACTTTTCTTTTAAATAAACGATAGATGCGCTAATACGTTAAGTGAGTGCGATAAACCAATGATGAAGTATTAGTTTCATTAATCTGATTTTTTAGGCTAAAAACAGATCTCAAAAAGCGATATAATATTGATACATAAATTTATTATAAACTATTATGAGTATCAATTATGGACATGATTTTACTGTTTCTTTTTGTGGGTTGTGTAACTGGTTTTTTCGCTGGCCTACTTGGAATTGGTGGCGGTGCAATCATTGTTCCTGTTGTTATGTATGTCGTGAGTCAACAAGCAATCCCAACTGATATGGTAATGAAAATTGCCTTATCGACTTCATTTTCTGTCATTATATTTTCCACCGCCTCTTCAGCCTATTCTCATCACAAACGCAAAGCTATTTTATGGGATCAATTTCCTTTATTAGCGATAGGAACACTGCTCGGTATGCTTGTTGGCACATTTTTTGTACAAAAAATGTCAAATACAATATTACAAATCGTGTTCTGCATTTTCATGATTTATACCATCTATGGATTATTAACAAAAAAGAAAGAAACTGAACACATCGAAGATGTAAAAGATCCTATTATCGCTAAGCCCGCATTGATAAGCGGTGGATCGTTAATTGGTTTTATATCAAGTTTTATTGGTATTGCAGGTGGCACCATCACCATTCCTCTTTTAAGCCATTGGGGTTTTAATACACGTAAATGCATTGCAACATCCTCAATGATAGGCGTTATTATTGCCTCAGTAGGGATGATAATGGGTATTATTTATGGGTGGGCTCAAACAGACATTAGTCACTATTATTTGGGCTTTATCTATTTACCTGCTTTTATTGGGATAAGTATTACCAGCATACTCTTCGCACCTATTGGTGTTAAAGTTGCTTATCGCTTACCAATTCCTAGAGTTCGTCAAATATTTGCATTATTCTTATTCTTAGTCGTCGTGAAAATGATGTATACGCTTATTACAAGATAAACATCTGATCTGAAAATCATATTCTTTTAAATTATTCTATAAAAACAAGCAATACTAAAATCTAATATTTCTAATCATGTTAGATTTTAGTCAGTTAGCGTATTTATAGATAAAATAAAATGGACGGATCTTATTAGGTAATCTTCACCTAATTAAAACAAATATATTTAAGTATTACGGATAGCTTTATTCTTTTCTCACTTTGACTTGTAAAGTAAAAACAGGATCCGTTGTACCACACATAGTACGCCCTACTCTGGCTTTTATTTTTATCCGTACATTACCAGTTTTAGGTGCTGTCCCTTGTAAGCGAGCAAAAATGATAGGACGCACTTCCTGATGCATGACATACTTTTGCCAATCTTTATCTGTAATAAGAGAAAGCCACTCCCCATTTTTATTTTTGATCATTAATGTCACAGTAACCCATTCAGAACTTTCTACAATATAATATGGAGCTAAACCAGAAAACACACCCAATTCAATCTGTTGATCATAATTTTGATTAACAACAGCTTCTGGCATATAGATTTTTTCTTGTGATTCTGATGGTGTAAATAAAATACGGGTACTGCATGCAATGCCATAAAACATACTACAACCATTTAGCACGCAACAAAAAATAAGCAAAAATAGACTCTGAGCTAAATTTTTTATAGAAAAACACTTAAAAATAATACTTCCATGCATGCTTGTATCACTCCATTGAAAAACCGTAAACTATTATCAGAGAATTAAAATCAACCCTTATATCATCTCAAATATCATTTTTATTTTTCAGCATTAAATACTATTCCTTGCTGCCAATCCAGAACTGAGATTCCCAAATTATTTGCCAGTCTAATAACCACCGGTAGTGCTTCATCCACTTTAGAATAAACAAAGCCAATAACTGGAACTTTAGTCATAAAATTATTCATTAAAGGTCCATCACACCACACGCTGTCATCTATTTCATCATCAGATAATTCACAAAGGCACGGATATATATGAGAAATTTCTTGATAAAAACGTAACATCAAAGGACTTAATTCTTCTATGCCCTCATCTTCATATATTTCAAAATATTCACATGCTTTTTCAAAATCAGCAGAAACAGGAAAATCAAACAATGCGATGTTATAACTCATTTCACACTCCACATTCTATTTTTATAGATTCAAAATAATGTGCTGCTACTGCGATAAATATACAAATGATAGGGTTTATGTGAATACATTATTTCAATATTTCCTTCTTTAGCTTCAATACCTTCTAAGTCAGAAAAAACAAATATTTCATCCTCACTTGATGATTCTAATTCAATGACCTCTAACTCTTTGCAACTATTCACCTTAGCTAATAAAGCTTTTTTATCCTTAACTAAGGGATAAATATTTTTCATTTTCTGAGCTAAAAGCTTACAAACCGAATCAATATCATCCCCTCCCAGATAAGATTGCCCAATACCAATTAATTTACCATCATAAAATTTTAATACATTTCTATCTGAATCTTTTTCAAAAGGAGGTTCATTATTAAAAAAGCACGTTATAATATTTTCTTCCGTTTCACACTTCCCATTTTTTATAAAAGGAATATCATCAATATTTCTGCCAAAGTCCATTTTCAATGGATCATTACTATTAAGCTCACAACTAGATAAAAAAACTATCATACCCATAGCAATAAATATTTTTTTCATATTGATACATTCCTTTGAGTGTAACTTCACATTAGTGGGTATTTATTATAACGACTTATCTTGACAAACAATGTTAACTTATCCCACAAAACCACATTAACAGAATGAAGTTTGTACTTTTTACTTCTCTCATTACAAATGTACTTTTGCTACTTTACGTGCAAGCAAGAGGGATATACTCTTATGAGTATAATTAATCTATATGGCTTATAACTATAGATAAAAGATATTTAGCTGTTATTTCAGCAGATTTTTGTTAAAATAATTAGCAAAATAGTAACAACTTAGTGATTCATTTGCCTCATTTTATCAATTCAAATGATTTTGATGGAATGATTTCAGGCACAAAACCCGAAATAGATAGTTTAAAGGAGTACGCAATGTCTTTCGAATTACCAAAATTACCTTATGCGTTAGATGCTCTTGAGCCACACATCTCTAAAGAAACTTTAGAATATCACTACGGCAAACACCACCAAACCTATGTAACCAATTTAAATAATCTGGTTAAAGGTACTGATTTAGAAAGCAAATCTTTAGAAGAAATCATCAAATCTACTGATGGTGGCATCTTTAATAATGCAGCTCAAGTATGGAACCACACTTTCTACTGGAACTGCTTAGCACCAAATGCAGGCGGCGCACCAACAGGAAAAATCGCTGATGCTATCAACAAAGCATTTGGCTCTTTTGAAGAGTTCAAAAAACAATTTAATGATGCGGCAGCTAAAAACTTCGGTTCAGGTTGGACATGGTTAGTTAAAAAAGCAGATGGTTCGATTGCAATTGTTAACACGTCTAACGCTGCAACTCCTGTTTCAGGCGAAGACAAACCATTGTTAACTGTTGATGTATGGGAACATGCTTACTACATCGACTACCGTAACGCGCGCGTTAAATATTTAGAAGAGTTCTGGGCATTGGTTAACTGGTCATTTGTTGAAGCTAACCTTGCTTAATTGAGCTTGATAATCAAAGGTGAGTGATTCAGATTCATTTTTGGTGATAAAATAACAAAGGGCCTCGAGCCCTTTGTTATATTCAGATATTCGATAATTTATTATTTAAATTGATCGGATAATCTATAAAGCAGTGATTAGAATAACATAGTCGAAAATAAAACGATCATAACAAGCGCTGCAACTGCTGTACTCAAACCAAATTTCAGATCCGTATCCATCTATTTCTCCCTCAAAATGATTATAATACACATTTTAACCATAACCTTGTCATGGTTAATTATTATCACATATCAATATTTGTTAAAATAGCGACCAGTGCACAATTTATAACATTGATTAATACTTTCACTTTTGAGCTAGATCATACAAAATTCACAGCTAATCGCTAAATTATTGCCAGTGTTTGCCCTATGTATGACTATACTGGCAGTCAAACCACAAAATTAGATAAAAGAGACCAATGAAGGTCAGGAGTTTTCCACACCATGGCAACAATAAAAGACGTGGCAAAACGCGCAGGCGTATCAACCACGACTGTTTCTCATGTGATCAACAAAACACGTTTTGTTGCTGAGAACACACGGGCAGCAGTTTGGGCCGCTATAAAAGAATTAAATTATTCACCTAGTGCCGTTGCGCGTAGTTTAAAAGTCAATCACACCAAATCTATTGGCCTGTTAGCCACGTCCAGTGAAGCCCCTTACTTTGCTGAAGTGATTGAAGCTGTTGAAAATAGTTGTTATAGCAAAGGTTACACACTGATTTTATGTAATTCACATAATAACCTTGATAAACAAAAAGCCTATTTAGCAATGCTGGCACAAAAACGTGTTGATGGATTATTAGTCATGTGTTCTGAATATCCCGATCACCTTCTGACTCTTTTAGAAGGCTATCGTAATATTCCAATGGTTGTCATGGATTGGGGTAAAGCGCGTGGCGACTTTACAGATACCATCATCGATAACGCTTTCCACGGTGGCTATATTGCGGGTCGTTATCTTATTGAGCGAGGTCATCGTGACATTGGTATTATTCCTGGTCCATTAGAACGTAATACTGGTGGTGGCCGATTACAAGGTTTTTTAAAAGCCATGGAAGAAGCAAAAATCACAGTAAAAGATGAATGGATTGTACAAGGCGACTTTGAGCCGGAATCTGGTTATAAAGCCATGTACCAAATGCTAAATCAAAAACATCGCCCTACTGCTGTTTTTTGTGGTGGTGATGTGATGGCAATGGGTGCGATTTGTGCAGCAGATGAACTTGGCCTACGTGTTCCTTTCGATATTTCTATTGTGGGTTATGACAATATTCGTAATGCTCGTTATTTTACACCGGCCCTAACGACCGTCCACCAGCCAAAAGAACGTTTAGGTCAAATGGCATTA
Source organism: Proteus vulgaris (assembly GCF_033708015.1). Classification (NCBI taxonomy): domain Bacteria; kingdom Pseudomonadati; phylum Pseudomonadota; class Gammaproteobacteria; order Enterobacterales; family Morganellaceae; genus Proteus; species Proteus vulgaris. Next base: position 1,788,480 of record NZ_CP137920.1, on the reverse strand, counting down.
TCAATGTTGCTTGATCGCATCGTCAATAAACGCGAAGACGCCCAAACAATCGAAGTTCATCCACGATTAGTTGAGCGTCGTTCAGTCGCTGATGGTCCTTTTATCGACTACCGTCGTTAATTCATATTTATTCAACGACCTGATTTCTAACGAAGCCACTCCTCATTTAAGGTTTGGCTATCTCCAAGATAATCTAACAACCATGTTAAAGCGGGAGATTCACTTTTATCGACCCACGTCAGGCAGCATGGGCTGTCTGGCAATGGTTGTGCTAGTTGTAAAGTAACCAGCTTGCCTTGTTTAATTAAAGATTCAGCACGGTGCCAAGGCACCATTCCTACACATAATCCCGCTAACAAACATTCAAGCCCCATATCCCATGTTGGTACGACCATCCTGCGTTGGTTATTTAGCGCCCATGTGTCACGCTTTGGCAAACTGCGTGAGGTATCTTCTAAACATAAACTTGGATAAGGCCGCATTTCATCATCCGTTAATGGATGTTGTGCTTTTGCTAAAGGGTGATCAACATGACAAACGCAGCGCCACGGCATAAAACCCATATCTCTAAAGCTATAACGTTCACCAATTGGTGAGGCTCTTGTTGCACCAATAGCTAAATCAACACGCCCATTGACCAAGGAGTCCCATACGCCATTAAACACTTCAGGATAGACATACAGTTCAATATCAGGAAAATGACGATAGAAATCGAGAATAAGTTGTTGTGTTCTTTCTGGTTTTACAATGCCATCAACGGCTATACTAAACTGACCGCGCCACCCATTAGAAACTTGTTGACAAAGATGCCGAGTGTCATTCATTTTTTTGATAACAGATCGTGCTTCTTTGATAAAAATTTTACCTGCTTCGGTTAATTCTACATCACGGTGACGGCGTTCAAACAAGGGAACGGCAAGCCATTCCTCTAATTGCCGAACAGTGTAACTAACGGCGGATGGCACTCTGTGCAATTCTTGAGCAGCAGAACTAAAACTTCCTGTTCTTGCGACTGCATCAACAACTTCTAAAGAGTATTCTGACCACATAGAGTTTATTCCTTTGAAAATTTTTCACAGCATTAACCAAATATTCCCGTTTCACAAGTAAAATAAGTCTTCGTTACAATATATAAAATGTTCTACATCACATAGCATAGAAAATAAAATGAATTCTAAAACATCCACACAATCAAAAACACCTATGAGCTTTATGGTGTACCTAGCGGGTTTAAGTATGCTAGGTTACTTAGCTATTGATATGTATTTACCTGCATTTGGTATGATGCAGCGTGAACTCGCTATTAGCGAAGGGGCTATTAGTAATAGCTTAAGTATCTTTTTATTTGGCTTTGCTGTTGCTCAATTACTTTGGGGACCACTTTCTGACAAAGTCGGTCGTAAACCTATTCTTCTTATCGGTTTAAGCCTTTTCTCTTTAGGCTGCCTTGGTATGCTGTGGGTTGAAAGTGCAACTGGCTTACTGGCTATGCGCTTCCTACAAGCTTTCGGCGTCTGCTCTGCTGCCGTTATTTGGCAAGCTCTTGTTATCGACCGTTTTGATGAATCTCGCGCTCAGCATGTCTTTGCTTTAATTATGCCACTGGTTGCATTATCACCTGCACTTGCACCTTTAATCGGTGCATCGCTATTAGAGCACGGTGGCTGGCGTATGATTTTCATGCTGTTAATGGCAGTAACGTTAGTATTAATGCTACCGACATTAATGCTAAAAAACATTAAACAAAAATCAGTCACAGATGCGAACCAATCTTCTGCTTCATTTATCACTTTACTAAAATCGCCTCTCTATACAGGTAACGTATTAGTTTACGCTTCTTGTAGTGCAGGTTTCTTTGCTTGGTTAGCCGGCTCACCCATCATTCTTGAAAAAATGGGTTATTCGCCACAGGATATCGGTTTAAGTTATATTCCACAAACTATTGCATTTATGGTGGGTGGTTATGGTTGCCGTATTTTACTGTCAAAAATGACTGGTAAAACGTTACTACCACTGTTATTAATTGGTTATGCTGTCAGTATGACCGCCTTATACCTTGTTGCTAAATTTACGGAACCAACATTAACGACTATTTTAATTCCGTTCTGTATTATGGCCGCAATGAATGGTGCATCTTATCCAATCGCGGTATCTAATGCTTTATCCGCTTATCCTGAAATCAGTGGTAAAGCCGCTGCGTTACAAAATGCACTTCAATTGGGTCTTTGCAGCTTAGCCAGTTTTATTGTGTCTGCATTTATCAGCCAACAACCTCTGATTAACACCACTGCAATTATGGCGTTAACCGCAATCCCAATGGCTGTTGGCTACTTTATTCAGCGAAATAAATCTGTTATCAAACACACGGTTCAAACAGTAGAATAATCACCACCCTCCCTTTTAGGATTTATCTTAAAAAGGCCATTTTATAAAAAATGGCCTTTTTCTTTTCTAGAGAAAAACAATTTACATCTCTATACTTGCTTATACGCTGTAATAGCGTTTTATTTATTTTTCTTTCGGATTTTGAAACATTAAACAGATTATTTGCTGATTATGGCAGATTAGTTATTTTATTAATTCTATTCGTTCAATGCATTTTGAACACAATACCATTTTAATACTGTCAATCTGCACACATCCTTTTTTAGCTTTATGTTTCAAAACCCGCTTAGTTTACGCGGAGAGTATATGAGTACATCTTGTGTAGAAGAAGGCCGAAAGACCTCCAACGATCCTTTTAAAAAGATCGCAATAGAACTGTTAGCTCACGCTGATATTCGAGTTAATGGCTCAGAACCTTATGATATTCAGGTTCACAATCAGAATTTTTATAAAAGAGTATTACAGCAAGGCTCATTAGGTCTCGGCGAAAGTTATATGGATGGTTGGTGGGATTGTGAGCGACTGGATATATTCTTTCATAAAGTTTTACGTGCTGGTCTTGAAGATAAGCTCCCACAAAACCTACATGATATTTTTAAGATTGCAACAGCCCGCCTTTTTAATCTACAAACACAAAAACGCGCATGGATGGTAGGTAAAGAGCATTACGATCTTGGTAATGACCTATTTACTGCCATGCTTGATCCTAATATGCAATATTCCTGTGGTTACTGGAAAAATGCAGATAATTTAGACCAAGCCCAAGAGCATAAATTAGATTTAATTTGCCGAAAATTAGATTTAAAACCAGGTATGACCTTATTAGATATTGGCTGTGGCTGGGGTGGACTTGCCGCTTATGCCGCAAAACATTTTGGAGTTTCTGTCACTGGGGTCACTATTTCTGTTGAACAGCAGAAATTAGCACAAGCACGATGCCAAGGACTTGATGTTAATATTATTTTAGAAGACTATCGTGATTTGCATGAACAATTTGATCGTATCGTTTCTGTCGGTATGTTTGAGCATGTTGGCCCTAAGAATTACGCCACTTATTTTGATGTCGTTCGCCATAATTTAAAAGAAGATGGTCTGTTTTTATTGCACACCATAGGTTCTAATCGCGATAAAGTGAATGTAGATAGCTGGATAAGCAAGTATATTTTTCCTAATGGATGTTTACCATCTATTCAAAAAATTGCTCATGCAATGGACAATAAATTTGTGATGGAAGATTGGCATAACTTTGGTGCTGATTACGATAAAACATTAATGGCGTGGTATCAGCGTTTTTTAGCTTGTTGGCCAGATATTGAATCTAACTACACTCCGCGCTTTAAACGTATGTTTAGCTATTACCTTAATGCCTGTGCGGGTGCATTTCGCGCTAGAGATATCCAGTTATGGCAAATAGTACTCAGTCCTAAAGGCCAGATCGGCGGTCTACAGATCCCGCGTTAATTATTCTTTTGATAAAAAGAGAAAAGCCAGTTTGATTGACAAACTGGCTTTTTCTTTGGCTATCTGTTCAGAACAACAACATTAATTATGTGAAATTTATTCTTCATTGCTAAGTTGTTGTGCTGCTAATAAAGCTTGTTGCTGCGCTTGTTGTGCCATAACACGCTCTACAGTATCGACAATCGCTTGAGTTTGAGGGTCAAGCTCAATATTGACTTTATCACCAAGGCGTTTACAACCCAATGTTGTTCTATCGCGCGTTTCTGGTATTAAATGAACACAAAAACGGTTATTTACGACATCGCCCACAGTGAGGCTGATCCCATCAATACCAATAAAACCTTTATGTAAAATGTACTTCATTAATGCTTTATCAAAAATACGAAACCAAATTTGTAAATTATTTTCTGACGTAATGATTTTGGCAACTTCAGCCGTTGTTACAATATGACCAGACATCACATGGCCACCAATTTCATCACCATACTTAGCCGCTCTCTCAATATTTACTTCGGAGCCGACCTTTAATTCACCAAGGTTAGTTAAACGTAATGTCTCTTTCACTAAATCAAAGCTAATCTGTGTACCTTCAATTTTAGTGACCGTTAAACAGCAACCATTATTTGCAACAGAAGCACCTGTCTCTAAATTGCTGACTAACTCTTTGGGTAATTCAATGATATGGGTACGAAAATCGCCTTTATCTTCGATAGCAATAACCCGCCCTTTTCCCTGAACAATACCTGTAAACATCTTACATCTCCTTGGATCGATAAACTGGTAAACTCAATTAGGTTTATGCTATTAAGGATAACATAGCTCGTATTAATACAAAGGAACAAATATCTTATTTATTCTTTGTCGATTATTGCCGTTAAATATAACGTAAAAACACTGAATAAATTATCAAAATCCTGTGCTTAAAAAGCTAAACTTCTTTCATTGCTAATTAAACTTTTATCATTAGAATAAGCTGACTTGAGGATCTCTTTACGTCATTTTAACAATACGATGTTTATTCTCTTCCTTTCCTTTTCTTATTATAAATAAAGGTGTATGCGTGCAGAAGTACATAAGAGAAGCGCGTAGCTTACTTGCTCTCGGTATCCCCGTTATCATCGCGCAATTTTCCCAGACAGCAATGGGTGTAGTTGATACTGTCATGGCGGGTGCTGTAAATGCCACAGAAATGTCGGCAGTAGCAGTAGGTACGTCTATTTGGTTGCCAACGATTTTATTAGGCCAAGGCATATTAATGGCGTTAACGCCAATCGTTGCACAATTAAATGGTTCAGGACAACGAAAACACATTGCTAATCGTACACAGCAAGGTTTTTGGCTTGCCACTTTCTTATCCATCATGGTCATTGCTGTTCTTTATAACAGCCGTTTTATTATTGAAGCACAGCATGATATTGAACCAGAATTAGCCGAAAAGGCCATTGGATTCATTCATGCTATTATGTGGGGTGCACCAGGTTGCCTTTATTATCAGGTACTGAGAAGCCAATGTGAGGGATTATCTAAGACAAAACCTGGCATGATAATTGGTTTTATTGGCTTATTAATCAATATCCCTGTTAACTATGCCTTTATTTACGGTAAATTTGGCGCCCCACAATTAGGTGGTATTGGTTGTGGCGTTGCAACGGCTTCTGTTTTCTGGGCTATGTTCTTAATGATGCGTTATTACGTGCGCCGAGCACCAACTCAACGTGACGTTATGCCCAAAAAACGTTTAGTAAGCCCTGATTTTCACACGATAAAACGTATTACATTTCTAGGGTTACCCGTTGGCCTAGCCTTATTCTTTGAAGTCACACTGTTTGCCGTTGTTGCATTATTAGTTTCACCTTTGGGCGTTACTGCGGTTGCAAGCCATCAGATAGCACTTAACTTTAGCTCCCTGATGTTTATGTTCCCTCTTTCATTGGGAATAGCGGCAACAATCCGTGTTGGTTATAACTTAGGACAACGCTCCACAGAACAAGCCCGTACTTCAGCCATCACAGCGCTGGCTGTTGGGCTAATGTTGGCAAGTTGTACCGCAATTTTCTCTATTATTTTTAGAGAGAAAATCGCGTTAATGTATAACGACAATATTGAAGTGGTGACATTAGCTTCTCATCTTATGCTATTCGCTGCGCTTTATCAGTTGTCAGATTCTGTGCAAGTTATTGGCTCAGGTGTATTACGAGGTTATAAAGACACTCGCTCTATCTTCTTTATTACCTTTATTGCCTACTGGGTGATTGGATTACCTTCTGGTTATATTTTAGGACGTACTAATTATTTTGTTGAAGCCATGGGGCCGGCTGGTTTCTGGATTGGATTTATTCTAGGTTTAACTGCCTCAGCAATTATGATGGGATCCCGTATTTGGTGGATACAGCGCCAATCTGATGAAGTGGTGTTATTACGTTCAGAGCGTTAAAGAAAAACGGTTATTTAGGCAAGGGAATGACACAAATATCAACAAATAGCTTTAAATACGAGCAGTTGAATATAAATTTGTGTTTTTCCTCTTGCCAGAATCGAATCATCTCGTTAATATTCGTCCCCGTTGTCACCTAATAGATAATGCGTCCATAGCTCAGTTGGTTAGAGCACCACCTTGACATGGTGGGGGTCGGTGGTTCGAGTCCACTTGGACGCACCATTTATTTCTCGGCAACCTCTCAATACAGTGCGTCCATAGCTCAGTTGGTTAGAGCACCACCTTGACATGGTGGGGGTCGGTGGTTCGAGTCCACTTGGACGCACCATTTCTCTTTCTCTATTTTCTTATTTTTATCATCTTACCTTCCCTACAAAATAATTAATCTGGCTTGCAATATTTTATTGCGCAACAAAGTGTTTAAAAAACAAGCAGTCAGCGCTGTATTTTGATCACATCACTTAAATTTACCTTTTTTCGATTTTCTTCATAGAAATTAACCTCTATAATACAAAACATAATTTTGTTGAAAGGTTTCAGCGTATTGATTTACGGGCATCTTTAGAAAACAGAACAAATGAATCGTGATAGACTATAATGTAAGATGTCTACCAACCTTCGATACAAAATAGTGACAAGATTTTTATGATGTTGCTGAAACATTAACATGTTGCGCAACTTATCCATTAGAGATGAGTTTGTACATCCAGTTTTATACCGTTGATACTGTTAATAGAAAACAGCGACATGAATCCATATTCATCCATTACAATACAACCATTAAATAGACTGCCATGAAAAAGACAAAAATTGTTTGCACCATCGGGCCAAAAACCGAATCTGAAGAAAAACTGAATCAATTACTGGACGCAGGCATGAACGTTATGCGTCTAAATTTCTCTCACGGTGACTATGAAGAGCATGGCAACCGTATCAAAAATCTACGTAACGTTTGCGCTAAAACAGGCAAAAAAGCCGCTATCTTATTAGATACTAAAGGTCCAGAAATCCGCACCATCAAATTAGAAGGTGGTAATGATGTTACTTTAGTTGCGGGTCAAACGTTCACTTTCACCACAGACAAAACTGTTGTTGGTAACAAAGACCGTGTTGCTGTCACTTATGAAGGCTTCGCTAAAGACTTAACTGTTGGTAACACCGTTTTAGTTGATGACGGCCTTATCGGTATGAAAGTAACTGCGGTAACGGATACAGAAGTTGTTTGTGAAGTTTTAAACAACGGTGACTTAGGTGAAAACAAAGGTGTTAACTTACCTGGCGTTTCTATCGGTTTACCTGCATTAGCTGAAAAAGATAAACAAGATCTTATCTTTGGTTGCGAGCAAGGCGTTGATTTCGTTGCTGCATCATTTATTCGTAAGCGTTCTGACGTGGAAGAAATGCGCGCTCATTTAAATGCACACGGCGGCGAAAACATTATGATTATCTCAAAAATTGAAAACCAAGAAGGTTTAAACAATTTTGATGAGATCTTAGAAGCTTCTGACGGTATCATGGTTGCTCGTGGTGACTTAGGTGTTGAGATCCCCGTTGAAGAAGTTATCTTTGCACAAAAAATGATGATCGAAAAATGTAACGCTGCACGTAAAGTTGTTATCACTGCAACGCAAATGTTAGATTCAATGATCAAAAACCCACGCCCTACTCGTGCTGAAGCAGGTGACGTTGCGAATGCTATCTTAGATGGTACTGATGCTGTTATGTTGTCAGGCGAAAGTGCGAAAGGTAAATACCCAGTAGAAGCTGTGACTATCATGGCAACTATCTGTGACCGTACAGACCGTATCATGCAATCTCGTCTTGATTACAAACAAACCGCTGCGAAATTACGCGTAACAGAAGCTGTTTGTCGCGGTGCGGTAGAAATGGCTGAAAACTTAGATGCACCTTTGATCGTTGTTGCAACTTTCGGCGGTAAATCAGCGCGTTCTATCCGTAAATATTTCCCAACTGCACCAATCTTAGCATTAACAAACAACGAAGAAACTGCTCGTCAGTTACTGCTAGTTAAAGGTGTAACAACACAATTAGTTAACGAAATCGCGTCTACTGACGACTTCTACCGTATTGGTAAAGAAGCCGCATTAGCAAGTGGTTTAGCTCATGCTGGTGAGCGTGTTGTTATGGTGACTGGCGCACTCGTTGATAGTGGTACAACAAATACTTCATCTGTTCACGTCCTGTAATTTAACCGTATGTGATAGTCGCTTAAACGCCACGGTTATCGTGGCGTTTTTTTCTTCTCTTCCTCTATTTTTTCTCTAGTCTACTGATTTTTTCTCTCTTACCGCCTTTATTTCTTCTATGCTTTTAATAAACTATTTTATTAATGTAAGTACAATAAGGATGTAAAATGTCTGACGATACAATAAATACCCGTGTTTTTGCTTGTACTACCCTTGCGATTAAAGATAAGAAAAATCGTATATACCACGGTAGAACAATGGAATTTTCAGTAGACAAACCTGCCTCAATATTTGCCTATTATCCTAAAGCTCATACATTCCAGCAAAATGCCCCCGATGGTACACCAGGCTTAAAATACGTCACTAAATACCCATTTATCGCTATTACAGCACCAATTAATTTAGAAGGGACAAAAGACGTACTTGAAGGCGTCAATACACAAGGACTTTCTTTTAGTTTGAATATGCTTCCTGATTCAAAGCTCGATGATATTAGCCCAGAAGACTACGCGACCTCAGTGCCTATCGCAGCCATTGGTGAATGGGCTTTAGCACAATATTCAACCGTTGAAGAATTAAAAGAAAATATCCCTAAAACGGCATTTTGGTCACAAAAGTTATTGCTATTGCGCAATTTACCCAGCCCTTTCCATTATGCGTTTTATGATAAAACAGGCGCCTGTATTGTTGTTGAGGTTTCAGAAGGAAAGTTACATATTTATGATAATCCGACTTATTGCATGACCAATGGCCCATTATTTCCATGGCATCTTACTAACTTAAATAATTATACTCATCTTTCTAATATTAATATTTCTAGCAGTACACTGGGAAATATGAAGGTAAAACAACCGGATAGTGGGATTGCTTTAGCAACATTGCCAAGCTCTGATACGTCTGTTGATAGATTTATTCGTGCCGTTTACTACACAACGTATTATCACCAAGTTTCTGATCAAGACACACAACTTGTTGAACTGGCTCACATTATGAACCGTTTTGATCGCCCTAAAAATTCCACTATCGATCCTTTACTGGGTCATAACACGTTAAAAGCCCTTCATACAAGTGAGTTTTCAGTATGGACAACACTCACTGATTTAGAGCGAGGAATACTCTTCTTTAGAGGATATAACGATCTCAACTTCCAAAAATTTACGCTTGAATCGTTTAAAAATGAAGTAGAACCTGTTTTCATAAAAGTAAATTTAGGTGGTGATATAGCGCAATAAAGATAAATAACAATAAAAACAACACTGATAAAATGTTTTCTATCAGACTGTTATGAATAAACATCTTTTGTGAAATAACACGCATTTTTTGTACTGAATATTTGCGTTTTAAGTGTTATTTTTTCTATTGTTCAATTACTGGTTCAGTAGAATGTGGTAAATAAATCCAGCATTTTCCTATATATGTGCCATACTTACTAATGGTTTCATATAAATGCTACTTGTTCCTTTACACAAACTAATAATAGAGGTTGTAACTATGAAAGCAAAACTTGTACTAGGTGCGGTAATTCTGGCTTCAGGCTTATTAGCAGGTTGTTCTTCTAGTAATAATGCACAATTAGATCAAATCTCTTCTGATGTAAGCCGCCTGAATACTCAAGTTCAACAATTAAGTAGTGATGTACAATCAGCTCGTGCTGAAGCTAAATCAGCTTACGACGAAGCAGCGCGTGCAAATCAACGTTTAGATAACCAAGTCACTACTTATAAAAAGTAATTTGATTGACTGGTAAACTGGGATCAGTTTCAGACCAGTACTAATAGTAAAGCCTCAATCCACAATGATTGGGGCTTTATTTTTAATATATTAAACTATAAATTAATATACTCTAATTCTGCTATCTTTTCCAATTTCCTATAACTTAGAATTAATTTTATCGCTCGCATTTCTTTTTAATAATTCAATTTCTCCTTGATGTTTTTTATATATATCTTCAAGTACCGTCATAATGTCATGATTTTTAATCATTAAATTATCATTTTGAATGGTAAATTCTTTACTAACAAAATCAGGTATCTGTGATTTTAATAAAGAATTATTACCTAAATTAATATTCTTCTGAATATGTTTATCCGCCTGTTGATAAACTTGATAAAGTGTCGCCAGCATTATATTGACTGATTTATCAGCATGACCCACAAGGATTGATAAAGACTTATCTTTTTGATTTATTAGTTCATTTTTGATGGCGTGGAATAATTTAGTCACATCATTAGCCAATGTTTTATGAGTTAAACTAGTACTAATACGCCCACCATCATTCAATTTATTTGCTTCTACTCTTTCATATTCACCATTTTTTGTTTTTGTTGAGATCCGGTGAATCAATTCACCACATATTTTATTAATATTCTGTTTTCTTTTCTTTTCATTTCCAATAAAAAGAGTTTCCATACTATTTTTTATTGAAGTAGTTTTATTTCCCAATTGACTAATTTTATTTCCATCACTGGAAGTAATACATTCAGAATAATGAGGATTAACATTTATTTTATTAAGGTACATATCTATAACTCATTCATTTTACGCAGAGAAGTTATCGATATTAAAGAATAAAACATCAATTTAATGTTAAAAATACACCTTTATTAGGTTAAACTATTTTTATAAATTATTATTAAAAAAACAGATGTCTAAGCATCTGTTTTTCAATATCTATTAAGCAGCAGAAATATTAATTCGCAGTTACATCAACAGGTAAACCTGAGCGACGAATTATTTCAGTATCTACTTTATCTTTATCAACCTTTCCACTTTCATACCAAGCATTAAATTGCTTCGAGAATGTAAGAGGCATGGTTTGCGGATCGTCATTTTCATTGCGTGACAGTGGCTGATGAACTTCAATAAACTGCCTACCGTCTGCAGTTTCAGTAAATTTAATCGGCTTATTAATAACCTGAACACGGCTACCTTTAGGTACCACATTAAATAACGTCTCAATATCATTTGGTCTTAAACGAATACAGCCAGAACTCACTCTTAAGCCAATACCAAAATCAGCATTAGTACCATGAATAAGATACTCACCTCGACTATGTGCCAATCTTAGAGCATATGCTCCCATTGGATTTTCAGGGCCAGCAGGAACGACAGCGGGTAGCGTGATCCCTTTAGCGGCATAGTTTTTACGAATATTCGCTGTTGGTGTCCAAGTTGGATCTTTAATTAATTGAGAAATCGATGTCACCATTTCAGGTGTTTCACGGCCTAATTGACCAATTCCAATAGGGTAAACATCAACTGTGCCACCTTCTTTGGGGTAATAATAAAGGCGCAATTCGGCAAGATTGATTACAATACCTTTTCGCACTGTATCAGGCAAAATCATCTGTAATGGAATAGTTAATGTTTTACCTGCATCAGGTAAAAGAGGATCAATACCAGGATTTGCTTCCATCATATTGAGCAATCCCACTTGGTATTCAGACGCAATAGCTTCTAGTGAGCGTTTATCATCGGGAACTATATATGAAAAGTTTTCACCAATAATACGCTGGTTATCAGCAGGTAGTAGATATTCTGTTGCATAAGATAAGTGACTACTCATCCCTAACAGCGATACTCCCAATAGAGTTAACCATTTTTTCATCGTTTATCCCGTGTGTTAGAAATAAAATAAACTGACTATTATGATGATAACATTATCATTGTTATGCTTTCATATAATAAGTCAGTTTAGAACATTAATGTGGGATCAGGTAACATTTATGCTACAGCGTATTCTGAAAAACGCTTAATAAGCGTCGTAACCATCGCATGTAAACCTTGTGTACGAGACGGCGTTAAGTGGCTTTCTAGTGCTAATGATGAAAAATAATGTTTTACATCCGTCGCTAAAGCTTGTTCAATTGTTTTACCTTGAAATAAGATAATGACTAATGCAACAAGCCCTTTTACAATACCTGCATCACTGTCGCCAGCCAGCACCAGATGTTTGTTCTCATTAAGAGAAACCGCAATCCACACTTGGCTTTGGCAACCTTCAATAAAGTTAGCTGAAATGCGCTGTTCATCTGTTAGAGGCGGCAGACGCTCACCTAACTCCATCATATAAAGATAACGTTGTTCCCAATCTTGGCAACGAGAAAAATTGCGCAATAGTTTTGCTTCATCTGGCAAATTGGCAACTGCCATGAATAACCTCTTTTTAATCTTTAGCCTAATAACATTTCAACACGCAATAGCGCATTCACCAACGCATCAATATCATTTTTATTGGTATATAAGCCAAGAGATGCACGGCACATCGCAGGAACCTGATAATAATCCATAATTGGCATCGCACAATGATGCCCAGTACGAATAGCAATACCATAATTATCCAGAAATGCTCCAACATCATAAGCGTGATGTTTACCTAAATTAAAGGCAATCACACCTTGTCGACAATCATTGCCATAAAGCGTTAATGATTTTACTTTTTGCAGCTGCTCTTGAGCATACTTCATTATACCGTTTTCATATTCAGCAATATGATTCATGCCTAATTGTGAAAGATAATCCAATGCAGCACCTAAGCCAATCATTCCCATTATATTAGGCGTCCCCGCTTCAAAGCGCCAAGGTGCATCTGCATAGGTAATATCACCATTAATATGAACATGCTTTATCATTGCGCCACCACCTTCCCAGGGCGGCAACTCATCCAGTAGCGCTTTTTTACCATACAGTAAACCAATACCAGTAGGTCCATAAAGTTTATGTCCACTACAAACAAAAAAGTCGCAATCAAGTTGTGAAACATTAATGGGTTGATGCATTGCACTTTGAGCGCCATCAACCAATATATGTAACTCTCCTCCTTGAACAATAGCATATTGGCGAGCATCACGAATAATTTGAGCGATAGGATTCACTGTACCCAATACATTTGATTGATGCGTAAGACTGAGTAATTTTGTTCGTTCGTCGATTAAGCGAGGTAATTGAGCCAGATCGAGAGTGCCGTCTTGTAATAGTGGCAACACTCGAACATTAAAGCCATACTGTTTTGCCAACATATACCAAGGAACAATATTTGCATGATGTTCCATTTCAGTGATGATGATATTGTCACCATCATTTAAAAATCGTTGGCTATAAATATTTGCGATTAAGTTGATCCCTTCCGTTGTTCCTTTAACAAAAACAATCTCTTCTTCGCTATTAGCGCCTAAAAAATCACTGGCTTTTTTACGAACATTTTCAACTAACGTTGTCGCATTTGCACTTAACGTATGAATACCGCGGTGAACCGCGGCATATTGTGTTAAGGTAAATTGCGTTTCATGTTCAATGACGCAAGCCGGCTTCTGAGCACTTGCGGCACTGTCGAGATAAACCAGTGGTTTTCCTTTTACTTGTTGTAAAAGGATTGGAAAATCATCTCGCGCTTTTTCAATGGAATGCGTCATAATGCCTTATTTTATACCTCTAATAAGCGCTGATTAATTCTCTCTAATACCTGCGCCTTGACCACACTATTTTCTAGCGATTCAGTTAATTCAGCCGCAAATGCATGGATGATCATTTTACGGGCGTCAGTTAAAGAAATACCTCGTGAACGCAAATAAAATAGTTGCTCATCATCAATTCGACCTACTGTCGCACCATGGCTACATTTCACATCATCTGCATAGATTTCAAGCTGTGGTTTAGTATCAATTTGCGCTTTCTCACCCAGCAACAGATTGTTATTTGTCATTTGACCATCTGTCTTTAATGCTTGAGGTGTCACCGTGATCATACCGTTAAATACGGCTTTACCAGCATCCATCGCAATACTTTTATGCAGTTGACGACTCTGGCAATTTTTCTCACCATGAACCAGCCATGTACGAGTATCCGCGATTTCACCTGCTTTAGGTAATACAACGCTATTCATTGAAAGTGACGTATTTTCACCTTTTAGTGCCGAACTTGTATGATGACGACTCAGTTTAGCGCCTAATAAGAAAGCATAGCTATTGACCCGAGCATCACGACCTATCGTCAAGTCGTTATGAGCAAAATGCTGACTCACACTATTCTCAAAGCTTAATTTAATATGATTAAAAGAGGCATTATCACCAATCTCTGCAGTTAATCTTGCCCCTGTAAAGTGACGGTTTTCGTTGTCGCTACTGATATAGTGCTCCACCACTTGCATCTGGGTATTCGCACCAACATCAAGATGAAAACGATAATTTGCACTATTTACCTCTGCGCTTTGGTCGCCTTGCGTAATATTGAGGATATAAAGTGGTTTATCCGCAATAACACCAGCTTTCAAGGTAATCAACAAAGGGTGTGGCGCTAAACTTTCAACTAAGTGCAGAAAAATTTCACCATTTACCGCGTTAGGGAGCTCACTTTGATTATCAAGTAAAGTGACTTGATAAGGACCAAAATCTTTACTACTTTCTATCGGTGAAAATGTGCCATTTACCATAACAATACGGTAGCAATCAAAAGATAATGCATATTTAGCCATTAAGCTTTGCACATCAAAAGGTGGCAACTGTTGATAGCATTGGCTTAACGTTTCTTCTAAGGGCGTATAATGCCAATCTTCATGACGGTAAGCGGGGAACCCGATTTTTTCGACTTGCAACCAGTGATTACGCGCATTGAGATTATCGTCGCCTTTACGTTGATGGTATAACGCTGCAAACGCCTTTAGTGCTTGTTGATTACGAAGTTCAACTTGGCGCTGTTTTTCTCGTTTTTCATTGAGGGTCAATAAGCCAGCCATAACCTTGTTCCTCCAATTTTTGCGCCAATGAAAAATCACCTGATTTAATGATTTTCCCCTGATACAGCACATGCACAAAATCAGGTTTAATATAGTCAAGAATACGTTGGTAGTGTGTTACAACAATAAAAGCACGTTTACCATCGCGTAAACTATTAACACCATTAGAGACAATTTTTAATGCATCAATATCAAGGCCAGAATCTGTTTCATCTAAAATACATAATTCAGGCTCTAATGCAGCCATTTGCAAAATATCGTTACGTTTTTTTTCACCACCAGAAAATCCCACATTCACTGAGCGTGTTAGCAAATCTTGTGGCATATCCAATAATTTAATTTTATCTTCAATAAAATCTTCAAAATCAAAGCGATCTAACGGCTCTTTACCACGATATTCTCTTACGGCATTCACCGAAGATTGTAAGAAAAATTGATTACTGACACCGGGTATTTCAACAGGATATTGAAAAGCCATAAAGATACCTTCACCTGCGCGCTCTTCCGGTTCTAATGCCAATAAATCTTTATTTTTAAAAGTGATTGAACCTTCATCAACTTCATATTCATCACGACCAGCAAGTGTTGCCGATAAGGTACTTTTTCCTGAGCCATTTGGCCCCATAATCGCATGAACTTCACCTGCGCGAACCTGCAAATCTAATCCTTTAAGGATCTCATTGCCTTCAACACTGACATGTAAATTTTTAATCTCTAACATAATATATGCCTTCAGTATCTTTATACTCAGAATTTGGTTGATGGTTAACCGACGCTATGTTCTAAGCTGATTGCTAATAATTTTTGCGCTTCCACAGCGAATTCCAGCGGTAATTCTGAGAACACATCTTTACAAAATCCGTTTACAATCATTGAGATTGCATCATCTTCGCTTAACCCACGCTGCCGACAATAGAACAATTGATCTTCACCAATACGTGACGTTGTCGCTTCATGTTCAAGCTGTGCTGAGTTGTTCATTACCTCAACATAAGGGAAAGTATGCGCACCACACTGCGTACCAATTAACATGGAATCACATTGGGTAAAGTTACGGGCATTTTGCGCACTAGGGAGTACTTTTACGAGTCCGCGGTAACTGTTTTGGCTTTTACCTGCTGAAATACCTTTAGAGATAATGGTTGATTTGGTATTTTTGCCAATGTGGATCATCTTAGTCCCTGTATCTGCCTGTTGGCTGCCATTCGTTAAAGCAACCGAGAAAAATTCAGCTGTCGAATTATCCCCTTTTAAAATTACACTTGGATATTTCCATGTGATTGCAGAACCTGTTTCTGATTGCGTCCATGACATTTTGGCGTTTTCACCTTCACAGATAGCTCGTTTAGTCACAAAATTAAGGATACCGCCTTCACTATCGCCACCAGAGAACCAATTTTGAACAGTAGAGTATTTAACTTCAGCATCTCTATGGATAATGACTTCAACCACTGCGGCATGAAGCTGATAGCTATCACGAACAGGCGCAGAACAACCTTCGATATAACTGACATAACTGCCTTCATCAGCAACCAAAATTGTTCGTTCAAATTGGCCTGTTTGAGCCGCATTAATACGGAAATAAGTCGATAATTCCATTGGGCAACGAACCCCTTTGGGAATATAGACAAAAGTACCATCAGAGGCGACCGCAGCGTTGAGTGCAGCAAAGTAGTTATCATGGCTTGATACAACAGTACCTAAATATTGACGCACTAAATCAGGATATTCTTGAATTGCTTCACTGAATGAACAGAAAATAATACCGTGTTCGGCAAGTTCTTCACGATAGGTTGTTGAAACAGAAACAGAGTCAAAAATAGCATCAACAGCAACAGCTTGCCCTTCTCTTACAGGTACACCGAGTTGGTTAAAAGCATCTTCAACTTCTTTGGTTAAATAGTCTTGTGTGGCTTGTTTATCACTCGCAATTGCTTCATTTGTACCACCAGCACAACTACCATTAGCACAACATGAACTACAAGATGGCGCTGAATAATAGCTATAATCTTGATAATTGAGTGATGGGTAATCTGCTTTTAGCCAATGAGGTTCTTCCATTTCTAACCAATGGCGATAAGCATCTAAACGAAATTCCAACATCCACTCGGGTTCGTTTCTTTTGGCTGATATTGCACGCACAACCGCTTCATTTAATCCTTTTTCTAAGGTGTCGGTTGAGATATCAGTATAAAAACCTTCTTTATAGTGGTGATCGCTTAGCCATCCCTGAACTTCATCACCAATTTCAACATTGCTCTGAGACATAATCTGACTTCACTATGTTATACCCCGAAGCTCTCACCACATCCGCAGACGTTTTGAGCTTTAGGATTATTAAATTTAAACATTTGATTAAGCCCTTCACGAACATAATCAACAACTAACCCATCGATAAATGGCATTGCTTTTAATGAAACAAAGAGTTTTGCTCCATTATGTTCATAAACAAGATCATCGTTATTTGGGGCAGTAGCGAGTTCAATAACATAACCATACCCTGTACAACCAGAGGGTTTGATACTTAAGGAAAGCCCCTGTTTTTCAGGGTTTTTCTCAACTAAATGGCAGATATGCTTTGCCGCATTATCCGTTAATACAATGCCTTGCCAAACGGTGTCATTAAGAGAAAAAGTTTCAACGTTGTTTGCCATTTCTGACCTCATTTCGAAAGGAGATTAATATCTTTCCTGACACTAATGGTAATGATAACCCTTATCACTTCAACCCTGTCTTTTGAAAGGATATTCCATAAATGTGTGTTTTTTGTTCTATTTTTGCAGTTACTTTGTTAATAGCTAACATTAACATAATGTAATATAACGCTTTTTTATTCTTTCATTTCAAAAAATAAAACTTTTAATTTTTCTTATTTTTCGCACAATACGCACATAAGTTGCAATATAAATACACCTTACATCTTATCACTGAAATTGAGAGAAAAAAGCATAAATATGTGTTTTTACACACGGCTATTAGTTCTGTTCATATTCATTTTTATGCTTATCATGAAGGGTAAGATAGCACCACTTATGTGATGCTATCTTATTGGATTGTGTGCTATTTGAACTTATTTACTGATAGTAATAGTTTGAATATATTTGTTTGTACATTCAAGGATTTGACTATTTTTTTGTTTGTCCGATTGACTATTGAAGTTACTGATCAATTGCAGTTGCCATACTCGATTCGTTTTAAGATCAGCCACTAAAACACCTTCATAGCTCACATTCTCTTTTGCATATTTCCCTTCAAAAAAGACATGTCGGCTCTCCACATTTGGGATCGTTAACGGTTTTATCGATGTGGATATTTCAGTCATCCCATCTATTATTGCAATATTATCAACTATGCCTTGTGCTCCTGTATCCACATCGTAACTCATTGCATCAATCATTTTGAAATAAACCAGACGAACTTCTGTTAAATCACAAATGGGTTCTGATTTATAAACCATCATTTCTGTTGTGACATCCTGAATATTATCGGGTAATAATTTAAAATAATTTTCTGTATCTTCTCTGCTCATGGTAAAGGAAGTGGGATAAACCATATTAAATCCAGAAACAGTTTGTACTGGAATATTACTTATATCATTACTCATTGCAGAGGTAGAATTATTATCACATCCGCTGATTAATAAACCCGCAATTAATAATACTGTGGTGTTGAACTTAGAAATAGTTAACATTATTGATCGTCTTATCTTTTATTATGAAGATAATGATTATCATTAAAAATAAAATCTAAATAAAGAAATAATTCTATTTTCTTTCTCTATTTTTATTCTTTTTGACATTATCTATAAATATAAAAACGCACAAAGCGAGTATTTCACTTTGTGCGTATGTCTTTTTTATTCTTTAAGAAATAACAGATGTCGTTAATCTAGAAATACACACTTGACGACCTTCATCATCAAATATTTCTATCGACCAGACTTGATGTGATCGACCTAAATGAATAGGTTTGCATACTCCTCTTACCTTACCTTCTCTTGCTGAACGGATATGATTTGCATTAATTTCTAGCCCAACAATCTTTTGTTCACCTTCGGTACAAAGATACCCCGCAACAGAGCCTAATGTTTCAGCTAAAACAACCGAAGCACCGCCATGTAAAAGCCCTAAAGGCTGCTTAGTACGATGATCAACAGGCATTGTTCCTTCAAGATAATCATCACCAAGACAGGTTAATTCTATGCCCAAATGGCTCATCATATTGTTTTGTCCAATATGATTAAGGTACTCAATTGTCGTTTCACGTTTCCATATCATGGCATAATCTCCAAAAGTGCCTGTAGTGGGTGTTTTAGCTCAATATTATCAATACGTTTCACTTGACTACGACAAGAGTAACCGGTACTCAAACAACGCATTGTTGGTAATTTTTTTAGCGCATTACCCCATGAAAGTTGATAAATGCCTAACGAGTTTTCATAATTATTTAGTTCATGTCCATAAGTACCTGCCATTCCACAACATCCCGTGCTCACAAATTCGAGTTGCTGCCCATAACGTTGGAAAATAGCCTGCCACTGTTTCATACTTTGTGGAAGCGCGGTCACTTCTGTACAGTGCCCAAAAAGATACCATTTTTCATCATTATCACGAATGGCTATTGGCTCAGATACCAATTTACTTAGCCATTCATGAACAAGTTGAACATTAAAATCCCCACGTTTATCACCCAATATTTCACGATATTCATCGCGATAACACAGCACTAATGCAGGATCAACACCAACCATAGGAATACCTAACTTTGCCACACGATTGAGCATAGTTGAGGTTTTTTGTGCCGTTTTACTAAATTGCTGTAAAAAACCTTTAATATGTTGCGCTTTACCATTAGGTGAAAACGGCAACAAAACAGGCTTAAACCCAATTTTTTCAATTAGTTTGATAAAATCGGCGACCACTTTGGCATCGTAATAACTCGTGAAAGGGTCTTGTACTACTAAAACATAATGACTTCGCTGCTTTTCAGATAAACGCTCTAAGTCTTCTAGCGTCATATCTAACGCCTTGTGTCCAGCCAATTGCTGCCTTAACGTCGGTGATGACAGCAAAGGTAAGTCGACCATTCCTATTGTATGTTTACTTAATGTTTGCACCAAGGGTTGCTTCATAAAGAAATTAAAGAATCCCGGCGCTTTTGCCATAATTGGCGTTGTTAGTTCAACATTCGCGACAATATGGTCTTTTAACGGACGTAAATAGCGCTGGTGATAAAGTTCAGTAAATTTAGAACGGAAGGATGGCACATCAATTTTAATCGGGCACTGGGTTGAACAGGCTTTACAAGCTAAACAGCCATTCATAGCCGCTTTCACTTCATGAGAAAAGTCATATTCACCACGTTTGGCTTTCCATGTATTACGTGTTTTCTCAATCAAACTTCTTAAGCTAGGTTTATTATTTTCAAGGCTAGATCTAAGCTGTTTTGGACTAACACCTTGTTCTGTTAATAAACGTAGCCACTCTCTTACAAGTGCAGCTCGCCCTTTAGGCGAATGAATACGTTGCCCGCTGATTTTCATTGAAGGGCACATTGGGCTTTTGGCATCAAAGTTAAAGCAAAGCCCATTACCATTACAATCTAATGCCCCTTTGAAATCTTGACGTACAGATAAAGGAATTGTGCGATCAAAGGTACCTCGTTTGATCGTATCAACTTGCTTCATGGGTTCATCGACCTCTAATGGAGGGCATATTTTACCAGGGTTTAATCTATTTCGAGGATCGAACACCGTTTTGATTTGGCGCAGTTCATGATAGAGCGTTTCACCGAAAAATTCGGGGCTGTATTGCGCTCTAAAGCCTTTTCCATGTTCGCCCCAGAGTAACCCACCATATTTGGCTGTTAACGTAACAATGTCGTCTGAGATAGACTTCATCAATAATTCTTGTTGTGGATCGCACATATCAAGTGCAGGCCTTACGTGCAATACCCCTGCATCAACATGTCCAAACATGCCATAATTAAGCTGATGGCGGTCGAGCAACGCTCTAAATTCTGTAATATAATCAGCAAGATGTTCTGGCGGCACACAGGTATCTTCTACAAAAGGAATGGGCTTTGCTTGCCCTTTTGCGTTACCTAATAAACCCACCGCTTTTTTACGCATGGCATAAATACGGTTAATATCCGCCAAATCCTCACAGACTTGATAGCCGATAACGCCGCCCTGACCCTCTTTCATTAATGAATCTAAGCGCTGGCATAATGATGTCACTTGTGAAGCGATAAGATTTTCATCATCCCCCGCAAATTCAACAATATTAAGACCTTGCATATCTTTATCAGGCACATCAGTGATCAACTCTTTAACCGAGTGCCACACAATATCTTCACGAGCAAGATTTAATACTTTGGAATCAACCGTTTCAACAGAAAGAGCATTCGCTTTCACTAAAAAAGGCGCATTACGTAATGCGGAATCAAAAGAATCGTATTTTACATTGACTAAACTGCGCTGTTTAGGAATTGGCGTGATATCGAGTGTCGCTTCAGTAATAAAAGCAAGCGTTCCTTCAGAGCCTGTTAAAATTCTCGTTAGATCAAATCGTTTCATGTCATCACTAAAGACATGGCGCAAATCATACCCGGTTAAAAAGCGATTTAATTTAGGGAATTTTTCAAGAATAAGTTTCCGTTGCTCTTTGCAACGAGATAAAACGGTACGATAAACTTTACCGATTGTAGAGCTTTCTTGGGCAATGTTTTCTGCTAGTGCGGTATCCATAGCTCGCGTTTCAAGCAATTCACCACCTAACAAAACGGCTCTAACACCAAGAACGTGATCAGACGTTTTACCATAAACCATTGAACCTTGCCCTGAAGCATCGGTATTAATCATTCCACCTAATGTGGCGCGATTACTGGTAGATAGCTCAGGTGCAAAAAAGAAGCCATAAGGTTTTAAAAAGAGATTAAGCTCATCTTTTATCACTCCAGCTTCCACTTTTACCCAACGCTCTTGCGGGTTTATCTCGATAATACGTTTCATATAGCGAGATAAATCAACCACGATACCCTCTGTTAATGCTTGCCCATTAGTTCCTGTACCGCCCCCTCTTGGTGTCAGAGAGAGTGAATGAAATCGAGGTTCATCAACTAAGCGAGCGATAATAGTGACATCGGCTGTGGAGCGGGGAAAAACGACAGCCTGTGGTAATAACTGGTAAATACTATTATCTGTTGCCATAGTAAGTCTGTCAGCGTAACTGCTGGAAATATCACCGGTGAAACCGTTTTTTTTAAGGGTATCAAGAAATTCTGTTGTGAGTTCACTGACTTGCGGTGCTTGCGATATACGTGGGATCATTTGTTATAGCTCTTTAATCTAATAGTCCACATTGCTTAATTTTAGATGTTGAAATGTATACTAAGAGGGATTTTGCCTCATTTTGTACTTTCAGACCGATACCTGTTCACCTTATCATACAATTCTGGCAAATTGCGTAGTGAGATAAACAACGTGATATTTGCAATGTTTATTCATCTGCTTCTAGCATTTTTATTCGTGTAGGGATTTAAAACCATGGAAAAACCGCAGATCCATACAGATATACCCAAAGTTTTATTCACTGTTCTTTTTATTTCTTTTTTTATTATCGCCAGTTTTTGGATCCTAAATCCCTTTATTGTGGGCTTAATTTGGGCTGGAATGATTGTTGTGGCAACGTGGCCTTTACTCCTTATTATTGAAAAACGAGTAAAATATCGTTGGTTATCAACCATGATAATGATGATTTTGATATTACTGATCTTCGTTATCCCTATTATCCTATTAATTAGTAGCGTCATTGATAATAGTGCCCCTTTAATTGAATTAGCGAAATCGCCTTCGAATATTCAACCACCTCAATTATTATGGCTTAATGATATCCCCATGATAGGAAGCAAGCTTTATGATACATGGCATTCTATTCTTGTCTCGGGGGGTAATGCATTAATCACAAAAATCCAACCTTATGTGGGACAAGCTGCAAACTGGTTTTTTGCTCAAGCCTTGAATATTGGTCGATTTGCCCTACATTTGGGTGTGATGTTGTTATTTTCAGGTCTATTGTTTTTACAAGGTGAAAATGTTGTATCTTGGTTGCGCCATTTTGCTATTCGCTTAGCGGGTCAACGTGGTGATGCCGCAATTTTACTCGCATCTATGTCTATTCGCGCTGTTGCATTAGGTGTCGTTTTAACCGCCTTAATTCAAGCAATTGTTGGTGGTATTGGTCTTGCTGTATCTGGCGTACCTTATGCTACGGTATTAACCGTCGTTATGTTTATTTGCTGCCTTGCTCAAATAGGTCCTTTATTAGTATTGGTGCCATCCGTTTTATGGCTATTTTGGACCGGTGATACCACTTGGGGCATTGTCATGGTGATTTGGGGCGGTGCTGTTGCAACAATGGATGGTGTATTACGACCTTATTTAATCAAAATGGGCGCTGATTTGCCTATGGTATTAATTCTCACAGGTGTTATTGGTGGGATTTTAACATTAGGTATGATTGGATTATTTATTGGCCCTGTCGTTCTCGCTGTTGCCCATAGTTTATTAAATGCATGGATTAATGAAGTACCAAAACCTAATCCTGATTTAACTGAAACAGTAGAATTTATGAATAAAAACTTTATCGAAAAAGAATAAATAATAATGGAGCATGTAAGTGTAGCTACTTACATGCTCTAAAAATAACAGAGCAAAGTTTAATAAAGATTATCAATTTAGGAATAAACCATTATATTTTTATATTAAAACTTACATTTTGAAACAAATTACATTTTTTTAAACCTGTTTGTTACCAGCAAGTTATATTCATTTTTAAATAATCCAATATTCTTTTTATTGAGATAATTCTTAGAGCATAATTAACATATTTCTCTTAATATAAATATCAACGAAACAAATGTTTCATCAAATTAATAATTTCGCCTTTCATATAAATAGATTAATTGGCGGGATTAATGAATATAAAATATTGCTGTGTGTAGTCTTTGCCTGTCAGCCCATGATAGGCTTTTTTTTTTACCTATTATTTTATAATTGTATAAAAAAAGCTCACATTATATTGTGAGCTTTTATTCATATCTATGATATTAATTCTATTGTGCTAACTTTACCCAAGTTTTAATTACAGTATCTGGATTTAAAGATAAACTATCAATTCCCTCTTCCATTAACCATTGTGCGAAATCTTCATGATCAGAAGGTCCTTGACCACAAATACCCACATATTTTCCATTACGTTTTGCGGCTTGGATTGCCATTGATAATAATGCTTTCACTGCATCATTGCGTTCATCAAACAGTGCAGAGACCACACCTGAATCTCGGTCAAGACCTAATGTTAATTGGGTCATGTCATTAGAGCCAATAGAGAAACCATCAAAATGCTCTAAGAATTTATCCGCCAATAAGGCATTAGATGGAATTTCACACATCATAATGACTTTTAAGTCGTTCTCACCTCGTTTCAAACCGTTTGCGGCTAATTCATCAATCACCTCTTCAGCTTGGCGTACAGTACGAACAAATGGGATCATGACTTCAACATTCTTTAAACCCATATCATTACGAACACGTTTTATCGCTTCACATTCAAGCGAGAAGCAGCGACGGAAATCGTCAGAAACATAACGACCTGCACCACGGAATCCTAACATTGGGTTCTCTTCATCTGGTTCATAACGATCCCCCCCCACTAAGTTAGCGTATTCGTTAGATTTAAAGTCAGATAAACGAACAATAACGCGTTTAGGCCAGAATGCCGCGGCTAATGTAGCAATCCCTTCCGTTAATTTACTGATGTAATACTCAACTGGAGATTCATAGCCAGCCATCATTTCATTGATTTCGGCTTTTAATGCTTCAGTTTGGTCGTCATACTCTAATAATGCGCGAGGATGCACACCAATCATACGGTTAATAATAAATTCTAAACGCGCAAGACCAACACCTTCATTTGGTAGACCAGCAAAATCGAATGCACGATCCGGATTGCCGACGTTCATCATGATTTTGAGCCCTAATTCAGGCATATTATCGATTGCGGAGCTCTGAATAGAAAAATCCAGTTTGCCATCGTAAACAAATCCTGTATCACCTTCAGCACAAGAAACGGTTACCACTTGTCCTTCCGTAATACATTCTGTTGCATCACCACAACCCACAACCGCTGGAATACCTAATTCACGGGCAATAATTGCAGCGTGACATGTTCTTCCGCCACGATTAGTCACAATCGCAGAGGCTTTTTTCATGATAGGCTCCCAATCTGGGTCTGTCATGTCAGTGACCAACACATCGCCCGCTTCAATTCTATCCATCTCACTTAAGTTATGAATAACTTTCACGGTACCCGTACCAATACGATGACCAATAGCACGACCTTCAATAATAACAGAGCCACTTTCATTTAATTGATAGCGCTCCATAACTTGTTGGTTAGAACGAACTGTTTCTGGGCGTGCTTGAACAATGTATAAACGACCATTATGTCCATCTTTAGCCCATTCGATATCCATTGGTCGACCATAGTGACGTTCAATCAACACAGCTTGTTTAGCCAGCTCTTGAACTTCATGATCAGTCAGGGAAAAACGATTGCGCAGTGATTCAGGCGTATCTTCGATACGGACTTGTTTACCATGTTCAACACTGTCTGCGTAAACCATTTGGATCTTTTTAGAACCAAGATTACGGCGAACAATAGAAGGTAAACCTTTTGCTAAAGTTGGCTTGTGTACATAGAACTCATCTGGGTTAACTGCCCCCTGCACAACCATTTCACCTAAACCATAAGCTGATGTAATAAAGACAACTTGATCAAAGCCTGATTCAGTATCGATGGTAAACATCACACCTGAAGAAGCGAGATCAGAACGCACCATACGTTGAACACCCGCAGATAATGCAACACCACGGTGATCATAACCTTGGTGAACACGATAAGAGATTGCACGATCGTTAAATAACGAGGCAAATACGTGTTTAATTGCTACGAGTATGGCATCAATACCTTGAACGTTTAAAAACGTTTCTTGTTGACCGGCAAAAGAAGCATCAGGCATATCTTCTGCTGTCGCAGATGAACGAACGGCAAATGACGCTTCAGATTCACCCTCACTTAATGTGAGATAAGCATCGCGAATATCTTTTTCAAACTGAGGCGTAAAAGGTGTATCAATTACCCACTGACGAATTTGATTACCAGCTTGAGCCAGCTGATGAACATCATCAACATCAACGCTATCAAGTAATTCATAAATACGCTGGTTGATACCGCTCTGTTCCAGAAAATCATTAAACGCTTGCGCTGTGGTAGCAAACCCATTAGGAACAGAAACACCCAGTTCTGCTAGGTTTGTGATCATTTCACCGAGGGAAGCATTTTTCCCACCAACACGATCAACGTCATTCATACCTAATTGGTTATACCAAAGCACATTGCACGGGGTGAGGCTATTGCTGGACATTGAGAACAATCCTTTTTTAAACAATTATGAGAGAGAGAGAAAAAAAGAAAAACCCGCTGTCAAAACGACAACGTAAATAAGCGTATCACAATGTGATGCTGAATATAGAAAGGTGAATCGATCAACCAGAAAACTTTATTTTTTTATCCTTTATAATCACTAAAAATGCTTTAGATAATATTGTTTGATTTGCTAATTCAGCTAAAAAAAAGGTGAGCATTATGATATTAAGCTTGAATTCTATTAACTGTGATAATAATGAACCTATTGATAGAACAGTCTTTTTTATCTCAGATGGTACAGCAATTACGGCTGAAGTATTAGGCCATGCGGTACTTTCTCAATTTCCATTAAAAATGAAAAGTTATACATTACCTTTTGTTTCGACGGTGGAAAGAGCTGAAGAAATAAAACAGAAAATTGCTGAAATTTATAAAAAGAGCGGCACTAAACCCCTTGTTTTTTATTCTATAATCAGCCCTGAAGTTAAACAGATAATAAATAGCAGTGAAGGTTTTTGCCAAGATATTGTGCAATCTCTTGTCATACCACTTGAAAAAGAAATGGGGATCCAAGCATCACCAAAATTAAATAAAACCCATGGATTAACGGAAAAGAATCTTAGTAAATACGATGCGCGTATTGCCGCCATCGAATACACCCTTTCTCATGATGATGGCATATCATTACGTAATCTCGACCAAGCGCAAGTGATCTTGATTGGTGTTTCTCGCTGCGGGAAAACCCCTACTAGCCTTTATTTAGCAATGCAATTTGGTATTCAAGCTGCCAACTATCCATTTACGGCGGATGATATGGACTTTTTAAAACTCCCCGCAGAACTAAAAGAATATCAGCATAAATTATTTGGCTTAACTATTGCACCAGAACGTCTTGCTGCTATTCGGGGTGAACGTCGCGAAAATAGCCGTTATGCATCGATTCGCCAATGCAGAATTGAATTGTCTGAAGTCGAAGCACTTTTTAGAAAAAACAATATCCCTTATCTCAACACCACAAATTATTCTGTTGAAGAAATTTCAACCAAGGTAATTGATTCTATGGGATTAGCGAGAAGAATGTTTTAACGCTTTCTGGCGACTTTTTATTTGTTTTTCTCTGTGAACGCTGTTGAAATTAGCTGAATTTCGTTTATTGTGATCTTAATCACTGGGTAGACTTACCCTGTATATTTATTGAGATGAATTATGTTAAAGACCGACGAACTACGGACTAAGGCGCTAGACAGTCTGGTAACACCAGAAACCTTAGCAAAAGAGTTCCCCATTTCTGATGAGATAACCCAAAACATCACATCAGCACGTAAACGAATTGAAGCGATCCTTATTGGTGAAGACAAGCGACTGCTCGTCATTGTCGGACCTTGTTCTATTCATGATCCTAAAGCTGCCAAAGAGTACGCTGCTAAGCTTAATCAGCTGAAAGAACGCTATCATAACCGATTAGAAATCGTCATGAGAACCTACTTTGAAAAGCCACGTACAGTGATTGGCTGGAAAGGTTTAATCTCTGATCCTTACCTTGATAACTCTTGCAATGTCAATGAAGGTATTCGCCTTGCAAGAAAACTATTAATTGAAATAAATGCATTAGGTTTACCCACTGCAACTGAATTTCTCGATATGGTCACTGGCCAATATATTGCAGATTTAATTAGTTGGGGTGCCATTGGTGCTAGAACAACAGAAAGCCAAGTTCACCGTGAAATGGCTTCTGCACTCTCTTGCCCTGTGGGCTTTAAAAATGGCACCGATGGTAATACCCGTATTGCAATTGATGCTATTCGCGCCTCTCGAGTAGGTCATACTTTCTTATCGCCTGATAAAAATGGTCATATGACGATTTATCAAACCAGTGGTAATCCTTATGGTCATATTATTCTGCGTGGCGGTAAAAAACCAAATTATCACGCAAGCGATATCGCTGATGCAGTTGATGCACTAAAACAAGTGGATTTACCAGAGCATCTTATTATCGATTTTAGCCATGGTAACTGTGAAAAAATCCATCGTCGTCAATTAGAAGTAGCCAGAAATGTTGGTCAACAAATTAAAGATGGTTCACAAGCGATTGTTGGCGTGATGGCTGAAAGCTTTTTACAAGAAGGCTCACAAAAAGTCATTCAAGATAAACCCTTGGTTTACGGTCAATCAATTACGGATCCATGCTTAAGTTGGAATGATACGGAACACCTTCTCGAACTACTTGCTCAAGCCGTTGAAAATCGATTTAAATAACCATTATGCTTGAGGGGATACTTTCTATCCCCTTTTTTATTTTGCTTCTACTCTATTTTGATAAAATTATAGTCTTGCCTTTATTCCACTGTGCTAATTCTCATCGTATCACGCCCTGTTATTCACAATATGACTTAAATTTACTGGTTTACGTTAAAAAAAGCTTGTCTAAACATTTTTGTTAACGATAATGATTATCATAATGATAACGCTTATTACTCTTAGTGTATTATGAATAAAAAAGCTAATAATTTGGATAGTTCTTTAACTAAACAAAATTCTCATTTTTTAATAATTCAATCAATTAATAGTATTGAGTTATTAGGTAAAGATGGTGTGGTTTACATTCAACATAACGGAGAGTTGTATCAACTACGCCAAACAAAATCAGGAAAATTAATCCTGACTAAATAATCTTTTTTAACAATAACTTGCAAGCCACCTACCCCTTCAGCTAGGCAGCCAGCTAAATAACTCCATATACAAGGACTTTTTATGGACATTTATGGTATGTGTATGCTGAAAAAACATTTCAAATATTCAGGTATAGCAACAGCACTTTGTCTGCTGTATTCCCCTATTGCCTCTGCACATCTTGAAAATACAGGAACGGACTCTCTTACTGTTATTGGCTATAACGACGATCGAACCTCAGATTTTCGCTCTGTTATTGATGCTTCTTCAGCTAAAACACAAACCGCATCCACTGCGGGAGAAATGTTAAAAGATGTTGCTGGTGTGACATTATCAGGAACGGGTATCACAAATGGCGCGAATATTCTGATGCGAGGATACGATCAAAAAGGCGTCAAGATTTTAGTCGATGGTATCGAGCAACCTTTAGAAACTACTATCAACAATTTAGGTGGTATTTTTCTCGACCCTTCATTAGTTAAACGTATTGATATAAAACAAGGCTCATCCCCCGTATTACACGGTCATGGTGCAATGGGCGGCGTTGTTTCATTTCAAACACTTGATCCTCATAGTTTATTAAAAATAGATGAAAAACTCAGCGCCAAATTATTTACCTCACTTTCCTCCGCAGATAAGCATTTCACTTATGGCGGTGTGATTGCAGGACGACACGATATAGCTGAAGGTTTATTTGCTTACAGCCAACGTCAACGAGGCCCTATTCGCCTTGCTAATGGTGATAAACTCGAAAATCACGAACATGTTAATAACTTTTTTGCTAAAGCTTATCTCTATCCAACTGAAAACCAGACTCTTATTTTTTCAGCTCGACATTATGAAAATAAAGGCACTCAGCGAGAAGTGTTACATCGTATGGGCGGATTTGGAAAAAATAAAAGTAACCAAGTAGAACGTAAATCTGAACAGAAAAATTATTCGATTACTTATCATTATGAGCCTGAAACACACAATTGGATTAATCTAACCAGTCATTTGTATTATTCACAATTCAATATTAATCAAACATTTTTGACTGATACCTCTCTTTCTGATTATCAACGCAGAAAAAATCAACAAGGGAAAATAGGTAAAAATGAAGATCGGACACAATTAACTTATGGATTAAAAATTGAGAACCTCTCTCAATTTTCCTATTCAGATAAATTAAACCAAAAAATGACTTTGGGTTCAGAATTTTATCAACAAAAAATGGTTTCTAACCAAGCAGCTAAAAACTTCCCTCTCGCCAAAATGCTTTATGCTGCGGGCTGGGTAGAAAGTCAGTTCTCGACACCACATTTACCTTTAGCATTAACAACCGGTTTACGTTATCACTATTATAAAAATAAACCTCAGAGCGAGTTAAGTGTGCTTTTAGAGGATTTTAAACAACATAAACCCGATTTTCATCAAGCAAGTGACAGCAATATTAGTAAAAATATTGCACTAACCTTTACACCAACACAATGGTTACAACTCTATACCTCATATTCAACCAATATGAGGGTACCCACGCTAAATGAAATGTTTAACGACTCACTTCATTTTGAAATACCTGCTATTTTGGGTCGTACAGCAAAAGGATTTTGGATCCCAAATCCTAATCTTAGTCCTGAAAAAAACCGCACTTGGGAATATGGTGGAAAACTGACTTTTTCACACTTATTAACAGCTAATGATGAATTTTCTCTGAATGCCGCTTATTTTGATACAAAAGCCATAGATTATATTACCTATGATATTTGGGATGCTCGTGTACTAACGAAAAAGCTTCATCTACAAGCGATTAATATTCCTCAAGCACTTATCGACGGTGTTGATCTTGGTCTACGCTATTCACATCCATTAATATCTATTGGATTAGGCTATAATCGCACTAAAACCCTTGAATTAACCACACATGAAACCATTTCGCCAGTTCGTCCTGAAATACTCACAACCTTTATTCAACTGCCTATTGCTAAAACGTCCTTCTCATTAGGATGGTCGGGCAAATTTGCCAGTGCAACAGAAAATAAAGGCACACACAAAGGGCGCGCACCTCACGTAAAAGGCAAAACAACAAATCGAATGCAAGAGCTGATTACTCAATATCCAGGCTATGGCATTCATGATTTCTCAATCAGTTATCAATCTCAAAATAATAAAGATGTTCAAGCCGCATTGGTACTCACTAATGCCTTTAATCGAGAGTACTTCTCGGCATTAGGTGTGCCACAAGAAGGCAGAAATATCAAAATGTCCGTCAGTTATCGCTGGTAGATGAGGAGCAATGATTTATATCACAAAGGGCTGTTTAACAGCCCATTAAATAACGGAGATCCATCCGCATGTCTCAGCCATCTATATTGATTAAATTTAGTTTGCTTGCTGTTGCTATCTCTTCTGCTTGTGTATCTGCACAAGAGAAAACACAAACTAATGAAGGAAGAAACTCTGAGGTGCTTACTGTTTATGCGACAGGTAATGAACGCGATAGTTTTACATTACCCGTAATGTCAACGGTTATCAAAAATAATAATGCGTGGTCAGAAACCGCAGGAAGTGCTTCTGAATTACTTCGTCATGTACCTGGGATTTCTATTTCAGGTGCGGGCCGTACTAATGGTGAAACCATCAGTATGCGTGGATACAGTAAAAATGGCATACTGACACTTGTAGATGGTGTACGCCAAGGAACAGATACGGGGCATATCGATAGTATTTTTGTTGATCCTCTACTTATAAAACAAGTTGAGGTTATTCGTGGTCCATCTGCACTTTTATATGGTAGTGGCGCTCTTGGCGGTGTTATCGCTTATGACACTGTTGATGCAAGCGATCTACTTCCAAAAAACAAACAAGGTGGCGTGCGTATTACTGGTCTTGGCAATACTGCTCAACATAGCCAAGGTTTGGGTGTTACAGCTTTTGGTAGACACGATAATCTTGATGGGCTCGTTGCATTATCAGCTCGCGATAAAGGTGATATCCGTTATGGTGGCGGTTATCGCGCTCAAAATGATGAAACCATTATTAACCTCCTTTCTAAAGGGCGTTGGCTAATTGATGATAGCAACACATTAAGTGGACAATTCCGCTATTACCATAACAATACAAATCAACCTAAAAATCCTCAAATTCCCTCGAATCCTACACTTGCTAATGTAGAAACGGATCGCACCACGACACAAAAAGATGTTCAGTTAACCTATCAATTTGATCCTTCAGATTTACAATGGATTAATTTGAAAACACAGGCTTATTACAGTGAAGTTGATATCAATGCCAAAACCGAACAAAAAGGATTTGAAGGTCGAGAACAAAAAACCTATGGCGTAAAACTCGAAAACCGCTCACAAATCGGTACATACAACTTTGCATCACATGGATTGACTTATGGTGGTGAGGTTTATAAACAAAAACAATCACCGAGCCAACATGCCGAAAGCTTCCCACAAGCCGATATTCGATTTATGTCAGGTTGGGTGCAAGATGAAATCACTTTACGTGATTTACCTGTCTCCTTAATTTTAGGAACCCGTTTTGACAAATATAAAAGTCAAAACGATCGTTATGATGACATTACTGCGGATAAATGGTCATCAAAAGGGGCAATGAGTATCACACCGACTGACTGGTCAATGCTTTATACTTCTTATTCACAGGCATTTAGAGCGCCAACTTTAGGTGAGATGTATAACGACGCGAAACATTTTGATGCTCCTTTCCCTGGCGCGCCAACAAACTATTGGCGTCCAAACCCCAATTTAAAGCCCGAAACCAATTCAACTACTGAATATGGGTTCGGTTTTCAATTCGACGATTTATTATCTAATAATGATAATCTGAAAATTAAAGCTGCCCATTTTAATACTCGTGCAAAAGATTATATTGATGCCGATGTCTCTATTTTTCAGGGATATACACAATCAACAAATATTTCAAGAGCAACTATTTGGGGGTGGGATGTTTCTATGAGTTACCAATCGAAATTCTTTAATTGGGATTTAGCCTACAACCACACCAAAGGGAAAGATAATGCGACTAACGCCTCAATTACTTCAATTGAGCCAGATACATTAACCAATCGCTTTGATGTGCCTGTACCCAATACCGATTTTTCTGTCGGTTGGATTAGTCAATTTACCAAAAAAACGGATTTTACCAAACACGACCGTTTTAATCGCCCAACCCATCGCCAACAAGCAGGTTATGGCGTTAATGATTTTTACCTTCGTTATGAAGGTAATGCTGCATTAAAAGGGTTAACAACTTCATTTGTACTGAGTAACGCATTTGATAAAACTTATTATTCTTCTGCCGGCATTCCTCAAGAAGGTCGAAATGCAAAAGTACTGGTAAGTTATCAGTGGTAATTAACAATAAAATCAACGAACTATCTAATAGGAGTTTCTGTGAATAAATCTCTTTATGAGAGCTACCTGCAAGCTAAAGCGGATAAAAAAGCATCATATGCGCGTGATCTTGCTGCTTACTTAAATATCAGTGAAGCTGAACTCACGCACGCACGCGTAGAACACGATGCAATGCGTTTACGCAATGAGGTACAAGAATTATTAAAAGCATTAAGTAAAGTCGGTGAAGTCAAAGCTATTACTCGCAATGATATTGCTGTTCATGAACACCTTGGTGAATACACAAATGCACGTTTTAGCGATCACGCAGGTTTAATCTTAAATCCCCGAGCAATGGATTTACGCTTTTTCTTCGCTTATTGGTCAAGCATTTTTGCCCTTGCCGAAGAGACATCAAAAGGGATCCGTTATAGTATTCAATTCTTTGATATGCATGGTGATGCATTACATAAAATCTATGCGACAGATAACACAAATATGGATGAATGGAATGCACTTATTCAATCATTCTTATTGGAAGAAAATCCTGCTCTTGATATCACGCCTGTTGAACCATACTCAAATACGCCAGTTAGTCATGAATTAGCGGAACAACTTGAACAACAATGGCGTTCAATGACTGACGTTCACCAATTCTTCAAACTACTAAAAGAAAATAACTTAAGTCGTCAACAAGCATTTAAAGCGGTTCCTGACGATCTCGCCTATCAAGTCGATAACAGCGCACTGAAAACTTTATTAGAACTCGCTAAAGAAGCACAAAACGAGATCATGATCTTCGTCGGTAGCCGTGGTTGTGTACAAATTTTTACAGGACAAATTGATCGCCTAGTTCCTCATCAATTTGAAAATAGCGAACAAGTTTGGATCAATATTTTCAATCCTGCTTTTACTCTTCATTTAATTGAAAGTGAAATCGCAGAAAGTTGGGTGACACGTAAACCAACTCAAGATGGTTTTGTTACCAGCCTTGAAATCTTTGATAACAAGGGACAACAAATTGCTCAACTCTATGGACAACGCACTGAAGGTACTGCAGAGCAACAACAGTGGCGTGAACAAGTGAATACCCTCACTAAAATCGCCTAATCGGAGAATGGTTTAATGAAAAAATGGCTTCTTTTGATCCTGTGTAGCACCCTATCGTTCATCACTTCAGCCAATGAACGTATTGTTACTATTGGTGGTGATATTACAGAAATTGTTTTCGCATTAGGTGCAGGCGAGCAGATTATCGCAAGAGACAGCACTAGTTTAGTTCCTGAACAAGTGAAAACACTTCCTGATGTAGGTTATATGCGGATGCTAAATCCTGAAGGGATCTTATCTGTCAAACCAACGTTGATCATTACCAGCGAATTAGCTCGCCCTTCTTTAGCATTACGTCGAATTAAAGAAGCAGGAGTCGCTGTTAAAACAATTACCGGTACACATTCATTAGAAGCCATTAATGAAAAAATAGAGACGATTGCGACTGTTTTAAATAAAGAACAAGAAGGCGATCAATTAAAAGAGAAACTGGCCCTCTCAATCAAGCAAATTCCAACCACGCCTATCAATAAGAAAATCATTTATATCATGAGTCATGGTGGTGTTGTTCCAATGGCAGCGGGTCAAAATACAGCCGCAGATACCATTATTTCATTAGTCGGTGGTAAAAATGCTATGCAAGGGTTTACAAGCTATCGTCCACTTTCTCAAGAAGGGGTTATTGCAAGCCAACCTGATATTTTGCTGGTCACCAAAGAAGGTATTAAAGGTATTGGCGGAATTGAAAAACTGTGGGAATTGCCCGGTATAAAATACACACCTGCGGGTAAAAACAAGCATTATGTTGTTGTTGATGACATGGGATTATTAGGCTTTACCCTTTCAACACCAGAAGTCATGCATCAAATTCGTCAAGCGTTGGAGCAATAATGTCTCGTTTTCATTCACCGTGGATGAGTCTTTTAGTTTTACTCTTTTTGCTTATTACTGTTGCATTAATTTCTGTGAATAGCGGTGCATTAGCCCTTTCGTTTCATACATTATGGAATAGCTCTTTTGATGATATGGAATGGCAAATTTGGCTAGATATTCGCCTACCTCGCGTATTATTGGCCATTCTCGTTGGCGGTGCTTTAGCAATATCAGGTGCGATAATGCAGGGATTATTTAGAAACTCATTAGCTGATCCTGGTTTACTTGGTATTAGTAGTGGTGCTGCACTAATGGTAGCCATTGTGATTATTCTACCGTTCTCTTTTTCACCCGCCTTTGCATTTTACAGTCATATTATCGCCGCCTTTATTGGCGGTTTAATTGTGGCAATGATTATCTTCTCATTACACCAATTGAGTGACGGTAATTTAGCACGATTATTGCTTGCTGGGATTGCTATCAATGCACTATGCATGTCTTTTATTGGTGTATTAAGTTATATCAGCACTGATCAACAATTACGTCAATTCTCTCTTTGGATGATGGGTTCATTAAGCCAGATTGACTGGAAAACCTTATCCATTGCAACCCTTGTAATCATTCCTGTCAGTATTTTGGCATGTTGGCAAAGTCATAAATTAAACCTATTACAACTTGGTGATGAAGAAGCGCATTATTTAGGACTAAATGTAAGAAGAACCAAGTTTATTTTACTACTGCTTAGCGCCATCTTAATTGGCTGTGCTGTCGCTTTAAGTGGCGTTATTGGATTTATTGGACTTGTAATTCCACACCTTATTCGTATACGTATTGGTAGTAATCATGTATGGCTATTACCAGCCACTATCTTAGGTGGTGCTACGCTCTTACTCGCAGCTGATACATTATCACGAACACTGGTATCTCCAGCAGAAATCCCTGTGGGGCTTATTACAGGATTAATTGGTGGCCCTTATTTCCTTTGGCTTATCTTACGACAACCCGCAGGAAGAATGTCATGATCGAAAAACAAAACACACCATTACTTTATGGAAATCATTTAACTCACCAAATTGGCAATAAGACGATTATTGATGATGTGTCACTTTCACTTAATGCTGGAGAATTAGTTACCATTATTGGGCCGAATGGTGCTGGAAAGTCATCGCTATTACGCTTATTAACAGGCTATATAAGACCAACACAAGGCCTATGTTATTTTAAACAAAAAACCTATTCACAATGGAATAGCCAACAATTAGCGCAAAACCGCGCTGTTATGCGACAAAATAGTCAGCTCTCATTTTCATTTTCAGTCGAAGAAGTGGTTGCCATGGGAAGAACACCTCATGGTCAGCAACATAAAAAAATCGCCATTGAAACCGCACTACGCCAAACAGATTGTTTAAAATTTAAGGATAGAGACTATCGCCAGTTATCAGGAGGGGAACAACAGCGAGTGCAACTTGCTAGAGTATTAGCGCAATTATGGCACCCTACACCACAAGATGCTGCATTGTTCCTCGATGAACCGACCTCTGCACTTGATCTTTACCACCAGCAACACAGTTTACGTTTATTAAAACAATTGGCAAAAACACAAAATCTTATGGTGTGCTGTGTTTTGCATGATCTTAATTTAGCGTCTCTTTATGCTGATAGAATTCTATTATTGCATCAAGGAAAGTTAGTTTGTGAAGGTACGCCATACAGTGTACTCACAACAGAAAATATTCAAAAATGGTATGGCGCAGATGTGAGTGTGAATACTCATCCAGAACATTTATATCCTCAAGTCTTTCTACGTCGGTAAAATTTTATGACCAAGCCACCTTTTAGCATTACTTTCTAAGAGTTGGCTTGGTTAATTTATTCTCAATAAACTTATCAATTGAAAATAAAAGAGTAAAAGCCCCCTTTAATTGATTAATAAATCTTATTTTAATTTTTCGACATTTAATCAAATTAATTGACTTTAAAATACACCTTAATCAATGATTAGCTTTTATTTCACACAAAAAATATAACAGAGTTAAAAATAAAAGGTATAACAGTGCTATTAAGTTGAAAAAATAAATCAATAAATTCAACAAAGTAAAAGTCATACAAAATAACATTTTTAACCTGAAAGATTCAATAAACTGAACCTTGGTTGAACTATATAAGATACACCTATCATTGTGATAATGATTATCAATCACGAAAAGCACTTTTTGCCTACCTGTTATTTTCCCCATGCTTAAAATAGGTTATAAATAACATACGTTACTATTCTATTTACTTGGGCATCGTGTCCCCACCATTTTTGTGGGAGGTTTTATGGCTGAAAATGTCGTTAATGATATTCTGAAATGGTTAGAAACCCAGTTACAACGTAACGAAGGTATAAAAATCGATACGATAGCAAATAAAAGCGGCTACTCGAAGTGGCACTTGCAGCGTATTTTTAAAGATTTTAAAGGCTGCACATTAGGCGAGTATGTTCGTAAACGTCGCTTATTAGAAGCCGCTAAATCATTACAAGAAAAAGACATGTCTATTTTAGATATTGCTTTAATGTATGGCTTTAGCTCTCAAGCAACATTTACACGTATCTTTAAAAAGCATTTCAATACTACACCCGCTAAATTTAGAGAAAATGGCAAAATGCCAGACACTCATTGCTTTATGTCATGTGAAAATCATTAATCAATTTCGCATCACATTATTCTTAATGAAAAAACCAGCTCTTTTAGCTGGTTTTTATTTTTTATTATTTTTTAGCATTAATAAAAATTACGCTATTGCTGCCACAAGCCATTCTTGAAGCTCATTAAGCTCCATTTTATTATTAGGATAACGCTGAATGAGCTGCTCAATAAGCCCTTTTAAGGATCCAGGTGTATAACGCTGCCCTACCAACATCTCTGATAATGTTTCTAATGGTGCAGGATCTAAACTATCTGTATAGATTTGGCTTCTAATAACATTGCCACGCTCAACGTCAAAATGTAGCTCAACGCCTCCCCATTTAAAACGATTATCTAAAAGATGTGAAAACGCAGGAGCTTGCCCAAAATTCCATTCCCAACTACTTTGTTTAGCAAATGTTTCTTCAAAACCAGGTAAATCAGGTAACTTTTGCGGTGAAATAATCTCAGCATCGACTCGCTCACCATAGTATTCAAAAAAGCTTTCAGTGATAGTTTCACAAAGTTCTTCATGAGTAATATTAGGTTTAAGCTCGACCAAATTAGCCACTCGGGAACGTACAGAAGTGATACCTTTAGCTTGAAGCTTTTTCGGATCTGGATTGAGATAATTAGCTAATCTAGATAAGTTAGCATTTATTAATAATGTGCCATGATGAAAACCACGATCTTTAGTCTCTTTATAGGCTGATCCAGAAACCTTTCTTTCGCCCTCATCTTGGGGAACCACTAAATCGTTACGTCCTGATGCCGTAGCATTAATCCCCGCTTTTAATAACCCATTAAGAATAATTTGAGTTGAAATCGTTTTATTATATTCTGGCTTTCCTGCCATAAAGGTAAAACAGGTATTGCCAAGATCATGGAAAACAGCACCACCACCACTTGAACGGCGCGCTAATTTAACACCATCTTCATCCATTTTACGGGTATTACACTCTTTCCATGGATTTTGTGCTCGCCCAATAACTACCGTATTATCGTTACGCCAAAGAAATAGTACGCGTTGATCAGCGGGCATTTGTCTAAAAATACACTCTTCAACAGCAAGGTTAAACCAAGGATCAAAAGACTCGGAAATTAACAAACGCAATTTGCCTGACATAAGGAATACCTATATGAAGAAAATAAGGTATAAGATACCATAACTCTCAATATATTAGGCTGTTAAATGGCACGAAACTACAATCGACGAGCTTGCCAGAATGTCTTTTTCCAATAGACATTATCAAGGGATGAACGCGTTACGCCTTTGCTAGTTGATGCATGGATAAATGTATTATCAGTATCATAAATACCGACATGAAGCCCATTTTCACCGCCACCGGTTTTGAAGAAAACCAAATCACCTGGCATTAAATCACTTTTACTGATTTGTGTACCATATTTAGTTTGATCAATGGTCATTCGGGGAAGCTTTATATCAAAGCGATCACTGTAAGTTTTATACACAAAGCCTGAGCAATCAATGCCCGAAGGCGTCATTCCACCATAACTATATGGCGTACCATACCATTGCTCGAGTTGCGATTTTAATTGCACTATCACCATGATAGGATCGGAAAGTTGTGTTTTTAATGGAGGCGCTGGTGGAATACGCTTAGATGGAGTTGATGAACATCCAGCCAACAGAATAATACAGAGTAAGAAAGGATAAAAAACGGACTTTCTCATTGCATCCACCTTATTGCTATCATAGATTTTAAAATCTATCTGCTTTTTTAAGCAAAAACAAGTTATTGAAGATGAATGAGTGACGATTGGTAGAATAAATAGCACGATTAACAACAGAGTTCAGAAAATAAATTCGATCATCATTATGTTAGTGTGATTGCGCTTCTTTCGTTTTTTGGCTTATTAACCACACACCAACCATGATAAATACAACACCTGCTGTTTTTGTCCATGAGGGTGTTTCTTGAAACCAAGGTAATATCACTGCAAGAATATAAACAAATACATAACTTAAGCTGATCAGCGGATAGGCTTTATTTAAAGGAATGGTACGTAAAGTGAATAGCCAACACACCATAGAAAGGACATAACCAACAAGACCAGCAAACACGATAGCGAGTGGCGTTATATTGCCCCATAGCCATGAAAAATCAAACCACTGCTTTTCTAGTTGTAAATCCGGCAATTCAGACATGCCAAATTTTAATAGCAATTGAGCCGCTGTTACTAATAGTGCGCTTCCAATTGCCCATAGATAGCCTTTCATGCTTGCATACTCATCAATACAATACCAACCATAATTGACGCGATACCAATCCAATGCCTTATATTAACGGGCTCTTTATAAACAAACTGACCAATTAATGTCACTACAATAAAATTAATACTTAACATAGGATAAGCAATACTTAGCGGGAGGATTTGTAATAATCGTAACCAAAATAGCATCCCCAAACCAAGCATTGCAATAGCAACAAAAAGCCAGAAGATCGTTTTTCTGGCTTTTGTTAATGAGTCACTTTGCCAGCTAACCACTGCCTGTTTTTGACATACTTGTCCAATGCAGGTCAAAAAGCTCACGATTAGCAATAAAACAAATGACATCAATTACGTTTCTCATAAGTTAAAATAGCAACGCGATGATTTGTCACCAACTCTTCAGGTCTTGGCAATTGTGCTAATTTCTTAGGATCTTTAAAGGAAATAACAACTGAAACATTCCCTTCTTTCCTCGCTTTTTCTAACCACTGAGCAAAATTATCAGGTTTAATTAATTTGTGTTGAGAATCTGGATACTTTTCAACACCATAAGTTAATTCACCTGTTCTTTCATAAAGATAGATATCACTACGCTGTAACTCCCACGCCAATCCTGCCCCAATACCAACACTATTGCTCACAATGTATTTGCTTGCGTTTAATGCCTCTATATTTTGGCGAATAAATTCTTGAGGCAACTTTCCATCCACACTGCTATTTGGTATTGCCTGACCAATACATAAGCTTACGCCAAGTGAACAAGATGCCGCCCACAACCAATGTTTTCCATTAAGTGTGGAGCAAAGATAGCCAATTATGCCCCATAATGAGAATGCCACTATAGCTAATACCCATTTCGACCATTCATATGGCATATAAATAGGCTTTGAAGAGGCAAGTTGGATGACTAAAATAGCGATAACAGCAGCAACGCCAATAAAAATATTAATATAACCGTTAATACGTAGCGCTTTCATTCTAAATTTTCGAGCACAATCTACGCCATATTTCGCCATTAGCATTGCTAGCGGTGCCATAAATGGCAGCATATAAGTCGGTAGTTTACCTTTCGCAATACTAAAAAATAAGAATGGAACAACAAACCAGCATAATAAGAAGAATAATTCAGGACGTTTACGTCTTTTCTTCCAAGCACTCATTAATGCACCTGGAAGCAATCCAAGCCAAGGGATAACACCTAATAAGACAACTGGAATATAGTACCAAAATGGAGAACTATGTTGAGCATCTTCACCCGAAAAACGTTGAATATGTTCAACCCAGAAGAAGTAATGCCAATAATCAGGTTCTGCTTTTGCAACAGCCAATGCCCATGGCAAACTAATTAATGCAGCACTAAATACGGCCAGTAAGCCATAGAGCAACATTTGCGTAAATTGTTTTTGATACAAAGTGATAGGTATCATAACAATGACCGGGATAGCTAACGCTAAGAATCCTTTGGTCATAAATGCCATACCACATGCAAGTCCTAATGTTATCCACGCCAATATTCGTGTTTTTACTGTGGTCGCTTTAAGCGCCCAGAAACAACAAACCATACTTGCAGTAACCCAAAGTGCCAACATAGGATCTAATACACTGTAGGTGCCTACACTAAACACTAAGAACATGGATAAATAGATTAAGCTAGAGACAAAAGCGACTTGGCGGTTACGCCACATCATTCTTGCCAATAAATAAACAAGCAATGTGCTTAAGAGAATAGATATAACGGAGCCAAAACGTACCGCAAAATTAGTGTGACCAAAAATTAATTGGCTAACATTATTGATCCAGTAACCCGCTACGGGCTTCTCAAAATAGCGAATATCGAGCATATGGGGAACAATCCAGTTTCCGCTCACCACCATTTCTCGGCTAATTTCCGCATAACGCGTTTCATCTGGTTGCCATAATAACCGGCTGTTCAATGGAAATAAGTAGGTAAGAACAAAAAAAAGAGCCAAGAGGATGGCCCCGATTTTACTCGCCCGGTTATTCAACATAGTTTCGTTAGACCTCTTGTTGGCACCCTAACCAGCCTTCTCGACCTGGAAAGTCAGATCGAACAACTTTACCCATCGGAAGCATTTCTTTATCTTGTGGTAATAAATCGCTTAACGGACAGAATTCGATGCCTTCATTTGCAATCATTGCCAATAATTGCTCAAATTGAGCAGCTTTTGACATTCCTTCAACTTCGGTGTGGATAGTATAAACAGGTATTCCGTTGTCTTTTTTGATTTCATCAATAATAAATTGATTAAAATCTTCATCCTTTACCTTTGTACCAACGACTTCATCATAAGTTGGTAATGTTACTGGAATTTGCACCGTACCGATAGAACCATTTTCCAAAATAGGCCTAAAAGGATGCGTTCCTCGACAATCGCTATTGTAATCGAATTGAAAAGTTTCTTTAACTGTTAATACGCGTTCATCTGCTCGCCATCCAGCAACTGCCGAACATTTTACAGGGTTTTCAAGTGCTTTTTCCAGTGCTTCAACACCTAAACGAACTTGTTGCATTAATTCTTCTGTTGACCAGCGTCCAACGTTTGCCTGCCAACCTTGATGATCCCATGAATGCAATCCCACTTCATGTCCCGCATCTTGGGTTTTCTTCATCAAATAACCTAAATTTTTAGCGATTTTTTTGCCAGGCCATGCTGTTCCTGCTAATAAAATATCTAAGCCATACAGCGATGCAGCATTAGATCTCAGCATTTTCCATAAAAATTTGGGCTTTAAAAGGCGCCATAAATGGCGCCCCATATTATCTGGACCAACACTAAAGAAGAAGCTGGCATGAATGTTATGTCTGGCAAATACATCCAGCAGTTGTGGAATACCTTGTTTCGTTCCTTGATAAGTATCCACATCAACTCTCAAACCCACTTTCTTCATTATTTATTCCTATTTAGTGCCTAATTCTTCAACTGCGCCACGTAAGAAGAAATCTAATGTTTCTTCTACTGTTTGACGAGTTTCAATACTTGGTTTCCAATCCAATAAACGCTCTGCGTTCTTAATGCTTGGCTTACGGTGTTCAACATCTTGGTAACCTTTACCATAGTAACTGCTACTTTCAATCTTTTTAAAGCCCGCAAATGGAGGGAAGTGACCACGTAACTCATGTTTCTCAAAGCAATCTAACAGCATTTCTGCTAATTCGCGAATACTTGCTTCGTTAGTTGGGTTACCAATATTGATAATTTGGCCGTCACATTTGTTATCACGGTTTTCAATAATACGGAACAAGGCTTCAATACCATCATTGATATCCGTGAAACAACGTTTTTGTTCACCACCATCAACCAATTTAATTGGTGAACCTTCCACTAAGTTCAGAATTAATTGTGTGATTGCACGAGAGCTACCGATACGAGCTGAATTTAAGTTATCTAAACGAGGTCCCATCCAGTTAAATGGACGGAATAATGTAAATTTCAGACCATCTTTAGCACCATAAGCCCAAATAACTCGGTCTAATAATTGTTTAGATACAGAGTAAATCCAACGTTGTTTATTTATTGGACCAACAATCAGGCGTGAATTATCTTCGTCAAATTCTTTATCATCACACATACCATAAACTTCTGATGTGGATGGGAAAATAATACGTTTATTATATTTAACGCAGTAACGTACTATTTTTAAGTTTTCTTCAAAGTCTAATTCAAATACACGTAGTGGATTACGGGTATATTCAATTGGTGTTGCAATAGCCACTAATGGCAGAATAACGTCACATTTTTTAATGTGGTATTCAATCCATTCTGTATGAATGCTCACGTCGCCTTCAATAAAGTGGAAACGTGGATTACCGATAAAGCGCTCAATTGCAGAAGAACCAATATCCATACCATAGATATCATAGTTACCATCTTTCAATAGACGCTCGGTTAAATGGTTACCAATAAAGCCATTTACACCTAAAATTAAAACACGTTTACGACGTTTAACTTGTGCCGTTGCTTTCGGTCCAACACGAACATCAGTCACAATGCCCATTTCAGCCGCTAAACGACTTCCTTGAACATAAAGCCCATTTTCACTTTGTCCAGTAACGACTTCAATTGCACCTTTCGCACACGCAATCACTAAAGGTTCTGTTGAAATGACAGTACCAGGGCGTTTATCTTGATTATCAGCAACAACGCGTGAACGCCAAATAATCATTTTACGTTCACCTAAGAAAGTGAATGCACCTGGATAGGGTTCTGTAACAGCACGTACTAAGTTGTGAACTGTTTTTGCATCTACGTTCCAGTCGATTAAACCATCATCAGCGCAACGACGGCCAAAATAAGTTGCTTGGCTTTCATCTTGCGCAGTTGTTGAATAATTTCCTGATGCAATATGGGGTAATGTGTTAGAAAGTAACTTATCAGCAGCTTCTCTTACTTTTTCATGTAAAATCAGAGAAGTATCATTAT
The DNA here is from genome assembly GCF_033708015.1 of Proteus vulgaris. Classification (NCBI taxonomy): domain Bacteria; kingdom Pseudomonadati; phylum Pseudomonadota; class Gammaproteobacteria; order Enterobacterales; family Morganellaceae; genus Proteus; species Proteus vulgaris. The sequence continues at coordinate 1,743,492 of NZ_CP137920.1, read as the reverse complement.
CTGCAATAGTGACTTTTTCTTGAGCGATGATATCACCTGCATCCGCTTTCGCTGTCATTTTATGCAGAGTAACACCCGTTTCTGTTTCACCGTTCACAATCGCCCAGTTAATTGGTGCACGACCACGATATTTTGGTAATAAAGAACCGTGTAAATTAAATGCGCCTTTAGGTGCCAAATTCAGGATCTCATCACTTAACATGTGACGATAATAGAAAGAAAAGATGACATCAGGCTTCATTTCACGAACACGTTCAATCCACAATGGATGATTGACATTTTCGGGGGCAAATACTGTCAACCCCATTTCTGCACTCACACGAGCAACAGATGAGAAGAAATGATTTTCATTAGGATCGTCAGTGTGGGTAAATACAGCTTGAATATCATAACCTGCTTTTTCAAGTGCTTTTAAACCAACACAGCCAATATCATGATAGGCAAATACTATTGCTTTCATTAGTCTTTTTCCTGATCTTCGTTGGGTTTATTAACGCCAACCACTTTTTGGATAAAATACCGAGGACGCGCTCTTACATCATTATAAATTCGGCCTATATACTCACCTAATAAGCCCATTGCAACGAACTGCGCTCCGATAAACATAAATAAGATTGCAAAAAGTGTGAATACACCTTCAGCAGCCCACATTGCACCGAAAATAATACGTAAAATAATTAACAATAAGGCTAAGACAAAGCCAGATACAGCGATCACGCTGCCGACAATGCTTAATAAACGTAATGGTGCCGTGGTAAGACAAGTCAATAAGTCGTACATTAAGTTAATCAGTTTTAAAAAACTGTATTTTGAATCGCCATATTCACGCTCTGCGTGTGCAACATCGATTTCAATAGTACGACGAGCGAATGTGTTCGCAAGAATAGGAATAAATGTACTTCTTTCGTGACACTGTAACATCGCATCAACAATATGGCGACGATAGGCTCGCAACATACAACCATAATCTCCCATAGAGCGACCGGTTGCTTTAGTGATCATGGAGTTGATCATTTTTGAAGCGGTTTTACGGAACCATGAATCTTGACGATTACGGCGACGTGTTCCAACAACGTCATACCCTTCTTCAGCCGTCGCGACAAGTCTTGGGATCTCTTCCGGTGGATTTTGTAAATCAGCATCTAATGTGATCACTAAATCACCATCAGCCTGATTAAAACCCGCCATAATGGCGGAGTGTTGACCGTAATTACGATTTAAAATAATTGCAATAACGTGATTTTCTTCAATTGCAGCGGCTTCTTCTAACATCTTAGCTGAATTGTCACTACTACCATCATCAACAAGGATCAGTTCATATTCTTGTTCTAATTGTTTACAGCTCTTTATGGTACGTTCTAAAAGCTGAGGAAGGCTTTCTTCCTCGTTATAAACGGGAATTACAACCGATACTTTTTTGATTTTTTCAAATGTTGACACTTAAATATGCTCCGAAAGAATTTCATTGATCGCATTGACAACGCGAATAACATCTTCATGACTCATATCAGGAAACAGCGGCAGCGAGCATAACGTTGCAGAGTTCCATTCTGATTGAGGAAGGGATAAAGAAGGATAGCGCTCACGATAATATTTTTGTGTGTGCGCAGCACGGAAATGAAGCCCTGTCCCAATATCTTTTTGCTTCAATTTTTCCATAAAGGTATCACGATCGATACCACAAGCATTTTTATCGACTCTCACCATAAATAGGTGATTTGCATGCAGATGTGAATATTCAGGGACACTCAACATTTCTAATGGAGCGTCTTTGAGTTTTTCACGATACAGTGCAACTAATTCAGCGCGTTTAGCATTCATTTCATCTAAACGACCTAATTGCACCACGGCAATCGCAGCATGAATATCAGATAAGTTATATTTGTAGCCAGGTTCAACAACTTCCGCTTGAGGCTTACGACCTTGAATTTGTCTATCAAAGGCGTCTACCCCTAAACCGTGGAATTTTAAGCAACGTACTCTATTGGCTAATTCGTCATTATCCGTAACAACCAATCCACCTTCTGCACAAGTTACGTTTTTAATTGCGTGAAAAGAGAAGATAGAAGTTCCTTTTTCACCAATCCATTCATTTTTATATCGAGTCCCAATAGCATGCGCAGCATCTTCAATAAGAGGGATCCCTGCTTCTTGTGCAACTTTTCTTAATGCATCAAGATCGCAAGGTGCACCTGCATAATGAACGGGAATAATTGCTTTCGTTCTAGGCGTAATCGCTTTTTTGACGTCTTCTGCACTCACCATCAAGGTATCACGGTCGACATCAACCATCACGGGTTCTGCGCCAAGTAACGTAATGATATTTATCGTTGAAACCCACGTTTGTGATGGAGTGATCACTTCATCACCAGCACCAATTCCCATCGCCATTAAAACAACATGCATACCAGCAGTAGCAGAACAAACCGCGATAGCATGTTTGCTACCAAATTTTTCACAAAAATTTTGCTCTAATTGATGATTTTGAGGGCCTGTTGTAATCCAACCTGAACGCAGTACATCCTCAACGGCTTTGATTTCTTCATCGCCAATCGCAGGGCGAGAGAAAGGAAGGAAGTGACTCATAAAAATGTAGCCTAATTAATCAATGAATAAAAAACAATTATATACAAACTATTGCTCACCGACATCCGCCTTATTAAGAAAATATTAAAAAAACCTTAATAATTACCTTGGGATGAACTTAATAACAACCATATTATTGCAAAACCAGCCAGTCAATATGATCAACATCATTGATGCACTTAATATTTGCATTAAATGTAGTAGATAATAAATTTTCGTCCAACAAAAGCACGGGAGCACAAGACTTGACCAAACATCCATTTTTTATGAGCCAAATTCTATCTGCTTTTTGATAAGAATGATTCAAATTATGTGTACTCATAATAACGGCACCACCTTGTTGGCAAAATTTCTCAATCCACTTGTCTAAAATTGCCAACTGTACGACATCTAAATTATTTGTTGGTTCATCAAGTAACATTAATTTTCCTTTTAAATCATAACTTGACCATAATTGAATAAATACACCAACAATTCTAACCCTCTGCCATTCACCTCCCGATAAATGATGAATATTTTTTGACAATAATTTATCAATTTTAAAATCATTTAACAGATTATTTAATTGCTGTGCATCCATTTTCGACAATTTATGATATAGCGAGAGATAATGAAAAACAGGCATAAATGGCAAAGCTTCCAATTGTTGTATAACAATGCTCTGTATTCTAGAAAGATCATTATATTTATAATGTTTTATTGAGGTTTCGTTTAGAATAATTTCACCACTAAATGGAAGCTCTCCAGCGATCGCCATTAAGAGTGTACTTTTTCCCGCACCATTAGCACCAATTAAGTGGACGCGCTCTCCATAATTAACTTGCTCTGTAAATGCGTTAATTCGTTTGTTAACACTTAAATTATCAAGTTTAAGTAACATCATATTACAAACGTCCCATCTCTTTTGTTGCCAATAACCAGATAAATATAGGCGCACCAAGCGTTGCGGTAATCACGCCAATCGGAACTTCTGCACCATTTAAAATCAAACGAGATAGCAGATCAGCAAGTAATAATAATCCACCACCAGCAAGCGCACACGCTGGTAGTAGCGTTTTATAATGAGTTAATCCACATAGCCTTAATAAATGCGGAACAACAAGTCCTACAAAGCTTATGGCGCCCGCCAAAGCAACGCTCAACCCTATCAATATCCCAACAGCTAAAATAAACCAATTTCGCCATTGATTGACAGATATACCTAATTGCTTTGCTCTGAATGAACCCAACGATAAATAATTAAGAACGTCTGCTTGTAGAATAAGAATTAAGATAATGGGTATAAGGACCCAAAATAAGATTTGATGGCGCCAATCAATGCCACTAAAACTCCCCATCAACCAATACATTAATTGTCTTAAATCTAAAGCCGAACTGAAGTAAACAAGCCAAGTCATTATTGCACTCGCCATAACGCCTAGTGCCACACCTATTAATAGTAATTGAGCATTAGATAGCTTTTTTATTCGAGTAAAGAACATTAATAAGAGAGTGATCCCTAATGCACCAAATATCGCTGCACTACTTATTAACCAAGGACTTAAACCAATTTGTAAAACAATAAGTAATACAACGCACACTCCCGCACCACTGCTTACCCCTAATAATCCCGGCTCTGCAAGTGGGTTTTGAAATAAAGCCTGCATAATAGCACCAGCAATTGCTAGACTAGCACCCACCGCCATAACTGCAAGTACTCTTGGTAAACGGAGTTGCCAAACAAATAAATGGGCTTCATCTGTTAACCATTGATCTGGAAATAACAAAATCTCACCAACAGAGAGAGAAAAAACAAACAAAAAACATAATACTAACGCCATTAAAAACAGTTTTTTTCTGTCATCAATGCGTTGTCTTTTAGTCAATTTTATCAGGGGATTAACTTCTTTATTCATTTCATTCCCTATTCATAAAACAATGGGCTTTACTGTTTTTATTTATAAAATAATTTTTAGCAACATAACACGTTCGCATTCAATGATGAAAACCTAAATTTAGAACATGTAAGCCTGTTTCTAGTAAAGAAGGAATATTAGAATTAATGATTATAATGTTGATAGAAACAAGGGTTAAAAAGAAAGAGTCAAAATAAGAATAAAAAGAAAGATAATGAAAAATAAAAATATTTCTATTTAGATGAAATAGCTATTCAGATTATATTGATAAATGTAAACATCCTAATACGTTTATCATCAAAATAAGATACAGATAATAACGATAAAAAAACGGCTTTCAAAGAAAGCCGTTTTGGATGTTTTTAAATATTATTCTTTTGGTGTTGCGCTTTCAACCCGGCTTTTTAACTTTTGTCCTGGGCGGAAAGTAACAACACGGCGAGCTGTAATAGGAATATCTTCCCCAGTTTTCGGATTACGACCTGGGCGCTGATTTTTATCACGCAGGTCAAAGTTGCCGAATCCAGATAGCTTCACCTGTTCTCCGTTTTCAAGAGAACGACGCACTTCCTCAAAAAAGGATTCTACAAGGTCTTTTGCATCGCGTTTGCTAACACCAAGTTTTTCAAACAGATTTTCTGCCATTTCAGCTTTTGTAAGCGCCATAGGTCTAGTCCCTCAAGGATGCTTGGAATCGCTGTTTCAATGCTGCTACACAATTACTCACTGTTGCAGCAATCTCATCTTCTTCCAGTGTATGCTCGATATCCTGCAAGATTATGCTAATAGCGAGGCTTTTATAACCCTCTGCTACTCCCTTACCACAATACACGTCAAATAAGTTTATGCCAACTATTTGATTTCCGCCAACTTTCTTACATTCGGCTAAAATATCCTCTGCAGCAACATCATTCGGAACAACTACAGCGATATCTCTACGATTCGAAGGATAACGAGAAATTGCTTTTGCTTGTGGCAAACTGCGATTTGCAATTGCATTCCAACGTATTTCGAATACTACCGTACGACCGTTTAAGTCAAGTTTACGTTCAAGCTCTGGATGAACAACGCCAATACAGCCAATATATTCATTTCTCAGATAAATCCCAGCACTTTGTCCCGGATGAAGTGCTGAATGATTAGCTGGTTTAAATGTAATTTCATCTAGCTGGCCTGTCAATTCCAGAATTGATTCAATATTACCTTTCAAATCAAAGAAATCAACAGTTTGCTTCTCTAAACTCCAATGTTCTTCATAACGGTTGCCCGCGATCACACCCGCTAGCATAAGTTCCTGACGTATTCCATATTCTGCTTGATTATCAGGAACAAAACGCAGACCTGCTTCAAATAACCTAACTCTAGATTGTTGACGGTTCTGATTATATACAGTCGTAGTCAATAATCCGGTTAATAGAGACAGTCGCATTGCTGACATATCCGCTGAAATCGGATTAGGCAAAATTAATGCTTCTTCATTTGGATGTAACAAAGATTGGATCTTAGGATCAACAAAGCTATAAGTAATGGCTTCTTGGAAACCGTTGTCTACTAGCATTGTTTTAACGCGTTTTAATGATAAGTTCGCTTCACGGTGATTAGTCATCACCAAATCAGCGCGTAATGGTACATCTGGAATATTGTTGTAACCGTAAATACGGGCAACTTCTTCAATCAGATCTTCTTCGATTTGAACATCAAAACGCCATGAAGGAACAGTTGCTACCCAGCCATCATTTTCAACAGAGACGTTGAAACCTAAGCGAGTTAACGAATCTAAAACTTGTTCATCATTAATCACATGACCTAATAAACGGTCTAATTTTTTACGTGTTAATTTGATTGGTGCGATATTTGGTAAATGTGCTTTATTGGTTACATCAATCACTTCGCCAACGTCACCACCACAAATTTCTAACAGTAACTTAGTTGCACGTTCAATCGCATTGTATTGCAGTTCCGAATCAACACCACGCTCAAAACGATGGGAAGCATCCGTATGTAAGCCATAACGACGTGCTCGGCCTGTGATAGCCAATGGAGAGAAAAATGCACACTCTAAGAAGACATTTTTCGTTTCTTCATTAACACCTGATGATTCGCCACCGAAAATACCTGCCATACCTAATGCTTGTTTTTCGTCAGCAATAACTAATACATCATCTTTTAATGTAATTTCATTGCCATCGAGTAAAGTCAGTTTCTCACCGTTTTTACCCATACGAACGACAACAGCACCTTCAACGCGATCAAGATCGAACGCGTGTAACGGTTGACCCATTTCAAGTAGAACCAAGTTGGTTATATCAACTATTGGATCAATAGAACGGATCCCACCACGACGTAATTTTTCTTGCATCCATAATGGTGTTTTTGCTTTCACATTCACATTAGTGAAAACTCGCCCTAAATAACGTGGGCACGCTTCTGGCGCTTCAACACGTACAGGGAATGTTGCTGAAGAAGTTGCCATAACTGGCGACATATCAGGTAATTGGCATTCCATTTTATTGATAACAGCAATATCACGAGCAACACCCAAAATACCTAAACAGTCAGCACGATTTGGGGTAATACTAATTTCAATCGCATTATCATTTAATTTTAAGTATTCACGGATATCCATGCCAATAGGTGCATCAGCAGGTAATTCAATAATTCCTTCATGATTTTCTGAAATTGCTAATTCAGAAAATGAGCACAACATACCTTCAGAGGGTTCACCACGGAGTTTTGCTGCTTTAATTTTGAAATCGCCGGGTAATACAGCCCCAATTGTTGCAACCGCAACTTTTAGCCCTTGGCGACAGTTAGGTGCGCCACAAACAATATCGAGTAATCTGTCACCGCCTACGTTAACTTTCGTTACACGTAATTTATCCGCATTAGGGTGTTGTCCACATTCAACAACTTCACCGACAAACACACCGTGAAAATCACCCGCAACAGCTTCCACGCCATCAACCTCAAGGCCAGCCATTGTTAGTTGTTCAGAAAGCGCTTCGCTACTAATCGCTGGGTTTACCCACTCACGTAACCAAAGTTCACTGAATTTCATGAGATAATCCCACCTTATTTAAACTGTTTGAGGAAACGAAGATCGTTTTCGAAGAATGAACGTAAATCGGTGACACCGTAACGTAACATAGTCAGACGTTCCATACCCATACCGAACGCAAAACCTGAATAAACCTCAGGATCGATACCGACATTACGTAATACATTTGGGTGAACCATACCGCAGCCCAACACTTCTAACCATTTACCATTCTTACCCATTACATCGACTTCTGCAGAAGGCTCTGTGAATGGAAAATAAGAAGGACGGAAACGAATTTCCATATCTTCTTCAAAAAAGTTTTTCAGGAAATCGTGTAATGTTCCTTTTAAATTGGTAAAGCTAATGTCTTTATCAACAATTAGACCTTCAACTTGATGGAACATCGGAGTATGAGTCTGATCGTAATCATTACGATATACGCGACCTGGTGCGATGATGCGAATAGGTGGCTGTTTATCTTGCATGGTACGAATTTGTACACCTGATGTTTGTGTACGCAGTAAACGTTTCGCATCAAACCAGAAAGTATCATGGTCGGCTCTTGCCGGGTGATGTGCAGGAATATTCAACGCATCAAAGTTATGATAATCATCTTCGATTTCAGGACCTGATTCTACTGAAAACCCTAATTCGCCAAAGAAAGTTTCAATACGTTCAATTGTACGAGTTACTGGGTGTAGACCACCGTTTTCAATACGGCGACCAGGCAAAGACACATCAATTTTCTCAGCTGATAAACGTTCGTTTAATAATGCTGATTCAAGATAGTCTTTACGAGTGTTCAGCCCTTGTTGAACCTCTTGTTTAGCCTGATTAATGACAGCCCCTGCAGCTGGACGGTCTTCCGCGGGTAAGTCGCGCAGCGTGGACATCTGAAGCGTTAAATGACCTTTTTTCCCCAAGTATTCAACACGAACCGAATCCAGCGCAGCAACATCCTGTGCCTCTTCGATAGCTGCTTTAGCTTGAGCAACGAGTTCAGCGAGATGTGGCATCGTTTCCTCTTCCTTTGACCTGATGAGGTCTATTAGTTGTTATCAATGATGACGAATAAAATTGCCCTTTTTGGTTTCTAACCCAGTATTGGGATCTGAAAACAAAAAAGCCTCCATATTGGAGGCTCAGGCGCTACTTTTCGTTTCTTTTCTTACGCGCAAAAGCCCCCTAGAATTAGGCGCTAAAGTAAAAAAAGAAACGGAAAAAAGCGATATTTAACATGGATAATGTCTCTTAAAATATTAACTTATTGAATTTATATCATTAAGCCACAAATTTAGACAAAATAAAAGAGGGAGAAAACTCCCTCTTCCATTGCTTAATAAATAATTAAGCCAGAGCACCTTTCGCTTTTTCAACTAAAGCAGCGAATGCTACTTTGTCGAATACAGCGATGTCAGCCAGAATCTTACGGTCGATTTCAATGGATGCTTTTTTCAGACCATTGATGAAACGGCTATAAGACATACCGTTCTGACGAGCTGCTGCGTTGATACGCGCAATCCACAGCTGACGGAACTGACGTTTTTTCTGACGACGGTCACGGTACGCATATTGACCAGCTTTGATTACAGCCTGGAAAGCTACACGATATACACGTGAACGTGCACCGTAATAACCTTTAGCTTGCTTTAAAATTTTCTTGTGACGAGCACGGGCGATAACACCACGTTTAGCACGAGCCATATTAAACTCCTAAATGTCTATATTCTGTTAAAAAAGTAATACTTATGCGTATGGTAAGCAAGCTACGACCAGGCCTAAATCTCCTTTAGAGACCATGCCTTTTGGACGTAAATGACGTTTACGCTTAGTTGATTTTTTAGTCAGAATGTGACGGAGGTTAGCATGCTTGCGTTTGAAGCCACCACCAGCAGTTTTTTTAAAGCGCTTAGCTGCGCCGCGTACTGTTTTAATCTTTGGCATTTCTATAATCCACTTCGCATTGTTAATAACATAAAATAATGAGGCGAATAGCAATCAGCCTTTAAAGGCTGACGCTATTACTTGAATTGCCCAACTATTTCTTCTTCGGCGCTAACACCATGATCATCTGACGCCCTTCAATCTTATTAGGGAAAGATTCAACAGCAGCCAGTTCATCCAAATCTTCACGGATGCGGTTAAGCATTTCCATACCGATTTGTTGGTGTGCCATTTCACGACCACGGAAACGCAGTGTAACTTTGGCTTTATCGCCATCTTCAAGAAAACGAATCAGGTTGCGTAGTTTGACCTGATAGTCGCCTTCATCTGTACCAGGACGGAATTTAACTTCCTTAACCTGAATAACTTTTTGTTTCTTTTTCTGTTCTTTGAGAGTCTTACTTTTCTCATAGAGGAATTTGCCGTAGTCCATAATACGACAAACCGGCGGCTCGGCATTAGGACTGATTTCAACTAAATCAGCACCTGCTTCCTCGGCTTTCTCAAGAGCCTCTTTCAGACTAACAACTCCAATCTGTTCGCCATCCAAACCTGTTAAACGAACTTCATGAGCGCGAATCTCACCATTGATGCGATTCTGACGCGTTGATTGAATTCTTTTTCCGCCTTTAATACCTTATTCCTCCAACTGATGAAGACTTCTGCTTCTAATTTCTTGCAGAAGCTTTTCTTTAAATTCGTTAACGTCAATACTGCCAAGGTCTTTTCCTCGACGAGTACGAACCGCTACTTTGCCTGATTCAACTTCTTTATCGCCACAGACAAGCATGTACGGAACACGACGTAAAGTATGTTCACGAATTTTAAAGCCAATCTTCTCATTTCTCAAGTCTGCTTTTGCACGAATTCCGGCATCTTGCAATTCTTTGACGAGTTTTTGTACATAATCAGCCTGTCCATCCGTGATATTCATCACGACAACCTGCTGTGGTGCTAACCAAGTAGGGAAAAATCCTGCATATTCTTCTGTCAGAATACCAATAAAACGTTCTAAGGATCCTAGCACTGCTCGGTGTAACATAACAGGTACTTTACGCTCGTTGTTTTCGGCAACATAAGATGCGCCTAAACGACCTGGTAGTGAGAAGTCTAATTGTACTGTACCACACTGCCATGCACGATCTAAACAATCGTAAAGTGTAAATTCAATTTTAGGGCCATAAAACGCCCCTTCGCCTGGCTGATATTCAAATTCAATATTGTTATCAGTTAAGGCTTTTGCTAAGTCAGCTTCAGCAACATCCCATAATGCATCTTCACCGATACGTTTTTCTGGGCGAGTAGATAACTTAACAACGATTTTTTCAAATCCGAAAGTAGAATATACATCATAAATCAATTTGATGCAGTCATTTACTTCACTTAAAATTTGTTCTTCAGTACAGAAGATATGCGCATCATCTTGTGTAAAGCCACGAACACGCATTAAACCATGTAATGCGCCTGATGGCTCATTACGATGGCAACTACCGAATTCAGCCATACGCAATGGTAAATCACGATAAGAACGTAAACCTTGTTTAAAGATTTGCACGTGACCTGGGCAGTTCATTGGTTTAATACAATATTCACGGTTCTCTGAAGACGTTGTGAACATATTTTCTTTGTAGTTTTCCCAGTGACCTGTCTTTTCCCAAAGAACACGATCCATCATAAATGGACCTTTTACTTCTTGGTAATCATATTCTTTTAATTTGCAACGTACAAATGTTTCTAACTCACGGAAAATCGTCCAACCATCATTATGCCAGAAAGCCATACCTGGCGCTTCTTCTTGCATATGATATAAATCAAGCTGTTTACCAATTTTACGGTGGTCACGTTTAGCGGCTTCTTCTAAGCGATCTAAGTAAGCTTTTAGCTGTTTCTTATCAGCCCAAGCTGTACCATAAATGCGTTGTAGCATTTTATTATCGCTGTTACCGCGCCAATATGCACCTGCGATTTTCTGCAATTTGAAATTATGGCAGAAACGCATGTTTGGAACGTGTGGTCCACGGCACATATCAACATATTCTTGGTGATGATAAAGACCAGGTTGAGAATCTTGGCTAATATTTTCGTCAAGAATAGCAACTTTATAATCTTCACCACGAGAAACGAATGTTTCACGAGCTTCAGCCCAGCTTACGCGTTTTTTAATCACGTCATAATCTGTTTTCGCCAACTCTAGCATGCGTTTTTCTAGAGTGTCTAAATCTTCCTGTGTTAGAGAATGGTCTAAATCCACATCGTAGTAGAATCCATTTTCAATAACAGGACCAATCGCCATTTTGGCCTGTGGCCATAATTGTTTAATTGCATGTCCCAATAAATGGGCACAAGAGTGACGAATAATTTCAAGTCCTTCATCATCTTTTGCGGTAATAATCGCCAGATTTGCATCATGTTCGATTAATTCACAAGCATCCACCAGCTCACCATTAACACGACCTGCAATACATGCTTTTGCAAGTCCAGGACCGATATCTGCAGCAACATCCATGACAGAAACTGCATTTTCAAATTGACGTTGGCTTCCGTCAGGAAGAGTAATAATTGGCATTTAAAATCCTTATTTACAGTGGTGACCCATACGCAAGATCACTTGTAAGCTTTTTATTTCATATATATTCAGTACGTTACGACAATTTCTCACTTTACCTCGCGAGGTTTGTACGCAGTTATGTACACATATTTATTTTATAAATACCCATAGCATCACTGAGCCTTATCGCAACTCAGGGGGGATATTATCACAGACTGTAAAGATTTATACATTTATCTGCCTATATATCCCCGAGAAAACACGAAATAGAAACGACAAAAAAATCTCACTTATTACATTTTAATTACAATGTAATAAGTGACTCGATATTTTTTTCTCTTAGACAAACTTTGCTTTTTTATAGGATTTCATTACCATTAGTACCAATCAAGCGGAAACCGTGGCTTTAAAAATAATATTCTCTGGGGCGGGCCAGAACCTTTATTGTTAACATAAAAGGTGTATAACGTGTTTTATCTAAAGCCCCGCGCTCGTAAATTAGTTTATGCTATTACTTTTGAAATGCTCGCAATTTTGTTAAGCACTGTTTTACTTGCAGTATTAAGCCAAAGCCAATCTCATGATTCACTGCCTGTTGCCATTGCTGTTTCTATTATTGCTCTGATCTGGAATTATATTTTTAATTCTTTTTTTGAATTAATTGAGTTAAAACTAAAAATAACAAAACGTACAGTCATTGTACGACTTACCCATGCAATAAGTTTTGAATTAGGTCTGTTCTTCTTTACCATTCCACTTTATATGTGGTGGTATCATGTAAGCTTTATCAAAGCAATAAGCATGGAAATCACTATATTAGTGTTCTTCTTTATTTATACCTATTTATTCACCTTCGCCTTCGATAAATTATGTCCCCGTATTTATTCGGTAAAAAATAAAGTGATGTAATGGCTCAATCTTGTCGATACTCAGTCGGACTTTTATTAAAGTATTGGCGAAACGCCTGACTAAATGCAGAGTGCGAGTCATACCCTACTGCTAGAGCAATATTTTCAATATTTACTGATGTGTATTTTAATAATTCAGCAGCTTTGCTAAGTCGTTGTTGAGTGACATATTGCATTACAGACACGCCTACCTCTGCTTTCATTTTTCGTTGTAACGTACTCGTTGATGTATTAAAAGCAAAAGCAATATCATGTGCTGTTAATGGTGTATGTAACTTATTCGCTAACCAAGCATCTAAACTATCACGCCAACCTTTTTGTATTTTCATTTGAGCGAGTAATAAGCGTGTGATCGTTGAATATTGATCTGGAGACTGAGGGTATTGATGTAACCACTCTAATAAACTAACGGCTGCTGGTGATAACGCAAATTGCCCACCTTTCTCACTTAATTGCCATTGTGAGGTTGCTGGAAGCTCTAAAATAAGATTTTTATTATCTATATTGCCTGAAAAGGCATGATGAATAGTTGGAGGAATAATCAAACAGTTTTGATTACATATCAGAAAGTCTTTTCGATTGAAATTAACTTCCATCGAACCCGAAAGCCCGAAAATAATCTGCCATAAATTATCATGCTGATGAGATACCGTCTCTTGTGTATAACATCGCAAATGCAATTGAGGTAATAACAAAAGACACTCCTTTATATCCATCCTGCTATTGAATAATGACTATATCAAAACTCAGCAAAACATCACTATTTAAGAGTGTCTATCAAGATACTTATTATGCTAACCGTGAACCATTTGGTAAAGGTAAGTTAAATTCCGCTAATACAATTGCGCCCGTTTCATCAGGCGCCCCTGTAATTAAAACTTCAGATTTTATACCCGCAATGCGTTTAACGGGGAAATTGCATACACACAAAATACGTCGTCCCACAAGCTCTTCAGGTGTGTAGTTTACCGTAATTTGAGCACTTGAACGCTTTATGCCCAACTCACCTAAATCGACGTCCATTACATAAGCAGGTTTATTCGCTTTCTTATTTATTTCTGCGCTAATAATCGTTCCTACTCTCATTTCTACACGTAGAAAATCGTCCCATTCAATGAAATCTGTCATCTTTTTACCAATCTATTATGTTTACGGTTATATCACTATTACTGAATTATAGATTAACACACATGGTGCTAGCCCACCTGTGGCAAGACAGTCATTCTCTGTTGAGAAAGAATCACTCACACTCTTTTTTCTCTATTTTCATCATTCTGAATTTTGTCTATTTTTTAATAACCGTTTAAATAACCATATCAATTTATAAATTTGTTATGTATAAAAACTATTCTTAAGAAACGCATTTTATTAATAACTCCAGAGAATATTTATTATGAAAAAGATAACAGAGTGGACAACACTGGAAGGAAAACTTGTGCGTTTAGTGCCCTTAAGTATGGAGCACTACTCAGAACTCCATGAACTAATTAGAAAAGATAGGCCTGATGAACTTTGGTATACCACCGTTCCTTCGCTAACAGAGCTAAAACACGATATTGAGCATAAACTTCAATTACAACAAAAAGGGTTAATGCTACCTTTTTCTATTATTTCTAAAGCGAATAACAGTGTAGTTGGCATAACAACCTTTATGAATATTGATAACCAAACACCAAGATTAGAAATTGGCTCCACGTGGTATGCTAAAGAAGTGCAAAGAACGGGAATAAATACAGAAGCTAAATATCTCTTACTTAAATATGCTTTAGAAGACTTGAAATGTATTGCTGTTGAATTTCGTACTCATATATTAAACCAGACTAGCCGTAGAGCAATTGAACGACTTGGTGCAAAATTAGATGGTATTTTACGTAATCATAGATTAACGACAGCGGGACAAAAAAGAGATACTTGCGTTTATAGCATTACTGATTATGACTGGGAAGCGGTAAAAGTACATTTAGAGTGGCTGATGAAAAAATACTAATACACATTAAGAATATTATGAGGAAAATAACTTTTATCTTGTTTAATTTGTTATCATAATTACTCCTTATTATCTGTTATTGGGAGCTTTTGGATTCCATGCATTCTGTTTACCAATTTTTTCAGGCTATTGGTCTTGGTCTTATTTTGCTTTTACCTTTAACTAATCCATTGACGACTGTTGCTCTTTGGCTTGGCCTTTCAGGCAATATGACAAAGGAGCAACGTAATCAACAGTCTTTAATGGCATGTGTGTATATCTTCATCATTATGACCATCGCGTTCTATGCAGGACGGATCATAATGACAACCTTTGGTATTTCAATTCCCGGTCTTCGTATAGCAGGCGGAATGATCGTTGCTTTTATTGGCTTTAGTATGTTGTTTCCAAATACGCCTAATGTCGATGATCCTATTTCAGACGATAACAATCCTCATCGAAATCCCAAAGAGCCGAATATTGCCTTTGTTCCTTTAGCAATGCCTAGTACAGCCGGCCCCGGAACAATCGCAATGATAATAAGTACAGCGGCTTCAATCCCCTCACGTACTGATATTGCGCAATGGGTATTGTATATCGCCCCTGTGACAAGCTTCTTTTTAATTAGCGTTATTGTTTGGGTATCACTCCGTGGTTCCACTCGCATTATGAAATATTTAGGCCATAGTGGTATTGACGCTATTTCTCGCGTAATGGGATTTTTATTAATCTGTATGGGTGTTCAGTTTATGATCAACGGCGTTCTTGAGATTGTTGCTGATTTACCCGCTTTATTAAAACAGGCTCAAGCAGCCGCTAATTTGCCAGATTAATTATCGCCTGCATGGTAAGCCGCCCTCACTTTTGCTAAATAACGCGGTGCTTGAGAAGCGGGATGATTTTTTTCAACATAACGATAAAAATCATCCGCACTCATTGAATTAATTTTAGCGATGGCATTATTTCTATCTTTATCAAATGTTCTTAATAAAGCACCAGCGCCATTCACATAAGCAAGGATAGTGGCGTAATAAAGCGTTTCAGGATCGATAATACCAACAAGGTGGCGCTCTCTTAATAATTGAATATACGCTGTACCCAAATCGATATTAATAGCGGGATCTTTCAGTTGAGCCGTTGTTGGTTGCCCTGCTTTACCCCTATTTTGATAAACATCTCTTCCCGCAGTTGATGCTTTAATTTGCATTAATCCTACTGCGTTTGATTTACTAATAACTTCAGGTCTAAAGTTTGATTCAACTTGGATAATCGCCTTAATTAATGTTTCATCAACATCGTAACGACTCGAGGCTTGTTGTATATGGTTATCAAAAGGTGTTGATTTCCATTGTGCCGTTGAGATTGAAGCATTATTAATACGATTTTCGACTGGTTTTTGGCTTAAGAATCGTGGTGTTTCTTTTTGAACAGGTTGACGTGCATGCTCAGCACAACCCGCAAGAAGCAAAATTGCCAAAGAAAAGATGATTTTTACCTTCACGTTTTATCCTTTTGCAGAAAGGGTTGTACAAAGACACGGTATATATCAACGGATTATAGAATATAACTCTATTTTCACGCAAAATGCACGCTAAAATATGGCAAAGCATGAGAAATAAATCAATCTATTACTATTTCTAGTGGATGCGTGTTTTATCTCAAATCTATTCTATTCACAATATTACCCCAAAAATAGATTACTCAGAATAAAATTCTGCTATAACGGGGTTATTTCATATTATTACTTACCATCGAATAAATAATGTGCGTTAAAGCAATATAAAAGAAGTGTTGAGAGGTGGTAATAAAAATCGTAGAGACATAATCCGCCTTAGATTAATAAACGATAATGTATTTTTATACATGATAAAAATAATCTCTCACACAAATAGTTACGAACTATTGTTAATTTTTATGACAAAAAACGACAATCTACTTAACATTTATTGGAATACATGTTGTTATCTTATTTCTAGTCGTTATCAAATTAAGCTTTTTACACAGAGATAACTTGACTTCCTTAAAATGATATTGATAATCATTATCAATTAAGAAGATAACTCTGCAACTATAAGGCAATAATAATATGGATATATTTCGCTCTGTAAACAAATTTTCACTTACGGCTTTATGCCTTATGGCATCTGTATTTTTAACAGCACCTACATACGCAAAAGATAAACTAAAAGTCGTCACCACCTTTACGATTATTCAAGATATTGCTCAAAATGTAGCTGGAGATGCTGCAATTGTTGAATCAATTACAAAACCGGGTGCTGAAATTCATGATTACCAACCCACTCCTAAAGATATTGTAAAAGCTCAAAAGGCTGATCTTATTTTATGGAATGGTTTAAACCTTGAACGTTGGTTTGAACGCTTTTTTAATGAATTACGTAACGTACCTGCGGTTGTTGTTACAGAAGGCATCACACCAATGGCAATTAGTGAAGGTGCTTACAAAAATAATCCGAACCCACATGCGTGGATGTCACCGAATAATGCATTAATTTATATTGAAAATATTCGCAAGGCACTTGTTGAACATGATCCCGATAATGCGGCTATTTATAATCAAAATGCGGCACGTTATGCAGAAAAAATTAAACAGCTTGACGCACCATTAAGAGAAAGATTATCTCGGATCCCACAAGAAGAGCGTTGGTTAGTCACCAGTGAAGGGGCATTCAGCTATTTAACTAATGACTATGGCTTTAAAGAAGTTTATTTATGGCCAATCAATGCGGAAGAGCAAGGCACGCCACAACAAGTTAAATATGTGATTGATACTGTTAGAGAACACAAGATCCCGGTTGTCTTTAGTGAAAGTACAATTTCAGATAAACCGGCTAAACAAGTTAGTAAAGAAACAGGCGCAAAATATGGTGGTGTTCTTTATGTTGACTCACTTTCCGCTGAAGGTGGCGAAGTTCCTACTTATATTGACTTAATTACGATTACAGTAGATACAATTGCGAAAGGATTTGGGCAATGAATAATATAAAAGCTAATCCTACGTTGACTGTTGATAATGCCACAGTGACTTACAACAACGGTCATACGGCTATTTTCGATGCAAGTTTCTCTATCACTGGTGGCACTATTTGTGCCCTAGTTGGCATCAATGGGAGTGGTAAATCCACACTATTTAAAACCATTATGGGGCTAGTAAAGCCCTCTAAAGGTAAAGTGACATTAAACGATAGCCCGATCCAACAGGCGTTAAAACAAAATATGATCGCTTATGTTCCACAAACAGAAGAAGTTGACTGGAATTTTCCCGTCCTTGTTTCTGATGTTGTAATGATGGGACGTTATGGAAAAATGGGTTTTTTTCGTATTCCTTCAAAACGCGACCATGAAGTTGTTGAAGCATCCCTAGAACGCGTTGGCTTATCAGGCTTAGGACATCGCCAAATTGGAGAGCTTTCTGGTGGTCAGAAAAAACGTGTTTTCTTAGCTCGAGCAATGGCTCAAGAAGGTACTGTTTTATTACTTGATGAGCCTTTTACTGGTGTCGATGTTAAAACAGAAAATGCGATTATCGAACTTTTACGTAATTTACGTGAAGAAGGCCACTTAGTTTTAGTTTCAACACATAACTTGGGAAGTGTGCCTGAATTTTGTGACCACGTTATTTTAATCAATAGAACAGTATTAGACAGTGGGCCAACTGAAACAACATTTACACAGAAAAACTTAGAACATGCATTTGGTGGTGTATTACGCCACATTAGCCTATCGGGTTCTGATCTTCATGACGACGATGATCCACGTTCACTGACTGTCATTACTGATGATGAACGTGCTGCTGTTTTCTATGGTCATCAAAAAGAACACACGCCGGCGCACCAAAGCCAACGCAAACAAGGAGATTAGCCATGCTAGATATACTCCTACAGCCCTTTGAATATAACTATATGGTGAAAGCGATTTGGGTGAGCGCCTTAGTCGGTGCCGTCTGCGCTTTTCTTTCATCCTATCTTATTTTAAAAGGTTGGTCGTTAATGGGAGATGCCCTTTCCCACTCCGTTGTTCCTGGTGTTGCAGGGGCTTATATATTAGGTTTACCTTATGCCGTTGGGGCTTTTTTTACGGGGTTACTCGCTGCATTATCAATGACATTTATTCGTCATATTACACGTCTTCGCGAAGATGCTGTTATTGGTTTCATTTTCTCCACTTTTTTTGCTTTTGGTCTGTTGCTGGTTTCGCTTAAACCGACAGCCGTCAACGTTCAGACCATCATTCTCGGAAATATTTTAGGTATTGCTGATGAAGATGTATGGCAAGTTGTGATTATTACAGGTGTCTCTTTCTTAATCTTATTTTGTATTTGGAAAGACTTGCTAGTGGTCTTTTTTGATGAAGTCCATGCAAAATCAATCGGCTTATCACCACTAAAATTAAAAATTATCTTTTTTACTCTTTTGAGCGCATGTACTGTCGCAGCGCTTCAAACTGTTGGCGCCATTCTTGTCATTGCTATGGTCGTGACGCCAGGTGCAACAGCTTACTTACTCACAGATCAATTTAAACGGCTTGCAATTATTGCTATCTGTATCGGCACAATCACTAGTGCAGTAGGCGCTTATCTTAGCTACTTCTTCAATGGTGCAACAGGTGGCGTGATTGTCACAATGCAAACCTCACTCTTTTTATTAGCTTTCTTATTTGCCCCTAAACACGGTATGTTAGCCGCTCGTCGTCGTGCTCGTCAGAGTTCACAACAGTTGATTACGCAATCTCATCAGCATAAAGGATCAACAAACCAAAAAGAGGTGAAACTATGAATGAGTTGATGGAATTTTTCATTGAGCCTTTTCAATATCCGTTTATGCAACGCGCTATTGTTGCAGCCATTATTATAGGTATTGCCTGCGCTATTTTATCTTGCTACATGGTATTAAAAGGCTGGTCGCTGATGGGAGATGCGATCTCTCACGCCGTTTTACCCGGCGTTGTTCTTGCTTATGTCACCGCCATCCCGTTAACAGTAGGCGCTTTTCTTTCTGGGCTATTTTGCTCTTTCGCCACAGGTTATTTAAAAGATCACAGTCGCATTAAAGAAGATACAGTGATGGGAATAGTGTTCTCAGGCATGTTTGCGGTGGGGCTGGTCATTTTTGCCAGTGTTGATACTGACCAACATTTAATGCATATTTTATTTGGTAATATTTTAGGTATTACACCTGATGTATTAATTCAAATTAGTGTTATCTGCCTAATTACCGTCACTATTATGCTTGTTAAACAAAAAGATTTTATGCTTTATTGTTTCGATCCTAACCAAGCAAGGATTGTTGGTTTACCTGTTACATTATTACACTATGGATTACTGTCTATTTTGGCATTAACCATTGTAGCTTCAATGCAGGCCGTTGGGATTATTTTAGTTGTCGCAATGCTTATTTCACCGGGGATCACCGCGTATTTATTAACACGCAGTTTTTCACGTATGATTATGTTAGCAATTGTATTTTCTGTCACATCTAGTTTTATCGGAACATTTATTAGTTTTCATATTGATGGAGCAACAGGGCCATGTATTGTGCTAACGCAAGCTGTATTCTTTATTATTGCGTTACTCTGTAATCAGATTAAGTTGGCAAAAATAAAGCGACAAACAAATCCCGCTAGCGCCTGATAATATTCTTTATCTTAACAAAAACGGGATAATCATCCCGTTTTTTAGTTTTATACTTTATTGATTTAATTAAAGTGTTATTGTCATAGTATAAACATCGCTCGTTATTATTTTATTTGGGTCTACTAAGTAAACAACTTTGCGAGGTGTAAGTATGTGGCAGAATATAGGTCGTTTACTGGAATCAAATTTAGGGTTTTCAGCAAAGATAAACGAAAAAATTCACCTTTCTAGTGGTGATATTCATCATACATGGAAAATTTATTATGGTGATACACCTGTTTTTGTGAAATCTAATTTGCGTGAATTTCTGCCTAATTTTAAAAATGAGGCAGAACAACTCGAAATGTTGGCAAAAAGCCAAACAATTCGAATACCTCGAGTTTTTGGTATCGGTAATAGTAAAGATGCCAGTTTTCTACTCCTTGAATTTTTGCCCGTTCAATCATTTACACCTCATAGCGCCTACTGTTTTGGACAACAATTAGCCAGACTCCATCAGTGGGAAGAACAACCTAGCTATGGTTTTGATTTCGATACTCAAATCGATACAACCCCTCAACTCAATAGCTGGGAAAAACGCTGGAATCGCTTTTATTCTGAAAAACGCATTGGTTTTCAGCTACAACTTGCTTCTGAGAAAGGCATGGTTTTTGGGGATATCGACGAGATCACCCAAATTATTAATCATCGTCTTGCTGATCATAATCCACAACCCTCTCTGCTTCACGGCAACTTGTGGCCTAAAAACTGCGCAGCAATTAATCAATCAGAAGGTACCGTTTTCGATCCTGCCTGTTATTGGGGCGATCGAGAGTGTGATATCGCGATGTTACCGCTTTGCACAGCAGTACCTGCAAATATTTTCGATGGCTATCAAAGTGTTTGGCCGCTCTCAGATAAGTTTTTATCTCGTCAGCCTATTTACCAACTCTATTTCTTCCTCAACCGTTGTAATTTATTTGGGGGCGAAGAAAATTATTTAGAAGTCAGAAAAATAATTGATGATCTATTAGCAACACCTTAATCGGAAAAGAATGAAATAGCACTGAGATAAGAACATAAACTAAAAATATAACCTCGCCAGATTCAGTTATGCGAGGTTTATTTTTCCATTCAGTTGATATAAATGAACCGTCCTCGTTCACTTTAAAGCAGTATTACCATCCTAAGAATTTTATCAAGAAATAGCCTATTGCAATAACAATTAGAGGAGATATATAAAGCACCATAATTTGAGTAAATATAGTATGCCGCGGTAATTTAATATTTTGTTGCAACTCCTCAGCCGTTACACCACTTTTCATTGCACGTTCGATAATAAGCTGATCTTGTATATTTTCTTTCAAGTATTTCACTTGGCGATAAATTCTTAATCCTGATGCGCTGAATGCTAACCCAATAAACATAAAAAGAAAGATAACAAAAAACGTGATATTTTCTTGGCTAAATCCCATTTGTGTATTGGGGATAGGTGAATTTCGCCAGAAAAAATCCAAAAAAGGTGTGTTAAATTGCACCATTTCCGCTAATACACGAAAAAAATCATTAATGACAGCATTTACACCATCGCCATTTGGGCGTTGTATTGCTGCCAATCCTATCAATGATACGGCGGTTGAAATAAAGGCAGGAATAAAAATAAGCCAACCAAGTACACGCTTTAAAATGGCATACAATCCTGCATATTGATAACTCATCACATCCTCACTAGTAGAATTCGTCAATATTTATCTGTTTATCGTAGTCTAATTAACGGCTAATACGACAATAAATTAATAGTAGCTATTCTCTCTATTTATTTTACAAAATAAATAAGAAACTGATTAAAAAGATTTTCCTTACAACTCTTGCTACAATCGCCACTCGACAACATAGACCTTATTTATGGAGAGTAACATGTCTTTTAAATTCCCTATTGAAGCTGCAATATTTGATATGGATGGTTTATTAATCGACTCTGAACCATTTTGGCAGCAAGCAGAACATGAGGTCTTTGCTGAATTGGGCGTCGACTTATCCCTTGCATCGGCAATGCCCGATATGGTTGGATTAAGAATAAACGAAGTCATTGATTTATGGTATAGAGCATCACCTTGGCAAGGTGTCTCAAAACAAGAAGCAAAACAAGAAATGGTTTCTCGTGTTGTCAAATTGGTTGAAGAAACCAAACCACTATTGCCGGGTGTTGAGCATGCTTTAGAACTTTGCAAATTATCAGGGTTAAAAATTGCACTAGCATCAGCATCGCCTGATTTTATGCTTGAACGCGTACTTGAGTTGTTTAATATTCGTCACTATTTTTCAGCCGTCGTGTCTGCTGATGAATTGCCATACAGCAAACCACACCCTGAAGTTTATCTAAATGCAGCTAAAGCACTTAATCTTGATCCTATCCACTGCGTTTCATTAGAAGACTCTCGCAATGGTATGATTGCTTGTAAAAGCGCAAGAATGCGCTCTATAGTTGTACCGGCAATAGAACAATTTAATGATAAGCAATGGGGCTTGGCTGATGTAAAAATTGCATCACTTAATGAGCTAACACAACTGCATTTATTAGGTTAATTTCCATAAATAAAAAGGATATCCTACTTTGTAAGATATCCTTTTATTCTCTTTTTAATATTCATTGCCCCATATTCCCCCCTTTTCTACTTTAAAGTCTTCTTCTTGCATATTTTGATGATCGTTGATCATTACTATCTTACTTTTTAGTCTTTTATCCTAAATTCGATCATTTTTAAATCAATTGAATAAAACATTCCTGTTATTCATTAATATTTAAGACAATTTTTATCTTTTTTGTCTGTTAGTTATCGTCAAAACCTTTTATACTTCATTACTGTATAAATGAACAGCAAACGAACAGACACGGAATGACAGCAGAAGGACATCTACTTTTTTCTGTGGCAACACTTGTGTTAGCGCAGAAGCTTGAAATAACGCCAGCTCTTGCTCATGGTGATTGGTTTCACATGATCCCTGCTGTCTTATTAGGCTCACTTCTACCTGACTTAGATCATCCAGGTTCTATTCTGGGGCGATTATTCCGTATTATCTCTCTGCCCCTCTCAAAGCTCTGTGGTCATCGCGGTTTTACACATAGTTTACTTGCGTTTTGTGGTTTAGCTATTTTGTGGGAAATCCAAGTTTCACCACGTTGGGGTATTTCTGCCGATATCTTTCATGCTCTTTTATTGGGTTATCTTAGCCATCTCATTGCCGATATGTTAACCCCCGCTGGCGTTCCTTTCTTATGGCCTTTAAAAATGCGTTTTGCATTACCTATTTTAGGCAAAAAGAACAATAAAAAAGGCGAGCGATTTATCTCTGTTTTGATCCTTGTTGGTGCACTTTTTTTACCACCTCACCTGACTATTACCCTGCCTTCGCAAGTCAACGATTGGTTACAGATGTACCACAATAAGCGTGCTAATTTTTAACACACACGGACAAAACTCTACGTTTCTCTATTTATTTATAAATTATTACATCTTTTTATGCCTACTTTCCTTGTTTTTATAACCAAACAGTTATATAAAATAATAATTAATTATAAAAAGTTATTAACAATCCTGTTACTCTATAACGAATTGATGCTGTTATATCCTTTCTTATTACCTAAGAACTCATATCGCATACAATCGTCGAAATTATATAAATAAAGATCTCGTTGGAGAGTTAAGATGAATTTTCCGTTAATCATTAACGTACTCGTCTTTGTTGTGCTATTACTCATCTTGGCTAAATTAAGTCAACGTCAGTGGAGCCTTTCAAAGAAAGTTCTTGTTGGTTTAGTTTTTGGTGTGGTTTTTGGGCTAGCACTACATGCATTCTATGACTCACATGATCCTATTATTAAAGAATCTATTCTTTGGTTTAATATCGTGGGTAATGGCTATGTACAGCTGTTACAAATGATCATTATGCCATTAGTATTTGCCTCTATTCTTAGTGCCGTTGCTCGTTTGCATCAAGCATCATCACTAGGAAAAATTAGTGGCCTTACTATTGGTACACTATTATTCACCACAGCTATTTCTGCTTTAATCGGTATTGTTATTGCTAACCTATTTGGCTTAACAGCAGAAGGCTTAGTACAAGGTGAACAAGAAGCACAGCGCTTAATTGCACTTGAACAAAATTATATGGGCAAAGTTTCTGACTTAACGATGCCACAACTTATTTTGTCATTTATTCCTAAAAATCCATTTGCTGATTTAACAGGTGCAAGCTCAACATCGATTATTAGCGTCGTTATCTTTGCAACTTTCTTAGGCATGGCTGCACTGAAATTACTCAAAGAAGACCAACCTCGTGGTGAGAAAGTTTTAGTTGCAATTGATTGCTTACAATCATGGATCATGAAGCTAGTTCGCATTGTTATGATGTTGACACCTTATGGTGTAATGGCTCTAATGACTAAGGTTGTTGCAAGTTCAAATATGCACGACATCATTCAATTAGGAAGCTTTGTTGTTGCTTCTTATGTTGCTATTGGCTTAATGTTTATTGTTCATGGATTACTGGTCAGCTTCACAGGTTTAAATCCTATTAAATTCTTCAAAAAAGCAGGTCCTTTATTAGCCTTTGCATTTACAAGCCGTTCAAGTGCGGCAAGTATTCCTTTAAATATTGAAACACAAATTAAGCGTGTTGGTGTACCAGAATCTATCGCAAGCTTCTCATCATCTTTTGGTACAACAATTGGTCAAAATGGTTGTGCGGGTATTTACCCTGCGATGTTAGCGGTTATGGTTGCACCTACAGTGGGAATTAATCCATTAGACCCAATGTGGATAGCGACTTTAGTTGCTATTGTGACTGTTAGCTCTGCTGGTGTCGCTGGCGTGGGTGGTGGTGCAACATTTGCAGCCCTTATCGTTTTACCTGCAATGGGCTTACCAGTGACATTAGTTGCTCTGTTAATCTCAGTAGAGCCGTTAATTGATATGGGACGTACAGCATTAAACGTTAGTGGCTCAATGACAGCGGGTACAATTACTAGTCAAATTATGGGGCAAACGGACAAAGCTGTTTTTAACCAAGATGAAGAAACTGAACTTACAGTAAAATAAACTTTATCTACCCTATTGATAAAGCCAGTTCATTTGAGCTGGCTTTTTTTTGTATCTATATTAAGTTACCTATCTTCTATTTATGTCATTCTCTATTATCAATTAATCCCCCTATAAATATAACAAGGTAAAATCGTGCAAAAAACTATGCGAGTTTTGCGTAAACTCTATAAATATGAAAACTGCCAATATGATCCAGAACGCCAAGTTTCACTGTATCACCTTGATATCCTTTCAGATAAAGAAAAAAACTTATTATTTGAAGTCAATTGGCAACCTAATATTATAGAAAAATTTACTGATCACACTGATGTTATCTCGAAATTAAATAGCTTAAGGAATAATCCTTTACTCACCCAAAAGCGTTGCTTAGATGCTTTTGTTGCGGGGGTTGGGGGAAGTTATCTTAGAGGTCGCTCGGTTTTAGGTGCTTTTCATAAATTACAAAATTTGCCATCACATGATTATAAAGAAAAGCCTCAATATGACTGCTGTTGGATTTGTAGTGATGGGGATAAGCAAAAACATATTAATGATAGCTATTTTCAATATTGCCTCTATTACGGTAACGCTTATACAGGCCGCCCTTCTTATGCCTACTTGAACTTAAAGCATCTACTGACCGTCGTACCAGTAAGTCCAACGCCCGCTGATAAAGCGATCTTTAAGCAATTACTCCATTTATTACGCCATGCACCTGAAGATGAAACGCCGGGTAAATTTGAAAAGAGATTAAATGAAGCTAAGTTAATTTCTGGTGATAGATATACCAAACGAGGTGTTTTACACTCACTTGCCTTAGTTGGTGTTATTCCTAATGCCTATATTCCATTATCTTTAAATCATTGGGCTAATTTCGGCGATATGACTATTGCAGAAAACCAGCTTAATAACACCAAAGGTCGCTCTGATATGGAAATGCCATGGGCTGGCTGGAAAGGTAATCTTAAAATTGATGAGGAAAAAGTAGCAACATACTTTGGGGAATATTTAGATTAAACACCCCATTTTCTTCATAAACAGAAAGCGCCCAATACTTTCATATTGAGCGCTTTAATTTGAGCGTTCGCGATTAAACCCTCAATTTTATTTTAAATACTCACCATTGCGCAGTGCTTCAATACGCTTATCTAATGGCGGGTGAGATAAAAATAACTCACTGAATGACTTATTACGGCCATTAATACAGAAAGCCATCATGCTACTCTCTTCTTGTGGCTCATAACTCGTTTTCAGCCGTTGTAATGCAGCGATCATCTTTTCACGACCAACAAGCTTTGCAGAGCCTGCATCCGCATGGAATTCACGATAACGAGAGAACCACATGGTAATAATACTTGCCAAAATACCGAAGACAATTTCAAGCACCATAGAAATTCCCATATAGACCCATGGGTTTCCGTTACTATTTTCGCTCTCTTCATCGCTCGAAATAAAATTCGCCACAAATTGAGCAATAATACGGGAGATAAAGATCACGAAAGTATTCACAACACCTTGTAATAAGGTCATCGTTACCATATCACCATTAGCAACATGGCTAATTTCGTGTGCTATAACAGCTTCCGCTTCATCACGGCTCATACTGGCTAATAATCCGGTGCTAACCGCCACCAACGAAGCATCACGACGAGCCCCCGTTGCAAACGCATTAATGTCTGGCGCATCGTAGATTGCAACTTGAGGCATTTTAATGCCGACTTGTTCCGATTGGCGTCTTACTGTATCTAATAACCAACGCTCTACTTCTGAAGTTGGGTTTTCGATAACTTGGCCACCCACTGAACGTAATGCCATCCATTTTGACATTAATAGTGAAATGAATGCACCACCAAAGCCAAATAAGCCCGCCATGATCATCAAGCCTTGAACGCTACGACCTTGTATACCTGTTAAAGATAAGATGATCCCAAAAACAAACATAACGGCTAAGTTTGTTAGCAGGAATAAAGCAATTCTCATCATATTGATACTGTTCCTATTTTATCTAATTATCACATTGCTAAAGCTGTCTTATAAATAAGGCTTTTTTAGATTTTATCAAGCTTTTTAACCTATTTAATATTAAAAACGATATAACTTTACATTTTGATAAAGAAACAACCAGTGAACACCTAATATTATGTATTATTCTAAACTTAAGTATAAAGCGAGATTGATAATAGGTGATATTAATTTTCTGTGTGGTTGACTGGAAGGGATTTATTTAGAGAGGTCATATATCGTTTAGTCTAGCAACCGCAAAAATAACGTAACTTACTATGCCGACGCTATTATTTACGATAATTGATAAAACAGCAACGATCACTGTATTTTTATGCACGACTCACAACACATGTAAGTCGTGCATCTGATACAAGTAATAAGCGCAATTACGCTATAAATTACATTTTGAAGCGATATGTGGTTGTCATAGAGCCTGATAATGAATGAGCTCGTTGTGAGTGACCATCATAAAGTTTTGGTGTGGTATAGTCGTTTTCTTGCTGGTGGTGCCAGCCAATACCACCACTTAAAGAAACTGAAAGATTCGCAGTTGGTTTCCAGTAGCTAAATAAGCCAAACTGCCCTTGTTTTAATCTTTCACCTGAGTAACTAAATTCACTATAGTTAGTCCGTGCACCAATAGACAACTCATTGTTAACTTTGTATGCAGCTTCTAATGCGCCCATAATCTCACCATCACGCACATAGTCAATATCTGCATAAGCGGGTGAATTAAAGCGGCCACGAGTATTACCAATTGGATTACGCGCAAATTGACCAACACCATTAGCTTTTTTCGCATCGGTATACGTCACACCCGTACGAATTGTCCACGGTGACTCAGGAATACGCCATTCCATAGTACCAGCAAAGTGCCATGCGTCATTATCAAAGTTACGTTTACCCTTATTGGCATCGCTGTATGTGCGTTTACCATCACTGCCGTAATCATGGTAATAAACAACACCGCCCAGAGTGACGTCTGATGTTAATTTATATTTAGCTTCTAAACCTTGTTGACGGAATACATCATCAGCCTGACCATAGAAGTAATAGACTTTTAACGGTTTTGAATTGTAGTTTATGCCACCCGTAAGAACGTGATCGATATTATGTCTAATATCATTACCATCATTAAAATACATTCTGTCGATATTTGGGCTATCACGACGCATTACTTTACCGTCAAGGAACAGTAAATCTAAGCTCCAGTCACCCATTGCAGTATTGATTGCATAACCATTGTAGCTATTTAATGACAAACGCTGTGAGTTAGTAAAAATACCAGTATTTTTCAAGGTAAACCAACCTGCTTTACCATTAATTAAGACCGGATCTAAATCGAATTTTACTTTTGCAAAACGTTGACCTATTTTGTTATAACCTTTTGCTTCACCATCATCATTATATAAAATTGCACGAGAGGCGAAGTCTTTACTTGCGCCTAATTTAATACCACCATAATAAGAAACATCAAATCCTAAAATGCCACCGAAATAACCTGATTTGAAATCCGCTTGGAAGTTTTGACCCCAAGCATTAGCAACTTGCTTTCTGTAACGCTGCTCTTGTTTATCAAAACGGTTTTCTGTTTTTAGGTATTTCCACATATTAATTGTAGAAAGCTCAAGTTCTGAATCTGAAATAAATGCGCTTTCTTTAATTGAGTTTTCCCAATTTGCAGCATTAGCTGTACTTACCGCTAAGAAACAAGGAGACAGCATAAATAATACTATTTTTTTTACTTTCATCTTAATGCAACCTGGTTAATAAATATTTGAATTAAGTTGTGCTGATTTATACTCAGCAAGTTTAATAAAGCACCATTTCTTTATTTAGCTAAAAAATAACCTTTGATTAAATTTGTAGTTGCACTAATTTCAAGCAATAGAGTCATTTTTTGGCATAAAAAATCCAATATGGATGTCTCACCATATTTATATTTACTTATTTTTGTAATAAAACCCTATAAGCAAATAATAGATTATTTGCCTTTAGTCATTATCCCTTACATAGAGAACCTTACTTTGAAAATATAATATTTTAGTTATGGTATGTTGCTCTAAAAATACATTTTAAGCTCATTGAATAAAGATAACTCATCATTTAGGTAATAATTTTAGCTAATGCATCAACATCTAAAAATGACGCAAATATTTCATAAATTGCATACTATAGTAATTTTATGTCAATTTAAGAGATCATTGTCACAAGATGTTACATTTATTGCAATAGAGATAATATCAAATGAGATCTTAATCACAATAAGTAGCTATTTTGGCTTTTTATTCCCTTTATTAAGCAAGAAACTCACTTATTACCTAAAAATAAACCTAACATTCTCTCTTATAGCTTATAGAACTTATTCACGATATATTTCGGATTGAAAATTAAGTTGCATAAAGTTAAATTTAAATATCCATTTATTAATAATTATTTATATTACGGGTAACTTAATATGGTGAATAACTAAAAATGAGAAGGATCCCATCTAAAAAGATATTATGGATTTTTTGAAAAAACTTTTTGATGGAAAGCCTGATAAACATTGATTAGCAATGATAATTTTATATTTTAATTAATATAAAAAATACCCCTCCAGCAATTGGTTATCCAACTATTGGAGGGGTTATTTTAAGTCTCTATTGTTATAACTGATAACTTAATTTAATAATTTTTTAGGTTTCAGCACTTTTGAGAGATCAACCGCAATTTTAGCCGTTTCATCTAAATAAGGATCTGGACCTTCATAATCCTTAGGTAAGTCATCGAGTGATTTCAATGCTGGTTTACCTTCTAATTTAAAACGCTCATTAATACGGTTTAATTTAATGGTTTCTAGCTCTTTGTTTTCTTTCTCTCTTTCAGCAAAGTTTAAGATAACAAATTTATCTTCACCTTTTGCTTTAGCATCGTTGTAGCGCTGAATATCATCAAAGATGTATGAAAACTCTCTGTCATTTGCAATACGCTTAGTATGCTGCTCGGTTAATGGTACTAACGCAGCTTTCAGCTTGTCTGAATACTCGGATAGCTGATAGCTTGCTGGAGAGATACTATCCCAAGGCAATGCGTTATCTTCAAAACTTTCACCCATTTCAGCACTATCAAAGCTTGGCAACAACAAATCAGGTGTTACTCCTTTAAGTTGAGTACTCCCACCATTAATTCGATAGAATTTTTGAATAGTATATTGCACTGACCCTAAACCCGGCCAATCAGGGCTTAGCATTTGATCGTAAACACGGGTTAATGGGCGATATTGCTGAACCGTTCCTTTACCGAATGTTTGCTCACCTACAATTAATGCTCGTCCATAGTCTTGCATTGCAGCAGCAAAAATTTCAGAGGCAGAAGCACTAAAGCGATTAACGATAACAACCAGTGGTCCTTTATAATACACAACATCATCTTTATCGAAATCTTGTCTTACACGACCATTATTATCTCTGACTTGCACAACAGGACCACTTGGAATAAATAATCCTGAAAGTGAAATCGCCTCTGTTAATGCACCACCGCCGTTACCACGCAAATCAATGACTAAAGCTGAAACATTATCTTTCGCCACTTTTTGTAACTGTGTTTTTACGTCATTGGTTAAACCAACATAGAAGCTTGGAATATCCAAAATTGCTACTTTATCGCCGTTAATCACTTTTTCAGTTAGCTTAACAGCTCTGTCTTCTAAACGGATTTGCTCTCTAACTAAAGTAATTGTTCTTGGTTTAGCACCTTTCTCATCAGAAATAACTTCTAATTTTACTTGGCTACCTTTCGGTCCTTTAATCAAAGCAACAATGTCATCAAGTCGCCAACCGACAACATCAACCATCGGTTTATTTTCTTGTCCTACGGCAATAATTTTATCGCCAACTTTCAACTCTTTACTTTTTGCAGCTGGACCACCCGTAACCATAGAGTTGATCATAGGATAGTCATCATCCATCTGTAATACAGCACCAATACCTTCTAAGGATAAACTCATCTCAGAATCAAAGGCTTCGGTATTTCTTGGTGATAAATAACTTGTATGAGGGTCAATTTCGCGGGCGAATGCCGACATAATGATTTGAAAAACATCTTCGCTTTGACTTTGCGTTTGACGACGTAAAGCCGCTTTATAACGCTTAGTTAGTGTCTCTTTAATTTCGCTATCCGTTTTTTCAGATAGTTTCAGCGTTAACCAATCATATTTGACTTTTTCATCCCAAAGTTTATCTAGCTCAGCTTGAGTTTGCGGCCATGGCGCTTTTGTTCTATCTAACTCAAATTTATCTTGGCCAGTTAAATCCATGGGTTTGTCTAAGCGATTTAAGGCATATTGAAAACGTTCAAAACGTCTTTTTTGCGCTAAATTAAAGAGATCATAAAGAGGTTGAAGCTCACCTTTTTTCAGATATTCACCTACTTTGGTTTTTTCTTTATCAAATTGGGCGATATCTGATGCTAGCAACACATTGTGACTATAATCTAATAAATTAAGATAGCGATTAAAAATCTTTTCAGAAAAGCTCGCATCTAGAGAGAATTGGCGATAATGAGAACGTTCAAAACGAGAGGTTACTCGCTCGCTCACAGTAGAATGCTGTGGCTCTTGCTTTAATTCGGGTAACTGATCAATAGTTACCATTGCTGGGGTGGCTGGTTTCTCAGCCATCACAACAGAAGTGCCTGTTAACGTTAATCCGATTGCAAAAGCCACATTTAAAAGTTTGTTCATGCTCTGGTTGGCCTCCGTATCAGAACTTTAAATGTTCCGTGCGTACATTCATTGCCAGACCGTTAGGCAATTGTACACGTACACCCTCTTTCGCTATCTCTAGCACTGTCGCGTCCATCACGCTGCTACCAACGTTAACTTTCAGCGATTGACCAACAGTAAGAACTGATGTGTCTTTCACTGGAATTAACTTTTCAGTATTTTGACGTGGTGGTGTTTTACGAGGTGCTTGAGTCGCTTTTTGAGGACGAGGCTGTCGTTTTTCACCCTCTTTAGGTGGCTGACGACGCGTATTATTTGGCTTTTTCGCTGTCGGACGTTTGCTGGTCTCCTTATCACCTTCAGCTTCGCGCTTCTTAGCACGTTGTTCTGCTCTTTGAGCTTGAACTCGCGCTTTAGCTTCTGCTAATTGTGTACGAGCATGTTCAATATGCTCAGCTTCCAGTTCGCCGCAGTCATTACCATTCAAATCGACACGTTTTGCTCCTTCTTTAACTCCATAAAGGTAGCGCCAACTTGAGGTATACAAGCGTAATGCCGAACGTAACTGCGTTTTACTCAGTTGAGTTTCATCTTTCAGATCTTCAACAAGATCTTGAAAAATGCCCACTTTCAAAGGGCGAGCTTCACCCTCAGCGATAAAACATTTAGGGAAACGTTCAGCTAAAAAAGCGATGATTTCTTTACTACTATTCAACTTAGGTTGATTTTCCATGAAATTTCCTGATTACAACGGTTTTGCCAACCAGCGCAGGCATGAACAAGCGACATTATAATAGTGTTGCCAACAATTTCTATGGCAAACGCCTGTTAACTTACACAAAATTCACAATATTTTGCTGTATGACACGTTTTTAAATGCTCGCAAAGCACGTCACACAACGCTTTAAGCCCATTTTCATCTTTTTTATCAAAACGATCAAAAATAGGACTATCAATATCGAGAACGCCGATAATTTGTCCATTTACTTCTAAAGGTAGAACAATTTCAGACTGACTGGCACTGTCACAAGCAATATGACCACTAAATTGGTGAACGTCACTTACTCTTAAAATTCTGTTTTCAGAGTATGCTGTTCCGCAAACTCCTTTTCCAAAACCTATTCTTACACAAGCCATTTTTCCTTGAAATGGGCCAAGGACTAATGAATCACCATCATTAAGATAAAACCCAACCCAATTTATCGTATCCAACTTCTCGTAAAGAAGGGCGCTGGTATTAGCAAGTGATGCTATAAGATCATTTTCACCAGACAACAAGGCTGACAAATTATCAGTGAGTTCCTGATAAAAAAGCGATTTTGGCATCATAAAACCCTATTTGCGTAACTAAAACAGATAACATACTCATAATTTAGCCTATTTTATCTTGAGGTTGAATACTCCATTTTCAAGAATTGGGTAAAAAAACGAGAATATTCCCTTAACACCCACAACAAAATCAGACACTTTGTATTGTAAAATGAAAAGCATAAATATAATAAAAATGATAACTTGTGAACCAGTGAGTATAGGTACTTTTTTTTAGCTTAATCAAACGATAACTCTGAAGAAAACCAACTTAGGCGAATTAGCGAGCAACATAGTGAACAATATCGCAACAAAGGAAAAAAAATCAATACGCTGTCAAGAGTGTGATCATCTCGTGACACTCCCTCTTGCATTAAAGCGTGGAGAGGATGCTTATTGCCCACGTTGCCAAGCCAAACTTGCATCTTATCGATATTGGTCATTAACTCGTCTACTTATTCTCTCTATTACCATGCTTATTTTGGCATCAATAGCATTTACTCAACCACTAATTAAAATTCACCTATTAGGCACAATGATAACGGCAAATGTGCTCGATGGTATTCGTATGATGTCAGAACAAGGCTCCCCTCTTACGGCGACAATGGTCGCCTTTTGTGCTATTGCGGCACCACTTAGCCTCCCCATCGCTATTTTATATCTCCATTTAGGATCTCGCTTACGCCTTAATCTTCGCCCAGTCTTATTAATGTTAGGAAAATTAAAGGAATGGGTTATGCTCGATGTCTATTTGATTGGGCTTGGTGTTGCAACAATAAAATTAGGCGATTATGCAACGGTCTATATTGGCAATGGTCTAATTGCTTTTGTTTCTTTAATGATACTCAGTTTATTAATGCTCATTAACATTAATATGGACCAACTTTGGCAACGCTTCTATCCACAAAAAGAAATAGAAAAAAGCCCTGCGACTTGCCATGCTTGTCATTACCATTTTAAAAAAACACCATCAACACACTGCCCACGTTGTAAATCTTGCTATACCCCAAGACAACCAATGAGTTTGCAAAAGACATGGGCGGCATTAATTTCAGCAATAATTTTGCTAATACCTGCAAATTTATTACCTATTTCTATTTTCTACCTAAATGGTCGACGTAGCGAAGACACGATTTTTTCAGGTGTACTTTCCTTAGTGAATTCAGGCAATACTCCGATTGCGATTATTGTTTTTATTGCCAGTGTTTTTGTCCCTTTTTTCAAAATCATTATTATGCTGGGCTTATTATTAAGCATTCATTTTAACTCTCGTATTGATCCTCTAATTCGAATGAAATTATACCGTTTCGTCTCTTGGATAGGACGATGGTCAATGCTTGATCTCTTTGTAATTGGGCTGATGATGTCATTGATTAATCGTGATCAACTGATGACTTTTACAATGGGACCAGCGGCTTTTTATTTTGGTACTGCGGTTATTCTTACTATCCTTGCCGTTGAATGGCTGGATAGTCGTTTACTATGGGATACTTATGCAACAAGAAGAAAACGACGTTCAGGACACACAAGCCCAAATACGCCACAAACGTAAAATTTCAACATTTTGGCTACTCCCTGTTATCGCCATTTTTATAGCGAGTTGGTTGCTTTTCCAACATTGGCAAGATAAAGGAATAGAAATTACGATTGATTTTCAATCTGCATCAGGAATTGTCTCTGGCAGAACACCCATTCGCTATCAAGGCGTTGATGTCGGTCTTGTTAAGGACATCACTTTAAGCAATGACTTACGGCAAGTTATTGTTACTGCTGATATCCGCAAAGATCTTGCGACTGCACTGCGCAAAAATACACAGTTTTGGTTGGTTACACCTAAAGCCAGCCTTTCTGGTGTCTCGGGACTAGATGCTTTAGTTGGTGGCAACTATATCAGCATGTTACCGGGTGACGGTGAAAAACAGTTTAAATTTATTGCTCAGGAAGTTCGTCCTCAAGCGAATATCGATAAAAACCAGCAATTAATAACGCTAACAGCAGATAAACTGGGATCACTCAATGTTGACTCCCAAGTTTATTATCGCCAAGTCCCTGTGGGGAAAGTGTATAGCTATACAATCCGCCCTGATAATCAGGGTATTTTTATTGAACTGAGTATTGAAAAGCAATACGCCCACTTAATTCGCCAAGATAGTCATTTCTGGAATGTCTCTGGCTTTCAAGGTAGTTTCAATTTAAAAAGTGGCGTATCAGTAAAAATGGAAAGTGTTTCTGCTTTAATTAATGGCGCCATTGCTTTTGATTCCCCAGAAAATAGTCCTCCAGCACAAGAAAATCAGCAGTTCGTTTTACAATCTGCAACTTCCGTAGATGCGGGTAAAGCAATATATGGCGAAGATGGCTTAATTATTTCTCTAACCAGTGAAGAAAGTTGGGGAGTCGATGCAGGGCAACCTATTCTTTTTAGAGGAATTACTATTGGACAAATTATTCAGCGCAATATGAGTGATGACGGAGTTATTTTTGATGCAATTATTGCTCCTGAATATAAGCATTATATTTATGAAAATAGTAAATTTGTTGCCAATAGTCGAATTAACGTCAATATGGGTTTAAATGGCATTGAAGTGCAAGGTGCAACACCGCAAGAATGGCTTGAAGGAGGCATTCACCTGATTCAAGGTACTAAAGGCGCACCTAAAGAACAGTATCGCCTGTATCGTAACGATTTTTTTGCTAAAGCCAGTATTAATGGTAATGAATTACCTGTAACACTCACTTTAAAAGCATCAAGCCTTCCGGGGATCCAAAAAGGTTCGGTGGTTCTTTACCATCAATTTCAAGTCGGCGAGATTACTGATGTTCGACCTTTAATGGATGAATTTGATATTGATGTTTATATTTCCAAACAATATCGCCATTTGCTTACAGAAAAGAGTGTCTTCTGGACTGAGGGGGCAGCTAAAGTATCCGTTAATGGTTCAGGATTAACTGTTGAAGCAACGCCACTAAATCGTGCTTTAAAAGGCGCTATCAGTTTTGATAATTTCGAAAATATCAATAGTAATGTTTCACGTTACAAACTCTACCCATCAGAAACTAGCGCACGAGCTATCGGTGCACAAATTACTTTAAAAACATATGACGCAAGCAAACTTTCCGAAGGGATGCCTATTCGTTATTTAGGTATTGATATCGGGCAAGTCGAATCATTAATCCTCTCTCCAGATAGAAAGGCAGTGACTGTATCTGCGGTTCTCTACCCTGATTATGTCAAAACCTTTGCGAGATCAGGTAGCCGCTTCGCTGTTGTGACTCCCGAATTAACGGCATCGGGATTAGATAACTTAGATTCACTTATACAACCTTATATTAAAGCAGAGCCTGGTAATGGTGGCGTATACCGTCAATTTGAATTGCAAACATCCAATATAACAGACTCACGCTATCTCGATGGATTAAACCTCGTGTTAAATGCCACTGAAGCGGGTTCGGTACAAATCGGCACCCCCATTTACTACCGTGGTCTTGAGGTTGGCGCCGTAACAGGCCTTGAACTAGGAAACATGTCTGACAGAGTATTAATTCATATTCGTATTAGTAAAAAATACCAATATCTTGTTCGAAATAATACAGAGTTTTGGCTCTCATCCGGATATAACTTCTCGTTTGGTTTAACTGGCGGAGTTATTCGTAGTGGTACATTCAAGCAATTTATACGTGGAGGGATCACTTTTGCAACGCCACCTTCTACACCATTACAAGCAAAAGCCAAACAGGAACAGAATTTCATTTTAAATAATAAAGAACCCAAGGATTGGGATGAATGGGGAACGGCAATACCTAAACCTTAAAGATTAGATAATTCTCCCCTATTTCAGATAATTTATTTAAAGCGGATCACAAAAAATGATCCGTTTTTTTTATTCTAAAAAAATATTTTGGAAATAGATTCCATTTATACTATGCTTGATCTTGTTTTGGTCAAAAAGAATTCTTTACAACAAATGCCCCAACACAACACAACACAACATCGCTTAAACTGGAGTTTCATTATGAAAAAGACAACATTGAAAATTGCTTGCTAT
The DNA here is from genome assembly GCF_033708015.1 of Proteus vulgaris. Classification (NCBI taxonomy): domain Bacteria; kingdom Pseudomonadati; phylum Pseudomonadota; class Gammaproteobacteria; order Enterobacterales; family Morganellaceae; genus Proteus; species Proteus vulgaris. The sequence continues at coordinate 1,705,832 of NZ_CP137920.1, read as the reverse complement.
GAAATTGAAGATATTACATTGAAACACTCTTCCGATAACCAATTAACTTATATCCATATTCCATGTGATTATGACAAAGAGTTTTGCATGCAATTAGATGGATGGGATGAAAACACAAGTATTCCCGCGCAATTGAAAGATAAAAATATTCTGCTTTATCGTCATGCTTATGATAAAGAAAATCACCACTGGATCTTAAAAGTGGCATAATGAGATGCTAAAGAGAAATAAAAAAAGCCAGATAAATCATTTATCTGGCTTAGGGAAATGGCTCATTACGAGCCGTGCGCTAAAAAGTAATTACTGATTACTGCATAAACAAAAATCAAGGACTAACTCAGACTTTTTGTTTTCACAACCTACTGTTAAATATTAGCTAACAATATGTAAAGATCCAGTAAACAACCTAGCAGCACATTATTTTCTATTAAAAATCGTCTTTACTCTTAATTTTTATTATTTAACTCAATGTAATTAAAGTAAAAAAGTGCTTAACTATATTATTAATCACTTGATTAATTTTTCTCACAGAGCGACTTAATTGCATTCTGTATGACTTCTACGGATTTTTTCTTTTCAGGTGAATTAGGATCTGGCAGTAAAATCACATCAATCAACTGTGCTTTTACTTTTCCACTTTCCATTTGTTTTATTGCGATTTCATTAAGTGGGTACTGCATCAGTGTTGCTGGATTAATCACAAACCAAGCACCATCAGCACGACAATTGAGCATCACTTCTTCCCGCGTAAATGGCCAATCATCACCAAATTGAAGTTTACTCACTGTTGAAATAGGTGCCGCAGAGAATGCTTGAAAAGAGAAAAGCATTAACATTCCCACTAATAAAAAACGTTTCATGTGGATATCTCACTTAAGAAATTAGGTTTTTTCGATTATATAACAAGCTATACAGGTGAGTTAATCGCAAAGATGGCTACGGTAAAAATAACCATTGTTCCAAGTAATAATTCAAACCAGCTATTTACTAGCAACCATTGAAAATTATTTTTTTTACGTATATTAGGAACTAACACATAGCGATTAATTACGGCTAGACCAAGCATTAACACCACTAAACTAATTTTAAGCCATAGCATACTTTGATATTCGGATGATAATTGTACTGATGGCCATCCTGGAATTAACATAATGGCACTGATAATACCAGTAATAGTAACCAATAGAACAGCAATATGACCTAAAAGCGAAAATCGCTTCATTGTCCCAATGATAGGTTTGAGCATCCCATCTGCAAGTTCATCTTTATTCCGTAAAAATTGCAAACAAGCAACAAATGGCCACAGTCCCCCAAACCAATATGCAGCACTAATAAGATGAATACTTTGGTTAACTTTATAAAATGTCGCTTCTGCTCCTGTAAACATAGCACCATGACCAATTGATGCATGTAAGATCAACATAATTGAAGCAACAATTAATAAAGAGAAGTTACGAAGATGACGTTGATGTATAAATAAAAAAGTAAATGCAACGGTTGCTAATACTAATTGCCATTGCCAAACTTGACCAAATGAAGTACCTAATACTGCCTTCCATATTTCAAACGACCAAGCATCCTCCCATCCGTCCCCCATAATACCGGATTGTACTGCCATCCATAAATAAGTCGTAACAAATACAGTAACAGTACTAATCGCTAATGCAGGACGCAAACGAACTTGAATAAGAGGAATAAACTTATCTTTTGCAAGAATGGCAGCCGAGAAGCTCAGTCCGAACATAAACATGACTGCCACAAAATGGAAAAAACGGCATAAAATATAAACGTCTTCAGGTGTCATTATTTTACACTAAATTGATAAGAACCTTTTGTCTTGTGCCCATCAACGGAAACAACGTTCCAATTAACCAAATAATTACCTTCAGCTAAATCACTTTCTAAAGGCAGTAATAATTTAGTGTTGTTAACAGGGTCTAAGCTCAACTTTCCTACCGTGATTTCTTTGCCATCGCTATCAGTAACTTTGATTTTGCTAAAGGCTAATTCAATACCTTCAGAGAAGTCTAACGTAATAACTTTCGGCGCTTGGGCTTGTTCAATCGCTGCGCCTTCAGCAGGTAACTGTGATTTTAAGTGTGCGTGTGCTAATGCTTGTTGGTATGACATACCAAGGAATAAAACAGCAATAGCTGATAATTTACCCCAAGATGTCTTAAGTGTATTTAATGACATAATAACCTCTTAAATTACAGGTGATTTTTTTATTTATGAAAATATTTTATAGCAAATTTACGTCAAGATCTTCGCTTCTTGATATTAGAAATAAAAGGTTGTGAACTAGCACTCAAAATATATGTTATTTAGACCAGTTTCTGTTTCAGATATCACCCATTTTTACACTTCAAAAAAATATAATACCCATATTGACAGTCTAAACAGTTCAATACATAACCAAATGCAATTAAAAACAAAATAACCTTCCTGTATAAATAGCATTCAATAAGTATTTTGAGGATAAAAAACAGACAATATAAATAAGAAAAGAGATAAGAGATAAGAGATAAGAGATAAGAGATAAGAGATAAGGATAGTAAGAATAAAAAGGGAGGTAGTAGAGAAGAATAAAACGCCCTGCTATTCATTCATAACAGAGCGCAATTAATTAGGTCATCTAAATTTTAGCCAATAATTAGACATGTGCAGATGTTGATAATGTATTCAGATCTTTATCTAACAAGAATAAAGCTTTACCACTGTCACCAACCATTGCTAATTTATCTAGGATTGATTTAAATAATTTTTCTTCTTCATGCTGTTCTGCAACATACCATTGTAAGAAGTTAAATGTTGAATAATCCTGAGTTGTCATTGCAACATGTGCTAATTTATTAATCTCAGATGTGATATGTTTTTCATGTTCGTAAGTTTTATCGAATAATTCAGATAATGATGAAAATTCAGCAGGTGGAGCTTCAATCGCCCCAAGTAAAGGCATTGCACCTGTATCACTTAAGTAATCAAATAAACGGTGCATATGTTCCATTTCTTCACGAGAGTGGGCTTTTAAAAATTTAGCAGCTCCATCAAATCCTTTATCGTTGCACCAAGCACTCATTTGCAAATACAAATTTGCCGAATAAAACTCTAAATTTAGCTGTTCATTCAATTTATTGATCATATCTTGATGTAACATATTTTACGTCCTTTACGATAAAAATTAACATTATGGATATTATGCACAGTTAAAAATAAAAATATAGCTATTTAAGTGTGATTTTATTTGTTTTTTCAATTAATTAACTGTAATAAAAATAAAAACCAATCTCATTTGTAATATACTTTTAACCCTATTAAAAAACTAAATAGTACTTATTATCATTAAGGATGGATATATATTTAATTATTACCAAAAAAACAATGTAACGCATTGAAATATATAGATATAAACATCACTACAAAGCTTGATTTTTAAATTTTTTCTTTATTGACTTTTTCTTTATAAAACAAGATATTCAAATTAAGATCATATGAAAAATTATATTCCACCATTAAAAATTTTAGAAAAAAAACTCTACCCTATATGAATAAATATCTAAAAAATAATATTTATCTTTAAGTAAATAAAAAACACCTATTATTCATTATCATACTTTATTTATTAAAACCTCTCTTTTATATTTATATACATTTATTTTTTCTAACAACCGTTTTTTTCACTTTTTTCATATAAAAAAATACATAACTCTCAAAAAATAAAAATAATTTCAAATTTTGTGCAGTTTTTCATTTTGACTGATAAGATGAGTAGGTAACTCATATTTGTATGCACAAAAAATTAATATTAAAGCCCTAATCATAATAAAAGGTTAATTAGGAGCCACTATGACAAAAACAGTGTTAGTACCCGTTGATTTTACAGAGCTTGGTTTATTGGACAAGGTTGTGTCTCATCTAAAAGCATTGTCTGTCGCTGACAAATTGAATATTCATTTTTTATCAGTCATTCCAAGTTATGAGTCTTTTGTCGGATTTGCATTCGCAGGCCAAGATAGACTAGCAAGTGACAAACAACGTATTGAAATTGCATTATCTACACTAAAAGAAAATCTATCGCACATTGATATTTCTAATAGTACAACTCAATTTTATGTTTCTATCGGTAATCCTCGCGATAAAATTTTAGAAACGGCAAAAAAAATTCAAGCTGAGCTGATTGTCATTGGTTCTCGTAATCCTGGGATGAAAACTTATCTCCTAGGTTCTACCGCATCTTCGGTAGTCAGTTACGCAGAATCATCGGTATTAGTCGTGCGTTAATCACTCACTTTCTACTTTCATAAGAAATCTGGTATTCGTTATAAGCCAGATTTCTTATCCTTTTCACCATAAAATCCACTCAAAATAATATTTTATTTTATAATTCTTGTTTTTAAGAGTAATGCTTAAATATATATTCTTAAGCAATAAGATTATTATTAAAAACTGAACACATATATTCATCGCTATACTTTCTATATAATTCTCAACATTAATTATTTCTTAATAAATTTATATTGTTCATAATGTTAAATTATGTAAAAATACTTTTCCTATCAAGACTAAATTTAATCAGCAGGGTAAAAGGAATTAAAATGAATAAAGAACTTTCTGAAAAATGGCAAACACGTTTTTCATTTTTTGATAAATATGGTTCACCTAAAACACCAGAATTTAAAGCCGCTTATAAAGCGCTCCCCTTTGGTAAACGTATTCTTATTGGAATGAATATTTGGGCATTTTTCTTTGGTTTTATTTACTTTCTTATCTTAGGTTTATGGCGTAAAGCATTAACATTATTTGCTATTAACATTGTTATTTTTACTATTCTTGGTTTTTTACCTGTAAACAATGGTGTCATCAATGTAGTAGGTATTGCAATTAACATTTTATGGGCGATAACAGCCAACTATGCATACTACTTAAAAGAAACCAAAAATGATCAAAGTTGGAACCCGTTTGAAGGTGTTCTGTAATCATAAAGGGGCTAACGCCCCTTTTATTTTCTCTTATTCTTTCCTTTATTAATAACGTCATATCCCCTTTCCTTATTTCATCGTAATGCTATCCATTACTCTATTTAACTATTTTTATCTAATTGACTAAAATAGAAGATAGTGAAATAACACTAAAAATTCGTTCTTATCCCAGAAAGACACCTTGTTAATGCTATAATTCATTAACGCTAAATTGGGGAAAACGTATGTCTGAACACTTTCAAGGTAAATTTGAAGCTGAATTAAAATATCACCTTCAAAACCCACAAATTTTTATTACTGAATTAAAAAAAGCAGGCGCTACATTATTTACGCCCGAGAATAAAGAAACTGATTGGTATATGGAGCATAATAATACTGAGTTTTCAGCTCCAACGATCAGTTTATGTATAAGAAAAATGCAACCCGCGGGAATAAACCTCCTTATCGTCAAAGGTCCTGATTTATCACAGTGTGAAGCTGTTCGTATCGAAGATGCAGAAAAAACGGTCTCTATGTTTATGACGCTTGGCTACCATTGTATTCTCAACTACACAAAATCAAGAGAAATCTATTTTCTAGATGAGTTTCATATCACTATTGATAAATTAGATAAGTTAGGCTCATTTGCTGAGTTTGCTATCATGACAGATGATCAAAGCAAACTCTTGTCCTACGCTGACCAACTAAGGCATTTAGCCACAAAATTTGGGTTTACAGAAAAAGATCTTGAGAAAAATAACTATAAAACACTCATGTTAAACAAGCTAAAATCATAAAAAATTTATTCAGCAAACACCTCTGCAAAAAATAATTAAAAATTTCTCATCTAAGCATCAATATTTGATCAATAGATATTGATGCTTTGTCGTTTCAAACTCTTTTTTATTTTATTCATTAAGAATAAAAAATGAGGTTTAAAATAGAAAACGTGTTTAAATGACATATTTATTACATTTATTCAATAATTTTATTTTCCTTATCTTAAATAAACCTCACGCTTAGTCAAAAAATGTCATTCAGATCTAATTTTAAAGATATTTTTAAAATACCACTTATATTAATGTACTGTTTTTACTAGAATTAATAAAAAATATATTAATAGGAGGGGTTATGATTGAAAATTACCTTAATATCTTTATTAAGGCAACTTTTATTGAGAATATGGCTTTAAGTTTCTTTTTAGGAATGTGTACTTTTCTTGCTGTTTCTAAAGAAGTAAAAACCTCATTAAAACTAGGTATTACTGTTACAGTTTTACTTATTATTGCTACACCTATCAATAACTTAATCTATCATTTTATCCTAAAAAAAGACGCAATAGTTGAAGGTATTGATCTTAGTTTTCTGCGATATATTACTTTTATTGGCGTTTTAGCCGCATTAGTTCAAATTTTAGAAATGTTTTTAGATAAATTTATCCCTTCACTTTATCATTCATTAGGGATCTTTTTACCCTTATTGACTATTCATTGCGCTATCTTTGGTGCCACTATTTTTATGGTTGAACGTGATTACACATTTAGTGAATCAGTGATATATGGTGCAGGATGTGGCATAGGGTGGTTACTTGCGATTATCGCCCTTTCCGGTTTACGTGAAAAAATGAAATATTCAGACATTCCAAAAGGATTAAAAGGGTTAGGGATCACATTTATTACAGTAGGGTTAATGTCGCTTGGTTTTATGTCATTCTCTGGTATTTCACTTTAACGATTTGTTTTATCCTTAATCTTATGTGAAATTTTCATACATCATTATTGATGTAATTTTTATTTATAAACGTAAGGTTTATAACCCTTACGTTTATAGTGATTTCATCTAATTTCTTATTTTTCTTTACTGCAATCTTTTTATTTCCTTCCTATTCATAACGTTAGATTCTCTTATTTATCCTATTTAATAACCAAAAAATAATTTAATTTATTGCTGTTTTAATCATTATTACTTTTTTATTTTATAAATAGAAACAGTTACACTATTTAACTCTAACGGTTTAAAAACCAACGAAACAACCACATAAAATTAATAATAAATCAACAGGTTAAGTATCACCTACTAAGTTAGTATCTTTTATATCATTTTTATTTTTTATCTTTGCCTTTTAATATTTAAGAAAAATTAATTAAAAATCAAAGTGTTACAAAACAAACAAATACATTTGATAAATTTATTAATTAGAACAATAAATAAGCATAAAGAATATTTATAAAATGCCGATACTATTTTTTAGTATTTGAAAAAATCAAAAGGATATATGGCATTAAATCAAAGAGTGAGCTAAAAACATATTTTCATTTGTTTTTTAATTCTTTGTCTATACCAGTTACAGGAAGTAAAAATAAAACTTAAAAATCAATAAATTACACAGTTATATTTTTATGAAAAGGAAATAACATTACATGTTTAAGAACTTCAAACAACGTTATTTGCCAAACGTCTCTTTTAATATGTCGAGTTTAAAAACAACTACTTTAGTTTGGCTTATTACTGGCTCTTTAATCTTACTTCTTGGGTTAGCTTGTGTTTTATTCCTCTCTTCCGTTAATGATTACAAGAGAAATTTAAACACACTAAATACTATCTATCATGAACAATCACTACTAAATAACACATGGGAAAATCTACTACAAACACGGAATACCCTAAATAGAGCCAGCTCTCGTCACTTATTAATCATTAATAAAATGGCTACTGCAAATACTGACATCTCTTCATTATTACAACAAACCAAAGAAAAACTTCAACACGTTGAAAATGGATGGAAAGACTTCAAAAATTTTTCTCATCATGTTGAAGATCAAAGTTATATACAACAATTAGAGCAAAAATATACTGAGCTTAATGCAGCACTTATTGAATTTTTAGCCTTCCTAGAACAAGGCAAAACATACGAGTATTTAAATCAACCGACACAAACTTACCAAGACAATTTTGAGCAAGCCTATACAAACTATCATCAACAGTTAGAAACTTATTACACAGCTTCATTAGGTGAAGGTGAATTACTGTACGATAAAATTATTTACAGCTTGATCGTCATTTCAATATTAATTGTTGTTTTTTCTTTCTTAGTTCAAGTTGTATTACGAAAAAACTTTATTTCACCTTTAAACGCTATAATGAAAAATATCGAAGATATTAGTAACGGAGAATTAGCGACTGATGTTACTACAAAAGGTTTATTTGAAATAAATATTCTCACAGCGAATATTCAAAAAATGCGTGACCAGATAAAACGGATCGTCAATAACATCAATCACAGCTCGGGCCTAATTAATTCGGAATTGAGCGATATTGCTGTGATGAACAATAATCTTGCTATTCGTGTTGAACAACAATCAGCAGCTGTACTCGAAACCTCAGCGGGGATACGACAATTAAGTGTTACATCCAAACAACATGCAGAAAATACACAAGCATCCTGTGAGTTAGTCACAAAAACAGATACGATGATCCATCAAAGCAATGAAATGCTCGCTAACGTTGTTGAGAATATGCATGAAGTTGTCACATTCTCTGAACAAATTAACGATATTACCTCTACGATCGACAATATTGCCTTCCAAACAAATCTATTGGCTTTAAATGCCGCCGTAGAAGCAGCAAGGGTGGGTGAACACGGAAAAGGCTTTGCGGTTGTCGCTAAAGAAGTAAGAGAATTATCGATTAGCTGTAATTTGGCATCAAAAGAGATAAAAGTCCTTGTCGCTAATTCAAGTAAAAAAATAAATCAGTGTTTTCAGCTAGCCGCTGACGCAAACGATAATATGGTAGATATTTCTAAGCATACTGAAAATATTAATGAAATGATCCACGATATTTCTATTTCTACAAATGAACAGAGTAATGGTATTGCCCAAATTGAAGATGCAATAAATCAATTAGATCAAACAACACAAGCTAACTCAACCATGACTCGAGAATTAGTCAGTTCATTAGATTCTTTGCAAACACAATCAGATAGACTAAAACAAGAATTAACGGTTTTTCATCAGTAAGTGTTAAATCCCCCCGCATCATAAAAGCTATCTTAATCTTAGGATAGCTTTTTCTTATTACTGATTTAAACCAACATTAAAAATGGCTAAATTCAGGGATCTCTTTTTTGCCGTGTGATTTTAGAAAATCTAACACCCTTCTTGGGGTTACATTTAATATACGCTCTTGTGGAAAGTCTATTTGAGCTAATACGTCTAATACTCGATCAAAATTTCCTAATGAAGAGGCTATGTGTGAGTCAGAGCCTAGCGCAATAAGTCCTCCAGCATCACGTACTGCTTTCGCTATGTCTATGCAGTTTTTCTCACTCCCTACTCTAGAATGAATAAATGATGAATTATTCATTTCTAAAGCAACGTTATAAGCTGCAGCCGCTTTTGCAACTTCAGCAATTTCTATTGGGTATTTCGGATTACCTGGATGCGTAATCATTTGAACACAACCACTTGCTATTGTTGCTATTAATGCTTTTGTATTATCAACAATGCCTAATGAGCTCATTACTGGATCATGAAAACCAGCAAGTACAATATCTAATTTCTTGCTCATTTTCTCACTACAATCTGTTTCACCTTTAATATTTTTAATGTTCGCTTCTATACCATAAAGTATGCCAACACCATCAATAATACGGGGGATCACGGGTAAATTAGAAAAATGCCATTCATGAGGCCCATCATCCATATCTGGACCATGGTCTGTAATTGCAAACAATTGAATTCCCTGCTTTTTAGCTTGTTGGAAATATTCACTAACTGTACTGTAAGCATGTGTACTAGCAATAGTATGAGCATGTAAATCAACAGGATACATAAATAACTCCTTTCTAAAACACCTTATGAACATCGATAAGATGGTTTTCTTAAATATAAGATCTACCCAACATTAATTATCAATTCCAGTAAAAATACGTAACAATCAACAAGCAATATGCTATTTACCTCACTCTGTCTTACATTAGCAAGAAATGAAGATAAATTTTGATAAATATGCTTTAATCTTTAATATACTATTTAATATCAAATAGATAAATAAAGTTTCACTTTGATACTATACACAGGAATTTTGAGAACACACTATATTGTGTAATTTCATTTTCATTAAATCTCGTTTTCAACTTTATAAAAGGTTATTTATGTTCAACTATCCAGCCGTCGCTCATTTTGATGAAGAAAGTGAAACTTACGAAATTACCTACCGTGATTTTGATAATATACACGCTGTTGCTTATACCAAAGATGATATTGAACTAGAAGCCTCTGATATTTTACATGTAGGTCTTGAAGAATTTATTGCGAGCAAACAGCCTATTCCAGCGCCATCTAAAGCACAACCTGGTGATTTTATTGTCTACTTACCGCTTATTAGCTGTTTAAAAATTGCGTTACATAATGCAATGTTAGAAACAAAGACAAAAAAATCTGATCTTGCAAGAAAGATGAATTTAACAAGTGCACAAATAGAGCGTTTACTTGAAATTAATCAAACCTCAAAAGTAGATAGTCTAGAGCAAGCTCTTTATTTATTAGGCTATGCTATTTCTGTCAGCGTCAATAAAGATATTAAACAATAATAGTTAAAATCAAAATGGCTCTAAAACGATTAGAGCCATTCGTACCTGAGTTATCTACAATAAGTATTCAGGATAATCAAAGTTTTTTACTTGCTAAGAATTTCGCATGGTTGGTATAAATAGCAATGATATCTTCACCACGCCCTACTAATCCAGCAACCTGATTTACCATATCCAGATGATCTTCAGCATAATTATCTTTAATCAGCTTACCTAATCGCATACTTGTACGACCTACCAAGCCATCATTTTCACGCTCAGTAAAAAATGCACTTAAGACACGCATTGCTGCATGAGTAGGATCCAGTAAATTACCTTTTTCACCAGCAATCAAACCTTGGATATAACTACCAAATGAATAATAGCGAACGCCATTTACGACTTCTTTACCTTCGCCACCACGAACATCTGGTAACCCTTGTGGGTACTTTTTATTAAACGCGGTTACATTTTCAGTTGTTAGCGCTTCTAATGCCGCAATGGCATCTTGTGGATTGCCACGATTGCCTGAAAATGTAGAGATAATCGTACCAATAGCTTTCATTACTGCATCAACAATATATTCTGGCACACTATCCTTGCGCATAATACGTCGTACTAAATCGGCGATCTCTGAACCATGGTTTACACCATTAATCGAGGTAATAGAAGCCACGCTCTTAGCATGTTTTGCAGCAACATAACGGCAAGCTAATGGGCCTTGGCTATGACCGATTAAATTTACTTTTTTCGCTTTCGTTTCTTTGAGAACTTTTTGCACAAATTCCCAAAGTTGTTCACCACGAACTTCGTTAGAATTAAATGCAGAAAGAGATGCGGTGAAAACTTTATGGCCATCCTTTTCTAAGGCATCAGCGATACCATAAAAATAAGGATAACCGACGATATCATCAAAACCAGATAAACCATGAACTAAAATAATTGGATATGTAGTTGACATATTTTCCACTCCTTGGGTTTAAATTAATCTATTTAATTTGCTAAACATCCTATTAGCAATACTTAAAACAATATCTAGAATAAAAATTTAAAATAAAATCATTGAAGTATAAAAATTATCCTAAACATTATACTTTGATACCTTAATTGTTCTAAGTGTTATTAGCATAATCTCTATTTTACGATCGTAAAGCATTATTTTAACCAATATTCAATTTACACTAGAAAGAATCAACATACCTTCAATTATACCTTCTGCTTTTTTCAATTTTTTACCAATATATGTATCTGAACACTGGTCATATTTTGCAAGTTGAGCAAATGTTTTACCAAAAACATAATAATTAATAAGCAATTGATAATCTTCCTTATTGTGCACCATTAGTCTTACCATTAACTCATTGATAATGTTGACATTAAAATGGGTCCGTTTTTTTCTTAACTTTATACGTTCTGGAATAAAATCTTTATTATTATTTAACTGACTAAACGCATTTTGATCATTAGCTACCCATGAGCCCCATTCTTCTAAAATTTTTGAAATATTTTCCATATTAACATCCTTGTTCTTCATAAAATAATAATCGTGCTCTACAATTAATTAATAATATCCATTAACATTTAATGAATATTAATATAGCAATCAACGTGCAATTTACAACCTAGATTTATAAAGATATTAATTTGTTGATAGAAATGGAAAATAAAAAAGACGATTAGCCACTTTAATTAAAAATTAAATAATTTTGAAATTATAAAAAGTATTTTATCTTAAAATGGCTATAAATATAAAAGAGTAGCAATTATGGTAATACTTCTTCAGGACGTAAAGTGAGCACTTCATATCCTGTTGCTGTTACTAAAATAGTATGTTCTGATTGAGCAGATAATTTTTTATCTCTTGTCACAACCGTCCAACCATCTTTTTTGGTTTTTATTTTTGCGCCACCTTGATTTATCATTGGCTCAATCGTAAAAGTCATCCCTTCTTTTAACTCAACCCCTTGCCCTTTAATACCATAATGTAGTACTTGTGGCGCTTCATGCATTTCTCTTCCTATTCCATGCCCACAGTATTCTCTTACTACACTATATCCATGACTTTGTGCAAAGCTTTGGATCGCATGGCCAATATCGCCTAATGTTGCACCTGGCTTTACTTCCTTAATACCTTCCCACATTGCTTGATATGTTGTTTTGGCTAATTTGCGCGCAATAGGAGATGCCTCTGGCATAATATACATTTTACTAGAATCAGCAATGAATCCGTTTTTTTCTAATGTAATATCAACATTAATAATATCTTTGCTTTTAAGGCGCTCATCTGCTTTTGGTACACCATGACAAACAACTTCATTGATAGATGTATTTAGCACATATTCATAACCATATTGACCTTTACTTGCAGGTCTTGCTTGAAGTTCATTGACAATAAAATCATCAACTTTATCGTTAATCTCTAGTGTAGAAACACCTGGTACAATAAAATCATCAAGCATTGTAAAAACTTTCGCTAATAAACGCCCTGATTCACGCATTAATTCAATTTCATCAGCCGTTTTAATCGTTATTTTATCCACTTTTCTTTCCTCTTATTCTACTTCTTGCTTGATGGCTTCTTTTTCCAGCATCTCATTGATAATCATTGGAAACGTTTTATCTGGGTTTAATTCTGCTTGAATACCAATTTTTATCCAAAACTCTGCCTGAGCATTAACAGAGCGTGACATCACATTACTTGCTTTTCGCAAGTACTCATGTAATTCATCAGAAATTTTTACAATACCCACGCCAATCCTTATATATAAATCATTATAAAACATATACGTTCTATAATAGAATCAAACTCTATTTCTTTCAATTGTTATTAGATGCGGTCATAGACATAAAATGCCTAAATAAGAAAAATGGGAGGTAATAACACTCAAAATGATAAAAGAAATACGGGTGTAATTGGTATTGCACTTTTTGAATCAGAAGACGGCAAACAAAAAACAATAAAATATGTCGTTATTGACTAAATCCTTTCTCAATAACCTCTACACACCAGCGTCTTGTGTCCCTTCTGACTTATCCATTAATTTTCCGCGACTAAAACAACGTAAGTTATTACGCTATTTTTTGATTAAGTAAAATAAAGCTACTTAAGAGTTATATTAGCATTTAATGCTTGTGTACTTTTTCTAGGTCTATTTTTTATAGTATATTTAATGTCTAACAGCACTATTACTCCCCCCTAATATCATCACTATTCTCTTTATTAATTATCCAAAATCATAGGAGCTATTATGCCTGTAAAATCACATCGAGTTATATTAACTGGAGGTCCTGGTTCTGGGAAAACCACACTAATAAATGAACTTAAAAATAGAGGTTATTCCTGTTCTTTAGAAGCAGGAAGAGCCATTATTCAAGATCAAAATATTATTGAAGGAAATGCATTACCGTGGGTCGATCCTAACGCTTTTGCACAAGCAATGCTAATTTGGGAGTTACGATCATGGCATGAAGCAAGCAACAACAAAATACTTTATTTCTATGATCGAGGTCTCCCTGATATTGCAGGATATTTACTACTATGTGGTTTAACTATTCCTAATCACCTTGATAAGGCAATAACCTTATTTCGTTATTCCACAAATGTGTTTATCGCGCCACCATGGCCTGAGATTTATACCCAAGATCAAGAAAGAAAACAGACAGAAAAAGAAGCAGAAGAAACTTATTTAGCTATGATAGCTATTTATAAAAAATATAATTATAAGTTAATAGAGCTACCTAAAATTGGGATCACCGATAGAGTTAACTTTATTATTAATAAAATTTAAAAAATAATTATCAGCCAGTATTAATTACTGGCATAGATAATAGTGTTAATTTTTAATAAGAGGCCATAATCTGTAAATCAGGTTTTTCTCCTCGCATAATAGCTCGCTGTTGTTCATGAACAGCTTCATTAATTGCGTTTTGCTCTCCTTGTGTTCGAGTATTTTTACCACATACTAATGTAGAACACACTGGACTACCTATTTTATGGCTTCCTGAATTACCCATACTAAAAGTAACGTTATCAGTAGCACAGCCCAGTAATAGAAAAGAACATAATAAGGCGATTGCTATACGCATAATTTTTCCATATAAAATTAAATTTTAAATTGATATTAAAGTATTAATAGGCATCAAAAGTATAATGAGGCTTTTGTTTCCATTTGAATTCAACTGTCTGTTTTTCTTCATTCCAAATAGGCTCAGGAACAGGCATAGTAAAACTTATTTTTTGAATAGGCTTTAATGTTGAATGATTATTTAAATACTGATCGTTTACTGATGGTTTTACCTCATTTAAACCAACTTTAAAAACTTGGTTAAGTCTTTGTTTTTCTTCTTTCACTTCCATTTCAAAGCGAGATTGCTTTCCTAACATAAAAACCAAGTTATTATTAACTGCGTGACTATCAGGAGTGAGATTATTGGTGTGTGTTTCAATTAATTTAGTCTGAGTTGCTTTATTCGTGGTACATCCAGAGATTATAAATACAGAAAATAATAAAAAGTAATACATAAATTAAATATCAATAAGAAATAGGAATGAACAATTATTCCATAAAATCGATTCACCAACAAAATAAATTTTTACATTTATATAAAAATAAAAAAATACACTCGTAAAATGACAATGATAAATTGTTTCAACTATAAATAAGCAAAAAACACAGAATAAAAAAACACCCTAACACAAATAACAAGGTCATATGAAAACTATTGTCACTGAGTATATAGTAACTGGCTATATTAAAATATAGTTATATGGAAATAAAAATGACATCAATAAGATGCCTGCTATTAATAAATCTTGCACTATTATTCCGCCATCAATATACACTCTATTTAATCATCTAAACCATTAGGTTATAAATGATAATATTTATTTTTAATACATTTTCTTAGTAAGAGAATGTAATATTAAATAAATAAAACCAAATACAAACATCAAGAATAAAAAAGAAAATAATAATTAACAACCTGTCAATTATAAATTAGATTAAATAATAATATAAAAGAGGATTTATCTTTAAGCGAAAAAGCCTTATAAATTTAATCATTATAAGGCGTATTGCAACAAAAAAATTTATTGACCTGTTGACATTTTTTTCATTTGTTCTAAAGAATCTAAAGCTTGCTTGCAAGTACTTTCCTGAACATCTTTAGGTAATGCTGCAAATTGTTCTTTAGCTTGAGCATATTGCGCTTTCATCGCTTCTGCTTGAGCTTTCGTTGCATCATTTTTTGCCATTAACTCAACATAAGAGTCAGTTTCTTTAAAATAGTCTTCACATGCTTTAGATAAATCAGCAGAAAAAGCAATAGAAGAAATTGATAATAAACCCAATGCTAAAATAAGTTTTTTCATAAATATCCTTTAAGTATTGTTGACCATTAGAAAATAATTTCTCTTATTTTTATTGAAAAAGAATCATCTCAAAAAAATAATAAAATAGGGATAAGCATTATCTTAATTAATAAAATACAATAACGATCACCACAGCAAAAAATGAAAAACCATCCTTTTTAGGTGGATGGTTTCTGCTTCTTTATGTGTTTATAGTGTCATTATTTTTTATTACTTACTCTTCTTCTGGTGGGTTTTTAAGGATCTGATGAATTTGTTCTTTCAATTTTAATTTTTGTTTTTTTAGCTCAACAACTTCTTCGCCATATCCTCTCCTATCCTTATGCTCTAATCTAACAATTTTATGGTCAAGTTCGTTATGTTGGTTAAAAAGATCACGAAAATGGGGATCAGTCTGGCGAAGTTTTGAAATTAAATCACGATATTCTGGAAACATAAATAGCTACCTTCCTTATTAATTGTGAATTAAATGCTCTTATAATATTTACCTAAACTGATTAACCTGTCATTATTTTTATGTTAAAAATAAGATCAATATCAATCAATATTTTTATATTTTTGTAATGACTTAATATTTTTATATTCTAAATATTATTAATAAATTCAACGCATAAGGTCATATAAAAATGTAAATCTACTTAGTCTATAATGATAAAATAAATACTTATTTATCTTTTCAAACCAAACAGTTGCATTCCTATCTTTACCAATAATAAATTGATATCCTCCAGGTAGATAAAACTAAAAATAAGTAAATCTACAAAACTCTGGCATTGCAGGGAAGAACAAAAAAACATCAATTTGTCTTAAAACTAGACGAAGTAAAGCCTAAAAGCACTTTTTAGTATGAAAAAAGCATTTATTGTTAATTTATAAAATGAAAATTCACTACATTTATACTGATCTCTAATAGTTTTTTATACCCATCTATTCGAGTCACTAAGCCCAATGCCGCCACATTGGGCTTTTTTATTAGTCTTATTAGTATCCATATGTATTATCTTAAAGTTTAATGTACATAAACTCTAATCCATTATTACTGTTTCTATTTCTATTCAATTTTATAGTATGAATAATAAAATAATGATGCCGACTCAATTCCCTATTGTCGGCATTAGTCACTATTTATTAGATGAAATATCTTTTTCTTGTAATTTAGAAAGTGCCAATTCTTTCATCCAATCTGCAAGTAGTGGTGCTGTCTTTATTGAATCCAATAATGCACGCTCTTTTTTTGTTAAGCGAATAACTATAACTTCTGTTTTCATTGTAGACATAATAATTCCCCATTTTTAAAAGAGAAAATATTGGCACAAAACAGTAACAGAACGGTCTGACTTACACTGTTTTACAAAATCATCAGTTAAAGATGATTAGCAATGCATTACCGATAGAGTATTTTCGATATAAAAAGAAAAAAGGTCACCGGAGTGACCTTTATACGAATGCTAAATAATTATCAATAAAGCGAATGCCAATTAGCCCGCTTTGCAATCACTCAAGACGGGTATATCTTTACCTTCAACTAACTCGGCATTATCACCTTTAGTGTAAAGCTTGTAGGTGTAATTTTTATTCATCGCCTCATAATTTGCACCAGAGGCCATTTTCATAATCTTCATTGGGATCATTTCATCCATTTGATTAATGATCGCATAGCTATCTTTGGCTGTATTTATATAGATAACGTCCATTACTTTATTATTTTCACATACATAAGAAATTTTCGTTATCTCATCAGCATTATCTGCCATAACAAAACTAGAAGACAAAATACCTACTGCAAGAAAAATATTTTTAAATAAAAATTTCATATAGTCTCCTAAATATCATTAAGTTAGCGTTTATGGAGTATTATTTTACTCTTCTTTAATTTAAAAAAATCCACCTGAAATTCTAATGGGATTTATCCAATTTATAAAATTAGATTTTAATCAATTAATTGCCTATTATTGACCCCATACAGCGATTATTATGGCAACTAGCAAACCCTGCTATCGCTTTATTTGAATAATATTCGGGCAAATTTGAGATCTGTCCAGCATTGGGTTGAATATATAATCTAAAACTTTACCTGTTGTGTAGTGATAATGCGCTTGATGAAAGAAAGACTCATAAGAAGCCCAATCGGACTTGCTAGATACTGCACAGGCAGCAGTATCCTAACCACTAGTAGGTTTTGTTGGTATTTCATTTTAAGTAAAGTAAGTGAAAGCGATAATAAAGACAACGATGGTTGCAATAAAAACTAGTGATATACCAACCACTATATCAAGTAATGTACTAGATATTTTTTCTATTTTATCTAGTTCAGCATCATCGCTTAGCTTTTTGTTTTCTTTTTGATTACCAAACATATATAAATTTCAATTAAAATTACATTTAATCTAAATATTTTAGTTAGTTAAGAGAATTATTCAACTTAAATTAAATTATTGAGATATGCAAACATTCAATGGCTACTACTAACTATTATCATCCCCTCACCACTGAGCAACAAAAAATAACTCATCAACGCCTTAATTTTACTGCAATACTGCTAATAAATAACATCGTTATATCAATAATGTCATTACTGCTTGCACTTATTAGAGGCCAATGATTTGTGATATTTGAGATGAACGTTCGCACATTGCTTAAGAAAAAACGAGAACCACTTGATAAATAGAACGAAAAGATCTCGCGCTTAAAGAACCAACGTGAAAAAAGCCGTTAAGCCAGCCATTCCGTAGGTCACATCCGTTAATTTTCTCATGCACATATCCTCATTTATGGTAGATCTGGATTTAATCAATAGAAAACCCCCGTTACAGTAATCGAAAGTTGAACTCATAGAACTAATACTTATTCAAAATAAGTTAAAACTATTTCTTAATTAATTCTAATGAATCCATTTCAAATAAGCATATCAATGCGGTACAATGAGCTAATTTCTATATAGAGCGTCCATATGAAACAGCAAATCAAGCCTGAATCAAATACCCAACCATATTGGCCTACTTTGAAGCTCATATTGAGTTCTTTTATTGTTTTTAATTTCTACTTAAATTTAGCTGATAAAAATAAAGTCTGGCTTCTTATTGATATTTTCAATT
The DNA here is from genome assembly GCF_033708015.1 of Proteus vulgaris. Taxonomy (NCBI): domain Bacteria; kingdom Pseudomonadati; phylum Pseudomonadota; class Gammaproteobacteria; order Enterobacterales; family Morganellaceae; genus Proteus; species Proteus vulgaris. The sequence continues at coordinate 1,686,836 of NZ_CP137920.1, read as the reverse complement.
TAACATTGATTCCTATGTTCGTATTTATTGTTGCATTCGTAACGAAGAATACTACATGGAAGTCATTGAAGCTTAGTTTACTTCCATCTTTTATAATTTACTTAACATTTCAAACGGTTGATGCAATTCCACTCTATTTTTCAGACCAATTAAGTTTAAAGCTTTATATTTTGGAGCCTCAAAATGGAGTATGGTTTTTTTTGGCCATTCCGGTTTGGCAAGCTTTTTTTTTATTATTACCACCAAAATTAAAATTTAATAATTTAATACTATTTTTCATTTTGATAGCATCATTAATCCTTTCTTATTTAACAAATAATCATTTAATGAATTTATCAAAATTCTTCTCTATTATTATCTATTTTCCATTTTTTATAATGGCTTATTTCATTAATAATGAAAAAATATCCTTACTTAGAAAAAAATCCTTCTTAATGATTTTAATCACCACAACTTTAGCTATATCCGTGCTCTATCATGAGGAAAGCATTAATAGAGTAATTATAAACTTCACTAATGCCACTTTTTTATCATCTTTTTTTGTTATTTATATTTTAAAATTCTTTATCAGTATAGTGTTAGGTTCTAGCATTATTTATTTTGCTTTATCCACTGATAAGTATGCTAAAGTATCAAACAATGCTTTAGGTATTTATTTAATCCATCCTATTATTTGTTTTATTTTCTTACAAACCTTAACTTATTTTCATGTGGAATATAGTTTATTAGTAATAATATTACTAACACTATCAACCATTAGTATTTGTCTTTTATTAACTTTAAATTCAACTATTCGCTGGTTTATTGAACCTAAATTGAATTTCAATAAGTTAATACGTTAGAAGTACTGAACATCATACTTTTCCCTCTTGAAATTAACTACATTGGTACTATTTACCAATGTAGTTAATCGTAATTTCATTATAGTCATTAAATGATGTAACTTAATACCTAGTATTTAAATATTAAATTTATAGCTTATATTTATTCAAGCATGTGTTTAAAAATTTTAAGCATGACAGGTAATTTAATATAACCTTCTTTATCAAGAAAATGTCCAGCATCATTTTCAATGATAATTTTGGTTTGTAATTTATTTGCTAAATATTGGGATGATTTAGGGCTTACAACCCAATCATTGGATGATATTAATGAAACTCTTTTATCTGATATTTTAATTAATTTACTATAATTCAGATCCTGATAAATATGAGAATTTAACTCAGGTAAAGTTTTTTGCTCACTATTAAAACCAGCGACTAAAATATATCCACCTATTTTTATATTTTCAGAAGCCCGTTCAGAAAGAAAACGCAATAAAGTTATACATCCCAGGCTATGCCCAACAAGAATAGTATCTTTATCAAGTATTATGTTTTCATCAGCTAGTTTTTGCTGCCATTCACTAGGACTAGGATGATTAGATTCAGGCATCATTGGTATACTGATATCACATCGTGACTGCTCCCCACTGTAATCGGCGAGGCTTCCCACTTCTCAGACCGCAACCCTCTGTACGACGGATTTACGCGGGTCTCCATGGGCTGAAACGACGAGTCCCGCCGCGTGTAATTCCAATATGCCCTTGTGTCGGATATTGATTGCCGCATTGATATCTCGGTCATGTTCAACTCCACATTCAGGGCATTGCCAGATACGCTTATGTAGTGGCATTTCTGACATTTTATGACCGCAACAATGACAGGTTTTCGAACTGGCAAACCATTGATCCAGTTTTACCAGATGGACGCCTTTTTCTGCGGCTTTATATTCCAGCTTTGTGATAAAACCATGCCAGCCTGCATCACCGATAGCGCGAGCCAGACAGTGGTTTTTCATCATATTCGCCGATTTCAGTGTCTCTACAATTACCGCTTGGTTTTCGTCAACAATTGCACGAGAGAGTTTGTGTTGAAAATCAGCACGGGCATTGGCTACCCGTTCGTGTACACCTGCAAGCTGTATTCGGGCTTTACGGCGATTAGCACTCCCTTTTTGCTTGCGAGATAAGGCTTTTTGTTTTCGACGTAGGTGACGGCTGGCATTGATAAGGTGGCGCGGATTAGCAATCTTATTGCCGTCTGATTTGATGGCGTAATGACTCAGCCCCACATCAAGCCCCGTGATATTTGATATCAATGTTGGCTTTGCCGGTGCTTCTACCCCGTCATCACAGAGTAGTGACGCATAGTATTTTCCGGTTGCGCTGCGACTCAGTGTGATACTTTTCAGCGCCCCCGTAATTTCACGATGTAAACGCGCTTCAATCGGTGCGATTTTCGGGATTTTTATCGCGCCATCAATGACTTTGATCCCGACACAATGATAGCTAGATTGTCTGCCATGCTTACTTTTAAACGTGGGAAAACGGGCTTTTAGTTTCGGATTAAAAAAGTTGGAGAAAGCCACGTCAAGGTTAATCACCGCCTGCTGCAATGCAATAGAATCATATTCTTTAAGCCACCCATATCTGCGGGATTTTTTCGCCACGGCAAGCAGCGGTTTAAGGTCTTTACGCGGGTTTAAATTTACGCCGTGCCGCTGGTAAGCGTCTTTCTTGATGTGCAGCGCTTTGTTGTACGCAAAACGAACCGCACCGAACTGAGCGTTGAGATATTCAGCCTGTTCTGGTGTAGGGTAGATGCGTACTTTTGTTGCTCTTAACATCATCAGCGCTCATTGATATAATGTTTTTATTTTAACATGTTAGGGAAACATATCAATTGAGTAATCATAATGATTTACTGGCGGAATTCCTCAGAAAGCGGCACAGTGTCAGTAAACTGGTCGTGCATCTGATCTTTACGACAAAGTATCGACGTAAGCTATTTGACGGACAGATGCTCGCTCAACTGCGTGATGCATTTGACTCCGCTGCGGCAAAACTTGAATGCGAAATTATTGAGATGGACGGAGAGCCTGACCATGTGCATCTGCTGGTTGCTTACCCGCCAAAACTGGCGGTCAGTGTGATGGTCAACAATCTGAAATCAGTATCGTCGCGCCTGCTGCGCCAGCAAAACACACATTTACGGACGCAAAGTAAAACGGGACTTTTGTGGTCAAGGTCGTACTTTGTCTGTAGCACCGGAGGGGCAACGATTGAAACACTCAGAGCCTACGTTCAGAGCCAGTCAACGCTTGATTGATCTTTAAAGCCCTGCGGCCTTTTCGCCTTATACCCCCGCCCGCACTGGGCGAGGGTTTACGGCGTTTTTCGCTAACGAACCAAGCTCTTCTTTCAGCCATGGAAACCAGTTATCCTTTGGAGATGCAATATAACCATGAACAATAACAACTCTTTTGCCTTTCACTCATCCTCCTTGTTAGACATATATTATTGGAATAATAAGTTGTATAAGATAAAGAAAATCCCACTCAAACGAGCATTTGATAAAATTTAGAGTGATAAATAATAAATTACCAGCTATTTGATGATGGTAAGGTAATTACAGATCAAATGCAATAAAACACTGTTTTTATAACCAGTTATTTTGTAACTTTATAAAATAGAATTTCTGTACTATTTTCCTCACTAAAGTAGTCGCTGATTAACCCTTATATAACGGCTTCCAATTTCTACGCCATATTCTTTCATTAAGTTCTCGAAGTAAACAAAGTGTCCGAGTTTAGTTAAAAGAATACAGACACACAGTTATTGTGTGAATGTGAGGTGTTGTGATTGATTTTGTGGTCGCAGAGGCGAAAAAAGACCGCCTAAACGATCTTTTTATATCAATATAATGGGATTAGTTAGAATGGCTACAATCATTGACAGTATAATAAATAACCATGTCTTTTATATATTGATTATCACTTGAATTATCGATAATTTCCCCTGTACTTAAGTTAATTCGATGCGTTGGCTCTTTAGAACACAAAATGACGAGTCTCATCGATTCTGGAGTTACCGTAGTCAGTTGTGAGAAGAAATGGGAAATGACTAAAATATTTCCTTTTTCATCGCAAGGTAATTCAGAAAATTTAACGGACCAACCAGCAGCAAACTCATTTCTAATGGAAAGTGGACCACTCTGACCTTTAATATCTATTGATGTATGTAACAAGAACGTTCCATCATCGTTGAACACTTTACCGCTATCCGTATTTTTATAACCTACTGCAATATTTCGAGGAATATTATTTAAACTAAAATGACGACTACCCAATACGGGATAAAAACCTGAATCTGACATTGTATTTTCTCCTATAATTAAAAGTACTGTTTAAATATACAGTATTTTTAATTTATTAATCTAAGAACTGTCCTAATAGTAAAGGATCTTCGTCACGCTTCCCCTCTAAAAAATAACGTTTATTATTAATAAATTAGATTGGTATATATTGGTAATTTATTGTTTTTACACATACTCATTAAAGCCCTGTGGTAGCCCAAATTCACAGCGTTCTTTTTAATCTACACATTCCTACTTTATATAATCTTGTAGCCCCCAATATCTAAATTTTTTATCTTTGACCAACATGAGATTGTAGATAGCAAAAAACCCGCAAAGCGAGGTTTTGTATATTCAACTATTTAATGCTTAAGTTAGCCGCTTCAGTCCAACCCATATGGCGTAACATTATATAAACTCGTTATTACTAACTATTTGTTTATTAAGGCATATTCACTCTTAATAGACTTAAAAGACAGTGTGTATGCAAAACATTAGCGGGTGGGATAAAGATTAGTTCTGAGTTAAGGGATATGGTACAAAACCACAAAAGGCCAGGAGTTTCCCAGAAACATGATGATAGATATGATTATTTAAGGGAAAAACGAGAAACACTTGACGTATGGTGTAAAAAACTATCGTCGCTAAAAGATAAGTAGTATTTATATATCGCTAGCATAACCAAAATTAAGAAGCTATATTATATATAGTTTCTTAAATCTAAGGATTTATGTATATGAAAAGGATTTTGTTTGTATTGGGTTTATTGGTTGGAGTGAGTGGAATTCTTCTATATCAATGGCTTAAACCAATAGATGATGACCCTTATTTTTTCTTATCACCTAAAATAGCCGAAGGGCACCCTATTAATATCCCCATAAAACTGTATAAAAAAGGGGACTCTATTAACTTTGTTTTTTGGAAAACTCCAATCCCATCACCTAAATTATTATATTTATTCCCTGTATCACCTCCGTCATCTCATATAATTTTGAATATAGAAGAAAATCCAAATAAAAATCTTAATTTTTCTAAATTTGAAATATTCAATGGAAAAGGACCAATAAAAAACATCGGTAACTCTGCGATATTTAAAGTAAATTTATATAAAGTGAATAATGATATGTCTGAATCATTAATTTTAGATTATATACACAGAAATAATAGTGTTCGTAGAGCCGATGCCTTTTCTATAGCATCAGTCCCACCAGAATATGGCCAATATAGATTAGAAGTCACTGTTCTTGGCGATTGGCCTGAATTAAAAATAGATGGATTAACCTATTTTATCACTATAAAAACCTATGTTAATAACTAACTTTTTTACTAGGGTACATAATTTAAAGGATAAAGAAAAATTCTATGTCTAAATTAAGACCGAATATTTTTGGTAAGGCTATAGCCATAAATGGAGATAAAACAACAACGGGTGCTACTTGTATTGCTACCATTCAAAATGTAAGTTGTCATCAAAAAATGGCGCTTAGAGTAGGAGATCCTACCACTATTTGTCCTAAATGTGGGCAAGCTGGAAAAATTGCTACAGGCGAAAATAGAATCAATAATCATGGAAAAGTACAGGCTGTTGAGGGTTCAATTGTTCAGTGTGGGTGTCCTTTAGGTTCTAACGTTGTAATTACCGATATTCCATATTCAAGTCCTAAAGTATTTAGTTCACAAGTTAATAATGACATTTTATCTACATCACAAACTATCAATGGTTCTAGTGAGCAATATATCCCTGTTATGGTAAATGAAGACGATAATAGAATTAGAATAGATGCTCAGCATTTAATTGACTGTGCTAATGAACTTTGTGAAAAACACTTATATTACTCTGAAATAAAAAATGAATTTAAACAAGATATTGAATCTTTTTCATATGGAATAGTTAAGAAAGTTGAATCTGGTCAGATAACCTATGAACAAGGTTCGGCTGAAATAAAAAAAGAAGAGAAAAGTTTAACTGATCAATCAATTGATTGGATAATTAATGGTCTTTCTATTCTAGGCGGTTTAGGGATGACCATAGGAGGGATTGGTCTATGTTATACAGGGTTAGGGTGCTTAATTGGAGCTCCACTTATTGCTCATGGTCTCAATGGTATCTATGAAGGAGGTATAGGATTTTATGAAGGAAATAGTGAGGTGCAAGGTCCGTTGAGAGAAGGATATAAGGCAACAGCTAAAGCTCTTGGTTTTGATGAGTCAGTCGGAAACTTAGCTTATGACTTGGTTGATTTAGGGATTTCAGTTCAGGGTAAATTAAAATTAGTACCTAAGTTATCTAAAGTTTATGATGAAAGAAAAATAAAACCGATGGCTTTATTTTATTATGGTAGAAAAGATTTAGATTATGCATTTAAGCAAGCAAATAAATTTTTTCTTAATCTTGAGATTGCTAGTGATGCTATTAATTTATTAAAAATTAAAGAAGATTTAAAGAATGCTTTTGTATTTGATAAAGAGTCAGGGAATTTAATGTTAAGTCTTTCTGAACCGGAAAAAATTACCAACATAGAATATATTGTTGAACATTGTGAGACAGTTATCCTAGTTACAGGTGATCCAAACTCTCCCCCTTATTATTACCGATGTTTAGATAAGAATGGAAATCCCTATAAGGTAAGTGTTGATGGTATACTTATGGATGAACAAAAATGAAAATATATATTTTTTTTATTTTAACTGTAATTAATGTTATTGTTTTTCTAAAAATGAATAATAAAAAAAATAAAAATATTAAGTATAGAATTAGCATCTTATATTTTTATTTAATGTTTTTTATCTGTGGTGATGTACTTCTTTCCATAAAATATGGAGAATTGCCAGCTAATTTATTATTAATAATATTTACATTATTGGTAATAATTGCTAATGCAATTTTCTTAACAGTAAAGGAATAATGATTATAAAACTGATGCACATAAGACCCATTATGTTAAACGGGTGAGTTAGTTAATCAGTACAGCCCGTTTAACAACAATCATAATTAATCCTCTTCTTTCCGTCTATGCTCCTCTTCCACCGTCTGCACTTCTTCCATCTCACGCATTCTTACATTATAGATTGACTGCTCTGGCATCTGTACACGAACGGAAATAAAGCGACCATCAGGGATATCAATCGGGTCGCCATCATTGAAGCCGTCAATATCATTACGGGCAAACTTAGGTGCATTAGGGTGAGTTTGATGATACGTTCTCACGAGGATAGAACTATCTTTATTAACTTTAGAGTTAACCCAAATAAGAGGCTGTTTATTGACATCAAGTGGAATTTCAATACCACCATCAATAGCCCCCACTACCACCATCAATAGCCCCCACTCTGCATCTGAATTAAAGCCCAGTCCCCCTTCAATGAGATATTCGCCCTGAACCACTCAAATAACTGTGGTAATTATTTCCATATCAAATAGTTATATTTTTATGTCCAAGCTTTTAATATTTCGGTTGAATGCATAACAAAGGCATGTTGAGACAGTATTTTTCGAGTATGCTCATCTAAAAATCCATTACTAAAAAGGTGTTTTTTTATCGATATTATTGAGTTGAGTCATCATAAAATCTCCGAAATGTACAAGTGAAGAGGAATACAGTTCATCAACGTGTAGCTGACTTGCGATATATTTTAAAATTCCAAATCGCACCGAGCAGCAATATAAAGCTAGTTGCTAGAAATACTGCCCGCATCCCGATATGACCACCGACAATTCCGCCTATCAGCGGTCCGATGAACTGGCCTGCAAACTGTGCGGCTACAGAATAGCCGAGAATACTTCCTACCATTCCTTCTGGTACGCGCTGACGTATTACCGTTGCAATACAGGGTAATAATCCACCTAGTGCAAGCCCCATAAGGAAACGCAGAACAATAAGCTGCCAGCCCGAGGTAACAAATGCCTGAGGGATCAGCAACAATCCGGCAGCAGCTAACGCCAGTATGATGATGCGGAAATGTCCTATTCTGTCGGCTAGCTTTCCAAGCCAAGATGCGGAAATGATACTGCCCAAGGCCGCGACAGCCATTACATACCCTGCCACTTTAGTTATCTGAGATGCCTCACTAACGAGAGTTTGTACATAGACCGTAATAATGGGTTCTATCGACATATTGGCCAGCATCAGCAATAAGCCGGTACAAAGCATACAGACAATCACCGAACGGGCAGGTAACTGCGACCAGTTCATGCATTTTTTTGTCGATGAAACTGTGTTTTTTTGCACCTCTTCACGGATGAGCGTGAGGGTCATAATAAAGGCCAGAAATATCAAGGCGGCTGCGTAGAAAAACGTAGTTCGAATGCCAATCAGTCCCGGCAACCATCCCCCGGCAAGGGGGCCAACAAGATTACCTGCCATGACACCGGATGAAACGATCCCTAACGCCCATGCGATACGTTCTTTGGGAGCTTGGACAGCGATAAGGATCGTAGCACCGGATGAGTAACCTCCTGCAAGGCCAGCTAACAACCGCAGTCCGACTAATTGCCAGATATTTGTTGCCAGTCCCATAAGTGAAACCGTGATAGCCATTCCAAAGCTGGCTCTCACGAGCATCGACTTGCGTCCATATCTATCACCGAGTCTTCCCCAAACTGGGGCAATCAACCCGGCAGTAATAAATGTTGCGCTGAATACCACACCAGACCATTGAACAATCTCAGCATGACCGTGAACACCAAGTTCTTCGACATACAAAGGCAGAAATGGTAGCATCAGAGTCATTGCAAAGACGGTTGAGAACGAGCCAATAAAGCAAACAATCAGGTTTCTCTTCCAAAAGTTGTTATAAAAAGGAGTCATAAAAACGCTCTTTTTTTGGTATACCAAATTGGTATACCATACCGATAGCGCATCTTACTGTCAATTCACGGGAGAATATTGTCGTTATGAGCCAGGCATCAGAAGTTGAAAACCAATTAAGAAAATTGATACTCAGCATGGATCTAGGACCTGGAGAACGGCTGACTGAGCGCTGGGCTGAAGCAACGTTTAACGCATCTCGAACGCCTGTGCGAACCGCATTACAAAAACTTGAGTCAGAAGGTTTGGTCTGTCGAGAAGGGTTACGTTGGTTAGTGGCACCTATCGATGTCGATGAAGTTGAACAACTGTGTATTTACCGAGAAGTACTTGAAATTGCAGCATTAAAACTTTCAATCAAACAGATGACAGCAGAACAACTTAACATTCTGGAAAATCTACTCAAGGGGAATACTGTTGACGCTGCGGAAGAGATAATGGACGATGCAGGAACACGATTCCATCTTCAGCTAGCCCATTATTGTCAGAACGCGTTTATCATCGAAGGAATAAGCGATTCCCTGCGCCGACTTTCACGGGCACGATGGCTCGACAAAGCACCATCAAATCCCGCCTGGGAGGATCATCAAGAAATAATAACTGCACTTAGATTGCAAGATACTGAGAAAGCCGTAGAATTACTCGCCATTCATCTCAGAGAAAGCCGCCAGCGTCTTCTGGAAGCAATTAATTCAAGCAGACGTAGCTTAAGAGCGAGAGGTATTGCCATAACCTGACCATATGGAGCGTTTTCGCTACAAAATAAAAAGATCCGCTCCTCGCTCAAAGCAAACGGTCAAGAGCAGTTTTACTCTTTTAAGTTTAAGTAAATACAAATGATGGCCAGCGTTTACTCTGTTGGTTCATCTACTGGCTCTAATCTATTCACCTTTATCCACCCATGTGCGTCACCATATCCAACCAATAGCCAATCATTATTATCCCCATCAACAGGCTTTGTCGCTCTCATCCCATTGATTTGAAGAATATCTCCGGGTACTACAAACCAATTATTGTGGCGGCATTTTTCTGTCGGCGCCGCATGAAAATAGGCTCTCCCTTTTCCTACTACACGCCATTTTGGTGACTGTGCAATGAAGGCTTGAAGTCGGATAGTATTCAAAATTTGATGACACTCCTCCTCTTTTTTGAGGCATGACTGCATTCTTTGCCCTTTAGAATGACTGAACGTTAAGGCCTCACCGGTGCTTACATCTTGCAGTTGGTTTCTTTTCAGATCGTATGAAACCCACCCTAACATGCCTGCACCAGGGGATTCATTGGATGGTTTTTGACTTTTATCAGAAAGCTGAATTATCAGTTTGTCTTGCTCACGCCTATCGATAAAAAGATCAAGCCTATCTGCAGTGACACGTTCCACTCGAATTAATGCATGGTTACTACTGACGATTAACTTAATTAACTCTTGGCGGCAGTCAAACAATTCTCCTGAATAGGAGGCAGACATAGTACCATCGTCATCAACATCATCAATTGCCATTGATGGAAAAGACGCCAAACTTAGATTGAGGCAAAAAATTAGCGTTAGAAAACGCATACAAATTCCTTGATTGTGAATTGTTACAAAATTTCTATAAGTTCAAATTCCTCAAAGATAAGCTCCATTTCTTCAGAAGAAGAGCCCTAGCGTTCAAAATAATGCTTATGGCCTTCTCTGTCCAATACGCTAGGCTTAAATCTCCTTCACCTTCTTTACTGGCGAGTTCACTCGTCATTTCATTGAAGCGAATGACTTGCATCTTGAGAGTTCTGATTACGCTCATTGGCTGTTCGTTTCCATTAAATTCATCAGCACTATTTTCAAGACGAGCAATAGAATCGCTATCTTATTTAGACTGCCAGTAAAGTGGTGAACTGAACGCGTCTATGTAGTAATCGATAACTGCCCGAACGTTCAGTGGAGGGTGGCGGGCATTTGGGTAGATTGCCGCGATATGCTGTGGCTCGGTTTTTATAGATATATCCAGATCCGGCAACAGTTCGACTAGATCGCCACTCTTCAACCGGTCTCCAATCAGCCAGTCAGGAAACAGCACAATTCCCATTCCTCCGAGTGCGGCAATCAGCAGGGTTTCAGCATTATTAGACGACATCAGAGGTGAGACGGGATAGTGCACCCATTCCTCTCCATGCCTACGTAGCAGCCAGTGGTTTGGTCCTGACGAACCGCGATAGACCAGGCATTTATGATGTGCGAACTCTTCGGGTGAGTTTAGTCTACCGTGGCGGCGGATGTAATCCGGTGACGCAGCAAGATGATAGAACTGCTGGCCAAACACGCGCGCATGAAACGAGGAGTCCGTCAGCACTCCAATTCGGAAAATTACGTCAGCCGCCTTTTGGTGTGGATCGATGTAATCATCAGTCAGCGTAAGTTCAATGCTAAGCCGAGGGTATCGATCCGCCAAGCTGGGTAACGCGGGTGCTACATGGCGCTGTCCAAAGAACACCGGTGCGTTTATGCGAACCATTCCAGAAGGCTCAAGCGTTCTCTCGTTAAGTTCTCGTCGCGCTTCCTCCATGTTGCTAGTCATGGCCCGCGCATAGCGGACAAAAATATGGCCACTTTCCGTCGGAATTATCGCACGGGTATTACGGTAAAAAAGCTGCTGCCCGAGCATATCCTCTATCTGATGGATGACGCGCGATACCTGAGAAGCTGATATCCCTTCCCGCCGTGCCACTACAGAGAAATTCTGCGTTTCATAAACATCTATAAAAATCAGTAGGGTACGAATACTGATGTTTCCAAGTTTATTCATTAATGCATATCCTGCACAAGTGTTTATCTTATTGTGGCATTTTTCTCATCTATGTAAAGCTGTAATCTTCTCCACCTAGACAACGGGAGATTGATTGCTATGCAGCTGATATTAATTTTTATCGTAATTGCCGGAGGTATGGGACTGTCCATAGAGGCAGGATTGCTTGGACCTCTTGGTGGGGAGGTTGGTGATCTCTGGGCTACTTTCAGCATATTTGGTGTGGGCGCGGCACTGACCTTCTTGCTGATGCTTTTTTTCAGCCCACGTACCAGCCCATCATTCTTTGCACAGCCTTCGTGGTATCTGCTTGGTGGTGTGCTTGGGCCAATTTACGTCATCATCCTGACTGTAGCAACACCAACAATCGGCATCGCTATGACTATGATCGGCATATTGGCAGGTCAAGTCTTTAATAGCCTGATTATTGACCACTTTGGCCTGTTTGGTTCGTCACACAGGAAAATTGACAGAAAACGTATCATCGCGCTGTTTTTCATCATTGCAGCGCTGGTTATGGTTGCACAGGAGTAAATTAACATTATGACTATTATCATGATCCTTCTCGCCGTCGTCGGTGGTGCTATGTTGAGTATCCAAGCGGCTATCAATGGCCAGCTGGGCAGCAAGGTCGGCGTATTCAAAAGTGCGTTCCTGACATTTTCTGTAGGCGCGCTGGTGACGGCGTTGCTGATCTTTTTTTTCGAGCCCAAACACGCTCTGACTTTGATGGATGTGCCTAAATGGCAATTGCTAGGCGCAATATTTGGCGTACCATATATCGTTATTATGGTTCTAGCCGTTCAACGTATTGGCACAGCAGTTGCTACGGTCGCGGTCATTTTTGGCCAGTTAACCATGAGCATGCTGATTGATAACTTCGGCTGGCTAGGCAATGAGGCAATCTCGTTCTCCTTAAGCAGACTTAGTGCCGTTATCTGTTTGGGTATCGCACTTTTTTTCATTTACTCTAGCAGCAAGCCAAAAGCCGTACCGACGAAAAAAAATCTGCAACAGGAAACCGTTAACACATAAATGTGACTGCGCCCCGCCCTGTCGTGAACTGCACCCCAAAAGTTGGACTCTTTTAGTCTAAATTGAAGGGTGCGTTTTTATGTTAAACCATGCACATGATTTAATCCGAAAATAAGGGGATCTGTCACTATCAAATCAATACAATTCTCTGGTAACGCTTTCAGCACAATCAATGCGTCATTATTATATAATTGCATCTATATCCTTTATTGAGGCAACAAAAAAGCCAGAAATTATCAAACTTCTGACTTGTATTTATATTTAATATAAAAGGGTGCAAAAACAGGTGGTAATTTATAGCTCTTTTATTGGATATGTTTTTTCCGTTTTAGAACCATCACTATAAATTTCAGAAATCGTAATGTCCCCGCCATTTACTGAATATTTCACAATGCTATCTAAAGGATCATCCCTCCATCGACCAATACTATCAGCATTATTTGATGCCCAAATTACCTTTTCACCGTTTAGCTTGCATTTAATAGCCCAGCGACTGTTATCTACTGAACGAATGTAATGAACATAAGCAATACCGTTTTCAATAGTCTCTAATTGCATAATCTTATGATCTCGACCAAACATAGTTGCCGCAGAAGCTTTACATACTTGCCCTACATCAACATTTTGTGCAAAAACAGAAGAACTAAACAGTAGTGATAATAATAAGATTTTTTTCACAAATTTAATCTCTCATTTAAGATAAGTCATTATGTATATCGTCAATTAATCGAAAAGCTTTATCTTGAATTTTTATTTATAAAGTTATTATTCAGTCTTATCTTTATCTAGGGCTTATTAAGTGTAAATTTATCTTTTATGCAAGAAAAATATGAACTGATAGCTTTTCTTATAATATAAAGTCTTTAATCAATTCTTTTATATGTTATTACGTGATATTGATTGGGGTGAAGGAATACCCGCTTCCTTTCATGAGCAACGTTCATTATCAGAACGTTTATATCGAAAACAGGGTATCGATACGCAAGCTTTATTAGGGCATGCCACTCAAGCACAGACAGATCGTTATAATGATGTTCGTGGCAAAGAATGGATAACCATCGCGTGTTAATCTTATTTCTGACTTTATTTTAATTCATAAGATAATCTGCAAATGATAATTTTCGCCACGTTTATCATGCGGTTTGCAGATTATTTTCTTTCTTTTTCATTTTGCCATAAATAAAGCCTTATCGCCTCTTTTAAAGTATTGATTTTAACACTTACGTTTTATTTATTGTTTGTTTGGTTTTGCTACATTAGGCTACTTTTAATACAAAAATACGCATCAACACGTTACACGCACTCATAAAAAATCCTGTAACAAAAACGGGAACCCTTAAGTTCCCGTAATCAATTCACAACGCTAATTATATTATATATGTTTGATAATCGCGTCACCAAACTCGCTACATTTCAGCAGTTTAGCGCCTTCTAACTAACGTTCGAAATCATAAGTGACGGTCTTAGCAGCAATCGCGCCTTCCATACCTTTAATGATTAAGTCAGCAGCTTCAGTCCAACCCATGTGGCGTAGCATTATATAAAACTGCCATCATTAACTATTTGTTTATTAAGGCATATTCACACTTAATAGGTTTAAAAGACGATGATTGTACCTTTTTATAACTACTTGATTACCATAATGCTTTTATTGGTTTTGATAACTGCAAGTTAGAAATATAAATAGCTTTTAATGATTATATGCAGGAAAAATACTAGTTGAAGAAAAGAATAAACATCCCAATTAAGATATATGGTACAAAAACATAAAGAACTCACTTTTTATCAAAAATAGTTATGATCTATGTAATTATTTGAGAAAAAGTGAGCATTTCTTGGATACTAGAGACTATAGTTATTTAAAGATGAACAATACTTTATCTATTATGTAAAATTAATAGATATCATGAATTTTAGGCAACAAAAAACCTCGAAAAAGGCTTTTCTAAATTGTAACTAGTTAACTTTTGAGATTTGTCAACTTTTGAACCAATTCATAAACTTTTGTAGTTGGCATATCAGTTTGATACTCCGCAGCCTTTTTATTTACTGCAATTGCATTCTTAATCGCAGTAGGCAATTTATCTTCTAATTGAGAGAAGATATCAATCATACCTTTATTGTAATCTGGTATATATTTTTTAAGATCAGATAATACCTGTTTGCCTGTACTGTTTTTCTTTTGCTGCTGATAACTCTTTGTTGTAAAAATAAAATGAAGAAGTAGCCAAAATTCAAATGAAGGAACAGAACTAATTATAATCAATTCACCTTTAAGTTTAGTATCTCTGGCTATTTCATGAGCTTCTTTATAACAAGGATGTGCATCCTTATCAATAACACAATATATCTTGTCGAAAGGTATTCTTTTACTTCGCTCTTCTTCTTTAGCTAACTCTATTGCATACTGCACAACCGTTTTAGGTGATGGGCCACAACTACCATCAACTTTTACATTAGCACTACTTAATTTATATAATCTAATTATTTCATTAAAATAATTGGGCTCTGTTTTTTCACCTTCAGTTACTATCAATATTCGATCATAAGACTCTTTTTTAGCAGATTTTCTTCCTAACTCAGCTATCTTTTTAGCTTTTCTTTTTTGAAAAAGTTTATCAGACATCATCATCACCAATGAAAGGAAGAGCTCCAAATTTTCCAGCTAAATACGACGCTTCTAAATCCTCACTACCTTTTCTAACTACAAAGTCAGTTAATGGATAAATTGATGTTTCATTATTAAGTTTTTCAGAAAACCAAATTTGATCTCTTCTAAATACATTTTGTTTTAAAATCGATGTTTCATGTGTAGTAAAAATTAATTGTGCATTATTAGGGTTTGTTGAGGGATTATTAAATAACTTAACCAAGTATTCTACCATTTTAGGATGTAAGCTATTATGTAATTCATCAATAAATAAAATATTTCCAGCATTTAAACTATCGATCCATGGACCAAGAAAACCAAAAAGCCTTGTCGTTCCATCTGATTCCTCTGACAAATCAAATTTAACTAAATCACCTTTTTTATTTTTTCTATATGTCATCACCTCGATAGCTTCCGATCCTTCGGCCTCTTTAGATAAAAAGCTTTTTAGTTCCTTTGGCATATCAGATGGGAGATCATTAAGGTCAAACTTACGTTTTTTTACTTCAATGTTGTCAATCCCCGTATCTGCATTTCTTAATGCTTTAAGAATTCTTTCTTTTTTACCATTCAAACAACTCTCAGCAGTAAATGCTACCCCCCATCCTTTACTAGAGCTAAATTTAACCTTCCTCTCAAACCATCTATATACAGGAAGTAACTGTTCACTATTTAATAAAACGGCTGTAGATAAAAGTAACGCATTACTTCTTGTCGAGCGAGTCCAAACACTTTTATCCCCTTTTAATTCCTGACCAAAATAGGTTTTATAGTTATAAGTCTCATTATCCCACTCCCTTTGGTACAAAGTCCTCGCTCGTCCATAAGGGAAAGAAAACAACCATTCAGAAATAATTCTTTCTTTAGTAGCTGAAAACCCAAACTGGTATCTAACGCTATCAGAAATAAATGTAACTTCAAATTCACTAGGAGAAGATAAAAGCTCTTCGTCTAATTTATATTGACTAATAGGAAGTGGATCGCTTTCTTTATAGCCAGATGCTGACTCAACAACGATTTCACAAATCGTATGCATAGCCTCAAGAAAATTTGATTTACCAGATGCATTAGCGCCATACATAGCAGCTGTTTTTAAAAGTTCAATTACATTTGGCTCCATTAACGTGAACACATTATCTTTCAAATCAGTTAGCTTGCTTGCAGACATTGAAAATGTTTGCTTTTCTGCGATTGATTTATAGTTAGTAATTGACAATTCGATTAACATAGTTTTTCCCTATTTAGATATCGTATTAATATACACATCACTGGCACATGTCGCCAGTTAAACATCCTTATTTGGCAATAAATGATAAATATCATGAGTTATTATATCAATGGAGGTGATTCAATGTATCAAAACAATTGTATATATTTGGCAATAATCTATGCTTTAACAAAAATCTTCATCTAATCATTAGTTATTTAACCCATAATATCAGCATACCATATAAAAATGTTGCCCCATCTTACTGCTAGGCTATTTTCTGATAAGTTTGGGGTGAGGAATTCAAAAAACACACATTTGCGCGAGTTCTTTAATGAACGATTGGTATTTTATTGAGAGAGAAGTAAGAAGTTTCCTGATGTGAATTCAGTGCAGTATTTGAAAACAGAGTAGTGCCGATGCTCGATGGAACCGACCGAGTTATATAATCAATCAGTTATCAATTTCTGGTGCGCTATTGGTGTCCTGATTATTAAAGTAATACGTCATTCTTACCTAACCCAAATTTCTCTTTCATCTCCTCTTCCTTTTGTCTGCGTTCCTCTTCCACTTTCTGCACCTCTTCCATCTCACGCATTCTCACGTTATAGATTGATTGCTCTGGCATCTGTACACGCACTGAAATAAAACGATCGGATGGAATATCAATCGGATCACCGTCGTTGTAACCATCAATATCATTACGAGCGAACTTAGGTGCATTAGGATGAGTGCGGTGATAAGTTTTAACGAGAATAGAACCGTCTTTGTTAACTTCAGAGTCTACCCGAATAAGTGGCTGTTTATTGACATCGAGTGGAATTTCAATACCACCATCGATACCACCCCAGCCTGCGTCAGCGTTAAACCCAAGAACTCCTTCAATGAGATACTCACCTTGAGCTACTCGAGTAACCGTAGCGCCTTCTGATTCATCGTTAGTGTTGAATGTGCCGTCGGGATTGATGTCGATAATAGGGGAAGCTCTTTTGATAAAGCCATTTGAATCCAGTGTTGTATTAACACTGCCCCACAACACATTTCTTCTCTGATTTCCTGCATTCAGGCACTCAGTAATGGTAATTCCGTTCCCCGCAACAAAAAACTTAAACGATATATTATTATCGTATTGCAAGGAAATCCCTGAGCCATATGAGCCAAAATAATTACTTCCAACATTAGCTCCTTGAGAAAAGAAATAAGAACCCCTTAATGGATCCTTCAAATCAGAGTCAGTTACATAACCAGCCTTACCACCAACGCCATGATCACCAACGAGCATCATCTCCCCTGATTTCTGCGGTATTTTTACAGTAAAACCACCCACACCACTAACATTTGAGTATATTCCGTACTGATTCCCTCTTATTGCTTTTAGAAAACCAAAATAGTCATTTGGGTTATTTTTATCTGAGCTAAATATTCCGTTGTACGACATTAGCTGACCGTTAAATCGTTGAGTCTCACTTGTATGTCGATTTGGCATTTCTTCCCATGGATACCAGTCAACTGATACCCTAACTCTAATAAATTTTCTTGCTGATAGATATGTAGTGTATTCCTGAATGCAACCACCCAACGCCCAGCCACCAACGGTTTGAGCCACTCTTAATGCGCCGGCTTCTTTTATTGGATAATTTCTCTCAAGTGTGGCCTCATTAGTTGCATCTTGCTGATAATCGCCCGCAATTATGACCTCATTTAAATTTTTAGCATTCAGTCTGTTTACAGCACCAACACCAAAATCCCCAATATGTACTGTTTTATTATCATCCGCTTTTTTACTAATATCCCCCTGCATCTTCTTAATGCTATCGAGCGTGATAACTTCACCGTTTGGCATCTCAATTTTTGTTTGCCCTGTTTCAGTCATCCACGTATTCATCGCATCGAGAAAATATTGCGTGTATGCATTTATAGCAACCATGGTTCTAGCTGCATCACTATTATTATCGGGCTCAGTAATATGAATTGAGAATGTGGTGTTAGTAGTCGTTGCTAATGCAGGTTGTGCTAATACTAATTCAGTGTCGGAATTAACGGATTTAATCATGTAGGGAATATTAGTATTTCCTGATTTAATTAAAATTGTCATTCCGATATTAATGGCGGGATTATTATTTTTAAATTTAGTGCCAGTTCCGCGGACAATAGCAGACCCCGACACTGTGCTAACAGTGCCTGTTGTGTATATCATGATTTATTTCCTAGCTTAATTAATTAGAAATTCTTCGCTTGAATCAGGAAATGCAAAAACTCTCCCCCTGAGAATAAACTCCGTCCACTCTCCAGCAACCCCTCCGGTCGCATAAGGTATTTTTATACCAACACTACTAATTCCCTTTCCCGCTGGTATTTTTACGACAAATTCGTTGCAAACATATTCATCTTTTCTAGCATTCGATGTATTTCCTGACCAGACCGAGACTGTTTTGACATTAAAAATTCCATCAACATAAATTTCAGCAACCCCTCTACCATCTCCCATGAATGGAGCCATATACCCCATTAATGCCCCGTTTGGTGTTTTTGTTCCAAACCAGTCAGGGATATAATCTTCTTGATGTAGTGAACCGCTAACCCACAAATAACATGGGGTGTCTCGTTGTTTAAATTTAAACAACTCTTTTATTCCATCGCCTTTCCATCTATCATTTATATAAATCTCATCAGAAATTGAAACAATATTTCCTATTAGCTTTCCGGCCTTAACTGTTCCATTAAAATTTCCATCCGCACCATCGATAGTTCCCCGAAATGTCGCATTATTAAATTCAGCATTACCCGTATTAGCATCAATATTAAATCCCGTCTTACCTAATTCGTAATTCTTGGACTTTATAGCTTCAGATAACACCATTTCACGAACATTCGCTTTATCTAAAAACGCCTCCTTAATAAAAAACTGCCCATTTTTGGCATACATGAATAATTCCATCTTGCCATTTACAGGGTTATACCAAGCAAAGTTATTCGCATTGTAACCAAAGAATGATTCGAGCTTTCCATTCTTAACTTGAGCACTAATCACTTGCCCTGCTGCGTTATATTTAACCTTGTCATGAACAATCGTGATATTAATTGAGTGAGTGACAACACCGTCACCGGTCTGGCTAAATTCAGCCTGCATTTTCTGGTTAATCATGCCTTGCTGTTTGCCGAATTGCGCTTGTACTTGCTCCTCTGATTTAGCTAGTGCCTTATCTGTTTTAGATATTGCTTCTTTGTTTGTCACAACATCTGCAGCAACACGAACAAGTTCTTCATCCGTTATTTGCAATGAACGATTGGTCTTTTCGAGATTCTGATTAGTTTTATCTAAATTTTGATTAGTGATACCAAGGTTTTTATTAGTGCCAGCCAAATTGTTATTCGTGCTATCAATACGCTGATTAGTTGCACTATTAGTTGTTGTTATCTCCGTTCTAATTTCAGTTGTTGTTTGACCGAACGCTTGATCGAGTTTAGAAATAGATGTTTTAACTTCTTTAATTTCTGAGTTAAAAGTGTTCTCTGCATTATCAATTGATGAGTAGAGCTGAGTAACAGTCTGTGCCCATGCTTCGTTATCCGTTGCACGGACTTGCCATAGCTCTTTGATTCCAGCTTGTGATTGACCGTGTTTCATTAACAAACTGCGTGATAGTTGAGAGTCAGCGTTACTAAGAATGAGCGCTGTCTCAGCATTCCAATCTAATTTTTCACTGAGTTGCTTTCCTGCCTCAGTTGTCATAAATTGGCCGTCTAGTTCATCAAGTATTTCTTTGGTGTTACTATCTGGCTCGCCTTTCGCTTCAACAAATACTGATTTTCCAACGGCATTCACACTACGAACATAAATATAATAGGTATGCCCTGCTTTTAGGTTTCTACCTTGAATAACCCACATAGAACTAACACCTAAATATTCAGCACGACTTTCCACTTCGCGAATATCCGTGATCTGCTTTTCTGAAAACCAAAATTCATACTGTGCCCGTAGGCTATTTTGACCACCGGAACGCGGAATAATACCCAAGCTAAAATAACCGGATTCCACTTCAATATAACTCGGTGGTAAGGGTGGATTAATCGCGAATGAAGTTGTGGCCACCTCGCCTTTTTGTTTCCGATCATTTTGAGGTACGACGGATAAAACGTAATTTCCTTGAGGCAAACCACCAAAACGATACATCGTATCCGTGGTTGAGGCAGTACCGACAATGCGATCACCGGTAGTGAGTTTTAATAAAAAGTCTACTCCTCGACTGGAATAAGGCGTGTTCCAACTGGCTTCCACTTGCCATGCACTTGCATCTGATTCGATATCCACAGAAAGATTTTCAACAGGTGGAATAAATCCACCCAGTGGCGTATCGGGCTTTGGCTCAAATTTAGCGCCTTTATCAACAATCGCCTCTTTTTCGGGTATGTGCTGCACGGCTATAACCGTAAAACTGCCATCACCATTATCAGCTAAACTAATGGCACGAAATAATCGACGACGTAAAGATGGGAGCGTTAACGTCCAAACTCCGCCCTCCCGCAACCCTAACGGTAAGTTGTCTAACTTTATTTGGTTAGATGCGGGGTAACTCAGCACTTCATACGATTGCGGTTCACCTTGAGCATTAATAAGTGTGACGCTTGATTTACCGCTTTTGGGTATCTCTATATTGCGATCTAAGGTTAATGTTTGAGAGGCATAATCAATGTGTGTCAGACGCCCACCAATTTGATTATCCGCGTAATAGTTATCGGCAATTTCGATAATATCACCCGGCATATGACGCAAGCCTTCACTGCCGATAGTAAACTCAACCGTCTGTGTCTCTAATTTCTCAGTGGTTAATAACCAAAGACCATGACGATGGGCTTGCCCTCTGCTAGTACAACCAAAAGCATCGACGCGCATCACATTACGACCAAAGCGGGCAATGCTGGCATCATCTTCAACCAGTTCAACACTGGTTTTCCAGCCATTATCGGGATCAATAAAACGAACCTCGACAGCGGTATGACGCGATTTTAATGCGCTAAAGCTGTATTGGAAGTTACCATCAACCACATTGGCGTTGGTATAGGGCCACACCACATCAGACGGCCTATCTTGAATAAAGGTTAATGTTCGCCCGTTCCAGACTGGCATAATGCGCATCATGGCACACATATCGCCCATGACATCATAGGCTTTCCGCATATCCGTAATATAGGCATTACACGTCATACGGGGCTCTTTTCCACCAAAACCATCATCAACCTGCTCATCACAATAACGACCAATTGCATACAGAGCGAATTTATCGACCTCGCTGATATTGAGACGTTTCCCCATGCCATAACGCGGATGGGTTAATAAATCCCATAATATCCATGCGGGGTTATTGGTAAATGCCGGTTTAAAGGTGCCATCCCAAATTCCCGAATAAATCCGTTTATCTGGATCATAATTACTCGGTACCTGAATAATACGACCTTTAATTAAATAATTACGGCGTGGAAATTTATTACCAAACTGCTCACTATCAAACATCAATCCCGCAACCGCAGAGCCCGGATAAGTTTGTGAAATATCGACTAACTCAGAATAACTCGACCAAACGGTATTATTTTGAATTTTGTCAGAAGTGCTGTCTTGAGTGATACGGATCATGCGCACACTAAATGGTACAGGCGGTAAATCATCCAACACAACGGCCATTAAATAAGGTGAGTTAGAGCGCTTGCCATTAATCGTGACGTTTTTCTCTGTTATCCATGCCCCATTGCGCTGGATTTGGATTTGTAATTGAACAGAAGTCGGTACGCGATCACCATTATCTTTGGTTTCAACGAGAGCTTGTGTGCCAAAGGTTAGACGTAAACGGTCAATATTGGGTGAGGTGATGGTGCGGGTAACCGGTGAATTATATTTAACTTCGATACCCACCGGCACTTCATTCGCAGACGCGGTAAAGCCACTCATTGCCGGTTGCTCTAATGTCCCTGCCCGCCATTGTGCATACATCCCATTAATCGTGCTATTGCCAGAGCCGTCTATCACAGGCGTATCATCCAAGTAAATACACCCTAAATCATCCATCGAGCCTTGAATATGAATAGGGCCTTCAATTGGCCCCTCACTGATTAAATCAATTAATGAGGCTTTTTGACGTGATGTTAAATCGTTTGGTGCCTCATACGGTGTTCTTTGACCACCACCACCTTTACCCATAATACGAACTCCTCTTAACCGCCGTGTTTGCCGGCATCGATATCTTCGCCGTCACTGTCATCCATAATTTCAACAGATTGTGAAATGACGCGTGAACCACACATAATTTCGCCATACGCAATGGGCACCGGCATCCCTTGTGCAACTGCGTTATCAAGATTACTAAAATAGGTATTGCCTTTTTCTTCATCACCACGAGATAAATTAGGGGGTTTAGGTGCGGGGATCAGCATTTGAGCGACACCACCAATCATCATGGCCGCACCACCTGCCATCAAAGAAGTCGCCACTGTTGCGGAGATCCACGCAGGTCCCCACCATCCCAATGAAAATAAAGCAGCACCCGCAACAAACTGAAAAACGCCGACGTTTTTAGCCCCTGATAATTTAGGAACAATATGGACGACCGCGTTATCAGGTAAGGTTTCATTGAATTTTTGGTGAACTTCTTGCGGGGAAATATCGGTACCCGCAATACGGACTTGATACCAACCCTCACGAATGGCGAGGCGTAATGCGGGGATTTGAATAAAAAGCGCGTGAAGCCCTTCAGAGGCGGTATTCACATTTAAATCAAAGCGACGTCCAAATCGTTGCAAATTCCCGTAAAATCGGAAGGTTGCCAATCGCGGTAACGCCAAATTGAGTGCGTCATTCGTTGCCATCGTTCGTTATACTCCTCGCGTTTACTCAGTTGGTTTGGAATGTGATGCAAAATCGTTTGATTGCCTAAATAGATCCCTGCGTGGTTAGCGCGAGAGCTGGCATAACAACACAAAATAATATCGCCGGGTTGCGCCTCTTTTTTGACCTGCCGAAAACCACTGTTCGCCATATTGTCGAGGTACAACTCTTTACCTTGTCGCCACCAATTATCATGTCGCTCAAAATCAGGCAATTCATGCCCAGCTAAATGGTAAGCATCACGAAACAACCCATAACAATCTGTTGAGCCATGAATAAATTGGCGACCTAATAGATGAGGCACTGGCTGATAACAGTGAATTTTTTCATCACAGACCACCCACCACGGCAATGCGCTGTTCACCTGCAATTGGCGGTCTAATGTACTGAGATACTGTTGTCCGTCAGGGTGACTATGTACAACCGCGATCACCTCGCCCTGCTGTTCGGCTCGAATAAAATCATCAAAAGAAATTGTGAAATGGTTTTTCGGATCAGCGTGCTGATTAACGCAAGGTAAATACTGTTCACCCTGCGCGGTACTTATCAATAATCCACACGCCTCTAAGGGCGCTTGCTCTTTTGCCTGCGCCAAAATTGCTTGTTCAATCATAAGAAACACCTTAGGAGGGAATTAACTATTACCTATACGGGAAGTTGAGACAAACGCGCCTATACGTGATTCGTTTTTCCTTAATTTACAATCACTAAGGCGTTTACCGCATTTGTCTTTTAATGGATCGGTGGTTGGATTTCCCCATTCATCGGCAACAGGAGGCCCTTTGTATCCGCATTCTTCTGAACGATATCCCCAAGGGCAGATATCTGACAAAATCACACGACCAGGAAGCATTAATCCGTCAGTTTCGCTGGGGGTCGCCAACATAAAGGTAGCGGTTACTGAATTTAAACTGGTCATCTGCTCAATGATCCAACGTGTCACAATCTCTTGTGATGGGTCGGCATTAGGATTGCCATGAGGAAAATTTACCGCATCTAAAAATTGGGTGCTGACAATGCGACGCACCACCAGCCCACCAATTGCACTATCTAGCTGACTGGCAATCCCTGTAATCAGCCCGAATAAATTCGACAATGTAATAGTGGGTCGCCCTGATGGGCCTTTGCCATTAAAGGTAAATCCCTCACCTTTCACAGGGTAAGGTTCATAGGTATTTCCTTGCCAGATTAACGGCTCTTTACGTTGATTGAGTCCATCAAAAAAGCGGTACCGAATACCGCCTATTTTAGTTAAATCAAATTCGTAAAGCTCAAGCAAAGCATCAGTTGAGGAGAGTTCGGTAACACTAATTCGCATTTCAGGAGGAATATGTTGCATATTAGCTCCAAATAAAAAACCACCCGAAGGTGGTTGATATTCTAAACAAAAATATTATAAAGAATCAGCTAGACCTTTTGCTTTTTCTTTTATAACTTTTTCTTGCTGATCTTTTTCTTCTTGTTTTATTTTTTCAATAAAACTAGATTTATAAAATAACGATATGATTACATCTTCTTTACTAGGCGATGCCCCCATCATTAATATAACTCTACTTGAATCATCACCTTGAAATATAGAAATATATTTACCACAAAATTCATTACTTAAGCATTCAGGTAAAGTTAATTTTCTTTTTGTTCTATTTTTCCATAAATACTCTTCAGAATACTGCTCACCATATTTAGAAGACAATGCCTGTTTTAATATATTATATTTTTCCACAACATTATCAGCATTCTCGTAATCACTTATAGAAATTAATGTTCCGACATTAACCAATCCATATTTATCATCGATACCAACATCATATCGCTCAAGACCATCTATTAATTTAGAATCACTGTTAATTAAATATTCTTTTATTCTATTTTCTTTGCTCCCAATTAATTTTATATTTCCAGCTTTATTTAATACTTCTTCATACGTCATACCCCAACTTAATCCAAACGGAGCTGATATTTTTTTCTCAATCGCTTGCACATTAATACTAAAAAATATAAAAATTATTGAGATTATTCTTTTCACACTAATATCCTCATTACAATAAAACCTGTTCAAATTCAGCCATTATTTCAGTTCTAATCATCCCAACTGAATACGACCATTTTCGACATAGTACCTTAACTAGATCTGATTGATGAGGTGGCTTCCATAAAAATGCGGTAACACCAGCATGTTTTTCTAAAAATGATTCAATCTGCAAACTTTCACTATTTATATAGATCAGCGTTACATTGTATTTTTTTAGATTATTATTAATACCATCAGGGCGACGCTGTTCATAGCCATCGCCAAATTTCACTGATTTTACTCGAGGCTCAAACTCCTTTTTCATATCAGGTTTAACTTTCCACTTAAATGTTTCCATCTACATAGCTCCACCATCCCGACGTTGGCTCATAATATAGTCCTGAGCACCTCGCTTACTGATCTCATAAACTTTTTTCAATGCTTCAGGCCCTATCTGACCATTGCTACCGTCATTTTGAATATTAATATGATAATGCTGAGTAACTCCTGATCCTTGATTGGGCATTTTAGCGATAACACCTAGTTTTCCATCAGCACCACGACGCAAAGGGAAAATACCTTCTGGGCCTGCCTCTCCCATCAAACCAGCACCTTTTGCAAACGCAAACATAGTAGGCTTATGAACGATCTGTCCACTGTAAGCACTTAAACTAGCTGAGTTGTAAACTCCACCATCTGCATTCGCTACTGGTGCACCAAAACCAAAGCCCATCGCCTCTATTCCTTTAACTAATGACATTTTAATTAAAATATCCGTTAGCATTTTAAGAATGGATTTTGTAAAGTCTTTGAAATTAGCTTCACCTTCAAATAATACGTTGGTTAACTGACTACTAAACCCATTAAGCGCCATTGATGTTGCGTTTTGCACTTGAGAGTTAACATCAAGAGCGGTGTCTTTATAGTTGCCCCACGCGGTTTGGGCACCCGCTAACCAATCAGCCCGCTTCTGATCTTCAACTTCATAGGTTTTTTGTTGCTCGGCTAACATATTATTCAGATGCGGACTGTCTTTTTGTCCAGCAAGCAATTGAGCGCGTTCTAAGTACCGTTGTTGCTCTCTTGCTGATTTACCCATACTTTCTTCAATCGCTTTACGTTTTTCCGATTGTTGAGCAATGTATTTATCAGCCTGATCTTGCATCTTATTTAAACGATCTTGCAAAGCAACTTCATCACCCACTAATGCAAGTTTTTCCTTTTGAGCAAGAATGTTTTCTTTATCTGATAATAAAGATTTTTCCGCGTTAGTTAATCGACGCGTTAATTGTGCTTGTTCTAAAATTGCAAATTGCGCCTGCTCTTTTTGAAAATCTTTGCGTTGTTGGCTAATAACATCATTAGCACCCTGATGCTTCTTAAGAACTTCCAATTGAGCCTGTAATGCCAATAAATCACGAGAGGCTTTTTCCTCTTCACGATCGCCAGCAGGTACTACATATCCCTTACCTTTACCCGTGCCGGGCATTTGGCGATCTCTAAGTACAAAATTAATTCTTTCGATTATTTCTTTTTGCTCATCCTCGGTAAATGCATATTTTACTGCATCGAATTGTGCAATTTTATTCTTTCGTTTCGTTTCGTAACTTAAGAAACTACTCCACTCATCTCTTGTCCTGAATTTATTAACCTCTAATTGATTGGCTACTTTTTCAGCTTGATCCTGAGCACTTCTAAGGTCTTGTTGAAATTTTTGCTCATTTAAAGATGAAATCTTTTCCTGTATCTCATTTATTCTATATTGAGGTGCAATCCCAACATTATTTAAATTCCTTAATAAGTTTTCCTGCTCCCTAATTTGCTCTGCTAGTGTTTTTTCTCTACCTATATCAAGCATGGCATCCCAGCCTTCTTTTGCTGCGTTCTTAATGCCTACCCATGCCGACTCTAAGTATCCAAGATTTTCAACAATATCATTAGCACCATCATTGATAGATTGCGCATAAGCATCGATTGCCAATCGTGCTGCTTCAGTTTTATTACCTTGTAATTCGAGCGTTCTGATTTGCTCTAATTGGGATGCCGTGAGGTGGTGATTCGCTTTTTCTAATTCAAGCGACATTTGAAGCGGTTCATCTTGCAAGCGTTTAAACTGATCAATCGTGGTATCAATCGCCTGCCCTGTGATGTAATTCATCTGTGCGGCCGCTTTTGAAACACGGGAAATCTCATTATTTGAAAATACGCCTGTACCAACAACACTCGAAATGGATGATGCCATTTCACCACGCGTAATACCGCCACCAGCCAGTGTCCGTGCCATTTCATTTAATTGGCTCGCGGATTTATTTGCGTAGTTACCCGTTAATATCAACTGCTTGTTAAATTGGGAAAACTCTCTTTCTGCATCATAAGCTAATTTTGCAACGCCCGTTAAACCAGCAGTAATTCCTCCCCAAATACCACCACGAACCAATGAGCCCATATGAAAGGAGTTGGCAATACCTTGAAGACGACCAGATAATGACTTACTGTTTTTATCAAACTCTTTAGTTTCTTTGTTCGATTCAGATAATCGACGAATATAGATCTCGGCTGAAGAACTGACGCCAAGTTGAGAAGCTTGATAACGCAACATCTGTTCACGACTTAAATTTTGAGTGGCAACCTGTTCTTTTAGTCGCTGAATAAACCGTGTTTTTTGTTGTGTTAGAGACTCTTCTTCTCGGCGTAACTTCATTGACTCTGAAGTAATAGCAGAAATAAGCACCTGATAATCGCGCTGATGGATAGTGCCTTTTTTCACTTCTTGGTTTAACTGAGCCTGAATCGCTCTTAACGCCGATTCACTGCCGGATAGGCCTTTAACGGCTTCAATTTGTTTATAATATCTCTCAGTATTCGCGTCTTGCTGATCTTGTATTGCCCTTATTCTTGATTTAGTGACATTCTGAATTTCGGCAAACTGCTCACCTGTAATTTTGAGCTTGTCATAAGCCTTTGTTGATTTATTTAAAACCTCAGTGAGTTGTTCGAGTGCATTTCTCGTTTGCCCAACACTTTGAGCTTGCTCTAAAAAAGCATCGGCTTGTTTGCGTGATTCAATAGCTGCACGCGCTTCTTCCTGTGCGATCCGCTGATAATAATCCGCTCGTTGTTGCTGAGAAATTTCTTGTTGATTGTTAAGTTCTTGAAGAGATTGCGCAGTACTCTCTGCAGAACTGCGAGCAGATTGCGCTTGCTGTTCAACCAGTTGAGCCATGCGTCGTTGACTGGCTTCGGCTTTTTCTGCGGTTTCTTGCAGTTGACGTTCAACACGCCCCATTTGCTGGCTGAAATCTGCTGTCTCAGCGCCTAAGTTAATCGTGAGATCGGCTATTTGTTGGCTCATATCGTACTCCGCCCGCTATCCCTTCACTGACCGCCATCATGGTTTCATCGTCCATATCAACAGCGGGTTTTCGTAACAACACGCTAAAATCCTCTGGCGATAAATTATCACTGCCACCAAAAACACTGGCGACAGTGAAGTTAAGTCCAGAAAAAGCATGATCAATGAGTTGGAGGGTGAAGGGAGTTTCATTAAAGAAGTGTAACCAATCAGCGAGTTCAGTCGCTGTCATTTCGCTGAGCATCCTGCGCCAATCAGCACGTTTAAATTCATGCGACAGGCGCAGGATAAATTGATGTTCACGGGCGACTACTTTTCCAGTGACTCTTCCTGTGCATCACTGTGAATATTTTCATTTTCCGCGCTTTCAACTTGTGCCATCCCGCTAATCACCAGCACTTCTTTAGCTGCAAGACCAAGTGCTTCCGGATTCCATGTAGAAAGAACATCATTGTAAATTTGCTCAACATCATCCGAACCACCGTGCTCTAATGAACGAGACACTAACCAGGCATTCGATTCTGTGTTTGCACGAATAATCAGGGCGGTTTTTTTAACGCCTTCCACTTTTTCAATATCGTCGTTTTTTTCTGCTTGCTCGACTAAAAAATCAAAGTATTCAATGCGTTGCAGTGCTGATAATTCATATAACGCAACAGAATTACCACCATAAGTAAACTCTTTTTTCTTTAAAAACATACTGTTACCTTTTATTCATTGTCTTTTTTAATAACGGGCGCACTTTTTCCTTGCTCTGACGCTGATTTAATTTCTTCAGCAAGAGCTGGACGACCACTATTAGTGATCTTAATCGTGCGGGTGATTACTTCTTTTGCGGGCACTGTTTTTCCAAGCGAACTAACCCAGCCACGATAAATATCAACCGCCCCATTCGGATAACGAATGCGATAGTGACGAACATCACCCAGTTGGAACCAATCAACCAGATCTTTTTGTCCTTGCTCACCCGGCTTCCATGCCAGCGTAATATTGGCTTCACCTGCTGATTTTTCCCCCTGAGCAGTCGCTTTCCAATCTGCATCTTCATCGTCAAGATAGGTATCGTCATAACTATCTGCGGTAATTTCACCCGGCTGTAACTCTTTAATTTTTGCCAGTCGCGTCCAATCCGTATCAGTAAACGGATCTTTTAATGGGTCTTCGGTACCGCTATAAATCCAAAGCGTAGTACCAGCACCTTTTACGGGTGCCAATGGGTTTGGTGTAGGCATAATGATTCCTTTTACATTGAATAATTAATTTGATAATTGAGATCGACTGAACCCCACAACCCCATTTCTTCATCGCGATGGTAGTCGTAGCCGTTAGGGGTCATATTTTCGATAAGATCGGACAGTGCGGGAATGGAGGTCAGTGCGGGATAAATCACAGCCTCAACCCATTTATCTAATTCAGCATCAGGACTATTCGCACTGAGAAAAACTTCTATGTGAACAATCGCTTGCCAGCTGTCTTCATCGAGGTTTTCACCTGTTGAAACAGCATCGGTGATATACACAGCAATGGCTGGGAAGTCGTTTTCATCCACAAAAAAAGGGCGACCATCAAATACTGTCGCCCCATTGGCATGAGGCTCAATCGCCTCTTTAATTGCGTGTCGGATCTGTGTGTGTTTGATCACCAAACCCTCCCTTTTATATAAAGCCGTAATTGTTGCTTTAATGCCGATGCCATTTCTTTAGGCATATCAGATTCAATAAGCTTCTCTGACTCTTCGGTGTAAGCCGTTGTTAACGGTGTGACGAGGGGTATTTTAACTACTTCGATGGGATAACGACTTTTCCCAACGCGCTGAAGAATATGCCAGCGCCCATTATCAAGCTGTTGAATAAAGGCATTAGGAAAAGAAAACTTGCCCACTTTCAACACACTCCCTGCTCCTTTCTGATTACCTCGTTTTCTTGATAGTTGAACGCGAGCACTACCCAAAGCAATGGCGGGTAAATTACCTCGGTTTATCACTAATCTAGCACGAGGCGTTTTATAGCGACTGCTCGCTCGACTAAGTCGAACACGTTGACGGATCAGGCGTTGAGGCACTTTGGTTTCAGCTGAAACCCGTTTAACACTATGGCTAATGACACGGCGAGCAACACGGTTGATCGCCATTGCCGTTGCTTTCGGTACCATTTCATCATTAATGCTATTCAGGTTTTTAATGGCTTGCTCTAATCCTTTCATATCACCCACCTATTTAATCCAAATATGTGGTTTACCATTAAACTTTTGATATCGAGTAATTTGGTAAGTTTTCCCATCAATTTCAACAGTATCCTTACGGTCAGGTTGATAGGTTGACGAAAAAATAACATAACTCACCCCATCACCACTCATCGGACCCAATTCAGGGATAAAGTGAGATTCGAGTGCTTGATAAAAAACACCATTAATACGGATGGGGATCCCCATCCGTTCTTCGGTCACGTTATCCATTCTTTTTACCAACCGTTCAAATGGATTCATCGTTTCCTACCTTATGGCGTACCCGCTGGTGCGAACACATTGAGTTTAACCGTAACATTTTCACTCGATGCATCCGCATCATCCCAAACCACACCAGCAGGTGTGCCACCTGTATCCACCACGATATTGTCTTTAACGGATGCCGTAGTGCCGGCTTTTAAGGCAATTCCCGCCTTCTTGTTCAGTAAGAAAACACCTTCTGAGAAACCATCACCTTTCTCACTAGGTTGAATATCCGTGATCGCAACACAAGCAATAGTGCCAACGTGTACCAGTTGACCACTTTTAATGATCTCTTTTGTGCTGTTAATCACGGCAATTGTGCCACCCTGTTGTACATAATTTTTAGCCATAAAAACTCCTTCCGATGCCGAAGCACCGGATTTTAGATATAAAAAAAGCCCATCAGGGCATCAGGATAAAACGAAGAAAAAAGACGTCTTACTTACCCGTCACTTTCAGCAGACCGCGATAATCAACTGGCGCTACACCCGCATCAATACGCACTTTTGTGGTAACACCGTCTGAGGTAAAACCTTCAAGTTGGTCAATATACGGCACATCGATTCCGTTTAAGTACGCCACCTCAATGGTGTCGCTACCTTGACGTGAGGCCATATACCAATCTTTTTCGCTTGCATCATCTAAACGAGGTTCGGCAATAATTTCCGCTAAATCACGCACTGGGTTAATAATATTGGCATTAACATCCGCGCCTTTCACACTGCCTGATTTAACCACTTGGATAGCTTGTGTTTCCAGTGTGGTCGGTACCAACATAAACGCGGGACGAATATTTAATGAGCGTTCACCTTCTTTTTGTTGACGCATCGCAGTACGACCTGCACTGATGGTTTCTACATCCATCCCGCCGGTGATCATGTTTTTATGATCGGCACTAAATAGTGCTTTTTTATCGCTCATTTTTTCATTGTCAATAAGCACCGCATACACCAAATCACCGACAGTGGCTTTCGCTGCACGACCGAACTTCATTGGCACATCTGTCAGCATGTTCATATCATCATTGATGATGGCTTGACGGGTAATACTGAATAACTCACCGTAGGTCGCCAGCGCGATGGTTTCGCCTTTATCATCGAGCGTAACATACTTATACTCAGCACCTTCACGTATTTCACGTAAGGAAGGGAATGCCCCTAATCCCACACGGTGTGCGGTTTTAAAGTCACTGAGTTGTCCTTTTTTCGTCCATTTTTCAAAGGTTTCGTCATTTTCTTCCCAACCAAGCAAAATCGCTTTATTCGCGACATCCAGCAGGATATTACCGAAATCAGAGGTGCTGTGCGTAAAAGCCATACCAATCATTTG
Source organism: Proteus vulgaris (assembly GCF_033708015.1). Classification (NCBI taxonomy): domain Bacteria; kingdom Pseudomonadati; phylum Pseudomonadota; class Gammaproteobacteria; order Enterobacterales; family Morganellaceae; genus Proteus; species Proteus vulgaris. The sequence continues at coordinate 1,654,122 of NZ_CP137920.1, read as the reverse complement.
CATCGGATTATACGTAGCCACACCGATACCACGCTCCGTCAGTGATGCGCGTGCTAACTCACGCAGTGTCATGCTATTAAAGGCGTTATCTTTTTCATAATCTTGATAACCCGCACGCGCCATCACAGAGGCACGCACACTGTCACCCACAATATTGCCGTTTCCTGCGTAAATATGCGCATTACCTTTATTGGATGGCTCAGGATTTTGTTGTTGTGCAACGGTATTGAGTAATTGTTCCCGCGCTTTCTCAACAGAACAGCTCGCATCTGCTAAACAGGTGATCATCAAATCATTGTGACGACCACCGAACATGGCAAATAAATCTTTAATGCCATTTAAGCGCGTTTGCTCATCCGTATAGGTGGCGCTAGGCTGTGGCTCTGGTGCTGGCACTGGAGTTGGATTAGGTTGTGTAGGACTCGTGGTGTTTTTAGGGGTAATTTGATTTTTAATTGCACTTGGCATAGATGAAAATTCCTCAATTCGTTTAGATGTAAGACTTGCCATTGCTTTCACTGGCTCAATCACTTTATCGGCGAAACCATGTTCAACACACTCGTCACCATCAAGCCATGTTTCCTGCTCTAACATGGCGGTAATTTCTTCGGTTGTTTTCCCTGTTTTCGCCACATAAGCAGGGATTAATACGTTTTCTAACTTGTCGAGCAAGTCAGCATATTCGCGCATATCATTCGCATCCCCCCATGAAACGCCCCACGGTTTGTGGATCATCATCATGGCATTTTTCGGCATAATGACCGTGTCACCGACCATCGCAATGACCGACGCCATTGAGGCGGCCAAACCATCGATATAAACCGTGATTGTTGCCGAATGGTTTTTAAGTTGGTTATAAATGGCGATACCATCAAACACCTCACCACCCGGCGAGTGAATATGCAGATTGATATGGCTGAGATTACCCAGCGAAATTAAATCTTCCGTAAAGCGTCTTGCGCTAATTCCCCACCCACCAATTTCATCATAAATATAGATATCTGCAGTTTGGTCTTCTTTAGCTTGCATGCGAAACCAGTTTTTTTGAGTTACTGGCCCCGACATTTTAGGCATCGTTATCAGGTTCTTGTTGTTTAGCATCTTGTGCCCCTTTGTCATTAGCAGGATCAGTATCAAATACCAGTCCTAATCGTTTATTTTCGTCAATTTCGGTTTTACGACGACGTTTCACATCCGCAGGGTTGCCCCCTTTGGCGCGTATCCAGTCACTTTCTGTTGACGCACCACCGCGTAATAAGGTTTTCCATGCCTCAGACTCTTTTTTCGGATCAATCCACGGCATCACAGGTCCACTGTAAACCGCATTAAACAGGGATTTAGGGTCAACATCAGGTGGCACGGCGACCACACCACTGGCTATCGCCATTTTTAACCAATTGCGATACATCGGACGGCTAATGCCCGCCACAAAGGTGTCTTGAAAAATGTTATAGCCTTCAAATGACTCCACCAGCTCTTGTCGTTGAGCGCTATATGTGCCGTTATAGTCACGGGCGATACTGGAATAACTGCCCCGACTGCCCGCAGAAACCGCACGTAATTGCCCATTGCGAAAGGTTTGTAGATTAGGGTTGGGGCGGTCTGATTTGATCATGCCCACTTCTTCACCCGGCTTTAAACCGTCGTAAATCATGCCCGGCTGAATATCAATATTACGTTGCTCATCTTCGTCGTATTCACCTTCAGGGAAAGAGCCGGCATCCCCTTTTTTGATGTACATCCCCAATGAAGCTGCAATACGTGCGGAGGTCAATTCCGCATCTTCGTAATCTTTTAACGCACTTAAGCGCATTAAGATCCCCGAAAACAAACTGACACCCCGCGCTTGATGAAGCCGACGAGTGAACTTCAGGTGCAACATATTTTCAGCATCGATGGTTTTGATATCCCCCAAATTGGCACTGAATTGGGGGAGGTTTTTATATACCTGATACCCTGTGGCTCGCCCCCACTCATTGAACTTAATGCCTTGGATAATCTTACTTTCTGGCATATTCATGTGAATAGGCACAAAGTCAGGCTCTAAGGCTTCGAGCCAAAAATAGATATTGGCTTGAGGATCTAACCCCTTGGCTTTACCTTTGACGAGCTGAGCAAAGACTTCACCATCACGTAGCCACGTTCTCACCAATAAACGTTCTAATACAGGGCGACTAAATTGCCCTGTCACTTCGGGTAACACGGACCATTCCGCCCAAGCTTGACGAATTTGCGACGCTAAATCTTCATGGATTTGCCCTGCGCCATCTAAGGGCTGAGGCTCAACAATAATGCCCTTTGCCCCGACAATGCGTTCTTCCATCTTGTCGAGAATGCCGATAGAGATATCATGATTGTTATCTAACCATCGCGCTTGCTCCCGTAATGATGTGCCACCAAATTGAGTCAGTTGGTTACCATTACGATTTTCACGTTTAGCGGGATGTGTGCGAGTGGGTAAAACGGCTTCATAAGCTTTAATTTGTAATCGAGAGCGGAGGCGTGAGGCTTGCCAGTTTGGGGCGAAATAACCAATGGCGCTGTCTAATAATGTCATCTAAACCTCGCTAATTTATACATCGGATTACCTCGTTTTCGTGATATCAACGCCGATAAACGGGTTTCCCAACGCTCACGACCTTTTATGATCTCGTTGAGATTTTCCATTGTCATGGCTTGTCCATTAAAGGTGATGGATTTGCCTTTTAATACCGCCTCTTCCGCTAAACGGTATTGCTCAATCATGTGTTCAATTTCTTCTTTCGTCATATCCAGCCTCCGCTGTTTGATACCGGTGCCCATGCTGATACGGCAGGCGTTTCCTGTTTTTGGATTTCGGGTGAGGGTTTTATTTCAGGCTCTGTGGCGATATCGGCAATTGGCGGGGATGAGGAAAGCATTACATCAGGCAATCTCGCCCATTTAGGCGGTTTTTCCCAATTAATATTCTCGTACCCTTTTAATATCACCAAGGTATGAGCGTAAACCATCAAGTCAAATGCCTCATTAGCGCCTCGACCCGGTTTTTCCCAATGCCCTTTTTCATCACGCTCTTCATACGTCAACTCGTCATAGAACGATTCATCCAGCCAATCAGGGAAATGAATATAATTAGGCCCGACGGTATCGCGCGATAACGCAGAACTGATCCGATCTTTAAGTTGGTCTGTTTGCAGTAAATAAAGAGGCACATCCCCTTTGGCTTGGGCGCGCCTTTCAGAACGACTAGTGTTATCAGGGAATGATTTAGTAATTAACTTACTGCGTTTATGCCCGTCGCCCTTAAAGAGATACACTTTACGGTGTAATCCCTCTTTTCGACAGCGACGCCAAAATTTATAAGCATTATCAGTAACGCCATCTTCACCACCAGAGTCCACGCCCAACATCATGATTTCCATTTCATGGTGAGGATAATGTTGCAATGGATAGGTTTTCTCTAATACATCCGTGATTAATACTTGCCAATCCTCAGGATAAGAGCCCGGATCAATTCGACGGCATTCACCGTTGTTGTCATAACGTAGGGATTGGGTGATTTCAAAGCGGTCAATCACCCAGCGTTCGCCTTTTTCACCGTAACCGACCACCTGAACCACAAAGCGTCGTTTTTTACCGCCCTGTACGTCAACTGTGGCAACCAAAAATCGTACGCCATCAGGAACAATCAATTCGCCTAAGTCTTCAACACGATTGATTAATTCATCGCTCCGACGTTGCTCTTGTGCTGTGCGCGGTAAATAAGGTAAACCCCAGTCTGTATTCGTGACCGCTTTTAAGGTTTCTTCACTGCCGGTTAATTCGTATTCTTGTTCTGCAGTCAGTAATTTATAAACTAACTGAGACAACGTTTGATAAGCCGCAGCAGGCCCTTCCATCCAAAAAGAGGCAATACGAGAACGACGCCCTGAGCCTGAGATCTTCCCTTGCTTATCAATGGACTGCCCTTCAATCAACCACACCCCTTTATTATTGAGATCCCGTTTTTGATGGGGCTCGATACGACCTAAACAGTGCTGACATTCCACATACGCCGATTCGCTCGCTTCTACGGGATCAGGATTATCACGATACCCTTTTACTGCATCATAAATAGGCTGAAAATATTCATGGCAGTGAGGACATTGCCAGTACCAGCGACGGCGATCACCCCGATTATAGAGCGATAGAATGCCCGTTGTGGGCGGAGCTTCATGAGGCGATAAGCGACTCCATTTAGTATCGGTGATATCACGCCCCGGAGAACTTTCCACCAGCGTCATACCCGCTGACATAAAAGTGGTTGTCCGTTTTGAGGCTAAAGAAAAGCCATCTCCTTCACCGTCGATGTCTTCTGGAAAACGGTCATAATCGGTGAGTGCCACACATTTAAAGTCAGATGAGGACATCACATTAATCGATGGCCACCCCATTTTTAAAAAACTGCCCGATAAAAAGTATTTATCAAACACGTTATTATCGTTACGACGAGGGCTGAGTTGCTTACTGACTTCAGGACTACAACGAAAGGTGCGAGAAAGCCGTTTTTTACTGTGCTCTTGTGCTTTATCTTGCGTCATTTGCACCAGCAACACATCAGAAGGGTCGCACACAATATTATAAATCACCCACCCATCAATTAACCCGACCGTCTTTCCTGTTCTCGCAGGTCCCACAAATATCACTGCATCATAGAGCCGTGACGATAAACAATTCATAGGTTCAACAATGTAAGGGGATACTGCTGGGTCCCAAGGAACAGAGTTACCCGCTCCCACAGGCACGCGCATATATTTTGCCACAGCATCCGCAACCGGCATTCGCCTCGGTGCTTTAATGAGTTGTGCCACATTTTTTCTTAATGTGGTTGCTGACACTGTTGCTGTCATAACTCATCCTCATCGCTCTCTTCACCATCCGATTGATCACTTAAGACTTGATGTGCTATCTGGTCGCGAAGATCATCAATAATACCTTGAACACGAGATACGGCTGTCGGTGTTAATGCACAATCACGTTCTAATATGTCAGGTAACGTTTCCAACACTTGTACCATCGCTTTAGCCAGTGCTGAATATTCTCGTGCAACGTCTGAGGCAGGCAATAACTCCCCCACTTCTTGTTCAAACTTCAAACGCTCCCGCTCAGACTGATACCACGCTTTCCGATCTTGAGGTAACATTTCCTGATTATCGACAGGGGCTGGCGCCTTCATCATTTCAGATAAAATATCAGTGAGTGCGTAGAGTTTTAGATTTGAGCTATTGCCTGCAACAGGCTCTAAATGATTAAGACGAGCGGAAGCAGTTTGCCGATGGACACCAGAAAGTGCAGCTATCTGGCTGATATTGAGTTTTAGGTGTTTGAGTTCTTTGTCCATATTTCATTTGTTTTATTCCACTCCTGATCATAACGAATTCAATAATAAAAAAGGCCACTAGGGCCTATTCATCTACAAATAATAATTTGGGTTGTGTGAGTGAAAGTATTTGCTCATATTCCAATTGCAATGCTTTCTTTTCTTTCTTACGTTTATTCATTAACTGGCTACCAAGGCGACCTTTTAACTCCGACTTAGCAGATTTTAATGCGTGCCGATGCTGAGCCTCTTCACCTAAACCTTTCCAGCGATTGATTTGATCTACCATCCAATTAAATGCTTGGATAAATTTTATTTTAATAAGCATTGCTGATTTACCCGTAAAACTCATTACCAATAGCATATATCCGTCTTTGGATAACTTATACATTGGCTGAATATCACCATTTTTATCAATGTAATCAGTGGGCTCAAAATTGAGCCCAGCAAATTCACTAGGGCAATCACTGATTGTTTGCTTTATTTTCTTCAACACATTCTTATGGCGCTTACCAAAATACTCAGCAATCTTTTTACTCGTTGTGAACACTTTACCGTCAGATGCCATAACCATTTTTTGAAAATTAAATTCAGGAATAACGACTACATTACTCATGGTGTAAATCCTTATAGAAAAGCGAACCTGTTCACCAGAAATAACCGCCCCATAGAAACACCATTAACGGGATTTCTCAGGTTCGACTTTCTGTAAGGTTCTATGGGTTATTTTGCGCGGTGAATGCGCAGTGAAATGAGATGTAAAACAATAAAAATGAGAGTTAAAGTTTTGAGATAGTGATGAACAAAAAACAAGCAAATTCATCACTGTTATTTTTTTAATATATATTTATCAAATAATTATACTGGTGGTGACGGCCGATAAAAATTGAAAAATGAGCCGTTTCCCGCGTGCGCGTCGCCCCGTGGAGAGGGTACCCCGCTGGGAGTACCTTTTGAATTAATTAATTGTTTTTTTCTTGTTTATTTAATATATAGATATGGCTTATTTGTTATTCATCTAGTAATAAACTAATCATTTCATAACAGCAATCTAACAATTCATTCTGTTCAATTTGAAATCCCATAACCATCACATGATGTGAATTAATACGAGTATAGCAATTGAATAATGACTTATTCTTTCTGTAATCAACAAAACACCAGTTTTTATCACACTCTAATTTTGCCTGTAATAACTCATCTAACAGTTCTGAATGATTTTTTTCATCTATATACTGAGGTAAACTCTTAACACATGCTTTATAATGAAGAATAGATGTAATAAAAGCGTCTCTATATCTAACTTCTCTTTCTGGCACCCATGCATTTAATGCCCTGTACGCAATATACGCAGTAATTGCCGTACCAATAGCGCTTACTACCGATGCAAAGATTGATATACCTGAGAGCCAATCACCACCACTCATATAAACCTCGGCTACGTTATTATCAAATAACTAAATTATATACAAGATTATACTCTCTCGTGTTTTTTTAATAACCCTCAACAATTAATTGATATATATGAAATATTATTCTAGTGTTTTATGTAAAACCACATCAATATCAATATCAATGTCAAAAATAGATATTATATTCAGAATAAAGCAATATTTATCATTTCCTCTCCATACAAAAATATAAAAATACTAGTATTTTAGTATTCTAATATTTAGTAATATATGATTAATTATCTATTTATTTTGGAATGGAAATATTTTATGGAAAATAAAGTAATACCAACAACGCTAACAGCAATTTTTTCCCTATTAGCGATACTTCATATTTTTATAAAAGATCTTAATATTGATTTGATAACTATCATTCTAATAATTATAGCTTTTCTTCCTTGGTTAATGAGCTGGTTACTTCCGATAATTCGCCCATATATAAATACAATAGAGATTGGAAGTTTGGGTGGATTAAAAATCACACTAACTGAGATTCAAAAAGCACTAGGAACAACAACTGAAGAACAACAATCTCCTACTCCCCAAGAAAAACCTCAAGAATATTCATACTTCGAGGATATAGTTAAAATAAAACCCGCTCTTACGTTGGTTGCAATTAGAATTGAGATAGAGCAACTTATAGATAGAATTCCATTTGAATATTTTCCCCAAAGGGAAGGAATGGATTAGCATTAAGACGCAAAATTGAACTTCTTGCAAGAAGTAATGAGATACCATCTAACCTTGTATCTATACTAACAGAGCTTATAATTTTAGGTAATCAGGCAGCCCATGGAGCTTCCGTAGATGAAGATGCGGCTAAATATGCGATTAATATTTCTTATCCGGCACTTACTACACTGAAAAACTTCATATCTGACGATAATGATAATTCTATTAGAGATGTATCACGAGAGTCCTATAGATATATTTAGCCTAATACTTTATTTTCATTCATTGAACACACTCCTCTCTAATATAATCCTGCAACCCTTTAATCATCTGCTCTGATTCTGCAATTCGCTCTCTGAGTAACCAATAATTTCGGATAGCGGAGTCAGTAGGTTTGGCGGTGGTTGCATCATCCATGCCGGAGGTGGTGGTAACGCCTTCGGATTTTGAACAGTTGGCTTTGATGTACACCCGCTCAGGATGACGCTCACTGATATCACGCAAACGACTAATTTCATTCTTTGCATTAACAAGCTCCTGAGTGTGCCTTGTATCAAGTTGATTTAGTCGCTCTATGCGTGCTTGATAGTCTGCATTGATAATCTTTTGCTCTTCGAGCATGGCGGTAAGTTTTTTGTGGTTTTCTGTCAGTGTGTTAATTCTTTTCGCTTGTGCATTAATCAGCACACAACCACCAGCAATAATCCCTACTATCACAATAACAATGTAAAGTTTCCAATGCTTCATAATTAGTACCGATGATGTGAGAGAGCTATCTGACAGCGTTTTTCTAAACTGGCTTTGTCGTTAACACATGAATTATCAATTGAGAGATAAACGCCACCAGCGACCGTGATGAGTAATACGAGGATAAAGCTAATAACGATAATTAAAGGTTTCCATGACATAGTGCTGACTCCGCATCTCTACGACTGACTAACCCTCGCCAAACCTTTCCGCCTGCATAAACCCAGCGTTTCATTTCTTCACAAGCGCCATACTGATCACCTGAGTTTAATTTCTTTAGCAATGTAGAACGTGCAAAGGCTGTGGTACCAACATTAAAAGCAAAGGAATATAGAGAAGCTTTTGTTTTATCATCCAGTGGAACTTTAACCAGGACATCAACTTGTTGTTGCGTTCTAATAAAGTCTTTCTGAAGTAACTCGTCACATTCTTGCTGTGTGTATGTCTTACCTGGAATAATGTCGTTTCCAGTATGGCCATAACAAACAGTCAGGATCCCAGCGACATCACGATAAGGTTCATAACGCACACCTTCAAAGTAACCAATCATAGTTATCGCAATACTTACCGCACCGGCACTCGCAACTGCTGCTACCTTCTGTTTTAGATTCATTAAATGTCCTTTTTAGCTTTAGTCAGCATTTCACCAACTATCTTTTCTATGTCTTGCGGATCACTAGAACAATTTCGATGAACTAATTCAGCAAATAACGCTGTTCGTTTCCGTTGTTCTCGCTGTGTCATAAAGTAAGTCGCTAATCCAAGGAGCATGCTGAATCCCATCCCTATTACAAATCCCCATTCATAAAGTGAAAGACTTGCAAAAAAGGCAGTTAAGCCAGCCGTTCCGTAGGTAGCATTGGTTAATTTTTCCATGCGCATATACACCCCCTACGGAGTGTCCGTTGATGATTAATGTAAGAGGATTAAGTGTAAGAAGTAACAAGTAAAAATATTAGATTGGAGATTTAGAAAACATATTTAAGTTAAAATTTAATAAAAAAGAGAAAATAAAAGCAAACCATATATCAATAATTATATTTACAATGTACGTAATCCCTTGGCAGACTTGAGTCATGAAAAATACCTTGATCTATATCAGTTCAAGATAAGATTTAATTTATTGTGTTGCCTAAATATTGTCATATCATATAAAAACAAAGCCCACCAAGAGTACCAGTCTTGATGGGCTTTCATAAGGGCTAATGAATAATACAACGTCTCTTTTATTCATTATTAGCGCCTTTCTTTGTCTTTGAGAATATTAGTCGCTTCTATAGCCTAAGTAAAGAGACGAACATTGGATTTACAAACTATATGATGGTCATATTTTCTATCATGCTATATTTAATCAGGCTTTTGGCTAACCAAAAAGTAAATGCTAGTTGTGGATTTTCTATTGGTTTTCTTAAGGCTGAATGTCATCTTTCAATAAATATAGAGAAAAAGTAAATTTTAAAAGGGGAATTTATTTCTCCTTTTTCATTACTTCGATATCTATCTCAAGAGAAAGATTTAACATAGTCAAACATCCCCCCAACTACTTGCATTTGCTATCCAATGCGCCCTTCATTTACATTCCATAATTTAGCAATGCCACGCTTTGATATTCCATAAATATAATGAGTAACAATTAATTCCAACCAATCTTCTTTCCTAATTCGTTTTAAATGGCTAATAACACCATCAATTAATAATCTATCATCATCACTGCACGTAATACGTGAACTGGATGATGGTGATATTAATCCTTTTAATCCCGCAGTAATCGAATATTATTGGACCTATTCAGTATTATCTACCGACCACGCTTCCCAACGTGATAAAACTTCCTGCACATACGAAAAAACCCCACCAAATGGCAGGGTTTCTTGAAATGCTCATAAGTTGATCATTTGATTGATCTTTTTTTACTCAGTCAGTTATAATGACCGAATATCTTGTGTTCTTGTGGAAGAGAACGCACTAGATATAGAAGCGCCTCTATGTAGTATCGAGCTACAAAAAGGCATGACAAAACTGCAGGGTGCTACATTTGATCACCTTCACAGTCTAGTTTACCCGGTGATCAGTGTAAAGCCCTGAAATTCATACAGGGTTTTAAACTATGAACAAAAATATCTGTAAACACGCTCACCGATACGACTATTCATTTACTTATCTGTCTGAAAATCAAGGACAGACTGGAAGACATAAATGTGCTGGATGCGCATATGAATTAGGTCGGCATCACGCTCTCATTGGAGCACCAAAAGCAAAAAATGACTCTGTTCTAGCATACACTTCGGACAGTCAAGCAGGCACAGTACGCCATAAAGATGCTTTTGAGGCATACAATCTTGGTTACGATTCTGTGGCAGAGAACAATATGAGATTGAGTGCGTAAACAGGAAACTTCCTACTAAAGGCTACCTTGGTAGCCTTTTTCATCACTATCTTTAATTTCTTGGATATTTTTATTATCCATAACTACTTCTCTTATACGAAAAAACCATACTAAGCAATTTATTGATAAACTTCTTTACCTCTAGAGATAACTCTAACCGTATCACCTGTTACTGTTGTAATGTAGGCGTGATCTATACGTTTAATATCAAACGATGGAATAGAGTCTTTTTTCGTGTGTTCGACTCTAGCCACGATATCTTTATTTTCAGATTCAGGATAAAACTCCAAACGGTACATATCCCCTAAGCAGTGGACTTCTTCCACTTTACGACCTTCACGTTCAGTAATTAATTTAAGTGCGTACATAATTTCGTTCCTTATTTTAGATAATAAAAAAGACCGCCTAGGCGATCTTTAATTAATTCACAAATTTTTTATTTATGATGTATGACACTCTCTACAACACCAATAACAACCATCAGCAGTTCTATAACCATTAATTTTTGCTTTAGCAACAGCCTGAGTACAATTAGAAAATATGCCTAAATACTCTCTATTTAGTACACCAGGCATATGATTACAGCCTTCCTTATGCACCTCATAATCACCATGATTATCTGTGAATTTGTGAACATAATAATGATCCATAAATATCTCCTACTGTTGTGTACACAAAGAGATAATATGTTAAATAGTTAAGTTATTCTTACCATTAGATCACATATCAAGGAACTATCCAGAAATTCTGGATAGTTGAACCTGTAAGGGTTACTTACAAGTTAGCTTTTTTATTTCTTGCTCTGTTTGTTCAAAGTGCTCTTTCTCAAGCTCAACACCTAAAACCTTTCGATTAAGTTTTAATGCTGCTTTCAGAGTTGCGCCTGATCCCATAAAGAAATCAGCAACCAGATCTCCCTCACGACTGCTAGAACGAATAATATGTTCCATCATGTCTGATGGTTTCTCGCAAGGATGTTTGCCGGGGTAATATTGAACAGGGGGATAAGTCCACACATCTGTATAAGGTACATCTGCAGTCACAAAGAATGGTCGTCTTAATAAACCATATTCTTTTATTAACTCTTGGTAGTCTTTTTGTAAAGTGAGTTGTTCTCGTTCTAACTCACTAAAGTGACGAGATAACGGTGATATTTTTTCTTGTTTATCAGCAATGTGTGTAAACAGTGTTTGTAACTTTTTATAGTCTTCTTCGCCGGGTAATTGCCACTGACTACTACCAAACCAATGACTGCACATTTGCTTACCTGTTGCTTGGTCTATTTCTTTTGCACTCACCTGCAGTGATAAACGAGCATTTCTAAAATAATCAATCAGGGGCTTAAATACGTTCTGTTTTAGCTCTTTGCATTTTAAAGAGAATTCAGAACCTTTGGCTGTAACCGGTCTCTGATAATGTTCAGCGAAAAGTATTCGTTCTGTTGAAGGAAAAAAGGCACGGAGGCTTTCTTTATTTTGTCGTCGCCATGGTCCTGATGGTTTAGCCCAAATTATATGGCTTAATACATTAAATCGCCCACGAACAAGCAGTTCAGTATCTGACGCTAATTTGGATCCACAGAATAAATACAAACTTCCATTAGGCTTTAATACCCGCCAGAATTCAGCTAATACCTCATCAAGCCAAGATAGATATGCCTCAACACTATCCCACTGATTATCCCATGCACACGATTTCACTCTGAAATACGGTGGATCAGTCACAATTAAATCAATGCTATTTTCGGGTAGTGTTTTCAATACAGAGAGTGCGTCATCGTTAAATAGTTGCATCAGAAGTCCTTTTCTACGCAATAAAAAAGCCGATGACTATTAAGCCACCAGCTTTATAAAAGCTTCCTATTTTTAGGCTGTACGCATATAGCTATTTCCTTGCTTTGCGACAAACCCTGCTATTTCAAACTGAGTTAATAAAAACTCACAATTTTCATTACTTAATCCAGTTTGATTTGAAATCGCTTGTACTGTTTGCCAATCACTTTTTGAGATTGTTTCAAGTACACAACTTGCCTGCGTTGTCATATCATACTGTTTTAACATGATATTTTATACCTTTGGTCAGTTATCGTGCATAACTACACATGTAACTCTGACCAAAGAGAAAGGCAAGTTTTAAATAAATCTAGGTATAAAAGAACCCAAAAAAGGAAATTATATTCCATAAGTTATGCGGCAAAGTTTTTATTCTTATCACAATACCAACTTTTTTGCGTACGCGTTAGTTTTTTACTACAATAATTAAACTCAAATTTTACTAATGGCTTATATATGAATTTTTCTGACTCTAAAAAAGATGGAAATACAAAAAAATGCTTAGTTAGAGCATTTAAAGTTAATACATCATCTAAAAATATTCTTTTTGATCAAATATCTAACTCGAAAAAATTTGTCCCTAATACTATAATTAAAATAAGTAAAGATAAGCATCTAAAATTAAAAAGCTTTTCAACAACGACAAATTATCATTATTTACATTTTGCTTTATACAACCCCAAAGAACAAGTTTCTATCACTCCAAGTAATAACAAAACAAAGGATTTATTAGATGTCGAAAATCTAGATAATCTACATGCTTTTTTATTAGTGAAAAATAATAAGATCGCATCACTAATGCAAATATCAACCAATTGGTGTGAAAAAAAAATTGCTCTTATTTTTGAGCAATTTGGGATTAAAATCACGCCAACTCCAATTTTAGAAAAAAAAGTTATTGATAAGATTAAAGAGCAAAAATTAAGAGCTTTGCATCTTGATCTTTCTGTTGATGAATCTGATTTTGTTAAGACCCCCAAATTTTTAGAATCAATATTCAAAAATGAACCAAAGACAAAAACTAAAGGAATTACAGGACATCTAAAAATTGATGCATCTGGAAACGCAGATTTAGCTCAATCGATAGAAAAAAATCCCTCTAAATGGATTGGAGATCTTGCTTCTGATTTTTATATTGAGACCAAAAAAGGTGAAAAAATATATGGTGATGATATGAAGCTCACAAAAACATACTATACTGTTCCATATGGCTCAAAATCCATCAATGCTAAATATGCTAAAGAAATTCTAGAAGATTTCGCTGTAAAAGAGTTATAATACAGAGAAATAGAGAGGCTAACATGTTTAAAAATATTAACTTAAAAGGAATACTTATAACAGCATTTAATATGCTAGCCTCAGCTATGTTTTCTTATTTTCTTACTTATAGCTTAATAAACAATACTGATGCACTAAATCTTGTTGCTAACGTTTTTTCTATTCTTTCTGGCTTTTTACTGCTAGTAATAACCATGTCAGGTGAAAATTCAACAATTATGAATGGACTTTCATTACTTGACGAAGAAAATCAGGAAAGACGGTTTTTAATGAGATTTAATAAATATTATATGTTGTTTCTACTCTATATATTAACTCTTGCGTTAATTTTTATCTTTTATCTACTATCTAAGGATAAAAACAACACTAGTGAATGTTTTTTATTAACGAAATCTTTTATTAGCTATACCATTTCATTTTTAACCTGTTTTTCTTTTATCCAATCCACCTTTATTCCTTTGAAAATAAAGGAATTATTTAAAGAAAAAAGAGATCTGAATAAAGAATAAGCCACAATTGTGGCTTTTAGGATTATAAGTTCAAATTAAAATAAAACATAAACAACCATTTATAAAACCCATTGCTGATTGAAGTTCTTTTCTTACTGTACCATCAGCGCACTTTCTTTTTTTAGCTATATTACGTAAAGATATTCCGACAACAAAATGAGCTATAATTAATTCGTATTCTCTAGGTTGATATTTTTTCAAACATGCTACACAACTGTCTAAAAGTATTCCTTCATCATCATCACACCTAAGTCTGGATTTTTTTGTATTAGGTAATAATCCATTAAAGCCTGCGGCTATAGGTTTCCAATCAACACCACTATTTTCTGATGCTGCCCATGCCCCCCATAGCTCTAATCTAGTTTGAATATCTCTCATACTTAATACTCCTCGTGCCGTACACACGTTAAATAAATGCACCGATGCCTAATGAACGGTTTAAAAAATGAAATAACAATTCGAGTTGATTGCCGTGAGTGGCTTCCCATTGTTTTGGGTCTCGATGTAACTCATCATGGTGAATGCGGCATAATGGAATAGTGAATAAGTCGTGAGCCTTAGTACCCATACCGCCCATGCCATGACCTATGATGTGGTGCGGATCATCAGCCTGTTGCCCACACACGCAACACGGTTGAGTCTTTACCCATTGGAGCCAGTCGGGGCTTTCCCAACGTTGCATTTTAGGTTTAAGAAGAAATGACGCTGGTGGCTCCGGATCGACAGATACTTTAATAACCGGCTTTATCGCATCTAAACGTTCATTCATTACAGATAATGCAGTTACGTTGCTTGGAATAATATCTGCCTCAGGAAAACCACCGTGAACTCTGCGTTCTTCTTGTTTATCTGACCAATTTAAAATCTGGCGTAATATTGCTTCGGGTAATTCATCAACCAAACTATGCATTACTGCAAATGAGAAAAAATCAGGTATCGTTAGCTGGTGGCCATCATCTAATCTCAAGCGACTACGAATAGTATCTAACATCCAGTTAATGCGGTTTTTATGGGCCAATTCAGCAACCCACCCAGCAGATGAATTTCTAATATGATTATCGTGATGCCAACAAGTGCGGATTACACCCACTTCATGAAAGGTCGTTACTAATTCATGGTGATGATAATTATCTTCATCGTTATCGATCTGACAGCATTGAATATGACGAATAACCCATGTATCCATCGGTGCCACCTTATCGATGGTGTGGATCACTTTTTTACTATTGAGAAATTGGACGATGTGCTTATTGTTTAAAATAGGCTGTTCATCACCCGTTAATGCACCTGAGGGCAGCACATCTAAACTTTTAGGCACATCACTGATAATCACACGATGGTGATTTTTAAATTGCTCAAGTAATTCAGCACCCGGTTTAAGCAACACAACACCAAGTTCTGGCTGAATATAAGGCGTTAATAATAATTTCATGCACTCACCTGTTTATTCAGCATCACCATGCGGATCAATTCATCCGTTTTACTCTCAAAGAAATGGAGTTGGATTTCACGAGGAGTATTAGGACTGGTCATGTTCTTCCCAAGCTGACAACATCTAGCAGTAGCAATAGGCGCTCCTGTGATCTCAGGAGCGGTCGAAATTTCATCAATAACAATTAATCCATTCATGTTATTTCTCTCCACTTTTACTCGTGACCGTACATCACATTTTTACTATGCTGACGAATGGTTATTTCAAGCTTCCCGCCTTTAATAACGTCCATCCATTCAACATCCATTTTTTTAATCTGTTTATCATCCACCCATACACCGGCATGAGTAAGGGCATCAAAAGGTGCTTTTAAGAAATTATCAATATCTCTAGCTTGCCTAGTTGGGGGATATAATTTCACTGAAACAAACACATCACTCTCAATCGCTTTAGGTCTACGCTTTAATTGTTCATAGACTGCTGCAATCGCATTTGCTCTAAAGACTCGCCCTTTTGCACTAACTAAGGTTCCTCTTTTGGTATTTCTCCAATAAGTATTTACGCTAGGTGGAAATGGGAGTATGAGAACTAGTTCAGGCATAAGCCCCCCATAAGCCAATTAGCAATGTCACCACAAACCAAAACCCAACGAACAAAATGTATTTAGTTAGCATTACTGAGCCTCCTGTGACATTTCAGTCGCTTGTTTCCAAATGCTGTTCCATGCCTGGCGCCCCGAAAACTCACTCATACGACGAATGCCTGTCTTACCTGCTAATTCAAGTGCGATCTCTTCAATACGGTTTTGAGGTTTAGAGCGAGAACCAATCAAGCGTGAGAATGCGCTGTCACGTTCAACAGTATCAACTTGAACCTTTGGCTCATCCTTTGGTTTTTGACTACGAACGATCAGCTCATCAAAGTGTTTACGTAACTTACGAGGGCTTAAAATGTTTTGGTGCCAGAATGAATCTTTGTTGGCCCAGTCGAACAATCCACAAATTTGTTCATGGGTACGTCCATCGATTTGGCGCATCAAACGAATATCATTCGCCCAGTCATACCAAGTAGGCTCTAGCGCGGATGGATTCAGTTTTTTAACACGACCAAACATCCATTTCGCCGTTTTCAAATCACCTTCATCACCCCATTTTTGGAAGTTAGGGCTGTAAATTACCGCTTCGGGATAACGAGTTAAAAAATCATTTTTTGGCTGGTCGCTGGATTCGCCAGAATTCTGCGACGAATGATCTGTTTCTGTTGTACTCTCTGAAGTAATCTCTGAAGTAATCTCTGTTGTATTCTCTGTAAGAACAGGCCATTTTGACCCGTTCAGAACAGTGCATTTTGAACTGCTTGAAGGTTTCAATTTGCGCTTATCGATAAGGTCATTTTGAACTGTTCGACTAGATGAGTTATCACCGTTCGATTGGGTCATATTGACCTCATCGGTCAGCAAGTGGTGATCGTAGTTAATCGCATAATAATTAGTACGGTCATGGTTCGATTTATTGATTTGCTCGATACGTAAAACGCCCTGCTTTTTCAAATTAGTAAAAGCACGTTTAATCGTTGATTCAGAGAAAAAAGGAAATTGATTTTTCCACTCTTCGACGGTGTTATAAATCCAGCGTGAGCCGTCATATTCAACACCTGAAGTAGTTTCAGTTAGCCAATATTGAATTTGCTGTAACAGCATCGCCTCATTTAAACCAAGACGTACCGCTAATTCAGGAATAACGACTAAAGGGCGACTTTTTAGTAATAATAAACTCATCTTGCCACCTCATTACTTAATATGTGTGTACTTCTCTTTAAATCGTTGTAAGGGTTCACATTGTGGATCGTCACAACCATCCAGCATAAAAATGACTCGCTGTTTTTCTCTGTCATAACGAACAACATGAACAACGATACCCCTGTGATTTTTGTAGTAGCGATCAAGTTGGTTTGGGTTCTCATTGCTCATTGCCCCGCTCTCCACTTGAAAAATAAAAATCAGCCCATGCCTTTTTAAGAGACTGTCTATCTACCAAATATGCAGGTTTCTTGTAGTTGTCTGGTTGTTCGTCAGACGCTATGATTTCCACATAGCGAAATGACTGACTACCCGAGACAGGTAAACAACGGAATTGCTTTTTAGGTATTAAATGCGCTAATCTACTCATGCTAATTTCTCTTCACACAATTGAAATTTGCAAACCGAAGCCAGAGGCCGTACACCTTTGGCTTCACCCTTTCTGGATATAGCCATCTTTAATTTCTCTTTTGATGCAACGAAACAAACGCATTCATAAATGTGCGGATCTGCGAAATTAATCCATCCAACATCATTTTTATCTTTTGCTCTTCTTCGTTATCAATAACGCCATCAGCCAAGCTATCTTTCATGAATAACGCTAAACGCCCCTGCATTTCGTCAACACCACTACGCAGTACAAACAATTCCGTTTCATCCAGTTCCGCAGGACTAATTCTGTCAACGAGTAAACGATTTGATTCACGAGCGACAAATTCAGCAAATAAAACGGTCTTAGAAATATCTTGCATCGCTAACAACTCGTTTAAATCAAATGAGCGACAACCGTTTTTCTCATAAAGCTTGTTATTAAATGACGTTAAAGACAGACCAAGTGCTCCAGCCATTGCCTCACGCCCACCAGCTGTCGCCTCACACATTTCTTTCACTACCTGTTTTATTGATTGGTTACTCATTTCCTACCACCATTGATAAATTCTTGTAGTTAACTGCTTTAAACGGTTTTGTTATTGTTTGTATAAAATTCGGGACTGTATTTAAGAGCTCCTTTAGTTAATCTATCTATTTTCAAGGCTTGTTTTTCAGGAACAATAAGCGACCATTGACAAACAGCGCTATGAGAAACTCCAAGTGCCGAAGCTGTTTTTACCGTTCCCCCAAAATGTTCTAAAACTAAACTTTTAAGCATTACACTCCCCATAAAGTAAGCATACTTACAATTTAATGTAGCAGGATACTAATGTCAATAAAATGTAAGATTGCTTACATGATGAGTGTGAATTTGAGGCCAACTATGGAAACAGTAGGAGAGAGAATAAAGCAGCGTAGACGACAGTTAAAAATGACTCAAAAAGATATAGCTGAACGTGTTGGTATATCAGCGTCAGCGGTTACTCAATGGGAAAGTGACAACACTGGTTTATCTGCAGAAAGTTTATTAAAACTATCATCCGTTTTGAATTGCAATCCAACATGGTTAATGTTCGGAACAGGACTTCCTGAGGATGATGTTAAATTACAAGCTGCTATTTATAAGTCTATACCTATCATTAGTTGGGTCCAGGCTGGAGTATGGACTGAAACATACTGTGAATCAGATCCTAGTGATTACAAATATGTTGATACCAATTTAAAATTATCAGATAAAGCATTTGCACTAATCGTTAAAGGTCAATCAATGACTACATACAACGGGGAGTTGAGTATTCCTGAAGGAGCAGTGGTTATAGTTGAACCTGATTATGGTTATCTAGATGATATAAATGGAAAAATAGTTATAGCACAACAAAAAGGTAGTGATGAAGCTACTATTAAAAAACTTATTATTGATGGACCAAACAAATACTTAGCTCCTTTAAATCCACAATTTAACCCTATTCAAATAAACGGTGACTGCGTTATAGCTGGTAAAGTTAAACAAGTCATTATAAATCTAGACTGATCCCAATCTCCTCACAAAAAAGAAAGAAATGTAAGATTACTTATATTTTTTCTTGACTTAAAATGTAAGTTTACTAATATCTATACTAAATAGTTATTGAGAATACTTATGACAACTGAACCAGTAATTATACCGCCAGCCAATTTCATTGATGAAGATGTTGTTGCTTGGATGGAAGAAAAACTATCGTCTATCAAAGTCCTCGGTGAGTTAAACGCAAGACGTGAAGAGCTGGTGGATAAACTAGCAAAACTGGATGCTGAAATAGCAGAGTACACAAATAAAAGTGCTATTCAGATACAAAGTAAATGATTTTTATGTGTGAAGAGAACGTGTGAAGAGAAACAATGGCTGGCTGAGTCTTAAACCATTAACGGGGGTATGGTGATAATGTTCTGCTCAGTCAGCCATTTTTATAGAGTTAGTTTTATAACCAAAGAGCGTGGGCGTGAAAAAAAAGTAACCTGCAGTCAGCTAGAAATCCGAATCCCAATCGGGCTGATGAAACCACAGGTGGTCCGCTCTTTTTGATTATGACTCTAACAATAAGTAAGGGTGCTGGCATTCATCCATGACAGTCCATATCAGGTATCTACTGTAGCTAGTGCCCTTTCTTATTGTGTGAAGTGTAAATCCATTTTTATTTTTTATTAGCAACACCAGGGAAATTTAATCTCGATTAATTCGAGAGGAATTCTTATTACCTAAAAATTGTGTGGAGAGAATAATGTCTTATATTGCAACAGCAACAAATAAGCACTTCTATTACCTCGATGTACGGATCGAGGATATAGATATTCAAGATATTGCCAGTGGTCTTGCTAATGAATGTCGCTTTAATGGACAGATTGATAATTTCTATTCTGTTGCTCAGCATTCTGTATATGCAAGTTATTTAGTTGCACCTGAATTTGCTTTAGAGGCCCTACTTCATGATGCCAGTGAAGCTTATGTCAAAGACCTACCATCACCACTTAAAAAGCTATTGCCTGAATATAAATTAATTGAATTACGTGTAGAAAAGATGATCCGCAAAAAGTTTGGATTACCCGAATCTATATCTGATGCAGTTCATTTTGCTGACTTAATGATGTTAGCCACAGAAAAGCGTGATTTAGAAATTGATGTAGGTAGTAACTGGTTAATGCTTGAGGGTATTCCAGCAAGTGATTTTGTTGTTAACCCACTAACACCACCACAAGCAAAAGCTTTATTCCTCCGCCGTTTTAATGAACTTTATAATGGGGCTGAAAATGGCTAACGGATCAGTAAACAAAGTAATTCTTATCGGTAATTTAGGTCGTGACCCTGAAATTCGTTATCTTCCCTCTGGTGGTGCTGTTGCTAATTTAGCTGTGGCCACAAGTGAAAAATGGCGAGATAAACAAACGGGTGACAACCGAGAAAAGACAGAATGGCACCGTGTCGTTCTGTTTGGAAAACTCGCAGATATCGCCAGTGGCTATTTGTGCAAAGGCTCTCAAATTTATATTGAGGGCCAACTACAAACGCGCGAATGGGATGATAACGGTGTTAAACGCTATACAACAGAAATTGTTGTAAAAGTTGGCGGTTCGATGCAGATGCTAGGTGGTGCTAGTAAATCAGCAGGGTCACAGTCGGCACAGCAAAATCAGCCACCAGCTCAATCTCAAGCACAGAGTAGTCAACCACCAATGGATTTTGACGATGATATTCCATTCGCACCGATTGGGCTGATGTATCCACGCCATTTAATTAATGTGATTTAGGAGGCTTTATGTCAATTACTCCAGAATTTGTAGAATATGATGAAAATGGTTATTGGGCTCATTCAAAACTGCCATATTCCGAAAATAGTAATGAAATTATGCAGTGGGTAGCGGATAACCAATTAGAGCAACGCTGTATTTATATGAGTGAAGATGTCGGAGAGAATACACCTGTTTTCCAAAACTATTTCACTCACGGTAACCCTAATGTATCAGCTTGGATGCCAACGGAACCTCCTGGTGAAGGCTGGTTTATTGGAGCTATATACGAAAGTGAAGATGGCCCCGTCTGCCGTTGGTTACGCTCTTCAAAATATCAATTAAAAGAACAGTTTTCAAAAGCCCATCGAGAAGCTGAAAAAACAGCTTATAAATATTTCTGCGCTTGCGATATCGGCGAAGAGAGAATTCAAGCACACGAAATCTACCAGCGTATTAGAACAGCTACGCGTATAGGTGGATGATATGAAAGAACGCGGAATTATTTTTAATGCAGAAATGGTGCGCGCCATTTTAGATGGGCGTAAAACTCAAACTCGTCGCATCGTTAAAAATGTAATGCCTGATAATGGAATATGGCTAAAGAAACCGACCAAAACAAGAAGTGGCACAACTACACATGTATTGGATGCTCCAAAATATAATTTATGTCCCCTTGGTAAAGCTGGTGATCACCTTTGGGTTCGTGAAACATGGATGCCTGATGCTCCTCGCGATGGAACTTGGGGTGATGTTGAGTTTTACGGATGTAAAGACTCACAATTAAGCATGATACCTGAATGCTATCGTACTCCAGAGCATTGTATTTATCGTGCATCTTGGGATGGTGCTGAAATGATTGGCTGGACTCCATCTATACACATGCCTCGCTGGGCTTCACGCATTACGTTAGAAATCACCAACATTCGTGTTGAGCGACTGAATGATATCAGTAACGATGATGCTAAATCTGAAGGTTGTTGGTATGGGCGTGGGGGTGGAGTTCCCGATAAGGCTATTACACCTAGCGATCAATTTCCTACTTTATGGGAAAAAATATATGGAGATGGAAGTTGGTCGTCTAATCCGTGGGTGTGGGTTATTGAGTTTAAAAGGATTTAATAATGGATAAATCAATAAACAAATTAAGTCCCAATGATGTTATTAAAATTGGTGATAAATGGTATCGAATTAGGTATTTAAGATATTGGGGAAATGAAACATCAATAGACCTACAAAAAGAAGAGGATCTATTATCTTATTATCATGACAAGACATGTTTAAGATTATCGATAAATAAAGATTCAAATATTAAATTTGAGGCTAAGAGTGAAACCGATACTTGATATGTGTTGTGGCTCTCGTATGTTTTATTTTGATAAACAAGATGACCGTATTTTATTTAATGATATTAGAGCTGAAGAACATATTTTATGTGACGGAAGAATTTTAAATATAACACCAGATGTTATTTCTGATTTTAAAAACCTTCCATTTTCTAATAATACATTTTACCAAGTGTTATTTGACCCACCTCATTTAATTAGAGTTGGTAAAAATAGTTGGATGTTTAAAAAATACGGTTCGTTAAATAAAGAATCATGGAGAGAAGATTTAAGTAAAGGGTTTAGTGAAGCATTTAGAGTGCTTAGGCCTGGAGGGACATTACTGTTCAAATGGAATGAAACCCAAATACCAGCCAAACAAATATTAGCTTTAACCAATGAAAAACCAACCGTTGTTCAGCGTGTAGGGAAAAATGATAAAACACATTGGATCTCTTTTCTTAAAGAGATTGAATAATTACCACCAGCATTAACTAATATCTATTTAAACTGTGTACGGACAGTGTGGAGAGAAAAATATGCAAATGTTGACTTTAGAGGAGTGGGCACAAGAAAGATATAAAAGTCGTCCACCAAAGTTAGGAACGCTACAACGATATGCTCGTGGTGGCCTGTTCTACCCACCAGCAAGGAAAGAAGGTGGCATTTGGCGCGTGAGAGAAGATGCCGACCTTGTCGGTAATTTGACATCACCGGTTATCAATAACAACGATAACCCTATTTTACAAAGGATCCTCAAAGATGGCTGCCAGACCTCGTAAAAATAACGTCAATATCCCTAATCTTTACCCATTATTTAGTCGTAAAGCTAACAAGGTTTATTGGCGTTACAGCCATCCTGTAACAGGTAAATATCATGCCCTCGGTGATAATGAAGCCGAGGCGAAAGCAATAGCCATTGAAGCTAACACAAGATTAGCGGAACAACGTAGCCGACAAGTTATGGCTATTGGTGATCGGGTGGCAAAAATAAAAGGTAAAGAAATCACGGTTAATACTTGGTTGGATAAATACTGGATTATTCAAGAAGAGCGTTTAAAAGAAGGTGATATAAAGCCGAATACTTATAAACAAAAAAGGAAGCCGGTAGATTTAATGAGGCAAGCCTTATCCATGAAACCATTACCCGCTGTTGATGCCAGAGATATTGCTGAAATTCTTGATGAGTATAAATCTAATGGCCAACACAGAATGGCTCAAGTTATTCGCTCTGTTTTAATTGATGTGTTTAAAGAAGCACAACATGCCGGTGAAGTTCCTCCTGGTTACAACCCTGCCCTTGCCACTAAACAACCAAAACGAAAAGTAACTCGCCAACGCCTTAATTTTGATGAATGGAAAAAGATATTTGAGATTGCTGATAAACAACATCGTTATGTTGGGAATGCCATGTTGCTTGCACTTATTACAGGCCAACGATTAGGTGATATTTCCGCAATGAAGTTTAATGATATTTGGGATGATCATTTGCATATTACTCAAGAGAAAACGGGTACTAAATTAGCTATTCCATTATCACTACGTTCTGAACAATTAAATATGTCATTACGTGATGTTGTTTCCCGTTGTCGTGATCGCGTTATTAGCCCTTATCTTATTCATTATTTTCATACCACTTCACAATCTAAACGTGGTGATCAAGTTACAGCAAATACGCTAACAACTAACTTTAAAAAGGCGAGAAATAAAACAGATATTGATTGGGGAGAAGGAACGCCTGCAACATTTCATGAACAACGATCTTTATCTGAAAGGTTATATAGAGCACAAGGTATAAACACTAAAGATTTGCTGGGTCATAAAAACCAACAGCAAACCGATAGATATCATGATGACAGAGGAAAAGATTGGCTAGTTATTAAATCGTATTAACTTGGACTTTAGTTAATATATTTTTATAAGTAGAACATAATCAAACTTGATAATCTAATCTGAGCAAGTAGCAGACTTTATTATTTAAAATAATAGTAAGTCTTAATTTTTCAGTATTCTGATCTCGATAATATCTTTTGATATTACAGGTATTATCTGATATCCATCTTGGTCAATTCCACATGCGTTTGGGTTGATTAACTTATGAAAAGAGGAAACTAATATTTTTCCCCAAGGATACTCAGTAAAAGTTTTTACTTGATTAGGATTAAGGGAGCACCGAACAACTATTGGTACTCCGATTTTTCCAAGTTTAAGTCCAATTGGGTCATCTAATTCAAAGCACATACTGACCTGCTCACCACCATATAACCCAAGTAGGTGCTTTGTTCCTTCGCCCCCAAGTGCAGATTCTGTAAAATTGAAAAAAATACGATTATTTCTAATGGAGCTCTGATTATGATTAAAATAACTCTTCCATCGATTCTTGATCTCCAAAATTTCTTTCTGTGTAAAGAGATGTCCATGTTCATTCAGAAATGTATCCCTGATCGTCTCTCCATCCCGAACTAATAGTCCTTGTGAGCGAATACTTTCAGGCATAGCTCTTGTGTAATGTATTCCTATAATTCGATTGCTTCTACAGTATTGATCAATATCTCTAACCAAAGAATAAACACTACATTGCTCGATTAGTGATTCTGAGTATTGTTCATCTATACATGAGTTTCCAATCGCCTTTAACCGATTAACAAATTTATTGGGCAACTCTAAAGGTTTGCAAAGGTCTATATTCATTTTGATAATTCGTTTTGATAACTTTTTGATAACCATTTCAAAATTGACAATAAAAAACGGGAACTAATAAGCTCCCGTTAACTATTTATCAAATCAACAATTACATATGTTTGATAATCGCGTCACCAAACTCGCTACATTTCAGCAGTTTAGCGCCTTCTAACTGACGTTCGAAATCATAAGTTACGGTCTTAGCAGCAATTGCGCCTTCCATACCTTTAATGATTAAGTCAGCGGCTTCTGTCCAACCCATGTGGCGTAGCATCATTTCTGCGGAAAGAATGATAGAACCAGGGTTAACTTTATCTTGACCAGCATACTTTGGTGCTGTGCCGTGTGTTGCTTCAAACAATGCACATTCATCACCAATATTTGCGCCAGGAGCAATACCAATACCTCCCACTTGAGCGGCTAATGCATCAGAAATATAGTCACCATTTAGATTCATACATGCGATGACATCATACTCTGCTGGGCGTAACAGGATTTGCTGTAAGAAAGCATCAGCGATAACGTCTTTAACAATGATCTCTTTACCTGATTTTGGATTCTTGATTTTAACCCAAGGACCGCCATCTAGTAATTCACCACCAAATTCTTCTCGAGCTAACTCATAACCCCAGTCTTTAAAGGCACCTTCGGTAAATTTCATAATATTACCTTTGTGTACCAATGTAACTGAATCACGGTCGTTATCGATAGCGTATTCAATTGCAGCGCGAACTAAACGTTTAGTGCCTTCTTCTGAACAAGGTTTGATACCAATACCGCAATCTTGTGGGAAGCGGATTTTGGTGACTCCCATTTCAGTTTGTAGGAATTTAATCACTTTATCTGCTTCTGCTGAGCCCGCTTTCCATTCAATACCAGCATAGATATCTTCTGAGTTTTCACGGAAGATAACCATATCGGTTAGTTCAGGTTGTTTAACTGGGCTTGGAGTACCTTTGTAATAACGTACCGGACGTAGGCAAATATAGAGGTCTAATTGTTGACGTAATGCAACGTTTAATGAACGGATACCACCACCAACTGGGGTAGTAAGAGGGCCTTTAATAGAAACTCGATATTCACGGATAAGATCTAAAGTTTCTTCTGGTAGCCAAACATCTTTACCATAAACCTGCGTTGATTTTTCGCCGGTGTAGACTTCCATCCACTCAATCTTACGTTCTTTGCCGTAAGCTTTTTCAACCGCTGCATCAACAACTTTTAACATTGCTGGCGTAACATCGATACCGATACCATCCCCTTCGATATAAGGGATAACCGGATTATTTGGAACAACAAGCTTACCTTTAGCATCTAGTGTAATTTTAGCGCCATTAGCCGGAACAACTACTTTGCTTTCCATTTACCTCTCCTTTCATGTAAGCGCACGCTTTGTTAATTTTTTGTAAGAGACCTGTCAATACTACTTGATTATTCAGCTAACGCCAATCGCTTCTCTTTTAAGGTATAATCAATCTCCCATTTTTTACAAAAATTAACTATGGCAAATCAATTTAAAAATAGCGCTAAATCGAAAAAATATCACACTCCATCAGCACAAAGAAAACCAGCACGCCCAAGAGGTGAACGTAAGGTCATTATCTTCAACAAGCCCTTCGATGTTCTTGTGCAATTTACGGACGAAAATGGCAGAAAAACACTAAAAGATTTTATTCCTATTCGTGATGTTTATGCAGCAGGACGTTTAGATAGAGACAGTGAAGGACTTTTAGTATTAACAAATGATGGGAAGCTACAAGCAAAATTAACACAACCAAGTAAAAAGACAGGAAAAATCTACTATGCTCAGGTTGAAGGCGTTCCAAATACTGCTTCATTACAACAATTTAGAGATGGATTAGAACTTAAAGATGGTAAAACATTACCAGCACAAGTCGAAATAGTTGAACAACCCCAATGGCTATGGGAGAGAAATCCTCCCATTAGAGAACGTCAAACTATCCCGACAACTTGGTTAAAAATAACGTTATTTGAAGGTAAAAACCGTCAAGTGAGACGAATGACCGCTCATATTGGTTATCCAACATTGCGTTTGATCCGCTTTAGTATGGGTAATATTACATTGGATAATTTATTACCTGGTGAATGGAAGGAGATTGATTTTGTTTAAACCTAATGTAACTGTTGCGTGTATCGTCCATGCAAAAAATAAGTTTCTCGTTGTTGAAGAAACGGTCGATGGAAAAGCGACATGGAATCAACCAGCTGGACACCTTGAAGCCAATGAGACACTTATTCAGGCTGTTCAACGTGAATTATGGGAAGAAACTGGCTTAACACTTCCCGTTCAACATTTTCTTAAATTACATCAATGGATTGCCCCAGATAAAACACCTTTTCTACGTTTTCTTTTTCTTATTGAAGCGCAGGAACAATTGGAAACTCATCCTCAAGATAGCGATATTGATTGTTGTCACTGGGTTAGCGCCGATGAAATTATTCATAGTCAACAATTACGCTCACCCTTGGTAAGAGAAAGCCTACTCTGTTATCAGCAAGGTGAGCGCTATCCCCTTTCCTTATTAAGTAGCTTTGGAACACCTTTTAACTAAATAATAGAAAAGGGAAAAAAAAAGCATCAAAAACAGAGTAAGACATGATGCACCTATCTCAGTGATATGGTAAAGTATGGCGCTTATTTTTCCGCAGTGAGATCCCGTTATGTCAGATAACAGCCAAAAAAAAGTCATCGTAGGAATGTCCGGTGGCGTAGATTCATCCGTCTCAGCCTATCTTCTTAAGGAACAGGGATATCAGGTCGTTGGTCTGTTTATGAAGAACTGGGAAGAAGATGACGATACAGAATATTGCTCAGCCTCTACCGATCTTGCCGATGCGCAAGCTGTGTGCGATAAGCTTGGCATTGAACTTTATACCATCAATTTTGCCGCTGAATATTGGGATAATGTGTTTGAACACTTTTTATCCGAATATAAAGCAGGCCGCACCCCAAACCCAGATATTCTGTGTAATAAAGAGATAAAATTTAAAGCGTTTTTAGAATACGCAGCTGAAGATTTAGGTGCAGATTACATTGCAACAGGTCACTACGTTCGCCGTCGTGATATTGATGGTAAAAGTCAATTACTTCGCGGTGTGGATAATAACAAAGACCAAAGCTATTTCTTATACACACTAAGTTATGAGCAAATTGCACAAAGCCTTTTCCCAGTTGGTGAAATGGAAAAACCTGAAGTCAGAAAAATTGCTGAAAAGCTTGATCTCGCAACAGCAAAGAAAAAAGATTCAACAGGTATTTGTTTTATTGGTGAACGTAAATTTACCGACTTCTTATCGCGCTATTTGCCGGCAAAACCTGGTGCTATTGTGACTGTTGATGGCGAAACTATTGGTGAGCACCAAGGCTTGATGTACCACACATTAGGTCAACGTAAAGGCTTAGGTATTGGTGGCACAAAAGATGGTGGAGAAGATCCTTGGTATGTGGTTGATAAAGATGTTGAAAACAACATTCTTGTTGTCGCTCAAGGCCATGAACATCCAAGACTAATGTCTGTCGGTTTAATTGCTCAACAGTTACATTGGGTATCAAGAGAACCTATAACTGAAACTTTCCGTTGTACTGTTAAAACACGATATCGCCAACCTGATATTGCGTGTACAGTAATACCTTTAGGTGAAGATAAAATTGAAGTCCGCTTTGATTATCCTGTTGCAGCAGTTACTCCGGGACAATCAGCCGTCTTTTATCAAGACGAAGTCTGTTTAGGTGGCGGTATCATTGAAACCCGTATTCAGGAGTAGATGTGGCTAAAGATTTTCGTGATATAACTCTTGCATTGGCAGGCATCTGCCAAGCAAGTCGTCTCGTTCAACAAATTGCTTACCAAGGTAGTGCAAATGAGCGCGATGTTGAAGTCATGGTTAACAGTGTTTTTAATCTCAACCCCACTTCAACATTAGATGTTTATGGCAATCAAGTCAGCCACTTAAAATTAGGCTTTCAAACACTGAAAGCCATTCATCAGGCGGTAAGAAGAGAAAAATTAACGCTTGAATTAATGACTTATCAACAGGGCTTAATCAATCTAGAGCGTCTTATCAATAGAAATGATGATTACAGTTCTCGTTTATCACAAAAAATTTCTCAATTAGAGCGCCAAAAAAATTACTTTGAACCCATGTCTGAAGGTGTATTTAATGCACTTGCGGGCGTTTATGTTGATGCCGTTAGCCCTGTTGGCCCACGCATTCAAGTACATGGCACAATTGATCTGTTAAAGAATTCTATTATTCAAGCTAAAGTTAGGGCGTTGTTATTAACTGGCATTCGTAGTGCCGTGCTCTGGCGTCAAGTAGGTGGTCGTCGTTTTGATTTTTTACTGCATCAAAAGACTATTCTGCGACAAGCTGATGATTTTCTCGCTCAATGTTAATACTTTAAATTCAACCTGGGAGTTGCCAACAATGGAATTATCTTCGCTGACAGCGATTTCACCGATTGACGGTCGTTACGGTAGTAAAACTTCGTCGTTACGTTCTATTTTTAGTGAATTCGGTCTTCTGAAATTCCGTGTACAGGTAGAAGTTCGCTGGCTACAAAAGCTAGCATCTTGCGCCGACATTAAAGAAGTTCCCGCCTTTGAAAAAAACGCAAACGATTACCTTGATTCGATTGTTGCTAACTTCAATGAAGAAGATGCAGCTCGTATTAAAACTATCGAACGCACCACTAACCATGATGTAAAAGCCGTAGAATATTTCTTAAAAGAAAAAGTGGCGACCATCCCTGCTTTACATCAAGTTTCTGAATTTATTCACTTCGCTTGTACTTCTGAAGATATTAATAACCTGTCTCATGCCATTATGCTGGAAACAGCGCGTCAAGAAATTTTATTACCTGCTTGGCGTGAACTTATTGATACCATTAGTAAAATGGCACAAGAATACCGTGATTTACCCTTACTGTCTCGCACTCATGGTCAACCTGCAACCCCTTCTACCATTGGCAAAGAGTTTGCTAACGTTGCCTACCGTATGGAGCGCCAATATCGTCAACTAACTCAAGTTGAGATCTTAGGTAAAATCAATGGAGCCGTAGGTAACTACAATGCTCACTTAGCTGCATATCCAGAAGTAAACTGGCATCAATTTAGTCAAGAATTTGTCACTTCACTGGGTATCACATGGAACCCATACACCACTCAAATTGAACCACACGATTATATTGCGGAGCTTTTTGATTGTATTAGTCGCTTCAATACTATCTTAATCGATTTTGACCGTGATATTTGGGGTTACGTAGCACTGAACCACTTTAAACAAAAAACCATTGCAGGTGAGATTGGTTCATCAACCATGCCTCATAAAGTCAACCCTATTGATTTTGAAAACTCGGAAGGAAACTTAGGGTTAGCAAATGCAGTTATGGGACATCTTTCGAGTAAATTACCCGTTTCCCGCTGGCAACGTGACTTAACAGACTCAACTGTACTGCGTAATTTAGGTGTTGGTATTGGTTATGCGCTGATTGCTTATCAATCAACCATGAAAGGCCTTAATAAACTTGAAGTGAATGAAAACCATCTGCGTGAAGAGTTAGACTGCAACTGGGAAGTATTAGCAGAGCCAATTCAAACGGTAATGCGTCGTTATGGTATTGAAAAACCTTACGAAAAACTAAAAGAACTTACGCGAGGAAAACGCATCACAGAACAAGATATGGTCGTTTTCATTGATGGTTTAGCACTACCAGAAGATGAAAAAACACGCTTAAAAGCGATGAAACCTGAAAGCTATATTGGTTTTGCGACTCAACTTGTTGATAAATTAAACTAATTCCCTCTCTAAAAAGGCAGATAATTTCTGCCTTTTTTTATAACCAAACACAAAGAAAACTATCTGTAACTTAAACACTTTGTCGGATACAGTGTTTTTTAAGCGATAGATTGTCTATGATGAGCCCATATTTTTATCTGATAGGTTAACTATCATTTCCTATATTATTTTACAACAGTGAATTTTGCTGCTTGTACTCAAGGTGGAATAATGCGGATCTTAATTATTGAAGATAATATCTTACTTCGCCATCACTTATCTGTGCAATTTCGTGATGCAGGACATCAAGTTGATGCGGCAGAAGATGCCAAAGAGGCAGATAGTTTTATTGCAGAAGGTACACCTGATGTTGCCATTGTGGATTTAGGGTTACCAGATGAAGATGGCATTAGCCTTATTCGTCGATGGCGAGAGCATAATATTACCCTACCAATAATGGTCTTAACGGCACGAGAAAGTTGGCAAGAAAAAGTTTCAGCGTTAAATGCAGGCGCGGATGACTATGTGACAAAACCCTTTCATTTTGAGGAAATTGTTGCACGTATTCAGGCATTAATGCGAAGGAACATGGGAATTGCATCGCAAACTCTGGCTATTGAACCTTTTGAATTGGATTTGTCACGTAAAGCGTTCATGATCTCAGGAGAACAAATTAAGTTAACCGCATTTGAATATACAATTTTAGAAACCTTAATGCGCAATCAAAATAAAGTTGTTAGCAAAGATGCATTAATGCGTCAGTTGTATCCAGATGCTGAGTTAAAAGAGAGTCACACTATTGATGTCCTGATGGGGAGACTACGTAAAAAAATCTTAGAGAAATACCCTGATGACGTGGTGGTCACAGTACGTGGGCAAGGCTACCGTTTCGATATGAAACCTTAATATGCAAAAAAAACAGCGCTCTCCACTCTCATTACGAACTCGTTTTTTACTTGCAACCAGTGCCATAATTTTAGCACTTACGCTCTCTTATGGATTAGTTGCTATTGTCGGTTCGATTGTCAGTGTAGATAAAACCACTTTTATGCTGATGCGTAGTCAAAGTAATCTTTACTACAGTTTAGCGCAGTGGGATAAGGGCAAGCTGAATATTGAGTTTCCAACAAATCTTAATAATAACAACACGTCACTGGTAGTCATTTTTGATGATAAAGGTGGTGTATTATGGACGCCTCCCGATTTGCCTAAAGCAATTCCGGATAGCATTAAACATAAATGGCGCCATGAAGAAGGCTTATTTGAGATCTCTGTTGATATAAAAACAACACGTTTAATGTTAAAACAGCTACCGCAATACCGTGTTTATATTAAACGTCTTGAAGAATACGCCAGTAATGAGTTTTTAACTCATTCAGTTGTGATTAATCATTATCCTGCGGCTGATAATATGCCTTACATGGCAATCGCCGTTATCGATCCTATTCCTCAACGTATGCAAAAAGTCAGTCAGGTTTGGGATTGGTTCTTATATATCATTCTTGCAAATCTATTTTTGGTTATCCCCTTAATTTGGCTGGCAGCACATTGGAGTTTAAGACCTATAAAACAAGTTATTGAACAAATCAGTGCATTAGAAAAAGGAACTCGCAATGATTTGGATGAAAATCCGCCAACCGAGTTAAAAGGCTTGGTCAGAAATTTAAATGTATTGTTGCGTAATGAACGCAGTCGTTACAGTAAATATCGCACAAGTTTATCTGACCTTACCCATAGCTTAAAAACACCGCTTGCCGTGTTACAATCGACATTACGCTCTTTACGTTCAGGCAAACAGATGACGATAGAGCAAGCTGAACCTATTATGCTCGATCAAATAGAGCGAATTTCACAGCAAGTCGGTTATTATCTGCATCGAGCATCCATCCATGGGGATCACGATATTAGCACGCGAAAACTCCACTCATTATCCGGATTACTCGATAATCTTTGCAGTGCATTAAATAAAGTTTATCAGTCAAAAGGGGTTGATTTAACACTCAATGTTTCACCTGAAATCATGTGGTTAGGTGAGAAAAATGATTTTATGGAAGTGATGGGTAATATTCTTGATAACGCCTGTAAATACTGCTTAGAATTTGTCGAAATCAATGTTAGCAATAATGAAAATAGTGTAATGATAATTGTTGATGATGATGGTCCAGGTGTCAGAGATGAAAAAAGAGAAGCTATTTTCCAGCGAGGAACAAGAGCAGACACTCTGCGTCCAGGGCAAGGTTTAGGATTATCTATCGCAGTAGATATTATTGAGCAATACAGTGGCGAAATTACGATCACCAATAGTCCTTTAGGTGGTGCTCGTATCACCGTAATCTTTGCTGAGCAACAGCTGACTACTGAACGTGAATAATCATTATTGATAAAAAACGTCTTTTTAAATTACCGCCAAATATCCAGCATTATGTATGATATCTGTTCAGTTATTATTGTGTTACTCGCTATTACTCACATTGCTCAAAGGAATGTTTAGCAGGAAATAAGAATTCATTATACTATGGTTTCAGGCTTCCCGAATTCAGGATATACACAATGGACTATAAACTTAATTTAGATTGGCAATCATTTCTCGAAAGCCATTGGCAGAAACGCCCTTTATTAATTAAAAACGGCTTCTCTCGTTTTGTTGATCCTTTATCTCCTGACGAACTTGCTGGTCTTGCAATGGAAGATGAAGTAGATAGCCGTCTTGTTAGCTGTCAAGACGGACAATGGGGAGTCAAACACGGGCCTTTCGAACACTTTGAAGGACTGGGTGATAAAGATTGGTCTTTACTTGTACAAGCCGTCGATCACTGGCATTTTCCGAGTGCGGCACTAATGAAGCCATTTCGTGTGTTACCCGATTGGCGCATTGATGATTTAATGATCTCTTATTCTGTTCCCGGTGGTGGTGTTGGTCCACATCTTGATCAATATGATGTCTTTATTATTCAGGGACAAGGTCGTCGTCGTTGGCGAGTTGGGGAAAAAATCCCCATGAAACAACACTGCCCTCACCCTGATCTGCTTCAAGTTGATCCTTTTGAAGCAATTATTGATGAGGAATTAGAACCGGGCGATATTCTTTATATCCCACCTGGATTCCCTCATGAAGGATATGCGATTGAAGAATCGCTAAACTACTCTGTTGGTTTCCGATCACCGAATGCTCGTGAACTTTTCAGTGGTTTTGCTGACTATGTGTTAGCAAATGATTTAGGTAGCTATCGTTACAGTGATCCTGATCTAACACTGCGTGAAAACCCAGCATTAGTGCAACATCAAGAGCTCAATAAGCTTCATGACATGATGGAAGATTTACTTGCTCAACCCGAAGTATTCCGTCATTGGTTTGGGGAATTTATTTCTCAATCTCGTCATGAACTTGATCTCGCGATCCCAGAGCCTTTATATGAAAACGCGGAAATTCATGATTTGCTGCAACAAGGTGAGCAACTTCATCGTTTAAATGGTCTTCGTGCACTGCGGGTTGGTGATAACTGTTTTGTAAATGGTGAATTGATGGATACTGATCATATAGAAGCTGCAGATGCACTTTGCCAATATGACTATATTGATAAACAACACTTAGGTGATGCGTTAGCTGATCCGAAATTTGTTCGTTTATTAACACACTTAGTTAATCAAGGTTATTGGTACTTTGAAGATTAATTATCACTAATTTTCAGTTATAAAGCCCTGCTATATTAATAACAGGGCTTTTTATTATTTAATATTTTACATAACTAACGAATTAAATAAGTTATAGACTCTTTTAAAAGCACTCTTGTATTATGAAAGAAGAAAGGAATTGTGATAAAAAAAATACTTTGTAAGAAAAAGAGTAATAAAGTGTGTTTACTGTTTGTAGCAAATAAAGAAAATAAAATGATAAAAGTGATAATAAAATAGCTAAGAATAATAATAAATTCGTATTTTCCAGACTTTTTAATTAAATATTCACTTTCATTATTAATATTATTTTCTTTTTGTTTGTTTAATTTAACTTGTTTTTCAATTATGGGGTTAACTAGTTTTTCTGAAACTGAATCCATTCTACCATCCTTATAGTATCGTTTTATAATAATTATAAATGAAATATATTTATTCTAATTTATCAATCTATTACGATAAAGTAGCGTATATTTTCAGTTTGGAAAACTCATAATTAGCACTATCATTATTATAAAGTAGCTTTATTTTAGATTAAGTAACTCTTTTCAATTTATTTTTAGCTATTTCTTCTATTTTATTTTATCAATTATCCATAAGATAGAATTAGATTAAGAATGTAAATAAATAATCAACACTAGCGATATAGCTAAAACAAGATAACCCCAAAAATAATAGCCGAGATATCGGCTACTATTTTTTATCATCGATAACTCAATAAGCAATTATATCACTTTAGCCTTTTCTCTCTCAGCAGTAATTTCAGCGATACGCATAATCACACTCACCGCTGCTTCCATACCTTCTAAAGAGATAAATTCATGCTTACCATGAAAATTATAGCCACCGGTGAAAATATTAGGGCAAGGCAATCCCCGGTAAGAAAGTTGAGCGCCATCTGTACCACCACGAATAGGCTTGATATTTGGCTCAATATCACAATCAACCATGGCTTGTTTAGCTATTTCAATGATGTGAGGGAATTGAACAACTTTATCATGCATATTGTAATAGCTATCATCAATCGTTAGCTCAATATAGCAATCAGGATGCAGGCCTTTACCCACTTTCTCCGCAATCGCAATCATATTCTGTTTGCGTTTTTCAAATAAATTACGATTAAAATCACGGATAATATAATGCATTTCCGCTCTTTCTACCGTACCTTTGATACTTTGAAGATGATAAAAACCTTCATAACCGTCAGTATTTTCTGGTGTTTCATCAACAGGTAATTCTTGATGAATGCGCGTAGCTAATCCTAATGCGTTTACCATCACCCCTTTTGCACTGCCTGGGTGAACATTGTTACCAACAATTTTGATATTCACGGATGCCGCATTAAAGTTTTCATACTCCAATTCACCAACACCACCACCATCAACGGTATAAGCCCAACTTGCACCAAATGCTTTTAAATCGACATAATGTGCACCACGGCCAATTTCTTCATCAGGTGTAAATGCAATACGAATATCACCATGAGGTCGATTGGTTTCTTTTAAACGTACCATAGCGGTAATGATCTCGGCGATCCCCGCTTTATCATCAGCACCTAATAACGTTTTACCGTCTGTGGTGATTAATGTTTTACCAATCATTGAATGTAAGATTGGGAACATAACCGGCGATAACACTTCATCACCAATACCTAATGCAATATCACCACCACGATAATCTTCAAGAACTTGTGGTTTTACATGTTTTCCTGAAAAGTCAGGAGATGTATCAAGATGTGAAATAAAGCCAATCACCGGCACTGGCCAAGAAACATTGGATGGTAAACTTGCCATTACACATCCCTTATCACTGAGCGTTACATCGGAAAAACCCAGTTTTTTTAATTCTTGAACCAATGCCTTGGCAAGTTTTAATTGTCCATCACTGCTTGGTGACATTTTTGAAGATGGTTTTGATTGTGTATCAAAATTAATATATTCAAAAAAACGTTCTAATAATTTATCCATTTTGCCCCCTAAAATCTCTCTAAGAACAATAATAGGGAACTCTATAAAATAATTATTGCGTCAAATCAGCTTTAGGATCATTAATTAATTCAAACAATTTATGAACATATTCATCAACGACCTGACTAGCAGGACCATAATGTTTCTCTTCAAACTGGCTTTCAACCAAGCTTGGTTCAAGGTTTAATTCAACGGTATGAGCGCCTGTTAATCGAGCTTCATGGACAAAACCCGCCGCTGGGTAAACATTTCCAGATGTCCCGATAGAGATAAAAATATCAGCCTCAGACAAAGCGCGATAAATCTCTTCCATACCAATTGGCATTTCTCCAAACCAGACAATATGCGGTCGTAATGGCGATGGGAATTGACAACAATGACAGCGATCCGTTGTTTCTAAGTCCCCTTTCCACTCAAATACTTGGCGAGATTGGGGACAGCGTACTTTTAGCAATTCACCATGCATATGCAAAATATGTTTACTACCTGCTTTTTCATGCAGGTTATCAATATTTTGCGTAACAAGTAAAAAATTTTCTTTACCTAAACGTTGCTCCAATTTTGCTAATGCATAATGTGCTTCATTAGGTTGGATCGAGGGTTGTTGCAATTGGCGGCGGCGGTCATTGTAAAACTGCTGAACCAATTGGGGATTGCGTTGATAACCTTCAGGTGTTGCAACATCTTCAACGCGATGTTCTTCCCACAATCCATCTTCTGATCGGAATGTTCTAATTCCTGATTCAGCCGAAATGCCAGCCCCTGTTAATACGACAACTTTGGGTAAATTCATTTCATGTTCCGTTTTATGGGTTAGATGAAAATAGCGACAACGTGAATGTTGTCTACGTAAACTTTTAATTTTACGAAACTTCCTAAGCCGACGATGACGAAGTTTAAGTTTCATCATTACAATCCTTGGTTTTCAAGTTTAAATATCGCGTTTCTTTTCTTCACTAGTTTAAGCGTTTTTTCTTCTTTGTATGCCAATAAACTTATTGTCCACTTAAAATTCTTGCAGGATCTAGTTTAGTGGCTCGACGTGCAGGATACCAACTTGCAATCAGGCTTAAGATCACAGTGGTAATAAATACAGAGAAAACATCAATTAAATGCACTTCTGAAGGTAGAAAATCGACGAAATAAACATCGCCAGACAACACACTATGTCCCGTTAATGATTCAATAATAGATACTAATGGCGTTAAGTTATAAGCAACCAATACACCGAATATCACACCAGCAATACAGCCAATCATGCCAGATAATAAGCCGTACCATAAAAAGATATTACGAATATGACTGTCTCTTGCACCTAACGTTCGCAAGATAGCAATATCACTACTTTTATCTCTTACCGCCATAATCAACGTTGAGACAATATTGAAACAAGCGACACCAATCACTAAGATCATCGATAAATACATAATGCTGCGGATCATCTGAATATCGCTATACATATAGCCATAATCACTTATCCAACTTTTGGCATAAACATACTCTTCGCTATTTAAACCTGCATTATGAATAATTTCATTCGCGAAAAAAGGATCTACTGTTTTCACTTCAATCCCTGTAATGCCATGCCCATAATCCATGTATTGCTGAGCATCAGCTAAAGGAATTAACGCTAATTGATGATCGAGCATACCACTCAGTTTAAATATGCCACTCACTTGTAAGCGAATACGTTTAGGTTGTAAAAGCTTAGTTGGATCATCATTATTAGGGATCAATACGGTGAGCCAATCACCTTGTTTGATCTTTAATGCATCAGCAACACCCTGCCCAATAATAATCTGTTGCTTACCCGCCTTAAAATCTTGCCATGCATTATTTTGTACATATTGAGGTAATAAACTGATATCACCTTGTTTCTCAGGTGAGACTCCCATAACCTGCACCGCTTTTAACTCGGTTCCTTTTTCTAATAATCCAGTGAGTAAAATATAAGGAGCCGCAGCAACAACACCTTGGGTATTTTCAATACGAGGTAATGCTGATTGCCATTGTACAAATGGCTGTTCTACTGAATAAATTTGTCCGTGAGGCACCACAGATAAAATACGATTTTTTAATTCACGTTCAAACCCATTCATCGCACTTAGGCCAATAATTAAAACAGCAACACCAAGCATAATGCCCAGTGTTGAAATAACTGAAATTAAAGAAACCATTCCCGCACGTTTTCGCCCTCTTGAAAAACGTAATGCGGTCACTAATGCAAGTGGCAATTGCGCCATTATTTCACTCCTGAAATTGCGTTTTGTGACTGTAATTGACCATCTTTCATTTCAAGTTGGCGCTGAAAACGAGCTGCCAGTGACAAATCATGCGTTACGACCAGAAAAGCTGTTTGTTTTTCTCTGTTTAATTTAATCAACAAGTCAAAAATCCCTTCTGCATTTTTCTGGTCAAGATTACCCGTTGGTTCATCAGCAAGGACTAATGCGGGATCGTTCACTAATGCTCTCGCAATCGCAACACGTTGTCTTTCACCACCAGAAAGCTCGGAAGGACGGTGATGAGCACGATCTTTTAATCCAACCGCTTCAAGTAAAGACATCGCTTTTTCTTTCGCAACAGAAGCGTTTGCTCCGCCAATCATCAATGGCATAGCAACATTTTCCAGTGCTGTAAAATCAGGTAATAGATGATGAAATTGATAAATAAAACCCAATTGGCTATTACGTAAATCAGCCTTTTCAGAAGAGGATAATTTATTAAGTGATTGGCCTTTAAAAAAGACTTCACCTGATGTTGGAGAATCTAACCCGCCTAGTAAATGTAATAAAGTGCTTTTCCCTGAACCTGAACTTCCCACGATGGCAAGAAAATCGCCCTTATCCATTTTAAAAGAGACGGATTTCAACACTTGTGTAGAAATAGAGCCATCTTGGTATTGTTTACATAGAGCGTGGCAATCCAATAAACCCTCTTTGTTAATTTGTATTTGTTTTTCTGATGTCATTGATTGTTTATTCAAAGAAGAATTACTCATAACGTAGCGCCTCTGCTGGCTGAATTGCCGCGGCCCGCCAAGACGGGTATAAAGTGGATAAAAGGGAAATGATAATAGCGGAGAAACCAATCATAAAAACGCGTCCCCAATCAAGTGTTGCAGGCAATTCAACCCCTTGAGGGATAAGTCCTACCGCAGGCATGATGACATTTAATTGGCTTGAGAGTAATGCCCCTAATAAACCACCCGCTACCGCCCCTAAAATACCAGCCCCCGCACCTTGTAGCATAAAAATAGACATGATCTGAGCGCGTTTTAACCCCATCGTTTGCAAAATAGCAACTTCACCTTGTTTTTCCATGACCAATAAAGAAAGTGAGGTAATAATATTAAAAGCCGCCACGGCTATAATTAAGCTTAATAATAATCCCATCATATTTTTTTCCATTTTAACCGCTTGGAAAAATTCACCTTTACGTTCGCGCCAATCTTTCCAACTTAGATTTTTATCTAAAGATTGTGCACTGTATTTTTCAATATTGAGAGGATCGGTAAAGAAAAGACGCCACCCGGTAATATGACCCGACTGATAACGCATTAAACGAGCAGCATCTTGCTGATTAACTAAGATTTGAGAAGCATCTGCATCACCACCACTTTGGAAAATACCTTTAACGGTAAATAATCGTTGACTAGGTAATCTTCCCATGGGTGTTAATTGGCTAACACTTGGTACAATAAGACGGATGTTATCCCCCACTTTTACTTTTAACTGTTTAGCGAGGCCACTTCCTAAAATCACACCATAGTCTCCCGCTTTCAGCATAGAAAAATCCCCATAACGAATATATTTCGTTAAAGGTTCATCTTGCTCTTTTTCTATTCCCAGCATGACACCAACGCTGATATTGTCTTTACTTTGTAAAACGACATCACCTTCTACTAAAGGGGTAACGTTTATGATACCTTCACGCGTCAGTAATCTTTCAGCTATATTTGGATCTCGGGGTAACTGCCCGTTAGGTGATGTCACGATTGCTTGTGGAATATACGCTAGAATGCTTTGTTGCAATGAACGTTCAAAGCCATTCATGACAGAAGTCACTGTGATCAGTGCTGCTACACCTAACATAATCCCTAAAGCGGATAGCCATGAGACAAAGCGACCGAATTTATCGACCGCACGACCCCGCATATAACGGAGCCCTATATAAAATGAGACAGAATTGTACATGAAATCTGTGCTGTTCCTGTTGCTAATGCGAAGTGTTCAGGGATAATAAAGGGTAGTCTTACTGAATGGAACCACTCTATTCCCAAACTGTGGTTTTTCTTTTATCTTAACCTGCCCGCCAGTTTAAGCTTTAGCCATTATGCTAAAGATGTGTTGGGAGTTAACTACAACAAAGAGTTCACATTACACGCTTATGTCCTCAGAATATCGTTATCAACTTCCTATAAAACAAGGGGATACTCGTCAGCTAGGTCAACTGACTGGTGCCGCTTGTGCTCTAGAATGTGCAGAGATCATCAAACGTCACTCTGGATTAGTCGTTCTTGTTACTCGTGATATGCAAAATGCATTGCGTTTACAAGATGAAATCCGTCAGTTTTGTGATTATCCTGTTGAGACATTATCAGATTGGGAAACGCTGCCATACGACAGTTTTTCACCTCACCAAGAAATTATCTCAAACCGCCTTTCTACGCTATACCGTATTCCATCACTTCTCAAGGGAATTTTAATCTTACCTGTCAATACGTTAATGCAGAAGGTCTGTCCTACGGATTATCTCGCAAGTCATGCGCTGGTAATGCAAAAAGGAGAGGTACTTTCTCGTGATAATTTACGTAAAACATTAGATGAAGCGGGATATCGTCATGTCGAACAAGTATTAGAACATGGTGAATATGCAACGCGTGGCGCCTTATTAGACTTATTTCCTATGGGAAGTGAATTTCCTTATCGTATTGATTTTTTTGATGACGAAATAGATAGTCTACGTACTTTTGATGTCGATACACAGCGAACATTAGCTGAAGTTGATCAAATTAATTTACTGCCTGCCCATGAATTTCCAACTGATGCAAATGCGATAGAAATTTTCCGTAGCCAATGGCGTGAACGGTTTGATGTAAGACGTGATCCTGAACATATTTATCAGCAAGTCAGTAAACACATATTGCCAACGGGCATTGAATATTGGCAACCCCTATTTTTTGAACAGCCTTTATCTAGCTTATTTGCTTATTTCCCTAAAAACACATTAATAGTGACGCAAGATTTACACGATTTTGTGGAAAAATTTTGGCAAGACATTAATCAACGTTTTGAAAGCCGTCGTGTTGATCCTATGCGACCACTATTACCCCCTGATGACATTTGGCTGAATGTTGATAAATTTAATCAAGCATTAAAGCAGTGGCCTCGTATTCAACTTAAAACAGAAACGTTGCCAGAAAAAGCTGGACAGACCAATTTAGGCTATCAACCCCTTCCTGATTTATCGATTAACGCTCAAAGCAAATCACCGTTAGATAACTTACGCCGATTCCAAGAACAATTTTCAGGCAGTATTATTTTCTCAGTGGAAAGTGAAGGACGGCGCGAAACCGTACAAGAGCTTTTATCGCGGATAAAAATAGCCCCCAAACAGATCATTGAATTATCTGACGCTCAAGAGAAAGGTTTTTACTTTATCATTGGCGCTGCTGAACATGGATTTATTGACAGTCATCGTCAATTAGCCATGATCTGTGAAAGTGATATGTTAGGTGAACGTGTTAATCGCCGTCGTCAAGACAATCGTCGTGCGATTAATACAGATACTTTAATTCGCAATCTTGCTGAATTAAATATAGGACAACCCGTTGTTCACCTTCAGCATGGTGTTGGCCGCTATCAAGGAATGACAACACTAGAAGCGGGTGGCGTTAAAGCTGAATACTTGATGTTAAGCTACGCGGGTAATGACAAACTTTATGTGCCTGTTTCATCACTGCATTTAATCAGTCGTTATTCTGGTGGCGCAGATGAAAATGCCCCACTGCATAAATTAGGTGGCGATGCATGGGTAAGAGCCCGCCAAAAAGCCGCCGAAAAAGTGCGTGATGTTGCCGCAGAGTTATTAGATATTTATGCTCAGCGTGAAGTAAAAACAGGCTTTGCCTTTAAAATGGACAAAGAGCAATACCAATCATTCCGCCAAAGTTTTCCTTTTGAAACAACGCCAGATCAAGAAATAGCGATTAATGCTGTACTTAGCGATATGTGCCAAGCCATTTCAATGGATAGACTCGTCTGTGGCGATGTTGGGTTTGGTAAAACAGAAGTTGCGATGCGTGCTGCATTTCTTGCTGTTAATAACAATAAACAAGTCGCCATTTTAGTGCCAACGACCCTATTGGCTCAGCAGCATTTTGATAATTTCCGAGATCGTTTTGCTAATTGGCCCGTTAACATTGAAATGATTTCGCGTTTTCGTAGTGCAAAAGAGCAACAGCAAATCACAGATAAACTGGCTGAAGGAACCGTTGATATTGTGATTGGTACACACAAGCTCCTTCAACCGAATATCCAATGGAAAGATTTAGGGTTATTAATTGTCGATGAAGAGCACCGCTTTGGTGTACGTCACAAAGAGCGCATAAAAGCCATGCGTGCAAATGTTGATATTTTAACGCTAACGGCGACACCGATCCCGCGTACGTTGAATATGGCAATGAGTGGTATGCGTGATCTTTCCATTATTGCAACGCCACCAGCGCGTCGTTTATCCGTAAAAACCTTTGTACGAGAATATGAT
This sequence comes from Proteus vulgaris, assembly GCF_033708015.1. Classification (NCBI taxonomy): domain Bacteria; kingdom Pseudomonadati; phylum Pseudomonadota; class Gammaproteobacteria; order Enterobacterales; family Morganellaceae; genus Proteus; species Proteus vulgaris. The sequence continues at coordinate 1,610,833 of NZ_CP137920.1, read as the reverse complement.
GACTTAGTGGTACGTGAAGCTATCTTGCGTGAAACATTGCGTGGTGGGCAAGTTTATTACTTGTATAACGATGTTGAAAATATCGAAAAAGCTCGTGAGAGACTAGCGGCACTCGTTCCTGAAGCGCGTATTGGTATTGGTCACGGACAAATGCGTGAACGTGAACTTGAGCGTGTGATGAATGATTTCCATCACCAACGTTTTAATGTATTGCTTTGCACCACCATTATTGAAACAGGTATCGATATACCCAGTGCGAACACTATTATTATTGAACGTGCAGATCACTTTGGTTTAGCGCAATTGCATCAGCTACGTGGTCGAGTAGGTCGCTCTCATCATCAAGCTTATGCTTATTTGTTAACACCACATCCTAAAGCAATGACAAAAGATGCTCATAAACGTTTAGAAGCAATTGCTTCACTGGAAGATTTGGGGGCAGGTTTTGCATTAGCGACTCATGACTTAGAAATTCGAGGCGCGGGTGAATTATTAGGTGAAGAACAAAGCGGTCAAATGAATACAGTCGGCTTCTCACTTTATATGGAATTGTTAGAAAGTGCAGTAGAAGCGCTTAAAGAAGGCCGAGAGCCATCACTTGAAGATCTCACCAATCAACAAACTGAAATTGAATTAAGAATGCCAGTCTTGTTGCCTGATGATTACATTCCTGATGTTAATGTCAGACTTTCATTCTATAAACGAATTGCCAGTGCAATCGACCTAACAGAGCTCAATGATCTAAGAGCAGAATTAATCGATAGATTTGGTAAATTACCTGATGCGGGGCGTTATCTATTGCGCAATGCTGCGATTCGCTTAAGTGCTATGAGTTTAGGGATCACTCGAATTGAAGCCCATGATAAAGGTGGATTTATTGAGTTTAGTGAAAAGAATAAGGTTGATCCGGGATATTTAATCAGCTTACTTCAAAAGCAACCTGCTATTTTCCGTTTAGATGGTCCATCAAAACTGAAATTTATTACTGATTTAACTGAGCGTGAAAAACGACTCACTTTTATTGATGATATGTTAAGTGCATTTAATGAGCATAAAATAATCACAAAATAACGGTTATTTTATCAACAAAAGGCGTAATTGGAGTCATTTCAATTACGCCTTTCTTTTATGTTAATTGTTATATTGTTGGGTTTACTCTTTACGACAAGGTATTTTTTCATTCATAGAACAATAAGGCTCTTGTTCTAAAATCAGTCTACCATCAGAGTCTAACGCGATAACTTCACCAGGTTTAAACGTGGTTCGCACTTTGCCCGGTGTTCCATCGATAGTGTAAAGTACATCATAACCAACGATCCTACGCTCTTGACGATAAATCGGGATGCACTCTTTAAATTGAGGATAAGGAAAATTAGCTATATTGCTATTGTTGAGTGCTTCAATCATATAAAACACTCGACACTCTTGCTCTGCTGGATGAAATCGTGACAATTTTTCTGGTGTAAAAGGTGTCGGTAAGCCAATTCGGTGACAATACTCTTCTGTCACAAAAACGGTCGATTTAATAGGCGTAGCCGAAACAACATAAGCGTATTGAGGTTGGGGAAATACCCACCTCCATGCAATAAATGAAAGAATTGCTAATGCAATGATTAGTCCTATTAGTGTGCACTTTCTGACATTAACACCCACTTTTACCCCTTTTTATTTGTTTTATCCTTAATTGCCACAGATACGTAATAAAAGCCACCGTTTCGCGCTAACTGGCTAATATATTTAGTATTCAATAAATGAATTCTCTAATCTGATAGCTTAATTCAACATCCATGCTGATTAACATAATAAGTAAACTACGTATTTATGACATGTTAAATACACCACTTATTTCTGTTTTAATTACTTAATTAAATAAATACTGACTATATTCTTAAGATTTATACATTATATTAAGATAGATCTTAATTTATTAAGCTGAAAAATAACAATCGTTATGCAATTTATAATATATCATTATGATAACACCAAGTTAACAAATGTCGTCTGAAAATAGGAAGTATTTCCTATTTAACTCATATTATAAAATTTACTTTTAAGATTTGTAAAATTATTTTAGTTGCTTAAATATGAATAAAAATAAAGAGTTAAGCTTACATCTAATAATTTTTACTTATTATCTTTCTAATTAAAATCTTTCAAACACCATAACATTTTTATTGATGAATTATTGAATTAAACATCATTTTTTATTTAAGAAAAATCTTAAATAATCTAGCGTAATAAATAAAATAAACACTACCTTTAGTATTAGAAGTTTATTCTTAATAATAAAATTATCTTTATCATTGTTCTATTGATATTTAGAGTTATTGGTTATTTTTGATATAGAAAGATAAATCATCTAGTGCTTTATGCTGAGATTATTTATCTTATTTGGATATTCTCATTTAATTATTTAATTTAAAAGAAAAATAGATAAAAAACCCTCATATAATATGAGGGTTAAAAAAGATAACTTTTGTCTTATTTGCGAGGCAAAAGATAACTTAATGAAGTTTTAGTTTAGGTCTAATAACTCGGTTGATTGATCCGACTAACATCATAAGCCCAGTTTTGATATAACCATGTAAAGCTATCTGATGCATTCTATATAAAGAAATATAAACAATCCGCGCTATGCGTCCTTCGATCATCATGTCCCCTTTCATCAAATTCCCCATCAAACTCCCCACAGTACTGAATTTAGAGAGTGAAACTAATGAACCATGATCGGTAAACACATAATCTTTTAGTGGTTTGTCTTTTAACATTGCTAAAATATTGCCATAACAACGACTTGCCATTTGATGTGCAGATTGTGCTCGTGGAGGAACAAAACCACCTTCTTTTCTTGGACAAGAAGAACAGTCACCAATCGCAAAGATAGACTCATCTAAGGTTGTTTGTAAGGTTGGTTTAACAACTAGCTGGTTAATACGGTTAGTCTCTAAGCCTGCAATCTCTTTCATAAAATCAGGCGCTTTAATGCCTGCTGCCCACACCATTAAGTCAGCATCAATATGCTCACCTTCTTTGGTATTTAATCCACTTTCATCCGCACTTGTGACCATCGTTTTGGTCATAACTCGCACACCTAATTTTGTTAATTCTTGATGTGCAGCACTAGAGATACGCACTGGTAATGCAGGCAAGATGCGCTCTCCAGCTTCAACTAAAGTGATATTTAATGCTGAAGGTGCTAATTTTTTTAATCCATAGCTATTAAGCTGACGCACTGCATTATGTAATTCAGCTGAAAGCTCAACCCCCGTCGCACCGCCACCTACAATCGCAATATTGACCTTACGATTTTCTTCTTGTGCATTATTATCTGCTGAGTATTTTAAAAACAAATTCAACATTTCATTATGGAAACGATGTGCTTGTTGAGGACTGTCCAAGAAAATACAGTTTTCTTTGATGCCTGGTGTGCCAAAATCGTTTGATTTACTGCCTAATGCCATCACTAAAATATCATAGTCTAATGTGCGTTCAGGCACGAGTAGCTCTTGCTCTTCATTATAAATGGCAGCCAGTGTTATCTTTTTTTGGTCACGGTCAAGCCCTGTTAAGGAGCCTAATTGGAAATTGAAATGATGATTATAGCCGTGTGCTAAATAACTTAAAGCATCAACACCATCATCTAAAGAGCCCGTTGCCACTTCATGTAAAAGGGGTTTCCATAAATGACTATTGTTGCGATCCACTAAGGTGATTTCTGCTTTTTTGCTGCGCCCTAATTTATTGCCTAATTTGGTTGCCAGTTCTAAACCACCCGCACCACCACCGACAATAACAATTTTTTTTAATGACATTTAACGTCACTCCATAAAGATATTTACTGTTGTTATTTAAATAGCCTTAGTGAAATCTACTTAAATAACGACAGTTAAATCGTTTCGGCTGTTATTTTTGTTCTTAAGCAAGTTAATTGGAAAGATGGTCATACCAAAATTGATTTATATCAAAAATATTTGAATATTCATATCTATTTTTTGAAGAAAATAAGCGCTTTTTGCCTTTTGCTGAAGAGCTAATAACCATAAAAAATATAAGGATATTTATTTTTATCATTTAATACAATGAACTAGAAAAAGAAGCATAAGAGGCGCATTAAAATCCGTCGTGAAAAATAAGGAAGCCACACAGATGTTGAAAAGAGATAGGTAGAAAAGATGGTATGAGGATTTGGCTTGTTAGATAAAAAAATGGATGGAACAAACGCCATCCATTTTAGACACTTTACTTTAGTCTGACTCTTTACGATTAAACGCTTTAATTTTAAATAGGTGCTCAGAGAGACTCTTAAATTTATGCGTTTGCGCTTCATCCCAAATGACGGAGTAATAAGGCGATAATTCATCAGCAGAACGCTGACTATCTAAAACCTCATCATTACGGGATAGGATCACTAAAGCGTTATCTTTATTTTTAGAACGAAAATCTTTAATACATTTCGTTGCAATATCTAAATATTCTTCAGGTCTGTCGATTTTGTCTGTCATGTTTTCGTAAGGAAAAAGATTGGGATTAATCATTACCTGACGAATATTACATAAGAAACCAATACGCTCTGCCCAATATCCACCTAATCCTACACCGCAAATTAATACAGGCTCTTTTGTGGATTTAATCACTTTATCCGTTTCTTTCAGTAAATGCTGCATGTCATGACGAGGATGCAACGTACTGTAACTTAAAAATCGGACATCAGGATCAATAAACTGTAGCTGTAAAATTTTCTCATGATTTCCAGGACTCGTGGAATCAAAACCATGTAAATATATAATCATGCTCGCTCCTGCCATTGCTCCTGTAATTGAGTCAGCAACTGATTCGCTTTTTTCCAACGATCAGAGGTTTGTAGCTCACTCAATGTGTAACGACCTCGGTGATGGTACAATGTGGAAATGCGTTCTGCTTTGACGGAGGACAGGTTATCTAACACACTCACCGCCCCTTTTCGGTTATTACACACTAAAAGCATATCACAACCAGCATCTAGTGAACGTTGTGCTCTTTCCGCGTAACTCCCCATAATGGCAGCACCTTCCATTGATAAATCATCAGAGAAGATAACACCTTGGAAGCCTAACTGTTCACGTAAAATAGATTTCAACCAGTACGATGAGCCACTTGCAGGACGTTCATCAACCTGAGAATAAATAACATGAGCAGGCATAATCGCATCTAATAACTGGCGTTGAATAAAATCTTTAAAAATAGACATATCACGTTGTCTAATGTCATTTAAAGAGCGATCATCCCGAGGTGTTTCTTTATGCGAATCAGCCCTTACAGCACCATGCCCAGGGAAGTGTTTACCTGTTGATTTCATACCCGCTGAGCGCATACCTTTAATAAAGCTCTCTGCCATTGTCATTGCAATTTCAGGTGAATCATGGAAAGAACGCTCACCTATGGCAATACAGTTATGACCTAAGTCGAGCACAGGTGCAAAACTGATATCAATGTCCATGGCAATCATTTCTGATGCCATTAACCATCCCGCTTCTTGTGCTAAATGACTCGCTTGATAACTTTCATTTAATGCCGCATAAGATTGGGCCGCAGGTATACGCGTAAAACCATCACGGAAGCGCTGTACTCGTCCCCCTTCTTGATCTACTGCAATCACAAGACGCTCATGAGATGCATCACGAATTTGACGAACTAATTCATTTAATTGTTCAGCATCGTGGAAGTTGCGGGTAAAAAGGATTAATCCACCGACAAGAGGATGCTTTAAAATTTCACGCTCTTCACTATCGAGTTCATATCCTTCAACATCAAGCATTACTGGACCCATAACATTCCTCTCTTTGTAATTGTGACAAGATAATGTCTTTAATTCGTCAGACTGAAATAGCGACGTAAAGGTTCAGACATTATTAAAAATGATCCATCTTTTGTTTGTTGCCAACGGACTTCATACCACATTAGCATCATATAAAAAATGAATGGTTCTCTTGAAAAAATACGCTCTCTCAACTCGCTCATAGAATGAACATCCGTCTCTTTGGGTTGAGCATAATGACAATGATACGAATAATAATAATCCAAAAACGTGTTTTGCTGCGATTCATTGAGTTGATTTGTTGCAAAGAATGTCATCAACGAATCCGCCGTATCAATATCGGCCGCATATTCCCAATCAATAAATTTTATACCGGAATCACTAAGAAGAATATTATCAACATGCAAATCCATGTGAGCAGGCGCGTATTTTATGAGATTGCATTGCGGTTGGCGTAAAAAAGATTGTTGCAAGCGTAACCATTTAGCAGATAAGCGTTTTCTATCAATACCCTGCCAATAAATTAATAACTCATGCTTTAAATTAAGAGGAAAGCCAAACGGTGTCTGCTGATGGAGAATTGCTATTTTTTCAGCCAATGGTTTTAAATAAGTACTAAAAAGTGATTCGTGGGTAAGATGTTCACCCTGTAACCAATAAAGAAAAAACCACGCTTTATAACGTGTCGCAACTTTAGGTGATAAGTGAGAGCCTGATAGCTGTTTTAAAATGGTGTATTCTTTTTTTCCATGTACATAAAGCAATTTTTTTTCATCGCCATAATAGCGAGCGACCCAGTCAATACGTTCACACTGCACACGAAAAACACCACCGCCAGATCCTTCTAATGCAGTGATTTTCCATTGACTTAATGCCGTTGCAGGGAAAAGTGCTTGCAAGGCATTAAGCAAACTCGAGTAATGCGGATCATTCAACCTTATGGCGCCCATGCCAAAGGATCTCGCCAGAAGAAACCGACATTAACTGCATACTAATCACACGGTTATCTTTTTTGCCATCAACCGTTGAGAATAAAATATAATCCGCTTTTAAATAACGGGCGAGGCCAATTGCTGCGCTACGAAGACCTAGGCTATCTTCACCAGATAAACCGAGCGCTTTTCGCGCTGACATCATTTGCGCATAAGGCACCGTTTGCAATGCACTAATACTATTAACTGATTCAATGATAGTATTTGTTGCATTTACTGCTTGGATATTCCCACCTGAATTGTTTTTAACATTATCAACAACGATAAGCTTACCTGCCTCTAAATCATCAGTCACCGCCATTTCTCTAATTAACGGTGTGACAGCGGCATTCCAATTAATACTCGTGATTTTAGGTGGCGTTGGCACAACTTCAATCGGTGGCTCTATGGGTTTAGGCGGCTCTACTGGCTCTGTAGGTGTAACGGGTTCAACAGGTGCAGGCGGTTGTTGTGGCAACATTGATGGACAACCTGCTAATAAAAACACAGACATTGCCACAAATATAACTCTTTTCATGCTCGTGTTACCTTATCCTAAGTAAAGAGATAAACTCTGACATAACTAATGGTTTTATTTGGTATCTCACCACTAATTTCGGTATCACCATCACCAAGAATAGTCACATCATTTACATTTCCAGCAGGGGAAACTTCAAGTCCTTGTTCGTTATACCAATAAAAACGATAGCGAATAGAAACAGGATAAGATTGTGTATTTGATAACATGACTGTCGCTTTTGTACCATTAGCGTGGTGTTCAATAGTTGGCTGACCCGCAACAACGCCTACCACTAATACTGAAGGCTCCATAATGATAGCCTGTTGACGATTGAAGTAGAGTTTATTATCTGAATGAGATGATAAACATCCTGAAAGCAATGTCGTCATAAATACAGCGATAAGTAATGAATAAACGGCCTTAGCTTGTCTTATCATGTATGACTTCCTGTTATCCTGCTGTTAGCATCACATCAATTACTGGCTTAATAATGGCCCTAATGGTTTTCCACCAAGTAAATGCATATGAATATGGAAAACTTCTTGCCCACCATGTTTATTACAATTTATGACTAAGCGATAACCATCTTCAGCAATACCTTCTTGTTGTGCAATTTTTGCTGCAACAACAAACAGGTGTCCTAATACTTGCTCGTCTTCCGCAGTAACATCATTTACCGTAGGAATAAGTTTATTAGGAATAATTAAAATATGAGTGGGTGCTTGAGGTGAAATATCACGAAATGCAGTCACTGTATCATCTTGAAAAACGATATTGGCTGGAATTTCACCACGAATAATTTTACTGAAAATTGTTTCTTCTGCCATTTCCATCACCTTATTATTTATTTTAATCCCTGATTAATTCTATTAAGCAGGTAAGTTTTGAATATGAAAGAGTTTAGCAAAATTGCGTGTTGTTTGTTGCGCTAACTCTTCAACACTCACCCCTTTTAAGACAGCCATATACTCTGCAACATCTCGGACATAAGCAGGTTGATTTTCTTTTCCACGATGAGGAACTGGCGCTAAATAAGGGGAATCGGTTTCAACTAAAATTCTATCAAGAGGAACAATACGAGCAGCTTCTCTAATTTGTTCCGCATTTCTAAATGTCACGATACCGGAAAAAGAGATATACATACCAAGATCAAGTAATGCTGTTGCAGTCTCTTTATCTTCAGTAAAGCAATGCAGAACACCACCACAATCTTGAACTTTCTCTTCTTTTAAAATGGATAACGTATCTTCGCGAGCACTGCGTGTATGCACAATAACGGGTTTATTAACTTGGCGTCCAATACGAATATGCTCACGGAAAATTTCACGTTGTAGCGCAGCATTTTCTTGTTGGTAATAATAATCTAATCCTGTTTCACCTAAAGCAACAACATCAGGTGCGGCAGCTAAACGTGCTAATGCTTCAATATCATGACCTTCATCTAAATTTAAAGGGTGGATCCCACATGAAAAGGCGATATTGTCACGTTTACCGATTAGCTCACGCATACTCTTAAAACCTGGTAAAGTTGTTGCCACCGCTAACATATATTGAACATCACGCTGCTGTGCTTTTTTAACAACATCATCAATATTTTCATGCAATTTTTCATAATCTAAGCAGTCAAGATGGCAGTGTGAATCAACTAAAAACATAACTTACTCTCATTTATCTGGTACAACTTATAAGTGTTTTTTATTACAACTAAATCATTATTAATATATAGCTAATTAATTTTTTGTATCTAGCTGATTTTCCCAATCTAGCAGCTGTTCTACTAGTAATAACTCTCTATTTAATGCAGGAATAGTCATTAACTGATAACGACACTGTTTCCAACCATCAATAATGGATAACAAAGTACCCGAAGACCATTGTGATAACGCCATAATCAATGCTTGCTGATCTTGGTTCACACAATACACTTGTGCATTGGTTTGGTATTTTAAGGCATCAAGCAGCAGTGATAATAACCAATACAAGCGACGTTCAGCATTATCTTGATTTAATTGTGGCAAAAATGCATATAAATCACGTTTTTGTATGCTTGCATATAAGGCTTGGCAAAAAGCGTCTCTTTCTTTCCACTCATCCTTCAATAATGAAAGCGCTAGAACGGGTGCGTTCTGAGATAAATTTAATGCCGTCACACTATTTGCATAAGGAATGTTTGGTAATTGTTGCTGTAACCAGTGCGTTGCGTGTTGAAGATCTGGCGTTGCTAAATGGTAATAAAAACAACGACTACGCAATGTTGCTAATAACACTTCCGGTTGCTGGCAATTCAGTAAAAAGTAAGTGTTTTTAGGTGGCTCTTCTAACGTTTTGAGCAATGCATTTGCTGCTGCTTCTGTTAATGCTTCAACGTCTTTTATCCAAACCACTCTAAAACCACTTTGTTGAGCATGATGCTCCAGCTTTTCAGTGACTTTTCTTACTGCTTCAATACCTATTGAGGACTTACCCTTTTCACTCTGCAAAATATGCCAATCAGGGTGTGTTTCAGCGAGCATCAAACGACAGCTATGACATTCATTACAACTTTTTAATCCCTGTTTATTCTGGCACATTAACCAACGACTTAATCCATAAGAGAGCGCTTCTCCTCCCATGCCTTGTATCGCATGTAAAAGCAAAGCATGATGACCTCGCCCTTCTTGATACATGCTAATAAGTTGTCGATATGCCTGATTTAGCCAAGGATACCAATTCATAGTGATTTATTTTCCTGCTGAACGAGCCACGCTGTTAATGTTTGACGGATATCTGCTTGTACTTTTTCAATCGATTGGGAGGCATCTATCGTGATAATGGTCTCATCATCTTTCGCCAATGCTTGATAACGTTCACGAGTGCGATAAAAGAAATCCATAGATTCTTTCTCAATTCGGTCTAACTCACCGCGTGCACGCGCTCTAGCAAGACCAATAGCCGGATCTAAATCAAGATATAAGGTTAAATCAGGGCGAAAATCACCAAGCACCGTATTGCGAAGTGACAACATCAGATCTTTATCTAAGCCGCGCCCGCCTCCTTGATAAGCTTGTGATGAGAGATCATGTCTATCTCCAATAACCCATTTACCTTCCGCAAGCGCAGGCTTTATCACGCTTTCTATAAGCTGAACACGCGCTGCATATAACATCAACAGTTCAGCTTTATCCGTGACTTTTTCGCCTTCAATACCTTGCTTGATAAGCTCCCGTAATTTCTCTGCAAGGGGGGTACCACCCGGTTCACGAGTAAATGCTAGGTTGGTGATACCTTTATCTTTAAGTGTATCGATAACCGTTTGGATCGCGCTGGTTTTTCCAGCGCCTTCAAGTCCTTCAATTACAATAAATTTACTGTTGTTCATAATTATCTTTGTTGTAAGCGTCGATATTGTGCGACGGCTTTATTATGTTCATTGAGTGTAGTTGAAAATTTATGACCACCCGTTCCATCCGCAACAAAATAGAGATAACGTGTATCCGCTGGATGTGCAGCAGCTCTAATTGAAGCGACACCTGGCATTGCTATTGGTGTTGGCGGTAAGCCATCAATTTGATACGTGTTATACGGTGTGTAGCCATTTAAATCACTACGATAAATCGTACCTCTATATTTATCACCTAAACCATAGATAACCGTTGGATCAGTTTGTAATCGCATATTCGTTTTTAATCGATTAACAAAAACAGATGCAACCTTGGTTCTTTCAGCATCAATACCTGTTTCTTTTTCAATGATTGATGCCATGATAAGCATTTCATAAGCCGATTTATACGGTAAATCACTATCGCGTTTAATCCACTCTTCTTCTAATGTTTTTTCCATTTGCTGGTAGGCACGTTTTAAAATTGCAACGTCGGTCGTGCCCGCCGTGTAATGGTAAGTATCAGGTGCAAACCAACCTTCTAAATTAGTAATTTCAGGTTTTATTCCTATTTCTTGACGTAGCTTATCGCTATCCATCGTGTGTGCGACAGCCACAAGTTGAGGTGCTTGCTCAAAAATAGATTGCCAATCCTTTAAACGACTGCCTTCAATAAAACGGATAGAAAACTGCGCCTCTTTACCGCTCTTGATAAGCAGTAAAACATCACGCAATGTCATCCCTTTTGTTAAACGGTAAGTGCCTGCTTTAAATTGGCTTAATTCTGGTTTGACTTTTAATAAAATCTGAAAATAATCCCCTTCATTCAGCAGATTATTTTTTATTAATAGTTGCTCCATGGCAACACGCCCAGTTCCTGCTGGCACAGTCAGTAACATTTCATCTTGTTTTACAACAATATTTTCTTCTAAGCCCCGAATATGTTGCACCATATACAATGCCACTGCACCAAGGCTAATCAATAAGGCAAAAAAAACTATCCATACTATTTTTTTTATCTTCATTTATAACTCATTACATTCTATTTAAGTGACGAACTGTGTTGTAAAACAACATGATAATAATCCCTATTAGGATAGAGATAGCACTTATCATCTGAAAAAGTGATTTGTGAAACGGGGATCACTGGCATCAACGCATTTGTTAACCATATTTCATCAGCCTGATAAAGTGTTTCAGGTTTTTCTCTCACAATATCGACTTCCCAATGTTTTTTTTGAGCGAATTGAAAAATAGATTGACGCATAATGCCATTGACTCCTGAATTAGTCAGATTGGGCGTAAAAAGCCGATTTCCTTTGCGCCAAAAAATATTCGCCGCATTAGCTTCAACTAAATATCCGTCATTATCACACACTAAAACATCATCAAATTCTGTTTTTTCTAAATGGTATTTGATAAGAACTTGTTCTAAACGATTGAGATGTTTGATCCCAGCCAACAAAGGGTTTTGCCCTAAGGTAACAGGACTTATCCCTAGCGATATACCGTCACTTTGCTGTTGAAGATAATGAGTAGGATAAGATGACAACGACATGATTACCGTCGGTGCTATAAATCCATGGGAAGAATATCCTCGCCCACCATAACCACGACTAATAATAATTTTAATAACACTGGGTGTTTGCGCCAGAGAGGCGATATCTATAACCTGCTTTTTTAGTTCAGACCAATTAGGATGAGGTAAAAAGAGCGTATTACAGCCTTGTTTTAAGCGATTTATATGTGCAGATAACAAAATGGGATCACCCTGCTTAACAGCAAGTGTTGTGAAACAGCCATCGCCAAACTGTATCGCGCGATCACTGGCATCTACATTTTGCTGCTGTTGTCCATTTACCCAATACATCTAACACACCTTACATCTATGTTATTGATATCAACCTGCACATGATAAAGCAACTGGCAGTAAAAGGACAAAATAAAAGACCCAGAATAATCCTGGGCCTTTAAATATTATTTCAACTTTCTACAAAAAACGGCTTATACGCGTTTAAAGAGAATTGAACCGTTAGTACCACCAAAGCCAAATGAGTTACATAGCGCATATTCCATGTTCTCAACTTTACGAGCTTTATGTGGAACAAAATCAAGATGACAATTTTCGTCTTGATTATCTAGGTTAATTGTTGGTGGTACAATTTGATCACGCAATGAAAGGATAGTAAAGATAGACTCAATAGCACCCGCAGCACCTAATAAGTGACCTGTCATCGATTTTGTTGAGCTAACTAACACATTAGTGCCTTTGCCAAATACGTTTTCTACTGCTTGTGCTTCAGCAACGTCGCCAGCATTTGTTGATGTACCGTGTGCGTTGATATAACCCACTTCTGATGAGGCAATACCCGCATCTTTCAGTGCATTTGTCATTGCCAGCGCACCACCTTCGCCATTTTCTGCTGGTGAAGTCATGTGATAAGCATCGCTGCTCATACCAAAACCAACCACTTCAGCATAAATTTTAGCGCCGCGGTTTTTAGCGTGTTCATACTCTTCGAGAACAAGAACACCCGCACCATCACCTAATACAAAACCGTCACGATCTTTATCCCATGGGCGGCTAGCTGCTTGAGGGTTATCGTTACGTGTTGATAATGCACGTACAGCACCAAAGCCCCCTAAACCTAATGGTGTGGTTGCTTTTTCGGCACCGCCTGCCAGCATTGCATCTGCATCACCATAAGCGATAATACGTGCAGCATGTCCAATATTATGAACACCTGAAGTACACGCTGTTGCGATAGAGATTGTAGGGCCACGAAGACCATACATAATGCTTAAATGCCCTGCAACCATGTTAATGATGGTTGAAGGTACAAAGAATGGGCTAATTTTACGAGGGCCACCATTCATCATCGATGTATGGTTTTCTTCGATAAGGCCTAAGCCACCAATACCAGAACCAATAGCAGCTCCAATACGACTTGCATTGGCTTCTGTTACTTCAAGACCTGAATCCGCAATGGCCTGCACACCAGCTGCAATACCATATTGAATGAAAAGATCCATCTTACGCGCGTCTTTACGCGAAAGATTATAATCTTCATGATTGAAATCTTTTACCAATCCAGCGAATTTAGTCGCATGATGACTGGTGTCAAAATCTTCGATAAGGCCGATACCACTCTGTCCGGCACACACAGCTTCCCAAGAAGCTTCTGCGTTATTACCGACAGGAGATAACATGCCTAGTCCGGTCACAACTACACGACGCTTAGACACGCTTATCCTCCAAGGAGGGAAAAAGTTTAGGATTAAAAATATAGGCGGTCGAGTGACCGCCTAGATTAGCAAGCTTATTTACCTGCGTTTTCAACGTAATCAATAGCAGCTTGAACTGTAGTAATTTTTTCTGCTTCTTCGTCTGGGATTTCGATATCGAATTCTTCTTCCAGAGCCATTACCAGCTCAACTGTGTCAAGAGAATCAGCGCCTAAGTCATCAACAAATGAAGCTGAATTTACAACTTCTTCCTCTTTAACACCCAGTTGTTCAACAATGATTTTCTTAACGCGTTCGTCGATAGTGCTCATACTATTAAATTTCCTATCAAAACTCGCTTGCGCGATGATTTTCTTAGTTTATAAATACAGGAAAAGATCTAACCAATCCCGACTGTGTGGACTACTTTATTCGCTATATTTTGCATTATATTGTACGCAAAAAGCAAATATAAAGACGTCCCCATAATTAGATCATGTACATGCCACCATTGACATGCAATGTTTCACCCGTGATATAGCTTGCTTCATCAGAAGCCAAGAAAGCTACAGCACTGGCAATCTCTTTGGCATCACCTAAACGGTTAGCAGGGACTTGAGATAAAATACCTGCTCTTTGGTCTTCTGTTAATGCTCTAGTCATATCAGTTTCGATAAAGCCTGGAGCAACAACATTCACCGTAATGCCACGGGAAGCAACTTCACGTGCTAATGATTTACTAAAACCAATCACACCCGCTTTTGCCGCCGCGTAGTTTGCCTGTCCTGCGTTACCCATGGTTCCAACAACAGAACCAATAGTAATTATACGACCATAACGTTTTTTCATCATAGCACGCATAACTGCTTTAGACAGACGGAAGACTGATGAAAGATTAGTGTCGATGATATCTTGCCACTCATCATCTTTCATGCGCATCAACAGGTTATCACGAGTAATACCTGCATTATTGACCAAAATATCAATTTCGCCAAATTCAGCACGCACATCCGCTAAAAATTTTTCGATAGAGTCGTTTTCTGTGACGTTTAACACAAAACCCTTACCCTTATCACCTAAATATTCGCTGATAGCTTGCGCACCGTTTTCACGCGTTGCTGTACCAATTACTGTCGCACCGCGTGCAACTAAATCTTCTGCAATCGCACGGCCAATACCACGGCTTGCACCAGTAACTAGCGCTACTTTTCCGTCAAATCCCATGAGATCCCTCAGTCATTTCCTAATGCAGCATCTAATGATGCAATATCATTAACTGCTGCAGCGTTCATTTCTTTAGAAATACGTTTTGTTAAGCCAGTTAATACTTTTCCTGGTCCGATTTCTAATAGTTGTGTGATACCTTTTTCAGCAATAAGTTCAACCGTTTCAGTCCAGCGAACTGGATTATAAAGCTGGCGAATTAGCGCATCACGGATTGCATTTGCATCCGTTTGGGCTATCACATCAACGTTATTAACAACCTGAATTTCAGGTTGTTTAAATTCGATTTCTTGTAACGCAACCGCAAGCTTATCAGCGGCAGGTTTCATTAAAGCACAGTGGGAAGGCACACTTACCGCTAATGGTAATGCACGTTTAGCGCCCGCTTCTTTACATAACACACCCGCGCGCTCTACGGCTTCTTTGTTACCCGCAATAACAACTTGACCTGGTGAATTAAAGTTTACAGGAGAAACCACTTGTCCTTGCGCAGCTTCTTCGCAAGCTTTTGCAATAGCATCATTATCTAAACCGATAATCGCATACATTGCCCCCGTCCCCGCAGGCACTGCTTCCTGCATCAGTTGACCACGTAGTTCTACCAGTTTAATTGCAGCAGAAAAATCAATGACGCCTGCACACACTAAAGCAGAATATTCGCCAAGACTGTGACCTGCCATCATTTGTGGCATTTTGCCTTGTTTTTCTTGCCACACACGCCAGATAGCAACAGAAGCGGCTAATAATGCTGGCTGTGTTTTCCATGTTTTGTTTAGCTCTTCTTCAGGCCCATTTTGAACTAAATCCCAAAGAGAATAACCCAATACATCAGATGCTTGAGCAAATGTTTCAGTCACGATTGGATATTGCTCTGCAAGTTCTGCAAGCATTCCAACAGCTTGTGATCCCTGTCCGGGAAAAACCATTGCAAAATCAGTCATGTTTATTTTCCTGATAATATTAAAAACGGATAAGTGCAGAACCCCAAGTAAAACCGCCACCAAACGCTTCCAGTAAGATTAACTGACCACGTTGAATGCGATTATCTCTTACAGCTTCATCTAATGCTGTTGGGACTGATGCTGCTGACGTATTGCCGTGGCGATCTAATGTCACCACTACTTTATCCATTGTCATATCCAGCTTTTTCGCTGTCGCTGAAATAATTCTTAAATTTGCCTGATGAGGCACAAGCCAGTCCAGTTCAGATTTATCAATTTTGTTAGCTTCAAGTGTCTCATCCACAATGTGGGCAAGTTCACGAACTGCGACTTTAAAAACTTCATTTCCTGCCATCGTCACGTAAGCAGGTAAATCGTCATTTTCTCTACTCTGATAAGGTAATGCTAATAGTTCACCAAAACGTCCATCAGAATGTAAATGGGTAGAGATAATGCCTTCTTCTTCTGATGCACCCACAACCACAGCACCAGCTGCATCACCAAATAGGATAATCGTGCCACGATCTTCGGGATCTAACGCGTGAGATAATCTGTCAGCACCAATAACCAGCGCTTTTTTAACAGAGCCCGCTTTAATAAATTGATCCGCAATACTTAATGCATAAACAAAACCTGAACATGCAGCTGCAACATCAAAAGCAATACAGTCATTAATCCCTAATGCATTTTGAATTTGGCAAGCCGCGCTTGGAAATGCATGTGAACCAGATGTCGTTGCAACAATGATCAACCCAATGTCTTGTTTATCAATACCTGACATTTCTAATGCTTTTTCGCCAGCACCCGCCCCCATCACGGCGACCGTTTCGTCTTCTGTCGCAATTCGACGTTCATGAATACCCGTTCTGGTAACAATCCACTCGTCAGATGTCTCAACCATTTTTTCTAAATCGGCATTAGTACGCACTTGTACAGGCAAGTAACTACCAGTACCTAAGATTTTTGTATACATTCTATCAATCGCTCTTGGGTAATACTGTTGTCAGTCGTGAAGCAATTCGCTCTGGAATTTTTCGCTCAACGGCATGAACAGCCTGTTCTATTGCTGCTGTAAACGCGCTTTCATTTGCGCCACCATGGCTTTTAATGACGATACCGCGTAATCCTAACAGAGAAGCACCGTTATACTGGTCGGGGTTCATATGTCCAAAACGCTTAATTAGCCGTTTTTGTAACCATTTCTTTAATAATTTCATCCACCACGACGTTTTTTTATTTTCGGTAGTAGAAGATTTAATCAATGAAAGGAAAACTCGGATAACGCCTTCCATTGTTTTAAGGGAGACATTACCTGCGAAGCCGTCACACACCAATACATCAGTTTTGCCTGTCAATAACTCATTACCTTCAACATAACCAATGTAATTAATATTCGGTGTTGATTTTAATACCGTAGCAGCTTCGCGAATATTATCTAACCCTTTACTTTCTTCTTCACCTATATTTAAAAGCGCCACTTTCGGTGAATCGATCTCTGCTATCTCTTCGGCCATTACTGCGCCCATTACCGCAAACTGTACCAGCATTTTGCTATCACAATTAACGTTAGCGCCTAAATCCAGAACAACCGTCTTACCTTTCTTCTGATTAGGTAATATCGAAACCAGTGCAGGACGTTCAATTCCATCAATCGCATTGAGTCGAAGTTTTGCTAATCCCATCAACACGCCAGTATTTCCTGCACTTACACAAGCCTGTGCTTCTCCTGTTTTCACAAGATCAAGTGCCACTCGCATTGATGTGCCTCTACTCGCTCTAATAGCTTGTGAAGGTTTGGCATCATTGGCGACAATATGTTCTGCGGGTATAACTTGTAAACGGGAGATTAGCTCAGCATTTTGATTTGCAAGCAGAGGAGAGATAGAGTCTGGTTGACCTACCAGCAATATTTTTAAATGAGGATTAGATGCCAGCGCCCGCAAACAAGCAGGCACTGTGATGCGAGGACCGAAGTCCCCGCCCATCGCATCTAACGCTATGGTTAGATTTGTCAAGGTATCAACGAGCTATAAAGCTAATTACTTGTTGATAACCTTGCGGCCACGGTAGTAACCGTCAGCAGTTACATGGTGACGCAGGTGAGTTTCACCAGAAGTTTTGTCAACAGAAACCTGAGTTACTGTCAGCGCGTCATGAGAGCGACGCATACCACGTTTAGAACGAGTTGGTTTGTTTTGTTGTACGGCCATTGACCTTACTCCTTAGTACTTTTCTTTAAACTGGCTAATACGGCAAATGGATTTGGCTTCTCTGATAATTCTTCAGGGAGTTCACCAAATACCATATCCGCGTCGGACACTTCACAGTGTTCAAAATCATGTACCGGAACTACCGGCAAGTTGAGGATTATTTCATCTTCAATCATCGCCAGTAAATCTATTTCACCAAATTCGTTTACATCGACTGGTTCATATTCTTCCGGTAATGCCTCGGCCCGTTCATCACTGACAACAGGGCTAAAACAATATGTTGCGTGAACATGATACGGAAAATGGCCACCACAACGTTGACACTCTAAAGTCACATCCACATCGGAATGTCCTTTAATCACGGCAAGACGCTGATGGTCAATATCAAATGATAAAACCACATCAATATTACTGTCCACACTGACCACCGATTCAGCTAAGCGGCTTACTTGCTCTGGAGAATAATGACCGTCATAGTCTAAATTCTTTTGAGCTGCTCGCAGCGCATCAATGGTCAGGGGTAATTTTACCTTTTGCATAAGGCGCGCATATTATCTTTGTAATGGAATATAGTCAAAGAAAAAGGCGGGTTATCTACACCTTTCCACCAAAATTCGCTTTATCAGCGGCGCATAGTTTAGAATGTCAGGCATCATTTTGCTACGGATTTTAAAAAAAATATGTTGCCACTCGTTCTTGCGTCTACTTCACCCTTTCGAGCTCAGTTGCTAAAAAAGCTTGGAATGCCCTTTATACAGGCATCTCCAGAGATTGACGAAACCCCGATACCCACAGAATGCGCTCAAGATCTTGTCAGTCGTTTATCCTATGAAAAAGCCAGCGCTTTACAAGCAAAATTTCCGCATCACCTCATTATTGGCTCTGATCAAGTTTGTGTACTGAATAAAAAGATCACAGGAAAGCCTCATAATTTTGATAATGCCTTTGCACAATTAAAACAAGCTTCTGGGCAATGCATATCTTTCTACACCGGATTAACTGTATATAATAGCCTAACTTTAGAGCATCAAACGCATTGTGAATTATTTCAAGTTTATTTTCGCCACTTAACTGATGAAGAAATTATCAGTTATTTAAATAAAGAAATGCCTTTCAACTGCGCGGGAAGTTTTAAATCAGAAGGACTAGGTATTACTCTATTTGATAAACTTGTCGGCGACGATCCAAATTCTTTAATTGGTTTACCACTTATCCGATTGAATAAAATGTTACTCTCGCAAAGAATAAACCCATTATTTTTCTCTGATGATCAAAAATAAATCTGGTCATCTTATTTTTAATCTTATGTAGCGATAAAGCGTATTATGAATAAATTAGCATCAGTCTTAACAGCTTTAGTGGTGGCAACAGCATTAGTGGGTTGTTCTGATGAAAAAGACACTGAAATTTCGACAACAAAAAACACTAACACGGTAATTACTATCCAAGATAGTGTCATTTCAGACAAAAAAGATGACAGCACATCCTTATTCAAAAAGAATTTTGTCAGTAGCTGCATATTAGGTTCGGGTATTACTGATGATGCGCTCATCCCTCAAATTGCCGAAGTATGTGAATGTACTTACGACGGTATTATTAAAAATTACGGAATTACAGAATTTATCCGTGTAGATATGGAAATGCGCAAAAATGGTTCAAAATCACTGCCTAAAGAGTGGAATATTGATAAAGTCGTTGAACAATGCATGACAAAAGTGGAAGGTTAGCCCAATTTGCTATTCGCTTTTTCGTGTTTTAAGAAAAACAATACGCCCAGCTAACTGGGCGCATTGGGTATTCAGGTTTTCTGTCGAGGCAAAAACGTTAAACTTAAGATTTTTGGCTACGTAATACTTGCAAACAATGGCGTAACTGATTATCCATTGGCGCTTCAATGCGCATTTGCTCGCCCGTTGAAGGATGAGTAAATGTTAAAGAACTTGCATGTAAAAATAAGCGGTTAAGCTTTGTTCCTACCAATTGCGAATCAAAATCACGATCACCATAACGATCATCAAAGGCAATAGGATGACCAGCATGTAATGTATGCACACGAATTTGGTGTGTTCTTCCTGTCACAGGACTTGCTTTTACAAGTGTGGCAAATTCAAAACGTTCTTCAATCTTAAAACGTGTTTCTGAAGGTTTTCCTTCATTGCTCACTTTAACCACACGCTCACCACTTTGGAGAATATTTTTCAATAAGGGTGCCTGAACAACTTTAGTGTGAGATTGCCACTGACCACGAACTAAAGCTAAATAATCTTTTTGCATCTGCTTTAAGCGTAATTGTTCATGCAAAGCACGCAATGCTGAACGTTTTTTTGCTATTAACAAAACACCTGATGTATCCCTATCAAGACGATGTACAAGCTCTAAAAAACGGGCTTCTGGACGCAGAGCACGTAAACCTTCAATTACACCAAAACTTAATCCACTTCCCCCATGTACTGCTGTACCAGAAGGTTTATTGATGAGCATTAAGTGGTCATCTTCATATAAAATACAATTTGCCAACGCTGAAACTTTATCAAGTTTTGGTGATACAGCGATTTCTTCTTTTTCCGATACTCGCACAGGAGGAATACGGATACTGTCACCCGCATTGAGTTTGTATTCAGGTTTAATTCGCCCTTTGTTAACTCGAACTTCCCCTTTACGGATAATTCGGTAAATCATACTTTTTGGTACACCTTTTAAGCGTGCCAGTAAAAAATTATCGATACGCTGGCCTGCTTCATCGCCATCAATGGTGACGAACTGAACTTGATTAAATGATTTCATAGTGGCGATTCTTTGGCTCTCTTAAAATAAAAATAACAAACAACTTTGTGGTGTACAAAATAACATCAAATCTGTCGTCTATTTTAACCTGAATAATGGGAAAAAGACGAAACATTAGCTAATCTCTCATATTTATACAGAAAAAGTCACCAAAGCAGAAAAGTCATCTTGCTATAACCCTAACACCAATGGAATAATGCAGACTCTCCTGATTAAGTTTATCAGGTATATTTATGAAAATTTTGTTTGTTTGATTTTCAAAATGCAGCAATGGCGTAAGACATAGTCGAAAATCAAACAATTTAGTATGCCATAAATACATCGCTTATTGAGTTGAAACATCGTGTTCAATTAAAGAGTGCTGAATTTTTGAACTAAAAATCAGACTCACCGACATATTGCACCTCTATACAATCGACAACCGTGAGGTTGACGCATTTGTAAAAGACACGAGGTCATCGGTTATCAATAGTGTAATTACGTATGTTAGTGGCACATTATAAAACGTGAAAATAACGAGTAAGTCACAATATGAAAAGAATGTTAATTAACGCAACTCAGCAGGAAGAGTTGCGCGTTGCCCTTGTTGATGGGCAACGTTTATACGATCTGGATATCGAAAGCCCCGGTCATGAACAGAAAAAAGCGAATATCTATAAAGGTAAAATTACGAGAATTGAACCCAGCTTAGAAGCCGCTTTTGTTGATTATGGTGCGGAACGCCACGGTTTCCTTCCTATAAAAGAAATAGCCCGCGAATACTTTCCTAGTAACTATCACTCCCATGGTCGTCCTAACATCAAAGATGTCTTAAAAGAAGGCCAAGAAGTTATTGTTCAAGTTGATAAAGAAGAGCGTGGTAATAAAGGTGCGGCATTAACCACTTTTATCAGTCTTGCTGGAAGTTATTTGGTATTAATGCCAAATAATCCTCGGGCAGGCGGTATTTCTCGTCGTATTGAAGGTGAAGACCGTACTGAACTCAAAGAAGCCTTATCAAGCCTTGAAATCCCAGATGGTATGGGTCTCATTGTACGTACAGCAGGTGTTGGTAAATCTGCCGAAGCGCTACAACAAGATTTAAGCTATCGCCTAAGACACTGGGATGCAATTAAGAAAGCCGCTGAGAATCGCCCTGCCCCATTCTTAATCCATCAGGAAAGTAATGTCATTGTTCGCGCATTCCGCGACTACTTACGCCCTGATATTGGCGAAATTTTAATTGATAACGCAAAAGTCGTTGAAATGGCGCGTAGCCATATTGAAGCGATTGGCCGTGGCGATTTTGCGAGTAAAATTCGCCATTACACAGGTGCAGTACCTTTATTTAGCCATTACCAGATTGAATCACAAATTGAATCTGCATTTCAGCGTGAAGTTCGTCTTCCTTCTGGTGGCGCTTTAGTTATTGATACAACTGAAGCATTAACAGCGATTGATATCAACTCTTCACGCTCAACCCGTGGCGGTGATATCGAAGAAACGGCATTTAATACTAACTTAGAAGCCGCTGACGAAATTGCACGCCAATTACGTTTACGCGACTTGGGTGGTTTAATTGTTATCGACTTTATTGACATGACACCCGTGCGCCATCAGCGTGAAGTTGAAAACAGAATGCGCGAAGCGGTTCGCCAAGATCGTGCCCGCATTCAAATTGGACGCATCTCTCGCTTTGGTTTATTAGAGATGTCTCGTCAACGTTTAAGTCCTTCATTAGGCGAATCTAGCCATCACGTTTGCCCGCGTTGTTTAGGCACCGGCACGATTCGTGATAACGAATCACTGTCACTTTCTGTGTTACGTCTTATCGAAGAAGAAGCACTTAAAGAAAATACACATGAAGTTCATGCGATTGTACCTGTTCAAATCGCCTCTTATTTGCTTAATGAGAAACGTAAAGCTGTTACAGACATTGAACTACGTCAATCTAATGTCAAAGTGGTTATTGTGCCTAATGACCAAATGCAAACACCACATTTCTCTGTTATTCGTGTACGCAAAGGCGAAGAAATTACCTCTCTGAGCTACAACTTGGCGCAATTCCATGAAAGTCAGTTAAATGAAGCAGAGGACGATGTTGTTACAGAGCGTAAAGCGCCTGAACAACCTGCTATTTCAGCCTTTGGATTGCAAGAAGAAGAGACAACAGAAGCAACGAAAAGTAATAAAAAAGCACCTCAGCCTCAAGCTAAACCTGTTAAATCAGAACCAGCTCAAAGTGCAGGTTTCTTTGCCTCTATCGCAAAATTCTTCTCTAACTTATTTAGCAGTGAACCTGCGCCAGTGGTAACTCAAGAAAAACCACAAGAAAATAAAAAAGAGAATAACGACAATCGTCGTGAACGTCGCAATAACAATAATCGACGTAACACCAATAATCGCCGCGACCGTGATAACGATCGTAATCGTGATAACGCAAATAACGAAGACAATCGCAAACATCGTAATCAAAAATCACAATCAACGCCAACGACTGAAGTGAGTAGTGAACAAGAGATTGCGGAACGCGAAGCTCGTCGCCAACAGCGTCGTGAACAACGTGCTGAACAGCGTCGTCGCCAAGAAGAAAAACGTCAACAACAAGAAGCCGCTAAAGCACAAGCTGCGCTTGCTGAAAATGACACCGTTGCAAAAAATAGTGCTGATGAGAAGAAAGAAGAGCCTCGTCGCCCTGCTATGCAACGCCGTAATCGTCGTCAGCTAACACAATCTGTGCGTGTGACTGACAATGATAATGCATTAGCCGTTGTACCAGCGGTGACTGAAAAAGCGGTTTCTGAGCCACCAGTTTCAACATCACAAACCAAAGTTGCGCCAACTGAAAAATCCGCACCTAAAGCCGTCGCTACTGCAAAAATTGAAGCAAATGAAGAACAAACTGTAAAAGCCTTACCTGATGCAGCTAAACCACAAGATGACAATAAAAACGAAGATAATAACGGGCAAGATAATGTTATGCCACGTCGTTCTCGCCGTTCACCTCGTCATTTACGTGTAAGTGGCCAACGTCGTCGTCGCTATCGTGATGAGCGGACTTTAACAGTATCACCAATGCCTCTGACAATGGCGGTTGCTTCTCCTGAACTTGCTTCAGGTAAAGTCTTCATTCGCTACCCAATCACACCAGTAAGTGATGCACCATTTATTGAAAATAGTGTTGAAAACAACAGTAACGCGTCTGTTGAAAACCACATTATTACTCATAAAGATCCACAAATGGTAGCCATCGCGCCTGCGGTTTCAGAAGCTATTGTTGCTGATATTGCACAGGAAAGTTCTACTGAATCAACTTATTCTGTCACCGTTAGCACTGAATCAACCACTGAGGCTGTCGCTGAAATTATTGCCGTAGAGCCACAAGAAGTCGCAGCTGAAACTAATAACGTCGTAGAAAACAACGTTATCAGTGATGTAATTAATGAGGTAAATACAGAAGAGCACGTTACTCGTAAAGAGAATATTTCAGCGGTACTCAATACCACTGAAGCTTATTTGCATGAAACTTCACAACAAACTGAAACTAATACCGCACCAGAAGAAGTTGAACAAGATACTGTTGCACTTGTAGAGCGTGAGGTATCAGCGCCTCAACCTGTTGAAGCAGTAATAACAACTGAAGAACCTGTTGAACCACACAAAGAAGTTGCTGTTGAAACTGTGACTGACTCTGTTACTGAAGCGGTTACTGAAAATCAGCAAGAAGAAAGCGTAAGCCCTGCCGTGGAAGTTGAAACAGTAACAGAGAGCAAGCCAACTGCGCTTGTTATTCGTCAAGCGCCTGTTGTAGCTGCACGCCAACTACATGCAAGCTCACCAATGACAAAAGCGCCAGCTGCTGATGAGTCGCCTGTGGCAATTGAAATCAAAGCGTGGGAAGCACGTCCAGCTTTTGATAAGAAAGGCCGCACAGGTGCAGGTGGACATTGTTCTACTAATCACGCTTCATCAGAGATGACGAAAGCTGAAAGTCAAAACTGATAACAAACTGTTATTAAAAGTATCCTAATAATACTTCTAAATTGAGAACCCACCTTTGAGTGGGTTCTTTTTTTTGATAATGACGAGTCAATTAACTTAGTGCTTATTCAGCCAACAATAAAATAAAAAAGGCCCCTGAATATTCAATTCAGAGGCCTTTCATTTCTTATTCTTAGTCAAGCAATTAATCTTTTAGATCAGGGAGATTTTTAATTTCACCCATCGCTTTTAACTGCTTAGATAATTCACGGCGCTCTTTAGAGAGGTCAGCATTTTTAATAATGTAATCGTCAACACGATCGTCATAGTCACTACGCATATTAGCAATAATGCCTAGTACATCTTCAATCGACATACCCGGTTTAATGTATTCACTTAAGTTGTCTAACAAAAGAACACGTTTTTGGTTATCACGGATCTTTTTCTCATTGTCAGTGATCTCACGACGGATTTTGTTTTTACGACGATACATACGCACAAACTCCAGTACGTTTTGGAAAGACGGCTTGTTTGCGTTATCCATTTCCTACACCTTTACAATTGATATTTAAGATAAATAGTTCTGTTTAAGATTATCGCTTAATCGTGTCAATAAACAAGCGAAGTTTACAAATTTAATTGATTTCACTTAATTAACAATTAATTAGGATGATATGCATTAATAAATATAGTTAACATTCTTTAAGCCGTAAATGTTCACTTCATTAATAATAAGAAAAGGGCTACACATTTCTACGGGTAGCCCAAATCAACATGACAAAAGATAAATTAATCAGCAATTAAATAGGTTGTGCTTTATTTTGATCTTCGTGTTGTAAATCATCAATTGGCAATAACGCTTTCGCATCTGAACGTAATAACACCGCTGAGAGAAGCGTTGTGCCTATCACAATACATCCCATCACCATATAGGTTGGTGCAAAACCATAATGATCATAACCATAGCCAGCTAATGGAGATAATAATGTAGCGACAATAGAGCTCACACATTGAAAACCGACTAAATAGAGCGTTGAAGATAAACGTTTATCAAAGTGTTGGCTGTTATATTTAAAAATTGAAATCAATAAAATGGGTAATTCAACAGCATGTAATAATTTCATACAAGAGATCAAAATGGGTCCTTCAACTAGCCCAGAACCTATAATACGTGCAGCCATAACACTGCTTGCCAGTAATAACCCATTTTTAGCACCAATTCTATTTACAAGGAAAGGCGCGATAAACATACCACCCGCTTCTAAAAATACCTGCAATGAATTCAGATATCCGTACATCTCATTACCTTGTTGCAAGGTCGCAAATTGCGATGAGAAAAAGACGGGAAATTGTTGGTCATAAACCCCATAAACACAGGTGCCAATAACAAACAAAATAAGCGCCCAAAAACGAGGCAATGAAAGTAAATTCAGTGCATCTTTTATGGTAATAGCGGATGTTTTTCCATGCTCTAATTGATTAAATGCGTCTGATTTACCTGTTTTTAACAGTGCTAAAAGAATTAAAAACACAACACCAGAAATAGAAGCCATTACAAAATTATAATTAGGATCGATATTTATATTGTGTCCGGCAATAAATGTTGCAGATGCCCAACCTAATGATCCCCACATTCTCGCCCTACCGTATTCAAAACCACGAATACGACTAACACGCTCTGTATAGGATTCTAATACACCAATCCCCGCATTAAATGTCATACCAACATATAAGCCTCCAAGAATGGAGCCAACAAAAATATTCCAACGTAATATTGATGCGAAACCCAGAAAAAAAGGACCAGAAAGAATCAGTAAAACTGCAATCACTAATAATAAATTTTTTCTTAACCCTAATTTATCTTGAATAAAACCATATAAAGGTTGAGCACATAACGCAATCAGAGAAATTGCAGAGAATATTAATCCAGTATCAGTCGCTTTTAATCCTACATACTGATTTAGCCAAATAGAAACTAACGAGAAGGATGAAGACCAGGTAAAAAAGAAGAAAAATAATAGCGCACTTAAGATCGCATAGTATTTTTTTGAGTCTTTGTTCATTGGTTGAGCGCCTTATAAAATCATTTCACCCTTAAATGTTAACGTTAACTTTTAACTTCACAAACAATTATATCGCTTTAATGTGATATAAAGCACATAAGTTAACGTTAACAATTTGAGTTGTGTGTACTGGATCTACTTATTTTTTATTGCGAGGACTAACAGTAAAACGCACAAACAGATACCATATAATTCCTTTTCTTTAATTTCCTTTGATAAAATAGCGATATCCTCTATAACTCGCTTAAAACTATGTTAACTGATTTAAACCATCTAACACTCACTGTCAATAATGTGACCAAGAGCTTTGCCTTTTATACTGAAATATTAGGTTTTAAACCTCTTGCTTTATGGGATAACGGTGCTTATCTACAACTGGGCTCCTTATGGTTATGTTTATCTCACGATAAACGCCATATTACTGAAGACAGTGATTACACCCACTATGCTTTCAGCTTATCTGCAAATAATTTTGAAACCTTTAAACAGCACCTTTTATCCCATGGTATTACTGCATGGAAAGAAAATAAAAGTGAAGGTGATTCATTCTATTTTTACGATCCTGATCATCATAAACTTGAAGTCCATGTGGGTGATTTAAAAAGTCGCTTAGAAACTTGTCGTCAACATCCTTATTCTGGTATGCAATTTTTCGACTAAGTGAAGAATATAAGGACCACTGGTTAAGATAATACGATGGATATACTTGGTTTTATTATTACGTTGCTACCTATAATTATCTCTCCAGGTGCAAGCTTTACAATTGCTTTAGATAGCACCTTAACCTATGGCATAAAAGGGTTATTGACCACGATTATAGGCACCGCATTAGGCATTATTACTCACGGAATTTTGGTCGGATTGGGAATAACCAAATTATTAGTTTCATCCCCTTCTGCTTTTATGGTATTAACCATTTTTGGTAACTTATATTTAATTTATCTTGGAATTTCACTAATACATTCAGGATTAAAAGCCGCTAAAAACACCACAATTATTCATCAAAAAGCCTCTATCAAAACAGCTTATATTGCTAATGTGCTTAATCCTAAAGCAATTATATTATATCTTGTGGTTGTTTCCAGTTATGCAGGTGCGACACCAACACTAGGTCATTATCTTGTTTTATCTTCTATTCATATCTTAATGATGAGTCTCTGGCTGATGACTTGTTGTTGTTTTATTTTATTATCATCAAAAAAAATCAATATTGTTACTATGAAAAAAGTGATCAATATTAGCGGTGGTACGCTCCTACTTATCCTCACCGCAATACCTTATATTAACGCATTTTAATCTGGTATTTCACGTTTACTACATTATGGTTTACCATGGTCTTCATTAAGCCCAATACAACTCATTGAATAATGATTTAAAAAATCATCAATACATTTACGGTAGGAAACCTTGTCTAATTCAGCGAAAACGCCCACATTTTACATCCATGACTACGAAACCTTTGGTACTCACCCAGCGCTAGATCGTCCCGCTCAGTTTGCAGGTGTAAGAACAGACATGGATTTCAACATCATTGAAGATCCTCTTGTGATTTATTGCAAACCTAATGATGATTATTTACCTCACCCAGAAGCTGTCATGATCACAGGAATAACACCACAAATTGCGGCAAAAAATGGAGTGATTGAAGCTGAATTTACTCGTCAAATTCATCAAGCTTTTAGCCAGCCGAATAGCTGTATTATGGGTTATAACAATCTCCGATTTGATGATGAAGTGACTCGTAATATCCTTTATCGTAATTTTTATGATCCTTATGCTTATAGCTGGCAAAAAGGTAATTCACGTTGGGATTTACTTGATGTTTTACGTGCCTGTTATGCACTGCGCCCAGAAGGTATTGTTTGGCCTGAAAATGAAGACGGTTTTCCAAGCTTCCGTTTAGAGTTATTAACCAAAGCCAATGGTATTTCTCATGAGAATGCGCACGATGCAATGTCTGATGTTTACGCCACCATTGCGATGGCAAAAAAATTAAAACAAGCACAACCGCGTATGTTTGATTATTTCTTTAATTTACGCGATAAACGCAAAGTTCAGGCACTCATTGATATTCCGGCAATGACACCCATTGTGCATGTTTCAGGTATGTTTGGTGCCGCACGTTCTAATTTAAGTCTTGTTGCACCATTAGCGTGGCATCCTGATAATCGCAATGCGGTTATTGTTTGCGACTTAGCCGCAGATATATCCCCTTTATTAACACTCGATGCAGACCAATTGCGTGAACGTTTATATACACCACGTAGTGAATTATCAATTGATGAACCACCTGTTCCAATTAAATTACTGCATATTAATAAATGTCCCATTGTGGCACCGCAAAATACATTAAGACAGCAAGATGCAGATAGGATTGGTTTAGATGTTGATACTTGCTTAAAAAACCAAACAATCTTGTTTTCGCATCCTGAAATACGCAATAAAGTAGTGGAAATATTTGCGCAACAAACGCCTTTTGTTGTTTCTAATAATGTTGATTCACAAATTTATAATGGTTTTTTCAGTGAAAACGATCGTAGTGCGATGGAGATTATTCGCTCAACACAGCCACAGAACTTACCCGCTTTAAATTTAACGTTTGAAGATGCAAGAATGGAACCTCTGTTTTTCCGTTATCGTGCCAGAAATTATCCTTCAACGCTTAATTATGACGAACAACAACGTTGGTTGGCGCATAGAAAAGAGATGTTAACACCAGAAAAACTAACCGAATATATTAATACCATTCAGTTATTAGCAGAAGAACACGCCGATAATGAGGAAAAATTAAAACAGCTACAAGCACTTTATTCATACGCTCAAGAGATTGCTAGTTAATACTATTCAATAAATTATTAATCAATACCAGAGATTATTGTGATCTCTGGTATTAATATACCTTTCTAGGTATAAATTGATTATATATTTACGAATAGCTACGCATAAAGACTAAATACAAATAAATATAATAACCACTCATATTTTATATCGAGGTTATTATGAGCTTTAAAGTAGAAGAGTGGAATGCTGTTTCTGAGTTATTTACAGGAAGTTTATTATTAGGAAATGGTTCATCAATTGCTATAGATCCTAGTTTTAATTACTCTAATTTATTTTCTAATGCTAAGTTACCGGAAAATGTAAAAAGTATTTTTGATTCTTTTCACTCTCAAGATTTTGAATATATTTTAAGAAAGTTCACCCAAGCGACAGTAATAAATAATATATTTAATATTGATTGTGATCATATTCATCAGGCTCACAGTCAAGTAAAAAAAACCTTAATTAATACCGTTAAAAGTATTCACCCTTGCATTGATAAAGTAAGAGATAAAATTAATAATTGTGCTAGTTTTATTAAGCAGTTTGACACAATATTCAGTTTAAATTACGACATTATGCTTTATTGGGCTATCATGCAAGTTAATGATAATCATCCATATCCACTTTTTAAAGATTGTTTCAATCGTAGTAGTTTTTATGAAGATTTTGAAGAATACCGCGAATACAGAGGTAATCGTTCTAATCTTGTTTTTTATCCTCATGGTAATCTTATCCTTGCAAAGAATGAAAATGATGAAGAGTTAAAATTAAGTATTCAAGGCGATAACCATCTTATCGATCAAATTAGTCAAAATTGGGATGATCATAATTACTCTCCGCTATTTATCTCTGAAGGTACAAGTGAAGAAAAACTAAAAACTATACGTTCCAGTAACTATTTAACACGTATTTATCATGAAGCTATTCCAACCATTAATGATAGTTTACTCATTTTAGGCTGGAATATGGGTACTCAAGATGAGCATATATTAAAACAAATCCCTTTTGATAAAATTGAAAACCTTGGGATTGTGATTTTGATGGATGATAAATATGAAGATAAATGTAATTATTTTTATTCTCGCATTAGTCATTTTATTAACCCTAATAAAATTGATGTTCATTTTATTGCTCATAATAGCAAAGCATTATGGGCTAATGACTAAATAGACAAAAGGCAGGTTTTATCCTGCCTTTTATTTTTAATTTAATAAACACAATCTACAATAGTTATTCTTTATTCTCTGCACTAGTGTCATTATGTGCACGTCCACAACCACACTCTTCTCCCCAATATTTTAGTTTTGAGGTCTTGCCAATACCTGGGTTCATGCTATTGGTTGGATCGTTACGTTTATAGAATGCTTTTAATTGAGGCTTAGCATAATACATATGACCTACGTTATGCTCTGCTGGATATTCCGCACCACGTTGATCTAATAATGCTAGCATTTCTGCTTTTAGTGCCTTAGCATCAACACCTTTTTTAATAATATAATCTTGGTGCATAACGTGACACATAAAATGCCCACAATAGAGTTTATAAAGTAATTTATTCTCTATTTCAGGCGGTAATTTTTCAAACCAATCTTTATCATTACGGCGCAATGCAATATCTAATGGCAACACATCCTCTACATCATTAACATGAACGGCATGATAACGCACAGCAGCACCTGCAGCAGCAAAACGATGTAAGAAGGCTTTATTTCCCTCTTCTTCAGTGCATTCAAAATAATCACCTGATGCTAGCTTAAAGTACTCTTTTAAATAAGTTGCCGCTTCTTCAATTCCATCATCTGCCATTCTTAACATAAGATGATGTTCATATTTGTCACGAAAATCTGTCATACGCTCTGGTAAATGAGCTGGCCATAGTTTGCTCATAAACTGCATTGTTCTATCTACCATATTTTTAGGTAAAAAAGGCACTTTATTTAATACCGCATCTATTCGCCCTTTTACAGCAAATAATATTGGCATTTTGTCTGTACCTAATTTATCAATCACCAAGAACGTATCTTTTCCATACACTTCAGCCATTTTATAATAGCTTCTATGCATATATTCCCCAGCAACAGGTAACTTTTTAAAATGGCTTAAAATATGACGGCGAATATCTTCAAGTTCGTCCGGATTATTAGTACCAATATAAAAAACCTGAGTACGATGATCGGCGGGGAAAGTATCTAACCTCACAGCAAATACAGATAATTTTCCTGCACTCCCAGCGGCCTCATATAAACGCCGTTCATCATTATTAAAACGAGAAGGTGTATTAGCATCAACATCACGTATACGTTCATGATATTCATGATCAGAAGCTAATTTCTCTGTTATTTTTATCTGTTTCTCATGATAATGACGATTATCTAAATTGGTTAATATTTCCTCTGGTGTTTCACCTAAATCAATCCCTAAATGGTTAACTAATTCAGCTTCACCTTTTTCATTAACCCGAGCATAAAGGGATAATTCAGTATAAGCGGGTCCACGACGAACTAAAGCACCGCCCGAGTTATTACAAATTCCCCCGATGACTGACGCACCAATACAAGAAGATCCAATAACAGAATGAGGCTCACGCCCTAATGGCTTTAATACTTTTTCTAAATGCCATAGCGTACTGCCGGGGAAAGCAATAACTTGATTATGCTCTGAAAGAACCTGTATTTTGTCTTGACGTAATGTACTGATAATGACGATATCTCTATCATAATCATCACCATTAGGCGTCGAGCCCTCTGTTAATCCAGTATTCGCCGCTTGCATAATAATAATTTTATCGGCTTCAACACAGGTTTTAAAAACTCGCCATTGTTCTAATAGATCTGCGGGAAAGACAACTGCCAGCGCCTTACCTTGCCCTGAGCGAAAGCCTTTACGATAACGTTCTGTTTTATGTGCTTGTGTTAATACGTGTTTTTTACCAACGATGCCTTCAAGTTTACGAATAAAATGTTGATTTACAGAACTATTATTCTCATTCATTTTCCCTATCCTATACCTGTATTATCTGATTAATCTTTTATTTGCCCATTTTTATTATTACTCATAAGACAATGTGCAAAATATAAACTTATCATTTATATAACTGCTTTTATACTGCTATTCTCATTTCTTAAAAAATAACACTTATTTGTTTCTAAACATTTTTATTATTTAAAGATAAATTTAATATTTTTTTATTAAATAGAATATAAATAAGTACTATTTTAATATTAGCTTTTCTCTTGCTAACTGCTCCCATGCTTGGCAGCTTCGACTTTTGTAACTATTTTTATAATTTGCGAGCGCGATTTGATATGACAATATAGGTTCCACCACAGGAAGAACAACCAAATCATCAGTAGGATTTTTATTACACATACTGTTAGGTAAAAGCGTTACCCCTACCCCTGCTTTCACCATCGCAATAATTAAATCTAGATGGTTGCTACGCCCCGCAATAGTAGGCACTGTATTGTAAATACCACAAGCACTATAAATTAAATCATTGATACGAAAATCTTCAGAAAAGAAAATAAAAGACTCATTGATCAACTCATTAAAATGAATTTCTTTTTTTATTGATAAAGGGTGGGAGGGAGACATTAATAGCATTAAATGATCTTCTGAAAAAGGAGTTAATTCAAAACTCTCTTCATTAAAAGGCAATACGACCGCCGCGGTTTCAACTTTTCCTTCTCTCATGGCATCAGCCATTTGCTTAGTACCTAATTCAAATATTTTTAATTCAACCTGAGGATGGCGAGAACTAAACGCCATAATAATATCAGCAAAATACGTTGAGGCTATGACAGGAGGCAATCCAACATTTAGTGTTCCTGTTAATGGTCCAGACTTGTCTTGTAATGCTTTATTCATATTATTAAATTGTGCAAGTATTTGTTTAGCATGCTCAAATAGTATTGCACCATCATCCGTTAATCTAACCCCATCAACCTCCCTCACTAATAAAATAACGCCTAACTCATCTTCTAACTTCTTAATACTACGACTAATCGCAGGTTGCGTGATAAATAGTGCATCAGCGGCTCGGCTAAAGCCATTTAATTGAACAACCTCAACGAAATAGCGCAATGTGCGAACATCCATTAGCAACGCTTACCTTATTACATTTAGTTATACCCTCAATAATAATAAACCATTTCATATTAAATAATATCCGCGATACAACATAAAGCATAATGTAAAAGTATTACTCCACTTTTACAGTTCATTATTCGGATTTTCAGGAGATAATATGAATAAAACCGTCATTGAATATATATTAACCCGCTTATATGACTTAGGAATAAGTGATATTTTTGGTGTTGCGGGTGATTATGCTTTTCCCATAGAAGATACTATTTGTAATAGTAATCATATGCGTTGGATTGGCAACTGCAACGAACTAAATGCAGCCTACGCTGCTGATGGTTATGCCAGAATTAAAGGTATGGCTGCGTTATCGACAACATTTGGTGTTGGTGAATTAAGTGCGATTAATGCCATTGCTGGTGCTTATGCAGAAAACCTACCTATCTTCCATTTAGTCGGTATGCCAGCAAGTGGTGTACAAAAAAGTAAGCGCCTTGTTCATCATACCTTAGGCAATGGTGACTTTGACATTTTTTATCAATTAGGTCAGCGCCTTGCTTGTGCTCACGCAATTTTAACACCTGAAAATTGTATTACAGAAATGGAACGTTTGATTGCTACCGCATTAAAAGAACGTCGTCCTGTTTATATTGGTCTACCTTCTGATTATGCCACTATGCAAGTGATAGAAAATTCACCTGTTACCATACCGAAAAAAATAATAAGTGATAAAGAAGTACTAGAAAAAGTGGTATCACTCATTATTAAAAAGCTTACACACAGCAATAATATCTGCGTATTGCCAGGTATCTTATCCACACGTTTAGGGTTATCGGATAATGTCCAAAATTTTATCGATAAGACAGGCTTGCCTTATGCCACTATGTTTATGGATAAAAGTATTTTAAGTGAATCTCACCCTCAATATGTTGGTATGTATGATGGCAAATTAATGACACCTGAAGTCAGAGAATTTGTGGAAAATAGCGAGTATGTATTAGGAATTGGTGCAATGATGACTGACTTCAATACAGGAAGTTTCACTGCCAATATTAAACCAAAACAATTTATCAGCATCATGTCAGATTATGTTGAGATTGATTCTGTTATTTACCCTTCCGTTTACATGGAAGATGTTCTTTCTGAATTAACAAAACGCCTACCAAATAAAACTTATCATCAGATAAAAGCCAAGGGATTAGGTAAAGCGGTTATATCAGATAATGGTCAAATTACAGCGCAATATCTCTATCCACGTTTAGAGCAGTTCTTTAAACCTAATGATATTGTTATTGCTGAAACAGGCACCTCATCAATGGGATTAGGTTTTGCCCTATTACCCGAAGGTGCACAATTCCATAACCAAACATTATGGGGCTCTATTGGTTGGGCTACACCCGCTTCATTCGGAGCAGCGCTTGCCGCACCTGAAAAACGCGTTATTTTAATTACCGGTGAAGGTTCTCATCAATTAACTGTTCAAGAAATTAGCCAATTTGTTCGTTTCGGATTAAAGCCAATTATTCTTGTTTTAAATAATGATGGCTACTTAATTGAACGATTATTATGTGATTATCCTGAAGCTTATTATAACGATCTCGCTCAATGGAATTATCATCAATTACCTAAAGCCTTTGGCGCAAAAGACTGGTATTGTGAGAAAGTCACAACGATAGATGAATTAAATAAAGCACTTGAAGTAGCAGAATCAACCAATAGCGCCTCTTATATCGAAATCGTAACCGAACGATATGAGGCTTCTGAATTAGCACAAAAATTAAAAGAGTCTAAAGATTCGCTTTATTCATTTTAAACTATAGTATGATTTAAATAACAAAGCCTAGCTTATGCTTACCTCGCTTAAGCTAGGCTTTATTGATAACGTTCTTTTTAACTAAGCCAAATTAACGGTCACTTTGTATTCCTTAAGGATCTACAATAATCTATTACTTATTTTGCAATTATGTTCAGTAATACTTTCTCATAATATGCACTATATAAGTTGCAACTGTAAAATTATTCCCTTATTTCATCTATATAATGATACCGCAGATTGGGGGGCATTGTTATCAACATGATTACCTACTCTAGGTAAAGAGTTTTCTGTATGTATAAGCACTAGCTATTCAACTGGTGGAGAAAGAATAGAGCAACCCAAAATGTTTCTGTGTGAAAATGGAATGACTATCTATAATTAGCCATGTTATAAACGCATACTAACGCCTTTTATATTCTAAATAGTTAATTAAACAAATTACTACACCTAAAAATAACCCCATTACTCCTCCTATTTTTAATGCCTCAATAAAGTCATTTAATTCCCAAATAAACGATTTTTTTTCAAAATATAAAATTAGTTTGACTAGAAATTTAATTAAGATTATTGTCAAAAAAATAGTTACACACATACTCAAAAACCAAAATAAAAAATATATAAATAGTTTCATTTCTCATCCTCTAGCTTTAGTTCTTCTGTAATTATTTTATTTGCTGATTCAGAACCAATAGCACCTATTGTACTTCCTACAATACTTGGTACTACTGATACACTCGGCGGAACTGTAATTGATGGCATTACAACTAATAGGAAAATCCCAGCACTTAGACAGGGATCTTAGCATCATCTACGTAACTTATATTCTATAAACCACATTCCTATCCCAACGACCAACCCAGCCCATAGACTCGCTTTAATAATTTTCATTAAAAAATCGATCGAAAAAAGAAAATTCCCATCGAATAATAACCAAAGAATACACTCACCTATGCAGTATATAAACAGCCCCATAATAAACAGGCCTACCACACACAAAATAGTTACAACAAGAAAGTATTCAAATAGATTAGTTTTTTGATTCACTATTTTCTTCCTTAATTTCTTTAATTTTCTCTTGCATCAGAGCGTTTATAGTCTCTGTTGTAAAAGCAGAACCAACATTTCCCAAAATACCAGGCAAAAGATGAGGTTTCATATCCTTCGAAAGTCCGTATAATCCGTTTATAGCTCCACCTTGCAATTTAGGGTTGTATTTGGGATCCCAACCTCCTGTTTTCCACAATCTATATTGATTCCATCCATAACTTATAGGCTTATTGTTGTTTTCTGAAAGAGTTTGATATTCCCCCTCATCCACCAAATCAAACTGTTAAGGATCCAGTTGGCTGAGGAGTAAAATAATCATACAAAACTTAGTGTAATGCTAATTTTTTCTTTATCAGAATATTAGTGTCTTTTATGTTCAAGGTAACTGATTAAACAAGTAACTATGCTAAAGAAAAAACCAAATCCCATTCCCAAACATATATAATCTATAATATTCTCTTTAGTAATAGAAAAAAAACTACCTTCTATTAAGAAATAGAATATTAATTCTACTAGAGCTTTTATTATTAATAAAATAAGGAAAACCATAAAAGAGAATGCAACCCAAAGTAGAAGAAAATATTTAAGCAATCTCATTTTTATTCCTCGTTATTCAATTTTTTTATTTTATCTGTAACTATTTTGTTCGCACCTTCAGAACCCATAGCACCAGCACCACTTCCAACAATACTTGGTACTACTGATACACTTGGCGGAGCTGTAATTGATGGCATTACAACTAATGGGCGCTCTTTAAGCCCGCTAGACCAAGAATTAAATTTATTATCCAGACGATAAGTTAACCATTTTGTGCCTCCATAGCCGACTGTTGAACCCGCTAATGCGCCTCCCATTGAGACCCAAGGTGATTGCCCATCAATTAAACTTGAAATACCTGCGCTGGTTGTATTGGTTGTGAGCGTTCCCCAATACCCCATTCCTGGTGTTATTCCTCCTGTTAACATCGATAGGTGATTCTGGATAAATCGAATACAAACATTCGATGAATTTTATATTTATAGGATAATTAATTTTTATTAAAACATCTAAAATTAAAATCCGAACAAGAATTATTTTATTTTATGTTCTTTTATATATAGAATCCCAATACCCAATCCCATAATTGCACCTCCACCAATACTTACTTTTAATGCTTTTTTTATTTCATTAACTTTAAATGACATTGAAACGTCTGAATGAAAATAAAAAAACACCTCCACTAAAAAATAAAAAATCATTACACTTACAAATGAAACAAATATAAACATAATCATTAATATTATAATAAGAAAAATTCTTTTCACTCTTTTTTCTCCTCCTCAGCTTTTCTTGTATATACAAACCACCTAACTCAGATATAGCACGACTACTTAAGTTTCCTGCCCCAGAAGGAATTTTACTTTCGGATACTTTCTGCATAATATAAGAGTTTCCCTTCACCTCTGACTCTGAATATTTTCTCAACACTTCATAAAACTCTGGATTATTGGTTATAACCTTCATCACCGCAGGACAATGCCTTCCGTAATTTAACATAACACTCGGCGATTATATGTAATTGATACTACTCAATCACATATATTCAGCATTATATCTTGCGCTTTTTAGTGATAATAATTACAGAGTGGTGTTTGACTAGAGACTACAAAATTAATATCTACTTAATGATTGAATCAGCCACTCAATGTTTGTTTTCCCAATAATTCACAAATAGATGAATACCACTAAAACTCAAA
Source organism: Proteus vulgaris (assembly GCF_033708015.1). Lineage (NCBI taxonomy): Bacteria > Pseudomonadati > Pseudomonadota > Gammaproteobacteria > Enterobacterales > Morganellaceae > Proteus > Proteus vulgaris. The sequence goes on along the minus strand of NZ_CP137920.1, from coordinate 1,572,278 downwards.
CCAAAGACTCCCCCAAAAATAATCGGCTTTTTAAAAAAAATATATCAATATAAAAAACACCTAATTTCATATAATGAACAAATTCAATAATAAAACCAAGCAATAAGAATGTAATAAAAACCAGTACAAAATAACAAAAAAATAACATTAAAAAATAATTAATTACTTTCATTTTCGTTCTCTATTATGATTTCCTTCAATACTTCGCTAGTTTCTTTATTTAAATACTCTGAACCCGCGGATCCAAGAAGGTTACCTATAATTCCAGGCATTGGCGATACACTCGGCGGAGCTGTAATTGATGGCATTACAACTAATAGGAAAATCCCAGCACTTAGACAGGGATCTTAGCATCATCTACGTAACTTATATTCTATAAACCACATTCCTATCCCAACGACCAACCCAGCCCATAGACTCGCTTTAATAATTTTCATTAAAAAATCGATCGAAAAAAGAAAATTCCCATCGAATAATAACCAAAGAATACACTCACCTATGCAGTATATAAACAGCCCCATAATAAACAGGCCTACCACACACCAAATAGTTACAACAAGAAAGTATTCAAATAGATTAGTTTTTTGATTCACTATTTTCTTCCTTAACTTCTTTAATTTTCTCTTGCATCAGAGCGTTTATAGTCTCTGTTGTAAAAGCAGAACCAACATTTCCCAAAATACCAGGCAAAAGATGAGGTTTCATATCCTTCGAAAGTCCGTATAATCCGTTTATAGCTCCACCTTGCAATTTAGGGTTGTATTTGGGATCCCAACCTCCTGTTTTCCACAATCTATATTGATTCCATCCATAACTTATAGGTTTACCCGCGAAACCATACCCCATACTAGAACCGAGACCTGCAGTAGTGGCATTTGTAAAAATTGTAAAAGGATCATCACCTTTAAACATGCTTAAAGCTCCTCCCATGCCTGCATTCCAAGCGACGGTTCCACCAAATTTCGTATATTCCGTCATAGCACCTGTCCCAAAAGCAAACACCACATCCTCTGGGTTGACTTCTCCTGTAAACACATATTGAATCCCAGCACTTGCTGTGGCTCCTATTGTTCCGGTTGTAAGCATCACTTTGCCTACTCCATCCCCCAAGAAATATGTTGTCATTCTGCCTGCCCCACCCAATAACGGTGCCATAACTTTGCCTACTCCATCCCCCAAGAAATATGTTGTCATTCTGCCTGCCCCACCCAATAACGGTGCCATAACTTTGCTTGCTACACCTCCCTGCAATACCTGAAGGGGGGTATCACCTATAGCCGCATTATCTCTATGGTAACCATACGTATTGACTAGATTATTGGCTTTTTTGAACAGTTTTTCTTCTTCTGTTTGTGTACGCGTCCAGTTCAGAGCTCCTAACCATCCGTCTTGCTCATACACCTGTAATCTTTCCCTGTCTGCCCAAGCATTTTTCGCGTCTGTGCTACCCGCGTATGGGAAGCCTTTGTTTGGGATCAGCGTCGAGTCCCCTTCTTTTAACAACAAAATGACCAACTGTTCAGCAGTTTTTGTACCGTACAACTGAGTTTTTTCATAGGCATATTGCTGTAATTCCTGCAGGAATCACTGTTGCTGCTCTGGCGTCAGGGACGCAGGATCTTTCCGGTACTGGTTTAACAGGTCATCGCTGATTTGGTCACGGACTTCCAACGCCAGTAACTCACGAATATCCCTCTCCGTATATTTGTTTCTCGCAACGCCTCACGGCTTTTATCCAATGCCTCACGTGAAATATCCCCCAAAAAGTTATTCTCAACCACCACTTTCCCGGCTTGGGCAGCATTGGCAACGCCTGTGCTATTATCGCTGATTAAACCGCCAGCAATCCCTGAAGCTAACGTTGCCCATGCACTTATATTTTGCTTTTCAGTTTCAGTCAGTTCATCGGGCGTTTTGCCATAAAGTGAATGCGATAAAATGCCCACTGTTTCCCCTGTCATTGCACCAGAGGCCTGCACTAAGGCATTTTCGCCTTTAGTTAATGCAAGGCCAGCATTCACCAAACCATGGGCAAGGGTGCGCTGAATATCACTTTCAACACTGTTGCCTTGAATTTGGTTTTTCACTTCATTGGCAAGGTAAGGCGCGGAACCATTAGCAATCGCGGTAACAATATTGTTGCCCATTATGCCTTGCGTAAATGCGGTGATAGCTTGAATTGCGCGGGTATATTTGCCCCCCGTACCAAAATCGGATTGGTTGGTATAGTCCTGTAATGCTTGCTGGAAGAGGTAATTTTGAACGTCACGCTCAGTAACATTCTCTTTAGTTTCAGAAAGGGCTTGGTAGATATCGTCGTAAGCCGTATCAGAAAGATTATCGAGTTTTGAATCAGCTTTCGCTTGGTTCGTACCACGAATAGTATCAACCGTGGTTGCCAAATCGATAACCTGCGCCCCAATTTCGCCCACCAACTGTTGTTTTTGTTGGCGATTTTGCTCTTTCTCTTTATCGAAGATTTTAGTTAACGTGCTGTGAGCGTTGTCGGCATCTTGGCTTAATTGCGCAATATCTTGTTGTTGATTATCGCTATCTCGTACTCGCCATGTGCCTTGCGATACCGCAGATTGAGTGGTGTTTTCAGCGCTGTCACTGTGGTTGCCTACCATGGCTAATGCATGCCCCATATTCGCCAGCATATTGCCCTCAACACCCCCTGAAGTACTTACACCACCAGATTGATGCTCAACTTTATATTCTGCGTAGTTATGGATATCACTAAAGCCTAATGTACCTGTATCGAGCTGATTATTTTTGCATCAGATTTACTGCTGATCACCGCGCCATCAAGTTGGGTATGTTTACCCACACTAATATCAAATCCTTGATTACCTGCAAATAAGCCCGTTTGTTCTTCCACTGAGCGGTATTTACTGTCCATTTTATCGCGACTAAACGAAATATTTGCCGAGCCTCCCGGTGTGCCCATTACATTGACACTACCACCCACACTTTCGTTCGATTGCTTCGACTGATAGTCATCAATGGATTGCTGGCTTTCAAGGTGTAAATCGCCACCCACTTTCGCAATAACTTTATCACCTTGAGCTTGTGCGCCTTTTAAGGTCGTATCTTGACCACTTTGTAAGGTGAGCGTTTGCCCTGCATTTAATGTGCTATTGGTGTAATAGGTGTGGTCGCCCTCCTCAAATCCCTTACCTCGACTTCCATTCGCATTAATGTTAACGCCAACACCACCTGAGCCCACCGTGACACCAACACCAACAGAAGCGCTTTTACTGCTGTTTTTGCTGTCTGTTGTTTCTTGGTTTTGTGCTGATTGTAATGTGATATAACGGCGTTGTATCTGGCGATTGTGATAGGCCAAAATCATAACTGCAATTTCGCTGAGAGAACTCAGATTTACACTGAAATTCAGTTCATTCTCCCAGTCGAATAACTATTTACTCAACTGGTGGAGAAAGAATAAATCAACTCAAAAGGCTTCTGTGTGGAACTGGAATTACTATCTATAACTAGTTTCTCGTATCAATAGAAATTCCTGTACCATCTGGAATATTTCTAATTTGTAATGCAAGATGCGCTCTAAACTTCATCGCATCTATAGAATTTGATAGATATAAATTTTCTAATGTATATTCCCCACCTAAAACAAATGGAACCTTAGGAATTAGCCTATGCATTGATGGAATTTTTCCATAAATATTCTGCCATTGATTAGCTAATGAATACCCAGTTAAAAAATTATAATCATCTAAAATTGCTTTACTCCACTCCTCAAAACTTCCCGCCAACTCACTAAATGAACCTGTCTCTGGATCAAAAACTTGAATCAGATCACCTTTAATACAGAACTGGTTTCCAAAAATATCTTCTGCAAAAAAAAATGCTTCTAGAGCCATATCTTTATATGCAGAAATCCACAATCTATTATTATTCCAATCAATTACACCGACTTCCTTACCTATACTTTCATATGGAAATAAATGTAATGCTGATTCAAATCCATAAAAACCGTTCTTTTTCTCTAGCAAAAAAACTAGTTGGTCTATTAATGATTGCCCATAATTTGATTCAATATTTTTTTTCAATTGATTAGGCGAGATATCATCACTACAAATTGATAATAATTTGTCTATAAAAAATCCCATTCTTATTTTCCTCTATCTTTTTCTTGTTTTCCAGATGATTCTTCTAATTTTATAATAACAACTGTACCATCAGGTAGATCACGGCATTGGCGACACCGGCACTATTATCGCTAATTAAACCGCCGGCAATCCCTGAAGCTAACGTTGCCCATGCACTTATATTCTGCTTTTCAGTCTCAGTCAGTTCTTCGGGGGTTTTGCCATAAAGTGAGTGCGATAAAATACCCACCGTTTCGCCGGTCATTGCGCCAGAAGCCTGCACTACTGTATTTTCACCTTTTGCTAGAGCAAGACCGGCATTGAGTAAACCGTGGGCAAGTGTGCGCTGAATATCACTTTCAACACTATTGCCTTGAATTTGGTTTTTCACTTCATTGGCAAGATAAGGCGCGGAACCATTAGCAATCGCGGTAACAATATTGTTGCCCATTACACCTTGCGTAAATGCGGTGATAGCTTGAATGGCTCGAGTGTATTTACCGCCTGTGCCAAAGTCAGACTGGTTGGTGTGATCCTGTCATACTTGCTGAAAATGGTAGAATTTGTGGCTGGGTAGCAGGTGTAGGTAGGCCTGTGCATTAAGCACAGGCAATTAATTATCCAGATTATTGAGACAGAGTGTTACTTTATTTTTATTATTAAATTTATAAAATATATTTATTAACCATCAATTCAATTTCTGAAAAAAAACTATCCTGGAAAAACTTATGAGAAGGAGCTAATAACTCCTTACAAAAAGAATCATTAGAAAGATCATTATAGCGAATAATAATCTTAGAAATTAATTCATTTATACCTTCTATTTTTAACTTTTCTTTGCTATTAATTGATAATCCAATCATCGTTGTAGATAATATAGATGGAGACATCCATTCCACATTTTTTTTAATATAGTCTAATGCATATTCTTTATTCACATCAAATAAAAGTGATAAACAACGTGCTTTTAAAAAATCATCTCCTATTCTCGATGACTCTATAATAACCTTACAATATTTATCACATAACTCTCCATCTAGAACTGATAACTCATTAAGTGCATTAGCAGCCTCATCATCAGGATTTTCAAAGGAATTAATATCTAAATACCCATTTTTAAGATAACTATCTAATCCTAATTTTATTTTTTCAACTTTTTTTCTCATTTAAAAATCTTCCTGTCGTCACTGTTGATAAGCGCTTTGAACCATCTGGTAATATTACCCATACAGCATTTATACGAACAGATTCATTGCTACCATTTTGACTTTTTAATACTATTGATGTCCAACGATTCTCTGGTGTCACCATTTTTGCAGTATCAAGTAATTTATCTATTATAAATTTATTATTTTCTTTTGTATCATTAAATCCTATTTTTTCTAGATCCATTCCCATTGTTCGTGATCGCCCAATTCCTTCTATATGAGTACTGATTTTACCCAATTCCTTTGGTTTATTCGGATCTTTAGCAAAAGCTCTTTGGTTATCACGTTTTTCATTTATTAACACTGATTGCCTTACTAATAACGATTCTAAATCTCCTTTTGCTTTGCCTCTAAGCCATATTTCTATCTTATCTACAGGTATAGCAGCATCGCCTTTAACCGCAGTTATATGCTCCCGACCATGAGCATCTGGTAACGAGTGAATTGAAAAATTACTGGATAACCTCTGTTGACTCACTAGAGTTTCTATTTTTCTCGCAGCGACTGAACCTATTAACGGCGTCATTGACGCGCTAATTATTTTCATTCCATCATAGGTTTTAATATAAGCCTCTGCTGTGGGCTTATCGACGCTAAGCTGCACCATGGCATAATTCACCATCGCATCCTGCACCTGTTTCTGATTCTGCGCATCAACACTAGTCATACTCAACAGACTTGTTATCTTGCTATAGGCATCCGCATACTGTTGGCTAGCTCTGGAATTATAGTTACCCGTATTTTCATATTCCCCTTTCGCGGTAATCACATCCAGACGAGCCTGAGCACATCCACTACTAGCCGCATTACCGTTATTACATGCATCAATCACTTTCTGATCACTAACGATATCCTTCTCACGCAGTGCATCATATTTCTGCTGCGCTTTCTCTCGTTCTATTGGATCTGTACTATTTCTAAGTGTCTTTTTTGCTATCTCGAGCTCTGTCTTTTCAGACACGCTCAACCAATTATTCTCAACAATTAAACCCCATAAGCTCGCGAGAAATTTTCAAATGATTCAGTTAGATGATAAAAATCTGCATTAGGATCATTTTTTACTTCTTGGTATCTAGCTACTAGTTTCTCGATGAGCCTATCTGGTGTTGGATGTGATGCTGGATCATTTTTTGCACAATAGAAATAAAATAAAGCTTTTTCTAGGCAAGGGATACTTAATTGATGAGCATTTTTATTTAAAAAGTCAAATGCGTAACTCCATTCAAATTCGGATAGTAATAATCTATTTAGACAGAGAGACTTCAAGAAATCATCGTTTATATTTTTATCAGTCAATATTTTTTTATAATAAAAAAATGCCTTTTTATTATCTAAAGAAGTTAACTCAGATAAATAGTCAAGTAGATCATTTACTGGATCATCAAATGACCTTGGGTCTACATAACCATAGGTTATATAATTATTTATGCCTACTAATATTTGTTCAATATTTTTATTTTTTTCACTCATAAGTTGCACTTATTATTTAAAAGCCCCAGCTTCAACCGTAGATAAACGTTTCGAGCCATCTGGTAGGATGGTCCATGTACCATAAATTCGAACATTTCCTTTTGAGCCATTAATAACAATAGATGTTTTTCTATTTGTAGCAGTTACATCATTAGCAGATTTTAATAATTCATTGATAATAATTGAATTATTTAAAGGTGTGTCTGGCATACCTGCATTATTTAACACCTTATTCATATCTCTTGATTTTTCAACATTATGTATTTTACTTTCTAGTATTCGTAATTTATCAAAATTATTAGGATCTTTAGCAAATAATTTTTGATTTTGCACTTGCAGATCTTTAAGTGCATTGTAATCCGCTTTTAATGCTGTCAAATCACCGGATGCTTTGCCTCTTAAGTATAATTCAATCTTATCTATAGGTATTATTGCATCACCTTTTACTATTGTTGCGTGAATTTTACCATGAGCATCGGGTAACCATTTAATACCGCTTTCCATTTGAGCAATTTTTTGAATGGTTTTTGCTGTTGTACTAGATACAACAACGCTGGTTCCTAAATTGCCTAACATTTTTCCTTGCAAAGATCCCACCATCTGTCCTGCAAGCTCCGGATCGTTAACTAACGCGTATTCATATAATTGATTCCATTCAGTAACGGATATTTTAATTGCATCATAAGTCTTATCATAGTTCCAGACTGCTGTTGTTAAGTCAGTAACAGCATCTATTGGGTTTAGAATAGTATTGATTGTACCCTCTATACTTTCTGATATCCCATCCTTCAAGCCATCTTTAGCGCCTTGCTCCCGACCTTTTCTATAGGCATCTTTTTTATTCTGGTCATCGCCATAGACTGAATCTAAATCAATGCCATCTACTTGTTTTTGTATGCTAGATTCAATGTCTTTCTGTTTTCTACCAGCCAAGTTAAAGACATTATTCTCAACCACAACCTTCCCGGCTTGGGCAGCATTGGCAACGCCTGTGCTATTATCGCTAATTAAACCGCCGGCAATCCCTGAAGCTAACGTTGCCCATGCACTTATATTCTGCTTTTCAGACTCAGTCAATTCTTCGGGGGTTTTGCCATAAAGTGAATGCGATAAAATGCCCACCGTTTCCCCTGTCATCGCACCTGTGGCTTGTGCTGCTACATTTTCACCTTTTGCTAGAGCAAGACCCGCATTGAGTAAACCGTGGGCAAGTGTGCGCTGAATATCACTTTCAACACTGTTACCTTGGATTTGGTTTTTTACTTCATTGGCAAGATAAGGTGCAGAGCCATTGGCAATCGCGGTGACAATATTGCCACCCATTATGCCTTGCGTAAATGCCGTAACGGCTTGAATAGCTCGGTTGTATTTACCGCCCGTACCAAAATCGGATTGGTTGGTATAGTCCTGTAATGCTTGCTGGAAAAGGTAATTTTGAACGTCACGCTCAGTAACATTCTCTTTAGTTTCAGAAAGGGCTTGGTAGAGATCGTCGTAAGCCGTATCAGAAAGATTATCGAGTTTTGAATCAGCTTTCGCTTGGTTCGTACCACGAAGAGTATCAACCGTGGTTGCCAAATCGATAACCTGCGCCCCAATTTCGCCTACTAATTGCTGTTTTTGTTGGCGATTTTGCTCTTTTTCTTTGTCGAAGATTTTAGTTAACGTGCTGTGAGCGTTGTCGGTATCTTGGCTTAATTGCGCAATATCTTGCTGTTGATTATCGCTATCACGCACTGTCCATGTCCCTTGTGATACCGCAGATCGGGTGGTGTTTTCAGCGCTGTCACTATGGTTGCCTGCCATGGCTAATGCATGTCCCATATTCGCCAGCATATTCCCTTCAACACCACCAGAAGTACTTACACCACCGGATTGATGCTCAACTTTATATTCTGCGTAATTATGGATATCACTAAAGCCTAATGTACCTGTATCTAGCTGATTATTTTTTGCATCAGATTTACTGCTGATCACCGCGCCATCAAGTTGGGTATGTTTACCCACGGTAAGATCAAATCCTTGATTGCCTGCAAATAAGCCCGTTTGTTCTTCCACTGAGCGGTATTTACTGTCCATTTTATCGCGACTAAACGAAATATTTGCCGAGCCTCCCGGTGTGCCGATCACATTGACACTCCCCCCCACACTTTCGCTCGATTGCTTCGACTGATAGTCATCAATGGATTGCTGGCTTTCAAGGTGTAAATCTCCACCCACTTTCGCAATAACTTTATCACCTTGAGCTTGTGCGCCTTTTAAGGTCGTATCTTGACCACTTTGTAAGGTGAGCGTTTGCCCTGCATTTAATGTGCTATTGGTGTAATAGGTGTGATCGCCCTCCTCAAATCCCTTACCTCGACTTCCATTCGCATTAATGTTAACGCCAACACCACCCGAGCCCACCGTGACACCAACACCAACAGAAGCGCTTTTACTGCTGTTTTTGCTGTCTGTTGTTTCTTGGTTTTGTGCTGATTGTAATGTGATATCTCGCGTGGCACTTAGGGTGAGATCACCCCCCGCCTGTAACTCACTGCCTGTAATGGTGATATCACCTTGCTCTTTTCCTGTTGCTGTAATAGAGAGGTTTTCACCCGCGCTTAAACTGCTGCCTTGAGCAATATTTCGTTGGTGTATGGTTTCTGATTCAGACGAGCTTTTACCATAAGAAACATTAGCGCCAATTAACGTTGTGCTTTCATTATCTGTACCTGATTGGGCATTATCTAACGCCACAGCTCCCACTGCTTGAGCCCCCGAAAGCCCCGCTTTGATACTTTGTAAGGTACTAATTTGGCTATCATCAGCTTCTTTGGCGGCTTTGTATCCCGCAATAGCGCCATTGATAGCACTTCCTGCCGTACCGCTTAAGGCAACCGTCACACCACTTTGTTTACTTTTGGTTCGACTTAATTCCGTATAGCTATTTTCAGCAGAGGAAATATCCACAGAATCCCCAGTAAGCGATATCTCCTTTTTGGCAATCATTTCACTGCCATCTATGGTGAGATTATTCCCTGAGCTAATGCGAATATTGCCATCCGTACTGCCGATTACACTGCCTTTATAAGTAATAGCATCACTGTTATTCAGTTGTTCAAAAGTTGATTTTCCGACGGTAAAACCAATACCGCCAGTACCACCAATGCCTGATTTTTTGATTTTTTCTTCATAAGATTGGAAAGCAAGCTCTTCTGCGGTCGTCAGCGATAATTGATTACCCGCATCAAGATTGATATCTTGTGTCGCAATAATCTCACCACCCTGTGCAATTAAATCATTGCCAGCAGAAAGAGAAATTTCATTTCCTTTTAGCTGTGTTCCCGTTGCTTGTTTATTATGAATTTCAGCATGTGTAGTGCGAGTTTCCGAAGAACCAAATGATTTGTCTTTCGTCACACTGTGTGCGATTTGGTCAATAGAGGAATAACCACTTTGTAACGAAATATCATTACCTGCAGTTAATCCTAGCGAGCCTGTGGTTTGAATATCTGTTGCCGTAAGATGAAGATCTTCGCCCGATGTTATTGAGATATCCCCCGCATAAAGATGAGATCCAATCTCCTCTTCATTGGTTTTATGCAGATAATTATTACTATCCCAATCAATATTCTCTTGGCGACGCGTATTAATAGTGCCTAATTCAATATTTTTACCTGCGGTTAACGCCAATTGGCTGTTATCACCACTGGCGAGAATATCTGTTGCTGTCAGCGTTAAATTATGCGTTGCTTTTAATGCAATCTCACCTTCTGGCTCTGTTAAATAAATAGCCGCCCCACGGTTTAACCATTGGTCGGTACTATTACCCGATACGGTTGCTGTACTAATAATGTTATTACCTGCTTGCAGATTAATGCGGTTTTGTCCTGCAATTTGTCCGCCTTCATTTTTAATATCTTGCAACGCAAATAAATCTACCGTTTGCCCTTTAATTAGTCCTTGGTTGATTAAATTATTAGTTGAAGCTTGTAAGCTCGTTTTACTTAAAATCGTGCCTTTGTTTTTTAACTCAGGAATGTTATTTAAAATAACTTCGCTACCTGAAAGTAATGCACCACTGTTTTGTAAATCCCCTGGTAGAACACGTGCATAAACTTGAGGCACTAATACCTTTTCAACGGAGCCATTAGCGAGTGTGATCTCCCTACTGGTTAATAACACCATATCCGTTGTGATCATTGCCATTTGTTCAGCCGTTAATGTCACACCGGGTTTAATGCCAAACTCTTCACTAAAACGAATACCCGCATCCATTAAAGCGTGATATTGCTGTTCGTTATCATTATGCCCATCTAGATATTGATTGCCGGTAAGCTGAATAATTTGATCACGGACTAGGCGTTGTTCATAGAAACCATCGCCAATACGCTTATGGGTATTATTGTGATCAACCGATAATGCATTCTGCATATAATCTGAGCTTAACCACTCTCTTTTATTGGTAAAGCGGGAGTCTGTTTCAACAATATATTGGCTATCAGTTCCTTTATTGACATTAAATAAACGGTTTTCAGGGAGCTTTAATATAGGCGCTACGGTCTGAATTTTAACTTCTATGGTTTTCTCTTCCATTGGTTTTTCTAATTGAGGAACCGTAATTATTTTACCAATAGGAAACTCAGGGTGTTTCTCTGATCGTTTTATTTCGGGTAATACACTATTAGGCTGCGTAATTACCGTTTTTTCAGCGTTAAATGTGGAAGCCGTATCACTACTTTCTAATACGATTTCTGTCGATTGATTACCATTAATCGTATCATCAAGTTTTGTGGTGGTTATTTTATCAAAGAGAGCAAGATCACTTTGGTCTGTTAATAATCCCTCTTTATATTTTGTTAGTGAGAGAGCATCACCCAAATCATAATCTGTTTTTTCAGGCGTAATCGCAGTTAACTCCGCTGTATCAACATCGACTTGATTATGATGAGTAATTAATCGACCTAATCTTCGAGTAGTGAAGACTTTTATTTCACTCTGTTCACTTAATTCTGGGCGTTTATCTGAGGTGAGATCAGTATTTTCTTTATATTCCAATAAACCTAATGGTAAATCAGTAACCACTTCAAACGGCCCATATTGAGAATATGAAGTCGAACTACTTTTTTTCTTACCGCCTCTACGCTTACCTGGGCGTTTATGTTTTATTGCTGTACCTTCATGGTATTCAATACGCTGACCTGCAGTTTCTTGATTATTAATATGCATACCATCAATGATCAGTTTACCGCCCGCAATAATATGGCTATCAATATTGTTTAAATTATCACCTTTTAAAGTGATATCTTTGCCCGCTAATATTAAAGCTGGATCACGATGTAATAATTTTGACTCTTCTGTAATTATCTTATATTTAAACTCATAGAAGTCTTTGTATTGACGACCATTAATATTTAATAAATGCTCACGCGTATTGATGTTGTACCAGATCCGCTCATCATCAGAATCAAATTTATCACCACTATGATCGACACCAAATTGATACATTGGTACTTCTGATACTTTTTCGGGATCGCTGATTTTTAAATAGAGGTCACGATTATTAATTTCTGAAACATGAGCAAATAAATTTCCACTTGCTTCAATTGATGCGCTTTCATTATTTAGTACATCAGCAGCAACACTTTCTGGCAGATTTTCTGTTTCAAAACCTGCAATAGCCATATCGCCACCACTGTAAATAAGGGCGTGATCACGGTTATTTATTGTATTACTAAATAGTTGTAGATTTTCACGAGAAGCTAATACCGGAGCAATATCTTCAAACGGTGCATGATTATCAAATTGCTGGCTTTTTATCTGGATATTATCACCATAAATACGCCCACCCGCTTGGTTATAAATAGTATGAGCAGCTAATGTGAGTGTGCCACCAAAAGCATCAATCAATCCTGTATTTTGCAGTTTTTCTGAAATAGTTAATGTCAGCTGCTTTGCACTTATTTCGCCGTTACGTTTTTCATTATCATCGATACTTCTTTTGCTGCGAGTCGTCACCAAATCATCACTTTCTACTGATGCTATTGACTCACTGTTATTTAAGTTCATCGCTTGAAGTGAAAGCCTCTCACCCGCATAAATAAATCCAGCGTTGTGGATCTTATCCTCTGAAGAGAGTGTTAAAGCATTCTGCGCTTTAATTGTGGCATCTTGTTCTAACTTAAAGGCGGTTTTTAATTGAATTTCACTGTCACCCGCCGAGATAATTTCACCATTACCACTCAGCTTTTCAGCCCATAAACGAAGCTGTTGTGTCGCAGCTAATAGTCCCTTTTTATTATCAATAGCTAATTTATTTTCGTTTTTGCCTTCAATGGCTAACATGGCAGCAGATATCAAGCCATGCTGATTATTCAGGTTTTCAGCAGGAATTAGTTTGAGTTGTTCGCTGGCTTGAATAACGCCTTGATGATTAAGCAAATCGTTTACTGCAATATGAATATTATTGGCTTTTAACCCTAGGTTTTCATCATCTGTTTGCTGATTATCAAGCTGTTGAGCCGTGACAGTGAGTTGTTCTTGAGATTGGATCTGCCCTATCTGGTTATTTAAGTCCTGACTGAGCGTGATATCCGTATTGTTACCCGCAAGAATAACACCTTGTTGGTTATCAATACTTTTACCGTCAATCAGTAAGTTATTAGCTGATAACAGTGTTCCTTGCTGATTATCTAACTCACTTTGGTTTAACTGAAGCGCCAGTTTGTCAGTTGCCTGAATATGTCCTTTTTGGTTATTAAGCCCAGCAATATTAAGTTGGGTTTCAGTCGCACCAATAACTTTACCATTTAAATTGATCAGATCATTTTGTCTGGTATTTAACTTAAGCTGGCTGTCTGATTGCAATAATCCATCCGTATTAACCAATTTTTTTGAATGGATATTTAACTCTTTTTTAGCGTATAGAGTGCCTTGATTATTCTGTAACTCACCGCTGTTAATAGTAACGGCATTAAGCGCCGTTATTTTCCCTTGTTGGTTATCAATATCACCACTGTTTAATGAAATTTTACCCGCAGAGACAAGCGCCCCTTCACGATTAATTAGGGGTGTATTGGCGTGGCTAATCGTTAATAGATCCCCAGCAGAGATTTTTCCTTGATAGTTGTTTAACCGTTCTGTTTGTAGGTCTGTTTTTTGACCCACCGTTATTAACCCTTGCTGATTATTTAATTTTTCAGGGCTAATAAGTTTCAGCATACCCGCGACAGAAATTAATCCATTTTGATTATCTAGCTGTTTAACCGTTGTATTCAGGTTATGTTGCGTAATAATGCCCGCTGTCGCTTTGTTATCCGTATTCGTTAACTTACCATCGGCATTAATGGTGAGCGCTTTAACAGCGTAAATTAGTCCTTTCGCATTATGTATATTATTGGCATTAATGGTTAATTGATGGCTATTACTGGCGATGCTGCCTTGTCTATTATCAAGATCGGCTGAGTTAATCGTTGCTTGCTGATTAGTGGTTATTTTTCCTGTTTGATTAACCAGCTGCCCACTGTAAATCGTCAGGTTAGCTAATGCGCTTATTAGTCCATTTTGGTTATTAATATTCTGTTTCTGTGTATTAATAACGACATTTTGATCTGCACTAATCACACCTTTTTTATTATCAAGTTCAGCCGATTTTAAATTTAATCCCCCCTGTTTGCTGCCTAATTGTGCTTGGTGATTAATCAGTTTTGCGCTAGAAATATTTAAGTCGTCATCAGAAATAACGCGCCCTTGAGTATTATTAAGCTCACCACTTTTTAGATCTAGTTTTCCTTGGCTAATAATACCACCCGATAACGTCTGATTATTATTTAATACATAACCTTGTGTATCTAAAGTGAAATTATCGGCTGAATAGAGTGTGCCTTGTTGATTATCTAACGTTTGAGTCGTTAATTTAAAGCCGTTTGCCTGACTAATAACTTCGCCACCACGGTTGTTCATACCTAAGCTATTAAGCAATAAAGATTTAGCAGAAAAGATATAGCCCGATTGATTATTTAAATTCCCTGTCACAAGGTTCAATATCCCATGACTAATAATCCCAGCTTGAGACAATGTATTGCTATTATCTAATTGATTATTTTTTGTTGTGATAGCTAATTGTGTTTTTGCTGTAATAAGACCATTTTGATTATTAATGGCACCACTTTCGATTAATACGCGTTCTTCTATGCTACCAATTTTACCTTTCTTATTATTAATATCGTCAACAAACAGTGACTGCTTAGCCGTTGACGTGATTTTACCTTCAAAATTATCAATATTACCGGCATTAATTTTTAATTCGCCTTTACTTATAATACCGCCATTTGTTGACGTACCACTATTATCAATACGCTGTTTGTCAGTGTTAATATTTAATGCGGTATTCGCCGTGATCAGCCCTGCATGATTTAACAATTCATGGCTGGCAATAATTAACTTGTCTGTTTGGCTTGCTAATACACCTTGCGTATTATCGAGTTGCTGTCTATTGGTATTAATATTTAATTCTGCTTTGGCTGTAATTAATCCTGATTGATTAAGTAACTGAGCGCTTTCTATTAGCAGGTTTCCAGCTTGGCTTGCTAGTGTACCGTGGTTATTATTAATTTCGCCTAATGTTAGCTTATTTTTTTGCTTCGCAATAATGCGACCATGCTGATTATTTAATGACTTGGCTGTTATTTCAATATCACTATGACCGATCACACCAATATCATCTAACGTATTGTTATTATTAAACTGATCAGATAGTGCTATTTGTAGTTTTTCTGATGAATAAATCAATCCTTCATCATTATCAAGTTTACTGCCTTCTAATACTAAATTTTGCTTAAGACTTGCCAGTTTGCCTTGTTGGTTATTTAACTGATTGAAGGTGATTTTGCTACCATTCTCAGCTGTTAAATTACCTTTATTATTATTAATATCACCCGCATTAAGAGTAAGATTAGCTTTGGTTAAAATCCCCCCCTTGTTTTGGCTATTACTATTATCAATAGCATTTCCGTAGGTGTTAATTACCATCTCTTTTAGAGAGTAAATTAACCCAGAAATATTGTTGATTGATGCAGAGTCAATAGAAATAGTGCCATTATCAGCGGAAATAATACCTTTATTATTAACGATTTGTTGTTGATGAGTATTGAGTATTGAATTGTATTTTGCAATTAACTGACCATCTTGATTGTTGAGTTCGCCACTATCAATAGTGATATTTTTTTGGCTAACAATTCCACCACTTTTCAAGGATTGCGAGTTATCAATAGCATATTTATTTGAATCTAATTGCAGATCACCTTGAGCAGAAATAACACCGCTACGGTTGTCAATTTGATGTGTATTTAAAGTCAATGATGACTTCTCACTTCCTAAACGACCTTGATAGTTAATTAAATCGCCATAAGATAAAATATTCGCACTGTTGCGTGCAATTATTTTACCGACCGTGTTATCTAATTTTGCTTGAGTTTCAATGGATAATGTATCGTGGCTAGTGATTTTTCCTTTAGTATTATTTAGCTCGCTTCCCATTATAAGCGTCATTAATTTATTAGAAATAAGCGATCCTTGCGTATTATCTAACGCTTTTTTTGCTTTTATTTCTAACGTCTCATGACCACTTATTTCTCCTTTGGTATTGTTTAATTCGCCATGCGTTAAAATATTAACTGAAGCATGACTAATTAACTTTCCTTTGGTGTTATCTAATTCACCGGTTGTAATGTTGAGTGCATTTTTACTCAATATCTGACTATGGGTTTTAGTACTTTGGTTACTTAAACGCTCACCTTGTGTATTAATGGTGATGTTATTGGCACTTATTGAGCCATCATCATTAACCAGTTGTTTAGTCTTAAATGATAAATCGCTATTTAGACTACCTAATATGCCTTGTTGATTGATTACGTTGCCACTTTGAATAGTTAACTGATCAGCAGAAACAATACGGCCTTGTGTGCTATCAATATCCCCACTATTGATAGTCAATGTCCCTTTTGTTTCGATCCCCTTATTACCATCAATTGTTTGACGATTAATCAGGTTATCACGCAAAGTTAATTGTAATTGTTGAGGAGAAAACAGATGCCCTTGGCTATTATTTAGCGATATTCCTTTTAATGTTAAATTGGCTAATTCGCTAAGGATTTGACCTGATTGGTTAGTCACGATATTCGTTTGTAAATCAACTTGCTGCTTAGCTAGAAGTTGTCCTTGTTGATTATTAAGATCACCACTGTGAATATTTAATCCACCTTGACTAACTATTCCGCCACTTTTTTGTGTGTCACTGTTCGTTATTTTGTGCTGGTGGCTATCAATAATGAGATCTTTGCCAGTCATAATCAGTCCAGCATGATTATTTATCGCACCTGTTTTTAACGCTGCACTATCTGATAAGATTAATCGCCCAAATTGGTTGATAAAATCGGCTTTGGCTGTATTTAATTGTAATTGACTCGCGCTGATATCACCTTGGCTATTATCTAATGATCCCGTATTCAGTAGTAAGTTTTGTATTGCCTGAATGCCTTGATCTTTTTGTGTATCACGATTAATTATCGGCTGGTTATTTGAGTTAATAGTGATATTAACTGCCTGTATTAACCCTGATGTATTATTCCATCCTTGCGTATTCGCCGTAAAATCGCCTTGTGTAACGATTTTACCCTGTTGGCTATTAACCGTTTTACTTTGCAGATCAAGACTGTTTTTAGCATTGATAATCCCTTGGCTATTGTTAATGTCACCAACGTCTAAATGCAATTCTCCTCGACTAACAATACCGCCAGATTGATGCGTATTTTGATTATTTAACTCACCACCTTGAGTTGCCAACCACGCGGATTTTTCTGATTGAATAACCCCTTGGCTGTTATCAACATTATTTGCTGTTAATCCTAGTCTATCTTGCGAAACTATTGCACCTTGTTGGTTATCTGCATTTCCCGTTAAAGTGATATTTAATCCATTAGCGCCAATTTCGCCTTTAGCGTTATTTAATGTACCCGCTTTTATTTCGCTATTACTTTTACTGACGATTTTCCCTGTCGTATTATCAAGCTTATTGTTCAGGGTGAGATCACTAGTTTTATCGGCATGGATATTGCCTTGCTGGTTAGTTAATATATTGGCATTAAGTTTAAGAGTGTCCGCAGATATCAATGTACCTTTATTGTTAGTAATGGCTTCTTTGGCGGTTATATCTAGGCGGCTTTGGTTTAAAGTTCTTACCTCACCTTGTGTATTATCTATCTCTTGGACATTGAGTGTTAATGCACCTTGCGTCTGAATATTACCGCGTTGGTTACTAAGTGTTTTTTCTACGTTAATGGATGTTAGTTCAGTACCCGTTTGCTTTAAATTAGCGTCATTATGATTAAGATTAACAGCACTAATCTCTATTTTTTTCGCTTGGGTTGTGGCTTTTTCTAAATCTAAATATTGCCCTTGTAGAGAAAACTGCCCTGTTGTTAAGAGGGAGCCTTCTTTACCTAATAGCGTTTCGGTTTTTAGGGTAATAGCACCTTGTTGAGGCAGTGATATTGTACCTTGTTGATTATTCAGTTCCGTTGTTTTAATGATCAATTGGCGACCAAGACTTTGAATATCACCACGTTGATTATTCAAATTTTTATGATGTAAAGAGAGATTTCCGACGGTGTTAATCTCTCCTTTTTGGTTATTGAGTGTAATGGAATTGAGTTTTAAATCATGGCTACCTAGTTGGCTTAATTTACCTTCATTATTATCAATCAAGTTAGGCGCAATAAGTTGAAGTTTATCACCACTGATCTCACCTTTACGATTAATAATCGCTGTTTTCGCATTAAGCATTACTGTATTGGCATTAACTTGAGCAAGCTCTGTTTTAATTTGCCCTACGGATGTCGTAATTTGTAGATCTTTACTTTGTGTTTTGCTGTTTGAAATATCAACATTTTTAGCCGTTAAATTAATTTTATCGCCACTTAAATGCTGACCTGCAGAAATAATGTCATCCGCTATATTCAAAGTTAGCGAGGCAGGATGAACTGCATTACCGCTATTATCAACACCAGCACCTAATTGGCTCTTTTGTGCAGCCAAATAACCTTTAGCATCAATTTGAATATTTTCTTGGGCTAATATTTTTCCTGATGCGGCTTGAGAAACGTTTTCTGTTGCTTTTAGCTGGATATTATTTTTAGCTTGCAGCATGCCACTATTAACAAGATCACCCGTGGTATTTAGCGCTAGATCCTTATCTCCCGTGATCACCCCTTGGTTATTGACACTTGCCGTGTCAACTTGTAGTTGTGTTTGAGATTGAATTAGCCCCGTATTTATTAGCTGACCATTCTCATTGAGTGTTAATCCCCCCGCTTCAGCCCCAATTTCACCGGCATTGCGTACACCAACACCATGTTCTGTACCCACCAATTTAATTTTGTTGGCATACATACCACCAACCAGTGCCACGTCAATGGCATAATCATTTTGTTTAGCTGCCGAATTATCTTGGCTGATCACATTGCCATCATTATCTAAGGTATTTTTACCTGTTGTAATTTCTAATTTATTAGCTTGAATACGTGAATTAACGTCTACGGCACGCGCTAAGATACGAGTGTAATCACTTTGGCTATCATTTAAACCACTGCCAGAAATCACTATTTTTCCGTTATTAATTTCATAACCAGAAATTGCACCTTCTTGTGTTAATGCATTACCAGCAACTAACGTGGTATTTACCGCATTAATAAAGCCACATCCTTGACAACTAATACCCGCAGGGTTAGCGATAATAATTTCCGCTCGTTTTCCAGCAACTTCAATAAATCCATTGAGTTGGCTAGGATTTTGGCTATTAATTTCATTTAAAATAACATTCGCTTCGCCTTTAACCAGCCATGGATTTCCTGTTACCATGCCCGCTAATTGAGTTTGTGTATCTTGTAGACTGTTATTAAGGATCGCCCCTTTATTATCAATATCAAATTGCGTAAATTGGTTACGTGATACACCATGTTGATTAGGTTGCTGGATATTAACTTGAGCCAACCCATTGCTGGTTTGTAATACCGTTGCTTGTTGGTTGTTTGGCGCGTGCTGATCTGCGATGATTTGGCTGGCTTGCACAGAAAAACTCACCATGCCTTGCATCAATAATAAAAGAAATGCCACACGATTTAGCGAACTTTTAATGGGTGATGAGAAAAGAGTATTGCGCTTATTATTTTCACCACAAGATTTCGTTAATTCAGAAACAACAACCATTAATTGTCGAGTACGATTATAAATAACGCGATAACATAATTTATTCATAAGTAGGATCCTTGCCAAAAAGACAATATAAATTTTATTTAGTTATTATTTTTTATTTAATATTTGAGTTAATTCTTTATTTTAATAATTAAAATTAATGCTAAACCCCAAATTAACATGATCTGTTTTAAAGCCATCTGGTTTAGATAATGGTGTGCCAATAAACGAATCATATTTTATTGTGGATGAAAATAACGAACCTTTTATACCCACGACACCACCAGCAAGATGTTTACCTAATAATCGAGGATTATCTGTATTTGTTTTTAATTCGCCATAATCTGCACCAAGATAAATAAATTGTTCTGATGCAGGATATCGCCAACTTAACGTATTTTGTACAAACCAACCTTCATTAGCACTCAGTGTTCTTTCACCATCAAATCCACGAATAGTCCAACGATTACCTATTGCAAACTGATCAATGGGTGTTAATGCATCGTGTGTCATTTGTTTACGATAATGTAGTTGATATTTAAATTGCTGCTGAGCAATAGAGATAGGAATATCTAATTCAGCACGCCATGTTAGAATATCCGCTTTATCTGTTGCATAGTAATTATCACGATATTGTTCTTCATAGGCTGCAACTGAACCAAACCAACGTGTTCCTTTTTGGTAATTAATGCTGCCTTCCAAAGTTCCAAAACTAAAATATTGGCGATGTGAAAGATTCATTAGCCAATGGCTAACACGTCGGCGTTGGATTTCAATTTCAGTATTATCAACATAATTTCGTAAAACTTTAGCTTGAATACCATAACGTAATGTCGTTTTACTGCTTTGATTACGAAAAAGGATATATGACACACCTGCATTAATACTGTCACTTTCTCCTGAATAAAGAATATCTTTGATATGACCTGCAACTGTTTGGGAATAATCATATTTAGAGGCGTTAATATCAAATAGCCAATAACCAAAAGGGACTGAATAATGCGCCATCATATTTTGATTATTTTTATTACCCGCAAAGTCTAAATCACGTTCTGTTGATAAATAGAACAAATCACTCAGTGCGAAAGGATTATCTAGTGCTAACATTAAACCACCTTGATAACGCCCTGTTGCGGGTGATCCAGCATCATTTATCCATAATGATGTATGCCAGAAACGAGATTGTTTTCGTTTTATCACAATATCGCTTTCTCCTGCATTTTTCCCTGGCTTAATTTCCATTTCAGCGCTCACAACCGGTAATCGCTGCAGGTTTTCTAGCCCTTGTTCAATATCTCGTAAATCAAGTAATTGTTTTTTATGCGCAGGCATACTGGTATACAACAAAGCGTATTTATCAGAGTCATCAGTAAATTTAACATTACGAATAATACCTGGGACTATTGTTAAATATAATGTTCCACGACTAATATCTTGTTCAGGTACAACAATACGCGTAGTGATCCATCCATGCGTTAATAGCCGATTTTGCATACGAGTCACAACGGTATTTATTCCTTTTATACCTAAACATTTCCCTATAAATTCTGTTTTAAAACGAGATAAATTAACCCAATGAGGAATAACCTCTGCATTGGTTATTTCAATATGTTCGATTTTAAAACAGTGTTTTTCTTCCGTTCCACTCTCTTTTTCTTCATATTGGCTAATATCAAAATAGATATTAGGTGTTTCAGGTGTTAATTGCTGGTAAAGCGCTTCTTGTTGGCTTTGATTATGCTGTTGTTGTTGGTTAAATATTTCTGTCGCTTTTTCAGAAGCATTTACTAAAGATATGGGAATATTAAAGAGTGTAAAAAACACCCATAACTTTAAAAAAAGTATGATTTTTTTCATATTATATAATAAATAAAGTCTGTGATTTTAATTGTATTTATTTAGGATATATCTAATCTTTAATATTATTAATATTAAAATATGTAAAGTAAATATCAAAAGTTGAATAACAAATAAAATACCATTAATTTAATAATATAAAGATTAAAAAAATTAACCTATGTTAAAAAAACAGCCTTATATAATAATAAAAATCACTTAATAAACTTATTAATATTTACTTTAATAAATTATAAAATAAATTACATTTAAAATTAAGGTTATTTATTTACTTTAAATAACCAAAATTAAAATAATTTATTTGTTTTTGAAATATTTATTCGATGTGTAAACTACTATATTTATCTTTTATTATTCAATTGCGATTTAATACTACTAATTTAATACTGATAATTTCACATAGGCAAAAAAAATGGCTTCATTACTGAAGCCATTTCTATACTTATTTTTTATGACAATTTTTATAGCATTACTTTTCTGGCATTTGTGGCATCGGTCGACGGAATCGACGTGTGATCCACACCATATAGAGTAAACCAATGGCGCCCCAAACAAGACCTAACTCCATAGACCCTGGTTCAAGGTTTATCCACAATACCCCCATTGTCGCAGCACCAATGATAGGTAATATCAGGTAATTAATGTGATCCATTAATCCTTTATTACGACGCTCACGAATATAGAATTGTGAAATAACAGACAGATTCACGAAAGTAAACGCAACTAATGCACCAAAGTTAATTAATGCTGTTGCCGTCACTAAATCAAAGAACACCGCACCTAAGGCTAAGAAACCCACTAATAGCACGTTAAATGCAGGTGTACGCCATTTAGGATGTACGTAACCAAATGTCTTCTCTGGGAATACGCCATCGCGACCCATAACATAAAGTAAGCGAGCAACACCTGCGTGAGCCGCCATACCAGATGCTAATACCGTCACACATGAGAACACTAAAATAATAGACTGGAATAAAGCACCCGCAACATACAGCATTATTTCAGGTTGTGACTCTTCTGGATTTTTGAATCGTGAAATATCTGGGAAATACAATTGTAAAAAGTAAGAAACGGCAATAAAGATGATCCCACCAATCAACGCGGTTAAGAAAATCGCTTTAGGGATCACTTTACCTGCATTTGGCGTCTCTTCAGACAATGTGCTGATACCATCAAATCCTAAGAATGAGAAACAGAGTATTGTCGCTCCTGTGATCATAGGTATCAATTCAGCATCAACGGATGCAAACGGTCTAAAGGTCCATAACTCCCCTACACCTTCACCGTTATAAACACCGTGAATAAGTAATCCAACAAACACAACCATTACTGCAACTTGCACAATAACAATTGCTGTATTTAAGTTAGCAACAACGTTAATACCACGTAGGTTAAAGAACGTCATTAAAGCCACTAAAGCAAATACAAAGATCCACGGTTCAACGCCCGGGAATATTGCTTGTAAATAGATTTTCGCCAATAAGATATTGATCATTGGCATAAATAAATAGTCGAGTAAAGATGACCATCCCACCATAAAGCCAACATAAGGACTCATGGATTTTTGAGCATAAGTATACGCAGAGCCTGCTGAAGGAAAACGCTTAACTAATTTTCCATAGCTCACCGCTGTAAATAAAATTGCAATTAACGCAATCGCATACGAGGTTGCTACGTGACCATTCGTAATGCCAGAAACGATACCAAATGTATCGAAAATAGTCATAGGCTGTAAAAAAGCAAGCCCCATCATGACTACTTGCATTAGCGTCAAGGTTTTACGTAATTGAACTCGATTGTTAGCACCAGTTTGGTTAGTGCCGATAGAGGAGATGACGTTATCTGACATTAGCGAACCCTCCCATAACTTCGGTTTGAGTATTAGATAAACTCAACCGACAGTTACTGGGAAGACTTCGCATCTGCCTATAAACAGAATAGAATGAAGTTTTTAAGGATGTGTATGTGTTTAGGAGACGCCGTGCTCCGTAGTCATCATTGCCCGCAGTGCCGCTAGGCCCGACTGCGAAAGAGAATAATTGTACCATATTAGCATTCCTCTATCATGACAACCCTTTCTCTAAGGGGCTGGCTGCTAATCAAATTATGTTATCTATTCAGACTCAAATGAATCTGACCTCTTGGTGTAGTAATAAGTAAAAATGCAAAAAAAAACCGATGCACTTTAAACGCATCAGTCATATTTTTAGTGGGCGCATTTTGCACGTCTCAGACTTAAATAGCAATACATTTTCATCAAAAAACCCCCTTTTTTTACGATCTTTTCAATTCGCAAACTAAGTCAACATATAAAATCACATTTAATTAACAATAATTGTAATTTTATCACACGCGTTAAGGTATAAATTTTCAGAAAAACAGAATGGAGTTCAAATAAAAAACATATAACCAATTGATAAATAAAGATTTAAAAATAATTTAAATTAAATATCAATATAAAACCATCAAAATAAAGCATTTAAAATACATTAATAAGATTAATGCTATGAAATTGTTAAAAACCATTTCTATTTTTCTAAAAAACGTCTTTTGATAAAAAATATCTATTTTTTATAGACCTCTTTCACACAATAAAAATGTAAGAAAACACATTAAGGAAAAAACAAACAAAATACGTAAAAATAACAATAGAGTAGTCAGAATAGAGCAATTGATAAGATGAGTTATTGAGCTAAATATAAACCTCAATCTTAAAACTTTCCAGTATTAATTTTGAGCAAATAAAAGAAAATCAGAGATAAAAAAAGACTCCACAAGTGGAGTCTTAATGACACAAACTGAGGGTAATAAATTAGAAGTTATAGTTCAAACCAATGTTGTAACGACGACCTTCTAATGTGGTATTAAAGTTTTCATAGTTGATGCGACGATCAAGTACATTATAAACACCACCAATCACATTAAGCTGTTTGGTTAAACTATAACTGGTACCAATATCAACAAACGCATAAGAAGGAGTACCATGTGACATCGATGTACGTGATAAGTAATCAGAGGTTTTACCACGGAAATTAATTCGTGCCCATGTTTCCATTTCTGGCGTGGTTTCCCAGTTTAAGGTTGCATTCGCCATATGGCGTGGTTGTTTATTCAGTGGTTTACCACTAAATGCACCACTCTTCTGTTCTGAATCGGTAAAGGTATAGTTAGCGGCTAAGTTCCATTCTGGTGAAATTACCCAGTTACCAGTAACCTCAATACCACGCATATTAGCTTTATCTACGTTTTCGCGCGTACTGATAAAGTCATATTGGTGACCATATCCTTGCTCTTTGGTACACGTAGGTAACACACCTTTATCATCACAAATACGACGTTCAGTAATTTTGTCTTTAAAATCAGTATTATAAATAGTCACACTTGCCGTTAAGTTATCACGGTTATCCCAAATAATACCAATTTCTTCCGTTACTGACTTTTCAGGTTTCAGATCTGGGTTACCGTAAATAACAGCATTTCCCCCTGAGCCACCTGTTGCTTGTCCCCATGTTTTTGTTGCTTGGCGTAAATCTGGTGAACGGTAACCGGTAGAAACACCCCCTTTTAACGTCCATTCATCGGCCATATGCCAAACACCGTAGACTCGAGGTGTCCAATGCGTACCGTAGTTTTCATCTTTATCCATACGCAGACCGCCCGTTAAAGCGAAGTCATTGGTCATCGCCCATTCGTCCTCAGCAAAGAGTGCCCAGCTGTAACGGTCTAATTTATTGCTATCTTTAAGTTTATTACCTTCATCTTTTAACTCTTCGTAACGATATTGAGCACCAACACTTAATGTATGCGCATCTAACATAAATACCGTTTGATTACGTACAGTAGTATCGTTGTATTTCATTTTACGACTTGGGTTATTATTTTCATCACGTTGGATATACGTATTCATCGTACCAAAGTCATAAATACCATCATGAGTCAATGCATATTGTGTTAACTCATATTTACTGAAATCACTATTCTTAGATTTACGAGAACGCTCAGATGCTGAATATTCCCAACGAGCATCACGATGTTGGCTGTCTTTTTTAAATTCAAATTCAACCGTATTTTTGTCATCAGGTGTCCAGCTTAATGTCCCACCACCACTTGCGGTAATTTGACGATTATAGCCATTCACAAATTTGTCTTCACTACGATGCGAATATTGACCTTGAACTTTCAAACCCAGCAAATTATCAATCAATGGACCCGCGGCATAAAAACTGCCTTGTTCAGTATTTCCTGAGTTTTGACGTTCTGTCAGCGTGCTATCAGCGCGTAAACTTACATTCCACTCTTTTTGCGCTTTACGGGTAATAATATTGATCACCCCACCCATGGCATCCGAACCATATAAAGAAGACATTGGACCACGCACAACTTCAATGCGTTCAATGGCAGGTAAAGGGGGTAACCAACCTTGTTCAATACCTGCGTTATCACTATTAGGGCGCGTTTCACGCGAGGCAACACGCTTACCATCAACCAAGATCATGGTATATTTTGCATCCATACCACGAATACTGATATCAGAACTACTTCCACCGCCGGTGACTAATACACCCGGTACATCTTTTAGTGCATCCGTGACATCACGGTAAGATTTGGTCTCAAGCTGCTCACGAGTGACAACAGAAACCGACGCAGGCGCATCTTCAACAGTTTGTTTAAACCCTGAAGCAGTTGTTACAAGTAATTTTTCTACATTTTCTGCTGATGCAGTCATAACAAAACTTGATGCAATAGCAGCAACAACGCCAAGCGCGATTTTATTTTTATTTAACACTACCATTCCCGATTCTCCAAGAATATATATTCTTTAAGTTTTATATAGATGGATATATCGACAGTTGCTCAGAAATTAGGGGCATAAATTTGGTTCCCCTTAGTTATTTTAATATTATTTTTTATATCCCTATTTACTGCATTCCTATATTTACTTCTTTTCTCTTTTACCCACTAAATCCATTGAATGTTATTGGTCATTAAGATCTAATGCGTTTAATGGCTTGTCCAATAATAAAGAAGAAACACACTGCATCACCGTCATGGTTCCTAAAACATCTGAATAAACACCCGTTGGCAATATTTATGACAAATAGACTACATTTTGGGCGCGTTGCCGAAGTTTATCGAAGCCAGAGGGTTACTATCTAAACAAAGGACACCTAATGATTTACTTAATCAAGCCAATAGCTGTGATTTTATTCGTTAACAAATAAATTACGCGCCAACAATAAAGCAAATAATAATAATTATCAATGCGATTTCTAATATAATTAGGTTTTTTGTATGTTTTCTAAAATGATTAAATTGAAAAATAAAAAAACGCCCGTTTTAATGTGACGTAAGTCACAAAACGAGCGTTTTTTTATATTAAATTATGGGTTATTTTTTATTCGCAGTATGTGTTGGAAATTCCATTTCGTTATAACGAATAAAACGGGTTTTCTTTACAATCTTATAAGTAAACCAAATTAATAAGAATAATGGGATCCCAATATAGGTTGCAATTGCACCATACCAATCAATCTTATCTTCTAGGAAAGCTTGGTAATTTTGACCTAATGTAATAATTAAACACAATATAAAGGCAAAAATAGGACCAATTGGGAAGAACCCCGAGCGATAAGGTAAGTCATTTAAATCACGACCTTGTGCAACATACCCCTTACGGAAACGATAGTGACTAATCGCAATACCCAACCATGCTATAAAACCCGTCATTCCCGAGGTATTTAATAACCATAAGTAGACAGTTTGGTTTCCGTACATTGAGCTTAAAAAGCATAGACCAGCAACTACTGTTGTCGCATAAAGCGCATTACGTGGCACACCGTTTTTAGATAATTTACCAAAGCATTTTGGTGCTTTGCCTTCTCTTGCTAATGTAAACAGCATACGCGTTGATGCATACATGCCTGAGTTACCCGCAGAAAGTACCGCCGTTAAGATAACCGCATTCATGATGGCTGCCGCAGATAATAATCCCGCATTTTTAAAGACTAGCGTGAATGGACTAACGCTAATATCACCCACATCATTACGCAATAAATTAGGATCAGTGTAAGGGATAATTAAGCTAATAATTAAAATCGCGAAGATATAAAATAATAAGATACGCCAGAAGACTTTACGCACCGCTTTTGGAATATTTTTAGCCGGATCTTTAGATTCCCCCGCCGCAATACCAATTAGCTCTGTACCTTGGAATGAAAAGCCAACAATCATGGCAACACCAATCATGGCAGCGAAGCCACCCGCAAAAGGTGCATCACCAATTTCCCAATTATGCCAACCTGCGTTTTCGGCACCTTTCATAATGCCAGTGATCATGGCAATACCCACAATAATGAAGATAATTACTGTGGAAACTTTGATTAATGAGAACCAATATTCTGCCTCACCAAATCCTTTTACAGAGATATAGTTGAGTAAGAAAATAACCCCAAGGAATAAAGCACTCCAGATCCAACCATCAACATCAGGGAACCAATAAAGCATCACTAATTGCGCAGCAACAAGGTCAACAGCAATGGTAACTGCCCAGTTATACCAATAGTTCCAGCCTAATGCGAAACCAAAACCTTCTTCTACATACTTAGAGCCGTAGGTTGAGAATGAGCCAGAAACAGGCATAAATGCCGCTAATTCCCCAAGGCTTGTCATTAGAAAATAGACCATTAATCCAATTAAAGCATAAGAGAGTAATGCCCCACCTGGACCTGCTTGAGCAACAGTGGCACCTGATGCGACAAAAAGCCCTGTACCAATTGAACCACCAATAGCGATCATCGCTAAATGTCGCGCTTTTAACTCTCTGCGCAAAGTGCGTACTGCGCCCGAACCAGCAGTACTATTTTGTTGTTCTGACATAACATTCCACTTTTATATTCACTTTCCTAACGAGGATTGTAGCAAATCTGTCGTTCGTGAATAGCAAGGATCAAGGATTATAAGATACCTTCATGATCGGGCGTCAATTATTAGCAATTTATGAGAAATTGCCGATTAAGTGTTCAGCGTTGCAATACATCAGCAGTTTTTTCAGTGCATCAGAGACATGTTTTTGACGATGATAAACAAGATATAGGGTACGTTGTAAGGTCAATCCTTCTACTTTTATCTCTTTTAATGAGCCGTTATTAATCTGCTCTTCAATCACTCGGCGAGATAAACAACTGATCCCCATTTCATACATCACGGCGTGTTTTATTGCTTCTGAGTTACCTAATTCCATTTCAATGCGATAGCCTGGTAAAGAAGCGAATAAAAGATGGTTAAGTACATCTCGAGTTCCCGAACCATTTTCTCGTAAAATCCAAGGCGCCGATTGTAAATCAGTTAAAGTCACTTTTGGTGTTTTAGCTAACGGATGATCGGGCGAGCAAAAAACGACCATTTCATCTAATAGCCATTTTTGGCTAATCAATTCAGAGCTTTGACAAGCACCTTCTATTAACCCTAAATCAACACGGAATTCGCTTACTAATTTAACGACTTCTTCGGTATTTCCGATACTCATTTCTAGCGGGATCTCGGGATAATTGCGATGAAAATTTCCCAGCATTTGAGGCAAAATATAATTACCTATTGTTGTACTTGCAGCGATGCGTAAAGCACCATTTCCTGCTTGGAATAACTGCTCCACCTCGGTTGCTCGTTCAAGTAAAGAGAGTGCTTTGGGGTAAAGTAATCGCCCATGTTCATTTGTGACAAGCCGTTTCCCCACGCGATCGAAAAGCTGTACGCCTAGTTGGCTTTCGAGATCAGTTAAAGATGCACTGACAGCAGATTGAGATAAAGCAAGCTGTTGTGATGCTTGCGTTGTAGAACCACTCTTGAGAACTTCAGTGAAGACTTCCAGTTGCCGCAACGTAATTCGCATATCCATTCCACCTTTGAGCTGTCATTGTAATAACATACTATCCACAAACCAGTAACATACCAAGTACATTTAAGAAAATACACCTATATTAGTTTTATTGGTAATTATTATAAAAATAATGAATTTAATAAATAAGTTTCCTTGTTATATGCTTATGCAAAATTCATATAAGCAAGGTTTTTCTATGTCAGAGCAAAGTCAACCTATTACATTGGCGAAAAAATGTTTTACTCCAGTCTATCGCTGGCTTCCTGGTTTACTCCTAACAGGCGTATTAACTGCGCTTGCTATTTATATTGGTGATATTCCTTGGTTTTCTAGCATGGGTTTAGGCGCATTAACGTTGGCGATCCTATTCGGTATTATTGTGGGTAATACCTTTTATCCTATTGCAAAGCCTTATAGTGACGAAGGTGTCAAATTCGCTAAACACTATTTATTACGTACAGGTATTATTCTGTACGGTTTTAGACTGACTTTTCAGCAAATTGCAGATGTAGGCGCAACAGGTTTAATTATAGACGCCATTATGTTGATATCGACTTTTCTTATTGCAATGTGGATTGGTCGAAAATATTTTGGCTTAGATGAACAGACGGTAATTTTAATTGGCGCAGGTAGCAGTATTTGTGGTGCGGCCGCTGTAATGGCAACAGAGCCCGTTGTTAAAGCACAAGCAAGCCAAGTGGCTGTTGCTGTTTCTACTGTTGTGATTTTTGGTACTATTGGTATTTTCCTTTATCCTTGGTTCTATCACTTAAATGCGTTTGCAGGCTGGCTACCATTTACAGAAGAAACCTTTGGTATTTTCTCAGGTTCAACAATTCACGAAGTGGCCCAGGTTGTTGCCGTAGGACACTCAATTAGCCCTGATGCTGAAAATGCGGCGGTTATTAGTAAAATGATCCGCGTAATGATGCTAGCGCCGTTCTTAATTATTCTTTCAACTTATTTAAGTAAAAAGAAAAGCAAGGCAAACAATGGTGCACAAGCGACGGAGAAAAGCCCAATT
Source organism: Proteus vulgaris (assembly GCF_033708015.1). Taxonomy (NCBI): domain Bacteria; kingdom Pseudomonadati; phylum Pseudomonadota; class Gammaproteobacteria; order Enterobacterales; family Morganellaceae; genus Proteus; species Proteus vulgaris. The sequence goes on along the minus strand of NZ_CP137920.1, from coordinate 1,541,501 downwards.
ACTATTCCTTGGTTTGCCGTATTCTTTATTGTAATGGCGGGCTTTAACTCTTTAAATTTAATTCCAGCGTCTATTGTTAATTATATTGTGACTATCGATACCATTCTATTAGCAATGGCCATGGTGGCATTAGGTTTAACAACGCATATTAGTGCTATCCGACAAGCTGGCGTCAAACCATTATTGTTAGCATTATTCTTATTTTTCTGGTTAACCCTTGGTGGTGCGATAATTAATATCTTTATTCAAACTGTGTTGATGTCTTAATAGGAAGATTGATAAAAATTAATCCCCTTTAAAATTTCGCCTTGAGAAGTACTTTTCAATTGCGCAACTCTTTTTAGTTGCGCTTTTTTGCTTTTATCACCTCAATATGATGTTATACGCTGAATGTTTGTTATCATGGTGTGAAATAAATCTAAGGAGAGAAATCATGAAATTTGTTGGCGCACATGTCAGTGCTGCTGGTGGCGTCGATCAGGCGGTATTACGCGCACATGAAATAAAAGCGACTGCGTTTGCCCTTTTTACGAAAAATCAGCGCCAGTGGAAAGCGGCACCATTATCCACAGAAGTTATTGATAAATTTAAAAAGAACTGTGAACTTTATAATTATAGCCCTTCTCAAATTTTACCCCATGACAGCTATCTCATTAATTTAGGTCATCCTGAAGAAGATGCTCTCAACAAATCAAGAGACGCATTTCTAGATGAAATGCAGCGCTGTGAGCAACTGGGTATTGAGTTACTGAATTTCCATCCAGGAAGTCATTTAAATAAAATTGATGTTGATCAGTGCCTACAAAAAATTGCCCAATCAATTAACATCACTTTAGAAAAAACGAAGAATGTTACTGCTGTAATTGAAAATACAGCAGGACAAGGGACAAATTTAGGTTATCGTTTTGAACACCTCGCCGCCATTATTGATGGTGTAGAAGATAAATCTCGTGTCGGTGTTTGCATTGATACTTGCCACACTTTTGCAGCAGGTTATGATTTAAGAACGATTGAAGATTGTGAAAAAACATTCGCTGAATTTGGAAAGATTGTCGGCTTTCAATACCTAAAAGCAATGCACCTTAATGATGCAAAAAGCGAATTAGCCAGTCGTGTAGACCGCCACCATAGTTTAGGTGAAGGTAATATTGGTAAAGTGCCGTTTAGTTACATTATGCAGGATAAACGTTTTGATGGTATTCCACTGATTTTAGAAACCATTAATCCTGATATTTGGCCTGACGAAATTGCTTGGTTGAAATCACAACAAAACTAACAGTCATAAGATTTGCGGTTTATACAATTTTCGTTTTATAACAATAAACCGCAAATAAGTTTATTTAATCGGCGTTAGCTCAATCCTAGTCATCATTTCAGCAAGCTGGCTCCTGTCTTTTATACCTACATCAGGCTGACTGACTGATAATGCAGAAATAGCGGTTGCAAGGCGCAATGTATGCTCACTCGTTTGGCTCATTAATAAGCCATATACTAATCCCGCAACCATTGAATCTCCTGCACCCACGGTACTTATCACATCACAATGTGGTGGTTTTGCAAGCCATGCCCCCGATGCATTTACCCATAAAGCCCCTCTCTCACCCAGTGAAATAACGACATGTGCAATGCCTTTATCTCGCAATTGATGAGCCGCTTTAATAATATCTGTCATTTCAGCTAATGAATGTCCAACCCATGCTTCTAATTCACGATGATTAGGCTTTATTAACCAAGGTGCCGCTTTTAACCCTGCGACTAAAGCATCCCGACTGCTGTCAAAAATAATGCATGGGCATAATCTTCTTAACTTAATCATCCACTGAGCAAACGCATCAAGATCAACACCATTAGGTAAACTGCCACTAACAACCACCATATCGAAATGACCAAGCCAATTCAGTGAATCCGTTGAAAAACGCTGCCAATCTTGCGGTGATACGGTAAATCCTGAAAAATTAAAATCAGTGACTAACCCTTCTCTCTCCGTTAACTTCACATTAATACGAGTTCGTCCTGACACGAGATAAAAACGGTTTGCCATTCCATTTTCACTGAAGAAGTGCTGAAACTCTTCTTGATTTTCACGCCCCATAAACCCACTAACAGTAATATCGATACCTAAATCACGTAAGACTTTCGCGACATTATTGCCTTTACCCGCGGGATTAAGTCCAGCTGTTCGGACTAAATTAACCCCACCTACATCAATCGCTGGGCAAGCACCAACAAGATCATAAGCAGGATTTAAGGTGATCGTAGCGACACGGCGGCTCATGCCTTCACTCCCCAATCATTTTTTATTATGAATATTTAGGGTGCTATATATAGCATCAATTAATCTTTTATTCAGTGAAATTGCACTTGTTCTCCTTGCACTCTATCTATCGTGAATGGAGAATATCGTCCGTAGAAAACGACTTATTTTATACATTAACTATATAAAAAAGAAAAAAGGAGTCTCAAATGTCAGTCGTAGTCGGCGTTGGCGTCATTATCACCAATGAAAATGGTGAAGTATTATTAGGAAAACGTTGTGGAAAACACGCCCCTTATTGGTCAATTTTTGGTGGGCATGTTGATGAGGGTGAAACTTTTGAGCAATGTGCTATTCGAGAAATAAAAGAAGAAATTGGTATTGCAATCACCGAACCACAAGTGATTGGTCTTAGTAATAATCTAGAAACTTACCAATTAGAAGGTAAACACACAGTCTCTATTTGTATGATCGCACAACATCAAGGTGACGAACCTAAATTGATGGAGCCAGATAAATGTTCTGAACTTCGCTGGTGCTCTCCAGATAATTTACCTGAGCCACACTTCGAAGCAAGTCGCAACGCCATTGCATTATGGAAAAGTAAGCAGTTTTATCAAAGCTAATTAAAATCGCCCTATCACTTTCATTATTCTGGATGTTTTTTGTTCAGAATAATGTTCGGATTGTCTATTTTTACGCAAAATCTCACTTATTGATAATGGTATTTCTTTATCATTTCTAATAATCCTCATACTAATCTATTGATTTATATACCTCCCTTTTTCTACTGTATTATTTTTACTCACTTTTTTCTTTATAAAGCACAATAACCTCTATTTACACCTTTATTGCAAACGTGTATTCTTTACACCATCAAGCTAGTACATTGAGTCAATTTTATAAGGACATCCTATGTCAGAAGTCACACCAATAACAAAGCGCCCATCGATACTTGGTGGTGCAATGATCATTGCTGGCACCGCTGTGGGTGCAGGCATGTTTTCTATTCCTATTGTGACTTCCGGTGTCTGGTTTACCGGTTCTATTTTTCTTCTGATCTACACTTGGTTTTGTTTATTTATGTCTGGGTTAATGATTTTAGAAGTAAACCTTCATTATCCTTTAGGCTCAAGCTTTCATACCATCACCAAAGACTTGTTAGGTAAAGGCTGGAGTACTATTAATGGACTATCGATTGCGTTTGTTCTTTATATTTTAACGTATGCTTATATTTCTGCAGGTAGCTCCATTATTGTGCAAAATTTTGCAACGGTGATCAGTGTACCTCAAGCTATTGCAGGTTTAGTCTTTGCATTAATTGTTGCCTTCTTTGTTTGGTTATCCACTCGCGCAGTGGATAGATTAAGCACTATTTTGATTGGGGGTATGGTAATAGCCTTTGTGTTGGCAATTGGCGGTCTATTTACAGAAGTAAAAATGCCCGTGTTATTTAATACCAATGAAAGCAATGCAAGTTACTTACCTTATGCTTTAGCTGCATTACCTTACTTACTGACTTCATTTGGTTATCACGGCAATATTCCAGGCCTAGTGACGTATTATCGTAAAGATGGCAAAGCTGTCATGAAAAGCTTGCTTATTGGTACATTGATTTCACTGGCGATTTATATTTTATGGCAGTTTGTTGTACAAGGTAATATTCCTCGCGAAGGTTTTAAGCAAGTCATTGCTGATGGTGGGAATATTGGTAATTTATTAGCGCAAATGCGTTCAACAACCGCCAATGCCTCTGTATCAATGTTACTAGACTTATTCTCTTATATGGCATTAGCAAGTTCATTCTTAGGGGTATCATTAGGATTATTTGATTACATCGCCGACTTCTTTAAGTTTTCAAATACAGGAAGCGGTCGATTTAAATCTGCGTTAGTCACGTTTATACCACCGACTATTTTGGCAATTATTTTTCCTGATGGTTTCTTATATGCCATTGGTTTTGCAGGACTGGCGGCAACAATTTGGGCCGCAATTATTCCAGCATTAATGGCAAAAGCAAGTCGTGAGCGTAATCAAAGTCAACGCTTTAAAGCGCCTGGTGGTATGTTTATGATTGGTTTCGTCATATTATTTGGTGTTATCAATGCGACTGCACATATTTTAGCGAACTTTAATCTTCTTCCTATCTACCGTTAACTTCTTTGCTAATAAACCAGCATCTAAAAGCCAGCCTATTATTGCGCTGGCTTTATTTTTCATCAAATTTTATAAAAAAATGTGTGAATAACTTGCCAAGTTTCTGCACTGCGAGTAATTTTGTCGCCATTATCGTCAATGTTATTTAATGGAAGGTTTTATATGGCAAAAGCCAATGAAATTAAACGTGGTATGGCTGTTAATTATAACAATAAGTTATTACTGGTAAAAGATATCGATATCCAAGCACCAAGTGCTCGTGGAGCAAGTACCCTGTACAAAATGCGTTTTACTGATATCCGTACAGGCCAGAAAGTAGAAGAGCGTTTTAAAGGCGATGATATGATTGATACCATCAGCTTAACGCGTCGTGCTGTTAGCTTTTCTTACATTGATGGTGATGAATATATCTTTATGGATAATGAAGATTACACACCCTATACCTTCAAAAAAGATCAAATTGAAGATGAATTGCTGTTTATTCCTGAAGAAGGCTTAGCGGGCATGCAAGTATTAACAATGGAGGGGCAAGTTTTAGCATTAGAGCTGCCACAAACTGTTGATATGGAAATTGTTGAAACTGTTCCAGGTATTAAAGGTGCTTCTGCAAGTGCTCGTACTAAACCAGCAACATTGCCAACAGGGTTAGTTATTCAGGTTCCTGAATACCTTTCTACTGGCGATAAAATTCGTATTCATATTGCCGAACGTCGCTATATGGGGCGAGCTGACTAATCAACAGTCAAAAACCCGACTCATTAGCGTATCACTAATGTTGCTTTAAATAGGTCAGATAATCGTAAGAAACCCAATGTGACAAACGATTATTTGACTTGTTTATCTTTTGCTACCTACCTCTTTTTATCCACAAACACCTTAAAAATATTGAACGTCAATAACACCATTCTTTTGGGTATTATCCATCCAACGGATCTCAGCTTTACCCATATCTTGAGGTAAAATAATAGTTTGTTGGGATTTATCAAAAGATGCGGGAACAATAGATTGAGTAGATGTAAACACTTTGTTGTGTTTGTAACATTGGTATTCAGCTTTATCAAATGTGAAATTCATCTCACATGCAGGATCTACAATCGCACCCCGTAGATAAATCTGTCCTGTTGTTTGCATGGGATCAGATGCCCAAGCTAATGATATCGAACTGGAAACGAGAAGACTGCATACTACGGTCAGATATTTTCTCATAACGACCTCACTTCTTGTTTGCGCTAGCAGGTATGGGGATCACACCTACCCGACATGTTTTTATCATAGCAATAAAAGATGACATTTATATAGACATAAGAAGAATATTTGATGTCTATCAAATATAAGTGTTCGATATTTATAAATAAGAAATCAACGTTGATCAAACTTAAGTCAAATATTTTTAACTTTAATAACAGTTCAATAAAAGTATTAAAATATTATTTAATTAATACAATTATTTTTATTATTGAATCTATGGAAAATTAATTATAAACAATGTTCATTACTGCTAATTTGTCATTAATCCATTTAATATCCATAGAACCTTTATTGTTAATCAATTTAGAGTTAAATTGCTGATTACTTTCTAATTGATATTGAGACTCTTGCATCTCACGTCCATTCCAACAACTTGTTTTAAAAGTATTTTTCTCCGTATTCATTTGACAATTACCCTCAACAATTGTACCAACAAAAGTTATAATCCCAGAACCAATGACTTTATTTTCCTCGGCAAAACTAGATGTACTTAATAATAAAGTCAGGCAGGTAGCTGCAATACAGAACTTATTCAAAATTAATCTCCTCTGATTATTGGGTGTGTGAATTCCACAAGCCAATATGTTATTAAAGTCCTAACTAATATCGGCCTGTTACTTTATTTATTTAATTTTTATCTTTAATTAAAGAATAGAAAAAAATTATATAATACTCAAATTAAGAGCATCAAAAAAAAATATTCTAAATTTGAGTTAAGTGGATATGAAAAAATCTAACAGAAATGAAACTAAAGAATAACATTTGCATGAGCAGTAAATTGCAAAGATCTATTTTTTTATTTTGGTTATAGTCCTATAATCAAATTTAAAATTATTGTGATCTAGATCACTAAATGCACACAAACTTATCATTTTATTACTATGAAACTTTCTAATTTTCACCAAAAAGCACTGGCTATTTTTTTACTCAATCTTGCAGGTCTAATTATTTTTTTCTCTTGGTATCTTCCAGCACAACATGGATATTGGCTATCAATTGACAGCCATATTTTTTATTTTTTTAATCAGCATATTTTACCTGATACTTTTTTTGCCTCTTTTGTGGCTTATACCAATAATAGAAAGTTCGATTTGGTCATTTTGCTCGCGATGGGCGCACTTTATTACAATACATTCCGTAAAAAAGATTATATGGGTAAACGCCATCTTATAATTGTAGGATTAGTGATGGTAATAAGTGCGGTACTTATTAATCAAATTGGACAAAATATTCCCATTGAAAGAGCAAGCCCGACACTTTATTTTCAAGATGCGCATAGAGTCGGTGATGTAACAGGTATCCCCACAAAAGATGCCTCAGGTGATAGCTTCCCTGGCGATCATGGTTTAATGCTACTCATCTTTTGTAGCTTTATATTACGTTACCTCTCGTTTCGTTCGTTTTTATGTGCTCTTATTATTACGGTTGTATTTTCCTTACCAAGGATTATGGCTGGCGCTCACTGGGCATCAGATGTATTAGTAGGTTCTATTTCTTTAACTTTAATCACCACGAGTTGGTTATTAATCACACCATTATCAGATATTATTGTCAGACAATTAGAAAAATATCTTCCTTTTAAAAAATAAAAGAGAAACACACTCATTTTTAAAAAAGAATAAGTGTAATATTGCACTTATTCTTTTGGTCAGTTTTTAACAGTTAAATGATATTATTATGACAAAATGAGATCTATTTTAAGTATTAGCACCTTATTATCTAATGTTTTGTAAATTAAGCATCTTTCCTCTCGCCATTTAGTCTCTCTTTCTGTACACTTTTCTAGTTTCCTCATTATTTATTGTTTAATGTGGATATTTACGTGCTTTAGAGCACGTTTTTCGCGAAATAGGGTTGCCAGAGCTAAATTACACTATATTCTCTGGTTATTTGGTGAATGATTCATGTGCACTTCTGCACGTAAGGATGTAAGGGAAATCTGTCACAATGAGAACAAAACCGTATATGAGAATGCTTAAGCTCATACCGGCGTTCATTGTTGTAGCTACGCTATCAGCATGTAGCTCACAGAACGCAAATTCACGCTTAGCGAATTCAAGCACTACCCCACTTAATACATCATCAAGCACATCTATTTCCCAAGCATCACAAGATGAATTTGAATCATTGGTGAAGAATCTCGATATAAAATCTAAGATACTTGACCAATATGCAGACTGGAAAGGTGTCGCTTATCGTCTAGGCGGAGATACTAAAAAAGGCATCGATTGTTCAGCCTTTGTACAAAGAACCTTTCTTGACCAATTCGGTGTAGAACTCCCTCGCTCAACCTCAGATCAACAGTTCTCTGGTACTCAGGTTAATAAATCAAAATTACAAGCAGGTGATCTCGTTCTGTTTAAAACAGGACGTACTATGCGCCATGTTGGAATTTACATCGGTAATGATAAATTTGTACATGCATCCACCAGCAATGGTGTAACCGTGTCAGAAATGTCTAATACCTACTGGAATAAACGTTTTTATGCAGCAAGACGCGTTATTGATAAAAATGACACAACACTTGTTGAAAACAACCTTTCGAAAAATGTATTAAGATAATTAATTCCCTTATATCTTATTGCAAAAAAAAACCTCATTTTAATAAATGAGGCTTTTTTTATATTCTCGATCTGGATAAAACCGTACAGTAACTATGTTAAGTTTGTAACATTAACTTGCTGTTATAAATAAGAATATGCCGTTGGAAATGGCTCCGCAATAGCGACACCCGCGTTTTTTAAGCAACATAATGCAGCACATTCATCATCGCTATGAAGGAAAAGACAAGGCGTACCATCCCATTCAATCACAACGCTATCAATATGGAGATTACTCAGATACTGACGCAAATTCTGTATTGCTTCATCCAGTGTCATACCATCATGACTTAATAGTTTTAAGCCAATCAACGTATTTTGCTTTCCAGCATCATTTTCAGGCAGTATTTCTACTCTTGTGCCCGCAAAGCCCGCTAGCCACCGATAACTCAGCGGCAGCTTGTGAACTACCGAAAGTTGTACATTATCCACAAATCAATCCTGTTTCATCAACACGTTAATTTAATACATCATCAATACGAGTTTGAACTGACTTGCTCACACGCATATTAAAACTTTGTTAATTGTAGAACATGAATATTACAATTGCTTTACAAAAAAGCGAAAAGACGCATTAAAGTATTCATTTAGCTTAGTGTATGCAGATATTCATGCCTGCAATACTCAATCTCTTCAATTATTCTTTCATTTATTTAACATTTTATCAACCATATAAAATAATTGTATAAAATATTACGCATTCAAGTAGAACAATCCATCAATTTTTATCACGATACTTCATATCAACAAAACAACAACAGATGATTATTAAAATAAATTTTACTTAATTTAACAAAATAACAACATCAAGTATTGATTCAAATCAAAAAATCACACTTATTTGAAACGATTCATGAAATACAGCAGAGGAAAATATGGCATTTTTAGGGGAAATAAAGACAGGAAAAGAGGAGCACGCTATAAATTTCTGCTATTTATAGCGTGATATTCTTATTTATAACGACGAGCAAGCAAAATAAATCCCATAGCAAACAGTACACAGAATGCCATAGAACTCACCATTGGCCATTCTGATTTTGCAGGTAGTAGAGCAATAGCCGTTCCAACTAACGCACCAACACCAAAACGCACGGTTCCCGCGAGAGAAGAAACCGTCCCTGCCATATGAGGATAATCATCAAGAATAACAGCCATCGCATTCGATGTGATCATCGCGATCCCTCCCACATACATTGCTACGCCCACAACAAGGAAATAGAAATGTAGATTAAGCGCGACCACCAGCAATAAAAAGAGCCCCATAAAACACTGGATCGTTAATCCTAGGCGTAACATATTCAACGCACCAAATCGACGAACATATCGCCCATTAATGCTTGTCATCACAATTAAGAATATGATATTAAAACCAAAATATAATCCAAATTGATCAAATGGAATACCATGTAGTTCGATGTAGACAAAAGGGCCAGCGCTAAGGAATGAAAACATTCCCGCAAAAGAAAAACCTGAAGCCAAAATATAGCAAAGGACACGACGTGTTCTAAACAGACTAATAAATTGGCTAAATGTCACTCTTAAACTAAAGCGTTGCCGACGCTCTTTGGGTAACGTTTCTGGAATATAAAAAGCAATTAATGCAGATGCAATTACTGCAGCTATCGCGATACTCCAGAAAATAGCATGCCATGAAAACCAATTCATTACCCAAGCACCTAATAGTGGCGCTAATAAAGGTGCAATCGTCATAACAAGCGCAACAAAAGACATACTTCTAGAGAAGTCATCTCTAGAAAACATATCTCGCATCAATGCATTAATAACAACACTTGCCGCAGCTGCAGCAAAACCATGTAAAAAACGCATTCCAATTAGCACATCTATTGATTCAGATAATGCACATGCACTAGAGGCAAAAGCAAAAACAATTACGCCGCCCAAAATGACAGGCTTACGACCCAAGCTATCAGCCATAGGACCATAAACTAATTGCCCAATAGCAAAACCAAAAATATAGATACTTAATGTCATTTGCACTTTGCCACTAGGCACACCAAAATCTTGCGCAATCGTGGGTAAACTTGGCAAATACATATCTATAGCCAATGGCATAAGCATGGAAATAAGTCCCAGTATTAAAATGAGACTAAGGTACGACGAACGTTGCTGTTGCACGCAGATAAACTCCCAAAAACGACAGGATAAATAATAATTATTGAGGTAGGTGAATGCTGTTGATCTCTTCTTCTGTTAATGGACGATATTCGCCCTCAGCTAAAGTCTCATCTAATGTGATATCCCCAATACGCTCACGATGTAATGCACTGACATGATTACCCACAGCGGCAAACATACGTTTTACTTGGTGATATTTGCCTTCACTAATAGTAAGTTTGACTTCTGTGGGGGTAATAATTTCTAACATAGCGGGTTTTGTTAGATTTTTTTCACCATTGAGTTGAACACCTTTTTGAAATTGTTCGGCAACAGACTCTCCAATCGGCTCTTCTAACGTAACTCGATAGGTTTTCTCACAATGATGTTTAGGTGCCGTAATACGATGTGACCATTGACCATTATCCGTTAATAAAACAAGCCCTGTTGTATCAATATCTAAACGCCCAGCAGCATGTAACTTATGTGCCAAAGGTTCATCAATAAAATAGAGAATTGTTGGATTAACAGGATCGTCAGTTGAACAGACATAGCCGATTGGCTTATTCAACATAAAGTAACGAGGCCCCAAAATTTGAGTTAAGACATTGCCGTCATACGCGACTTCTTGCTCTGGTGCAATTTTGGTTGAGCCGCTTTTCACTATTTCGCCATCAATTGTTACAAGCCCTGCTCTTAATTCACGAAGGATCAAGCTACGGCTAATACCCAATTGCTGGGATAAAAATTTATCTAATCGCATGAATTTCTCTGAAAAATGGAAGAATACCATCTGATATGAGGCATCTATTAAAAATGAATATTAACAATAAAACAACTAATTAATTTATAAATAAACTATCACGCGCTTAACTCCCCCTTGTTCGCGCTCCCCATAAAAAAATGTTACGCTGACCGTCCGTTTGATTTCTTATATAAAGTTATGGCTTTTACACTCAGACCTTATCAACTTGACGCAGTTAATGCGACAATCTCTTATTTTCGCCAACACAATACACCTGCGGTAATTGTATTACCTACTGGCGCAGGAAAAAGTTTAGTCATTGCAGAACTCGCTAAAAGAGCGCGCGGACGTGTATTGGTGCTAGCACACGTAAAAGAATTAGTAGAACAGAACCATAGCAAATATGAGGCCTATGGTCTATCTGCGGATATTTTTGCGGCGGGATTGCAACAAAAAGAGAGTAGCAGAAAAGTTGTTTTTGGTAGTGTGCAATCTGTTGCCCGTAATTTATCGCAGTTTAGTGATACTTTTTCTCTTCTTATTATTGATGAATGCCATCGCATTAGTTTGTCTGAAGATAGCCAATATCAGCAAGTCATTAAGCAATTGCAATCCATTAATCCCCAATTACGGATCTTAGGATTAACGGCAACACCTTATCGTTTACCGACGGGTTGGATTTATCAATATCATTATCACGGTATGATCAGAGGCGATGAAAACTGCTTTTTCCGTGATTGTATCTATGAATTACCTTTGCGCTATATGATAAGCAATCATTTTTTAGTTCCGCCAACTCGTCTAGATATGCCTATATTGCAATATGATTTTAGCCAAGTCAGAGCAAGTCAAAATGGAATATTTAATGAAGAAGATCTAAACCGTGAAATAAAAAGGCAAAAACGTATTACACCTCATATTGTTGCTCAAATTGTTGAATATGCAAAAAATTGCCGAGGTGTAATGATATTTGCGGCAACGGTTGAACATGCAAAAGAGATCCTTTCTCTTTTACCACAAGATGAAGCGGCATTAGTCAGTGCGGATACACCATCTTATGAACGTGATGATCTTATTTCCCGTTTTAAGCAACAAAAATTACGTTATATGGTTAATGTTGCCGTACTAACAACCGGTTTTGATGCACCTCATGTCGATTTAATTGCTATCTTACGCCCTACTGAATCTGTGAGTTTATACCAACAAATTGTAGGACGAGGATTAAGATTATTTGCAGGAAAAACAGAATGTCTCATTTTAGATTATGCTGGTAATCCTCATGATCTCTATCTACCCGAAGTCGGTACTAAAAAACCCAATCCAAATAGTCAGCCTGTACAAGTTTTTTGCCCAATTTGCCAATTTGCCAATACCTTTTGGGGTATTGTAGATACTGATGGAGACATCATTGAACACTATGGCCGCCGTTGCCAAGGCTGGGAACTCAATAAAAAAGGGCAAAAACAACAATGTGAATTTCGATTCCGCTTTAAGTTATGCCCCCACTGTAATGAAGAAAATGATATTGCAGCACGTCGCTGTATTCATTGTGATGAGATCTTAGTTGATCCTGATGATATGCTCAAAGCGGCATTAAAACTCAAAGGGGCATTAGTTCTGCGTTGTGGTGGGATGCAATTTAAATCAGGAAATGATGTTAAAGGTGAATGGTTAGAAATTAATTATTACGATGAAGAAGGCACTTCTGTCTCTGAACGTTTTCGACTAACAACACCAGCTCAACGAAAAGTCTTTGAAGTAAAATTTTTACGTGAACATCAACGCGCACCGGGCGTTCCTTTCGTTTGGCATAATGCCAACGACATCATTAAACAGTTCGATTTGTTGCGTCATCCTGACTTTATTGTGGCTCATAAAGGTAAAAAAGAGAACTTCTGGAAAATAAGAAATAAGATTTTTGACTATGCCGGTCGCTACCGAAAAGCAAATACCCTGTATTAATCTGGATTTATATTTGCTGTTAAGGGACTTTTTCGTTAAAATGCGCCCCGCTTTATCTATTTTTAGATAAACCAAATCTCGAGCTTGTTGCTGGGTCGCCTGTAACAAGTATGTATTTTCTTTCTTTTTTATAAGAGAAAAAAGATGTTAACTATTAATGCAACTGTACGTAAAGAGCAGGGTAAGGGTGCGAGCCGCCGCCTGCGTGTGGCTAACCGTTTTCCTGCTATCGTTTATGGCGGAAATGAAGAGCCAATCGCTATCGATTTAGATCACAACGAAGTTATCAACCAAGAACACAAATCAGAATTCTATTCAGATTTCGTAAACCTGGTTATCGATGGCAAAGAAACTAAAGTTAAAGTTAAAGCAGTGCAACGTCACGAGTATAAGCCAAAAATTACTCACATCGACTTCCTGCGCGCTTAATAAGCCACCCTTCGAGCTTTATTTTCGGGACGCCGAGCATGTAACGCCACTTAATGTGGCGTTATTTGTTTCTACTACTTAATTATTTTTCTGATGCTCTACGTTGTAACTGATCACGTAAATTAGGCGGAGTACCTTTAATCGTGAGCGTATCTGTTGCTGGATCCCAGAATATTCTCTCTCCTAATAATTTCGCATCAAAATTCACGGTTAATCCACCACCACTTCCTGAGTACTTCATCAGTTGACGCAACGTGCTGCGATCTGCTGGGAATGTTTCAGCTAATTCATAACCCTTCTCTTCCGTAAATTGAGCAAAGTTTTGATCACCCAAAGACGGTAATTCTGCAGCAAGCTCTGTTAAGGCAATTTCTTCGCCCGATTGTAATTGCTCGTTACAGTAGCTATATACTTGCTCACGACAAGTTTGACGCTCTTGCTTGCCCATTTCTGATGCTTCACAAAAATCGTCAACCGCTTGTAAGAGACCTTTATTTTGAATTTTAGCGTTTAAACCTTCTTGAGCACCTAAAAAATCCATAAAGAAATCAGAGACCTTACGTCCAACACGACCTTTTAAAAACGTTAAATAACGTAAAGAATCAGGCGCCGTTTCCCACTCAGTTAAATCAATACGAGCAATAATGTCTGCATGAGGAATATCTAAATAGCGTGTCGATGATACATCAAGGCTGTCATTTACCCACATACTGTTACAACTACTCAATACAGCAATTAAAAGGTAATCCACAGCTAAATAGCGATAGTGACAGAATAGAACCGTACCACCTTCTGCAAAAGGATATTTTGCCAATTCATCTTTTAGTCTCACAGTTGCAGCTCGTGAAAACCCTAAAAAGTTCTCTTCACCTTTACGTTGTAAACGTAACGCTTCTGCTAATTCGCTTTCTTCATTAAACAGACCATAAGCTTTACTTTTTGCACTATATACGCGATGCAACTCTTCAACCATCTCCTGAACAACCGGTTCAATTTCTAAGAGTGAATCACGTAGCACAACTTCTAATGTCTGCTCATCTCGCTTAATAAGTTGATGCAAAACTAATTGGTTAATATCTAGACTCATGGTCGTCCTCTTCTATTGCGTCTCTTTCCGTGCGCGTATTCAAACACTCCCTACTTTCAGTATCAAGGGAAAATTAATTAATTTAATAGCGGAAAAAGACCTAGTAATACGGTAACATATAGCGTTTTATACATTTAGTAGGAATTCAGATTTTATGCCACAAAAATCCCGTTATAGTGATGAACAAGTTGAGCAATTACTTGCAGAACTTGTCAGCGTTCTTGAAAAACATCATACTCCTACAGATCTTTCTTTGATGGTGTTGGGGAACATGGTGACAAACTTAATTAATACAAGTATTGCCCCTGCTCAACGGATGCTGATTGCTGATTCTTTTGTTCACGCATTACGTGCTTCAATTGATGAAGGCAATATTCACTAATAAACATAGAAAAATTATTTATAGACATGGTAACGAGACCTCAGTCCTATCGTGAAAAAGTATCCCAAATGATCAGTTGGGGTCACTGGTTTGCGCTATTTAATATTATTCTAAGCTTACTGCTTGGGAGCCGTTACCTGTTTATTTCTGATTGGCCTGCAACTTTTGCTGGTCGTTTTTACGCTATTGTGAGTTGGATGGGACATTTTAGTTTTATTGTCTTTGCTATCTATATACTCATCCTTTTTCCCCTCACCTTTATAGCAATTTCTCAACGGCTACTTAGAGTTATCTCCTGCGCCCTTGCCAGTGCTGGATTAACTATCCTTATTTTTGATATCGCCGTTTACCAGCAATTTCAGCTCCATTTGACTCAACTTGTTTGGGATCTTGTAATTAATCCAGATGAAGGCGAAATGGCACGTGAATGGCAACTTATCTTTATTGGCATTCCCATCATCTTTCTTATTGAAATGCTTTTTGCAACATGGAGCTGGCAAAAATTACGCAGCTTAAATCGCCAGCGTTGGGGTAAACCATTAGCTGGTGTCTTTATTACTTGCTTTATATTATCTCACTCTATGTCTATTTGGGCTGATGCTAACTTCTACCGCCCAATCACCATGCAACGTGCTAATTTACCATTATCGTATCCAATGACAGCACGTAAATTCCTTGAGCGCCATGGCTTTATTAATCAATCAGAATATGAGCAACGCGTTATCAGTGAAGGTAACCCAGCAGCACAAGGTATCACCTATCCTCTTGCTCCATTAATCTATGCCAAGGATACCTATTCTTATAACTTGCTGGTGGTTGTCATTGATGGGTTAGGTAACGAAGAAGTGTCTGAACTACCAAGTCTGCAAAAATTTGCACAAGATAATCTTTATTTCTCAAGGCATTATTCATCAGGTATTAATAATGATACAGCATTATTTGGCTTATTTTATGGTATTTCACCGTCTTATTTAGACAGTGTATTAAGTAGCAGAAAAAACTCTGCACTTTTCGATGCGTTAAGTTATCGAAACTACCAATTAGCCATGTTTTCCACTAATGGTTTTCAAACACCATTGTTTAAACAAGCTGTGCTATCCGATTTCTCACTCCCAACATCACGTAGTGGTGATAACAATGCCACAATTGATAGTTGGGATCGTTGGTTGGTCCAAAACAGCCAAATAGCTCCTTGGTTCTCTTTCTTACAAATTAATGGTCATACCAATAATGCATCGCAACGCACCACATTAAATGACCAATTAGAGACAATATTTAAGACATTACAAGAAACCAAAGTGCTCGATAATACGGTTGTGGTTGTCACTTCTAGCTATCATCAAGACAATAATAAGAAGCAAGTTAATCAGTGGCTTTCAAATAAGACCACCTTTAATTTAAGCCAGTCACAAGTACCATTGATAATACATTGGCCAAATATGACGCCACAGGTTATTGAGCGAATGACAAGCCATCAAGATATTATGACAACCTTGATGCAGCATGTTTTACATGTCATTAGTCCAGCAGATAACTATTCACAAGGTGAAGATTTATTCGCAAGCACCCGTAATCATCCATGGATTTTTACAGGTGATGACGAGGCATTTGTCGTCTTTTTACCCGATAATACCTTATTGATAGATAAGCATGGTCGGTACGCTTTATTTGATAAATCAGGGCAAGAGATTAGCTCAGCAAAACCGGATTTAAAATTATTGCTGCAAGTTCTGGCTGAGCAAAAGCGTTTCATTGAACGCTAGCACTATTAAATAACGTATAAAATTACACCACTTAATTAACAAAGGGTTGCTTTAGCAGTCAAAAACAGTAATATACAAGGCACAAACGGCATGTAGCGCAGCCTGGTAGCGCACTGTCATGGGGTGTCAGGGGTCGTAGGTTCAAATCCTATCATGCCGACCATTTTTAATTAAGAAAACCAACCAATTACGGTTGGTTTTTTTATGTTTGGAATTTGCTTGGTGTAAAACTGGTGTAATACTGGTGTAAAACCCACATCAGATTTACCTTGTTTAAGTTCCAATCCTCGCCCTATGCTTATGCTATAATTACCCTCCATTTCATTAATAGAGCTTATCAAATGAAAAATCTTGCTGAACTAACTCAAGAAAAAAAAGACAAGATTAATGTCGATTTGGCAGCAAGTGGTGTCGCATATAAAGAACGCCTCAATATGCCAGTTGTTGCCTCAGAAGTTGAACGACAACAACCAACACATTTACGCGAGCACTTTAATGAACGACTAGCGTTTTATCGCGAGAGAAGTAAGAAGTTGCCGGATGGAAATTCAGTACAGTATTTGAAAACAGAGTGATTACTCATGTTTTGAGGTCATTCGATGGAGAGAGTTTTATTGAAGGCGAGTGTGTTAAGATTGATTAACTCTCTAATTTTTTCTAGGTCCTATTTGGAATAAAAAGCCTCCGTTAAGAGGCCTCGATTAATTTAACAAGAGTAATGACTAACCTTTTTTAAATCCAGGCTTACCATTTTTAGCCCGCCATTCTTTAACTTCTTTTACAACCCCTTCAGGGCTATCTTCTCGATTATCATTAGGGTAATAAATTAAATCCGAACCATCAGGATGTTCTGTCAATTTCTTAAATAAAAGAATATTTTTTATATCTTCTTTTTCTGATGTATTTTCAACATTAAATATTTTTTTACAAAAGCTAAAAACTCAGCTTCAGTATAATCACTGATACTATTTTTCAGTTCCATGATTATTTTCCTCTATGAATATCAATGTGTCGTTTAGGGGTAACAATGCGGATATTATCCATATCATAAACTCCACCATCTTCAATAATAGGCTTAATATGGTGAAGCTAAAAGGAACGTATCCCTCCAACACGATCTTTATATCTAGCCCTTGGTGCCAAACCATTTCGCATTCGAGTTCTGTTACTTTGGATAAAATTCTTACCTCATTGTTTTACCTTCTTAAATACCTGCATCACATTACCTTTAGCGGCAATCACTAATGCACATAAAAATAAATTGCTCGCTATACTCGATAACCCTGCCATAGATTTAGCCGATAAAAGCTCAGATATTTCCACACACAAAGAATGATCAATACGGTACCAACCCATGAATCTCTATTAGATTTGTACTGACAAAAAACAATCGAACCACTATTGCCGTGATGATCACAACATTAGCCCAATTCAATAAAAGCTGTTTATCGTTCCAAATTGCCAAGAGGTAGATCATTTCTTATCCCGCCCTTTTCCCGATAAAACATCGATAATCGTGGTAAAGTTTTTTTCTATCAGTTTTGAAAACCATGAAATTGCTTTAGTGAGGCTTTCACTCTTGGCAATGATCAGTAATGCGGAGATAAATAGAGCAGAAACTAGAATGACCGTTAAAGTGCCACCCAATTCATAATCAAGTTTTTGCTTTATTAATTGATCTATAGGCTCAGTAACTAAAGCCCTAGTAATAAATGAGAGAATAAATAATAGAAGCTTTTTCTTATTGTTATCTTTAGAGGCAATAACAGCGACTGTGGCACCAGTCGCGGTACTTGGCATAATAGATCCTTGTGTTTAGATAAAGAAAAAGGCCGCACTAGGCGACCTCTTAAAATCAGTTGTTTGGTATACAGAAAAGGTTAATCTTATTTAGCTTTATGTGAAATGTGAAGAAACACCTAATCTATTTCTGGATCAAATATTTCACACCCTGTGCGCCAGATTGCGAAATCTTCACCATTGTAATGATAGCTTTCTCGTAGCACTTTTTTTTCTTCAAAATAACTAATGCCACGCTCAATATTACTTTCATTTTTACTATAAGTCTGCATTATTCTATACCCTTTCATACGCGGAACATTATCATCAATAAAATAGGTGTATTCACTTCCCCAAGGGTCCGTCCATGTAATAGATCCTGATTTTATTACGAATATCTTTTTATCATCAACTTCAGAAGTTGCATTATCGAAATCTAGCGACCATAAACTTTTTTTCTTATCTACTTCTACATCCGGCACCTTCTGCGATCTTTCACATTCAATTTTGATTGGTTCTGCATAGGATGAAACGGAAAAAATAACCGCGAATATCATTGATAGTTTAATAGTATTGTTAATCACCAAGTAATTCCTTATTTTTAATTTACCAGCCTTATCAAATCGCTTAGTTTCTAACTCCGCACCGATCACCCTAGAGGCTGTTGCTATTGATGATATGCTCTATCTTGTTCATGAGTGCTGTGTAACTATAAACACAGTCTGACATTAACTTACCCTCAAGTAAGATATTAAAATTGTAGTTTACTTAAGTATAAGTTTTATCTGTAGATAAAAACAGAAAACCCAGCACATTGGCTGGGTTAGTTGGTGAAATTACTAAAATGGCAACTTACTCTAATAACTCAATCTCGGTACCATGAATTTCTTGCCACGATTTAGGTGAAGCGTGAAAGCCGGTTTCATGGGAGTGTCAGGGGTCGTAGGTTCAAATCCTATCATGCTGACCATTTTTAATTAAGAAAACCAACCGCTTAGGATTGATTTTTTTATGTCTGGAATTTACGTGGGGTAAAACTCACATCAGGTTTACCTTGTGTAAAGTCCAATTCTCGCCTTATGCCTACGATACAATTTTACTTCAATTACTTAATAGAGCGTATCCAATTGAGATCTTACTACTGTATTAATGATATGCTAAACCTTTTAAGGAAAAGTATAATAAGGTTAAATTAATGATAGTCAAAACGAAGAAAGATAAAAAATTACTGACTTTTATATCTCCACTTTTATCTGTACTGGTTGCCTTATATCTTAGTATGACTATACTTATTGATTCTCAAAATATTTCTTTCTCACTTCTTTCTTTTTTGATCTTTTTTCTAAGTATATTAATTTTTTCTTCTACCACAGAAATTATTATAAGGGTTATCTATCTTAGATATCTATTCTTTATAGAAACAAATCTCTTTGTCCTTGTTGTATTTACTTATACGAGTTTTCTAGCGACGATAATCGTATCTATAATGATATTTTATCAAGAAGGTGTCCCATCTCATTTTCTTAATAGTTGGCATTTGGTTGCTTTATTCACTGCTTACTTTATTTTTTTATTTATATCATTGATTATCTCAATTATATATATAATAGTTAAAAATAATAAAATTTTCTTTTTAATCTCCCTATTACCTTCATTTATGATTTTATTGTCTATGGATAATAATTATTCCATATTTAACTTACTTATTATATTTATAATATTCCTAGGTACAACTTTCATTATCATAAGTAGGAAACTTTACAGGAGGCAAATAGATAACGGCATATAATATAAAATGTTGATGATTGCATATTTTTAATCAATTATTTATATAATATTTGATTAATACAAAATATCATTAGTAAAAACCTCAAAACTTTATGATAATAATATTAACTTATTAGTATTTGAATTTAAAAAACCATTATTTTCAATAAGTTAAATACAATCACCATGCAATCATCAACTTTATTTTTTAGTTAAAATGACTCTATATTATTTGCTTGTTGTTTTGTTATTTAAAATTCATTAACTTTTTAAAATAAAATCCTTTTTTAGTTTTTGGAAATTTATTTCCGTTATATATTTTTCTTTCATAATCCCGTCCAGCATATTGATTATCACCATAAAATTGACCATATAATGCAGTTTTAGGACATACTTCATCAGAAAAAAATCTATGGTTATTATCCATTTCTTCCCTCATTTACTTTTTATTAATTAAATAAGCTCTTGAAATAAATTATAAATAAAATGTTATTAATTTATAATATATATAAATCACCTAACACCATACTACTTCTATAAAAATAGATCCAACTTTGTTCTTATTTTTATGAAAAATAAATAAAATAATTAAAAACCTCAAATAAAGGCAATATTAGACAAAATAAAAAACAGGTGTATGATATAAATATCGCGCATCCTGTTTATTATACATAATTTATTTATTATCTATTTTACTATTCGCTATTCCAAATGGAATATGCACAGAAGGTAATTCAGATGAAGATTTTAAATGTAATTTTTGGTCGTCAAAGAATATATGTGGTTGTAAAATTTTTAATACATTCGATTTCTCTACGCCTCCCATAAAAAAGGCTTCATTAACAGAAATTCCCCATGCTCTCATCGTATTAATAACACGCTTATGAGAGGGTGCATTACGTGCAGTAACAATAGAGATTTTAAGTAATGGAATATATGTAGGATCTTGTTTTAATTTTTCTAACTCCAATTTTTGAATATCAGAAATACGCAGTAAGAACTTTTTTAATGGTCCAGGATTATGAGGTACATCAACCATTTTCGCTTCATGATGATGAAATTGAGACAACTCACCTGAAGTTTTATAAATAATTTCAGCTTCATCATCAGCAATCACACCATCAAAGTCGAACGCAATTCTTAATTCATCGGCATCATCATCATTAACATGACCTGCTAATATCTGCCCTGCTGGATAATTTGCCTGAATTGCTTGTAAAACATCGTCATGGTCAGCTGATAAAAATAACTCAATATCAAATGCTGGAATATAAATATGAGGCGATTTCCCTTGAAGGAATACAGCTCGAGTGATCCCTAGCTTATAATGTTCAATAGAATTCATCACTCTTAATCCAGTATCGGGATCATTTCTGGATAATAAAATAACTTCAACGAGCGGATCATCTGGTCTAATATTATTTAACTTCAAAAGCCGACGAATAAAAGGAAATGCAACGCCTTTATTCAAAGGCTCATCCTGCATTTTATGCTGATATTTCCGATAAGCTTCCTCCCCTTGCGTGCGAAAAATATTATCTGATTCTTCTAAATCAAATAATGCACTAGAGGAGAGTCCTAAGACTAATCTCTTCGTTAAATCATAAGCCATCGCCAGAATTCCCTGTCAGTTTCTTTTATTGCTCATATTATCACTTTTTTAAAAGGGTGAAGATAAGAAAATTTATACAAAAAATACAGATAAATCGTAGCATTTACCAGCTATTAGCACTTTATTGTTCGCCCACACAAATAATAATGATTATCGATTGCAATTAAGGAGGGTCATTATTATTGTTAGAACTACCACTAATAAGGAGAAAACTTATGGTTAAGAAAACGATACATTTGCGTTCCAGTATTTTAAAAATTTAGTCAATAAAATAAAAAATAAATACTGTTAAAAATACAATAAATACTAAATTAGAAAGCAGGATCTTATTGTTATTAATAATAAAATTTTAATTTTAGTCTCTGTAAAATAGAATTATTTATTGACCCTTAGTGTGAATAAAGAGTAACCGTAATCTTTGTAGGGTTGACACAACAAATGATAATGATTATCTTTTAACTTGTGAATAGTTGAGTGTTTTACTCGGTTTTTCACAACGACATTGCTCACATTGCTTCTAGTATTTATTGACCAACTCTCCTAGCGTTGGTCTTTTTTTATCTATACTATTCCATATTCGATTTCATCGTGACTGCTCCCCGCCGTAAACGGCGAGGCTTCCCACTTCTCAGACCGCAACCCTCTGTACGACGCATTTACGCGGGTCTCCATGGGCTGAAACGACGAGTCCCGCCGCGTGTAATTCCAATATGCCCTTGTGTCGGATATTGATTGCCGCATTGATATCTCGGTCATGTTCAACTCCACATTCAGGGCATTGCCAGATACGCTTATGTAGTGGCATTTCTGACATTTTATGACCGCAGCAATGACAGGTTTTCGAACTGGCAAACCATTGATCCAGTTTTACCAGATGGACGCCTTTTTCTGCGGCTTTATATTCCAGCTTTGTGATAAAACCATGCCAGCCTGCATCACCGATAGCGCGAGCCAGACAGTGGTTTTTCATCATATTCGCCGATTTCAGTGTCTCGACAATTACCGCTTGGTTTTCGTCAACAATTGCACGAGAGAGTTTGTGTTGAAAATCAGCACGGGCATTGGCTACCCGTTCGTGTACACCTGCAAGCTGTATTCGGGCTTTACGGCGATTAGCACTCCCTTTTTGCTTGCGAGATAAGGCTTTTTGTTTTCGACGTAGGTGACGGCTGGCATTGATAAGGTGGCGCGGATTAGCAATCTTATTGCCGTCTGATTTGATGGCGTAATGACTCAGCCCCACATCAAGCCCCGTGATATTTGATATCAATGTTGGCTTTGCCGGTGCTTCTACCCCGTCATCACAGAGTAGTGACGCATAGTATTTTCCGGTTGCGCTGCGGCTCAGTGTGATACTTTTCAGCGCCCCCGTAATTTCACGATGTAAACGCGCTTCAATCGGTGCGATTTTCGGGATTTTTATCGCGCCATCAATGACTTTGATCCCGACACAATGATAGCTAGATTGTCTGCCATGCTTACTTTTAAACGTGGGAAAACGGGCTTTTAGTTTCGGATTAAAAAAGTTGGAGAAAGCCACGTCAAGGTTAATCACCGCCTGCTGCAATGCTATGGAGTCATATTCTTTAAGCCACCCATATCTGCGGGATTTTTTCGCCACTGCAAGCAGCGGTTTAAGGTCTTTACGCGGGTTTAAATTTACGCCGTGCCGCTGGTAAGCGTCTTTCTTGATGTGCAGCGCTTTGTTGTACGCAAAACGAACCGCACCGAACTGAGCGTTGAGATATTCAGCCTGTTCTGGTGTTGGGTAGATGCGTACTTTTGTTGCTCTTAACATCATCAGCGCTCATTGATATAATGTTTTTATTTTAACATGTTAGGGCAATATATCAATTGAGTAATCATGATGATTTACTGGCGGGATCCCTCAGAAAGCGGCACAGTGTCAGTAAACTGGTCGTGCATCTGATCTTTACGACAAAGTATCGACGTAAGCTATTTGACGGACTGATGCTCGCTCAACTGCGTGATGCATTTGACTCCGCTGCGGCAAAACTTGAATGCGAAATTATTGAGATGGACGGAGAGCCTGACCATGTGCATCTGCTGGTTGCTTACCCGCCAAAACTGGCGGTCAGTGTGATGGTCAACAATCTGAAATCAGTATCGTCGCGCCTGCTGCGCCAGCAAAACACACATTTACGGACGCAAAGTAAAACAGGACTTTTGTGGTCAAGGTCGTACTTTGTCTGTAGCTCTGGAGGGGCAACGATTGAAACACTCAGAGCCTACGTTCAGAGCCAGTCAACGCCTGATTGATCTTTAAAGCCCTGCGGGCTTTTCACCTTATATCCCCACCCGCACTGGGCGAGGGTTTACGGCGTTTTTCGCTAAGTGAGTGAAGAATATAGCTTCCTTCAAAACACTATCATCTTATTGAAGCCAAAATAGTTTATAGTGAATTTAACGCAAGATAATAATGTTGTATCTAGCTATCACTATCAAAGATCTTAAAACAACCACGTTATCATTAGACTAATGATAACTTTAGTTTGGATTATTTACTCTCTTTGTTAAATTAAAAATCAAATAAAATCAAATAGCTAAATAAAAACTCAAATAGTAATTTATGTACTTATTTAGAAAGCCACGCTAATACTGAACTTATTCTTATTATTTTTTTAAAAAGTTTGTTACAGATTGATATATTTTTTTCCCTTATTATTGGTTTCAGTATTTCATCACTGATAGATATTTAATTTCCCCCGCCCCGTGCGGGGATTTTTTTACATTATTCTTTCTCATCACTAAATGTTCGCTATTTCAGCGCCCTAGCTTATCCACTCAAAATCATCAAATAAAGATGTTTTTTTCTTCTTAATCGCTGTTTCTTAGTAATACTTTGACAAGATTTTTGGAACTCTGAAATTACTCATTTCATCAGTTTTCTATTTTAACGACAAAATGTATCATTACAAAATTAAGTAATTTAACTAATATCAAAAAACATTAACTTATTAACAAAAATAATCAAAGATGTATTTATTTGTTTTATTTCAAATAAATACAAACAAATCAATCAATTTAAATTAACAGTACGACAATAAGAAAACCATGAAATCATTCATAAACCTTTATATAACTGTCATTAACCATCAATATTTTTTACAGATTGATATATTTTTTTCCTCTAATATTCCTTTCATCAACTCGATACGAAGATATTTATTCATTGTACAAAAATATCAAATCAAAAATTCAATCAAATAAAAAATATTTTAGGAATATAGAATGAAAAAATTTTTAATTATCGGAATGTGTTTATCATTTTTATTATCAGCTCCAACCATGGCAAATAATAATAAAGTAATCGGCTCAGGAACAATTACATTTACAGGTTCAATTGTAGATGGAAATTGTATCACCAACTCAGTAGACAATACTTTTAAAACAAATTGTTGGAATGGTACTGAAATGGAAGAAACTTTACATAAAATTGAACCCAATAAAATATTCAATACTCAATTGAGTAAAAATAAAGGCTCAATGAGCATAAATTGGATCAAAGAAAATGTAGGAATAATGGATATTATGTATAATTAATATCATAACTTTAAAATATTAATTTTTTAATAAAGATTAATCTCAATTAAATAACGAGTATATATTTTCCAAAAATTAGAATTCATTACTATATAAATGATACTTTCTATTATGGTTATAATATATTAAGCAGATATAGTTTACTTCTATATCTGCTAACTCTATTTTTAACTTATTTATTAAAATTTTTATCTTTTTATCTTATTATCTTTACTTTGTCCCTCTATTCTTTTTTCTAATTCCATACAAATCTTGAGGTTGACAAGTTAAATGATAATGATTATCCTTTACATTGTGAGTAGTTAAGTATTTTACTTGGCTTTTCACAACGACATTGCTCACATTGCTTCCAGTATTTACTGTGACCAATACATCATGTATTGGTCTTTTTTATACAATACATTAATAATTAATTATAAAAACTGGCTTCACCTGCTGGTCGAGTTTTAAAACGACGGTGAGCCCATAGATATTGATCTGGAGCTCGCATAATTTCTGTTTCTATTAATTTATTCATCCTATCCGTGTCATTTTGAATATCTTCAGAAGGATAATTATTCAGTTCTTTACCAATAATTAAACTGTATTTTTTGTTGTTTTGATTTTCATTTCTAACCAAAGTAACAGTCAAAGAAGGTGCTCCTGATAATTTTGCTAATATAGCAACACCTTTTGAGGTTGATGTTTTTTCAACAGAAAAAAATGGAGAAAATGTTGTACCTTTTAAACCAAAGTCTTGGTCAGGCGCAAACCAAATTGCTTTCCCTTTTTTTAACTCCATCACCATAAACTTTAAGTTACGTCTATCTATCATACCTTTATCTGATCGGCATCTTGCTTTAGTTTGGATAAACTCCATCGCTTTATTATTATGTGGCCTATACATCGCATTCACAGGAAAACAAAGTCCCATAATGCGTCCACCCAACTCTAGTGACATAGTGTGTATACCAATTAATAAAATTCCAGCATTTTTATCATTTGCGTCAGTAAAATTGGAAATCCCCTGTACTTCAAAGAGATTTTTTAATCGGCGATCACTCCAAAACCACGCCATGCCTGTTTCAAATAATGCAACACCGAGTGATGATAAATTATCCATAACAAGCTTGTTAATTTCATTTTTATCTTTATTAGGGAAACATAATTCTAAATTTTTCTTTATTATCGAGACTCTTCTTTTGACAAAGAAACGAGATAACAACCCAAGATGTTTACCTAAAAAAAGCAACCAAGAATAAGGGAGTTGTACTAATAAAAAGAGAATAAAAATACCAAACCAAGTTAAAAAATATTTTGGATGTAATAGATGTAATGTAAAAACATTTTTAGCGTACACAAGTTTGTCCTTTAGGAACTAAAAGCATTTAAGTCATATTGAATTAGACAGTAATTATTTAGAATAAGTCATTAATTATTAATTTAATTTTTATCTTAAATTATTTTTATGATTTATCTGATATCTTTTCATTTTAATAAATTTTTTTTCTTTCTTTTGATCGAGAAGGCAATATCTTGATGCCTTTATTCTGCCATTATAATAACTTATTTATCTATTAATTTATTTTCTTGTAAAAATTATTAAGTATTAAAGCAAATAGCTTTCTAAAATTTAGGATAAATTAGATTAAAAACTTACATAACTTTAATAAACCTATTTTTATACACTTTAATAAATAGGCTTCAATTTTAAACAGCACTAGAAATCTCTATAAAAAAACCCCACCGAAGTGAGGTTTTTTCACGATTACTTATATTGATATTGCAATAAGCAAAATGTATACAGTAATAATAGCTCAGTAAATTACAGAGCGATTACATTCGCTGCTGCTGGGCCTTTAGCGCCATTTTCGATAGAAAATGAAACTTCTTGACCTTCTTTCAGTGATTTGAAGCTATCGCTTTGGATCGCTGAAAAGTGTACGAATACGTCTTTGCTACCGTCTTTAGGAGTGATAAAGCCAAAACCTTTATCATCGTTAAACCATTTTACTGTACCAGTCATTGTATTAGACATAAGATTTCCTTTAATTAATTATTTAGCCATAAGGCATAGTTTGCGGTTTGATTTCGGATTTTTACTTATGGTAACTATTTGAAGGAATTCGCAACGAAGAGGTATCAGGGATAACGCTAAACGGTGAACTACTTAAAACTGCACTAACATAAATAGGTCTGTACTTCCAAACCAGTAGCGCTATTAAGTCATATAATTCATTTTATAGCAAATTATTTTCATTTTTATTTTGAATAATTTTTTTCGAATACCAAATTAGAAAATAATTATAAGATAAAAATAATTATCTATTTTACCTATCCCATTATTTTAATTTAAGAACATGAATAAAAAAGCAGATACTGTTATTTTTTAAGATAAACAGTATCTACTTTATCATTAATGTACTACATCATCTTAATCAGCGAGTTCTGATAAAATTTCTTCTGTTTTCGCCCATAGAAGTGAACCACCTTCTTCTGGCCATAAACGCCGTTCAGCGTTAGGAAAGCGTTGAAACAATAAATCCCCAAAGTCTGGAGAATGAACTGTACTGGTATCTTTCATTCCATACCATAAGGTTGTTGGTGTCTTTATTTCTTCAGGTGAAAATCCCCAAGGTTGCATCGCAATCAGCAAATCTTGAGTGTATCCCTCATTGCCTTGTTTAAAAGCTTCAGCCATACATTCTTGATAAACTGGCAGAAAATCAATTGATTTATAAATAGCCAAATCAACATCAGCACTGTAATTTAGAATAAAATCCATTAACCACTTTGCTGTTATATTTTGCTTAATCCAACTGGCTAAAGAATCAGGTGAACCCACAGCTTGACGTTGCATATTAACAACATCATCTGGTAGCTTATTTTGTGTAGCTGGGTAATCGAATTGATCTTGTCCTGCGACAATAAGTAATTTATCAACATGACAATAAACACAAAGGGCCATAGCAAAAACAGCGCCTTGTGAAAACCCCATTACATTAATACTTTTAATACGAAGATGGTCTAATAAAAATGAAATATCTTTAGAAAAAGATTTTAACGACTTTTGAGGATCAAAAGTGGAATCGCCTAACCCTGGACGACTGGGGATAATCAACCGAATATTCAGCTTATTTAAAAGGTCAATATTTACGCCTAATAAACCACTCATACCAGCACCAGTACAAAATAATACGGGTTTACCTTGTTCTGGACCTGATTCATACCACGTTAAAATTCTATTATCTGGTAATGATACATTATATTTTCTTGAGTTTTTAATTTTCATTAGGTTTTGTCTTTTATTAATTTTTGATAATACATTGCCTGCCAATTTAGATAGCAATGTCTATTATTTCTAAATTTTGCTTTTAAAAACTAATGTTAAGACAAGCTAAGGGTAAGATTTCATATAAACTCGCAATAATTTTTTCGTTACAGATAAATAAACTAAAATTTATTTTTGTTTTTAAAAATAAATAAATTTCACACGACTTTCTATGAGTATAATCGAATTTGTCATAATAAGTAAGAGACCTACCATTGATCCCCACAACGAAAATCACAATATAGTGACGAAGTTAAATCTATTTCATTTAGAATGCTTAATGCCATAATTCCTTCATCATCTCCTTCTGTTTGTTTATAAACACCTTGATTTAATTCAAAGAGCTTACCTTTCCATTTATGCCATCCTAATAGAGAATATAGTGGTACACCCTCTTCTGAAGCAGAGAGTAGTCCAAGCTGATAACACGATTTGATAATACCATTTGCTTGGATCATTAACTCTTTACCTATTCCTTGTCGACGATAATCCTTCAAAACAGCCATTGCCTCAACATATCCCACTACAATAGGATTATTATCAATCGCCATATTTCTTTGAACTACAGCAACATGCCCTACTATCTTTTCTTGATCATAAGCAAATATATGCATGCCACCTAATGCGTGTTGAAAATCGTCTAATGAAAAATCACCACCAAAACTTTCTGTTAATAAGGAATACAGTATTTCTTTCTCTATTTTAGATAAGTGACAAGTATGTTTAGATGTATATTCAATAATCATAAAAAACCTTTAAAAATCACAATAAGACTCTATTTATAACTGATTTATTTTTTTATGACCATCTAATTTATGTGATAAAAAATGTGTTATTATTTTTTCTATACTCGTTATTGTTACTTTAAATTATTATATTTACTTAATCTTTTTCTTATAAAAAAGGACAATAAATTGTCCTCTTCTTTATTTATGACTAAGTTTTACCTTATTTTACTAATTCACAAGTGCGCCCTTTATCTTCAGCAAAACGTCCATTAACTGCATCATCTTCTGAAATTGTAGCTAAATTAAACTCACCTTTTCCTTTACCCCAAATTTGAAAATTCTCACCGACATAACGAGCGCCACTAGCCGCAATGGCTTCTTTTAAAACAATAATTTCATTGTTGTAATACATAACAGCGAGTTGTTCAGTAGGAAAAGAAACTCTAATTTTTTGACCTTCACAGTTATAAGTATCCGTTTTAGCCGCCAAAGCAGGAGCTGTTATTAATAAAGAAACTAAAGCAATAGCAGAAATAGAAAATAACTTATTCATTTACATCTCCTAAAATAGCCAAATAAGATTTTACTAATAAAATTAGACTAGATTTTATCTTTTAAAGATAAAATAGGATATCTCCGCATTTTCTTAAGTCTAAAAACATATATGAATGTTTTAATAAAAAATAATCAATCATTGATGGTTGAGTCAAAATACAGTTTTTAGTTAAATTCAAATAAATTGCAATACATAACTTTACATTATTGCCTGCCTATTTTACTTTATTCAATGTAATTATCACTATACGATATGCTATTATCCTAGTACCTATAAATTTATTGTAGTTCAATAAATAAAGTCGATCTTGTTGAAAAATATCGATAAAGAAAAATAATAGGAATTTTCATGCTCCAAGAGAATGTTGTTAAAGATATTATTGTTTGGATTGAGCAAAATCTTGATTCACACTTATCACTAGATATTGTTGCTGAAAAATCAGGCTATACAAAATGGCACTTTCAGCGCTTATTTAAAGCATATACAGGAATATCTTTAGGAAAATACATACTCGCCCGCCGTTTATCTTGTGGTGCTTACGCTTTACGCATAACACGTTGTAGCCTGCTGGATATCTCATTGAAATATCGGTTTGATTCTCAACAAACATTTTGCCGCGCATTTAAAAAACAGTTTAATATCACGCCTTCCGAATACAGAAAAAAGCCAGGTTGGGATATTAGTGAACTGATTTTTCCAGCTCTAGAAACTGTCGAACTGAGCGCTAAATATGAAATAATTACCTTTCCTTCCCTAAAATTAGCGGGTATGTCTCATCAATACAACAAACCCGTTTCAACGTGGAATTCAGACAAGAAAAAATTTAGAAAAGAATTTTGGCGTAAATTTTTGAAGGATGTGAATACAATACCCACAGAACTATATGCAATGCATCGAGCATCTGCGAGTACATTAGAAGATACAATGTACATTTATAGTACCGCTGTTGATAAAGAAAAATTATCAACAACATCTAATCTATCAGCAATGTCACAATTAGAATTACCGAGTGGTAAATATTTAGCAATTACTTTTCATATGGATGAAATTTTAGGCTCACTAACTGGTTACGATGACATTATTTACACCGTATATACTAAAGTATTACCTAAAATGAATTTATTACGTAGACCCGGTCCTGATATTGAACAATATACACTAAAACAATCGGTAAGTTACGATAAATTACTTGAGCAAAGTGAACAATACTTAAAACAAATAAGTTACTACATTCCTGTTCTTTAATTAACCCAAATTGAAAAGATCCCAAAAAATGAACTGGGATCTTTTATTTAAGTTGTATTTCAAATAAGAAGTTTCAACTAGTCTTTTTTAGATTTATTTGCAAAGAAAATATCGTCTTGAATATCTTTTGTTCTTATTGTAAACACTTCATTCATTAAATTTTCAGTTAATTTTTCAGCATCAGCCATGACTCGTAGATTAAACTCGTTAAGCATTTTATCTGCACCAACTTTATCTGTTTGCACCATTTTGAGATAGTTAGCTTCCATTTCTTTTTGCTCTAATGCGGTTTTATCTTCCCATTCTTGATAGGCCTTCTTCACTATTGGTGCAAGTTTTGGATAGTCTGTCATCACTAATGTCTGTAATTTACGATATTTCCAATAAATAGAATCACTATCTGCGTTATTCGTACCGATCCCATAGTGTTGCGGATAAGTTTTCAATCCACTGTAATAGGGAACAAATGCAGTTAAATCCGCCATACCTAATCCGACATAAGTGACTTCACCTATTTCTTGAGGCAGTTCAGGGCGGACTTGCATCACATGGGCTTCATAAGTTCTAAATACGCTAATTGGGCGCCATGGTTCTTTGCCATTTACTCCATTGCTATATGGATCATGCTCTGTTCCTTCAAAGTGATTGCGTAACATCGCTTTAGCTTCTTCAACAGAGACTTTTTTTTCTGGTGTTAATAAAGGTGCAAAATTGCGACCATCATCCACAGCCTGTTTTAATGATGGATTAAATTGCTGCTGAATAACCCATACTCGCGGATCATTATAAGTACGATCTCGTTCGTCATCCCGAGTATATGCTTTTGAAAAATTAAACTCGCCTTCTTTTTTAGGATTATAAAGCCCTTTCTCAACAGCAAATTCCACTAGATTTTTAGATCCTAATACATCATTACTGTTAGTATCATAGTGTTGTAGTCGCCCTTGGTTTCCTGTTGCAAAGTATTTATCTTTAGGTAATTTTTGTGCAATCCAATGATGCCCTGTTCCAGTTTCTAAATACCAAAGCTCATTTTTATCAACAACAGCAACACCAAATCCTTCACCGGCACCTTGTTTTTCAATAATGCTTCCTAATAATTCCACTGCTTCACGAGCTGTTTTTGCTCTTGAAAGTAGTACATCTGGAATATCATCTTCAGTAATTCCAGTCTCTTCAACATAGGGATCAAAAGCGAGTGCCTTAGGTGAAGCAAAAATAGATTCAGTGCCACTGACACCCACACCTAATTCATTAAACCCTGTGGCACCATGGAGTTGCGTTTTCCAATTCGGTACAGTGGTATAGCGTAATGAATTCTTAGGCAATGGATATGTAAAATTATTAGCACCGTTATGCTCTTTGGTACTGTAAATACCCGTTTGATTCGTTTTAGCTGGATGAATAACAAAATGTTGTGCTTTTAATGCATCGCTATCTGCGCTACGAGCAATAATCAACGAACCATCATTTGTTGCTTCACTTCCCGCTAATAACGTTGTACAGGCTAAAGCTGAAGATACTAATGCAATATTAATAGATAAGGCAATAATACCCTTTTTAAATAAAGACATAAAACTCTCCATTTGCTTGTTATTTATAATTTATAAAACAATTAAGTCTCTTTTTAGAATTAAAATAAAAAAACCAGATAGATAATTTGATGCGGAATATTAGCAATGAAAAAGTATAGATTTCCGTGATTTACATCTCAATGATTATTATATTTTAAAATAAAAACATTAATTATACACATCATATTAATATTAGATGATTTCATGAGAAAACATATTTGAAAGACAAATAAATCAAGATGAGATTTGTTATTGACATTATTTTCATGTAATTAATAGCAATGTCATTTATATAAATGACTGTTAATGTTAAAGATGATAACGATACAATAAATTTAATAATAACTTATGTTAATTTTATTGTACCGTTCTAAAAAACGTTTTAATTTTATTTTCTAGAGATTTTTATCAGAAACCATAAGTTTATTTTTTATTTTATAATTTCAACCAGTTGTTAAAACTCTTCTTTTAATTTAACGACTCTTATTGGAGTGATTATATAATTATATTTTCCTAAATTTAGAAAACTGTATTTTACAAATAAAATGATCAAGAACCACTTATTAAATAAATTTTATAAATTATTATTAAATAAACCTTCACTGCACTCTAAATTAAAAACAAAACAGATAAACAAAGTAAAAAAATAAATTTTTAGGTATAAAAATAGCCACTGAATTTATTTACTGCTTTAGTGGCTATTTTATTAATTTTTATTCATCTATAAAACGCATTAACTGCTGCCGTAATTGCTTATTTTCTTGTTTTAACTGCTCATTTTCATCTAATAAAGTCAGTGCAATAGCGATACCATGCCAATCTAATGCAAGCTCTTTATGAAGTTTTAATGCACGATGAGTCACCACAATAGCGTTATCATCGAAAAACCACTCCTGAGTTTCAATTTCTAGCGGTTCTATCATACCAAGCGCTACAAACTCGTTGAGTTCATCATTTGATATTCCAGTATGATGACAAAACTCAGTGACAGTAAATACGGTTGTTGTTAATTGACCCATTATTTATTCTCCCAGTCTTTACGTGGATTATAATCGGTCTGGCTATCTGCAATTTGTTGCCATAATTCTCGTATATTTTCATCAGGTTTAGGTGGCATCACAATTTTTAAAATTGCATATAAATCACCGCTAACCCCTTTACTAACTAACCCTTTTCCTTTAATACGTAACTTTTGTCCTGCTTGACTTCCAGCAGGGATCGTTAACAATATTTTTTCTTTTATTGTAGGTATAGGAATTTTTGCACCTAATGCAGCTTCCCAAGGAGCTACTGGGACGACTATTTCTAAATCGTGACCTTTAATATCAAATAGGGGATGAGGTGCAATACGAATTGTTAACCATAAATCACCATTCTCTCCACCATTTTCACCTGTTGTTCCCTGACCTTTTAAACGGATACGTTGCCCATCAATAACACCGGCTGGAATTTTCACATTCAAAGTTTTAGGGATCTCTTTTTCCAAAACTCCGAAAACATTATAAACAGGTAAGTGATAACTAATCGTACGCTTATGCTCTTCCAGTGATTCTTCCAGAAAAACAGCTAATTCTATTTCTAAATCATGCCCACGCTGTTTAGGTGCCTGCCGAGATCGACGCCCTTCAAATGGCGAATGTTGACCAAAAAATGAAGCGTAAAAATCATCAAAATCTTCTTGGCTAAAACTTCCTTGCTCCTTATTTGAATGTTGTTGTGTAAATTGCCTAAATTTAGGATCGTTACGATGAGCCCAAAGTTCATCATATTCGGCTCTACGTTGTTCATCACCTAATATTTCCCATGCTTGAGCAATTTCTTTAAAGCGCTCTTCAGCATTTGGCTCTTTACTGACATCTGGATGATATTTTTTTGCTAAACGACGATAAGCAGTTTTAATCGTTTTAGTATCATCAGTGGGTTTGACACCCATTATGGCGTAGTAATCCTTTAATTCCATAGTGACATCTCAATTATGTTAAATAATGAATTAAATATTAATACCCTAGACTTGATTAATTATAGAACAAAGAAATTATGTTGATGAGTAAAAGTTCTATAATAACACCAACCAAATGCCTAAAAAATAACCTTCAATTAAAAAAGTTGAATCAAAAAGCAAGATATTAATCAACCGAAAGCTCCATTATCCCCTTTTTTTAAAAAGGTGCATTTTAAACACCCTATTAAAAGAGGTAGATTTTATTCAACAATACAATCAATTATTGCATTGTTAATGATGGTTTTTCTTTTTAACTAAATAGAATGCGGAATGTTGTTTTTCAAAAGATTATCTATCATCCAATATCCCGCTTTTCCTGGTGGATTATTTCTAGACCACACTAAATCAATATCAATTTTTTTCGGAAACTGATCGTAATTAAGGCTAACTAATAACTCATGCCCAAATTGCTCGACGAGCCAAGTGGGTAATATTGCCCATCCCATTTCTTGCTCCGCCATTTCAAGCAGTAACAAATAGTTAGGTGCCAACCAATTTTTTTCACTATTAATAATAAATTGAGCACGGCTACTTAGCCTTAGTTGACGATGCATCGTTAAATGCTGATAGTTAATTTTAATTTCTTTCGCAAGAGGATGATTTTTATGTGCATATAATCCTAATTCACCACTAACAGGTAAACGGGCAAAAGCGATATCAACGGGGTACTCTATTCGTGATTCCATCATACCAATATGCGCCTGATTATTTTGTAGCATATTGATGACATCATCGTTTTCAGCAACAAGAAATTCAAATTCAATATGAGGAAATTCTTTATCTAGAAGTTTTAAAAGTTGCTCAGAATGAGGGGGTTGATACATATCCGAAAAAACACAGCTTAGACGGGGCTCCATTTCTGGAGATAGTTCTATTCTTAGTGCTTGTAAACGTTCATCCGCCGCTAATATGTCTTCAACTAAACTTAATACCTTTTGCCCTGCAAAAGTCAGCGTTGATTCTCTTCCTTTACGTTCAAATAGTTCAAAACCCATATCATCTTCAAATCCACTGATCGTACTACTGACAGTAGATTGGCTTTTATTTAATTTTCGCGCAGCGGCAGAAAATGATTTTAACGAAGCTGCTTCAATAAATGTACGCAAAGTTTCTATGGAATAGTTCATTATAGTATCGGCTTTTTCGATGGCTCCTATTTTGTATATATACAAAATATTATCAATAATTGCACTCGTTTTTGCTAAATAATTAATTTGAGGTGGGGTATGAGCCAATATCAAAAAACATTTACTGAGCGCGTTTTTCACGCTGTTTCATTTGAAATAATAGCCATCACAATAACAGCGCCACTTAGTGCATGGATTTTGGGTCGCTCAATTTTTCAAATGGGAACCGTAGCTATTGTTTTATCAACATTAGCTATGTTATTGAATTTATTTTACAACATGATTTTTGACCGCTATTGGCCCTTAATCAAAGGTCCAAGACCAACAAAAGTACGAATCATGCATACTATTGGATTTGAATTAAGTTTTGTAATCATTGGTTTACCGATATTGGCATTTTTATTAAATATGTCACTGTGGAATGCATTCTTATTAGAAGTCGGCTTTTTTGCCTTTTTTCTTTTCTATACCTATGCATTTAATCTTAGTTACGATAAATTACGTGAAAATTGGTTTAATTATAAAGGTAAACGAGTTATCTCGCGTTAACCACTATGCGAAAACACCTTTTGAACCATCATTAGGTGTTTTCTATCACTATTCAAAAGTAAAGAGCATTATTTCATATCATTAGGTATATAATATTAATATAATGCTATTATTATTTTCATACAGAGAAATTTTTATGATTACATTCCGAATACTATCTTAATAAGAGTATTATCAATATATTTAATTGAATTATGAGTTAACTATGACATTAAATGATGAAGTTATTGAAAAAATAAAAAATGATATTGTTTCTTTTGCGATAACAGAGACAGAAAAATTTTTAACAGATAAATGTAGCGAAGTCTTTTATGCCTTTGCGTTTGATTTAAACGCCGCATATGGAGAAATAAATCTTTGTTTAAACACAGAAGAATATTTTCAAAAAACATTAAATTACTATCAAAATAAATCTGGTGGTAACAATTATCATTCACAAGACGAGATAAATAGCTTAAAGTACAATACTGGTGATTGGGAATATCAATGTTTTGGCACCATTTACCCCATCAATGAAACATACTTAGAACAACTTTATCAAAAATCTTATGAAGACGGTTCTTACCCTCATGTTTTAACAAGAATTATTCAAATATTTTCAGAATGTTTAACTCTGTTTAAGCAAACAGAGACTTACAAAAAAATCCCAAAAACTGAAGATTTTATTGCTTTTACCATTGATCATGATGAAGATGTTGAAGATGCTTTAATGCGTATTGGAAAATATTAATAAAACAGTGTAGAACGATAATTTTCGTAGATGTTTAACAATAAAGTGATAACCGAACTATTATTTATCAATTATATAAAAAGAGTATCAATAAATGATCTTTTTTATTAGTTCTATATTTTTTGCAATTTTTTTGACCACTATATTAGCCTATTGGAGTTTTTCTGCATTATTTCCTAAAGCTCCGCCTACAACACTTTCATGTCTTTTAGCAAGAACACTTATTGGCGTATTACTTGTTATTGCTGATATTTTCCTTATTTTAACTTTATTAAGCCAATTACTTTAATTTAATTTATTTTCGTAATAAAATAGACTAAAGTTGACCATAATATAATTACCCTCACTGATGAAAACTAAGTTACCAATTATTTAAATTCTAACGAAGCTAAATAATAGCAAATAAATTTATAATAACTTCAGCTAAAACCTACATAAGCCAATTACGAGTACCACATATTTTTGTTGATATTTATCAAGTGGACAGTTAAGTATCCAATTACAAAAAAAACATGCTTATTCATGTCAGATATACAATATATTTATCTCTTTATTAGTCAAAAACATTATTAATAATGGAAGTTACTATTGCGGTGCTTAATGCAATTAATACCAAATCATTACCAACAATCCGCCATTCATAACCTGGATAATAAGGCAATTGTCTAAGCATTTTTTCAGGAACCGCTTTTTTTGCAATACCTGGAGGTAATGGTTTCCCTCTTACTAGGTTTTTAGCAATACCCGGGGGGAGCGATGAATATCCCGTAAATCCGCCTTCCAACGCAAACGCTCTCGCTTCATTATAAGATAAAGAAACAGAGAAAAGCGCTTCATTACCTAAGTGATTATTCTGTGATTTATTATGCCATTTATTTGGTTTTTCCCCTTGGAAGCCTTTATTTTGTCCCCTTCCATGTCCATTATTTGGATCCGCATAAGAAACAGATATCACCGATAACCCTATAATTACTAACGATAAATTGCATATTCGAGAAAGTGTACTCATTTTCATGATCTCAATTATTGATTTTTTATAGAATATCCATCAAGTCATATAACTACTATAAGTAATATTCCTAGAAAAAAGCCAGCCAGCCACTTCCAATCAAATAACTTATCAATCGGAGCGATTATGGTTCTCTTCACTGGTACACCAACATTAATACAAAATTTATTAAACCCTTAGAATTCCATTTAAAGGCAAAAAACTACCCAACAAATGATAGCGCTTTCAAGAGACGTTAAGAGACTTTAGGAGACAATGATTAAATGAGAAGATTTGATTTTACTGGGATAAGTAGACTTTAAGAGATGTTAGGAGACATTGAAGTGGCGGAGGAGGAGAGAATAAAACAAAGAGATTAACACAATGATTTATATAGAAATAAATATACAAATAAATTTTAATACCCCCATAAATACCCCTTTTGGATTTTTAGAGGTTATTTTTTGATAAGATATGAATGCAGAAAAAAGAAAGGTGATACTTTTATACCACCTCTGATTTTTTAATTCCACACCCTGCTATACTCTCCAAACTCTCCAAAAACTAACTGGATCTACTATGAACCTCGCAAACTTAACTCAAGAAGAAAAAGACAAGATTAATGTCGATTTAGTAGCTTCAGGTGTCGCGTCCGAAGTTGAACGACAACAGCCAGCACATTTGAGAGCGTACTTTAATGAACGACTAGCGTT
This sequence comes from Proteus vulgaris, assembly GCF_033708015.1. Classification (NCBI taxonomy): domain Bacteria; kingdom Pseudomonadati; phylum Pseudomonadota; class Gammaproteobacteria; order Enterobacterales; family Morganellaceae; genus Proteus; species Proteus vulgaris. The sequence continues at coordinate 1,502,515 of NZ_CP137920.1, read as the reverse complement.
TTATCGTGAGAGAAGTAAGAAGTTGCCAGATGGGAGCTCGGTGCAGTATTTGAAAGCGGAGTGATCACTCGGGTTTTTGTGGCCACTCAATGTCTGGCGCTAATTCTGGATTTACATCATCAAGCTTGACTGTGTAAATTTCCCATGATTTCAGCAACCCAACTTCTGCGTCATTTGCCATTTCTAATTTGATTTTCCGCTCTAATTGCACAATGCGATTTTCAGCTTCTTGTGATAACTCTATTTTTTGTTTCTTAGCTGAGTTAATTTGTGCTTCTTTAATAGCTTGCTCATCAGCAACCCAGCTTTCACCATTCCACTTATCGAACTCACCGACCGGCTGTAATAGTGTTAACGTTTCAGGTAATGATCCGATAAAATCAATGTTTACTGGTTGCTTTGTTTGTATGTGATATGCAACAAGTCCGCGATAGTCATCGACAACTTCCCATGCGCTACCATCAATCTTGCGTCTTATTGCCTGATTTTCTTTTTTTGGCAACTTAGGTTCATCTAGGTACGCACCCGATTGAAGAGAAACATCAAACATAACGTTTTCCATTGTTGCGCCCATGTATTCACGAGTCTGAGGGTGTGATAAATAACATTTTATCCAACCAGCAACTTCCGCTAAACCATTCTCACCAATTTTTCCATTTTGAATATCTAAATTATATTTGTTCATTATGCTGCTCTCACTATGTATAAAAATGCGATGTTACGTGGACGAGTTTCGTTACCGTTCTGCCCTTCGATTTGTTGATAAATTTCACGTTGCCCCTGATTATCGGTACCAACAGAACCAGCACTCATTTTTAAAGAAAACTCACTGTTTCCCCCCATTCCTCTAGCGCTTAATAAGCTATTTCCTGATTGGGAAGATAGCACCTCGCGCCCCGTATCAATCCCTCTCCCTGCATCCGCACCTCTGATAAATTCACTACGTAAGTCAGGAAGTCTTCCAGATGGATATGCAATAGCTAGTTTAGGATATGTCGCTTTGTTGAATGTCTGCCCTTGGCAAATTAGATAGCCAGCAGGTGCCGTGGTCAGTGACCATGGGATAGGGTGAGGAACTAGCTCAATATCATTAAGTTCTGATTTTAGCGCATAATTTCCAGCAGGTTGGTAGTCTCCTTTTTTCTGAAAGTAATCAACACAGGCTTTCTGGCTCATTACATTCTCTGTTGACGCACCCGCGAATTGAACCACGTTACCAGTAGTTAATGTATCAGCACTACCAGAAGCGCGAATGAATCCATTCTTATCTTTTGATGTATTCCTGTCTGTATAAATCTCATGTACAAATTGGCTCTCATTATTTCCCGCAATAACCCTCACGCTACTACCAAAAAATGCCGCAGTTAAAGCCATAAATGTATCGCCAGTACGAAAATAAGCCACTGGGGATGATCCTGCAGAAACACCAGTTGGTGTTTCATTCCTCATTACTTGAGTTTTTGTTGTTGCCGTTTTTAAATAACTCAGGAAACTATTAGTATCACTATAACTAGCATTCACCCCCTTCGTCCCGGCCCACCCATAATCACCAAATTTCATAAATTCTTTTGTAGCGGCATCTTGGCTCATTACGCTTGTTGTTGATGTGCCCGTAGTTTGAGCTACTGATGACTTGTCTAATTTACCTTCTAGCCCGTTTTTCAGTGCTGTACTTGTTGCATAATCTCCTGTCTGTTGTTTTTTCCCTAATTCTTTAGTTACTAAATCCAAGCTCGGCACTTTATTAACATCATTTGCTAATTGCTGAGAGATGTTAGCTTTATCAACCTTCTTGTTAAGCTCAACATTCATCTCTGATGTTGTTGGGTATGTGCCCTTGGGTTGGAATGCATCAGTAGATGCCTTCTGACTCATTACGCTTGTTGTTGAAGTTCCTGTGGATTGTACTATTGCTGTTGATTCTAGTTTTTTTGATAACTGATCAAGTACGTCATCCGTCATTACCAGCTTCCAAGATGCTTTTACTTGATCTTGGCTTGCAGTGTTGAAATTGACTTTATTGTTATCAATCAAACTCTGGTAGTATTTTTTCTCATCTTCTGATTGAAGAATTGCCCCTTTGGGATAGCCATTAATAGCTGCTGCATAATCAGCAGAGAATTTAAAAACACCACCTTTTGAGATGTGAACGATGGTTTCACACATCTGGTTTAGTATGCCATTAAAATCTTGCCCTTTAGGAGGTAAGCCACCTGCACTAACTGGCAGCATGGTTATCTGACCAAACCCCTGATCCCATGTCGCTTGGTTGCTTTCCATGCTAGTTTCGTATTTTTCAGGGATGACGTTTTTCTGCCCGTTCTGTGCGAAAGGCTTAGATATTAATTTTGGATTTTTCATTTCTTACCTATTTAGTGAAAGGAGCTTGGTTGAATGGTTGGAATCCACTGCCGTAGAATCCAAAATATTCATTTGTAGGAAGCTCATTTACGCCGACATCAACACCTGATGGTCGAGGTAAAATGTTGTGATGAAATATTAAGTTTTTTTCGAATTCTGATAACCGGTACTCAAATACATATCTTGCTTGCATGTGACCAGTGATTAGGTAATAGGCTTTTCCTCTCGAAAATGAGGCTTTAAGAAAAGCGTTAATATTTGGTGCCGTTGCATAAAGGATATTTGAATAGGCTTTTATGATGATAACCTCACGATAAGTGTCATCAGACATTTCATAAGTCACATCGCCCGGATTACCTCCGAAAAAAGGCGCTTGTCCAAAAGGGCTAAATTTTTCCGTTCCTTCAAACCCGAAGTAGTTATCGTCAGGATCTGGAATTGAAAGTCCTCTGCCAATGCCAACTATTCTCCCCCATATATCCAGTCCGAACCCAACAGCAGAATGTAAGTTCACCGCCATATTGTAGAATTCCTCTACATGGTTTCGTGGGTCGATGGATTGATTTGCTGATTTTAGTATTGCGAGGATATTGGGGGAGTTGGCATATTGGCTGAGTAATGTATCTCTAATATCAATCATTACTCTATCCTTATGTCATCTACCGATAACACTGGAAACTCATCTATCCCAAAATCAATGTAACTAGCCAGAGCAGATCCTTTTCTACCAACCTGAATATTGATTAATCGTGAGGTAGTTGCTTGAGCTACACTGCATACATAATCACTCGCAATTAATCTCTTCCCGATTTGCCCTTTTCCTCTACCAGTCGTGAATTCCTCGGTAATAGCTTTTATGATGGCTTGCTTTGCTTGGTGAGTTAATTGTGTTTTATCTTCAACGGTAATTGTGAATGTAACAGCGATATCCGATGGTCGAATAAATTTCACCGTGTACTTAGGTGGCATGTAAGGAAAGTTTTCTTTATCTTCATAAGTAACTGTTGTGTTACCCACGAACGAGCACCCAGTGCCAGCTTTCGTTAATATTTGCTGTGCAATTTCTTCATTATCCCCGCCCACTACTGAAACAGCAATTGAGTTTCTGATTAAAGAGTATTTTGTTTTACCTACCTGAATAGTTGCATCTGTTGGGTTATCAACAACATAGCAATCAATAACGCCTTTTAGATTAGCTACTGCACCATAAGTTGCTGAATTGGTATTCTTAGCATTCTTTGCGACAGATTCAGATCTGCGATATTCGAACTCTTGTCTACTTTCAGCATTTCTACCCGGTATTCCTGCTGTTCTGTTTGATACCGAATCCAGTCCACTAATGCTTTTAGTTAGTCGATTAATAACGCCTACTGGTGCATCGATAGCACCTGAGGTTAAGCAGTTGGCTTTGACTACTGCAACGCCTGATTCATTAATGACAACCTCTTCAGATGTTGACCAGAATAACCCTCTATCATCACTTACCTGATAATTTTCAGGTATCACAACACCACTCAATCCGTTAAAAGTTAACTCAGCCACAGAAGGTGTCGCTTGTTTTCGTTGCATAAAGTAGATGTAACCTAGAGCGTCCTGCATTTGACCTGATGCATAGCGTGGATCAAAGCTGTTTAATAGGTTAATCATGAAGTTTCGTTCGTCAGTAATAACGGCTGATAATGTGGTGACTAACTGACCCTGAGGTGTATCCATCGATGTATTGATGTTCTCACCAAAACACCCCTTCATTAACTGCCATAATCCATCTATCACTTCCTGAGTGGTTGGTGCGACGATACCTTGAGGAAGTATTTGTACCGGTGGGATCATAATGAAATACTCCCTTTATTTCCTTTATTGTCAGTGAATAAAATCCTACCTCTAACCACTCTGTCATTTGCCGTTGATAATTCAGCAGTAGCCGTAACGACATTAGGAACAGAAAGCGCAGCCTCTTCTAAATTCTGCCGGTATAGAGAAAGTGAGTAGCGATTCTTGCCTAAAATATCCTCCAAATAAGGAATGCCCTCATTTTGTGAGTAATAAAGGTCTTTCATAAACACTCGGCACTTATTAGCAACTGATTGAGCCGTCTCATACTGTTCAGAGGCAATAGCGAGGTTTCCCGATACATCAAGGGTCAGATCCCATGTATCAGGCAGTAGAAATAATGTTTTCATTTTATACCTGCTGGTTTGGTTGGTTCGTATCAGAACCTTGACCGTTTTCTCTATGGGTATGGCCGTTGTAAGTGGTTCTCATTGATGCCATTGTTTGAGTGTTGCCCTGCGCAGTATTGTCAGTAATATGGCTTGCTGATTGTAATGTTGATGTAGTTTCTACTGGGGCATCTAAAACAACCTTAGTTCCTTTCATTTTAATAACGCCAGTCGATACAACATCTATTCCACTTTCTAGGAAATGGATAAATTGGGTAGGCGCTCCGTTAAGGATTCCCCCAATATACAAACTATCAGCCCAGTCATATCGACGCTTGCTATCTGGCGCGGCTTCATCCTTCGTCCGCTTAACTTTTGAGATATCACGAGAACAAACAAGGCAAATACCCAAATCACCGACTTTAGGGTCGATAATTACCGCATTAGCGCCGCCCTGATAGCGAAAGTAAGGCACGTTATGGATAACTGCGTTTTTGTAAGTATTCCCCGCTCCGTCAACTTGAAGCACCAGTGGCATGACATCTAACAATCCAACCGCATCAGTTCCACTAGGCTTAATCGCCACAACCTTACAGACAGTGGTAGTTGCTACGCGACCAATCAATGAGTTAATGATCATCTCTTGAGTGCCAATACCGCCAGCCATATCTTTAGGCCCATATAGTGAGGCTGTCTCATTTTTTGATTGCGACATTCCTATTTCCTAATGTTTGTGTTGAAACCTCCATATGCCACCTTGCAGACTCTTGCTCGGTTTCAAGGGTTGACCTAATCCCATAAATCAGCCAGTCGCCATTGCAAAATTTAACTTCGCTATCTTTAATTCTGACAACTCCTCCGAAGCGGACAAGTGGGTCAAAGAAGCATTTGAAATTAACACCAACCATTGTTGGGGTCGGGTAGCCAATTAATCCCGTTTCAGGAGAAACGATAGGGATTTTAATTTTCCTCGGCTGTCCTTTTGGTGTTATGGCAACAAGGTTATTTTCAAGATAAAGGTCAAGATGAGCATCGTCAGCGAGTTTTCTTATTTTTTTCATGTCAGTATCACAAAGATAAACATCGTTGAGCTTTGCGTTCACATCGTTACTTTCTAACGTATAGCCCACTCTTTCGCATATCTGCCCCATAATGTTGACAACGTCTTGATAGCCTTTGTAACTTTCAGCATCAACAGGAGCCATACTTTCAAGCACTGCTGTTTGTGACTCAATAATCAGAGCAACATTAGGCGCATCACCAAAATCAGGGTAAGCAAATGTAATACCGCCTTTAAACACAGGCACTAACTCACTATCCTGATCCCCTGCCTCTATTGCTATCGTGTCTCTTAATCCGTTTAACGAATTGAACTTAATGCGCAGTAACTTATCTGCTGTCTCAATCGGTAAACCGTAAATCTTCACTCTGGCACTGGGTGCAGGAGAGCCATTGCCATAGTTAATTTCAGCACTCGCCCTCAATCCAATAGCAGACAGGCTATTTTTATTCTCAGTAGAAAATGATTGATTCTCACCCGATAGCGTTAATGTTATGCGCAATACTTTTCTATTGAATGCCATCGTTCCATACCAACTTATAACGTGAGCCTAACTCTGAATACACTGGATCTGTATTCCCCTCGATATCGACAAATATCAACCACTGGCAAATGTAAGTAAGGTTTCGACAAATACGATTACACACCAGATATTCACCATCTCGTTTTACTGTGGCAAATAGGTTTTCAATTCTGGTTTCTAACGTGAGTTCGTAAAGTGTGTTATTGATAGTGAATGAGGTTGATTGGTTTGGAGTGGGCGATAGTTTTATTTCAAAATTCATTTAACCTCCAGATACTTGCCCTTGTGCAAACTTGAGAAAATTTTCCAGCGAACCTATTGATTTCTGAACTATATTTGAAATATTTTGTATTTCGTTTATTTCATCATCCCAGTCAAATATTCCCTGAGATTCCACCTTTTGAGTCTGATCACCAGTATCTTTCACCTTTGAATCATCTGGCTTGGTGACTTCTTCCTCAGCGTAGCTAACTGTGACCTCTCGAATTTCTTCAAGATGTACGTTTACTTTAATAAGTGTCGCCCCGTCTTTAGCCTCTCTCGCTAAGTCATACCCGACGATATTTGCAAACTTGTAGACAAACTCAGGCGTAATAACAATAAATCGTAATGTGCTTTTAGATAGGATTTCAAGTTGAGCCAAGAAAGCACCTCGTTCTAAAGCACCACCGCTACCTTTACTCATTTGTACAGTTGCTTTCCATGGATCGCTTATTTTGTTGTAGCTGGCAAATGTGCCTCTTTCGATAGGCGCATTTACAACACGGCTTTTGTTTTCATACTGGAGTGATATCACGTTATCAGCGAGTAATAACGGAACACCGTATTCATTAAATATTCCCCAGTAGTTGCCGAATAGGGAATTAATTAGCGCAGCACCACCAAGGCTAATACCTGCATCTAATCCAGCGTTAGGCAACCCCTTCCAGTTTGGTATATCAGGCATTCCGAACATTGTTATCTCCAACGTGAAAATCCTCAATTAAGAGGCGTGATATGTGATCTCAAGCAAGCCGTCCTTGGCTTGGGTGATTAGAACAATTTAGCTAAATCCACATCATAAGCAGACTTCCATGCGCCTGATGGATATGAGTTAGCTGTTCCGTATCGATCATCATGAACAGTAGATATTTCTACATCATTCTCTTTGCACCATTTCTTCAATGGTTGCCATTTGAATTTTTTGTTTAGTTTCTTTTCTACTGCTAATACTGTTGCATGTTTTTTACTTTCACCTAGCTTTTCAGCAAGGCGATTCTTTTCACGAACAGCTTTAGATGCCGTAGCCATTGAAGTTGCTTCACGTTTTTTGCCAATCCATGCTTTGGTTTCTATTGCATGGTCACGCTCTGCTGCAATTACCGCTTTCTCTTTTTCCGCTTTTAGTAAATTTTCCAGAGCTTCAATGTAATTACTAGGAAGGGTATTATTTTTGCGTGATCCAAAATAGGTATCTTCGAGTAACTCAAAGAAATCCCACGCTTGATCAGTTTCTAATATTTTAGCGTGGCGAGATGCCCCACGCTCAGTCCAGAAAATTTGCTGACTTGCATATTTATTAACCACACCTCTTAAAGAGGGGAGCCTTTTAAGTTCTTGTAACTCTTCACCTTTAATTTCGAAGTAATGCTTACCTTCAACAAATCTGTCTTTATTTCGACTAAAGTTATTTGTAATCTTCTTATCAGTTGCACCATAACCAATAGCCAGTGATTCAGTAGTGATAACCTTCTGGTTGCGGTAATAGACTTCTGGAACTGTAAAACGGTTTTGCGTGACAACTGAGTTATTGTTTGCTACTGTAATTTGACTCATGAAACATTCCTTCTTGGTTTTGTTTGGGATTAGCCAGCAGTTTGCCCCTGTTGGCTTTTCTGTTTTTAGTGCCCATCAATGCGTTAATCTCCTAACTTGTTTTGTCTTAACTATTCCTTTCATGTGTTGTGAGTACATTAAGAACATACTCATTGTTGAATTGAGATGTTTCGCCATTTTCGGATCGAAGTTTTCTATATCCTTTTTAGCTTCATCCCACGTTGTACAAATCAGACTTAATCTTGCTAACAATCCATTTGCACTAACCGAACTATCTTTTTCTACTGGTAAATCTTTCTTGTCAGCTACTTCTCTATCCAGAATATCCAGTACCCATTTGCGAAATTCTTTAGCCACTGGAGTAGATGCAAACATTGCGATCAGGTGAGCGCCACGTAAAGAAAAAACTCTAACCATTACATCAACTTCACCAGTTTTCCTAACCAACGTCATTTTGACGGTGGTTGTCATTGAGTCCGTAAATTCATCTGAATTACGAGCGTAAACACGGTTAACGTTATCGGTTCTGCTATAACCTAAAGCCTTAGCCAATTCAGTCGATGTGAACCACAACTGACCATCTTGATAAATCGGCTCAAATGTAATGTTCTGGAAAGTTAAATCTGTTTTCGCTACAATGTTCATGTCATTTATTCCTTTCGATGGGTTTATTTGGCAACTGGCCTCAGTTGTTAGCGCAACTGGGGCTTTTACTTTCTATCAATCCGTAAGCTTTTCTTAGTTGATAAATAATCTCAGTATTAAATTTTCTACACTCCAAATTCCCATTAGCTTGAATCGCTTTGCATACATCCTCTGGAAATCTAATTTTCTTCTGATACATATCTTTTGCTTTTTGCATTATTTCATCCTTAATTTTTCAATGCCTCAATGTGGGGCAAAATCATTGTCACACCGTGCGTCATTGAAGTCAACCCCACAGTGGGGCATAATTTGTAATTATTTTCATTACGAGTGATTGGTGTTTCTATGAGCAGAGAAGACCCGCAATTAAGAATTAGGTTACCAATTGAATTAAAAGAAAAAATAGAAGTAACCGCAAAAGAAAATGGGCGTTCAATGAATGCCGAAATAGTTCAAAGGCTGGACTCTAGCTTTCTTGGTGAGATTAATGAAGATGATTTAATTTCAGCGAAAGATGCTATAAAAATTGCCAATAACGCCAAAGAAGAAATAAAAAACATCATATTCAAAAGAACATTTGATGAAATTAATAAAAAAATAAGATTAGGGCATGAAAAATTCTATATAGACCTTAATGATTTAGAGCTTGAAGATATTGATGAAGATGTGTTTGAAAGTTTATTTGATACAACTTTTAGCAAGCTAAAAGAACTTGGGTATTATGTTTGGGATGAAACTTGGAGTGTCGATGGATTTATGGTTGAGATACCTAAAGAACCATCCCACACAAAATAAAATAAAAGGGCACGGATGCCCTTGTTTAGTCTTTGTGGTTGAGGAGGGTTTATTGGTAAAATCCATATCCTGGCTTACTCATCATGCTTTTAACTTTTTCATCACTAAAGCACTTTGCAACGACTGTTAGTTCAGTTGATAGATCCGTATGATAAGCCACCACTCCCTTTAGGCTTTTATTTTTATCAGTATGATAAGTAAATCCAAATGTGTAAAAAGACTTAGTTATATTTTGTGGAGACGGTCTTTGTTCGTAGCTTGTAGAATTTTCTTCTGGCCTTTGTAGTTTAAGGTTTCCTCCCTTATACATTCGACCATCATCCAACACTAAAACAGCAGTAGCCTTGTAATCATCCACTCTTTTAATGTCTAATGCTGCTAGCGGAGCTTTTCTTAATCTGGCGCTATTTATCAATAATGATCTATTGTAATTATCCACAACATCATAAATACAGAGATAATTACCATTTCTTACTACGTATGCTTCATAATCCACATCTTGCTTAACAGGCTTACTAAATTTAGGACCTTCCCAAATAGCGCATGATGACAAAGAAAATGTGACAGCAATAATAAATAATTTTTTAACCATGATTATTCTCACTGATATTCATATTAACTTTTTGAATGTTATTTTGTGCTAACTGGGTTCTCTAAATTTCTTATTATTTTACAATCATATATAAGTATATTAGCCTTCACCGAACCTGAGTCTATATTAATTGCAGACACCAATCCTATATCTTCAATATACCCAACAACAAAACCACTTCCGTTATCATCTTCAGTGTAATAAGAAATTGAGTCTTTCTTTTGCTTGTTTCTTTCCGCTACTGGGGGATTAAATGATATATCACCCGGTAGAGAGGCTATAAACAGAACGGTGTCATTCTCCATTTTTTCAATATACAACTCAGCACCAGATAATTTATTATTACCCTGATTTGCTTTTTCAAAATTGTTATAAAAACATTCATAATTACCATCGATAAGTAGATTATGACCATCATTTCCTTTACTTACCAATGTCGAATTATCGCTCCCCAATACAACACATGGCAATAACAACAACCCAATGACTATTGTCTTTAGCATTTCTCATCCTTATTAAATAACATTTAAGTAATTGTGCCACTGGGTTGGTGCAATTTGAAGCAAGTTAGCTCATTGCAGGCATTATTTGTGATAGTGATTCTCTCGCAGCTCTCCTTCCGTCATCAATAGTTCCTTTTATTGTAGGAGCGGTGCTTGTGATATTAATGTCGCCAATATTTACATCAGTCTTATTATTAACAGTAGTTGGGTTGCTGCTTAGTTTTTGAGTTTGGGATAAAAAGTTTTGTGGATCGCTAATTCCTCCTTTAACTAAAGGTCTGGAAATCTTACTATCTAATTTATTTATTAATTGCTGACTACCCTCTCTCCATCCTTCTACTTTTTTCATGGCTTCTAGAATTACCAATCTCTCGCTATTGGTATAATCACCCATTCTTTTTTCAACACCAACAGATGACAGTACTCTTTTTATATAATCACCTGTTATATTCCCTTTTTCATCAGGTGGGGCGTATGCAGTAATTGCTTGGGATAGGGTTTTATCCTTATAGCCCAGACCTGCACCATAATCACCACTATTCGCTAATTTTCTGCCACCATTACTTTCAAAAATCAAATATTCTTTAGCTTTTCTTCCGGTCTCCTCATCAGGAAATATTGCAAAACGACCATCTGTACCGATCGCTCCAAATTTTTTTGCAAAATCTCCGTACTCAATATTTCCCGGGTTGTTATTTCTCCAAGATCTAGAGCCTCCCTCCTTTACTTGATCTGAGGATGCTGACTTATAAACTCTTTTATTTTGCCCTGAAACCTCAACACTAGTTGGGATAACCGCAGGCGTTAGCACTCTTTTGGCGAAACCACCAAGCCCACTAACCATTGAACCAACTGCATTCTTGAAACCTTTGTTATCCACTTCTTCAGTAATATGACCAATAGCCTTTCCACCCGGTATCAACCAGTCTAACGAACTTAAAATAATGTTCGCATTTTCGGCATTACTTTTGTCTTTTGAAACGTGAGATAAAGCATCTGCCGTTTTAACTCCCGTCATAGTGACATTTGCTATTTCAGGAGCGAGTGAGCCGAGATCTAAGTTATCAACGTAGTTTTTAAACCAGAGCAAGCTTCCTGCAATTGCTCCCAGAATCAACATCGGCCACCCCATGAGTCCAGCAAATGCACTGCCAATTGATAATATTGTTTTACCAAACCCAAGTGCAAACTTACCAGTGAAGAACGCAAGTAATCCACCTAATGCAAGTTTCCATCCATTAACCCTACCGTCCTGATCGGTAAACCATTTACCTATTGATGTATTCTTAAACCACTCAGATAAACCATCTAACCAACCAAGGACTGTCTCGATTGTTTTAGACCATTCAGACCAATCAAAGTAAGAGTCCTTTCCTTCTTTCCATCTTTTATAATCCCTATATAACAGTATTAATGCCGCGCCCAATGCAATCACTAACCCCGTTCCGGTAAGTAAAGGGGCGAACATGCCAGCCATTGCGATTGCACCCTTTATTAGTGCAGGGATCAGAAATACTGTAAGAACAACCGCCATTCCCTTAAACAGGTCTTTGGCTACCTCTCTATTTTTATTGAGGTAATCAAGCCAACCTGAGACCTTCTCAGAGAAGCGGAGGAAGTAAGGCATTAAGTAGTTCGCAATGAGTGTTTTTAAACCTTCCCACTGCTTGCTGACTAATGCGTTTTGCTGGTTAAGTTGACGACTGAGCTTTAATTCTTCTTCGCTGGAGATAACGATATGCTTTTGAGTTTCTAGCATCTGTTGCATAGCTTGACGACCTTCAAGCAACAGATTTATTGTGCCGTCATCGAACCCCATATTTTTGGCAATGTTATATGCCTGAGGTCGTGACATTTTCGATAGGCTATCAGACACATCGAGCAAGATATCATTAAGGTCTCTAATTTGACCGCCAGAGTTAACCACATCAACATTGAGCGCATTAAACCAAGGCAGGATAGAGGCATCACCCGTGGTGACTAAGTTCCACAGGGATTGACTCAAGCCCGATAAACTCGCTGCCATTCCATCAGCACTACCGCCTGTCATCTCTGCCATGTTCTGCCACCGTTTAATGTCGGTTGCATTCATACCTAAGTTTTTACTTAAGAAATAGAGTTGATCATTGGTTTTGCTGGTTTCATCAATCAGTTTTTGTAAACCGGTTGAAACAAATATTGTGGTAAATAAGCCAGATAAAGCCTTTACAACTCCATTTATTGTTTTCTCTAAATCCTTATTTTTCTTTTTGGCTTTATCTGTTTCGTCGTTGGATTTCTTTGTTTCCTGCGTGTAGATGTTGATATTAATACCTGCATCTTTTGACGCATCACCAACACCATTAACCGCATCAGATAATTGTTCGTTATCTTCAATTGCTTGTTTTACTGCACGTCCGAACTCAGTGTTGTCTAATTTCAGTGAGACAATCAGTGATTCCACAACTGTAGCCATAGTGTTACCTCAAATTTCAGGCAATAAAAAAGCCACATTTGTGGCACTTACTCAGACTCACTGAGTTCTTTCATTAATTGTTTGTTGTACTCGCTGACCTGATGTATCTCTATCAAATTCATGCAGTCCTCAAGACTGTATACCGTCGATAGTTCATGCAGTGTGGCGTGACCGGATGTAATTACCTGAGACACCACACTAGATACATTAGCTGTTTCAGCGAGTACGCCATCCTTTAGCGGTAGACCAGCTTTTAACTTTTCAAGTCTGACCCACCGCCTTGAGTTAAAAAATCAATATGAATGGCTAGCGCTTCTTTGCGGAGTGTGAACATCGTACTTAAATCTTTAATATCTGAGTCGATAATCAACGCTCGCGCATTACCACCACTAGGAATCACTTGGACACACTCTAACAGCTCATCAAGCAACGGAATACCAACATCAGGCTTAATGCCAGATAGTGCCTTAATCGCCACCTGAGCCATTCCTAGCATACCCATGTTAGGGTTAATGCCTTCGATATCGATACCACCATTAGCAATAGCAAATAAAGCACGCATGGCCCAGTTGTCGGCTTTAGTGATCGGCATTTCAGTAATGACGAATGTTTTACCTTCATCACGACCTTTTTCGATGGTGATAGTTTTTGTTTTTAGTGACATTAGATTTCCTCTGCGCCTTCTGTAACCATGTTGAAATTGTAAGTTGTGCCATCGAGCATTTTCTTACCACTTGGGCCACCTTTCATGGTGGTTAAACCGCCTTTACCTGTGTAACGCTTAGCGATTGACGGCATTTCAATAATGATTTCAATCGGGCGCACTTCCATATTGCTATTGAAGTCTTTGCGGATAGTTTCCATCACTTCAATAGATGCGCTGTTAGCCTCCAGATACAGTGTCCATGGCGTTTCGTGTGGTGTGTAACCAATGGATTGTTTGCCATCCACCCCCATGCGAGTTTCGCCGATATTTGCGTCACCAAACTCCCATGCGTTGTCAGCTTGGAAACCCTGAATGCGCACCCAGTCATCATAAATACCCTTACAGCGGATCATCATGACTGAGTTTGCCGAGGTAATTGTTCTTTCGTTATGGCCCATACCCATAATTCATTACTCCTATTGAACGTTAATTGACGGTAAATTAACTTGCTGGACACTACCGCCATCTGCGTACCAGAGTTTTAATGGCATGGATTTACGCAATCCTCGGGTTTGAGCTGGGGTTTCACCAACGCGAATACACCAACCGGCGGTTTTCAGTTGCGATACCGCATCAAAACCAGCCTCGTAGTTAATCTGCTTTTTCTGTTGTTCGGATAATTCAACACCCGGCTGAATGCCACCAAAGTTAAGCATTTGATTGGCAGGATCGGTTACTGCTGCGCGGTGCATGGCTCGGCCAGCATCATTGTATGGAACGCTCTTGTTGCTCACTAACATGGTCATGAGTGCTAGTTGTAACTGGCTATTGAAGAATACTTGGTTAACGTAGCTATCCATGAATTTGAACTTGCCAGAGATTGAACCAGGATAAACAAAAATGAATCGGTCATTAGCTGTGCCGTATGCACCGTAGAAGTTAAACCCTAACTTCATTAACTCATCTGCTTTTGATTTCTCATCAACTGATGGCGCTAACCCTTCTTGGTAACGGAATGACAGGTTTGTACGGCCGTTTAATTCATCAAAGTTAAGACAGGCAGGATAGCCACACACGAAAGCACCGTGAGTGTAATCACCGTACATCAGTATTGTGCCACCAACTTCTGCGCCAATAATCGCATCCGAGATGGTTTTTAAATCATCATCATTTGAGTGGTACAGTACGTGAATGTAGCGATCATTCTGCAATGAAACCCAGCGAGAAATTGTGAGCTTTTCACTCACCGAGAAGTCGCCCAAAGTCATTACCGAAACAAAGTTACGCGTTTCTTTGGTAATACGAGGCATTAGCTCTTCAATAGAATCAGCATCAATACCGTCATTTTTCTGTGCGCCAGATGATTCAGTCAACCCCATAAATTCAGCTAAATCGCCAACAGCAAATGAGATGTTGCCTTTCGCTCCCTTTGTGGCGCCAGAGATAACGAAAGTTTGCGATGAAGCATCATAAGCACATTGACCTTTTGCACCCAGTGAAGCAGTCGCCGCTTGAGCTAAAGCAGAGTAACTTGTCACTTCGCCATCAATGGTCACGGAAACTTTCTCGCCATCAATGGTTAAAGTTAAATCACTTGGTAGTGGGCTGAAATCACTTTCGGTGCGAACAGGAACTTTAGAACCAATGAGTTTTGCTGACTCCGATTCACCATTCATATAGGCAATGTAGAGTGATTCAGGTCGAGAGGTTGAGTTAACAAAACCAGCGAAATAGATTTGAGTAGCTCGATATTCATCAGAGTCAATGCCGAACACTTCGCCGACTTCATCTTCAGATCCGAATGAACGAACACCTAGCATTGATTCTGCTTTTTTCTTTGTAATAAACAGCGCGTTAAGTGCCAGAGGGTTACCACCAGTGCCAACGACACCGGGCAATATCTGGACGATATCGCTTGCTGGAATAGAATTCATATTTTTACCTTTTAAACTTGAGTGGTAGTGATAGAGACTCGATTGACACCATCGGTGTGATAAGAGATTTCAGGGTTATACTGCAGGGTAACGTCTAGCATCATGCGGTTTTCGTATTGATTTGCTTCATTAACCAATACGTTTTTCTTTGGACTTCCGCTGTCTAAAGGTTTGCATTTTTTGAGTCGGTCGGTTGTGTATGATGACTTCCAGAGATTTGCTACAACTCTTGATCGGTTATTGGCTTCTTCACCGTAAAAATCAAACTGAAAAGTAGCCTCTACTGAGCGCTGTGCTGTTACCTCTTCCGTTGTCGATTCCCAATAATCTGCCGTGTAATCCAAATCTCTTTCGTACAGCATGTGCATGACAATGCCGTCTTTGGGTACGGGAACATTATTTTCATAACCACGAACAACAGGGCAGCCAAATAAATCAGTTAAGTATGTCCATAACTCAAGAAAGAGATCATCTTCAGTAATGCTTATTGTCGCCATAAAAGCACCTTAACCCATGATGGGTATGATTCTATGACCTTAGTGACCAACCATTCAGATGGTTCGGATTCACCGTATGCAACGAAACTAATCTTGTCAGCCCCTTTATCTTTTGCTCTGCGAATGGCTTCGATTTGCCCTCTCGCATAACAGTAGATGAATTCACCTTGCTGATTGATAACACCTAAATGCTCAAGGTCTTGAGTACTCAAGCTTTGCATTTGGACGCTTATTTCATACGAGACGAATTTAGGAACCTGCTTACCTCCGGGGATAATTTCAAATCCCTCGTTGGCGATTAGGGTCGCAGGTAGGTTTTTGTTAACGACTTGAATGGCTGAGTTGGCAATAGCTCTAACTTTGATCATCAATCACCTCGTAGTTAACATCACCAATCATTACCCGCGTATCGACCAGTGGTTTATTTGATGAGTTAGGCATAACCTTTCTAATTCTTCTTATTTTTAAAGTAGTTGGAGATAGCGGAGGATCAACCAGCTCAGAAATTGATGTCTGAATATCACCTTTCATTCTTGCGCCAATTACCTCAAGAACATCTCTGGAACTGACACCAGAAGCCAATCCTCTCGATACCCCTCTAACCCACTCCTCCTTGTTACTATTAATGGCATTTCTAAAGAATGGTCTGGGCGGCTGATTATTTTCAGGAACCCCATACTCGTTCTTATAAGCAACCTCAGCTACACTCGTACCATCAGGATAGGTAGTGCCATCAATAAACCCTGCCTTAACCTCCGTTGCATCCAGTCTCGCAGCTAAATCCGTTAGGTATTTTTCTAGCCCATTAGCCATAAATGCTCCCCGGATAGTAGTTAGCCATTCGATAAACTTTTGTGGCCTGCCAGTAATCCATTCCGTAAGGGCTAAGCGTGTACCATGCATTTCTAAACTCAAGCGCACCAAGTTCAGAAGATACAGACACGCTTCCCTCACTTGCAGACGACACTCTCCCAACCATTCCCGAGCCACCTTTGCTGTCTTTATCTCCGTATCTCATATATGCCAAATGAGCCATAAGCAAGTAGAGCAATCTCTCTCGCTTATCAGTCTGATAGACCAATGAGAATTCAGTGTTATCGAGGTAATCGGTGGCTTGGTCGAAAAGGAAAGGTAATAAATCGTCTGATATATTGGAAAACACTGGGAACATGGCGCGGAACGTAGTTTTATTCAGTTCCACGATTGCCATAATTAATCCTCTGTTAGTGGCTCCACCCCAGCAGATTTAGTGCTGGCTTGCTCTAATCCTGTTTTCTGTTTGGTGCGCTCTTTTGAAGCATCTTCGGCAGATTTATAATCCGTCACAGCAAACACAATGCCATTAAGGAATATTTTTTGGTCTTTAAATGACTTCTCAAAGGCTTCCCAAGCATCAGCAGGAACATCCTGAGTGATACCAAACCCATTCAGAAGAGCGGATGAGTTGGCACCCAATAGCGTGATATCTTTACCTTCATGCTTAAAGGTGATCCCATTAGGTAATTTACAACCAATAACATAACTTGAAACTTTAGCCACTTTACACCCCTAGCATTTGAGCAAATAAGAACGGCTGAGTGATTACCGCACCGTAAGTTGCGCCAGAATATTTTTGCTTCCAGCTTGAGGACATTGTGATAACTGGGTGAGCGCGAAGCTTTTCACTAAACGCACAATAACCAGCACTTTGACCTTGGGCTGTTTCAACAAACATCTGGATCAACTCACCAGCATCAGTGTCGTATTGTGGCGCGACTTCAATGCGTAGATTAGTGAACGTATCTTTAACCATTTTTTCAACAGAGTTGCCAAAGATTTCATTTGATTTTTTAAACCAAACGGAAGCTTTAGGGCTCATTGCAAGAACTAATGGAGATGCCATATCAACACCATCACCCACGGCACCATTAGTGCGAGCAATCAGGTCTGCATAAAGTGACAGGATATCGTTATAGATATCGATAATTTGCTTATCTTTCCACTGCGTTTTCCCATCAACTGTAGCAGGGGTGATTGGTGCTGGTAATGCAGGGTCATTCAGAATGCCGTAGTTAAGCAAACCTTCAACACCATAGAAGTAGAACTTATTCTGCTCCTGATTCATAGTCCAAGCTGCGGCGCGTTGTTTTTCTGCAACATAAGGCAGCATAGCTAAACCATATCGCTCTTGCTCTAACTCACCGTAAGTTACCATTGTTTGATAACGGAACACTTGACGATTTTCCCATGCGTTTGTAACTTGGTTTGCACCTTGTTCGCTGTAATCATCATACGCGACCACGTCACCAGACTGCTCAACGCGCTGGATCATCATGGTATCTTGTGCCCATGAACCTTTCTTTCTCTCACTTAAAATGTCAGTTGCTTTTTGCTTAGCAAAGATAGTACGGACAATTTCAGGATCAATAAATGTTGAAACGATAGCAGGAATACCACCGTTCGCAGGCATGGATGGCTGAATTTCCGCATCCATAGCGAATTTAGTCACAGAAGGCGGTAGGTAAAAACCGCGAGATTCTGCTTCCTTTTTAAATGCTGAGAAATCAGCCTGTGTTAATTGTGGCATTATGCTTTGCTCCATGTAGAAATTACGAATAAATCACCAACAGCGGCAGCACTTGCTACATACCATTCGGTTTCGATTGCACCATCAACAGTTGCGCCAGCATCACCCGTTTTGATTGTTCCGTCTGCTAATACCGCAAATACTTTCTGACCAACAATCGCTTGTGTTGCTGATTTAGCCCAAAAATCACCACCAACAATTGGAGATGCTTCACGGCCTTTCGGGATTAACAAGCTATTGCTTTGTAGGTAATCAATGGTGGCATTAGCATTGTTGTAGACAAAACCAACTGGCTTGCCAGTACCTTTGTTGTTTAATTTTTTAGGGTCTTTCGCGTCACGCCAAGCGAAACGACACATATTAAGGCCGTTATCACCTGCCTTGAACGCACCGACACCGCCTGCTGCTGCAACAATTGGGCTATTAGATGCTGGTTGACCTTCCTGACCTACGCCAGAGTAAAGGCGAACACTTGATTGAAATGCCATAGTTATTTATCTCCATCAAAGAACTTGCGAACATTATCGCGAGAGGATGCCGCAATAGGTGCGGAGTCTTGAGCCATCGTAGGCACTTTTGAGTAGGCATTGAAAACAGAACGCAGTCCTGATGCAGGAATTGATGCGTAATCTTCACAGCCCATTTGCTTTAAAGCTGTACGATAAACATCTTCTGCACTATCACAGGCCAGTTCTCCAACGACTGGACGAACATCACGTTCAGCTTGACGTAACTCCATAAATTTACGCTCTACTGCGCTAATAGCGGCATCCATAGCCATTTTGTTGTCTTTGGCTTTTTTGTCGTCACTTTCATCGTCAGCAGTTTTTTTAGACTTATCGTCTTCATCATCACTGTCGTCTGCTGCCTTCTCTTTTTTATCAGAGTCTTCATCATCAGCAGTTTTGTTTTTTTTGTCGTCTTTGTCGTCATCTTCATCTTTAATGACATTTCCGACTTCTTTTTTCACTTCATCTGGATCTGCATCACTAGCTAATTTAGGTAGCAAATACGCCCAAAGTTTTTCTAATTTTGACATCAGTTTGATTCCTATTGGTTTCGAGTCATAAACAAATACGTCGGGGCCTGCCCGACCACTTGGCACTATGGCCACATGGTTACAAACGATGTCACGCATTACGCCATCGTATGTTTCTCCCTCATACTCTCCCGCTGTCAAATCAAGTCGATAACGATAAGATGAGGAAATTTCTTTTTGCTTCTCAGTTTCAACGCCGAGAATTGAGTCCAGATCCCAAATAACCATTGAGTTTTTAAGATAAGTACCATCGAACTCTGCACGCTCTCCAGTAGAGCCGACAATTGCGTCTTTTGGTGGGTCAATCACGGTTACGCCGATGTGTTTATTGAGCACAGGCTTATTATTGAATGTACTGACAGCTTTCTTGAGTTCTTCAGGGTCACGTAGCAGACGATAGGCTTTATTTGGGTCTAAACCTAACGCCTCAGAGTCAGGTATTTCCTTGCCGTAGTAGATACACACGTTAGCCTTGCTGATTGGGGTTAATGCTACGTGCATCATCCCGTCCTCGTCGTAAGTCCTAACGCTTGCTTTATCAAAGGCAAATTTCACATCTTTCATGGTTTACCTTCGTTATTAAAATTAAATACATTCAAATCCACAGATAGAGAACTTTGTCCATCCGAGAGCTTTAACCTGCTCGCGAAGCAGCCTTAATCCATCAGCAGAGAATAAAGTTTCAGGATGGAAGTAGTCATCACTAGTAGCTTGAATTTTCGAGCTTTCAATCATTCCTTTAGGGCTTATCCCGATAACGCTTATAACTATGTGTCTCTGCATAGTATTTATTTCACCCATAAAAAAAGACCACCGAAGTGATCTGTTATTAGAACGGCAACACGGGTCGCCATACGCAACCGCAATTAGGCAGTTGACCTGGCATAATATATTCACCATCAATCAAACAGCCTTCAGATAGCTTAAATCGCTTTCTTTCTCGACCTGCTTTAACGTGACTATGGCGAGGTTTATTACCACCGCCACTATGCACCCACTCAGCCTCAACGATACCAGCAGCTTGTTGCCTTGCTGCAGATAACGCACTTGTTGCCTTGCGTGTTTGGTCACGAGCGATAAACTCAGCCCTTCGCCGTGTAATGCCGTGACGCTTGCCAAAATTACGCTCAATTTCATCAGCAAGCATTTTTCTATCACCGCCACGAGCAACGGCGCGATATACCATACCTTCTACTTCAGTAAAGTATTTCTCAGGGATGGAGCGGATAAGAGAAACATTCTCAGCAATGATCGCCTCACGCTTCTCTAACATGGCGTCTGTCCATTGCATATTGATAGTCATAGATTCGCGCCTAGCTGCAGCCAATAAACCTCTATCGACTGCATCTTGCGTTTTATCCATTAACTCATCTGATATTGGAAGTGCCTTATTAATGAATCGGTCAACCCATTTCCTTGCTAGAGAATCAAGCAGCCTTTTGATAAAAGTAACAGGGTTAGCATCCATAGCTAAATTAGCATCCTGAGCGAGAGGATTACTGAGAATAGCGTTAACTATTTCGCGCATAACCTCATCGTTCATTTCTCTAATTTCGGCTAGCAACTGCCTTTGATACCACTTGATATTGCCAGCATTATAGTTAATAGGCTTCAGTCTCGTCGTTTTCTGGTTCATAATCACCATCCAAATTTTCGAAACCTGCACCCTCTATACCCTTGAGAGCATCTCTGGCTTCCTCTGAGCTAACCAACATACTGTCAGCAGCAACCGCCACAGCATCAACGCGAATCTTCGTGATTTCAGCGCGTTCTTTTTCGCTAATCTCATCAAGCGGCCTGAACTCAAAGTAAATATCCTCTTTTATTTCTCCAAACTCTGAAAGTTGGATAATCTTGAAGATATTCTCTAAAGGTCGTCTTAGATTTCCGTCCTGATACCCTGACACAGTTTCATGCCACGTTGATAACTCTGACTCGCCCGAGGCATTTAAGCCTGCAGGAGCGTTCCCTAACAGTTTTAAATTGGTGATGCGCGAAGGAATACATAGTTGATCCTGATAGTTTGATAGCAGATTGGATAATTCACTTAGCGAAGTTTGCATGTGAATTAAATCTTCTTCTGTATCTATTGCCCAAATACCGAAGTTATCCTGATATTGCGTAAACATCTTGATGCGTTTATCAAACTCGCCAGGCATTTGTAACCGCGCGTCCATATCAGTTTTAAGCGCCCTCATTCTCAATGTGCGGAGTATCTTAATTACGTTTTTCTTAGCATCACGCCAGTCAACAACGTAATCCTCCATTAACTGAGTGAGAGATAACCCGCCAAAGTTGTATGACGGCTTGAGAATATCTGGCACTGGTCGACTAACAATGTCCATAAACCTTGATTCATGAACTGTTTTGCCCATAACAAACCACGCGCTTGGTTTATAGAAATTATCAGCTAACGGCCACTGCGTGTTGTACATGGCAGGATAAATCCAAGTCGGATCAACAACTCTAAGGCCTTTTAGTGATCCTTTTGGTATCTTCCTTGGGTCTAAGAATAAAGGCTTCTCCAACTCATCATCTGTCTTTGCACCAGTATCAATGTAAACATGAGCAACACCATACTGAGAGTCTTGCTTAACCGCATCGTGAATTAATCGCTTTACATCATATTTAACAAGTGCGTTTTCCATCAGTTCAATATCAGGATCGCCCTCTTTACGACTTTTAACTTCAATCCAGTTACGGGTCATCTCATCAGCGAATACGCTGTGCATATTAGAGTATTCAACTTGCTGAGACATTGCCGCTAACTGTGGGTATCCACGAAACCCTGAATACTCATCACCAATCGACATCGTATTAAGCATATCGTATGGCGTGGCATCCATTGCAAATACAGCTTCCTTTTTAGATTCAGGAACTACACCAGGCAATGGCTCATATCGCTCGAAGTGAGCATATTTTTTCTCTTCACCTGATGTGGAAGCTTTTTCTAAATCAATATCTTTAATCCTGAACGGTTGTTTTCCGACAGGCTGTTGTGTTTTTTTACTCTTGCTCATCGGAGTATCTCGTCTGGAATACGGAATGGTTGTTTAGCGCTAGAGAACGCCATAATGAACGCATCGGCTTTATTGGGGCTTGGTATGCCACGTTTCTTCATATCCTTTTTACTCTCAACCTTTACGCGTCCGTTACTGTCATAATCGACTTGAGGGCGTGATAACTCGGCTTTGAGGTATTCGATATCTTTCATCTCACTGGATATGCTGATTAACTGGTCATCGGTGAATTTGTCGCCATGCTCGATAGCCCTCCAAGTGTTATAGAAGCGGTCAGCAACTAATTGCCATTGCTGCGCTTTCAAATCGGAGAACATGTCCTTATTGGTTTTTCCAGGCTTATAGTTACTTTCTGGCTTCTCTACGGAAGCGCCAGCATTAAACCCAACAGTAACAATGCGATTATCTTTACGATTAAATTGAGCCTTAACGCCAGCCCCCATCCCCACGCTGTCGTATATAACTGTGTCAGCATTGACTTTTTCAGCATAGGTATAAACGTGGTCTGTGCTCCAAATGATATCTTGACCTCGCCACTCGTTAACTTCGATAGCTACTGAGCCGTGTCGCAATATTGTTGCGTTTGAGTCGCCACCATCATCAGCAACGTCGAATCCGACAATTCGCTTACCTCTTGGCTCAAATCCTAATTTGATATGCGCATCGACAGCCGCCTCAATCCACGCAGGCTTGATAATTGCTAAAGCGGAGTCTGCAACCGGTTCGCCTAGCCAGATATGTCGGTATAACTCAGGATCACGTTCTTTACACTCTTCCATTTGCTTAGGAAGTGGTGTGTCGTAAAAGTGGGGATTAACATCGTAATTAGCTTTGAGGACTATTGCACCCTCTGGTGGCTTAACAACGAATCTCTGGTAAGTGTCATCAAGAATGTTTTTCGGGTTGAAGCTTACCCATATCTCAGCGTTTTTATCACCACGAATGGAGGGGAGCAATACTTCCCATGAGTCTTTAACTACCGCCTCAGCTTCTTCTATCCAGCAAATACCTACACCTTGAATTGATTTAATCTTATTGACGTTATTTTTGATACCAGCAAATACGAATGAAGCGCCAGTGCCAAGGTGAATAATTGTGTTCTTTTGTATCTCGAACTCGTTCGTGTAGCCTAACCTGTCGATGGTTTCACAAAGCAACTTATGTACTGAGTCACTAATCGAACCCTGAAACTCACGAGTACACAGAATAACTGTTTTGACTCTACGTGATACTTCAATCGCTAACTCTGCAAAGAAATAAGACTTACCGCTACCTCGACCACCGTAAGCCACCTTATAGGGGGCGCTTTTTGCAAATGGTTTAAAGTAAGGGTTAGCCATCGAATATATCCTTGATAGAACGATTCTCGACTTTCACGTCAGCGGTTAGATCGATAACAACTTTATCCAAGCCAGTTAATCTAGCCTTGCCCATTGTTGCCGCCACTGCCGCTGATGCCTGAGGGGTTTCTGCGGATAGTGCTTTTTGTCTAGCCTCTTCCAGCTCTTTAAGTAAATCAGAAACAGTAATGTCGTGCTTTGTCCTGTGCTCTTGTTGAAGTTGCGCAACCCTCACCGTAACCTCACCGTTATTCAACAATTCATACGCTTTTGAGTTTATTGAGGTTGCCTTCATTTTATCTGTGGCATACGCCATTCGATAAGCTTCAGACGCATTACCTGTTTCGACGTATGCCTGACAGAATTTTTCTTGCTTAACTGTCAGTGCCATATCCATTCCTTTAAATTTCTTTAAACACAATTTCTTTCTTAAAACAGAGCTTCATTAACCAAGTGCTGTTAATTAAAGCGCCGATAATAAACAATGGATACATATAACGGCGCAGTGTCATTTTGTAATGCAGTGTTCCTGTTTTCATATTCCACCCAATAAAAAAGGCCACTAGGGCCTATTTGGTTTTCTGTTTGTTGACTAGCTTGCCTAACTCTCGCTCGACGATTTCAGCAACTATCCACCCATCATCAACCCTGCCGCAATGTAAGTATTCAAGTGATTGCTGTAATTGACGATAGAGAATGGATAAGTTTGCTTTTTCTTGTTTGGTCATACTTTCTCCTTAGCAAACTTACTTGCCCACACCTTGGCAATATGTAAGCAGTCGTCAAACATTCGCCCTTTTCTACTTGCTTGAGAGCTTCGGCGATAATGATCTACCGCCATGTAGCTCGCTCTACGACAAACAGGTAAAGAAAAGCCGAGGTTTTTTAACTCGGCCAGTACGTTCTGCTCTATGAATTGTTCGTGGTTCATGCCGGCTCTTCTCCATCTGGAAATTCGCCCATATCAGGTAAGGTTAATTGTGATAGTTCTTTAATTGCCTTCTTCGCTTTGCGTATTTTCTTTAAGTGACGCTTGCGTAAATTCATTAAGTCACTACCTTTCCTGCCAAAGTTCTCGAACGACCAACTATCGGCTGCCACTAATCTATTTTGCATCTCATTGATAGTCAGGCTTTTAAGCTCATTCATATCAAGGTTTGCTAACCCCGTTTGTGGTTTTGACTCTTTTTCTGCTAGATCAAGCAACCATCGACGCAAGGCTTTCGCTACATCTGTCTTAGATAAGATCCCTACCAAGTGAGCGCCTCTAATCGAAAATATTCTTACCCTCTTATTTTGTATCTCGTTGTTTTTATTGCTAACGGTCAAGTTGACCGTCTGAGACATACCATCGGTAAATTCATCTTTGTTTCGATTAAAGATACGAGTCACAGATGATTCATCTTTATACTCAAGTAACTCTGAAAGCTGTTTGTTGGTAAACCAAACCTTTCCATCACCATTGTCAAATGGGATAACTTCATTGCCTTTAAAAACTAATTTATCTGACATGATACTGTCCTTACTTAGTAATGAACCCTTGCCACATAGGAAATCAGCCCATCGAAGCAGTATCAGCTATAACTGATCACCTCAAAGGCTCATTCCTAAATAACGGCTCGATGCTTTTAGATGTGTGTGCATGTGGTGCACATGGTGAAATGCGATTTAGCTCGCAGCTTAGCGATACACTGCTAAGCCACTTCTAGTCTGTTCCTAGCAGTCAAGATAGTGATCACTCTCCTTAATGGATAAACGATTTATCTAACCTTGTCGGGGTTGTTCTTTAGAATCGCTCAATGCGCTGAGATAAAGTTTCAGAGTAACTGCGCATATGACCTAATTGATTGCTCAATAACTCTTGGTCGCGATGCTCTAGCGTCTTGCAGATATCGCCATTAATGAAAGTTGTCAGCTTTGTGATTTTGTCGTCTAACTCAGATTTCTCATCTACTACTCGTTGTTGATGTGGTTGCATTTGATACTCCTGTAGGCATTAAAAAGCCCCGCTATTGGAGGCTCGTTGTTCTAGTTCATTTATCTTCTTATCCAATTTAGCTAACTGGGATTTCCAACTCGCTAGAGAGATAACATTTTCAGCAGGTGTCTCATCAATGAATTCAAGAACCTTATTTTTAGCTGACTTTAAGTAAGCCAATTCAGACTCTATGCTCATTTCATCACCTGTCTTTGTTGTTCAATTTCCCGTATTGCTTTCTTGTCTGAGTTACATTGCTCAATAACCGATAACAGGGAGATGTTTAACATTAACGATTCTCCCCATGTCATTTGCTCTGGTATGTAGGGCAATAGACAATCAGCGGTTAGGTGTGCCGGTATCGCTATGTGCTCCATTGGCACGTATTCTTTCTGAATAGTCGTGCATCCTGATAAGAGCGTCATTAGGAATAGCAGTATTGGCGCAATCATTATTGATAAGAACAGTTTTGATAACCGTTTTAACTTTTTCAGAATCCACGGCTGACCTATTCCGCTCTTCGCTATTAAGTGATGAGACATTATTGATAATCCTGAATGTGCGGCTGGCGTTTTCTGTGATTGAGTTTTGGCGAGATAACTGATTGGTTGCTGTGTTGTAATCTTTTCTCAGTTTGTCGTAATCATCTGTTACCCACCATAGCCAGAATGCGGATATTGCCAGTAGTCCAGCTAATACCTTAGTTAGCGTGTTCATATCATTTAACGCCATTGTGCTCTAACGAGTAGTGATTGCCGTCATTGAATCGACCTCCCCACGTACCACCAATAGATTCCCAGTATTCACCAAGTAATTTATGGTCACTTGATGCCGTTAGATATTTACCGTCTTTAAATAGGTTGAAATCCACAGCTAGGCGTTGGGTGTGTAAGCTATTTTTAATACCGGAACCTGATTTGGCATTTAACTGCGCCTGCTCTGGTGTTCGGTATGCTTCCGAGAATGTCAGCTCATATCCGTTGTTGTAGGCAAAAATAATTAAGTCCGCAATCATGCGAGTGAACTTGCGTTGTTTCTCACCGAGTGTCATTTTTACTAACCCCTCTAAATATTTGCATCACATTCCCACGACTAAGAATTATTAGTGCGCATAGCGTGATATTGATTCCAACCTCAAATGGATCTGCATGGGCGTAGTCATTCGTTAATATGCGTAGTGGGATAGAACCAAGCATAACAATGAGAACCCATGCTATAAGTGACGGAAAAAATTTGTATTTAGCGCCGTTACGCTCATAGTTAACAAGACGAATAACAGCGAATAAGCATGAGAAAAAATTGACGTAAATCCAAAACATTGAGATGGTCATCTTCCACCTCCTCTGAATTTATCTATCAGGTTGTTAATAACGTTGTTAATACTGTCGGTGAGAGCACCAGGTTTAGATATTGTTACCAACACACCAACCAAACCAGCCGATGAGAACATTGCACCAACAGAGCGATCGACTTCTCTATCTCCGACAATGCCACTCAGCAGTGACGACATGAAATCAGCGCCTAATATCCCGATAGCAAATGCAACCGTGAAATATGCCCATCGCTTTAACAGCCGGATATCATGAGCGGACAATACAAATATCACCGCCCCTGCGAACGCACCGATAACAACGCCTGCGTCCATACCTGAATAGAGACCTACAATAGAGACACCCGCTAACGAGGCGGTTGCTGTGCCTGTTAACGGCTCTTGCATATATGTAGTCCTGATTAGTTAATAGAACGCCGACTCACAGCTCTTATGTGAAGTGATTAGTGTGTGATTGATTCTGTGGTCGGCATATACGAAAAAAGACCGCCTAAGCGATCTTCTGAATGTGACTTACATCAAATATTAAATAAAATATAAAGTAAAACACTTTACATATAAAGTAAAACGCTTTACCATATATTCATACAAACAAGATTAAGGAATACAAAAATGATTATCACTCACGCATCAGCAACTAAAATCGACGAAGTTAAAGACTCTGTTCACTACGCGCCATTCTTCAAAGGGTGTCTTTTTTTTGGCAGTGAAGATAACGACTACAATTTAGCGGGTCGTTGTAATTTTCAATACAATCTAGATGTCAATAACGTTATCCGTGCAAGTCGTTTTTTCTATGAGCACGATACTGATGAAAATGCTGTTCAAGATGTTTTCAGTATGATGCGTGATGATTTTAGTATCGATGTTGATGATAGTGAGTTAGCTGATTTATTAGATGGAACGACAAACATTAGTGAATATGAACACAGCTACGAAGATGACGGACAGGCAAACTGGGCTATCCAACAGTTTCAAGGCATTTTAGCCCACAAACTAGGCTATGACTGTGCAGAGTCATTTGATGAGCAGGGTACTGTTTATATCGCATACTGCGTTAATCGTAAATTACAAGAAGTAGAGTGCTAATCATGCCACTACAAGAATATATAAAATTGCATTACAACGGGAATAACGCTGAATTTGCTAGAGCTTGCGAAGTAAAACCACAACAAATCACGCAATGGATAAATAAGGGATTTATTGTTGTTGGCGATCAACTATATAGCCCACGCAGGGGGTTGCCTTCAGTCAGTAGTTCGGAATAACCGAACATGTGAACTATCCGGTAATTCCGGAGAGTTGGATATCCACAATGCAAATAAGCACTCTGGATAAATATCAATAACTTAACCTATGTTACCCTCATCAATGAAGGTAACACCCTCGAATTAGGGGGGATTAAAATAGTGGAATTACACCAGATTGGAAAACGAAACGGGATTAATTGTTAATTTCTTCGGCATTTGTTTGGCGACAGACCGATGAAAAAACAATTAACCCCGCCCAAAAGCACGGATGACAAGTGTGCTTTGTTATTCTTTTTTGGTACATAGCAATAGCTAGGGACACCAGATATCCGTCGACCAAAACATCATCAGGTGTCCCTAATCACACAACTCTCCAAAATGAAGAGTGTGTATATTTTTTAACCCAGCCAATGACTGAGTTCAGATAACAAAAAACCCCGCCGTAGCGAGGTCTTGAATGAGGTAAGTAAACTTAAGAGTCACGTAAAGCAACTTACCTGATTAGTATTGCTAATTTGATATTATAAGTCAATAGCAAAGTTCAGTTATTTTCTTCACTTTAGCCACACGTTTGCGATTATTCATTGCATTTCGCAGAGGTTCGTATAACAACCACTGTGCAGCTTTGAGTTTTGCATCAACATCATTTCTGCAAGTTCCAAGTGATGGCTTTTTAAATCTATTTCCCCCTCTCGTTTGCATTTTGCGTGGTTTTGCAACTCGGTGATAGTAAGATGCAATCGACAACTTAGATGAACCGTGAGCGTAATAACTGAGTAATATTCCATAAGCCTGTGTGTCAGTGGCGATGACTGAATCTACGACCTGAGAAATCAACATTCCTTCATCGTCATTGCACATAGGTCTTGATGGGGCTGTATTCGGTTCGACCGTCTTCATAAACTTATAAATCATGTTTATCATGCGTCCAGACCGACCTGATTGAACCCATGCACCCCAAAGCTCTAACCATCCATCTAGCCAGCGAAATTGCTCATCCGTTAATTCCTTTTCTCCGATATAGCTCATCTCGCCTCCGGTAATACTGTGTGATAATCATCATTCGCAGTTGTATATAAAATCCTAACACCATCCATCAGCCCGCTTACCACTTCCATATAGTCCATAACCTGCATTACACAGAAGTTAACTCGACCGCCTGATCTGGATTTTAAATATCTTGCTTCTTCAATAGCTGTGATTAAGTCAGTGAACATCTTTCAGCTCCTTTACCGTTCTATACTTAGATGCGAATATGTAAGCTCTTCTTTTTGCTTTTGCTATCCGTATATTTCGCCTATACCTGAGGTAGTTGTAAGGAATCCAAACAAACAATAAAATCCCCCAAGTTATAACTGCAAACCATGCATCAGGAGTCATTCTTCAGCTCCTTTAACTTGGCTCGGTAGTGGGATATGCAGGACTCAACGTGGGCATTTTTATATTTAGGGGTGTAGCCACTTTCAGGGATAGTTGATATGTGCGTCTCTTTTTCTCCATAAATAGCGTCATACGGTGATGAGCCATTTTTTATTCTTCTGGAAATTGTTCCTCTTGAAACTTTAACATTGGGCATTCTGCTCCACTCTGTTGCCGTCAATGTTATTCCATTACATGTAATACCCACTCTCCTTTTCTTGGTGTATTCTTTCTGATGCTTTCTAGTTCTCATCACATTACATCCGTTACATAAGAACCTAAGATTTTCTGGCGAATTATCTTTAACATCTTCATTGATGTGGTCTACGTGCACCGTACTCCAATCAATCGTTTTCCCACACTTATTGCAATTCATTGGGTTATCACTATGTAACTGATGCATAACGACGCGGTGTTCATATACATATCCGTTTTTCATTGCCAATGGATGATCTGGCAGGTATAGCATCTGATACCCTTTCGCATTATGAGTTCTGAGCGACCGTATTTTCTTTTCGTAGCTTCCGGTTCTCATCATCCTGAAATAATGCATTTGGCAAACCATCTGCGATTTATACATGGCTTGGCGATCACATCCGGCAACCTTGCACTTACACATTTAGGTCTCCTTTTTTCTTCAGTTCCTTCACTTTGGCTCTGTACTTATCGCGGATTCGGATGTAATCCTCTCGTTTCCAGTGCGGTATCTCATGCGGACCACGTAACCAGTCAACTAACTCCAACCCAAACCTTTCAACCAGCCGCAGCTCGTATTTCTGAGTGACGGTGGCATTTTTATGCGAGAATTTACCGGCTCCTGCATTACATGATTTGCATTGTTTGTATGCGTTTTTCTCCTCAAATCGGAGTTCAGGGTGAGCACCAACAGACAAAAAATGACCGCAGTCCCATTGACCACCATGGAGATCAGGGGGGGTTGGTTTCACCACAGCTAATGCATGGCTCATTACGGTCTCGAAGTCGGATGAATTGATTAAATGCTGCTTGGGCTTGTTGTCTGAAATATGAGAGGGGTTTTACTTCTAACTTGCGGGCTTTGAGTTTGTCTTTTGCTTCTCGTTCTTTTTCCTGGTTCTCCTTTTTAAGTTTTGCTAATGCTTTTTCTCTATCTTTATTCCTTCGTTGCTCGGATAATTCAAATCCATGTTCCGGGCTACACCAATTTTGAAAGCTCTGCTTTGGAATAAACCATTCTCGGCATATTTTACAGCGCCGTCGCCTTAGCTTCTGCATCTCCCTCTCCTTTCACTATTTCCATCACCTCAAGATGCGGATATTCATTTACGCACTCGTCGCAAACGTAAATTTCATCATCTGTTAGCTGTCTATTGCATGACCGGCAATAAACACAAGAGTCTTTTCCAGTAACAACAAGCCCTCTGCTAATCCCAACTTTAGCGATTAAAAACCCCTTCTTAGTCAACGCTTCAATATGGGTTTGAGCTGCATTAGCCGACTTCCACTTAAAGTGCTCGGCTATTTCCCCTCTCGTTGGAGGATATTTATTTTCAGAGATGAAATTTTTAATAAATGACAGCACTCGTCTTTGTCCGGATGGTAACGGCTTATCACTTTGTTTCGCCTTTACCTCGTTTTCAGATTGCTTATTTTGTGGCTGTAAACATTGAGGGATAACCTCCATCCACTTTTTCATGTTCTCTAATGCGTTATTTCTCTTAGCCATTGCTTCCGCCCTCCATCTCACTAACCATCCGTTCCATATACCAACGAGCCTTTTTCAAATCTTCGACTGGGTTAATTTTCTTTTCGTATCGCCAGACATATTTTTGAATATTACCTTTTAGATAGCCTAGAAACGCCTCTTTGGTCATACTGGCTTTTATGGCATCTATGCACTCAATATCACCTGATGCATAGTGTGGTGGGTTATTTACGTTGTCTGTCATTCTTCTTGCTTCCTTTTCAATTTCATATACTCACTGTTATCAGGTATCGTCACGAAACAATTTATACCTACCGACCAGCGCTCAACCTGCTCCATGAAGTGGAACATTTCACCCGTATCAAGTTTTGATGTTTTCCGAAGTGTCCTTACGCGCTCTGTAAGCTGTGTAGTAACGTCAACCATATCGACAACCTCATAACCTAGGAATGTATGCTTAAGCATTTCCTTAACGGTTTCTGGTGTGTAATTGGCGTTGTTCTTACATAGGTATTTACTTATCTCTGAGCACCACAAATGAAAAGTGGAATTCTGAGATAGTGAACGCTTGTTTTTCCAAGGCTTGATAATGATTCGGTGTGGTTGGTTTGTTGCTAGAACTTCTTTGAGGTGTTGCCATGCGGTATTTTTGGTTGATTCGTGGAAGAGAAAATCTGCTTCCAAGTTAACCTCCTATATCACTCACTGTTAGCTCTCCTGTTCCATGCTGCTATGGCTTCCTGCTCTGATGGTTGCGCCATGTCTCGATATTCACAACAATGACAAATTACAAACCACATTGGGTATTTCAGTTTTTTGGCGACACCAACTTTTGTTGATTCACATTCAGGGCATTTCTTGAGTTCGTCCATAACTATCCTCGCCTATCAAAATCACGCAGCCAAACTGAAATGTTTGTATCAACAATTTCTGTTATTTCATCTTTTTTGCTTCGCTTGCAATTTATGTACGTTACTATGCTGTAGAATGGGTAAAGAAATGGCGTTGATAGCGCAATTGATAGCATGAAAAACAACGTCAATAGAGTCATAGGTAACTCTCTAATCTCACTATCTAGCCAAAACAACCAATCACGAGTTTTCATATATTCACTATATGAATCTGCAACATACGCCATACAGTCAATGAAATTAAAATCATATCCCGCTGTTGCCGCCCATGTTGGCCTGTGAAGAAAATGCTTGAACGTTACTGGATGTTGTTTGTAATACTTCATCATTCACCCTCTGGCATTGGTGGGAGTGGCGGAATACACCAATGTGTAATTTCATTTTCGATAGTGCGACCACAGCTATAAAATAACCCTGTTTTGTGGCTGTAGTGACCACTGTTAACTTCTTCAAGGTCGGCGTCCCAAAGAATTACTTGAGTGCGGTCATCAGGCAATCTCTCGCTCACCTTAACCCAATTAATTC
Source organism: Proteus vulgaris (assembly GCF_033708015.1). Taxonomy (NCBI): domain Bacteria; kingdom Pseudomonadati; phylum Pseudomonadota; class Gammaproteobacteria; order Enterobacterales; family Morganellaceae; genus Proteus; species Proteus vulgaris. Next base: position 1,469,468 of record NZ_CP137920.1, on the reverse strand, counting down.
CCTGCATTAGATGCCTCTCTCTATTAACGTTGTTGCTTTCATTTAAAAATCCTCTTGCGTGTTAAGCGACTTGTTTTCTGGTTCGGTAGCTATCCCATGTAAAAGCCAGCGTGCAACCACCGCCGTCATTCATCCTGTCAATAACTCGCTCTCCAATGAATGCGCCTAACTCCTCTCTAGTTTGGTTGCTGATTAGGATTGTTGGTTTCATCTTCTCGTAACGAGTGTTGATGATTTCAAATAGGATCAACTTTTCCGCCTCAGTGCCAAACTGCACACCAACTTCATCAATGATTAACAAATCTGGTTTTGTGTAAATCCGAATAACTTCAAACTCTGTTTCGGTAGAGTCCTTACTCCAAGTAGATTTAAACTTTCTTGCAATTCGTAAGGCCGTCGTGAATAGCGCAGAATTTTGATAATCCTCAACGACACTTTTCGCAATAGCTAATGCCAGATGATTTTTACCAGTACCAGGCTTTCCGCACATCACTAAACCACCGCCATTTTTTAGGCGATCTTCCCATTTTTTAACATAGGCTTTGCAGACATTGAGATTGTATTGAGCGTCCTTGTTCACAGCCTCGTAGTTATCCAATGTGCAAGATTTAAAGCGCTCTGGTACATGAAGTTCATCAAGGAGTTTCTCTGTAAGTTTCTTCTTGAAACGCATGTCATAATCACGCTGTTCGATCTTCAAGGCTTCCAGCTCCTCCACGAGACAGTGTGGGCAAGGTGTTGGTCGTGATGGAATTGATATCGCGGTTTTACTTGAGCGAGTTCTGGCTTGATATGCGCCATGCTTAGAGCAGGTTAATTCAACAATCGTTACTTCGGTGTTCGGTATTTCTGCTGGCGGTTTACTTAGGTTTTCAAGTTGCCTTTCGATTTGCTCGATTTTGTCTGATAGGTTCATGATTTAATTCATCCATGTTGGCGCATCCGTTTTACCGTAGTCCTTGGATGCAAAATTCTCGTTTACAGCTCGCTTAGGTGGCGTGGCTTTCCATGAATTACCTGAGTTCTTGTTTTGGTAATTTAACTTCTGGCTTGCAGTGATAAACCAGTTTTTAGGCTTAGCGGCTCTGAACTCGATATCCAGTCGTTTTAGCTCATGCACCAAGTCGATGTTTGAATACAGCGATTGCCATTCAGCAAAGTCTTTGTGGTTTAAGCGGATCACTTCTCCCTCGAATGCATACTTGCTCGACATTTGGTGAATACTTGCAGATTGATTTTCTGGCTCACTAGGACAAGCCGTGTTTTCGGCTTGGGTGTTATTAGGAATCAGGTTAAGGGAATCAGGAATCAGGTTAAGGGAATCAGCAGGATTTGTTGTGTGCTCTTCTGGTTCTTGTACTGTGCTTGTATGGTGCTCTTCTGGTGCTCCTTTGTTTTCAGTAGGTTGCATTACTTGTTCTGGTATTTCACTAGCCGCTTCTTTTACGTGAGGGTTCTGATGTTTCTTCCAGTTGTTAATCTGAATAAACTCATTTCCATCTACTGCATATCTGGTAATAAAGTTTTTACTGTGTAGTTGTGCGAGTAATTTTTCACAATCAACGTCATCGTATGGCAAAACCATTGCTTTAATTTTACGTGGCTTATCTTCTAAGCGACCTTCTCTATCTGCAATGGTCCATAAACCAACGAATAGGATTCGTGCAAATGGATCACATTCAGCAAGGTCATCATTAGTAAAAAAGCCTGGTTTAATATTTCTTGCTCTAGCCATTAGAAAGGCACCTCCGATCTGTTTGCTAATTCAGGGTTATGTTTCTTCCATTCCTCTAAGTTTTGACCTATTAAGCTTTGCATTAAATAAGCTGTATCCTCTTTGAAGTAGAGGGCATGAGAGGTGTTAAATCTCTTCGAGCAAAAGTGAACAGCAAGTCTTATTAATCTTTCTGCTGTGGCAACTTTGCAACCAAAAACACTAACGTTAAGAGAGTCAAATAACTCGCCAAGATGTAATTTATCTAGACTTTCAGTGCATATGATGTCGTATGAGTCAGCCAACACTTCAACTTTATCCCCGACTCTCGCAATGCAGACTTCCTCACAAGTTTCAATAATTTCTTCTAAATCACATTTAAAGAACTCTCGAGACTCATTTATTCTGTATTTGTCCAGATAGTCATGAACAGTGGACTCATCATTACTAGGAAATTCAGAGTAAAAAGATGCTTCAACTTTAAATTTGTCTGGAACGCCAGTTGCGGAGGATAGCTCTTTGGCTCTGTTTTCTGGCGAGATAGTTGTCATTCCGACTTTATATATGCCCGGCATATACTCATTGCTCAGAATATAAACCCAGCCCTCAACCCTGAAGTTAGTTGGAAGAGATTCGGTCTTGGATACTTCACGGTTGAATTTCATTTCACCTAAGTGACCAACGCTCATACCTAGCGACCTCCATATCTATTTGTTAAGTAAACAGAATTCATATATAATTACTCCATTAATTAGCTGTATAAGACAAGAGAAACCTAAATTTCTCTTGTCGTAATTACTGGTTATTGATACAGTGTATTTGTTAAGTTAAATGGTTAAGTCTATTTGTTGAGAAGCCTCACCATTCGCAGTGGTTGAGGTTTTTCTTTTTGGTGCTTTGACATGTTCAAGCATCTGAATTAATGCCCTAGCCTCATCACCTTGCAATATCACTGTGTCATCTGGTGTCTCATACCCAATAGCAACTAAAAGCCTTGCACAACGTTGTATGAAGCTTAATTGCGTTTTAGATTGTTGAGATTGCCAGCGAGATATCTGTGATTCGTGAATACCCGTTCTTTTCGCTACTTCTCTAGCGCCAGTAACAAGTATCCCTTTCATGATTTTTGATTCGATTTCTCGAAATTTGCGTTCGTTTGATAGTTCCATTTGTTAAATTCCTTCTTAGATTACTTCTCGTTAGAGAACAGCAGTAATGATCCGTGGCTCATTCCATATGAGCGGATTGTTTGGTGGGTAAATCTGTCGCTTTATCAGCGACTCCGTAGCAGTCAAAAACCCTGCGGTTGTTAAAGAACGTGGTGAAATCAAGCTACTTTTGGAGGAAAAACGTCGTCTAAAGAACAATTTGCCCCTAATTTTTGTAATGCTTCAACAATGGCTCGGCAGTCATTTAAGCTAGGAGTTCTAATATTTAACTCATAGTTGGCAATGCGAGACTGCCCCCACCCTATTGATGAAGCTAAAACAGCTTGAGAAATTCCCAATTTTTTTCGCTGTTCTGCGATGTTATTCATGTGTGTATCCTCCTTGTTTATACCCCTATTACACACAATATGTGATTAACTGTCAACCACAAAACGTTTAAATACATTTATCACGGTTTGTGTTAAAAGGTATACATGAAAAAAGTAAATGAAGTTATTGGCGAAAGGTTAAAATCCATTCGTGAATCAAGAGGATTAAGTCAAGCTCAATTAGCTAAATTGTGTGGCTACTCTGCTGCGTCCAGAATAGGAAACTATGAGCTTGGAGAGCGTAAGATTAGCGCTGATGATGCAATTGTTATAAGTGAAGCACTTGGTATATCACCTGCTGAATTAATGTTTGGCAGTCAAAGTGATCAAGTAATCAAGAATTATGAATACCCTCTCTTCACGAAGGTACAGGCTGGCGCTTTCTCAACAGAATTTAACTCATACACTCAGAAAGATGCTGTGTCGTGGATACCAACAGCTAAGAAAGCGAGTGAGCGATCTTTCTGGTTAGAAGTTGAAGGTCAATCAATGACAGCACCACCAGGAGGAAAACCAAGTTTTCCAGAAGGAATGCTAATTCTGGTTGATCCTGAAGAAGAGGTTGAGTTCGGAGATTTCTGTGTCGCTCGCCTGCTGAATGATGAATTCACATTCAAACGATTGATTAGAGATGGTGGTATTGAGTATCTAGAGCCATTAAACCCTCGTTTCGACCTGATTCCTATTAACGGCAACTGCACAATCATAGGCAAGGTAATCAAGTCACAATGGCCTGACGACACGTTTTAGGGTGTGGAAAACACCCATTTGGAGAACATAAAATAACTAGGAGAATCAATTGAATAGAGGTAATTTACCGTCAAGTGGTGATCAGTTAAATTTACCACTTAGACCAGTAAAAGAAGCTGAGATTGAAGGTATCCAAATGGGCGTGTTAAGTGATGGAACACCCTATTTAACTATGCGAGGCTTAGCTATGATGTGCGGTGTTGCACCATCGGTCATACAAGGGCTTGCGTCAAACTGGCAGATGGAGAAACACCGACCTAGAGGAAGAAAAATACAGGAATCATTGATTGCTCAAGGTTATACAAATAAAGATTTAATAGTTAGGATTTGGGGCGTTGGTGGTGAAAATCACGCATATACCGGCTCTGTGTGTATGGCGATACTTGAATATTATGCCCTTGATGCAACGGGTACAGGTAATCAAAACAAAGCTAGAGAAAGTTATAGGATTTTAGCTAGAGACTCATTCACTAGATTTATCTATGAGAAGACAGGATATAACCCGCAACAACAACTCAATCCATCATTCATTAGCTACCAAGAAAGGGTGATGCTTAACGACCAGCTTCCAGCTAATTATTTTTCAGTATTTAGAGAAGTAGCCGATTTAATAATACACCTCATTAATGGAGGGCTTCCTATTGATGATACAACAATGCCCGACAATAGCGTTGGTCAGATATGGGGACGCTATTGGGAAGATAATGGATTAGAAAAAAAGTATGGGCCAAGAGTGCGATATGATCACACATTCCCTGGCAATTATAGGCAATCCATTGCTAATAGTTTTGTAAAGCCATGGATTTATCCAATTGAAGCGTTGGGCGTATTTAGAAAATGGCTATATGCTAATTACTCAATAGAGAACCTACCTGGATACCTTAAACGCAAGAAATTTAATAATATAAATGAACTTCTTGAAGCAGTGAGAAGACCAGAGCTGCCAAACAAACACTAACCCCACCCAGCCCTCCCTGCGAGGGCTTTTTCGTGCCTCTACCCCTCCAAAGAAGTGATCTGCATTCCAATCTTATGTGACCAACAACACATTTCGTGTTTATTTATCATTTATTTTATATTTCAAATCATCAGCTTAATTTAAAAACAAACAAATAAACACATTTTGTGGTTGACATTAAAATCACAATTTGTGAATATACTATCCATCAACGGAACACAGCACGTTGATGTTCTTTAACAACGATGATGGCGAGCTGTGTATTAGCTATCAGAACGGTGGCGCTGATAAAGCGTCAACCTTCTCAGAAGGTTTTAATGAGTACAGGGTATTCACCCCCACCATAGGGAGATTTGCCCCGACATGGAGAACATCCCATGTATAAACAGAAATAACATGGTTTCGATCCCTGTGCTCATTAAAGCCAACTGTTTGGAGGATATATGGCAACTATTACAGTTAAAAAGTCACGCAAGCCTGAGTTTTTACGTGGATCATCTGCAAATAGACGTCACGCCAGACGGAAAGCAGAAGCTATTGCAAAAAAGAATATTGAATTGAAATTAGAATCAGTATTTCCTCAGGAGAAAAGACTTACATCAGTAGAAAAAACGCTGTCATTAAGTCACATACCGGTTACTAGAAATATTGAACCTAAATACCAACCATCGGTAGATAACTGTTGCTTACCTAATGTAGCAATATTTTCAGGAGTTAAAACAAAACAGCCGAGCCGTGAGTTCGGGGTTACGGCACGTTAAATAGGAGATAGGAAATGAATATCGAACAGGTAGAAAAAGAGGCTATTGCAACTTTAACTGGCTTAGCAGAGGTAATTAAGGCAAAAACTGAAGAGTTAAGTAAATTGAATATGGAAGACCTCCTTGTCAAAGAGAGGTCGGAAAGTAAGTTTTCAAACCTTACGATTGAATCACAGCAATTAGCTCGAGAGCTATTAGCTGAGTTAATCAAAGATAAGTACAAAAATACGCACGACTTACCAGATGGAACTATTAAATATCTCGGTAGTCGCCTTGTTGAAGCTCTGCATAACTTGGAAAACGATAAACCAGAAATCGGAGGGGTTGGCTCCGATTGTATTATGCAAGAAAATATTAGTGCCGGTTAAGACCATCCCATTTAACAAGTTTGGCTTCAGTTACAAGAATTTTTGCATAAAGTCTAACCGACTTAGCCACCCTAAAGGCAGTGTCACTTACCGTGTTTATGTCAGATGACCCATTGTAATAATACTCAGCATCAGGCAAGTCATACTTAATGCCACTATCGCTAGTTATATATTTAGTGAATCCATATCCGAACATTAAATCATATAACTTTTGATAGTCTGAATAGTCGGCATCAGGTAATTCCACTCTTACTATAAACATACCCATTTAAAACATTCCTTATTTTGACTGTGGAATAACCAATATATCAATTTTCCTTGACTGTGGAAAGTAAGGAACCACCTCGCCTGACGTGGTTAAAAGCAGGCACAGTTAACTAATTACAGTCCATTCAGTGGGCTGTGGTGAGTTGATTAATAGATAGGAGATAGAGATGGAGCGCATTCCAGAAGTTGATTTTGAAGATATGGAACATGGAAAGACATATCTCTGGTATCGAAATACAAACGATATTGATTTTGCTTGGTTGAGTGACGATGGAAAGCACTTAATTACACCTGAATATTTCAATGACAGCATTCCTGACTATTGGGAATTAAGCGCTGGTCTGGTTGGCGTATTGTATGGTCCGGTAAATATCGAAACAGCCGTCAAGCCAGATGAAACAGAGGAATAACGGAGGGAGTATGACAGACAAAACAGAAGTTAAAGAATTGATGTTGGCTGATATTTCTTTTAGAGATTATCTAGCCGCCGAAGCTATGAATGCAATGTTAAAGGCTAGGGGGTGATGTATGGAGTTTAAGCATAGTCCAGCGCCGTGGCATTTAAGGGGCGGAGTAATTAAAAACTCTCTTTTGATTGATGATAATCATAACGTTGTAGCATCCTTTCTCACTGAAATTAAAGAAGAAGATGCTCATCTAATCGCATCAGCACCAGAGTTATTAGAGCAGTTAATAAGACTTCGCAATAAAATTGCAAGCTATAAACCAGATGATGACGACAATTTAGATACCACTGACGCTGTAATCGCAAAAGCCCTCGGTCAGCAGTAACCCACCACTTAATCATTCATATCACTATTAATAGTGAGGAATACGCACATAAGGAATTAATTATGAAATTCACAGAAGCAGAAAGTAATCCGATGGCAGGACGCAACAAGCCAATTCAAGCAGTAACTATCGGTAAGATGACTATTTCACAGTTTGGTGATGGTCAGCTTTGGATAGAAGAGCCAAGCGGTGAGCATGGCGGTTCATTTAAAGAATCTGATATCGCCAATTTGCTCGAAGAATATCATGCCAAAAACTTCTAAACGCACATAAGGAACATAGGAAATGGCAAATGATAATAACGGCTGGATTCGCTGTGATGATGAACTTCCGTTAGCAAGTAAACGAGTTCTTATCACAACAATATACGGAAATGTTGTTGAAGCGAGCCGAGTGAAGGGTAATAGATTTAATCGACTTGGACAAGAAGTGATAGCAACTCACTGGCAGGAATTACCAGAACCAGCAAAGCAGTAACCCACCGCGCCAACACCAGATAACCACCCTATCGCTCACCTAGCGAGGTAACAATGAAAACTAACTATTACAGCGCTATGCGTGATTGCATGGCGGTGCGTATCACTACGCCTCAAGCACGTAAGAATAAACGTACAAGCCCATGGTTATTCAGTTTAGCTGTGGTCATTGTGACAACCGTTGGCGTAATACCGACATTTGTAAGCTGAGGTGATTATGCAAATTTCATACAGCTACTCGAACGGAACTTGGGTAGTAGACGGCAAAACAGTCATGGAATTTGACGAAAGTAGCAAGCTCAGTATTGAGATAGGAAGTTTCGCTGACTTGGCTAAATTAACGGGAATCGACCCCGTGGAAGCACTGCAATGGATTATGCAGTTCGACAAGGAAGAGATTGACAGGATTGTCAATGAAGCAAGCAAGGATGCTCCTATTTCTAAACTGGCTCTGCTAAGGAGGGTTGCGTGAATCCTTACCATGAACTTGACGCAATGGAAGAGCGAAGACAAGAAGAAGCATCATGGATTGATGCAAAGGACGCTGAGTTAAGTAATGTCGCATTTAACGTGGTTGATGGATTACCAAAGGATATTACCAGTCAATGGAGTGACAGCGTTTTCGATATGACAATTGATGGTCTTTACAAGGAGTTAAAGAGCTATCAGGAACGTAGGAGGATGTCGTGACAAATGCAGTTCAAAAAATATATGAGGTTGTAAATCCTCTTAAAAATGAGTTCGAACAAGTGTGTAGCGAGCCAAGCATTGCATTCAAAAGGGAATCTGAATTTGCCATGCAAATATTCGCGAACAATGATTATCTGGCAAATGTTGCAGTTAATAACCTTGTGTCAGTTCGTAGTGCGATCATGAATGTATCAGCTATCGGAATTAGTTTAAACCCAGCGCAAAAGTTGGCTTACCTAGTTCCTAGAGACAAGAAAGTATGTCTCGATATCAGTTACATGGGCTTGATGCATATTGCTCAACAATCACAGGCTATTAAGTGGTGTCAATCAAGCATTGTTCGACAAAATGATAATTTCCAACTCACATCAATAGATACCGCACCCCGCCACGAATACAACGCCTTTGCCACTCAGGAACAGAGAGGTGAGATTGTCGGAGCTTACACGGTAGTAAAAACAGAAGATGGGGATTATCTAACTCACACAATGCCTATTGCTGACATCCACGCAATCCGTGACCGCTCAACAGCATGGAAAGCTTGGATATCAAGGAAAAAATCATGCCCTTGGGTAACTGACGAAGAGCAAATGATCCTAAAAACAGTAGTGAAACAAGCAGCCAAATACTGGCCACGTAGAGAGCGTTTAGATAAGGCTATTGATTATGTTAACACCGAGGCTGGAGAAGGTATTGATTTTGGAAGTGAGCAACAAGAACCAAAGGACATAACGCCAGCAAGCGAAGATCAACTGAAAACCATTACCGATTTGATGATTAAAGTTAATGGCGAGTGGAGTGACGCATTCTTCGCATTCATTAGTAGAAAATTCAACCATCAAATATCCCATCCAGAGCAATTAACCGCATTTGAAGCCAATACCATTATCGACATGCTAAGGAAAAAGGCAGAAGGGAAATGATTAGTAATGACATCATTCTAAGCAAAACAGGCATCGATTTAACCAAAGTAGAGCAAGGAAGCGAAGAATGGATGTCTATCAGGCTCGGTGTAGTAACTGCCTCTGAGGCATGGAAGGTTATCTCTAAGCCAAAGTCAGGGAAAAAATGGACAGACACAAAGAAAACATATTTAAACACCCTTATTGGTGAAGTCTGTACAGGAGTTTACAAGGAAGTATCAGCAAGGACGCTGGAATGGGGTAAAAACTACGAATTAGAAGCAAGGATGACATTCGAGTTTTACACCGGATTAACGGCAAAGGAAGTGCCAATAATATTTAAAGATGAGCAACTACGGATAGCTTGCTCACCAGACGGCATTTGCAGTGATGGCTCTGGATTGGAGCTTAAATGTCCTAATAACACGGACGTATTTATAGACTTAGCATTGAATGGAATCGATGCAATGAAAAAGGAATATGTGGCTCAAGTTCAATATTCCATGTGGGTTACAGGTAAGGATATCTGGCACTTTGCAAATTTTGACCCACGCATGCCGGCAGGGAAAGAAATCGCATATTTCCTTGTTGAGCGTGACGAAAAAATGATGAAAGAATTCGACGAGTTAGTGCCTGAGTTCATCGAAGTAATGGATCAGGGGTTAAACAAGTTAGGCATTCAATTTGGCAATCAATGGAGTGTATATGGCAAGTAAAGGCGTGAATAAATGTATTCTTATTGGTCACTTGGGGCAAGACCCTGAAATTCGATACATGCCATCAGGTGGCGCTATTGCAAATCTCACATTGGCCACATCGGAATCGTGGCGTGATAAACAAACTGGTGAGATGAAAGAAAAAACTGAGTGGCATCGAGTGTGCATCTTCGGCAAATTAGCAGAAATTGCAGGTGAATATCTGCGTAAAGGTTCACAAGTGTATATCGAGGGTTCTCTTCAAACTCGTAAATGGCAAGACCAAAGCGGACAAGACCGATACACAACGGAAGTTGTTGTGAATATCGGTGGAACAATGCAGATGCTAGGTGGTAATAGTGGTAATCAGGCAGGAAGCCAGAAGCCTCAGCAGAATCAAGGATGGGGACAACCTCAGCAACCGCAAGCACCGCAAGCACCGCAAGCACCGCAACAACAACCTAAACAACAAACACCACAAAGTGAACCTCCGATGGATTTCGATGACGACATCCCCTTTGCCCCTATTGGACTCCCCTACCCACGCCACGCTATTTATGTGATTTAACCAAAGGATATAACCATTACTCAGTGCAAGGATGCAAACAGGAGATAGATATGAAAGGAAAACGGTATCAATGCCATGACTGCGGAGATGAAACAAAAATAATCCAATCTTATGATCAGACGTCAGATACATACGGTTTCATAATTCAATGCCTTAATTGTGGATATGAGGCTGGTCTATTCGACACCATTGAAGATGCGGAGATGGTGATTAAGTGTAACTCGCAGGGATGCAATGAAGAGGAATGAATATGAACAGTTTTACACATTATGGGCAATTTATGAAATTTACACCGCCAGAACCAGACCCTAAGAATGTTTGTAATCTTTGTGGTGGTAACGTGGGTAGAGACAATTTAATTACCAGTAAAAATGCAAATATTTGCTTCGAGTGCTCAGATTTGGCGAAGGAAATGGCAGATGAAAAGCGTAAGCATATAGCTAAAAAAGAAATAGAACGTATCGCAGCTGTTATTTCTGCTGGTAATAAAGGATTAATTGATTTAGGTATGGCTACTGCTTATATGTACGCCGAGCGATTATATAAAGCTGGATATAGAAAGGTGGAGTGATGAAAGACAGAATCAAGTTTAACGATGCAATGTTATCGGCTGTCATGGATGGCAGAAAAACTCAGACGCGCAGACCTATTGATAAGGAAACTCTCCGCGTGTTCGATATCGCCTCAGAAGTTGGAGAGTGCTTTCCTCTTGATTGTAACCCTGATGAACCATTTGAAAGATATCATCTTGAATTTTTTCCATATGGTGAAATCAACAGCATCATCAACATTGCCGACAAGGACGGTAATATCAAAGGGAAAATTGAAATTACTGATGTTTGGGTTCAGCAAGTTCAGGAGATATCACAGGATGATGCTCACGCTGAAGGATTTGAGCTTACTGGGTGGATACCTACTTATGGCGACCCAGACAGTGGCGGAGAGACATTCACACCATACGATAAATTCGCTGACGCATGGATAGGTATTTACGGCGAAGACAGCTGGAATAATAACGAGTGGGTATGGGTGATTGAGTTTAAAAAGGTGGAGTGATGGGTAAATCAAGACGGCAGTTTGAGGAATGGTCTGATGGTAAAGATTTATACAATATCTCGCCATTTGATATATGGAAAGCATCACGCGAGAGTTTAATTAATGGTTTGGAGCCGGTTGGTTATATAACATCAAGCGGGTTCGATAATATAAAAGAATATGGATATACCCATCTCAATGAAGAAAGAAGTGAAAAAATAAATATACCACTCTATAAATTAGATTAAACAACCATGCAAATAATCGGATATGTATTACTCATGCTAATACAGGGTTCTGCTGTGCCTGTAACGGAAGATTTATACACGCAATCGGAATGCAATAAACGTGCTGAATATTTAATGTCAGTGAGGAATGTTGAAATAGTTTGTGGGGGGGTATTCAGATGAGCGAAATTAAATCACTAGCAGATGGTGATGAATTAAATAACGAAACATGGAATAACTTTATTGAGCGGCTTAAATATCACAATCAAGGTGAAGGTGTTAATTATCATGCAACCTCTTACCCTATCTTCACTGTAAGAGAGAAAGTAACCGTTACTGGCAGTGAAGATGATAACGTGGGTATTTGCTGTGAAGGTGAATACTTCGATGATGTTAATGATGCGTTCGACTGGCTAAATGAAGAAACAAAAAACACACTGAAATCTAAATCCGAAGAAGATGCTAAGTGCTCATGGAGCAATTTAAGCGACTACGACAAAGCTAACTCAATCATTGATGTTGTTGACGACTCATATATTTACTACTGGAAATGGGATTACAGAACAGTAAATTCGCATCTAACCAAAGAAGCCGCAGAACGATTTATTAAGAGCAAACAGCACGACTACGGCAAGTTATCAATATATGTTGAATCTGCTTATTGGTGTTGGGAATTGCGAACAATAATTGATGCAATGATGGATGGAAGAATTAAATACGTTGGTGATGAGAATGAAAAAGTATGACTTGATTCTCGCTGATCCACCTTGGTCTTACAATAACAAATCTTCAAATGGCGCAGCAGATAATCATTACAATACCACTCGATTTCACAAACTCACCCGAATTAAAGTACCTGAATATTCCTCTGATAACGCTGTGCTCTGTATGTGGTACACAGGCAACTTTGCACTCGAAGCTATTAAATTAGCCGAAGCGTGGGATTTTAAAGTTAAAAACATGTTCGGGTTCGCATGGGTTAAATTAAATAAAAATGCAGGAGATAGAATAAATAAAAAACCGCCAGAGGACTTTTTCGATTTTATGGAAATATTAAATAATGAGACAAAAATTAATTGCGGTAATTACACCCGTCAAAATGTCGAAATGTGTTTAATAGCCACAAGAGGTAATGGATTACCTCGTCAATCTGCAAGTGTTCGACAAGTTATTTATTCATGTTTAGGTGAGCACAGCGAAAAGCCAAAAGAGGTACATCATCGTTTGGAGGAATTATACGGAGATGTTCCTCGACTCGAATTATTTGCAAGAGAGAAATATGGTGATTGGGATGTATGTGGTGACCAAGCGGAAGAAAGTATTCAATTAATATAGGTGAATTATGGAAATCAGAATTCATGGTGATGTTAATGATATAGAAAAGATGGCAATAAATGCAGCCTTAAATATCCACGATAAAAGCAAGAAAGGATTTCGAATAAATCACAGAGTTAAAATTAAAAATACAATTTATAACGTAGAAATAGAAAATTGCCCAAACTCTCTCAGAGTAATAATGAGAAATAAAAGGCAAGGGCTATGAACGCACAAGCAATGGAAAACGCACGAAGGCAAATAGCAAAGGAATGCTTAATTGAACTCAGAAGCCACGGAATACCCAACGACAAACTAACCACTCAGATCCTCGATAAATACACACCGAAGTTTAAGCCTCTAAATCACATGAACTATCAGGACAAGATGGTCCTATCGTATTACCTACGGAAATTACAAAAGGAAGAGAAAGATGGAATATAAATTATTACGTTTGGATGAAGTTTTAGATAGAACAGGATATAGCAAGTCATGGACTTACAAATTAATAGATAAAGGAGAGTTTCCAAAGCAAGTTAAAATAGGCTCTCGTTCGGTTGCTTTTATTGAAAGTGAAATTAACGAATGGATAGAGCAACGAATTAATAACACTCGCTGCCCTGAAAAAACTATCAATTGAATTTCATTTCTTTTTACTTCTCAGCTCATCTATATAATCAGCATACCACTGCATCATCTCCCTTCTACCCTCCAAATACAGCGCATGGTTATAAGTACCACGGATAGAGTTTTTATCAACATGAGCAAGTTGTAACTCTATCCACGCTGTATTAAATCCTTTCTCATGCAATATTGTGCTCATGGTGTGTCTAAAGCCGTGACCAGTAGCTCTGCCTCTATAACCCATTCTTCCAATCATTGTATTTATTGCCATTTCGGACAGGTGTTTTTTATGGTTAGTTCGGCTAGGAAAAATATACTGGTAATCGCCACTTATTGGCTGTATTTGACGCAGTAAAGAAATCACCTGATCTGACATTGGTACAACATGAACCCTCCCCATCTTCATTATTTTTTCTGGTAGTTTCCATGTTCTACTTTCAAAGTCGATAAATGACCATTCTGATTTTCTTAGCTCTCCTGGTCTTAAACCAGTAAGCGTTAAAATGTTTAAAGCAGTTCTTACGATCTGACTTCCTTGGTACTTGTCTACCGAAGATAAAAACTCAGGTAATTCATCAGCTAATAAGTACGGATAGTTTTCTCGTTGATGTGGAATAAACGCACTAGCTAAATCTGGGGCGGGATTATATTCAGCTCGTCCAGTTATGATGGCATATTTCCAAACCTCACCACAGCGCTGACGAACTTTTTTTAATTTCTCTGTAACGCCACGCTTTTCCATTATCGAAAGCACTTCAAGCAATTCGAGAGGTTTAATCTCTGCTATTGGGCGATCACCAATGTATGGGAAAACATCATTTTCAAATGCTTCCATCATGTCATCACGGTAACCTTCAGACCATCGGTATTTTCTTCCCTCATACCACTCTAGAGCAATGTTTTTAAACGTATTGCTTCCCTCGAATTTTGAATCCCTTTTCTTATCCTTCTTTATCTTATTGGGATCAACACCATCAGATAACTGCCGTTTTGCGTCATCCCTTTTCTTTCTGGCTTCCGCGAGAGTTATCGTTGGGTAGACACCGATAGCTAAAACTTTTTCTTTGCCATCTATACGGTATTTTAATCTCCAATATTTACTTCCCGATTTTGTAACTAATAGATATAAACCTCCTCCATCAAATAGTTTGTAGTCCTTTTCTTTTGGCTTACTGCTATCAACTTGCTTAACTGTTAGTTTCATATTGGGGGTATTAAATATTAAGGGGTATAATGTTCCCCCATTTGTACCCCAAAAAAATGGAGCTTTCAAGAGACGTTAAGAGACTTTAGGAGACAATGATTTAGTGATAAGGCTTGATTTTACTGGATTTGGGAGACTTCAGGAGACGCTAGGAGATGTTGAGATGGCGGAGGAGGAGAGATTCGAACTCTCGGATGGTTTCCCATCGGCGGTTTTCAAGACCGCTGCCTTCAGCCGCTCGGCCACCCCTCCGCAATGGGGAGCAATATAAACACCTAAGCTTATGTTGTAAAGCCCTTATTGTACTGTTTGCCTTAAAATTAAACGCATTACAAGCCAATGGCTTAATTTATCAACGATTCATGGGTTCTACTTGGGTATTTTCCTTATTTTTGCTAAATTAACGGTATTATTTTTGATTGGT
Source organism: Proteus vulgaris (assembly GCF_033708015.1). Classification (NCBI taxonomy): domain Bacteria; kingdom Pseudomonadati; phylum Pseudomonadota; class Gammaproteobacteria; order Enterobacterales; family Morganellaceae; genus Proteus; species Proteus vulgaris. The sequence continues at coordinate 1,454,162 of NZ_CP137920.1, read as the reverse complement.
TGCTGCACACATGTTTGTATTTAACGGAAAAGAAATCGAAACCGATAGTCACGGTTATTTAAAAAATAGCAATGAGTGGAATGAAGATATGGTTCCAACATTAGCTGAACTAGAAGAAATTGAACTTACAGAGCAACATTGGGAGATCATCCGTTTTGTTCGCCAGTTTTATTTAGAATTTAATACCTCTCCCGCCATTCGTATGTTAGTAAAAGCGCTTGCACAAAAATATGGCGACGAAAAAGGAAATAGCCGTTATCTTTATCGCTTGTTTCCTAAAGGCCCAGCAAAACAAGCAACAAAACTTGCTGGCTTACCAAAACCCGTGAAATGTATTTAATATTATCTTTCGATAAACGATAATTAAAACAATATTACTCATAATGGTGGATTGAAAAATCTGCCATTTGTTCATATTCACAAGATGTTGCTGACCAAAATGTAATTTTGGCACTTTTTGGACCACCCGCTTCTAACCACTCTTCAAATTCTTTTAATGCATTTTCTTTCGCAAAGGCCTTTACTCCCACGCTACCGTCATCACGATTCCAAACATACCCTGTTATTGGTTTTTTTTTCATCCATTGAGAAGTAAAAAAACGAAAACCAACACCTTGAACACGCCCTTGAATAATATATTCTCTACCTATTTTCATATGCTCTCCTAGTCATGTTTTCCCAATAAAAATTCTGTCTAGGTTATTGTCTTTTCTTTATACAATAGATAATCTGATTTTGTGAGGTTCTTATTCATAATAAAAGTAAAGGATTATATTTTTTCAAATCCTTGAAATTTTACTTTATGCCCTCATATATATAACCAATAAGCAAGGCTATATGGAGGTGATACTATGATGATCGCCAGCAAATTTGGGATAGGACAGCAAGTTAGACATAAATTACTCGGCTACTTAGGCGTTGTTGTCGATGTGGATGCTGAATATTCCCTTGATCAACCTAATGGGGATGATATTGCATCTAATGTGACCTTGCGAGCAGCACCTTGGTACCATGTTGTGATGGAAGACGATGAAGGGCAGCCCCTTCACACTTATCTTGCTGAGGCACAGATAACCTATGAAGTTTCAGATGAACACTTAGATAATGACTCATTGGATGAATTATCTCAGTCTATTCGTAGCCAATTACAAGCACCACGATTAAGAAACTAATCCAATGAACCTACATAACCAGTAATCTGGATAAACTGTTAATCGCCGAATTTGTTTTCGGCGATTTTATTTTGGCGTATTACCAAGGAAGTCCATGTGCTTCAATTTCTTTTTTAGGACAACGATCCATTACTACACGTAATCCAGCATCTTCAGCTAAATTTTTAGCATCTTCATTAATCACACCAATCTGCAACCATAATACTTTGGCATTAATTTCAATTGCTTCTTGCGCAATTTTTAATGCTACGTCAGATTGACGAAAAACATCAACCATATCAACAGTAACAGGGATCTCTTTTAATGAGGCATAGCATTGTTGCCCCAATAAGGTTTGCCCTGACATACCTGGATTAACAGGAATAACATCATAGCCTTGTTCTAATAAGAATTTCATGACTTTATAGCTTGGGCGATCTTCTTTATTACTCGCACCAACAAGCGCAATGGTTTTAACGCTTCTTAAAATGTCATAAATGTCTGAATCCACCATTTACCTACTCCGTTCATCATGAAGATTGAAAATATTATGATACATCATAGTATCTTGATCTGTTCATAGCATATGAGATAAAAAAAAGGTATTTTGAAAACTGAAACAATTACTATGTTTATATTTAAAGGTATCAAATGGAACAAATTGACCGCACGCTCTTAAAAGAAAAAAATATCGCGCTTGTTGCCCATGATCACTGTAAAAGCTCATTGCTGGAATGGGTTGAAAATAATCGTGAACAACTGTCTCTACACAAATTATTTGCAACAGGAACTACTGGTAACCTAATTAACCATCACACTGGTCTTCCTGTGACTCAAATGCTAAGTGGCCCAATGGGTGGTGATCAACAAATAGGTGCAATGATCGCTGAAAAGAAAATTGATATTATGATTTTCTTTTGGGATCCACTAAATGCCGTTCCCCACGATCCTGATGTTAAAGCACTTTTACGCTTAGCTACGGTCTGGAACATCCCCGTTGCAACAAATCGTGCAACTGCGAACTTTTTAATTTCATCCCCTTTCTTTTCACAAGAATCTACAATTAAAATCCCAGATTACGAAGGTTATTTAAAAGAAAGATTAAAATAATCTTAAGGTTTTCGCTGCATAGGAACACCTTGAGATTTTAGCTCTGAAACAAAACAAGATGGCTGTTGTTTATTAAACAATAGCCATACTTGTTTTTTTGCTCTTGTTAAAGCGACATACATTAAACGCCGTTCCTCAGCATTAGGATAATCTTCAACACTAGGCAGTAATGCCAATTCAATAATTGATTCTCTTGCTGGTGCAGGAAAAGCATCTTTACCTTCTTGTAAACCTAAAATAATAACGTAATCTGCCTGTTGTCCTTTTGAAGCATGAAAAGTCATAAACTGCAGATCTAATTTAGGCCAACGTGTTTTCGCTTTTTTTAATAATTCTGGTTTGAGATAGTGATAACGAGCAAGTAAAAGTATCGTTTCGTTTTCTTCTACATAACCACTCATTTTATTGAGTAAACTTTCAAGTTGATCATCAGATAACAGCACGACTGACTTTTTATTCCCTTTCACTAAACTATTTAAAGGTTTAGATAACTGAACTGGATTTTGTTGAATAAATGTATTGGCAATATTCCCTATTGTGTCATTAAAACGATAAGTTGTATCCAATGCACATTCAGCACCTTCACCAAAAGAGTGATGGAAAGAAGTCGTTAATAATAACTCGGCACCGCTAAAACGATAAATGGCTTGCCAATCATCTCCTACTGCAAATAGAGATGTTTGTTTATTTTGCTGTTTTAATGCAGTTAATAATGAAGCTCTTAATGGCGAAATATCTTGGAACTCATCAACAAGAATATGTTTCCATGGACTAATAAAACGCCCTTTTTCAATAAGATTAATAGCTTGATGTAACAAGCCCGAAAAATCGATTGCATCTTCCTCTTTTAATGCAGTTTTCCAAACTTTTAATAATGGCGATAATAATTTTAAATACTTTTTAAAGGCTTCTGTGTATTCGGGTTGTACACTTTCAATCAGCGATTTTTGACTACCGCCTTTCATTCTTAATAAACCGACCCAACGCTCTAATCTTATAGCAATTTGATTTTCTAATTTTTTATCATTCCAAAAATCACCGTCAGGGATATCCCACTCAAGTTCTTGAGATAACCACTCTCGCCATCCTTTTGCTTGTGCTTTTTTCTGTTGGCACTGCTCTCTCCACTCACCTAATAATAGCGCTCTTCTTTTTTCACTATTTACTTCAAGCTCACTAATTTTGGGTTGTTTTTTTGTCGCTTGTTGAATAACGGATACTGCCAATGCATGGAACGTTTTTGCCATAATATCGACATTTAAACGGCTAGAAAGCCTTTCATTCATTTCTTGTGCGGCTTTGCGCCCAAAAGCAAGTAATAAAATTTGATCTGGCTGCGCTAATTGACGGCGTAATAACCATCCCGCTCTCGCAACTAATACCGATGTTTTACCACTTCCCGCACCAGCGAGAACAAGAACATTTTCTTCACCATTAATTACAGCACGGCACTGAGATTCATTTAATGGCGATGATTCAATCGTATTAAAAAATTCTGCATGATCATTTAATATTTGAGTTACCCATGCGGAATTTTCTTTATTAATAAGTGTTTCACCTTGCTTTAGCCATTCTAAACATTTTTGATAAAGAGTATGGCAATTATCAAATTGAATAAGGCGTTCAAGAGGAAGGGGAATAGCAGAAAAACTTTCTTTGATAGATTGTTGAATTTCACTCAGTTTAGACTGTTTTATCCATCTATTTGATTGAGTGATTTCATTAATATTATGGAGTTGCTTCTCAAGCACCTGAGCACTTATATCGCTCATTTCTTTACTCCAATTTTGCCATGATTGATAAAGATAACGATAAAACTGCTGAGTTTCTTCCCAGTCGGTTCCATGTAATCGAACAACTTTATCTTCTGGCAATAAAAATTCCAACTCCCCCCACACAATCCCTTTTTTACAGAAGATATTAATCAATTCGTTAAAAGGGATTAAATATTGATGTTTTTCACCACTGACTTCAATACCTGCATTTAACAATTTGACTCTATTATAAGGATGCTGTGCTAAACGTTGTCCCATCGGGGTGGATTTTAGTTCCATACGTAATTCCTGCAATAAATAACAAATAGTCTGTTGTTAAGCTCTTTTTAATCGGTGATAAACCCTATATTCTAAGAGGTAATTATCTTCATCTTGTTTATTTAAGGGCTTTTTGTGTTCACTTTGCTAAATGGCGCCCGCCGATTTATCTATAATAGCCACTTTTTATATTATATTCGCATAATAATCGCACTTACAGGAACGACTTTGTTTCCTTGGATTTTAGGGCAAGATCCTAAATATACAATTCCTCTCACTTTAGGTGTGGTTGCAGCAGCATTAACTGACTTAGATGATAGGCTTGTTGGCCGTTTAAAAAACCTCGTTATCACTTTATGCTGTTTTCTACTTGCTTCAGCATCAATAGGATTGCTTTATCCATATCCTATTTTATTTTTTTGCGGTTTAGCCATTTCGACTTGGGGATTTATTTTATTAGGTGCTTTAGGGCAACGATACGCAACTATTGCGTTTGGAGCTTTATTAATCGCAATTTATACTATGCTCGGTATGCCTATTTTCCCTGAATGGTATGAACAACCTGTTTTATTACTGTTAGGTGCTATTTGGTATAACTCTTTAACATTAGTTGGTCACTTATTATTCCCAATTCGCCCAGTTCAAGACCATTTAACTCGCTGTTACCAACAACTTGCAACTTACCTCGAAGCTAAAGCGACATTGTTTGATCCTGATATCGAAGATGATTATCAACATTCGCTGTATAATTTAGCAATGGCAAATAGCCAATTAATTGACACGATGAATCAAACTAAAGTCACATTATTAAGTCGATTAAAAGGTGATAGAGGCCAACGCAGTAGTCGTTTTACACTTCATTACTATTTTGTTGCTCAAGATATTCATGAGCGAGCTAGTTCATCTCATGTTCAATACCAATTATTAAGTAATGAATTGCGGCATAGTGATGTGTTATTTCGTTTTCAACGTTTACTTTCTATGCAAGCACGAGCTTGTGAACAAGTTGCACAATCTATTCTTTGGCATAAAAAATATCAGCATAACCCTTCATTAGAGCGTGCGATAAATTATTTAGAGAATGCATTAAATCATTTAAAAAATACAACTTCAGAACCACAATTAATTACGCCTTTAAATAATTTACTGCAAAATCTTCAAGGCATTGATGCGCTTTTACGAAGTATTAGTACAGAGCAATACCAAATATCCCATGACCAAAAAGAAGAAACACAACTTTCTGATGATAGTTTAACTGGGTGGCACGATATTGCACTAAGAATCAAAGAGCACCTCACACCTAAATCAGCACTTTTTAGACATGCTGTTAGGATGTCACTCGTGTTATGTATCGGTTATGCCATTATTCAATTTTTCCAATTGGATAGAGGCTATTGGATATTATTGACTAGTCTATTTGTTTGCCAACCCAACTACAATGCTACTCGTCGACGCCTTACCTTACGTGTGAGTGGTACTATTATTGGTATTTTAATTGGTTTCCCTATTTTATATTTTGTTCCTTCAATTGAAGGACAACTGGTTTTAATTGTGATAACTGGTACGCTCTTTTTCGCATTTAGAACCATACAATATGCACATGCCACACTATTTATTACTTTATTGGTTTTATTAAGCTTCAATTTGCTTGGTGAAGGTTATGATGTTGCCCTTCCTCGCATTATCGATACCTTGATTGGCTGTGCCATAGCATGGTTTGCTGTCAGTTTTATTTGGCCTGATTGGAAATTCCGTCAACTGCCTGTTGTTATTCAAAAAACAATGACAAATAACTGCTATTATCTTGATGCTATTCTTATTCAATATTACCAAGGGAAAGATAATAGTCTGAGTTACCGAATTGCTCGTCGAAATGCTCATAGCAGTGATGGGGAATTAGCCTCATTGATCTCAAATATGTCATCAGAGCCAAAAAGTTATCAAGCATCTCAAGAAGTGGCTTTTCAGTTACTTTGCTTAAATCATACTTTACTCAGTTATATTTCTGCACTTGGCGTTCATCGAGCAAAAATAGACGATGAGAACGTACTCACGCTGCTTAATGATACAGTTTGTTATATCGATTCTGCTTTACGTCGCAAAACGCCACAAGACGAAGGATTTAAGCAATCTCATGTAGAATTAATTGAAAGGATCAATCTATTACCTAATGCAGATAATCCTCGCATTCAATTAGTACTTACTCAAATCCGATTATTATTGGATCTGTTACCGCAAATTATTTGTTGCATCAAAACCATTGAGCAAGGCGAATTAAACAGCCTACCTCAACCTCAAGTTTAATCTCTTGTTGACGTTATTTTCTCTAATTTCCATAAGTACATTAGAGAAAATAACCGTCACGACTTTTATCTTATTGAAAAGATAATTCGTTGTACCAATCTAATAATTCCATTTTAAGTTGGTTAGGTAATACAGAACGATGACACCCAACGATAGCGCCTGCCAAGGAAAGTAAAAGTTCACTATTTCTCAAATTGTGCGCATGCATTAATTTTAGATAACACGCTTTAGCACCAATTAAACGCAGTTCTTCAACTTGATTAATACCAATTTGGTTCAATCTTTTTTCTAATATTACGCCTAGATTGGGTAAATCTTTTATTCTGCAAGGTTTTTTTCGTTGTCCCAAATATTCTTGGATACTGTAGTGATATGTCATATCAATATATTGATCTAATTTTTGCTGATTTTCCCATAACGAATCCGTTATATGGTAATAACGCAATATGATAGGAACTCCTTTTTTCAAATAAGTATAGGAACTCATTTTTGTTGCTTTATAGAGCGTTTCTAAAAAGCCACTTCCTTTTAAATAAAACTCACTATCAGACGTGATAGCAAACATAACATCATCAATCATTAAGCTAACACCACCGAATTGAGACTTTGTTGTTAACTCTCCATATTGCGCAATACGCGATAACAAATGAGCCTTCCTTTGCTCAGGTAAAAATAACATTGATACTCCAACACAAACTTTAAGATTGATTTTTATCTTTGAATTCAAAAACATGCATAGAAATTCACAAGGAAGACAATAAAGAATTTCCTTTTTATTGCCAATAGTTAACGACTTAAAAATAGAGATTTACATAAAATTTGAGAGGAACTTTCAAAAAAATAGGCTTGATTTAAGCGAAATATAGAGATACTGTATATTCATACAGTGCATATGGAACGAGGTAAATATGAAACTCTCAACATCATCTCCGACAAGACAGAACGCCATTCTCCAAGAGATCTCAAATGAGGTATTACCTCTATCTATCCCTTCAACAGTGGCGACTTACAATAGCGATAACGATAATAAACAAGGTATGGTGAGTGAACTTCTCTACCAAAATCCGCTCGTCATTAATCACATTCTTTTGCCATTACTGAAACAGTATAGCCATGAATCACGTTGGTTATTGTGGCTAAACCCACAACAAAAGCTAAATCGTACTTGGTTAAAAAATGCGGGATTACCACTTAATAAAATAATCCAGTTAAATCATATAAATATGATAACTACTGTTGATTTAATGGAAAAAGCATTGATGAGTGGTAATTACAGTGTAGTGCTCGGTTGGTTACCAGAAATATCGTCAGAAGAGATGAAACGACTAGAATCTGCTGCAAGTAAAGGAAAAACGCTCGGGTTTATAATGCGACAGCAAATTAATACAAATATCCATTTAGAAAGTAGTAATACATCTAAACGACATTTAAATTCCGTAAAAATTCATTCAATTCACTACCATTAGTGAAATTTAAGAGTTTTCCTAATACTCAAAACACGCTGATATCATTTAAGATAAGTCAAATGTATTTATAACCTAAATCATATAGTTACAATAAATTTAACAAAAATACAGAATCTTTCCCATTGCAGAATAAGACGGATCTTTTTAAAATTTTAAGTCAAATTTTAAAGGATTACTTGTAACTTTTTAAGTTCATTGTAGACTTTATGTCGTTAAGGTTATGCTTTAAATCCCATTTTTGGGATCATCACTTGATGAAAGCATTTGCTCCCTAACAATAATTTAACCAAGGGCAAATAATAAGGCTTAAAGCCAAATGCCTAACTTGGATGATAACGAGGCGTAAAATGAAAAAGACAGCTATCGCATTAGCAGTGGCAGTGGCAGCTTTCGCAACTGCAGCGCAAGCAGCTCCAAAAGACAATACTTGGTATACCGGTGGTAAATTAGGTTGGTCTCAATACCAAGGTACTAGCAACCAATGGAATGTAGACGGTAAAGATGTATCTATCGGTAACGGTAATACTCACCGTGACCAATTAGGTGCTGGTGCATTTGTTGGTTATCAGTACAACCAATACTTAGGTTTTGAGCTGGGTTATGATTGGTTAGGTCGTATGACTTACAAAGGTTCATATGACAACGGTGCATTCCGTGCTCAAGGTATCCAATTAACCACTAAATTAAGTTATCCAGTAATGGAAGACTTAGACGTTTATACACGTTTAGGTGGTATGGTATGGCGTGCAGATTCTTCTGCAACTAAAAACGCTACTTTACCAGCTCCAGATCAAAAACGTTTTTCTGAAAATGACACTGGCGTTTCTCCAGTATTCGCATTAGGTACTGAATACGCGATCACTCCAAACATCGCTACCCGTGTTGAATATCAGTGGATCAACAACATCGGTGATAAAGGTACTCTGAATGCGCGTCCAGATAACGGCATGCTGAGTGTTGGTGTTGCTTACCGCTTCAACCAAGAAACTCCAGCACCAGTTGTAGCTCCAGCGCCAGTTGTAGCTCCAGCGCCAGTTGTTGAGAACAAAACCTTTACTCTGCGTTCAGACGTTCTGTTCAACTTCAACAAATCTACTCTGAAAGCTGAAGGTCAAGAAGCTCTGAATGGTCTGTACAATGAACTGGCTAACATCGACCCAACTCAAGGTCGTGTAGTCGTTATCGGTTACACTGACCGTATCGGTTCACAAAACTACAACCTGCCTCTGTCAGAAAAACGTGCTCAATCTGTAGTTGATTACCTGGTTTCTAAAGGTATCCCTGCAAACAGCATCTCTGCTGAAGGTCGCGGTAAAGAAAACCCAGTTACTGGCAACACATGTGACAACGTTAAAGCTCGTTCAGCTCTGATCGATTGCTTAGCGCCAGACCGTCGTGTTGAGATCGAAATCCAAGGTACAACTGAAGTTATTGTTCCTGCTGGTCAATAATTCAAATAGTAGAATAATCTACTGTTGATGAATTCAAAACCCTGCCAATGGCAGGGTTTTTCTTTATTCCGATAAGAATGAGGTAAAAATATAAAACTAAAAAGATTTGCAGATAGGTATGAAATATCACAATAAAAATAGAGAACAAAACGACGATAAAAATAAATAATCAAAACCAATAGACCAAAAGCAATGTCACTTATTTTTCTTTATCGCGTTCTAATAATTCAATAAGCCCATCTTTTAAACTATGCACTTTTAATGCGTATTGTTCTTTTCGTTCAGCGTCTTCAATTAATTGCACTATTGTTTCTGATAATGTGACCCCTCTTCGCTGTGACAATGCAGATAAGCGTTGCCAAACTTTAAACGTCAAATCGATTGATTTTTTGCGTGTGTGTTGATGCTCAGCATTAAAATAGCGTTTTCTACGGGCACGAATAGTTTGCTTCATCCTATTAGATAAATCAGGATTCATATGCAAATCTATCCACTCTAAAACTTTTAATGGTTGTGATTCAAGAAGCAACAATTGCTCGACGACTTCATCAGCGGCACTTTTTTCTATATAACGGGTAATTAATTCACCTTCACGGTGTTTTTTTACTAGATAGGCCCATTTCCAGCCACATTCTAGGTTCTCTAATTGTTGATATTTCATATAAAATCCCGTGACAACGTAACTATATAGTAGCATATCAACAATTTTACAAAAATACTGCCACTGAACCGAAATTTTTTGACTATTTTATAAGCAAAGTTATTTTAGCGAAAAACGCTGTAAACCCTCGCCCAGTGCGGGCGGGGGTATAAGGCGAAAAGGCCGCAGGGCTTTAAAGATCAATCAAGCGTTGACTGGCTCTGAACGTAGGCTCTGAGTGTTTCAATCGTTGCCCCTCCGGTGCTACAGACAAAGTACGACCTTGACCACAAAAGTCCCGTTTTACTTTGCGTCCGTAAATGTGTGTTTTGCTGGCGCAGCAGGCGCGACGATACTGATTTCAGATTGTTGACCATCACACTGACCGCCAGTTTTGGCGGGTAAGCAACCAACAGATGCACATGGTCAGGCTCTCCGTCCATCTCAATAATTTCGCATTCAAGTTTTGCCGCAGCGGAGTCAAATACATCACGCCGTTGAGCGATCATCTGTCCGTCAAATAGCTTACGTCGATACTTTGTCGTAAAGATCAGATGCACGACCAGTTTACTGACACTGTGCCGCTTTCTGAGGGATCCCGCCAGTAAATCATCATGATTACTCAATTGATATATTGCCCTAACATGTTAAAATAAAAACATTATATCAATGAGCGCTGATGATGTTAAGAGCAACAAAAGTACGCATCTACCCAACACCAGAACAGGCTGAATATCTCAACGCTCAGTTCGGTGCGGTTCGTTTTGCGTACAACAAAGCGCTGCACATCAAGAAAGACGCTTACCAGCGGCACGGCGTAAATTTAAACCCGCGTAAAGACCTTAAACCGCTGCTTGCAGTGGCGAAAAAATCCCGCAGATATGGGTGGCTTAAAGAATATGATTCAATTGCATTGCAGCAGGCGGTGATTAACCTTGACGTGGCTTTCTCCAACTTTTTTAATCCGAAACTAAAAGCCCGTTTTCCCACGTTTAAAAGTAAGCATGGCAGACAATCTAGCTATCATTGTGTCGGGATCAAAGTCATTGATGGCGCGATAAAAATCCCGAAAATCGCACCGATTGAAGCGCGTTTACATCGTGAAATTACGGGGGCGCTGAAAAGTATCACACTGAGCCGCAGCGCAACCGGAAAATACTATGCGTCACTACTCTGTGATGACGGGGTAGAAGCACCGGCAAAGCCAACATTGATATCAAATATCACGGGGCTTGATGTGGGGCTGAGTCATTACGCCATCAAATCAGACGGCAATAAGATTGCTAATCCGCGCCACCTTATCAATGCCAGCCGTCACCTACGTCGAAAACAAAAAGCCTTATCTCGCAAGCAAAAAGGGAGTGCTAATCGCCGTAAAGCCCGAATACAGCTTGCAGGTGTACACGAACGGGTAGCCAATGCCCGTGCTGATTTTCAACACAAACTCTCTCGTGCAATTGTTGACGAAAACCAAGCGGTAATTGTCGAGACACTGAAATCGGCGAATATGATGAAAAACCACTGTCTGGCTCGCGCTATCGGTGATGCAGGCTGGCATGGTTTTATCACAAAGCTGGAATATAAAGCCGCAGAAAAAGGCGTCCATCTGGTAAAACTGGATCAATGGTTTGCCAGTTCGAAAACCTGTCATTGCTGCGGTCATAAAATGTCAGAAATGCCACTACATAAGCGTATCTGGCAATGCCCTGAATGTGGAGTTGAACATGACCGAGATATCAATGCGGCAATCAATATCCGACACAAGGGCATATTGGAATTACACGCGGCGGGACTCGTCGTTTCAGCCCATGGAGACCCGCGTAAATCCGTCGTACAGAGGGTTGCGGTCTGAGAAGTGGGAAGCCTCGCCGTTTACGGCGGGGAGCAGTCACATAATCTTTCTTATCAATTAATAACAAGCCTCGATAAGGGATAGTTTTCTGAACACGTTATGATAGAATCGAGCGTCGCTATGATAAAACCTTAATGACCTTACATTAACTCGTCATTATAAGGTCGTAGCAGTACATATTCCCTGCCTATACAGTTGATGACAGTTAAAGAACCGTCTTATTGCAGGATAGATATCGACTTATATGATATCTAATTATCTCTTTTCACTAATCAATAATAAAAACGGTAACCTTGAAAAACAACGAATTAGAATGGCAGGCGTTACGTCCTGATTACGCCTCCTACCAAACTTTCTTTCAAACAGCATCTCAATTACCTGCATCTCTACTACGTGAGGTTCAACCTCGCCTGTATGAAAGCCTGCAATGGTTAAATAATGCAGATTCAGGGCAGTTTATGCTGTTAAAAGCGGATGATTCCACTGCTTACTTTGATATGCTGACAGACACATTAACGCAATCAGGGATCAAAACAGATCCTGTTGTTGGCAGTTATCAAGCAGAAACCAGTAAAATCGATTGGCAAGAAAATGTACAAAGTACATTTTCATCATCAGAATCTATTGTTTGTTGTCAATGGATAGAGCCTGAACAACTTTTTGGTTCATTCTATTGCCATAAAGATGAAGTTACCCTTAGCCCTGGATTGTTGCATAAAGTAAATGGAGGCATCTTAGTCCTCTCTATAAAATCTTTACTTGCGCAACCATTAATGTGGTTCCGCCTTAAGAAAATGGTTGAAGAACAGCGTTTTGAGTGGTTGGTCTGGAATGACAACCAATCCCTGCCTTTACCTATTGAAAGTATGCCACTTAACCTTCGAGTTATTTTAGTTGGTGATAGACTTAGTCTTGAAGAGCTTGAATTTATAGAGCCAGAACTAAGTAGTACTGCTTTATATGGTGAATATGAATACGACATGTATTTAGAAGACGAAACAGCTCTTGCTCAATGGTGCGGCTTTGTAAATTCACTGTGCCAAAAATATCGTCTGCCTTCTCTATCTGCTGATGCTTGGGAAGTCTTGCTAACACAAGCAGCAAGACAACATGAAGATCAGCTAATTTTGAGCCTAGATTTAGAATGGATTTTACGCCAGCTTCGCTATGCAGTACGTTTTAATCATGATGCTTTTCTAAATGCTGATGCATTGAAAAAAGCAGAAGAAAATCGCCTATGGCGACACAGTTATTTGTTAGAACGTAGTCGTGACGAGATTTTACAAGACCAAGTTATGATACAAACAGAAGGTGAAGCTGTTGGTCAAATCAATGGACTTTCTGTCTTAGATTACCCAGGATACCCTGATTTAATCGGAGAACCGACTCGCATTACCTGCGTTGCACATATAGGTGATGGTGAGTTCACGGATGTTGAGCGAAAAGCTGAGCTTGGCGGTAATCTTCATGCAAAAGGCATGATGATTATGCAAGCTTACTTAAACTCAGAATTACGTTTAGACCAACCACAGCCATTTAGCACCTCGATTGTTTTTGAGCAATCATATGGTGAAGTTGATGGTGATAGCGCCTCTTTAGCTGAATTATGTGCTTTTATTAGTACACTGGCACAACAACCTATTGATCAACAAATTGCTGTTACAGGTGCCGTCGATCAATTTGGTCAAGTCCAACCGATTGGTGGCGTAAACCAGAAAATCGAAGGCTTCTTTGATATCTGCCAACAAAGAGGATTAACAGGTGCGCAAGGCGTAATTATTCCTCTTGCCAATATTCGTCATCTTGTACTCAACGAAAATGTGCAGCAAGCGGTAAAAGAAGAGAAATTTCATATTTGGCCTGTTACCCATGTTGCGGAAGCAATAACATTATTGACCCGTCAGCCATATTATGAAGAGCAATGTGAACCAGAACAATCAGACTCACACTTGTTAGCTGTGATCCATGATCGCATAACACTCGCAAATAATCAGGATAGACCTAAATTGCCTTGGTTCTTACGTCTATTCAGATAATTCTGTTTCAAGTGATCGGAGTTGTTCAGCGTACAAGTGTAAGCTATTCTGTTATCTTACACTTGATAAAGGCTATATAGACAATGGTTGATAAACGCGAATCTTATTCTAAAGAAGACCTCATTGCTTCAGGCCGTGGTGAATTATTTGGCCAAGATGGCCCACCACTGCCATCTGGTAATATGTTAATGATGGATCGCATCATTAAAATGACAGAAGATGGCGGCACCCATAATAAAGGCTTTATCGAAGCAGAATTCGATATTAAGCCAGATTTATGGTTCTTTGATTGTCACTTCGTCAATGATCCGGTTATGCCTGGTTGCTTAGGCCTAGATGCCATGTGGCAACTTGTCGGCTTCTATCTTGGCTGGCTTGGTGGTGAAGGTAAAGGCCGTGCGCTTGGTGTCGGTGAGGTAAAATTCACTGGGCAAATATTACCAACAGCAAAAAAAGTTACCTATAAAATTGATTTCAAACGTGTTATCAATCGTAAACTGATTATGGGTATTGCCGATGGCGAAGTGTATGTTGATGGTAAGCTGATTTATGAAGCAAAAGATTTAAAAGTTGGCTTATTTAAAGATACAACTGCATTCTAAAGTCTAAGATCAATTCTCCCCAATTTATTATAAAAATACCGTATAATTAAAATATACGGTATTTTTTTATCTATACTAATAGCCTATTGCAATAATCATAGAGACCATTGATATACACCAGAATGTTTTCATAAAAATGATGTAAGGAAAATAAATGATTAACAAAGGTAACGTATCGAAAAAACATGCAGATTTTATGTTCTATTGTGGTATTTTCCTGATATTAATCTCTATTATAGGTTGGTTTACTTCAGAGAAAATCGATTGGTTATATAATTCTGTCAATTCAATACTTGCTATTTTTCTTACTATTTATGGGTTTCGTTTACGTAAGAAAATAAGTAGAAATGAATAAACAATAATGTCAGTCTAATGTAAAAAGGCTCGCAAAAGATGCAAGCCTTTTTATATTCAATTTATAACTACTGTTTGTTATTTATATTCAAATTGTACTGTATTCAATATGAACACAGAAATGTATATAAATAACCCTTATTTTGATTGTCGACAAAATCTTAGTGATAATATTCCAATGTAATCATTGTTTATTTCACTACGGCGGATTATTTATTTTATCAGACTTGGGCGATCTTCCATGGCCTGTCGCCAGCCTCCCAGCCAATGTGAACGCGCATCAACCGCGAAATAAGGACAAAGTTCTTTTGAACGGCCTTGCATACCAGCTTGATAACCTTTCGATAATGCTCTTGCTAAACGATCTCGTTTCTGTCTTTTCATATCTAGACAACCCTCACGTTCTAAGTTTAAGCGGAAAGATAATGATTGTTTTTTCAACAATCACTATAAATTGATACGCTCTATTGAGCATTTAAGCAAGTAAAGAAGTTAATACAAATGTCATATTTGTGATGTTGAGCCAGTTGCAAGTTTAATAACCAACATTATTATTTAATATTTATCATAAGAAATTATCGGGTTATTTTTTACATCACGAAAAATAAAATTTAATTTATTGATATTTAACATACATTATTAATTTAAAACTATTTAAGCTATTTTCAGCTTATTTAATTAAGAAATTTAATAAGATAAATTGATATTTATTTTTAAATTTATGTCAATATAAAACTTGGTTAATAAATATAAGTTTTTGCTCTATTTATCTTTTTTGTAGAAAGCGCTTTTTAATTACCTTTGTTTTATTAAGGAATTAGCCATCATTGAAGGCAAAATAAGTGATTAGTGCCTCTTACAGACTTCTATTAATTCAAACTCTTCAAATACTAACTCCATATCTTCTGAAAAAGTGCCTTCTCGGTTAAAGAACGCTTTATGTCCTTCTTGCCAATAGGACAAACTTAAATCCCCTTCACCTTCTCTCTTAGCTAGCTCTTCTGTGACTTCATTAAATCGAATTAACTGCAAAGAACGTGTACGAATCACGCAAACAGGCTCGTTTTTACTGTTCAGAATAATGTTAAAACCACCGATAACTGGAATAACACTGTCACTAAAAAAACCACTCAATGAGCTACATGTTGCCGTTTTTTTACCGTCAATCACTAGCATAGCAAGTTCATCTGCTAACTGAGCATTGTCACCAAATGACCAACTAATTGCAGTGGGGTATTTCTTTTTAAGTTTGGCTAACATATTGTTACCTTTTGTGTTTTAAATAAACAAAACCCAATATTCAATTTGAAAAAATTAAAGAGAATATTGGGTTTGAATAAACGTAAGACTAAATCAGTTAATATTGGGATTGAATCGCTTTCGCTATATCAGAAACAACTTGCTCCCACCCTTCTCCTAATGTACGCACTAGAGCAGGATAACCATCTTCAGTTTGTGTTAAAACTAAAGAGAATGGCTGATTAATCACTTTATTATTGTCAGTATAAATCCAGTCACCTGAAATAATTACTTGTCCATCATAACGGCCTTGAAAGTAATTAACAGTAACCGTTAATTTAGCCAAGTTATCCTCAACAGGTTGATTAGCAACGACGGTACCTGGCAATGCTTTTGTTAAACCTAAAATAAGGTTCTGTTGTAATTGCTGATCAAGTGGATTAATCCATAGGTGCTGATTAGCCACGGTATAGTTAATATCCGTCGTTTGATAAACAATTCCTGCATTAGTTAACATATTAGACAAGCGGATCGGCTGAACCCAAATTTGAGGCTTCTTAGCTGACTGTGTTGCCGAGACTTGTTCTGTGACGCTATTTTGATAAATATTAGGCAACTGATAATACATTTTATCAATCTGACTCGAGCATCCCATTAACATCAACACAAATATCCCAATGATGTATTTCATCATTTTTCAGCCCTCTTTGGTTCTGGATCTTTACCTTCCTTCGCTTCGAAAATCAATGCATTGCTCTTATTGTTCAATGTTTTCAATAAAGGCTGCATCTCTCTTAACACTTGATCAAGCTGTTGCATATTATCGAGCATTTTTCCATAAGCCGGAGAGCCCGGTTGAAAACCTTGCATACTGCGATTGATCTCTTCCAGTGACTGTTGAATATCATTAGGAAGATTTCTAAATTCATCACTGCCAATCATGGCATTCAATGCTTTCAGTGTTTCTTTTGCTTCAGCAACTGCTTTTTGGCTTTCCGATAAAGTTGCTGTCATCTCTTTAAGCATCGGTTCAACAGGAAGGTTGTTGATCTTATCAAGCGATGTCATCACTTTTTGTTGAATTTGCGCTAAACCTGATCCCACTGTAGGTATTTGCTGGAAGCCAGCGACCTCTAGAGGTCCTTCCCATTTTTTTTCATCTGGGTAGAAATCAAGATCAATATACAGAGCACCTGTTAAAAGGTTACCTGATTTTAATGAAGCTCTTAATCCATTATTAGAAGCTGAAGTGATCTCTTTGACGAAATCAAAACTTTCACCCACATCATTGGCAAAACGTTCTGGTTCGACATGGATAAGCACTGGAATACGAAAATCTTTATCCAACGTTTGTTGCATACCTTTTGTGTAATAAGGTACTTGAACAACAGTCCCCATCCGAATTCCTCGAAACTCAACAGGGGCTCCAGCTTGTAATCCTCTTACTGAATCAGAGAAAAACATAATGTAGCTACGATAATCAGTATATAACGAGTTTTGAATACTTTTCTCATTATCGTAGAGTTTAAACTCTGTTTTAGGTGCAATTTGTTCACCTGGCAACCAACCCGCAGGAACATCAAAACTCACTCCGCCACTAAAGAGAGTGGAAAGAGATGCCATTTCAACACGCACCCCAGATGAAGACATATCAAAAGCAATACCCGAATCTTTCCAGAATCGAACATTAGATGTCACCATTTTGTCATAAGGCGCTTTAATAAAGAGTTGATAATGCATGTCTCGACTCTCGATATTGAACTCACTGGTTTCAACAGAGCCGACCTGATAACCTCTAAATAAAACAGGGTCACCTGCATTTAATTGACCTGCTCTTTCGCTCACCAAGTTAATGCGAATGCCTTTCGCATCAGGCGAAGCTAGCGGTGGTGAGTCGAGAAGATTAAATTCATTTTTCTCGTTTCCAGTCAAACCTGGTTGTAATTCAATATAGGCACCTGAAAGCAAGGTTCCCAGCCCGGTCACCCCTTCTTTACCTATTTGCGGTCTTACAACCCAAAAAGCGGTATCTGATCGTAATAGTTCATTCATGCCGGTATCAAGACGTGCATTGATAATAACGCGGCTAAAATTACTGTCGAGTGTGACACTTTCGACTAAACCAATATCTACACTACGACTTTTGATTTTCGTTTTACCGGCTTCAATGCCCTCAGCATTATAAGTAATTAAGGTAACTTCAGGACCTTGATGGCTGAAATGATAATAAAGTATCCATGCACCAATCAATAAGGTGACAAGCGGTATGATCCAAACTGGAGACCAGCTTTTTAATTTGTTAATTTTTGCTTCAGTTAAAGCAGTTTCATTCTTTTCAGTCACCCTTAGGCTCCTTAATCATCGGTTTATCATCTTCGGTTGTACATTTATCCCACGTCAACCGAGGATCAAACATCATTGCAGAGAACATAGTGAGTACCACGACTACTGCAAATAGCACCACACCAAAATCTGGGTAGATGCTCATCAGACGTCCCATTCTGACTAATGAAGCTAAAACAGCAATGACGAAGACGTCAATCATCGACCAACGCCCTACATATTCAACAACCTCGTAGAGAAAATGCATTCTAGCAGGATCTCTTTTTCCATTCGATTTATGTGCATCCCAACATAACCACGCTATTGCTACCATTTTTAAGCTTGGCACCATAATACTGGCAATAAATATCACCATCGCAACAGGATAAGAGCCGTCTTCCCAAAGCAAAATTACCCCAGCCATAATTGTGGAATAAATATTATTACCTAATGATTCAGTCACCATGATAGGTAATAAATTAGCAGGGATGTAAAGAATAAATGACGTAATCAATAGGGAAACTGTCCATTGCAAGCTTTTCGGTCTTCTTGCATACCCTTTAACTTCACAGCGACTACATTCATATTGATCTGCGGGTAAGATTGCCGTACATGAACGACATAATCTAACGCCTTGTTTTAGCCCTGATTTACCTGATTCAATATCGGGATAATTTGGACGAGGTTCTAATTTTTCCCATAAAGTATGTTTATCAAGGCACTGGAATGCTCGAATTTGAAATAAGCAATAAAGTACATAAGGTAGGAAACTGAGTCCAAGTCCAATATCACCATAAGCCATTAATTTTACGAAGCTAACTAAAATACCCGCAAGAAAAATCTCCGCCATACACCACGATTTTAATTGGAATAAAATCCGTGATAACCAAATTTGTAGCTTTCGAGGTAATTGAATTGGTGTACAAAGAAGTAAGATTGCCACCATACAAAAAGCGGGCACAATTTGAACAAACAGTAGGAAAAATGCGCCTAATTCGACGTAATTTTCACTAAACATCACCGTTGGGATTTGCATCAGTGTCACATTGTTAGCAATACCTGCCACTTCCATACTCACGAAAGTAAACTGGCTTGCCATTAGCAACATAAATAATGCGCTGATTGCTAATGCGACAGGTTGATAAAAAGGCTGTCGCCAACGTGCAACTAAGATAGTATGGCAACGAGGGCATGTTGCCTTTGTTCCTTGCACTAATTGAGGAACACTGACCACCAGATCGCACTGAGGACATAATATTTGCTCATGTTTATGTTCATGACGATGTTGTTGACCAGAGCACACAGCGACACCTCTTATTTAGAATAATCAATAAAAGAATAGTTAACTCAGAAAGTAAAACGGGGCGTGATGCCCCGTTTTCGGTCGGCTATTCGCCGTTTTGCATCAATTCTAGCTCTTGCCATCTGTCAAAAGCAGTTTCAAGCTCTTGTTCTTTATCTGCAAGCGCTTTTAACACTTTTTCTGTTTCTTCATGAGGACGTGTAAAAAAATCTGCCCCACTTACTTCTTCTTGTAATGCACTTAACTGCGTTTCTAAGCTTTCTAATTTAGCAGGAAGTTGCTCAAGTTCTCGCGCCAAATGATAACTTAACTTGTTAGAACGAGTGTTCTTTTTAGAGCTATCTTTCACTTTTGCTTCTTTTTCAGCTTTTTCTGGTGCATTGCGCGGTTTGCTTGCCGCACTTTTTAGTGAACCCGACTGTGCTCGTTGTTGTTGAGCATCGTAATATCCACCAACGTAGCTGTTAATAACACCATCACCTTCAAAGATCCAACACTCAGTTACACTATTATCAACAAATTCACGATCATGGCTAACCAGTAAAACAGTGCCTTGATAGGCATCAACAAGCTCTTCTAGCAATTCCAATGTTTCAACATCGAGATCATTGGTTGGCTCATCGAGAATAAGCAAGTTACTTGGTTTTAAGAATAAACGAGCCAGTAATAGGCGGTTTCTCTCTCCCCCTGAAAGAGCACGAACAGGCGTCATTGCACGTTTTGGAGGGAATAAGAAGTCTTGCAAATAACCAAGTACATGGCGCGGACGACCATTAACCATCACTTCTTGTTTACCTTCAGCAAGGTTATCCATGACTGTTTTATCAGGATCAAGTGTCGCACGGTGCTGATCAAAGTAAGCAACTTCAAGCTTAGTACCACAATGAACTCGTCCGCTGTCTGCTTTTAAATCGCCCAACATGAGTTTCAATAAAGTGGTTTTACCACAACCATTCGGTCCCACCAGCGCAATTTTATCACCACGTTGTACTTTGGCAGAAAAGTCATGAACTAACTTACGCATTCCAATGCTGTAATTAACATCTTCAAGTTCAAAAACAATTTTACCAGAGCGAGTCGCTTCTTCGACCTGCATACGTGCACTACCTAACACTTCACGGCGTTCACTGCGCTCAACACGTAGCGCTTTTAATGCTCTAACACGACCTTCATTGCGAGTACGTCGAGCTTTAATACCTTGGCGTATCCACGCTTCTTCTTGCGCTAATTTACGATCAAACTCTGCATTTTGTTGCTCTTCAACACGTAATGCTTCTTCTTTGCTTTCAAGATACTTATCGTAATTTCCTGGCCATGAAGAAAGTTTTCCACGATCAAGATCGATAATCCGCGTTGCCATATTCCGGATAAATGAACGGTCATGAGAAATAAAGACTATACTTCCTTGGAAATCTTTTAAGAACTTCTCAAGCCAAAGGATCGTTTCAATATCAAGGTGGTTTGTTGGTTCATCTAAAAACAGCACTTTGGGTGCGCTGACTAATGCACGTCCTAATGCTGCTTTTCTTAACCAACCACCAGATAGAGAAGAAAGATCTGCTTCACCATCTAAACCGAGTTTTTCTAGCACTTCTGCAATTCGGCTATCAAGTAACCACAAGTTACGACTATCAAGTACTTCTTGCAGCTCTGCCATTTTATTGAGATTTTTATCAGAAGGATCTGTCTCAATCAATTTAGAAATATGGTGGTAATCCGTTAGATATTTAGCATCTTCTTCAACACCTTCTGCAACAAAGTCAAAGATAGTACCTTCAATGTCTCTTGGCGGATCTTGTTGCAAACGAGCAGTTACAAGATCTTGCTCATAAACCACTTGACCATCATCTAAAGGTTGCTCTTTCGATAACACTCTTAATAGCGTTGATTTACCCGCACCATTGCGTCCAACTAAACAAACGCGTTCATTTTCTTCAATAAATAAATCGGTACTATCTAATAATGGGGCATCACTGAAAGAGAGATAAGCCCCAGTCAAACTAATTAACGGCATTGTAAATTATTCCTCACCAGCATGAGTTAACAGCCAGCAATTGTGAATTTGACGGTTACGCGCAAAGTCTTGTGATAATGTTTTCTGTGTTATCTCTTTTGCACACAACCCAATTTTTGCTAACTCGTCATGTTCCATTTTGAATCCACGTTTGTTATTTGAGAACATAATTGTTCCGCCTTTTCTTAACAAACGTTTCAAATGTTTCATTAGTTCAATGTGATCCCGCTGTACATCGAAGGTGTTTTCCATTCGTTTAGAGTTAGAAAACGTCGGTGGATCGATAAAGATCACATCAAATTGTTCATTGCTCTGCATTAACCACTGAATGCAATCTGCTTGCATTAAACGGTGCTGTCTGCCAGATAAACCATTCGCTTGGAAATTTTTCTCAGCCCATTCAAGATAAGTACGGGACATATCAACGGTTGTTGTGCTTTTTGCACCACCAATTCCCGCATGAACAGAAGCTGTACCGGTATAAGCAAAAAGATTTAAGAAGTCTTTTCCATTGCTCATTTCACCCAGCATTTTTCGTGCAATACGGTGATCTAAGAACAACCCGGTATCAAGATAATCGGTTAGGTTTACCCAAAATTTTGCACCAAACTCGTCAACTAAGAAAAAATCACCCTTTTCGGCCATTTTTTCATACTGCTGTTTACCTTTTTGGCGTTGACGGGTTTTTAAAATCAGTTGATCAGAACGTAATGCCAATACTTCCATTGTTGCGCTAATCACATCGAATAAACGCTGACGGGCTTTGTGTTCATTAACCGTTTTAGGGGGGGCATATTCTTGAATAACCACTTTATCGCCATAGCGATCCACAGCAACATTATATTCAGGTAAATCAGCATCGTATAAACGATAACATTCAATTTGCTGTTGTTTTGCCCATTTCGCGAGTTTTTTCTCATTTTTACGTAAACGGTTTGCAAAATCTTCCGCAAGTCCAGTGTTAATCGTTGATGGTGTATCAGAAAGTAAATAGTTCTTTTGTACACAATCAAGAGGACCATTTTTTGCTTTGAACTCTCTTTCAGCACGTAATTGAATACAACTTAACAATTCTGGTGATGCACTAAATAGCGATAATCGCCATCCTGGGAAATGTGCTTTTATCGCTCGTCCTAATTGGCTGTGTAGTGCAATTAATGCTGGCTCACTTTCTAAACGCTCACCATAAGGAGGATTACTGATAATAGTCCCTTTTATTTCTGTTGACACAGGGTTTGTCAGTTTAGCGGCATCACCATGAGCAAACGTGATCAGTTCAGCTACATTCGCTCTGCGGGCATTGGCTCTTGCCATATCCAATACACGTTTATCGACATCAAAACCGTAGAAACGCGCAGTGGTATTCTTTTTACCTTCACGGAAACGGGCAAACGCTTCATGAGTCACTTCTTTCCATAACGCTTCATCGTGACCTAACCAATGGCGGAATCCCCAATGCACACGATTTAATGCAGGAGCGCAGTCAGTCGCCATCATGGCAGCTTCAATTAATAATGTACCAGAGCCACACATTGGATCGATTAATGGTGTGTCGGTTTTCCAGCCTGAACGCATAATAATTGCGGCAGCTAAGTTTTCTTTTAATGGTGCTTGTCCTGTTAAATCGCGGTAGCCACGTTGATGTAAACCATCACCACTTAAATCTAAAGACAATGAGGCCTTTTCTTTATGAAGGTGGATAGTTAAGCGGATATCAGGAGATTGTTTAGCGACATCTGGACGTTGCCCTATTTTACGTTGAAATGAGTCAACGATGGCATCTTTTGCTTTTAATGCACCATATTGGCTATTACGAATAATGTCATTCGTACCATTAAAATGGATAGCAAAAGTTTGATTAACAGTAAAAATTTCACTCCAATCAATTGCCTGCACACCAAGATATAAGTCTAAATCACTATAAACATTGAACTCATTTAACGGCAACATAATACGTGACGCTAAACGGCTCCAAAGTAAAGACTGATACATGGTTTTATCATCAGCACGAAAATAAACACCGCCTTGTGTTATCTGGCAAGCCTGAGCACCAAGGTGTTCAAGTTCAGATTTTAATAGTTCTTCCAGACCTCGGCCTGTGCTGGCAAACAGAGAGCGCATAATATTGTTACCACCTAAAATAAAATTGTTGGGCATTATAGCTAATTGTATTACGTTGTCATAAAGTTACTGGCTATAAAAAATAATAATGTCTTTTTGGGAGCACCGATGATCAACGTTTCACGCCTTTATATACACCCAGTTAAATCAATGAAGGGAATTCGACTTTCTCATGCATTTGCTCGTGAGAGCGGATTCACGTTTGATCGTGATTTTATGATAACCACCCCAGAAGGGACTTTTATCACAGCACGAAAATTTCCCATTTTGCTGTGTTTTATTCCCACTGTCATGGCAAACGGTATTTATATTCAAGCACCTGATGGTGAAGGCATTGCTATCACTTATCAAGATTTTGAGACCACATTGCAGCCGACAGAAGTTTGGGGCAACCATTTTACCGCGTATGTGGCACCAGATGAAATAAATCAGTGGTTCAGTCGTTATTTAAAAATGGATGTTCAACTTCGTTGGACGGGTGAAAAATCGACCCGTCGAGTGAAAAAAAATCCAGAAACCGCGGTTTCTTTCGCTGATGGTTACCCTTATTTATTAATTAATGAAGCCTCATTTCAATACTTACAACAGCGTTGCCCCGCTTCAATTAATATTGAGCAATTTCGAGGCAATATCCTCATAACAGGTGCAAAGCCTTTTGAAGAAGATACTTGGCAAACTATTCGTATTGGCGCTGTTGTGATGGATCTTATGAAACCTTGTAGCCGTTGCATCATGACCACAATCAGTATTGATAAAGGCGTTAAACATCCTAACACAGAACCACTCGCAACACTGCAAACATTCCGTAGTGATGAAACGGGTGATGTCGATTTTGGTCAAAATATCATCATTCGTCAAACGGGTATTATTCGTGTGGGAGACACTGTTGAAGTATTAGCTTATAAAGAAGCGAAACAATATCTTGTAACAGCACCTGTTGAAACACAATCAACACCTATTGTTGAAAACGCACAAGAACAGACTGTCAGTATTGAATTTAACGGTGAGGTTTTCGAAGGTAATAACCAAGAAGTCCTGTTAGAACAGCTTGAAAATAATGGTTATACCATTCCTTATAGTTGCCGAGCTGGCCTTTGTGGCTCTTGTGCTATCCAATTAGATGAAGGCGATGTTAATGCATTAAAAGCTGGCGCAATTAAACGCTCAGGTAAAATTTTAGCCTGTAGCTGTGTGCCTAACGGTAATGTGAAACTTTCACTTAAAGATAATAAAAATGACATTGCTATAAACAAAGAAATGAAATAAAGAACTCAATATAAACACAGTTATGTATGATATATATCGTTATCAGTAAATATTAAATTGATTAGCTTTCCCCCAATCATATATAACTGAGTTTATTGAATCCCAAAGCTCAAGTAATCTCCCCCTAATATTCATTACATCGTCAGTCGTTATGATTTGTCAGAACAGTATTACCTTGTTAAGTATAAAGGTAATGAAAAGGATTTTCTTGAGAATAAGTGCATTAAGATTGATTAACTAGCTAATTTTTAAGAGGATATCTCATAACTCAATAAAAAAGTCTCCATTAAGAGACTTTCAAAATGATATAAATGAATATTATATACACTTGTTCATTACCATTTATCACGATAGTCGAAAGAAATTTGATAAATATACTTATTCAATTCAATTTTATGTGTAACATGCTTTTGAATAGCTTTAACCCAATCTTTATGTAAATCAAAAACCCCATTATTAATTATATTTTCATCTTTTGGATCAATTGTTTCATCAATCAGGAAATCATCATCACCAAAATCTTTTGAGTATTCTTCGCCTATCATTTCTTCTGTTTTTTTATCAAACCACTGAGTATGTAATTTCAATCCCATAATCTTATCTACCTTATAGAAATTTTTTGATATTGCGTTTAGGATCTGCAGGTTTTAACTGCTTACCTGTTTTGGGGTCAAATACCCCTATATGTTGACCATCACTGGCGCGATATCCTTCCAGCTCGCCATGCTGTGAATCCCACTCATAGATCCTTCGCCCTTTATCACCTTTCCAGCGATTACGTTTGCCTGCTCCACCTTGTTTAGGTGTTTTACCTTGAACGGGCTTAAGGATGCCCAATCCTTTAATATCTTCAGCTCTTGGTGCTGGGTGATAACTATGGCCGCGCTCTTTTACGCCTTGGCGAGGTTTATCTTTCTTTCCTGTCGATAAATAAATTGGTTTTATTCCCAATTCCCATGGAAACACCAAAATTATAGGCTCTTTTAGCGAAGACTGTTCTTTCTCACTTTCTGTAAAAAAAGTAGGTGCATCTAAAGGTAAAGTATTAAACCTAGGAATATCATATATCTTACCAGGTAGATATTTATGTCTTTCTGGCTGAGGTAATGCAGTCCCCGTTAAGATCTCCGCACTACCAATCTGAACTATTCTTTCTTGTTTCTTATTTGGTAAAGTATAAGCAAAAATACCTTTCTCAACCGTTTTTCTTGCTTCAACTACACGAGTTTTAACTGGTGTATTCGTTTTGACTAATTCAATTTGTTTCGTCCCATTAACAATCTGTTCAATTACAGTTGCCGAAGTATTAATGATACCTTTTTGCCTTGCTATATCTCTCAGTTGTGTTTCTTTGGGAATATTTAATTTCAGTCCAGTAGCAGTAAGCGCAGTTTCTTTATTTTTAGGGTATTCTTGATAAATCATTGGAGGGTATCTATCACTCCCGATACCAACGGGAGGAGAACACACCATAAGAAAATCTCTCTTCTTCAAAGAGCCATATTAAGCGTAACCACACAAGTTATTGGCTAATCATGTTCTCTTTCCATGAAAGAGTATTCTTAATAAATAAGGTGTTACCTTCGCTCAGCCATAACGCTCAGGTGAAATTTTAGCTTGTAGCTGTGTGCCTAACGGTAATGTGAAACTTTCACTTAATAAAAAATAACGCTTATCTTTATCACAAATTAAAAGAAGGTAATTTGCCCTTATCTTCTTTTTTTATTTTAAATAAAACAGTTTATTTAATAAGAATTATCTTATTAATAACTCAATGAGAATTTATTGATAAATTCATTTTATTTTTTAGAAGAATACAGAAAGAGAGTAATGAAGATTTGATATTAGGGAGTATTGTTTGAGATAAATTTGTTTTTAGAATGTCATAAATAATGAGTAACGATAAAAAGAGTAAGTCCTTTTTACTCTTTTTGTTAAATAACTTTCTCGTACAAAAATGATCCTGACTCTGACTTTTTATGGTAATTGCTTAACCTATCATTCATTATTTTTATTGGGTCACAAAAATTAAGTATTCTATCAAATAATGTTAACTGAGGTTGCGCTAATAAACATAAACAAGCTTGAGCCCCCACTTCAGTCACTAAAAAAAGAGCGGTTTCGTCTTCTTCTTTTAATGAAACTTCTACCACTTGCGATAAATAAGGGTTGATTTGATTATTGTTAACTTCAAAATACCAACTCTTAGGCATCAGTGGCTTTAAAAAGCGATGGGCTATTAATGCATTTAAAGCTAATTCAGCTCTTGATTCTGATGGCATATCTATTTGTCGAATTTGCTCATCGTATCCATAATAAAGAGCTGCATCATCGACGGTAAAAGATGCTGATTGCCGAGCACTCTCACTCAACATTTTGCTTGAAAAGCGGGAACGAAAAACCATACCATTTGCTAAATCAAGCATTAATTTTTGTTGCTCAACATCAAAATACCAACGCCAGCGATCATCGGGTTTTATTATCACTAATTAATCCCCCTTAGATTCATTCCCTGTTTTATACTCTGATAAACAATCAAAATTAAATGACCTAAATAAAATATTTAATATCACCTAACAAAAACAGGATTCATTTTACTATTAATTAAGCACAATCAGTGCAATTTAATAAAAAATAACCAACTAGAGGCAATATAAACGAGTTAAGGGCAGAAGAAAAGCCCCTAACTCATTATTAAATGTATTTAGATATGATTAATTATAGATTTGATAAGTGCAGGACCTTGATAAATGAATCCTGAATAGACTTGAATAAGAGAAGCACCTGCATCCATTTTTTCTCTGGCTGCCGTTAATGAATCAATCCCACCGACACCAATAATAGGTAATGCACCTTTTAATTCTTCATTTAATTGGCGAATGATTTGTGTACTTTTTGATTGTACAGGACGACCACTTAATCCCCCAGCTTCATTGCAGTGATCTAATCCACTCACTAATGATTTATCTAATGTGGTATTTGTCGCAATAACACCATCAATATGATGACGGACTAAGCTATCTGCAACTTGGATTAATTCTTCATGTGTTAAATCAGGTGCAATTTTAACAGCAACAGGAACATATTTTTGATATTTACCCTGCAACTCTAATTGCTTATTTTTAATTGCTGATAGCAGATCGTCTAATGCTTCACCATATTGTAGTGTACGTAAACCCGGGGTATTTGGTGAGGAGATATTGATTGCGATATACCCCGCATGAGCATAGACTTTTTCCATACAAATCAGATAATCATCTTTACCTTGCTCTACTGGGGTATCTTTATTTTTACCAATATTAATACCCAGTACGCCACCATAACGAGATTGTTTTACATTTTCAATTAAGTTATCGACACCAAGGTTATTAAAGCCCATTCGGTTAATTAAACCTTCTGCTTCCACTAAGCGGAATAAACGAGGTTTATCATTTCCCACTTGAGGACGTGGTGTCACTGTACCAACTTCAATAAAACCAAATCCCATTGCACCCAATGCATCTATGCAATCACCGTTTTTATCAAGACCGGCAGCAAGACCAAGTGGATTTTTAAATGAGAGTCCCATACAGGAAACAGGTTTAGAAGGAAGTGACTGCTGAATAAGAAATTGAAATGGGGAATGAGATAAACGTTTTAACTGGCGGAAGGTAAAATCATGGGCACGTTCAGGATCTAGCCGAAACAATGCCTTCCTGACTAAGGAATAATACATACGATCTCCATTGAGAATATCGGGTATTAGGAATGATATGTCTACGACAATTTAAGCGTCGTGCATCATATAGATAAAAGCACGAAAAGTAAACGTTTCAGTTTAACAATTCGTCATAAAAATCCCCAGACTCTGCTGGGGATCTAGTTATTTTTCTGATTTTATACTATCTACTCACTCATAAAGTGATATAAAACGTAATATTAATCAGCTAACGCCTTGGTGATTTTCTCATATAAATCACCTGATAAATTCTCAAGCTCTTTCAGTTTTAATAACTCTGCACGCATTTTTTCTTGACGTGTTGCATCATAACGTTTCAAGCGAATAAACGGTTCAATAAGGCGTGATGCAACTTGTGGGTTACGGCTATTTAAATCAGTCAGAATTTCTGTCAATAATAAGTAACCAGAACCATCTTCAGCGTGGAAAGCGACTGGATTATTATTAACAAACGCACCAATTAATGCACGAGTGCGATTAGGGTTTGCAAGTGTAAATGAGCGATGAGATAACAGACTCCGTACTTTCTGTAATACATCTGCTGCTGGGCTCATGGCTTGTAAACTAAACCATTTGTCCATCACTAAACCGTCTTGATGCCATTTGTCGTCGAACTCTTGTAATAGAGTATCTTTGCAAGGTAACTGAGCCATTACAGCGGCATTAAGTGCGGCAAGTGCGTCGGTCATGTTATCACTGTTGTGATATTGTACATCAACAAGCTGATTACCCGTTTGCTCATTTTCAACCGCTAAATAAGCTAGACAAACATTACGTAAATCACGCTTTGCAATATCATCATGATTAACACGATAAGCACCAATATGCATTGAATGATAAACAGCAGAGAACTCATCAGCCATTTCAGTTGCGAGTGTTTTACGAATAAAACCAAGTGCTTTATGGATAGCAACAGGATCAATAATGCTAAATGATTCACCTGCTTCAACATCTGTTGGTAATGTCAGAATAAGTGCCGCTAATGCGGGATCGATATCTTTATCAAGTAATACGGCACGGAAAGCATCAACCACCATTTCAGGCAGAATGCAGGTTTCCCCCTTTTGAACTCGAGCAACATTTTCTTTTATATAGCGACCTAATAATGCTTGAGCTGCATCCCAACGTGAAAATGCATTACGTGCATATTTCATTAAGAAAGAGAGTTGCTCATCCGTAAATGGATAGTCAAGTTTTACAGGTGCTGAAAACTCACGTAATAAAGATGGGATCGGTTGTTCTGGCACATCGTCAAAGACAAACTGCTGTTCTTCACGTACCACATTCAATACATTAGAAATAGTTTGACCTTGCGAGCGCAGTGGGATCACATTGCCTTTGGTATCGTACAATTCAATATCTAATGGAATATGTAATGGCTGTTTTTCAGTTTGATCGGCTGTTGGTGGCGTCATTTGACGCACAGTTAACGTATATTGCTTTTTATTGGCATCATAACTATCACGAACAGTCAGTTGTGGCGTCCCTGATTGACTATACCAACGACGGAATAAGGTAAGATCAACATTAGAAGCATCTTCCATTGCCTGAATAAAATCATCGCAAGTTGCAGCACTGCCGTCGTGACGATGAATATACATTTGAATACCCGCTTGGAATTGCTCTTCACCTAATAAGGTGTGGATCATTCGGATCACTTCTGAACCTTTTTCATATACGGTTAAAGTATAGAAGTTGTTCATTTCGATCACACTATCAGGACGAATTGGGTGTGCCATAGGGCTTGCATCTTCTGCAAATTGAGCCGTGCGCATCACTCGTACATTATTGATACGATTAACAGAACGAGAGCCTAAGTCAGAGCTAAATTCTTGATCACGGAAAACGGTTAAACCCTCTTTTAGGCTTAACTGGAACCAATCTCGACAAGTAATACGGTTACCTGTCCAGTTATGGAAATATTCATGACCAATAACAGACTCAATACCTAAATAATCTTTGTCAGTTGCTGTTTCACTTTTCGCGAGCACATATTTAGAGTTAAAGACGTTCAGCCCTTTATTCTCCATCGCTCCCATATTAAAGAAATCAACAGCCACTATCATATAGATGTCGAGATCGTATTCTAAATTAAAGCGAGATTGATCCCATGCCATCGCATTTTTTAATGATGTCATTGCCCAATCTGCACGATCTAAATTACCTTTATCAACAAAAAGCTCTAAAGCAACTTCACGACCGCTTTTGGTGATAAAAGTATCTCGTAGTACATCAAAATCACCCGCTACCAACGCAAATAAATAACTTGGTTTTGGATGTGGATCTTCCCATGTTACCCAATGGCGACCATCATCCAATTCACCTTGTGCTATACGGTTACCATTGGATAATAAATAAGGATACTGTTTTTTGTCTGCGGTGATTGTCGTGGTGTAACGAGCTAATACATCAGGTCTATCTAAATAGTAAGTAATATGGCGGAAACCTTCAGCTTCACATTGTGTACATAATGCATCACCAGAAACATACAATCCTTCTAACGCGGTGTTAGCCGATGGATTAATGTTATTAACAATTTTTAATGTAAATTGCGCTGGTAGTTGTTCAATGATGAGTTTGCCGTTTTCTTCTTTATAGTGTGTCCAAGCTACATCATTCACTGCAATTGATTTTAATGTTAAGTCTTCACCATCTAACACTAATGCTGTCGCATCTGCGTTTAGACGTTTACATTGGCTTATCGCTGTAACCTGGGTATTTTCTTTATCTAAGATAAAATCAAGATGTAAATCGGTGATTGTGTAGTCAGGGGCACGATAATCTTTGCGAAATTTCGCGATTCTTTGTTGTGTCATAGAAAAAACCTTTTAGTTAACACGACTATTTAACAGTTATATTGCCAAAGCTTACTCGTCAAAAATCTGTTTAGCCAGTCGAATATTCAATTGAAAACATTAAAAGTCAACAGAATGTTAATACTTTATTAATACATGTAATCAATTTATTTGGTAAATGATGCTAATATACTCCCAAATTATGTTTAACGTGGTAAACTCATCTAAGTTTTACAGCTTGTTTTTATGTTGCAGAGAAATATTATTGAATAGTGACGCATTGTCATCATATTCGGGTATACTCTCCAACCTTAACGATTTAGCAGACATAAAAACGCTCCGTGAGGATGCTTGACGCGCTATGATTTTAGACGCTACACCGATTATTACATCACTGTTGGATACCGATGCATATAAGCTCCACATGCAACAAGCGGTTTACCACCATTATAGTGATATTCCTGTCGTTGCTGAGTTCCGCTGCCGGAGTGATGAACGTCTAGGTGAATATGCAACAACCTTACGCCATCAAGTTAACATGATGGCAGACTTGTCATTAACGAATGAAGAGTTTGACTATCTTCAGAGTCTCCCCTTTTTCAAAAATGACTATCTGCACTGGTTTAAGCATTTTCGCTTTAAACCAGAACAAGTCCAAATTTCAACAACACCTGAAAACCAACTGACGATCAGAATAACGGGGCCTTGGCGCGAAGTCATTCTATGGGAAGTTCCTTTGTTGGCTTTAGTGAGTGAAATTGTACATCGTGTTCGCTCTCCTCAAATCACGCCTGATGATGCAGTTAATCAACTACGTAAGCTAATTGATATCTTCTATCATGATGCAGCAGAGCAACAGATTGACTTAGCTGATTTTAAATTGATGGATTTTGGTACTCGTCGCCGTTTCTCTTATGATGTACAGCGCGCCATTGTGGATGAGCTGAAAAATCATTTCCCTTATCTTATTGGTACAAGTAACTACCATTTAGCTGAACGTATGCAATTAGCCCCAGTAGGAACACAGGCTCACGAGTGGTTTCAAGCTCATCAGCAGATTAGCCCTGAGCTAGCAAATAGCCAACGCGCAGCCTTGCAATCTTGGTTAGATGAATATCCAGACCAATTAGGTATTGCATTAACAGATTGCATTACAATGGATGCGTTTTTGCGTGATTTTGATAAAACCTTTGCCGAAAGTTACCAAGGTTTACGTCACGACTCTGGCGATCCGATTGAATGGGGTGAAAAAGCGATCGCGCATTATGAAAAATTGGGTATTGATCCAATGAGTAAGGTATTAGTCTTTTCTGATAGCCTCGATTTTCAAAAAGCACTCGTACTTTATAAGCATTTCCATAAGCGTATTCGTCTAATTTTTGGTATTGGCACTCGACTCACGTGTAACATTCCTGAAATAACGCCTCTTAATATTGTGATTAAGCTGGTGGAGTGTAATGGTAAACCCGTTGCTAAATTATCAGATAGCCCCGGTAAAACCATTTGTGACGATAATGATTTTGTTGACAAGCTACGTAAAGCCTTTGACGTTCCTCTTGTTAAACAAGCCTGTTAATTAACTCAAAATTCTTCATTAATAAAAGAAAGGGTAATATTTGCCCTTTCTTTTGTCATCTCTCACCCATAACACCTACTCTTATCAATATTTCATCTATTTTTATCAATTTATTTTATACAAAAGCTTTTCTCTTCTTTATTGACTCTTTAAACTAAAATTTCCTACTTGTTTCCTGCGCTATTGCAAGTAACATAGAAAAACTGTCCGACAGGGGCAGAGTGAATTAACCAAACAATTATTTTAATTAAACGAAGAGAGATTTATTTATGATCGTTGCGCCTGTAGTCGACGTACTGCAAGGCCGTATCGCGGTTGGCGAAGACGTCACCGTTCGCGGTTGGGTACGTACAAGAAGAGATTCAAAAGCTGGTATCTCATTCCTTACCGTCTATGACGGTTCCTGCTTTAATCCAGTACAGGCCATCATTAATAATAATTTACCGAATTATCAAGATGAAGTGCTGCACTTAACCACAGGCTGTTCTGTGGAAGTCACCGGTAAAATTGTTGAATCTCCGGGCCAGGGACAGAACTTTGAAATTCATGCCACCCATGTTGTTGTGGTAGGAATGGTCGATGATCCGGAAACTTATCCGATGGCCGCCAAACGTCATAGTATTGAGTACCTACGTGAAGTTGCTCACCTTCGTCCTCGTACTAACTTAATTGGTGCAGTTGCTCGTGTTCGTCACACATTAGCACAAGCACTACATCGTTTCTTCGATGAACAAGGCTTCTTCTGGGTTTCTACGCCACTGATTACAGCGGCTGATACCGAAGGTGCAGGTGAGATGTTCCGTGTCTCTACACTTGATATGAACAACCTACCACGCACAGATAAAGGCGACGTTGATTTTAGTGAAGACTTTTTTGGCCGCGAAGCGTTTTTAACGGTTTCTGGTCAGCTAAATGGTGAAACTTACGCCTCTGCATTAAGCAAAGTGTATACTTTCGGTCCAACCTTCCGAGCTGAAAACTCAAATACCAGTCGTCATCTCGCTGAATTTTGGATGGTAGAGCCTGAAGTCGCATTTGCTGATCTTAACGATATCGCAGCCCTTGCTGAAAAAATGCTGAAATACACCTTTGCAGCCGTATTAGCAGAGCGTAAAGATGATATGGAATTCTTTGCACAACGTGTCGATAAAGACGCAATTACACGCTTAGAGAACTTTATCACCTCTGACTTTGCTCAAATCGATTATACCGATGCGGTCACTGTGCTTGAAAACTGTGGTGAGAAATTTGAAAACCCTGTTTATTGGGGTGTTGACCTCTCTTCTGAGCATGAGCGTTATCTTGCAGAGAAACACTTTAAAGCACCTGTTGTGGTGAAAAACTATCCGAAAGACATTAAAGCATTTTATATGCGTATGAATGAAGATGGTAAAACAGTTGCAGCAATGGACGTGTTAGCACCAGGCATCGGTGAAATCATCGGTGGTTCTCAGCGTGAAGAGCGTTTAGATATGTTTGATAAACGTTTAGACGAAATGGGAATGAGTAAAGAAGACTACTGGTGGTATCGCGACCTACGTCGTTATGGCACTGTACCCCATTCAGGATTTGGTTTAGGTTTTGAACGTTTAGTTGCTTATGTGACCGGCGTTGCAAACGTTCGTGAAGTTATTCCATTCCCACGTACACCAAGAAATGCAGATTTCTAATTTAGTGATTAATTAGTATTCAACTGGAAATTTACATTGCTGTTTTATTGTGCTCGTTTTACTTAAGTGAAGAAGCCAACCTCAAGGTTGGCTTTTTTTATGCATGGCTGTTATTTGATACAAAAGTTCCCCCAAATACACACTTTGAAATACATAGTTACAATTTGTTACACTTTTTTCGTTTTTGTAGCAAATTGGGGGTAGATAAAATTTTTTACCAATGGAACACTGTCACCCGACACAGACGACACTTAACTCTCATAAATAGTTCCATAAAAATTAAGAAACTATTTCTGGCAGTGGCAAAGGTGTCTGAATAACACCAATGAGGGTAATAATAATGATGAAGCGCAATCTTCTTGCAGTGGTAATCCCAGCTTTAATGTTTGCTGGTGCAGCAAACGCAGCTGAAATGTACAACAAAGACGGCAACAAAGTAGACATCTACGGTAAAGTTGACGTTCGTCATTACTTCGCAGATTCTGATACAAATAGTGATCACGAAAGCGGTGACGCTTCACGTGCTCGTATCGGTTTCAAAGGCGAAACTCAAATCAATAAAGATTTAGTTGGTTTTGGTCGTTTCGAGTATGAAATCAAAACTAATACTACTGAAAGCGAAAACTCATCTAAAACTCGTTTCGCTTACGCTGGTTTTAAATTCGCTGACTACGGCTCATTAGATTATGGTCGTAACTACGGTGTAATTTACGACACCAACGCATGGACAGACGTTCTGCCTTTATGGGGCGGTGACTCAATGTCTCAGTCTGATGTTTATATGACTGGTCGTACTACTGGCGTTCTGACTTACCGTAACACTGATATGTTCGGTTACGTTGATGGCCTGAACTTTGCTCTGCAATACCAAGGCAAAAACAACGAAAACACCAACAATAGCAGCAAACGTATTGATACAGCTAAAGCTAATGGTGACGGTTTCGGTTTCTCTACATCTTACAACTTAGGTTGGGGTGTAACACTGGGTGGTGGTTACTCTAACTCTGCTCGTACTAACTGGCAGGAACACCACAGCAGCGCAACTGGTAAAAATGCAGAAGCATGGAACTTTGGTGGTAAATTCGCAGCTAACAACGTTTATTTAGCGGCTATGTACGGTGAAAGCCGTAACATGAACTACTACGGTAAAGGCACTATCGCTAACAAAACTCAAAACATCGAGTTAACTGCACAATATGACTTTGTTGATTTAGGTCTGAAACCATCTTTAGGTTATGTTCAATCTAAAGGTAAAGATCTGAACAATGGCGTTGGTGGTCTGAAAGACAACGATCATGATTTAGTTAAATATATCTCTGTAGGTTCATTCTACAAATTTAACAAAAACATGACTGCAGTTATTGATTATAAAATCAACCTGTTAGATAAAGATGACTTCACTAAAGCTTACGGCGTTGCAACTGACAACGTAGTTGGTTTAGGTCTGACTTATCAGTTCTAATTACCGCTTTAGGTAATTAAACAGTCAAGTTAATAATTGATTTGAAAAGCAACACTTCGGTGTTGCTTTTTTATTTGCACAATTTAACACTCCTTCTCTCCCCCCTTTCCCTTATCTTTTTATTTACCCCTAAATTAATCACACTTAATTAGCTTCTCTATTGTGATAACACGCTCTGTGATCCCCATTTTTGAAATATTTAAAAGTTTATCATACTAAACAATTATGTCTTTTTAGTGATTATTTTTACATGTTAATATAATCACAGGATATTCACTTATTTACATCTTGTTTTGCTATTTATTCTCACTTAGTTCACAACTTCTTGTTAATTTCTCTACAAACAGTTGGCAAAAAGGCCTCATAGCGTTACTCTTGATACTCATATTTCGGCTTCGTTTTGAGCTTAGGGAACAATTACACTATGTTTGAGAAAATCATTGCTGCACCAGCCGATCCTATTCTAGGTTTAGCTGATAGTTTCCGTTCTGATCCTCGTGAAAACAAAATTAACTTAGGGATTGGTGTTTACAAGGATGAAACAGGCAAGACCCCTGTTTTAACCACGGTTAAGAAAGCAGAAAAATACCTGTTAGAAAACGAAACCACTAAAAATTACCTTCCTATTAGCGGTATCCCTGAATTTGGCAATGTAACACAAGCACTTCTGTTTGGTGAACAACACCCTATTATCACTGAAAAGCGCGCACGCACAGCACAAGCTCCAGGTGGCACAGGTGCTTTACGTATTGCTGCTGATTTTATTGCTCAGCAAACCACAGCAAAACGCGTTTGGATAAGCAATCCAACTTGGCCTAACCATAATAATATTTTCCAAACAGCAGGTCTTGAGATCTGTCATTACGATTATTATGATGCTGAAAATCATGGGTTAGACTTTGATGGTATGTTAGCAAGCCTTGAAAATGCACAAGCGGGTGATGTTGTTTTGTTCCACGGTTGCTGCCATAACCCAAGTGGTATTGATCCAACAGAAGAGCAATGGCGCCAATTAGCAGCACTATCAGCAGAAAAAGGTTGGTTACCTGTTTTTGACTTTGCATACCAAGGTTTTGCACGTGGTCTTGAAGAAGATGCGCAAGGCTTACGCCTCTTTGCAGAAAAGAACCCGGAGCTTATTGTTGCTAGTTCATATTCTAAAAACTTCGGTCTCTACAATGAACGTGTAGGTGCATGCACGATTGTTACCAAAGACAGTGACACTGCTGAGAAAGCTTTTAGCCAAGCAAAAGCCATTATTCGTGCTAACTACTCTAACCCACCAGCACATGGTGCTTCAGTGGTTACAACTATTCTTTCTAACCCAGAGTTAAAAGAAGAATGGATTGAAGAACTGACAACCATGCGTGAACGTATTCAGCGTATGCGTCAACTGTTAGTCACCACATTGCAAGAAAAAGGTGCTAAGCAAGACTTTAGCTTTATTATTGACCAAAATGGGATGTTTTCATTTAGTGGTTTAAATAAAGAGCAAGTTGAACGTTTACGTGCTGAATACGGTATTTATATCGTAGGTTCAGGGCGTATTAACGTTGCAGGCTTAACCCTTGAGAATATGGTTCCACTGTGCGAAGCCATTGTTGCCGTACTCTAATTACCTTTTAAAGTGTCATTAAGATAAATGCCACATTTTAATAATGATAATGTGGCATTCTTATTTAGAGTCATCAAACAAATCACATTTTTACTCATAAAAAAGCGCTTTATAATAAAGCGCTTTTCTTTATTTACTTATATCAGTCAGTACACAATTACCAGATTGGCATTTCATCTTGTAAAAAAGGATTATATTGGCGTTCATGCCCTAAATTAGACATAGGACCATGTCCTGGAATAAACAGATAATCATCGCCTAAAGGTAAGACTTTATTTTTGATTGAAGCAATAAGATCGGCATGGTTTCCACGCGGAAAATCGGTACGACCAATGCTTTCTTTGAATAACACATCTCCCATAGAGATAAGTTTATTTTGATGGTTTACAAAAATAATATGTCCCGGTGTATGCCCTGGGCAATGTAATACAGATAACGAAATTGTTTTACCTATTGTGACGGTATCGCCTTCATTTAACCAGCTATCTGGTGTAAATGATTTACCACAAGGAAAATTAAACATACGGCACTGTTGCTCTAATTCCTCTAATAAGAAATTATCATCTTTATGGGGACCATAGACAGGAACATGAAAATGTTCAACAATCTGAGAGGTGCCTGCAATATGGTCAAAGTGTCCGTGTGTTAATAATACTTTGGTTAATGTTAACTGGCGTTCTTCGATTTCTGCAATAAGCCTTTCGACATCGCCACCAGGATCAACAATTGCCGCTTCTTTTGTTTCATCACACCATATAAGGGTGCAATTTTGCATATAGTTTGTCACAGGTACAATGTGATACATCATCAACCACTCCACTCTCTATTAACTAATTCTCAATAGATTACCATGAGCGAACGGGTCCTGTATCAATATGCACGAAATTACTTTTCGGATAGTAACCAACGCCTCCCGCTTTCATTCTTAAAGCGACTTGACGTACTTTGGCAAGATCAGTACCGACTAAACGAAAATCCATTGCTTGTCCACGCGTGTGATAGCTCTTCTTTGCCACTCCGCTACTACTATGGCGCAGATTATTATTTGTCACTAAAGAGCGATAACCTGAAATAAGTTCAACGGGTTTATTGTTATTGAGCATCACTTGCAATAAGTAGATTTGGTCGAATAGCGCAGGATCAATGGTTTTGATTTTATTTTGACGGTAATCTCTAAAAAGGTGATTTAATTTAGCAAGTTCATGTTTATTATAACGTTTTCCATCAAAAAACTCGGCTTTAATAGTTTCACCAGTATTTAAATTATTAAAGCGAAGGATTTTTGGTTTAGGTGTAGCTAATGAAGCAAATGCATGAGTAGGCAATAACCCTAACCCCACTGCGGCCATACCAAGCCCCAGCCATTTACGGCGATGTGAATCAATAATATCCATAGTATATGCACTCAACAAATTATTTCGGGAGGAAGAACCTTTATTATGACAATATTTTTCTCGAATTGTTTCTTATGGTTTGTATAGTATTGTAAATAACACTTCGTTTCAATTTATCGGCATTTCAAATCTTATTAATTTTATTATTTATACTAAAATCTCTTTTTATCGTTCTAATTTTAATAGAAATTTTAAAAATATTTAATCATTTATTATATTTTTTATAACCATAAGAGAATATAATCATCTTATTGATTTATATAAAAATAAAGGGTAGCCAAATTAGCTACCCTTTATTAAATTTATATTTATTTATATTAAAAATATTTCTTAATATTCTCTAAATAAGGTTGTGCATTGGTGGTGATTTTATCATAACCATAAATATCTGCACGATATTGAGGTGCATCTTCCTGAGCTACCCATGCTGTTTGATAATATAAATAAACGGGAATACGCTCAGGAATTGGCGCATATTGTGTTGAACCACGTTTTAGTGCCGCATCAATTCTATCTTGTTTCCATCCAGCATCACCCAATAAAATTGAAGCAAGTTCAGAGGCTTTATTAACACGAATACAGCCTGAACTGATTGCTCGCATATTTTTTGCAAACAGTGAGTGATTTGGAGTGTCATGTAAATAAATCGCTTCTGAATTTGGCATATTAAATTTATAACGACCTAATGAATTTGTTGGACCTGGCGCCTGCCAAATACGATAAGGGAAATTAGCGGCACTCATATTTTGCCAATCAATATCGTAAGGGTTAATAGGATAAGCATCACTTCCCCACCCTGAGTAAATAGTATATCCCTTACGACTAAAGTAACTAGGATCAGCTTTGCCTCTAGGCACAATATCTTTACGCGTCATGCTTGTTGGCACATTCCAAGGTGGATTAACCACGACATTATTTAGTGCGCTACTCATAATCGGTGTTTTTCTATCAGGGCGACCGACAATGACTTTTGAGTCGAGAATAAGCTCGTTATTAGCATAAAAATAGAGTGAGAAGTCAGGAATATTAACCCAAATTCCCGTATTGCCAATGGCAGGGGTCAGACGAAGACGCTGAATATTTAATGCCATTATACTCGCGCGTTGTGCAGGTGTTATATTTAACCACGCCCGTGTTTGTCGCCCAATAACACCATCTGGCTCTAACCCATGCGCTGTTTGGAATAATTTAACAGCGGCAACTAAAGGCGCATCATAAACAGTCGTCGCCATTTCCTGCTCATTTTCTGCTAGCTCAGGAATTAATTTTAAATTACGTAAAATTTGTCTCAGCGGTACAACTTCTTGTGATGATTGATTTGGCTTTAATGATGCCGTTCCTTTCATTTCTGGCCAAACAACTGGACTATGTAACTGCTTTCGCACTTCCTCTTTCATTAAGGTGTAATAAGGGTGAGATGGGGCATAAGAAATAACAGAGCTACCTAAGGTGCTATTTTGAATATTTTGTTGTAATTCAATTACGGCATTATCAGAAGGAGCGGGTAATGCTTGTATTGCACTGCGATACAGTAAAGATGTACCTGATTTATTCACTTGCTCAACAAAACTGATATAACCTAAAAAAGCATCTGATAAAATAATATCACGCCCTTCTTTAGTTAATTCAGGTGTTTCTAATTGTGTTAGCCATTGCCCAAATTGGGGTTGAATGCCTGAAATAGCCACTTCTGCTATTTGTCCTTGTAATTGCTGGACTATTTTTTCATCTTGCCAAATTAATGCAAGATTATTCGCTTGGTACATTTTCACAAGCTGAGTTAAATATGAAGGTTTATAACCTATAGGGAGCCATGATTGTAGTTTTGTTCTTACTGCTAACTCAGTCAGTTGTGGTGCATCTATAGCCACAATTGCAGGTGATGGCATAACGTCGTTCTTCACAGGAACTAATGATGCGCTTTCTGCTTCGGGTGCAGATAACGTTGCCGACTCTGTTTCTGTGGCGATTGCATAATGCCCAGAAAGAAGTGTACCTATAACAAATGAATATGCGATTGCTCTTTTAATTGGTTGATGCGCCATAAATCCTCTACCCTCATCCCTTATTATTATTTTGGTATCCTAGAATATTAGATGAGCTAGGCAAAGAGTTTTATAGGAATAAACTAATATTTTTAACGTTTTGTAAGCCCTTGATAGAAATTTAATTTTATTCAATCAAAAAAAGACTATTTCGCTACTTTTATATTCAAATATATAATTTAAATAAAGGCGCAACAAAAGAACAGAAAACAGACAAATTAAAGATAAACTTTCAAAAATAATAAAGAAGTTTGAATGGATAAATAAGATTATTTGAATGGAAGGTATTTTAAAATAGAAAAGGCGCAGTTTCCTACGCCTTACAAATAAAAGTAAACAACAGGTAAAGATTAATATTCTGAATTAATAACAACTTCTTCACCAAACTGCCCTGCTTTTGGCAGTGGTTGGTAAGAAGAGTTAGCGGCACGTAGAATACGAATACCACGAATATTCAGTTCATCTGCTGCTGCGATATCGGCATCAGCATCACCGTAGTAAATTTTCAGTTTGTGATCACGCATCCAGCTTACTTTGTTATTTGCGCCAGGTTGGTCACCCGCAAAAATAACAGGCTGCATTTTATCTGCAGGAATATTTAAGCCTTCTTGTACATATTTGGTCACAGTCTCAGTTTTAGTTTGAGTACGACCAGTAATGAAATAAACCGTATCCCCACGTTTTAAGTGCATCTGAACAAGATCGATACCGACTTGTTTAGGCATACTGAATTTATCCCACTCGTTATTCATTTTTTCCCAGAATTCTGGGTTTTTCAGGTAGCTAAAATCGTTTGGTGAGTATTCTAGTTTACCACGGTAGAAACCTGGGCTTGAGAACAGAACGGTGTCATCAATATCAAAACCAACCGCCATCGGTGCTTGACCTGCAAGGCTTTTTTCAATATCAGCAACAGAAACCCAATGAATTGGTTGTTGTTGTGCAAGCTGTGCAACGGTAACGCCAGGGCTAACAACTTCTGGCATATGAACTTTTGCCATTGCTGCGCCATTTAAGCTTAACGCTAAAGCAATTGCACTAAAAGCTAACGTGACTTTACGCATTCTCTTTCCTTTAAATTTTTATATTAATCACATACGGGAATAATAATAAACATCATAATTACATTTAAATGAGATATGGCGCACGTTATACCACTTATAATTTCATTTTTTTGTTAATTTACTTTCATTTTTTGATCTATGTAACACTTTAAAAAATAAGGCGCTATCGGCATAAGCCCGTAGCGCCTTATTCTTGCCCTCTTGAGGCAGATAATGGAATAAAATTATTCTGTTATTTCAGCAACATTTAATGATGTAATTTTATCTTTTTCAGTCTGTTGACCAAATCCTTTTAACCCAACA
Organism: Proteus vulgaris; assembly: GCF_033708015.1. Taxonomy (NCBI): domain Bacteria; kingdom Pseudomonadati; phylum Pseudomonadota; class Gammaproteobacteria; order Enterobacterales; family Morganellaceae; genus Proteus; species Proteus vulgaris. Next base: position 1,411,256 of record NZ_CP137920.1, on the reverse strand, counting down.
ACGTGTACATGTTCGGTACCATTGAACACTTTACGCACTAATTTATAGGTTGTTCCTTTTTCTGGACTGATATTTTCTGGTGCGGCAATAATTAATTGCATATCAAGGCGTTCGCAAAGCTCAAATAACGTCGCAATAGATTTCGCATCTAAACGCGCGGCTTCATCGAGGAAAAGTAAACGACAAGGAGAGATATCTTTTCCTCTTAAGCGTCGTGATTCTTCTTCCCAGCTTTGTACCACCATCACTAGAATTGACATCCCCGTCCCAATCGCTTCACCTGTTGATAAAGCGCCACTTTCTGCTTTTAACCAACCTTCTGGTCCACGATTAACTTCAACATCCATTTCAAGGTAGTTACGATAATCTAACAGCTCTTCACCCACAGTTTGTGGCATACGTTGACCAATATCCACTTGAGGATTTAAACGCTGATAAAGCTTCGCCATTGCTTCAGAGAAAGTAAGGTTTTGGTTTTTAAATAGATCTTGATACTGGCTATCTTCTTCAGATAACACATCCAATAACACTTGATGACTTTCACGAATATTAACGTTGAGTCGAACACCGCGTACCTGACCAAATGAAACCGCCTGCAAACCTTGGTTTAACATGCGAATACGATTTTGCTCGCGTTGAATAGTTTTACGAATAATATTCGCAACACTTCGTGAGCTAATTGCTAATTTTTGCTCACGGCTAGTCAACTCTTCAGTTAAGCGAGCAAGTTCAATTTCCATCTGTTCAATTGCATCAACCGGATCATCGGTTTTAATGATGTCTTGACGAATACGTTCTCTTAAATGCTGGTATACCGCAATAAAGAACTGAACTTTACGATCAGGATATTTCGCATCTTCTGAGCGGCGTAATGCATCACGTAAATATTCATTATCAGCAACCGCTTGACGTAAGGCACCTAACGCTTTATCCGACATTGAACGTAATTCATCAGCAGAAAGATAAGCAAAATCTCGTCGATGTAAACGACGCTCCATACCATTTTCTTTCACTAATCGCATAACCGCACACCAACCCGCTTTTGCACTCACAACATGCTCACGAATTTGAATGTAGTCACGTTCAAGTTTACGAATTTTCTTGGTTAGGTTGTCTCGTTCAGCCTCACTCAGTGCGATATCTCGTTCTAGTTGACTAATACGTGTACGGTTTGCACTTACCGCAGAATAGCGTTGATCGCGAAGTTCTTTCGCTCTTGCTTCTGCACCAATATCAATATGGATCCCAGTATCACGCATCTCTTGCTCAAGCTCTCTGAGTAATTCAGATTTAGTGTCAAAAGAGCTTTTTAATGATGCGAGTACTTGATTAAATTGAGCACATTGGGCTTGTTGCTGACGATAAAGTTCTCTTGCCGTGGCACGTTCTGTTTCTGCCATCTCTAAACGGTGACGTAACTTTTCGTTAAGATCACTATTTTCACTGACAATCTCAACAGCATCACTATAACTAAAGTGTGGGCGACGCTGTACCACTTCTACCAACAAGAAAGCCTGTTGCTGATAACGTTGTTGCTCTGACTTTGCTTGCTCGTAATCTTGCGCTAGCTGTTCATGCTCTTGTGGATCACTTTGCAAGATTGAAGCGATAGGCTCTAATGTTGCTAATGCTTTTTCGTGACGCTGTAAGTAACGCATTGATTCCTCAGCTGCGTACAGCTCTTCACGTAACTCTTCAACTCGATCGATCAGTGTTTCATCCATCAAGATATTAACTTGAGGAATAAGTTTATTAAGAAGATTTAGCGATTCTTTTGCTCGTGCATAATGTTGGCGCTGTTGCTGAGTGCTCTCTTCATACTGCGCTAATGCTCTTTCTAGCTCGTTACGTCGTTGGTTAAGCTGACGAATACCCTCTTCAGGATCGGCCTCAAATGCCACAGAAATATGTTGTCCCACAAACTGACTAAAGGCATGGTGAGCACGTTGGATCTTCTGTACATCAAAAGCTTGTGTTGCGTAAAGTTCAGCAAGCGCATCACGCTGACGCGATAAGATTTCTAATTGATTTTCACGCGCGGCTCGGCCAAACAAGGGTATTTCAGGGTAGCGCGAATAACGCCATTGTCTATCAGTACTCTTGATAAGAACCGCTTTATCCATCTCTTGGGCATTAAATACGCTGTCATCGAAAGATTGTGGGTCGCCTTCAATAAAATAGAGATCTTCAGGACAATCTTCTAATGTTTCTAATTGCGCCTGAATTTGAGATAAATCTTGCACAACAATGGCATGACGCGCTGGACCATATAATGCAGAGAAATAAGGCGCATCGTCTAACGTAATATCATCATAAATTTCTGATAATAAAACGCCATTAAAACGTTCTGCTAATGTAATTAATCGCCCATCTTCAGCACCACTTGGCTGACTTAAACGTTCAATTTGCGCTTCAATCTGTTGTTTGCGAGCGGCTGTTTCATCACGTAATACTGTTGCTTCACGCTCTTTTTCAAGTAACTGTTGCATATACTCTGTTACTTGATGACCGGTTTCAAAAGATTGACGAGTCTGCTCGCATAATTGTGTTAACGCATCTTGTGCTGCAAGCCATGCTGGCGCTTGTTTTTTCAGCTTTTCAATTTGTTGTTTAAGTTGATCCAGCTCTTGGCGCATTTGCATACGCTGTTCGCCAGATTCATTAACGTAATCGCTAAGCTCTTCAATTTTTGCTTCTAATTCATCTTGGAGAATTAACAAATCATCAGGTTCCATCGACTTACCATGATGTTTGTTAAACTCTTCAAGTTGACGTTCTGCATTATTTCGTTGATGTAAACGCTGTTCTAATTCAGCCAACTGCATACGAATAGGATGAACCCTATCCGCTTGATGTCGATGAGAAGACCATTCACGTAATGCCACTTTTGCAGCATCCCATGCATTTTGACGCTCAACCTCACCAACAATAGAACTTACCAGCTTATAGGCTTGATCAAATTGCGTTTTAGCCGCTTCAGAAACATTGAGTTTCTGCTCCATAGAAAGCAATGAATGTGTAATGTTTTGGATTTTTGCTTGGATCCGTTCAGCCCACTGCTCTGCATTGATTTCGTCTAAATCCGCAATATCACATTGTGCTTTAGCACGCTCTAAAGCCTGCACAGCTTGACGATATTGGATAGCGCGTGTTTGTTGTACATCTAATGCTTGCTGATAATCTGCTAACTGACTTTTCAGCTCATCGACTTCTTCTTCGGCTGATTCTACGCGTGCTTCAAGTTCTTCTTTCTTAGACGCGGCTTCTTCAACCACTTCGCTTTGTTCTTCTAAACGAAACGTTATTTCTTCTACATCAGCAACATAACGGTCAATTTTTTCTTGTTGACGAACCGCATTTTGCACTAAATTTAGTCGGTCGCTAGCCGCTTGATAATCGGCTTCAAGATCAGAAGATAACGCTTGTTGCTCTTCTAACTCTTTACCCATTTCAATAAAGCGATAAGCTTCGTTATTAATAGATTTACGCTGGCTCCATAACTCACGACGCACGGTTAAAGCTTCATCAAGATGAACGCGTCGCTCATTGGCATGGCGCATATAGTCAGCAGCAACATAAGATGTTGCTTCTGTAATTAAGTGCTTAAATAAGTCACGATCAGATTGAGTGACACGAATAGCTTCAAGCGTCATTCGGTTTTCACGTAATGCGCCTTCCATATCTTGGAACGCTTTTCTTACACCACTGTTTTCAGGGAGTAAATAATCACGTAAAGAGCGTGTAATCGCACTTGAAATACCACCATATAATGAAGCTTCAATTAAACGATAGAATTTGGCACGATCACTTGCTGAGCGTAAACGTTTAGGAATAACCCCTAAATCAAACATGACTGCATGAAAATCAGTGATAGAATTAAATTGTCTAAAAACAACCCCATCAATGGCTTCAACTTTTTCTTTTAATTCATTAAGCGGTAAAACACGGGCTTGGCGATCTGCAACAGCTTGTGTCAAAATTTCTGTTGGATTTTCCGCCATTGGCAACCCTTGGATCATAAAGGGTTTGATATCAACTTTCTTATCACGTCCTGCAATTTGCTGTAAACGAACACCGACCACTGCACGTAAGTGACGCGAGTTGATCACATCTAATACGGCATAACACACACCTGGACGCAGTTTCCCGTATAACCCTTTATCACGCGATCCACTTGTGGAACCCGCTTCTGTTGTATTACGGAAATGAAGTAGAGTGAGATCAGGGATCATTGCCGTGATAAATGCAGCCATAGTGGTTGATTTACCTGCACCATTACCACCTGATAACGTGGTCACCAGCTCATCTAAATCAAAAGTACGAGCAAAGAACCCATTCCAGTTGATAAGTGTTAATGAGCGAAATTTTCCCCGTTCAATCATTTATTTTCTTCCTCCGCATCATCTTCACTGGATTGTAAGTGCTCATCTTCATTTTCTTCATCATCATTAAGTGTTTCTGAGCTGTCTTCAAGTGCCATGGCTTCACCATCTCGGATCATTCGCATTTGAGCCTCGAGTGGAGAATCGCCACTACGTACATCGGCACCAAAGCGGAAAACAGATTCCGTGATCGAAAAACGCTGCATATCATTTAATAAGAATGAAATCATGCCTAAACGACGTAAACGATTTAAAGAGGTTCTCATTTTTTCTTGTAATTTTTGCAAATCAAGATCAGAACCTGTTGAGCGTTGATTCACTAAGCGCAAAAGTTTGGTTTCATCTGCTAATGTTCTTAATTCATCGAACAGTTCTTGAACGGTGAATATTCCCTGATTCGCTAATCGTTCAGGGCTAAGATAGAGATAACAAAGGATCTTCCCCACCAGCATATCCATTTCAGAAAGGACTGAGCGTGGAATAAGTGTGGTTGAACGAGGTCGCAAATAGAAAAAACCTTCTGGCGCTCTAATTAATTCAACGTTATAACGCGCATAAAAATCTGATAACTCATCTTGAAAATCCATCAAAAAAGCATGATTATCCAGAGAGTCTATACCGATATGTCGACCTGCACGTAACTGGCTATCCAGTTCAGGGAAAAGTGAGTTCGCTAATGCCTGCGCCAGTTTTGCTGGCATAAATTGTTCAGTATGTATCGATGACATGCGCTTGTACCTTAGCTCCATATTCGTTAATTTCTGACCATTTTGCAGGTAATCCTGCGAGCTCAGCTTTCGCTACACCTAATCGTACTGCTTGATCAATAACAATACGTGCAACATCGAAATGTTTCTGTTGCGGATAACGATTAAGGTATTCAACTAATACTAAACTGAGATCTAATGCTCGTTGTTCTAATTTGTAAGAAGCAAGCTCTTGCTCTACCCATTGCGCTATCTGTTCGTTCACTTCACTGAACATTTGATATTCAAGCTCTTCGGGTAACTCACCCGTGACTTCTTCATCACGTAAAACCAGTTCTTCATCACGCATATCAAACAACCGATCAGCATTAGCGTAAGTTAATGCCCATGGGTTGTCGAAATAGTTTTGTACCGATTGACGTAAGCGGCGAGAAAAAATACGGTTTTTATCCATATCAATCGCTGTACGAATAAATTTATGGACATGCCTATCATAGCCAATCCATAAATCAATAGATTGTTGACCCCAACTAATAATACGATCTAACTTACTTTGAAGTTCAAACACTAAGGTATCTATTTGCTCAACATGGCCTGTATTCATGTTCGCTTCTTGAATACGCAAGAGGTTAGCTTGAAGTTTATCACCCGCGGCTTCAAGCGTATCTTGTAGCTCTCTTAATGTACCCGACGTTTCAGACAACAACTGTTCACAGCTGGAAATAGCCGCTTGCCAATCTTGATTTAATAACTCAGCAATATCTTCTTTTACTGTATTTTGCTGCTCATCCATAATTCGCTGAGACAAATCAATGCTATCGAAAATTTCCGCCACTGAATATTTTAGAGGTGCAAAAACATTACGATGCCAATGATATTCATCACCGCCATCTTCAGCAGAGCTCGCTGCTGAATCAAGCTCACCCGCCACAATAGAAAGCTGCATAGATAAGCGCAATGATGAAAATTCACGTTGGCGAATATAGTAATCACTAATTCCAATTCCCAACGGAGTTAAACGGTATATTGCATTACCTTCTACCAATTCACTGGTAAAACGGTTAAAAAGTCGCTGCTTTACCATGTCATTAATGGCATTATTCGCGCGAACTTGTATTGATTCTGCGGGTTGCTCGAAGCCTTTACACACTTCCCTAAAGGCATCAATTAACTCCCCTTCACTCATTTCGCCATCAAGACGCTCACTGTTTAATACAGCGACTGCCATCAAAAAAGCTAATCTTTCTGGTGGCAGTGAGATTGAGAAATCATTTTTTCTCGCCCAAGACACTAACTCAGGAACGGTCTGGGTAAAATCACTCATAGTACATCCTTAATTTACACGCTTTTGTGCCATGACATGAATGTAACGCCCCAGACTGATATAGGGCTCTTGCCGACAATATCGTTGCTCTAATGCAAGCAACGATGGAAAGTCTTTATTCTGTAACTGACGACTTTGTAAATAATCATGGAAAACGCGGACACCGGTTTTTCCTAATATTGTCATCGAAAACTCATCTAGCCATTGATAAACATCTTCTGGTTGCAATGGGTTTTGAGGTGATAGCGATTTTTTTCTTCTACGTGGGATCTCTGGATTTGCCAGATGAAAATTTCCTAAAATCGCATTTCTCATGACAATACCATTCGCATTGTAAAACATCAGCGATAAAATACCATGAGGTAACAACATATCGGTAAGAACATTTACGGCGTCTTTCTGATCCGTGATCCATTCCAATACGGCATGAAATAGAATTAAATCAACCCCTTCATCTATATGCTCTTTCATTTCTTGAGCGGCACAACAAACGAACGTCATGTTCTCGACAACACCCTCTTCAATCGCTGCTTCTTGTGCGCGATTAAGCATCTCTTGTGATAAATCACATAAGATAATTTGGTGTCCTAATTTAGCAAGCTGACGAGAGAAATAACCTTCACCGCCACCTGCATCTAAAATACGCAAACTCCGATTAGGTAAGAGGGTCAATAATTGTTGTAAATCTTCCCAAATCACCGCTTGACGTATTTTACCCTTTGTTGTGCCATAGATATTGCGGGAGAATTTATCTGCAATATCGTCAAAATTACGATCTGACATTAAAACGCCTCATGATAACAGCTGACTACTTGCGCTCTTTGCATTCTGATAAATTCAAAAATATGAGACACTGTACACAAATAATGACGGCAATTTTACCAGTGTTCTATGATACTGACTGTTTTCTCTAAAGAAATAAGTCATGAATCAGACTATTCGCAAAGCGCAGTATAAATATAACGCTTATTAATAAAAAATTTAACGTTCAAACGTTTATCGTTTTATAAATTATTAAACGGCTCTTTATTTCTATTGATGAAAACTTAATGAAACGTTGTTGTGTTAGCTATTTTGACACAACGTCTTAGAATTCCCCTAGTTTTCACTAAGCTTTCGCTATCAATTGCATGTATTTCACTCAATTTAGGATGATTTATGCTGTTTTTGCTCAAAAAATATGTTGCAGGCTTTCTGATGCCCTTGCCTTTGCTCTTATTAATTGCCTTTTTTGCATTAGCACTTCTTTGGTTTACTCGTTGGCAAAAGACGGGAAAAAGCCTACTCACTGTCGCGCTTGTTCTATTAACTATTTTAGGTATACAGCCTGTTGCCGATACACTATTAATGCCAAGTGAAAAAGAGTATCAAGCTCGTTATGAATTACGAGAAAATTCGCAACAAGATGTGAACTACATTGTTGTTTTAGGAGGTGGATTTACTTATAACCCAGAATGGGCGCCAAGTTCTAATCTTCTTAACAACAGTTTGTTTCGTGTTGCTGAAGGTGTAAGACTCTACTATCGCAATCCTAACGCAACACTGATTTTTACAGGTGGTGCCGGTGTTAATAAGATAAGCAGTGCAGAGGTAGCGGCTCAAGTTGCACAATCTTTAGGTGTACCTGCTGAGAAAACTATCGCCTTATCAACACCCAAAGATACTGAAGAAGAAGCTTATGAAGTTGATAAATTAATTGGCAAAAAACCATTTTTACTTGTGACGTCTGCTAACCATTTAGCTCGTGCTGAGCGTTTCTTTTTAGCGCGAGGAATGAAACCTATTGTTGCACCAGCTAATCAATTGGCTATCACTTCACCATTACATCCTTGGGAAAAATATTTTCCTTCCGCCACCTATTTTCAACACAGCGAACGTGCATGGTATGAATTTTTAGGATCGATATGGCAATCAGTAAAACCCTCGGAACAACCTACAGAAATATCAGAAAATAATCATTCCCCGTCAGATAAAATAAATTCAGATAACTGATCTCTTCTCCATACTGAACCTCAACATAGAGGTTCAGTTTTCCTCAATAATCAACTCGTTGAATACTCAACAGATATCGATATTATTAATATGTATTATATTCTATAAAAAAGTTATCACCATGTTACGAATTAGATATATAGAACGCGCATTAGAAAATAATTTTATATATCATTAAAAACCATATTAATATATGGTTTTTATTATTAAATTTAATTTTCCATGTGCTATTTACTAAATGAAGTATTATTTTTAGCACTATGAAATAACATTGACATTTATCTATTGAATAATTTCAAATATCTTCGATAATTAAAAAGATTTAATTTTTATTACTAAGTAATAATACGGAGTTGTTTTATTCATATAAAGATATAACTATTTTTTAATTAGTTATGGATGCTTGAATAAAACAAAAATCACTATATTAAACATCCAGAGGTAATATGTTACTGCATACCATCTTATCAGCACTGGGACCGATTATATTAGGGCTTTTAGTTGGATGGCTCTCCGGTAAATATGGGTTTATTAAAAGAGAGTATTCACAAGCCTTTGCTGATTTTGTCGTTAAAATTGCACTACCGTTTTCACTCTTTTTAGCGGCAACCCAAGCTTCTCCTTCGGTTTTCTTTAATATCGATTATCTATTAGCGCTAGCGGTAGGATTACTTGTTTCTTATCTCATTGGTTTTTTAGGTGGCAAGTTTATTTTCAAACATGATAAAAAGAATTCTGCAATGCAGGCGTTGTCGGTTTCATTTCCTGATATGGCTTATTGTGGACCACCGGTATTACTAGCAACAGTCGGTTCATCAGGTTTGATTGCTATGGTCGTGGGGAATTTGATCTACACAGTGATTATTTTACCTTTTACGATGATGATGATTAGTGGCGCCAAACAAGGGAAAAGTATTTTCCAGTCATTGCTTAATGCTATATCTCAGCCATTAGTTTTCCTACCTATCTTCGGGGCTATACTTGCTATTTTTGGCGTTAAACTTCCAGAGATTTTACAAAACTCAGTTAATGAAATAGGGAAAACATCGGGGGGAGTGGCATTATTTTTCTTAGGACTATTAATTTCAGGCCTTAAACTTAAAGTTAATACTGAAATTGTTTTTAATGTGATAATAAAAAATGTTGTGCAAGGAGCATTAATTCTAGGAACGGGGTTTGCACTTGGATTAGAGACTGAGTTATTAAAAGCGGTATTTCTAATTGGTGTCTTACCTACCGCAACAGCAGTGCCTGCCTTAGCTATTACAAATAAGGCTTATACCGATATGGCAACAGGTACCGTATTATTAAGTACGTTGTGTTCATTACTTTCTATTATTGGTGGTATTTCTATTGTAGAAATGATGTAAGTTTTCTAAGTGTATTTATCTGAGAAAATATTATTTATAATAGCAACACGAATAAAAAAACAGACCATAACAACAGGTCTGTTTTTTTTAATAAATACGATGACTAAGGCGTATCTAATTTTAATATTTTAGCTGTTGATGCACGAATATTTCGACAAGCATCCTCATCAACTTTAAGATCAATACCATAAGTTGGAATAATCGTTTTAAGACGATCTTCCCAACCATCACTTTCAAGCTGCTCTTTAAAACAAGACTTAATGATATTGATAGCAATAAATGCCGCTGTAGAAGCACCTGGTGACGCCCCTAATAATACTGAGAATGATTTATCTGCACTGCTAATTAACTCAGTACCAAATTCTAACACGCCATGATGCTTAGCTTCAGGCTTAATGATCTGAACCCGTTGTCCAGCTACCGCTTCTTGCCAATCTTCATGCTGTGCCTGAGGATAAAATTGTTTGAGCATTTCAAATTGATGTGCAGAAGTTTGTAAGACTTGACCAATTAAATATTCAGTCAATGACCAGTTATCTTTTGCTACATCAAGCATCGGTTCTATATTACTTAATCGAATTGACTCAAATAAATCTAAATATGAACCCTGTTTTAAAAATTTACTCGAAAATCCAGCATAAGGACCAAAGAGTAAAGAGCGTTTACCTGCAATAATACGTGTATCAAGGTGTGGTACAGACATAGGCGGTGAACCTACATCCGCTTTCCCATAAACTTTAGCATGATGGCGATTAGAAATTTTATCTTCATCACAGCGCAACCAAATACCACTAACAGGGAACCCCCCGTAACCTTTACCTTCTGGAATACCTGATTTTTGTAATAAATCGATGGCACGGCCACCTGCACCAACGAACACATATTTGGCTGAAATTAGGTATTTATCATGAGTGGTGAGATCTTTAACTTCAATATTCCAACCACCAGCTTCATTTCTCTTGATATCGATAACATCATGTTTATAGTGCAACTCAAAATTGTCTTGTTGAGAAAGTTGCTTAACTAATAAATGTGTTAATGCACCATAATCGACATCAGTGCCAGTAGCAACACGAGTCACTGCAAGTTGTTGATTGGGATCTCGCCCTTCCATTATTAATGGTGCCCAATCTTCAATTTGTTTTTTATCTTCACTGTATTCCATATTTTCATAACAGTGATTAGCAGACATTTGGCGATAACGTTGATGAAGAAATTTAACGTTATCAGCACCCCAAACAAAACTCATATGTGGGCAAGCATGAATAAAATCTCGCGGGTCAGTAATTTTTCCTTTTGTTACTAAATAAGACCATAACTGACGAGATAAATCGAATTCTGTATTAACTTCTAATGCTTTGCTGATATTGACAGTTCCATCAGGATTTGGTGGCGTATAATTTAGTTCACAGTTAGCGGCATGTCCTGTTCCTGCATTATTCCATGAATTAGAGCTCTCTTGGCCACAATCATTTAGTCTTTCGAACATTGCGATTTTTAAACTAGGTTCAAGCTCTTTAAGTAGTGTACCGAGCGTCGCACTCATAATACCAGCGCCAATTAATGCGACATCAACCTGCTCACTAATAGATTTATTCATAACAATCCCTCAATTAGTTGGTTATTTTGCCAGCCTTAAAACATAATCCTGCATCTTCTTTATAGACAACATAAGCACGACGCCAAGGCTCATTATCTAAAAGACGCCATTTATGACCTGTACCACTGTTATCTTGTGCTAATAACACATCACCAGGCTTAATAATGAAAGTAGAACCATCTTTTGTTTCAAACTCTAATGTTCCTGATAAGGTAATAACATAACGAGGAACGGGATCTTGATGCCAATCATATGAACCACCAGAAGTTGTTTCCCGAAACGATAATTCTGAAACATTGATAGGCAAACTTTCCCTATCGCCTTGAGAGCTATTTTGAAATTCGATAACACCTTCTTCAAATAACGAATTACCATCTTCTCCAGTCCATAAGCGAACACATCGGATCATATTTTCAAACTCCTTTAATCATTTAATACTTAAACCTTTATAATTATTTAGTATAGATAATGTTTTTACTTTTTCCCAAAAATTGGCGTTATAATTACGTATTTCAATTATTTAAAAGTATAGCAGTAATTAAATTATATAATTGATGGTTAGATCATTATTTAATAGGTTGAACGGGAAAAACATAATATTTCTTTCAATCAATATTTTACTCACTTTTTATATTCATCATTTTTTGAGCATCTTATTTTTTCCATTCTATTTTTAAGTCATTATACAAATTAAGATTTTTATATTTTGATAAAAGAGATATCTTATTGAAACTGAGATCATCAATATATTGAAACTTGGGGATTAAGAAGTGAGAATGGAAGATATTCGTCGCCAAATGTCAGAGAAATAACCAATATTACAATTAAAAATTGTAATTTAGCGATAATAAACTCAATAACATTAAATAGTTAAATAAAGTTAAAAAAATATAAAAACGGCACTTAATAAAATAAGTGCCGCGAGAGATTTCAGATTTTAATATAATAATTAAAATTCTTGATTAAGAGCACGATAGGCAGCTCTGGCTGCGATAAGATCATCTTGTGTATCTACACCCACACCAGGAACTTCTAATGCTTTTGCAACATGGATTTTTTCACCATACCACAGCACACGCAGTTGCTCTAACATTTCAATAGATTCTAATGGGCTTGGCTCCCAAGTAATATATCGACGTATAAAGCCCGCGCGATAAGCATAAATACCAATATGGCGTAAATAGTGCTCACCAATTTCATCATGTGACAAATTAAAACGATCTCTTTCCCAAGGAATGGTTGCACGAGAAAAATAAAGTGCGAAACCTTTTGCATCCATCACAACTTTCACCGCATTCGGATTAAAAGCTTCTTTTGAGTCAACAATAGGCACCGCTAATGTCGCCATTCCTGCGCCACAACTCGCCAAATTTTCGGCTACTTGAGTAATAATAGTGGGTGGAATAAGAGGCTCATCACCTTGTACGTTAACGATTATCTCGTCATCTGCAAATTGGTATTTTTCAATGACTTCAGCTAAACGTTCTGTACCAGAATGGTGATCTTCGCGAGTCATGCACGCTTCCCCACCCGCTTTTTCAACTGCGGCAACAACATCTAAGTTATCAGTTGCAACAATGACTCGGTTTGCACCAGAGCGCATAGCCTGTTCCATTACACGAACAATCATAGGCTTACCATGAATATCCGCGAGAGGTTTACCCGGTAAACGGGTCGATGCATATCGACCTGGGATAATGACCGTAAACATGAAGTTACTTTTCCTCTTCTAGTGATAATTCTCTTGCTTCATTCTCCAGAAGAACGGGGATATTGTCACGTACAGGATAAGCTAAATGATCAATTTTGCAGATAAGCTCTGAGTTTTCTTTATCAAAGATAAGTTTGCCATGGCAAACTGGGCAAGCAATAATTTCAAGTAAGCGGTGATCCATTTTGTCCCTCTCAAGGGTTAATCATTTTATATGGCGAAAGGATATCATAAGGAAGGATCAGCGTTAATACTCAAAACCTCTCGTTTAGTGATAATTCGAAAATTATTTTAGTTATTAATGAATTTATTATTTTCTCTTTTACTATAAGCAACAAAAAAGCCACATTAATGTGGCTTTTTATCGTTGAGTCTGCAACATCATTAATAAAGAATTACATTCAGCTTTTATTGATAATAATTTAACCTTTTTATTATCTTTATTGCATTCTTATTAACGAAATGACTCTTTTATATGACTTATTCAACTTAGTGGCAAACTATTCACGTTTACCTACCTAAAAATAGGCATAAACGATAATTTAGTTTCAGTATTAAACTATCGTTTTATCTACATCTTTAATAAGGCAACGCCTTATTTAAAACCCAATAACATCAGCGGCTTCTAAACCTGCTGCTGTTCTGATAACAGAAAACTCAACGTCTTGACCTTCTGTTAATGCTTTATTTTTTGTATTGGCAATCGCTTTTTTATTGACATAAATTTCTTGTTCAATGTCTCTTGCAACAATAAGACCATAACCTTTGTTATTGTCAAACCATTTTACGCGACCCATTCTTAATTGTAATGTCATGATAGATAAACTCCTTTTGTTCTTTGTATAGTGTTATTTTCCTATACAAATGCATCCTACTTTTTATTAAGTCTTCTTATATAAAACCCCAATTAAATTCTGAACACATTAATCTAAGTAGTGCATTTTATTATTCAAATATAAATGTTCAAAACCGTGATAGCTAAGCTGAATAAATATCATAAAGCGCAATAAATATTTACAGTATCAATATGACGAAAAAATGACATCTCGATATTTATAGAGCATGGATAAAAAGACAACCGAATATAAAAACAATGAGTCATCATTAAAACGGTTTTTTATCATTCATCATGCACAAAGCTGACACTCTTCACTGCACAAAATATTAATTTACATTCAAGATCCACAAACTCTCCACACAAGGCTTTTGAGTAGATAGGGTAATGGCGAGTTAAATTGAACTACGACAAAAGCGATATGCAACTACGGGTAGGTAATCTTTTATGTAACGCTATCCTGATTTCCATTATAAATATCATTGTTTCAGATCAGATACAAGTTTTTTTCGAGCTGTAAATTAAATTGCTGACTTGTTTTAGCACAGATTGGCTATTTAATTCAGCGCTAACAGGTAAATACCACCAATTATCTTGTGCAAAATGCTGACATTTCACAGCATCCTTTTCTGTCATAATAAGCGGTTCTAAATCAGGTGTTAAATCCTGTAATTCTTGAGCACTATAATCACTATGATCACTAAATGCTTTTGTTGTGATTAATGCAATCCCTTTTTCACGTAATGAGTTAAAAAATCGAGGTGGATGACCAATCCCAGCGATAGCAACCGCCTTTTTAATTTGCTGGATTGGTCTTTTTTCTCCCGTTTTAAGATTAACAGCAATATCACCTTCCAGTACCATGCTTATCTCATTACCTTGGCTTACTCCACCATTAACGATAATTGCATCTACTGAATTTAAGCGCCCTGCACGCTCCCGCATAGGGCCTGCTGGTAACCACCAACCATTGCCAAATCGACGTTGACCATCAATGACAACAATTTCATAATCACGCTGTAATGCATAATGTTGTAAACCATCATCAGTGATGATCACATCCAGATCATATTGAGCTAATAACGCTTTTACTGCATCTCGTCGATTAGGCGCAACTGCAACGGGAGCCGTTGTCCGATGATGAATCAATACAGGTTCATCACCAGCCATGGCTGGTGTCGTATCGGATGTCAAAAGTAATGGATAATGATCTGATTTTCCGCCGTAACCACGAGACACGACACCTGGTTTAAATCCCCGCTGTATTAATTGCTCAACAAGCCATATCACAACAGGTGTTTTACCATTCCCACCTGCAGTTAAATTCCCCACAATCACAACAGGAACAGGGGCCTTCCATGATGCTAACCACCCTTTCTGATATGCAAAACGCCTTAGCAGTGTAATCGCACCATACAACCATGAGAATGGAAGCAATAGGATATAAAACCAAGATTTACCAGACCAAATCCGCTCAATCATTTGCCAAATTGCATCCTGTGAAGTTGTGCATAAATACCCTGTTTTTCAATCAAATCAAGGTGTGCGCCACGTTCAACAATTTCGCCGTCTTCAATAACTAATATTTCATCCGCTTTTTCAATCGTTGATAAACGGTGAGCAATGACTAAAGAGGTTCTGTTTTTCTGTAGTTCATCAAGTGCGGACTGAATAGCTCGTTCTGATTCTGTATCTAACGCTGATGTTGCTTCATCAAGAATAAGAATAGGGGAATCTCGTAATAATGCTCTTGCAATTGCAATACGCTGACGTTGTCCACCTGAAAGTAACACACCATTTTCACCAATTTCAGTATCTAAGCCTTTATCCATTTTTTGGATAAAATCCATCGCATGAGCCATTTTCGCCGCTTTTTCAATATCTTCACGGGTATACTGCTCTTCACAAGCATAGACGATATTGTTTGCCACAGTTTCATTAAAAAGATGCACATTTTGAGAAACTAATGCAACTTGGTTACGCAAAGATTTTAATGTGTATTCACGAATATCATGACCATTAATTAATATCTCACCTTCATTAACGTCATAAAAACGAGTGATCAGGTTGGCAATCGTAGATTTACCAGAGCCTGAACGTCCAACTAATGCAACAGTTTTTCCTGCTGGAATGGTAAACGACATATTTTTCAATGCTGGCGTATCTTTCGTAACATATTGGAAAGTCACGTTACGAAATTCAATATCACCCGTTGGTTTTTTCAGTTCAAGCTTACCCGTGTCTTTTTCTTGCTCCATATCGAGGATAGTAAATAGTGTCTGACAAGCAGCCATACCACGCTGAAATTGAGCATTTACGTTAGTCAACGATTTTAATGGGCGCATTAATGCAACCATTGAGGAGAAGACAACCGTAATTGTCCCCGCCGTTAATGTTTCCATAATTTCTGGGAAACTTGCTGCATATAGAACAAATGCTAATGCAAAGGAAGCAATCAATTGAATAATAGGATCTGAAATTGACGAGGCGACAACCATACGCATACCTTGACGGCGAATATGATTACTCACATGGTTAAAGCGCTTATTTTCAACTTCTTGACCATTAAAAATCAGAACTTCTTTATGCCCTTTTAGCATTTGCTCTGCGCTAGTTGTTACTTGTCCCATGCTATTTTGGATCCGTTTACTGATCGTTCTAAAACGAGTCGATACCAAACGGATAACAACAGCCACAATAGGTGCGATAACGATAAGGATCAGGGATAATTGCCAGCTATAGTAAAACATCAAACAAAATAGCCCAATAATATAAGCACCTTCACGTACAACTGTGATTAATGCGCCTGATGATGAAGAGGCAACTTGTTCTGAATCATATGTGATACGAGAGAGTAAAGTCCCTGTTGATTGCTGATCAAAAAAGCTCACCGGCATTCCCATTATGTGAGAAAACAGTCGGCGACGCATATTCATTACCACTTTTCCTGATACCCAAGAAAGGCAGTAACTTGAAATAAAGTTAGATATACCACGCAGAACGATCAGTCCAATAACAGCAAGAGGCATCCATTTTAATACGTCATTGCTGGCTTTACCAAAACCTTCATCAAGAAGCGGTTTTAATAAAGAAATCATAAATGCATCCACCCCCGCATTGATGACTAATGCAATTGCAGCAACGATTAACCCTGCTTTAAAAAGTCGGATCATTGGCCATAAGCGGCGGAATGTTTGCCACGTTGATAGATCTATATCATTCATATATATTACCAAACTTTTAATAATTAGCCGGTCATTCTACTCGGGAAACGTCAAAACACCAAACCACTGATGATACCAACGAGGTAAAATATCTCGTCTATAGGTAAATACATCAATATTATTTTGATTAAACTCGATAGAAATTTGTCCACTAATAGAAGTTGTTAGCCAATTAATAGCTTCTCTTTTATAACGATGATGTACTTTATCAGAAGGTAAACGCCAAGGGCTATAACGAGCAGCAGAAACGAGCGCAAATTTAGGTGATACTGCTTGAATAAACATCAATGTGGATGATGTTTGACTACCATGGTGAGGAACTTGTAAAACATCGGCTTTCAGTTGTTCTTTTTTGACTCTTACTAATTGAGCTTCAGCTTCTTTTTCTATATCTCCAGTCAAAAGAATATGGTGTTTACCATCACTGACATTAATCACACAGGATTGATTATTCTTCGGGGAAGGTAACTTATTCGGTGGCCATAATGCCTCAAATCGAAGCCCTTTCCATTGCCATGATTTATTACTTAAACAAGGTAAATGCGAAGGATCGTCAAAACTACTACGAATGTTTAAGTTAGGATACGCTTTTATTAAATCGTTAATCCCCCCAGTATGATCAAGATGATCGTGACTAATTATCAATGCAACGGGTTTAAGCCGATGACTTTTTAAATAAGGAATAATGACACTTTTGGCAATTGAACCACCACTTTTCCACCGTATTCCAGTATCATAAATAACCGCTTCTCCTTCTTTTTCAAGAACAACAGCTAAACCATGTCCAACATCTAGCATGGACATTCGCCATTGATAGCGTGAAGAAGCTGTCAATTCACAATATAAAACAGCACCAATAGCCACAATGCATATAAAATGATAATGCCACCATGACATTTTGATGACTAAAATAATGCCGAGCCCCAAAAAAGCTAATAATAAAGGAATAGCACCACTTTCTTGCCAAAATGGTAAAAATAATGGAGTACACCAAAAAGCAAAATTGATAGAAAGATCAACCCAATGCCAAATTATCGGCTGTAAAAATGAGAGAAAAAATGTCAATAATCCAATCATTATTAACGGTACGGTAATAAAAGAAATAACAGGAACTGCCCACAAATTAACGATAAAACTAAAAAAATTAGCACCATTAAATAAATATAATTGAAATGGTAACAAAATAATTAATAAACCAAATTGTAAATGTACCAATCGTAAAATAAACCACCGTTTTTGATAATTATATTTAGTTTTTAATGGATACATCCAATACCAAAAAATAATGGCAAATACAGCAGAAAAGGAAAGCCAGAAACTGGCTGAAAGGATAGAAAGAGGTTCAATAATAAGAATGAGTGCGGCGCTCCAAAGTACCCATTGCCAAGGTAAAAATAATCGGTTTGCCCAATGTAAAATCACCCAAACGGTTAATCCAATAACAGCTCTTGTTGCTGGTATTCCCCAACCTGATAACGCAGCATAGAAAACCCCACATAGCCAAGCTATGACTAATGGAAACTGTGGATTAATCCATCTGATAGGAAATATAAATTGAATACTTCTTGCAATGATCCAGCCAGCACAAGCAGCTAAACCTATATGCAACCCCGATATCACAATTAAATGTGCAACTCCTGTTTTGATATAGAGATCTTTCTTCTCAGGTTCAATATATCGCTTATTACCTAAGACTAAAGCAATAATTTCGCCTTTATTTTCTGCAGTTTGCCAATAAGTTGAAAGGGTTTGAATAAATTGAGTACGCAGTGATGTATCATCTCGGATAAACTGGGCCGTCATCACTTTACCTGTTAACGTTTCTTTCATAGAAACAGCATACTTTTGACTATCAAACCCACCTTCATTTAAATAGCTATGTACTGCTCTGAATTGAATTTTAAATTTCCAATATTGCCCTACTGCTATATTTTTAGGGGGATTTCGCCAATACACGTTAGCATAAACAGATGATGAGAAGCGCGTTTTTTTGGTAATGGGTATTTTGATAATAATATTACCCTCTGTTAATTGGCGATATTCCATAATTTTGGTTTCAAATATTACTATATTATCGGCAAACTGCTCCGTTCTCGTCATTAAGGATGATGCAGCCATATTTGAATAAACCCAGAAAAACAGAAAGATAGAGAAAAATCGTAATGAACGAAAAGGAAAAAATAATAAAAATAATGCAACAAAAATAGTAATAG